>JAXLUW010000003.1:157500-897500 GCA_046329305.1 Cytophagales bacterium
TTCTTGAATGTGTGCATATATAAGTGGTAAGTTAACTGCAAAGGGTTTATTGGTAGTATTTTTAAATTTAACTATATGTTCTTCCAAAAGTTGTGAGCTCATAGAACCAGCACCTATTACTCCTAAAGCCCCTTCATTACTTACAGCAGAGGCCAATCTCCAGCCACTGCACCAAACCATTCCTGCTTGTATAATGGGATATTCTATTTGAAGTAAACTTGTAATTCTATTTTCCATTTAATTAAGATTATTACCAGATTGTAAGCCGTCAGTAACTGACTTTATATTTGCATATTCTTTAATTAAGAAGTTTTCTAACTGTAAATTGAATTCATTTTTTTGTTCGTCATTTAGTGAGGCGTATAAATCTTTCAATTCTTGATTTATTTGTATTTTCTCTTCTTCTGACTGGGCATTGATTGCTCTAAGATGATATGACTTGAAATCGAAATTTGACATAGACGTTTATTTTTTGTGTAAAATTGTTTTGGGACAGGGTGTGTTTTCAATAAACAAATTTTCCATGAAAATGGTATTGTTACTCACAACCGTTAATTTAAAATTGGAATTGATGTCTTTATAAATGTTTACTCCTTTTGACAAAAAAGGTATTGGTAAAAGAGTGACTTGGAAATTCTGTTCGGATTTTATTCTATAATCTGTAAGAATAACAAGTTTTATATTATAGGTATCATAATTGATAGGGGAAAGGGTAAGCGAATAATTTCTTTGATGAAAACATGTATTTGCAGAAACGTAGTTATCTGTCGGTTTGAAGTTAATCGAACTTAACTTTTTGCTTTGTTGGTTATCTAAAAGTATGGTAGAATCTTCTAGTTTATAGTTTATAGCCATTTTACTTTCTGCAAGTAGTTTAAGAAAAGTTTCAGAATAAGTGTCTTTTGTGCTGTTACATATTATGCTACAATCGTAGCGGCCATTTGGAGACTTAAACTTCAATAAATCTTGAGCAACTATTAAACTAGTAGTTAAGAAGAAAAGAGCGATAAGTTGTTTCATCCTTTACTCAATGTTTTTATAATATCTTCTAAAATATATTTTCTTAAATTCTCTATATAAAATGGAGTGTGCTAAAACTTGTGCGTAGTTATAATTTGGAAAAGCATTTTCACAATCATTTATGTCTTTATCAGAAATATCAATTTGATATAATACAGAAATTAGTTTAGGGTAATCTGCACCCATGTAAGCATTTAAGAAATTACTTAATTTTTGGTGTACAGTATCATACTGAAGAGGCAGTGTAGAAATTAAATCTAGTGATATCCCGAATCTCCCAAAATCACTTTCTGTTTGCACCAGTGTTTCATGAATTAATTCTGAATTAAGAGAGGCTGATAACTCTATATATGTGGGTAATGTCTGAATCATAATTCCTAATTTAAAAGACTAGAAAGATCTTCATCCATAGATTGGAAGCGTTCGAATACTTTAGTCAAGAAATGATTTGTATGTATTAATTCTTTTACTTTTTCTAAACTGTTCACATCCATCTCGTTTATCTTGTAGGTTTGCTCGTAAGCATCTAATTCTATTTTAACTATAAATTTCCCATTCCAGTTGTAATATGAAACAGTCATGGGGCCTACTATATCTTGATGTAATATTTTCATGTGGTAAATATACAAATTTTAAACTTTAAATAGATAGTGCCGTAAAAGGAGAAAATAGTTACAAAAATGGGATTTATGGTTATTGGAGAGAAATTTTACGAGGAGTTAGGGTATTTATTTTATGCAGCTGCAAGTGCAGACAAAAAAGTAGCGAAAGAAGAAGTAGCGGAGTTAAAAAAATGTGTGAGAGAGGTCTGGTTGCCTTTAGAAGACAGTACGGATACTTTTGGAAGTGATGCAGCATTTCATATTGAATCGGTTTTTGATTGGTTATTAGAAAACGGAGAAAAAGGGCAAGATGCATTATCAAATTTTGAAGAATATTTTTTAAATCATAAAAAATTGTTTTCAGAATCTATTAAAAGTAAAATTTTAGATACAGTAAGCAGAATATCAGGAGCATACGGTACAGAAAATAAGGCCGAAAAAGAGTTTTGGAATCAGGTAAAGATATTATTGAATTAATTTTTAAACATATTTTTTGCAAATTCAAAAAAATACATTACCTTTGCGTTCCAATCAAATGGAGGATGTAGCTCAGTAGGTTAGAGCGTCGGTTTGTGGCACCGAAGGTCGTGGGTTCGAGCCCCATCTTTCTCCCTTACAAAAACCTTGCAATTGCAAGGTTTTTTGTTTTGTAGCTATTGAGTAAAGCAATGAGCATAAAGTCTGAAATATCGTATCCTGTAATGGAAGCCTTTTACACGCTTCAGGGAGAAGGCTATTTTCAAGGTAGTGCAGCATATTTTATAAGACTTGCGGGTTGTGATGTGGGCTGCCACTGGTGCGACGTTAAAGAAAGTTGGGATGTAAATGCACATCCAAAATTATTTATAAAAGATATACTTAAAGAAATTCCAGCTGATTTAAAGCCTATTGTAGTAATTACAGGAGGGGAACCTTTGCAACATAATCTGGAAGAACTCACCAGACAAATTAAAAACCTAGGACTACGAACGCATATTGAGACTTCTGGAGCTTTTGAACCAAGTGGTACTTGGGATTGGTTTTGTTTGAGTCCTAAAAAGTTTAAGAAAGCTACTGATGTAAGCCTAAAACTTGCCGATGAACTAAAAATTATTGTTTACAACAAATCAGACTTTGCATTTGCAGAAGAATATGCAAAACTTGTAAAACCAGATTGTAAACTTTACTTACAGCCAGAATGGGATAAAAGAGATCAGATTTACCCTGAACTCGTTACTTACATAAAAAAGCATCCTCAATGGAAATTATCTTTACAAACCCATAAATATTTAAATATTCCTTAACGTTAAAATCAAAAATATGTAACTTTACCAAATAACTTTAAAAATTTCATTATATGGTAAAACGTTTACAACTTTTAATTTCGTTAGCTGTTTTAACAGCGAGTTCATTTGCAAAACAATACCCAATTAACATTGTGGTTTCTGGTAGCCCAAGCGTAGCACAGTTTGAAAATACTGCTTTAAATGTAACGGATACTGATACAATCATTATTAACAATACTACAAATTTTGTTATCTCTTTAACTACTACTCTTACTGGAGACACATACCCATTACCTGAAAATTCTACAATTTCTTATGGTCTTACAGGTGGTGGAATAAATGGTATATTTCAATTTTCTTTAAGTTCTAGTTTTGTTACAGTAAGCGAAACTCCATTAGTTCTAACAATAGGCAATGGGAGTGTTTTGAAAGATACAGATGAAGACGGTGTTCTAGATTATATAGAAACGGCTCTAGGTACAGACCCAAACAAAGCAGATACTGATGGTGACGGAATAGAAGATGGTGTGGAATTTGGTGTGGAAGGTTACGATGCAGACACTAGTACAACCACGAATCCTTTATCAGCTGATACTGACGGTGGTGGTGTACGTGATGGTGACGAGGATTTGAACAAAAACGGGAGTGTAGATAAAGGAGAAACAGACCCTAATTTGGCATCTGATGACAAAAAAGTAACTTCCGTAATTGATAACACTATTACAAACAATGAATTAAGTGTATATCCTCAACCAGCTGTTGGTTCTACAATAAACGTAAACCAAGCAGGGAATTATGAAATTTACTCACAAACGGGTACGCTCATAAACAAGGGATATAGTGATGGCACTTTAAATGTTTCTGAACTTACTTCTGGTTATTATATTTTGAAAATGAACGGGAAGGTAATTTCATTTATTAAGTAACAGTAAAATTTATTTTTATGGAAAAGCTCGAGAATAAAACTCGAGCTTTTTTATTTTAGTATATATTCAAGGCACTCCGTACAAGATTTATGAAGGATTTGGTACACATTTTCAAAATCATTTAATGTACCATAATAAGGATCTGGCACAATGAGGTTCTGATTGGGTTCTGAAAAATCTCTCATCATAAACACTTTTGCCTTGTCATGTTCATTACGGATCAGTCTTAGAATATTTTTATAGTTTTCGTGATCCATAGCTATGATATAATCATAATTAGCAAAATCCTCACTTGTAAATTGTTGAGCTTTATGATTGATCTCTACTTTGTGTTCTTGACAAACTTGTATGGTTCTATGGTCTGGTTTTTTCCCAATATGATAATTTGCTGTACCAGCAGAGTTAATTTCAAATGCATGTGATAAGCCCGCTTTTGATACTATATCTGCAAACACTGCTTCTGCCATGGGAGACCTACAAATATTACCAAGACAGACAAAAAGTACTTTAGTTTTTTCCATAAAGATTACATAAAAGGCAAGCCTCAAAAGACTTGCCTCTGTAATTATAACTGATTTATTTAAAAATTAAACCTTATTAGTCTTAGAAAGAAGGTAAAAATCTAAAATTACGATTGCGGCCATGCCTTCAACTATTGGTACTGCACGAGGAACCACACAAGGATCATGTCTCCCTTTGCCAGAAACAGTGGTTGCATTTCCTTGAGCGTCTACACTGGCTTGATCTTTCATAATAGTAGCTACAGGTTTAAATGCTACCCTAAAATAGATGTCATCACCATTGCTAATTCCTCCTTGAATACCACCAGAGAAGTTAGTTTTAGTTTTAACTTTATCATCTTCTATGTAGAATTCGTCGTTATGCTGTGAACCTAGCATACTCACACCCTCAAAACCACTTCCATACTCAAAACCCTTCACAGCATTTATACTAAGCATGGCTTTACCAAGTTCTGCATGTAATTTATCAAAAACAGGCTCTCCTAAACCAACTGGGGTATTTTTAATGACACAACTTACTACGCCACCCACAGTATCACAATCTTTACGAACCTGATCAATGTATTCGATCATAGTTTCTGCCAAGGTAGGCTCTGGGCATCTCACTATGTTATTTTCGGCTTCTGCCAGATTTAGTTCTTTGTATGATTTTTCTAATTTTATATTACCCACTTGGCTCACATAAGCCTGAATGGTAATTCCTAGTTTTTCTAGAGCTTTTTTGGCAACAGCACCAGCAGCTACTCTAGCAAGAGTTTCTCTTGCAGAGCTACGACCACCACCTCTGTAGTCTCTGTTTCCGTATTTTTCTGTATAAGTAAAATCAGCATGAGAAGGTCTGAATTTTTCTGCAATATGCGAATAATCTTTACTTCTTTGGTCTTGATTCCAAACAAACATACAGATGGGAGTACCTGTAGATTTGCCTTCGAACACACCAGAAACTATTTCTATTTTATCTTCTTCTTGACGCTGTGTTGTTATTTTTGACTGTCCAGGTCTTCTTCTGTCTAACTCCGCCTGAATAAACGCTTCATCTATTTCTACACCTGCAGGGCAACCGTCAATTACCACACCTACAGCTCTGCCGTGAGACTCTCCAAAGGTGCTTATCTTAAAAATATTACCGTAAACACTGCTCATTATTATCTTGCTTTTTTATTTTTTTTGAAAATCAACAACAAAGTAAACGAAAGCATAATTATAAAACCAATATTTGCCCATTTTTTAACATTATCCTTAGAATCTATTGAGGTTAAATTGGTTGACTGCGATTCTATTAGTTTGTAAAAATCGTCGTTATGGTTATTGGCAATTTGTTCATTTTTAAAGTTAGTACCCGTAGGCACCAACGTAATTCTAGATTTTAACGAATCCGTTTTTGAAGATTGTGTATTGTAAAACTTCCACGAAATATAATCTGCGATTCTTATTTTTTTGTCCGATTTTAAAACCAATTGATACTCATAGGTAATTGTGCCTTGCTGCTGTCCATTAACAATACGTGCATCTTTTTTGGAACTAATCTCAAATATTTCTAGCTCAGGCGTAATGGTATGTAGTTGTGGTTTACTCAAATTTTGAATATTACCAGTTCCTGAAATCTGAAAAACATATTTTACAGATTCATTAAATTTTAAATGAGTTTTTTGAATATATTCTTTCAAAGAAAAAACACCCACATCGTAAACCGTTGAGGCCAAATTTTTTACTTGAATACACGCTTGAGATGTTTTGAGACTGATAATTTTTTGAGGTTGATCTTTATGATGTAAAATAGCAGAGTTGAAAGCCTTAAAACATATTTTTTCAGCTTTTAATGGATAATATATAGCTTCGAAAAGTTTAAATTTTATATATTTTTTTCCATTAATTTTTACTTTCTGTTCTGCTATGGTTTCTATAGGAATGATAGTTTCTAAACAATGTTGCGGATGAAGTTGTTTTATGAGCAAAGGATAGGTGCTTTCAAAATCATGAAAATCTACTTTTTTTAACTTTTTGTGTTCTATGTACAAATTTAGTTTGGTGTGTATGCCTTCGTTTACTACAACCTCGTTTTTAGAAAATTCCAAGTTAAAAAAATAGTCATCGTTGTTAGGAACCTGAACATTTTCTTTGACATATTTATCGTCTTCATTCTTATCTTTTGTTTTAAAAAAATTATTAAAAGCAGAATAATTAAAGACGGTAATATTTGTAGCAGGAATCTCTATAAAAGTATTATTTATTTTGAATTTAGAAGCGGACAAACTGTAAGTACCTGTCAGTTTAGGTTTGTAAATAAATGTGACATGATGTTTTCTTGTGACACTATCTACACAATCGAAATTCTCAAATTTGGGAGAAACTTGAAAATATTTAATTTTTTCTGATTTTAATGCAACTTTTAGTTCAAGTTTCTCGTTAATACTCAGAGAGGTCTTATTATATGCTGCTTCTTGTGGGAAAATTTTAAAAAATATCCCGAATAGAATGAAATAAATGAGAACTCTGTACGTCATGCACAAATTTAAAAAAATGTATGACTTATATCATAAAAACCTTTATCCGAAGCATGAAAAACAGATTGAATCAAACGTCTATGGTAGATTACGTAAAGACCGTATTAAGCAAAGTTAGTTTTGACGGTCATTTGTTCGAAAAAGAATTGTTAAAAGCTCTGAAGGATCTGATGCCCACAGAGATAATAGAATTAAAAAACTGGTGTTACCAGAATTTTAAAGAAAACAGTCTAATCCCAATACTTAATAAGGTTTTCTGAATTTGAGTAAAAAAAATGACCGCACAATTTGAGCGGTCATTTTTTTTATTCTTTGGTTATTTTTATTTCTGTTCGGCGGTTAGCCGCACGTCCTTCTTCCGTGGTATTGTCTGCAATGGGACTTGAGCTGCCCATACCTTTAGTTGTGATTCGGATATTTGATATTTTAGATTTTGCTAAAAGATATTTCTTGATTTCTTCAGCTCTTAATTTTGACAATTGAGCATTTTTAGCAGCGTTACCCACATTGTCTGTGTGGCCAATCACTTCTATACACATTGTTTTTTTTATTTTAAGTAAATGAGCTAAGTCGTCAAGTTCTTTAAACGAAGTTTTAGAAAGTTCGGCTTTTCCACTCAAAAAGTTTATATTTTTCAGTTCTACACTTATGGCTGGTTCATATTTAATATCTAGAGCCATTTCAAAAGCACCTGGTTCTTTAGGGATTTCAAATGATTTGTATTCTGAATAGTTGCCCAAACCTAATATTTTCACCTCATAAGTATCGCCTTCTGGTAATAAGGCCTCAAATTCGCCTTTCGTATTTGTTATGTATTCAAAAGATTTGGCCGCATTTTTTGCATAAAAAACTATGGCATCGTTTACTCTTAATTTATTATTGTAATCTTTTACTTTTACTTTCAACAATACCGAATCTTCTGAAGGTTTTGTAACTTGTGCAAAAGAATAAAACGAGAATGCTAATAGAATAGTGAAAACAATATTTTTGGTCATTACAAAAGAATTTTTCGCTAAATTAAGGTTTAATTTAGAAATCTGAGTCAGAACATCTGGTTTAAATTCATTTAAAATTATTGAATTGAAGCAAATATTAAAAACATACCAAACCAAACTTACGAATTTATCGGGGAGTAATAAATCATTATTACATTTAAAAGCATATAAATACGCCGATATTGATGTTCGAGATTTTAATTTTTTGGAGCAAGAAGACGCTGTAAAAATTATTGAAAAAATTATAAAAGGACAAGCCGCCAAATTATGCCTAATTGATGACCCAAGAAGCGAGGCCAACAATTTAGTATCTAAACGTGTGAGGCAACTGAACGCAAAAGTAAAATATATAGAAAATGAACGCGGAACGTATGATTTATATCTCGGTTATCCATTTGTAGAAGGACAGCTGAAAGAAGGTTTTGGTGTTAGATGTCCTTTGCTTTTTATTCCCGTAAAAATTACAGAAAACAAAAACCATTGGGAACTCTCAAAAATAGAAGACAGTTCCATAAAGTTCAACAAGAGCTTTTTGTTGGCTTATGCACACTATAACAAAACAAAATTTGCCAGTGAACTAGAAGATCTCAACTTGGAAGATCTGGACTATGAAGATTTACGTACCTTCCTCACGGTATTGTATAATCTTTTAAAAGAAAGTAATCTGGAACTCAATTTTAATCAATCACTTTTTGAAGAAAAACTAGACTATTTTGTTTCATACAAAAAAGCTGATTTCGAGTACAAACTAAAAGAAGGAGAAATTAAACTGCAACCATTGGCTATGTTGGGTCTTTATCCGCAAGCCGGCTCCAACCTTTTTGGAGATTACGAATACCTGATTGACAACAGTACCGAATCTTCAATAGAACAGTTTTTTTGTACCAAAACCACTGATATTCAAGACCAAAAAGAAGAAAATTTATATGTGCCATTGCCCATAGATGCCAGCCAAGAAGAAGCTTTGAAATTGTTAAAATCTGGTAAATCTGTGGTAGTTCAAGGGCCTCCTGGCACGGGAAAATCTCAGCTCATAGCACAAGTTGTGGCAGACTACACCGCAAATGGAAAAAAAGTATTACTCACTTGCGACAAAAGAGTGGCATTAGATGTGGTTTATGAGAGACTTTGTAAGATTGGTCTTCAAAATAGAATAGCACTTGTGCATGATTACAACGCAGATAGAAAAAATCTGTTTGAAAAAATTAATTTTTTGATTGAAAATCTTGAAACAACTCAGCAAAACCACAGTTCTTACGATACTATTGCTGAGGAAAGAGAATTTTCACAAATTTCTAGGAAAATAAGTACCATAAGTGATGAGCTAGATTCGTATAAAAATGCTCTTTTTGATGACCAAAATTTTGGGGTTTCTGTCAAATATTTGTATTTAAACTCATTTAAAAACTCTAGTTCTGTACCTCTCAATGTAGAACAAAAGTTGGCCGCAAATTGCTTGAACTTTTTTACTTTAGAAGAATTTTGTACTAAACTTAATTATTGGTTACCTAAAGCCGCAGTTTTTGAAAATTCATCATTTGAACTTTATCATAGAAAAAGCACAGAATTATTAAAAAACCAAGATGCACCACTTCTTATACAAGCATATAAAGAAGCCGATGAACTTCAAAAGAAATGTAAAGAATTTGGTCAACATTTATGGAATAAATCACTTCATGTTTTAGAGGTTTCTGGTATAGTTCATACTTCTGAAATTTTAGATTCTATTACAATTTTGTTAGCTAATGATACAAATTTCAAAACATTTGTTACTTATATTTCAAAAGAATGCCACTTAGATAAAGTAAATATTTTCTATGATAAATCTATTTTATTACTTCAAAATAATAATGTTTTAACTTTTAATGTCGAAACATTAAAAAAAGAGCAGAGTTTATTAAATGATGTATTAGATTTGATTACCAAACCTTTAGGTAAAATTTGGTATTGGATTAGTTATCGTAATAAAGAACATGTTAAAAATCTATTAAAAAAGTATGATATAAAGCTGGAAAAAGAGTCGTTAGTGCTACAAATAAACAATATTAACAATGCTATTAAATATGGTGAATTGAGCACTAAACTTTCTAAATCTGGTTACCAAATTGATACCGAAATAGTAAACGATGAAGAAAGTTTAAGAGAATGGTATGGCGTACAATCGAAAATATTTGAAGCTATTAAATTATGGAAAACATTACCGCAAGAATTGTACAATTCATGGATTCAACAAAGCTATTCAACCTATAAATCAAACATAGAAACACAAAAAGAGTTTCTAAATAATTGGCAAAATAGTATAGCAAAAATTCGCAGGTATTATAAAGATAGCCTATTTGATGTTCAAAACTTTGCGATAGCAAATTGTGAAAAGATTGTACTTGCCTATTTTGACCAACTGGTAGAATTTGATGCTTTCACTCAGAAATTAAGCAATTCTGAACACATACTTGCGTACACGTTTTTAGCAGCAGGAGTTAACGATACCTCGATAATCAAAAATACCATTCAAGAATCATGGATTGAAGTTATTGAAAATCAATATCCAATTCTTAAAGCTGTAAGTACGGGGTATTTGCAAAACCAAGAAGATGTTTTGCAACAATTGGTTCAACGCAAACAAGAACTTAGTACTAAAATTGTTCAACTAAAAAACGCAGAAAACAGTTATAAAAACTTAGAATTTAACCGTTTAGGCAACAGAACATCGTACAGAGATTTACTGCATGAAACTAGTAAAAAGAAAAGACTAAAAACGCTTAGGCAGTTATTTGAACTACACGAAGAGGAACTTTTACAATTGATTCCATGCTGGATGGCTTCACCAGAAACGGTGAGTGCAATTCTGCCACAAAGGGAAGTCTTTGATCTAGTAATTTTTGATGAAGCCTCGCAGTGTTACACAGAAGAGGCTTTGCCAGCAGTGTTTAGAGCGAAACAACTATTAGTGGCAGGAGATAGCAAACAGCTCGCTCCTAGTAGTTTATACAAAGCTCGCTGGGAAGATGAGGAAGAAAATATAGACGTACAAACAGATTCTTTTTTAGATTTGGCGTGTAGATATTTACCACAAACTATGTTGTGTGAACACTACAGAAGCCAATCATATGAACTTATTGGTTTTTCAAACTTACATTTTTATAGAGAAAAACTAAGATTGGTGCCAGATATGCACATGATTCAATCTCAAAACAAGGCATTAGAATACATACATGTAAATGGCGAGTGGAAAAATCAATGTAACTACGTGGAGGCCATGTATTGTGTACAACTTGTTCACAAATATTTAAAAGAAGAGCCACAAAAAAGTATAGGTATTATCACGTTCAATTTCAAACAACAAGAACTGATTGCGGAGTTGTTGTTAAATGATGCCATATCAGAGAAATATACCCTTCCGGATTCATTATTTGTAAAAAATATAGAAAACGTACAAGGCGATGAGCGAGATATTATCTTATTTTCAGTGGCGTATGCTCCCAACGAAAACGGAAAAATGGTGAGCTCATTCGGAAGTTTTGCTATGGCTGGTGGAGAAAACAGGCTCAATGTTGCCATTACTAGAGCAAAACATAAAATGCAGATTATAGCCAGTATTTTACCTCATCAGCTGCAAACAGAAAACTCAAAAAATGTAGGACCTGCTTTACTCAAACAATACTTGCAATACGTTTATGATTTGAGTAAAAACCAAAATACTAACCAGCCTACTGAACAAGAAAGAACCTATAAGGTAGAAGACGCCACAAGAAGCCTGAAACATAAGCTTTTAAACACGCCCAAACAAGAAACTTTTACTTACAAATCTGTATTTAATTTTGCGGATATTGTTACCAGCAAAAATGGAAAAGCCGAAGGCATTATTCTCACAGACGACCACCTATATTTTCAGAGTCGCTCTGCAAAGGAAATTCATGCGTACATACCATTAACACTGAAATTGAAAAACTGGAATGTGCAAAAATTATATTCAAGACAATGGTGGGAAGGGAAAATTTGAAAGTATTACTATAAACTCAACCAAGATGTGTTTTCATTCTAAACAAACCAAAGACGCTCAAACGCTCGAAAACAGATTTAAAGCCAAGTTTAAAGATAAAAATGTTACCTTGGCAAAAGAATATAATGGATTTCAGTATCCACAAACACCCGTAATCACAAATACTTCTCCAGAGCTTATACAAATGTACTCTTGGGGACTAATCCCACATTGGGCAAAAGACGAAAACATTCGTGCCAATACTCTTAACGCCAAAATGGAGACTATTTCAGAGAAACCCTCGTTCAGAGACGTAATCCATAACAGATGTTTGATACTAGCCGATGGCTTTTATGAATGGCAATGGCTAGACAGTAAGGGTAAAAACAAACAAAAATATGAAATTTCACTACCGGAGCATCAAGCATTTGCCTTTGCGGGGCTTTGGAGCCAATGGACAAACCCAACAACCAAAGAACTACATTTCAGCTACAGTATTTTAACCACCGAAGCAAACGAGCTGATGAGTACAATTCATAATTCTAAAAAAAGAATGCCCCTAATTGTAGCCAGAGAAGAAGAACAAAATTGGCTTCAAGGCGAAACATTGCATACACAAAACAATCTACTTACGGCCACGCCTATTTTAAAAGACAATCAACTGATGTTGTTTTGAGCAAAATGTACTTTTTTTATTAAACCGAATTTAAAATAAAACAAATTTAAACACCTCTATTACAACTAATTATATATTTAATCTTGTGTCTAAAATCTTCGAGAAATGTTGAAAATTGATGTATTGTGCATTAAGTGATATATTTATCCTTAAGTTTTCGTTTTTTATAAATTCATAATAATTATAAAAAACTTCAAAATCTTTCATGATTATTTAAAATAAACCATTAAAAACTTTTGTAGAGCCACTTTTCTCATTTTGTGAATGCCCTTTTTTAGTTGATTTAAAGTTGTTTTCTGCTTTGTAGACAGCATCTAATTTTCTTAAAAAAGTATCTTTCAATGATTCAGGTTGTGGTGAAACTTTAGAATTTTTCATAAGTTAGAAATTATAAACTCGTATAATGTATACTTAAATTGTGAATAATTGGTTCAAAAATAGTATTTTTATTAACAATTACTGTTAAGTATAAAAAATAAATTCTCTACCAACTAAAAGTATTCTGTATAATACGCAGAAGTGACATCAATTCGGTATTAGAAGCTGGTTCTTCCCCATAAATAATTACTTTCAAAAATATTCCAAACTTAAATCTAAAATACGATTGTAAAGCTCAGGATTAACAGATAT
Organism: Cytophagales bacterium; assembly: GCA_046329305.1. Lineage (GTDB taxonomy): Bacteria > Bacteroidota > Bacteroidia > Cytophagales > UBA9547 > CAMFLX01. Next base: position 170,619 of record JAXLUW010000003.1, read on the forward strand.
TTTTGTACTGAATTAAAACAAATAAAATATGGGAAAAGGAATTTTACATTTGCATATCACGGTGGTATTGGTTTTTATTGCCTTTTATGCTTATAAAGTTTTCTTGCTAGTTTCTGGTAAAAATGAAGCCTTAGCAAAATTACGTGAAAAGAAAATGATTGACATAGGGCTGGGCGTATTGATACTAGCTACTGGTGGATATTTATTTAGTGTGTATCCTAAAGAAACTTGGATTGTTGTAAAACTTGTATGTGTGGTGGCTCTTATTCCTATGGGAATTGTTGCTATGAAAAAAGAAAACAAAGCGTTGGCTATACTTACACTTGTTGGCTTTTTGTATTTTGTAGGTGTGTCGTTTTCTAGAAGCCTAACTCTTACTCCCAACAAAATTGAAGTAAAAGAAAATACAGATGCAGAAGAGCAAGTAATGAACGACTCTGAAAACGAAATAGCTAGAGGCAAAGCAGTATATGAAAGTGCTTGTACTACTTGCCACGGTGCCGACGGCAAATTGATGCAGGCAGGTGCAAAAGACTTATCTGTTTCTGCACTTACTATGGACGAAAAAGTAAGTATGATTACCAAAGGTAAAGGACTCATGCAAGCATTTGAAGGCAGATTGTCTGAAGCGGATATCAAAGCGGTGGCATCGTACACAGAAACATTGAAGAAATAATTCCAAACTAACTGGATGGGATTTAACGAAACTCAAACAGCTGCCAGCAAAGCTCTGCTGGTGGCTTTAATTACTCCAAAGCAGTCTGCACAGCAAACCATAGAATATCTTGATGAGCTAGAATTTTTAGCTCAAACCGCAGGCATAGAAACACTACATTCGTTCACTCAAAAGGCCGACAGACCTGACACCCGCACCTACGTGGGTAAAGGAAAACTAGAAACCATACAAGCGGCTATCTTAAATTTTGGAATAGATACGGTAATTTTTGACGATGAGCTCACTCCTTCTCAACTTAGAAATTTAGAAAGAGAACTTACCGTAAAAATCTACGATCGTTCATTGCTCATACTAGATATATTTTTGCAAAGAGCACAAACTGCCCAAGCAAAGACGCAGGTAGAACTGGCAAGATACCAATATCTATTGCCAAGGCTTACACGTATGTGGACGCACCTTGAACGCCAACGTGGTGGCACTGGCACTCGTGGTGGTTCTGGAGAAAAAGAAATAGAAACCGATAAGCGACAGATCCGCAATCAAATAAGTCTGCTGAAAGAAAAACTTGCTCTGATAGACAAACAAAGTATTACCAGACGCAAAGGGAGAGAAGGAATTGTACGAGTGGCACTAGTTGGCTATACCAACGTGGGCAAATCTACACTGATGAACTTGCTCACGAAGTCTGAAGTGTTGGCAGAAAACAAACTTTTTGCCACGGTAGACAGTACCGTGAGACGCATAGAATATGAAAACATTCCATTTTTGATCACAGATACTGTTGGGTTTATACGCAAACTGCCTCATTCACTGATTGAGTGTTTTAAGTCTACCCTAGACGAAGTGCGAGAAGCAGATATACTTATACATGTAGTTGATGTATCAAATGCATCGTTTCATGAACATATAGAAGTAGTGAGCCAAACTATAAAAGAACTCAAAGCTCACGAGAAACCAGTTTTGTTGGTGTTTAACAAAATAGATGCTTATGAAGCCGAAGAAGACGAGTTTATCACCAAAACAGACCGTTTGGAGTTGCTCCAACAGCAATACGAAAACAAATTGGGCTATCAAACAGTGCTATTATCTGCATTAGACAAAACCAATTTGCCAGATTTCCGTAATCTGCTTGTGGAAATGGTAAAATCTAGACACGTACAGATTTACCCCAACATGTTATAAACTTATAAAATATTTTTTATGAATACTTGGAGAATAGAAGACTTCATTACTTATTTGTACTACATGGCAGCAGAAGCAGACATGCACACAGAAGAAGCAGAGATTGCCTCTACAAAATTTATGATCAACAGAATTTTGAAGTCTTATTTACCAGGAATTGAGTATAACTACGACGAGAGTATCTCTATAATCAAACGAACCGAAGGTATTTTTGAAACAAATGTGACCAAGGCTATAGAATTTCTAATTCAGAAGTTTCATTTCAGCTCTGATATGGTTACAGACATTGTAAGTGACCTTAACGATATCATTAGAACCGATGACCGTGTTACTGAACAAGAACACGCTATGGTTGCTAAAATAAGAGCGGCGTTAAAAAACGCCTAATCTCTTAAAATTCACATCTCAGATAATTTATCTTTTTGCCTTCGGCAAGAAACTTAAGTTCGTACTTAGTTTGCACACCATGGTGAAAAGGTAAATATTCTGAATTGTACAAATCGTGTGTGTAAATCAAGTTTTGAGGATTGTTGGCTTTAACCACTTCTAGTCCGTAGTCAAACAACTCTCTGTTGTCAGTTTTGAAGTTAAAAACTCCACCTTTGCCCATCACTTGTTTGTACATGTCTATGTAGCGCTGATGCACCAGCCTTCTCTTTTCGTCTTTTTCTAGTGGTCTTGGGTCAGGAAACACCACCCATATTTCTGCCACTTCACCTTCATGAAAATAATCTGTAAGAAAATCAATGGTGTGTCTGTAAAAACACACGTTGGTGTATCCGTTTTCTATAGCTGTTTTGCTACCTTTCCATAATCTGGCACCTTTGATATCAAATCCAACAAAATTTCTGTTCGGATACTCCTTAGCAAGACCTATCGTATATTCACCTCGCCCACAGGCCAACTCTAAAACTATAGGATTTCCATTTTTAAAAAACTCTTTATCCCAATTTTTACGAACCTTTTCAAATAACTCTTTACCAGGCTCAATCACATTGTGAGCATTGGCGTTGTGTTCAAATCTTGCTAACTTTTGGCGTCCCATGCCACAAAATTAAGTAAAATATTAAAATATGTATTTAAAATTTACCCATTAGTAACTCGTACAAGTTGGGATTGAGTAAAATTTATTTGAAAAAATATTTTTAGGATGCTGTAACTTTGAAGTCATGAGTTTGTAATACCGACAAATGAAATAAACTATATGAAAAATGTTATTGTAATGATGTGCCTCACGGCCTTATTTTTTTCTTGTGCCAGAAAAGTACAACCAATGCCTGGAAATCCCAATTGTAGGATTATTTCTTTCAATGATTCTACAGGAAAGCCAATCTATTATGTCAATTTTGAAACTATACATTTTATTACTGAAACATATACCCTAGATAGTTCAGGGAACAAAGTAAATCTTTCTAGACATTACAACAATTCAATAGATGATAGAATTGATTCTATAATTTATACAAATAATGACAAAACACTCTACAGTTATAATGAGAGTGGTTTAATATCAAAAATTATAAAATACACAGGAAAAATAGACGATAAATATTCTTACACCGAAACTCAGCAATTTGAATATGATTTCGATAATAACCTAATCACTAAAACGAGTCAATTAGTGGGTTCAAATATTGTTGGTATTGCAGAGGTCATTAACTACAGTGATTATGTCAAAGGAAGACCTCAAAAAATAGAATATAATTCGTTTAATCCTTCAAAACGCTATTTCAAATATGAGTATGACGATTATGGAAATGTATTGAAAGAACATTTAGTAAGTTCTACTGATGAAATTTTGCAAACAAATGAATTCACTTATGATTATAACAGAGAAATAAGTGATTTGTTGAAAATATGGAAGCAATTAAACCTTTGTCCTGATTATGTAAATTTTTGTCCAGACCCAAACATTTTCACCTCTAATGCTCCTAAGCATTTATGTTTAACAAGCAAACATTTGAATCCTGAAAAAGCATATCAAAGTCAATACACTACTAACATATATGAACAAATCAAAAGTTACAGCTTTTATTCAGGCTTTAAATATAACGATTTGGGCTATCCTACATATTTAATAAATACAAAATACTTTTTCACCTACGAATGCCAATAATCACAAATGACACCCAAGCAATTTAACGATATTGTAGATGAGTATTCTAACCGCTTGTGCCGCTTTGCAGATAAACTGTTAGTAAACAAAGAACAAGCAAAAGACTTAGTACAAGATGCTTTTGCAAAACTTTGGGAAAACCGCGAGTTAGTAGTGCTTACAACCGTTAAAAGTTGGCTATTTAAGGTTGTTTACCACATGTGTATCAATCATTTGAAACAGCAAAACCGAGTAGTTTATGATTATGAATTTGACCTTAGTCTACATAGTTATCAGCAGAGCAGTGATCTAAAAGAAGTACTACAAAGTAGTCTTGATATGCTTACAGATGTGCAAAAATCTATATTACTCTTAAGAGATTATGAAGGATACACATACGAAGAAATAGGGCAAATATTGAATCTGAAAGAATCTCAGGTAAAGGTGTATCTGTTTAGAGCCAGACAAAAAATGAAAGATTACCTAAAAGATATTGATTTAGTTATATAAACAACCTTCATTAAATGACAGAAATATGAATATTGACAAAGAAAATATTGACGAGATATTATTTGATTATTTTGAAGGACAACTGACGCCTACACAAAGCGACACACTGATGGCGTACATACATCAGCATCCTGAATATGAGAAAGATTTTATGCAATGGAAAAAAGCATATCACCACAAAGATCACGAAATAGAAGATTACGGAATTGCTCAAGCTATAAAAGTACCTGAACCAATTTTGCTAAAATTTAAACCCTATTTTATGGGCGGACTTTATATGTTGGGTTTAGGACTCGGCATGTTAACAAGCTGGTCTGCTGGTGGATTGCGTTCTGAAAAAAATATTGTTGCTGAACAAACTACTTTACCAAACGTGGCACAAAGCCCCAAACAACAAGCTGAAAGTGCTGTAACAAATAAAAATAGTTTCAAACCCTCAAAAACTATTGTAGTGCTAGATAATGAGCCAAAAGAAATAGTACAACTGCCTCAACCAGAGCAAACTCCACTAACTAATGAAAACAATGTGGAACCAATCCCGACCTCAAAAACAGAAAAAACTGAAATAGCAGAAGAATTAACACAAACTTTAGAACTAAAAGACAGTTCCAATACGATAACACAACCCGAAGAAATTGTGGGTAAAACAGAAAAGAATGTTCAAGAAAAGAAAAAAATTAAAAAACGCAAAAGTGGTATGTATTCTACTACCGACAAGTTTTTACCAATAAATCAAAATTTTTAAAATTTACAAACATGAAAAAAATAACCATATTTTTTATAATAATGAGCTTGATAACTACAAAAGCACAAGTTACAGTTGCAAACTTACAAAATGTTCCAAGTGCCTTGCACCCTTCTATGGTAGGAAGTGCTGGAAACAAAAGAGTGACTGCAAGTTATGGAGTTGGGATATTTGACAAATACTTTAATTATGGATACAAAAGTTCTAATCACTATGGAAATTCTAGACTGGAGCAAAATAATTTTACCATAAGCTATGACCAATTACTCAAAAAAATTGGCTCGGGCATAGGTGGTTATCTCAATTATGGCTATATACCCAAACAGTCTGGAGCAGAATACACGTATGTAGAACCCTATACTTCCACAAGCTATCACATGTTTTCTTCTGGTATTTCATTTGCACCCAAATATAACATTATGAAAAAGAAAAATCCTGAAGAAGTTCGCTTTACGTGGTCACCATCAATTGCTTTATCATATTTTTATAACAAATACAGTTTTACAACCCTTATTCCTGAAAACAATACAGCAGAATTAACCCCCTACAACAATCAAGAATTATATAAAAAAAACGTGTTTTCTACAGAAATAGGCGGATTGATTAATAGTAAAAAATTGATGTTGGGAGCAACCATCGGGTATGTAAAATACAACACTATTAATACCAACACTTATGTTTCAGAGGATATTTCGTCCTATACTAAATTAAATAAATCAAAACTTAGAACATCATTACTGTTTGGCATGAGTTTTCCTAAGAAAGAAAATTCGCTTATAGGCTATTCATTTACATATAAATTAGCCATAGACTGGTACAATAAATCAAATCTTGTCCTAATGTATGGCAATCATAATTTACGAATAAGTAAGTTTATAATTGGTTATGCGGGTTCAGGAATATTTCAAAATTATTCGAACTCATTATATGTAGGCTACAAAGTCAAAAACTGGAAATTAACTATTGGTTGCACAAAATCTAACAAACATTGGACACTAGGCGAAACTTCATTTGTTTATACATTTAAGTAAAAGTATTTTGCAACAGAATAAACCCCAAATTACTAAAAACAGTTTTTTTAAACTATAGTAGTTAATGGGGTTTAAACGCAGTCATACACAAATTCAAAACATTTTGCTGGTTACATATTCAAAGGCAAAATTTGAACTTAATTTATAAAACCTAATGTACAAAATGTGTATGGTATAATACCCAATTATCTACTTATGAGATATCCAAAAGAAAATCCCCATACAGGAATAATCCTATCTATGGTTTGATTACCAAATATAAAATGAGATATGTAGTTTCCTGAAGAATAATCGCTACTATACTCATATATATTTCTTTTCAACATTGAGTAACCGATCCCAAAATAAAAATCTCCAACAATATTGTCAAAAATTTCACTTTCGTTTTGATAACCTACTTTTAAAATAGCATCAAACATAGAATAACCTAATGACTTAGAAACAAGTTTTGGATAATCAACACTAAAATTTTCGGTATATTGACCATCAGCGTTTTCATAAACTTTTACTTCAGCATTGTAAAATCTATATCTTAAATCTGGCCCAAAATAGAGGCCTGTTAAATCATCATGTTCGTTTGGAAAAAATTTAATTTGTGTATCTATAAATTTACCAAAAGATGGTCTTGTAGTGTTGATACCAGAATTGGAAGCATAGTATGTATTACTTTGACGTGTTGTACCAAAAACTCCTGAAGAGCTAAAACTTTCATACTTATAATCGCGAGTAGTAATACCTGTGCCAACATATACTGAAAACTTGTCGGACAAGCCCAATTCACCTTGAACCCCAAACATACCTAATACCATAATTGTAGGGTTTATTCCTATGGCAATTGCAGGACGAGACCGAGATGGTGTTTCGTTTAAAACTGTTGGATTTAACAATTTGGGATCGTAGGTTTCTATCTGCCCAAAAATTGAATCAAAGGATATAATCAATAAAAGATATAAATATTTATTCATAACATAAATTTAGTTAAAAAAAAATGTAATTTTGAAAAAAAGATTAATAATGAAAAAAATAACTACATTTATTTTTATAACCTTAAGTGTTATAACTATTTTTGCTCAAAATGCCAAAATAAACTGGGGAGCTGATTTTGCAACAAGTAAATACAACCCAACTCCTACATTTTATAGTAAAACAAGCAAAGAATTGCGCTCCGCACATTACGATTACAAAGAAAAAGTAATGATGGTGAGCAAATACGATGTAAAGACTCTTTCCAAACTTAAAGATGAACCCGTAAATATTGTTATCAATGATGGTATCACAAAAGATGACTAAAAAATGACCATTGTTAACTACTATGGTGTGAAAGAAGATTTGTATATATTCTCATTGTTATATGACAAAAAATCAGATTTATCATCACTGTATTGTACTAAAATTGATAAAAACCTAAAATCTAGCGATGCAGTTTTAGTAGACCAAATTACTGCTGAGAAAAAATCAGAAGCATATTCATATTCAGTTTATCTGTCTACAGACTCTAGCAGATTTGTGATCATGAAAAATCCTGAACAAAAAAAGAATGAGAAAGATGTTTATTTATTTAAATTAATAGACACTAAAACACTAAAAGCAACCGCAAACTTTAGCTACACAACTACTACATCCGAAAAAAACACAACATTTAAAAACGTAATCTTCAATGGTGAGGGAGTTATGTTTCTATTATTGGTTGCAAAAAACGAGGAAGCAAAAGAGAAAAATAAAAAAGTAAAAAATAAAGAAGACAAAATAGAACAGTATTCTTTCAAAATGATTACTGCTAACCCTGCTAGAAACTATGAAGTCAAAGAATATACTGTTTCTGTTCCTGGTAAAGACTTACTAGAGCTTGAATTAAGGTACAATCCTCAAACAAGTAAAGTATACGGAATAGGTACATACTCTAATCTTAAAAAGTCTGGTAAAGCGCAGTGGGGATTGCACGGTTTTGCATATTTAGTTATGGATGAAGACAAAGTAGCATTAGAAAAATCGTCGTTCAAAGACTTTTCAGATGAGCTTGTAACTAAGATTGCAGGAGAGAGAGCAGCACGTAAAGATAAAGGGATTACTGCAAACTTTGAAGTTAAAGAAGTTATCACAAAACCTGATGGTGGTTTGTATATGATAATGGAGGAAGACTGGGTACAAGTTGTTACAACTACTACTACAAATGCTAACGGTGGAACATCAACAAGAACGGACTATTATTATTATAACAACGATGTGCTTGTAACCTACGTTAACCCTTCTGGGTCAATTACTTGGTTTTCACATATTCCCAAAAATCAAGTTACGGTAAACGACGGAGGTTACAGAAACTCTATCTACGCTCATTTAGTTAACAACAAACTTCATATCGTATTTAATGGTTCTAAGAAAATCATTGAAATGAACGATGTTTCTCAAATAATGAACTTGTCAAAAGGAAAATGTGCCATTATAGATGTAATAGTTGACAATGAAGGAAAATACAAAATTACCGAAATTAATAATGTTTCAGGGGAACACGAGTATACTATTACTCCTAAAAACATGCAAAAAATAAGTGCAAATGAAGCTGTATTACTTGGCTACAAAGCGTTTAAAAAGAAATCTTGTTTTAGCTGTGGTTGTTTTGCTTTGTTTAGAAAAAAACAAGCTGATGACATAAAAATGGCTACTGTTAAATTTGATTAAAAGTAAAATTTAATAATTTACTGATAAATTCAAGGAAGCAAAAGACTGTATAAGTAATTCTTATATGTGTCTTTTGCTTTTTTGTGTGATAACTCACAAAGATGATTACTAAGTTTAGAACCTGATTTATAAAAAAGATATCCAAAATTACCACCAGAGAGTACGGCCGTAACCCAATATCCATGTATTGCATGCAAGACCCCATAAGTTAAAAATCCCCCAACCAAAGCTATATTTATAAAACCTTGTTTGTACTTTTTCTGAGACAACAAACCCAATCCTGGTAAAACATTGGCTTGTCTAACATATTTGTCGCAATCTAATTTGCTGATTTCATTTTCAAATTCTCGGTAAGCTGCCTCAATACTATCTTTTTGGTTTTCAGAAATTTTAAAATAAGATGAATCGGTGATTGTACCAATCTTTAAATTTTCAATCAATAATATTTTGTAAAAAAGCGTATCTGTTGTACTAGTTTTAACACATTGTTCAAAGTAATTCAAGGCCGCAACCATATCTTTTTTCTCAAAACTCATAAGTGCTTTTAGCCTATAAATAGAATCTAAAAGTTGATCTTCATAGCTATCAATTCTGGCTAACTGGGAAAACGCTTGATTATTTTGATCATTATTTGCTAAAAGTTTAGCTTTTAAAAAAATGTAATAGTTGGCGGAGTCTTTATGTTTGAATGCCTTATACTCCAAAGCCAACAATTGGTCAGTCAATACAGTTGATTGACTGTTTATTTTATCTGCAAATAGAATAATGGCTAATATGATACAAATATTCTTCATCTATTGATTTTAAAAACTCATTTCTTGATTCTTTTTTGGTCTTTTTGAGAGATTTAATGGTTCCATAAATATTGGCCGTATGGAAAGAAACAGCCAAAGAACCAAATATCAAAGTCCGCCAATTGGTAGGTCCACTTTTCAGATATGACTCCACAGCTTGAACTCCTAAAAACGACACCATCAACAGGGCATTTAATCCATCCTTGCTTTTACCAATGTACATTTTACCTAAACCGGGAATAAGAGTAGCTAAACTGGCGGCCACAAAGGTGTTTTTGTGGTCATAGATATAATATTTTATATATCTTTTTTGTATTATTAGACCAAAACTATCGAACAGAATCTCTTTAGGACTATACAAAGAAAACATTTTATATAATTCTCCCTTTTTGCCGTTGTCTAACTTATTTTTAAAATATGCCTTTTGTTGGTTAGAAGTCATTGACTGAGCTTTCGTCCAGCTGTAAATAGGTTCATAGCCAGAGGCATATACTAGAGTCTGGTGTGTATTTGAAAAAAAATTTGAGGCAGAAACATAATTGCAAAGTTTGTATGCTAACCAAGCATTTTCAATATTTTTATAATTAGAGTCTAATTTCGTTTTTTGTAGATATAAAAATTTTTCTTGGTATTGTTTTTTTACTTCTAAGTGTTCCAGAAAACCACAATCTAAAGTATCAAAGCTCTGACCAAAAACAAATAAGATACTCAATAACAAGCTATTAATACATATCCGGAGTATCATTGTATATATCGTATTCAGTATTTAAATTTAGAATAGAATTTTGTGAATCAACGTGTCCGTGGCAGCGTGTGAGTCTATCTAGAGTAAGTAAATAGCCTTTTAAAAAACCTTTTTCTTTAATTATAGCCACAGCAAATTGAGAACACGAGGGTCCAAATGCACAATTTGCAGCAAACTGCTCTGAAAGAAATGATTTATAAAACACAAAAAAAGGCTTTGTGATAGATTTTGAGTTACTAATAACCTGATATGTCTGCTCTATGGAAGGTTTCTTTGAAAAAGAATTTTTTCTTTGAGCTATAAAATCCATCAGTGCAGTTTCTGACTGACTAAAACAGCATTGAACGTAAAATAAGATAAAATAAAATAAAATTTTTTCCTTTCTGTACATCACAGTTATATTTTGGAATTCAATTTTCAAAGTTCAAAATCAACTAGTCTATAGTCAATTTTTTTAAAAATTGCTTTCACATAATCAAAGATAATCTTTTTAAAATATACAATTATATTTTAAAGTAAATAGAAATCATATTTTTTTTAATTAACGTAATATTTATTAGTAGCAATTTAAAAATATACTGTACAATTTTTGTAATCTTGTGAACAGTAATAGTCATTTTGATTTAACTTCACCTTCATGCATAACTACTCAGAAATCATTGGTACTTTAGCTGCTACACTTACTACGTGTGCGTATATACCCCAAGTTTATAAAGTCATGAAAACTAAAGATACTAAGTCTATATCTTTGGCTATGTTTCTGATGATGAATGTGGGGGTAGCACTGTGGCTAGCTTATGGATTAATCATTAACAAAGCACCCATTATTTGGTCCAATATTATTACACTAACTTTAGCTGGATATATCTTTTATGTTAAAATTAAAAACGTACGCAATTCTGCAGAAAAGTATTAGGCATTAAAAATGCCTAATTTTATCAGCTTACACTCACACCTATTAGTTTTCCAATTCCAAAAGTAACAGCTGCGGCAAGCAAACCAAACAACATTTGTCTTCCTCCAGAATACCATACACTTTTACCCGTAAATAGTGTGATTCCTGCCCCTATGGTAAATAATCCGACAGCACTTACAATAGCACTTACAACAATAGCCGTTGCACCTTGTAAAAATATAAATGGTGCTAGGGGTATAAATGCCCCAATTCCAAAGAGTACAAATGAGAAAACAGCCGCTTCCATGGCTGAGCCGTGTAGCTCTTCTTCGTTTATGTTAAGTTCTTCTTTAATCAAGACCTGATGTGCGGTATTTTTATTGCTCATTACAGAGGTAGCCAGTTCTTTTGCCGCTGCTTCGTCCATGCCTTTAGCCATATAGATAAGCGTAAGTTCACGAGTTTCCATCTCAGGACTGTTCTCTATCTCGTCCATTTCTAGTTGCATTTGGTTTTCATACAACTCCTGAGAACTCTTAACGGACACCCACTCGCCCATGGCCATAGACAGTGCTCCCGCCAACAAACCCGCCAGACCTGTAAGTAGCACCGTTTGAGTGTTGTTGCTAGCACCTGCCACACCCATAATCAAGCTGAAGTTAGAAACCAAACCATCGTTACCACCCAGAACGGCCGCCCTTATGGCATTGCCACCTACCGTGCGATGATTTTTTTCAAATCTTGCCCAGCTTTTGCCTGCCACTTCTGGCTTATTAAGAATCAAGTTTTTGAGGATTGAAACGTGATTCTGTTCGCTCCCACTTGGTGTTATCTTTTGTTGTTGCTTATATTTCAGTTCGGCTGCCGACAGACTTTTTTCAGTGTCCATGAGCGTGCCTAGCACATAGTCATAGCCAAAAACCTTACCTATCAGATTCAAGGTTTTGGCTCTTCCACTTGGTTTTAGTTGAGAAACATCAAGATTTAGATTATTTTTATCAATAAAAGCTTTGGCATGTCCTAATTCTATTTCAGACATTTGTCTGAAGATTTCAGCACAATGGCCATCTTCTTCGTTCATAGCCAACTGATTATACAAATAACCAGCATCTATTTCTGTTTGAATATTTTTTAAAATGTCTTTCATAAAAAATAGAATTTACCAGTCGTATTTTTTCTCCGCTATATTTATTCTCAGTCCTAAGCTATAAAAATTTTCGTCGTATTTGTAGGCATTTACTGCCGAATTTTGCTGACGGTGCTGCACGTTCAGATCCAAAAACATGTTGTGTCTAAACATATAACTCATGCCTAGAGTGAACATATACAAGTTTACGGCTACACCTTGCCCAATCTTATGCCCATTCAAATCTTGATTGCCATGTTTAATTCTTTGGCTGTAGCTCATCAAGATGTCTGCACCAGCACTGCGAGTACTAGTGAGCGAATCTAGTCCTTGTTTTAAAACAATAAATTTACCCGTAATAAATAATCTACCAGTAGGCTGGTATTTCAAAATACCCACAACTTCTTTTAAGTTGGCTCCTCTAGGGTGAGCCAGTGGCTGCAAATAATTTGAATAATTTCTACCGTTGTCTTGGTGGGCGTAAGTGTATGGTCTAATGCTATTAAACTCTAGCTGACCGTCCAGATTTTTAACACCTAGCACATTCATATATTTAAGTCCTAACTGAACAGCCTGTTTGTTGGTCCAGCTACCGTTTCTTGCTTTAAGGTTGGCTATCAAAAACTCATCTATATACACTTGGCCATACCAAGAAAAATGTTTCATAAAGTTAAGTTTCCAATCTGCGCCCAGTGATGCGTTATCAGAACTACCCAAATTTTGCTCTACTGAGCGATAAAAAATAACAGGATTGAGATAATTAATGTCTAAACCACGACCACCGTATACCACACTTTCAAATAAACCTATATTTAAAAACTTGGTAACATTCATACTTAAATGATGTAGTGTGAGATATTTCTTGGCAAAATAAGAATCGTTAACAGTGGGAGTAGCGGTGAGTTGGCAAAACAAATTGGTATATTGAAGTTTCCAAACTTTAGTTTGTATTTTCAAAAAATTGTAAGTTCCTGAGTTTTCGGAAAGAATAAGCGACCTGAAACCATTGCCTACAAAATTTTTGTCATGTCCAAACTGTATGGCTATGTGTTTGGTAGCCTGAAAATTAATATATCCTCTTGCAGAAATATAATCTAGTTTGTGAGATTTGCCATCTACCTTGAGGTAGTTTTCTCCCATAAGTACCTGCTTAAGTGTATCTACAGGCGATATAGAATTATATACATACAGTGGCAACCTTGCCTGATTGTCTGTAAACTGTGTATAAAAACTCACTTTGTTGTCTATAGTCCCACGCAAATCTACCCCTCTGGTGTTTTGAAAAAGTACCTTATTGGGATTACCCGTTTCTGTACCCGCCCAAGTATATAACACAGGATTTGCCTGTAATTTAAAATGTTTGGTATCTACAGCATACAAAGCACTTTTCTTTTTATAAAAGTATTTTAAAACAGGTATTCTAGACACCCCCGAGCCGGTGTACACATCCCAATTGTCGTCTTTAATATATTCAAAATTAAAATAATCTGCTTTGCTTAGGATTTTGCTAGAATCAGAAAACAACGAATCTGTAAGCATTTGCACCACATCCTGGCGTTTGTAAGGTTTAAAGGACGTATGAACATTTTGGTTTATTGTACCTGAAAGTATTTCGTATCTATCTACAAAGTGGTTATAGTCAGAAGTTTGTTGGGTATATACCGATTGAGAATAACTCAAAAAAGATGTTAAAAGTACGGTTAATGTCAGTAGCTTTTTCATAAGAGAAATTAATACCTCAAAATAAGCTATATTTTTAGAATATGTATATGAATGTTCAAAAAAAAATCAAGCACCCTGATTGGTACTCAAGATACCATCGGATGCCTGATTAACTTAACACAACCTAACCTAATACTATGAAAAAGATTTATTTTTCGGTACAAAGCTACGTTATTCTAAATTGAAAACAATAGTTATTGTAGAAAAATGTAAAATTTTTTATTAATGTTATAACGCTGAATATCAGACATATACAAATTATAATATAATTTAAACTTTTTATGCTTTTGTAAGAATTACCATAAAATTGTTGCTGATTCTTTAATGTTTATTTTATACTTATTTTTATATACAAATTTTATGTTTTCGTATTATAATTATTACAAATTCATTCTGAAAAAATCGAACTTTTACATCACTTCAAAATTTCTAATTTTTTAAAAAAATGTATTTAAATTCTGTTTATAATTAAAATTATACAAAACATGATTAAAATATTTATATTTAATTGAATTCTTTCTTAAATTTGGCGAATTTATTTATTAACAAAATTTTAAAAACAAATGAAAGTTACTGTTGTAGGTGCTGGTGCTGTAGGTGCTAGTTGCGCAGAATATATAGCAATAAGAAATTTTGCTTCGGAAGTAGTGATAGTTGATATCAAAGAAAACTTTGCTGAAGGTAAGGCAATGGATTTGATGCAAACTGCTTCTTTGTTAGGTTTTGATACTAAAATCGTTGGTTCTACAAACGATTATTCAAAAACTGCAGGTAGCGACGTGGCTGTAATCACTAGTGGTATTCCTCGTAAACCAGGTATGACTAGAGAAGAACTTATCGGTATCAACGCTGGTATCGTGAAGTCGGTTACTGAAAACTTGATCAAATATTCTCCAAATGTTATCATTATAGTAGTGAGTAACCCTATGGATACTATGACTTACTTGGTACACAAGTCTACGAGTCTTCCTAAAAACCGTATCATAGGTATGGGTGGTGCTCTTGACAGTGCTCGTTTCAAATACAGATTGGCTGAAGCTTTAGGTTGCCCACAGTCTGATGTAGACGGTATGGTAATTGCTGCTCATAGCGATACAGGTATGTTACCTTTAACTCGTATAGCTACACGTAACAGCGTGAGAGTATCTGAGTTTTTATCTGCTGAGAAACTTGAAGAAGTAGCTAAAGCTACTATGGTGGGTGGTGCTACACTTACTTCTATGTTAGGTACAAGTGCTTGGTATGCACCAGGTGCAGCGGTATCTTCTATGGTTCACGCTATTGCTACTGATTCTAAGAAAATGTTCCCTTGCTGTACATTCCTTGACGGCGAATATGGTCAGAAAGACATCGCTCTAGGTGTGCCAGTTATTTTGGGTAAAGACGGTATAGAGAAAATAGTTGAAATTGAGCTTACAGATGCAGAGAAAGCAAAATTTGCTGAAAGTGCTGCTGGTGTAAGAGCTATCAACGCTTTGCTGTAATAGATACTTTATGAAGTAATTATAAATTCATTGTAATTTCTTTAAAAATGAGCTCGGTATGTTGCCGAGCTCATTTTTTTTGAGTTTACCGATATGACTTTTAGAATGTATTTACTTTAAATTTGGTTTTTAAAGTAACTGAAAAATAACCAATTACAACAATCTATTTCTTCCAAAAATTAATAACAAAGTAACTTGAACACATAAAACTTAAACTTTATCTTAGGTAATTGAAAGTTACAGATTAGAATAAATAAAAAACTTGCACCTTTGTTATGAAAAGAACGATAATCATACTGACTATAATAATCTTTGGGATATGGTTTTTAGGATTTGTATGTTTTATTACAATTGACGGTTTAACAGACAATGGTCAGAAGGCCGATTTAGCTGTGGTATTGGGAAATAAAATAAATTTGGACGGCAGTTTGTCTGAAAGGCTTCAAAAACGTTTAGAATGTGGACTCAAACTTTACAAACAACAAAGAGTTAAGAAAATATTACTTAGTGGTGGGCTCGGTAGTGAGGGTTTTTATGAGGGAGACAAAATGAGAGATTTTCTAGTAAACAATGGTGTGCCTATAAGTTCGATAATCATTGACAATGATGGAAATAATACTCTTGCAACAGTTAAAAATACTATTAATTTAAGAGACAGTTTAGGGTTTGACAGCATAATTGTTGTTTCGCAATATTTCCATTTGACACGAACTAAAATGCTATTTAAGAAAAATCATTTCGACAACGTAAATGGAGTAAGTCCCAACTATTTTGAAATTAGAGATTTATACTCCCTATTTAGAGAATTTGCGGCATATTATACCGAGTAAGATATGCTAAGACAACATCATTTTATGACTTTTGAATAACCACTAAACTTACTGAAAACAGACCAAATTCAGATAAACAATTCCATTACCGACTTCAATGATAAAAAACTACTAAATTTCTCAAATCCATTCCAAAAGAAAATTGAACCACTATATGTTTACTAAACAAAGTTTTACTTTAGTTTACTCAATTCATCGTCTGCCAGTTTGTGGGCGGTATCTCCCCTATCAGCATATTTTTTTACTTTTTTGAAATATTCTTTAGCTCTATGTTTGTCACCTTTTAACTTATACTCTTGTCCTAAATACAACAGAGCGTAGTGATAATATCCCATTTTCTGTGCTTTGATGCGTTCACTTACTTGAACACACAGGCTCAAATATTTTTCTGCTTCTACATAGTTTTTGGTATAGTTATGATGATAAAAACCTAAATAAAAACTTGCCATTCTCAAGCTTTGGTCTTCATAAAAAGGCAATTTTTTATCATACTTTTCTATAATGTCTTTACTCGCTTGGGTCATTTCTGAGATATAGCCTAAGTTAAAACAGCATTTGGCATAAATGCGCTCAAAGTATGGATTGTTGGGGTAATCTTTGATTAGGTTTCTGAGCAACGACAAGCAGAATTTGTTGTTAGTTTCTTTTTCCTGATCTGTTACTTTATCTAGTGCTTCCACATCTAAATAAATACTCAAAAGATGTGTTTGTGCTTCTACTCTTGTGTAAAAAGAGTTAAAAGCCACATCTTTAAGCTGATTAATACCTAATTCTGCATCACCTGCGGGCATACCAATCATAATGGCTTTCATGATGGGATATTTTTCTGGCACCCATACCGAATAATAATTGTAAAGTGCCGTACCAAACAGAAATTCAACACCCAAATCTTCTATGTCTCTGTTGTTGTTGATGTAAGTAAGTGCATTTTTTCCTGCTACAATAGCCTTACGCCAATCGGTTCTGTCAGAATATATTCTTCCTTTAAGACCATAAGCAGCCGCCAAAAAAAAGTTAGCTTCTATATTATGTTTGTCTTTGTCATACATTTTTTTAGAAAAAATAATAGAGCTGTCCATGTACGCGATTAATTTTTCATCGTAAGATTTAACGTCGCTGTTGGGTACTATTTTCCACCATTCCATGAGACCTAATAAATAATAGGCAATAGGATGTTCCGGATATTTTTTCTTAAGAGTACTAAAATTTTGTTGAGCTGTAGCAAAATCAAAATTATACAGTGCCTGCAAGCCTTCCAAAGATTCTATCTGGAGCTCTACATCCATAAGCAGATAATTTTTTTGTGTACTTGCAGATTGAGAAAAACCCACAACTGACACACACATACTTAAAAGGGCAATAATATAACTTTTCATTTTACAGTCTTTGAAACTCATCTTGCAAATAGTATTCCGTATTCAAAAATATTAAAAATTTACGTTCATATAATTTATTTTAAAAAAAATACCTCCGTGTAACAACACGAAGGTATCCATCATAAACCTGTATTATTTAAAAATATACTAATCTTTCACAATTTTAAGAGTTTTGCCAGAATTGCTTTCTTTAAGCAAATACACACCTTTGGTGTACTCACTACCAAAAACCGAATTAGAAGTTATATTCTCCACCAATATTCCTTGATCGTTATACACCTGAAACTGCGAGTTCTGTGCTGTTTTAAGAGTAAAGCTTTCCATTGAAGGATTTGGAAACACGGTGAAGGTATTTTCTTCTTCAAACAAAGAACCAGCAGACGTTTCATCTAGAGAAGTTACTACTGATCCTGTTTCAAAAGCACCCAAATCTGGTTTGCTACCGTTATAGGGCAAACCCACGTTTACACCTGCATCTATCAACTTACTCGTAGATTTCAGCCTGAATAACGTAGTCGTTGGGATAGAACCATCGGCATTTCTACTTGCCTTGGCTAAGCTGAGGTCTAGTGACTGAAAATCGGAGCTAGAAACGGTAAAGCCACTATTCCAAGTATTATTACTCTGAGTGGCATTAGCTATATCAGCATTAGCCCCTAAAGAAATATTGTTTTTGAACGTATGCTTTTCTCCAGAACTTAAAGTACCACCGAAACCGTAATTGATGCCATTGTTGTAAGAAGTACAATTGTAAACAATCACGCCGCCGTAGTTATTGTTTTGGTCAAATCCTTTTGACGGGTTTCCGAATGCTACACAATTATACAGCTCGTTATTTTCAACTTTGTAGTTACCTCCCACTTTGAAGCCGTTTCCATTACCTGTAAATCCGCCGTAGTTCCATATATCCACTCCGTTACTAAATGCCCAACTATTTCTGATAATCACTTTTTGGTCACTATCAAAAGTATCCCAGCCGTCATCAGAATTATTCCATGCACGGCAACCCGTAAAAGTATTTCCTGCACCTTGTGTTTGTTTAGAAGCAAAGCCGTCTGCCATACTTCCCTGCTTTTTGGGGTCATAATTTTCGTAAGCATCGCAATTAATTACCGTGGTATATGCACCTCCTTTATTAATTTCCAAACCTGAATTTCGGTTTTTGTAAAATGCACAATTCTCAAAAGTATTATAAGAGCCTTTCACATACGCTCCCTGATACCCAGCTCTGGTAATATTTATGTTTTTAAAATACCAATAACTGCCAGTAATGTCTAAACCATAACTGTCTTGCACATACGTATTGTCTGGAAACGAAAAATCTAAGGTAGCTTTACTAGCACCAGACTGAGCCATTATGTAAATATTTTTCGCACCTGTACCTGACTTAGAAATCGTAATAGTGTTTTTGGTTTCTGCTACATAAGCTATAGTATAAGTACCACCTTGTAGCAATATGGTATCTCCCGCAGTTACTTTGGAAAGTGACGTACTCAGATCAAAAGCACTATTAAAACTCGAACCCGTATTGGTAGACTTACCCGTTGGGCTAGTATAATATGTTTTGGCAAACACCGAGAAACCAAAGAATAGTAATGATAAATGTTTGAGCATAAATTTAAAATTTCTAATCTTCAATAAAATCATTGTTAAAAAAAGTAACGTTGATCAATTGTATTTTATAGTAAAACGAATTAGAAATATGAGAAAATTATTTTTATATACTTTTATTTCAATATTTTAGGTATTGAATATGGTGTCTAACATCTTTAAGTGTATATAATAAATAACAAAAATACTTGCTTGCAGAAATGTAACCTTGTTAAGGTATTAGTGTAATTTAAACATCGTACAATTTCCAAAATAAGAGAAGTTTTAGGGTTAAGAATTAATGATTTTTCTAGATGCGTATTTTAAATTTAACAAATCTCTAATTTTGGACGTATATTGGCTCTAAATTTATTATTTTAAAACAGATTTCTACACAATAGAAAAAATTACAAGTATGTTCAAAAAATATTTTTTAAAATTTACAATTTATTGTTTACCCTTACTTCCACTGACAAGTACACTTGCACAAGAGTTTAAAAGGGTTTCCGCAAAAGACACTGCCCTAGTTTGTGTGGGAAGACATGTCCAATTAGCCAACGGCAACTACAAATATGCTTTACCAGGGGTGAGTATATTCACGAGCTTTCAAGGAAAGAGTTTAGATTTATTAATAAACGATTGGGCTCTGGGAGATGCCTCGCATACCAATTATCTTTCTGTAATCATAGATCAAAACACACCCATAGTTGTTAAACTAAACCCCAAAGACACCGTGTATACTGTTACCAAAACTCTGGCAGATGGCTGGCATAATGTACAAATTGTAAAAAGAACAGAAGGATTTGTAGGAACGCTCGAGTTTATGGGTATCAGAATAGACAAAAATGCTCAAGTAAAAAAATACCAAAATCTTCCTGCCAAAAAATTACTTTTTATAGGTAATTCTATCACTTGTGGTTATGGAAACGACACCAGTATAGCCGCTGAACCGAACACAGGTTTCAAGGCTAAACATGAAGACAATTACAATACATACGGGCAAATAACTGCTCGCACGTTAAACGCCCAATACCACGCTTTTGCATATTCTGGCAGAGGTTTATTTAAAAACTACGATGGTTCTACTACTAACACTATTCCGCAAATTATAAATAGAGTAATACCCGACGAGCAAACCTATGTGTGGAATGCAAAGAATTATCAACCAGAAATTATTTTTTCTAATCTAGGCACAAACGATTTCTCTTCTGAAGCTCAAAACAAAGGCTATATAGATTCGGTTACTTTTTGTACAAAGTATCATGAGTTTATAGCGAATCTCCGAAAAGACTATCCTAGCTCCAAAATTGTATTACTGGTAGGAACCATGATGAGCGATTACTGGCCTGTAGGTGCTCGCCAGTGGACACGCATACAATCATACACCAAAGCCGTTGCAGAGCAAGAAAACAAAGCGGGCAACACCAATGTGTATTTTCTGGCTCTCACGCCACAAAATCCACCTTATGGAGACGACTGGCACCCAACTGTGGCCACGCATCAGAAAATGGCCAATCAGCTGGTAGATTTTATTCAGAAAAATAAATTGTTCTAAAATAGTGACCCAAATGAATACGCAAGATATAGCTCTACTCAAAAAACTATGTACAGTACATGCACCTTCTGGCAACGAAAGTGCCATGACCGACTTTTTACTTCAGTACATAGATGAACACAAAAGCTCTTGGAAACACAAAGTAAAGGTAAAGAGTGGTGGTAAATTTCAGGATTGCATAGTCTTGGTATTTGGCAAACCCAAAGTTGCTGCATTTGCACATATAGATTCTATAGGCTTTACCGTTGCTTATGACAACAAGTTGGTACCCATAGGTGGGCCAGAAGCAGAAACAGGTTTTGAACTGGTGGGGCAAGACAGTAAAGGAAAAATAAACACCAAAATAGTACATGATGAAAGTAACAACTATCTGGTGTGCGACTATAAACGTAGCATAGATAGAGGCACTACACTCACTTTCAAGCCTATTTTTAAAGATCTAAAAACTCACGTGCAGTCTTGTTATTTAGACAATAGATTGGGCGTGTATGCCATGCTCAAAGTTTGTGAAACACTAGAAAACGGTATAGTGGTTTTTAGCTGTTACGAAGAACACGGCGGTGGTACAGTTCCTTTTTTAATCAAATATTTATACAAAAAATATAATATCTCCCAAACACTCATCAGCGATATCACCTGGGTAACATCGGGTGTTAAATCTGGAGAGGGAGTAGCTATCTCACTAAGAGACAGCCGTATACCTCGCAAAAAATATTTAGACAAAATCGAACAAATAGCTGCTCAGTCGGGCATTAAGTATCAGCTAGAAGTAGAAGGTGCGGGTGGAAGCGATGGCCGAGAAATTCAAAATTCTCCATACCCCATAGATTGGTGTTTTATTGGTGCTCCAGAAGAAAACGTACACAGTCCTTCAGAAAAAGTACATAAAGAAGACATTCAAAGTATGGTAGAATTATACAAGATTTTATTTGAAGAATTATAACCAGACCATTCATTTTATAAATTTTTAGAAAATCTAAGTTTAAAAAACCAAATGCAGTAATCAAAATTTGCAAATACAGTATTCATTCCACTATATTTGCCTAATTTGTACCCAATAAAAAACATGTCAGCAATAAAATATAAAAGAATATTACTAAAACTAAGTGGTGAAGCACTAGAAGGTAGTCAAAGTTACGGAATAGATCCAGAACAGGTAATTGCCTACGCCAAAGAGATCAAAGAAGTGGTAAGTTTGGGTGTAGAAGTAGCCATAGTTATAGGTGGTGGTAACATTTACCGTGGTTCTGTGGCAGAACGTACCGGCATGGATAGAGTACAAGGAGACTACATGGGTATGTTAGCTACGGTAATCAACAGTATGGCTATACAAAGTGGGCTAGAAAGTTTAGGTGTGCAAACACGTGTAATGTCTGGCTTGCAAATAAACCAAGTATGCGAACCGTTTATCAGAAGACGTGCTCTCAGACACCTAGAAAAAGGCAGAGTGGTTATATTGGGTGCAGGTACTGGTAATCCGTATTTTACTACAGACTCAGCGGCGAGCTTAAGAGCTATAGAAATAGGAGCCGAAGTGGTACTTAAAGGTACAAGAGTAGACGGTGTATATACCGCAGACCCAGAAAAAGACCCTACAGCTGTGAAATACGATGAAGTTACTGTAGATGACGTTCTTACCAAAGGCTTGAAAATCATGGACATGACAGCTTTCACACTTTGTAAAGAAAATAAATTGCCGATCATCGTATTTGATATGAACAAAGAAGGCAACTTGGTAGACCTTGTTAAAGGAGATAAAGTAGGTACTTTGGTAACCATGTAATTGTGTTAAATAGAAAAATGTATATATAAAAATGGAAGAAATAGAGCTGTATTTAGATGACGCAAAAACCTCGATGGATAAGGCTATAAACCATTTGGCTCACGAGCTTACCAAAATACGTGCTGGTAAAGCTACTGCCAATATGATTGACGGACTTTACGTAGATTATTACGGAAGCCAATCGCCTCTTTCTCAAGTAGCTTCAGTTACAACTCCTGACGCCCGCACACTTTTAATTAAGCCATGGGAAAAAGGAATGCTCCATGAAATAGAAAAAGCTATACGTAATTCTAACTTGGGCTTTAACCCTCAGAACGACGGCGAATGTGTGCGTATAAACGTGCCTATGCTTACTGAAGAGAGAAGAAGAGACCTGGTAAAACAAACTAAAAACGAAGGCGAAACTTCTAAGGTGCGTATCAGAACCATTCGTAAAGACACCAACGAAGATTTGAAGAAATTACAAAAAGATGGTGCTTCTGAAGATGCCGTAAAAGATGCTGAAGCTAAAGTACAAAAACTTACAGACGCGTTTATAGCTAAAATAGAAGAAATGCTTGCTAAGAAAGAAGTGGAAATTATGACGGTATAGTGTCTTATATATTCTTAAACCAAAAGAGCTGCTCAAAATTTGAGCAGCTCTTTTGGTTTATAAGCTCCTTAGAAAAATTCTTCTTACTCTACTACCAATTTTTGGGTAGATTGATTGATGATGAGCATATACAAACCTTTGGGTAAGGTATTGGTTTGTATTTGACTCGATTGTGTGCCTTTCATTACCTCTACTCCCGAGGCATTGAGTATGCTGTAGTTTACATTTGTAGTACCCAAGTTTACTACCTCTCCTTGTGCCACAGGGTTAGGGAATGCCGTATTTGAGGGTTTACTAGTGGCCACATCTGCCGTTTCTGTTAGCAAACCACAATTGCTTGGGTTGGTATCTAAACCACCATCTCTTATATACCAGCCTTTACTGATTAATGCAGCACGCGCCGTAGCACCAGCACTTGAGTATTTGCTAGAGCCTGCATCAAGCCGAATATACGATTTTACAGTTTGAGATGCCCAACCGTTAAGGGTAGAATCGTATTTAGTTGTACATAAAGTAACGCCAGATAACAAAGAGTCCATAGAACTACAACTTGTAATATTCCATTTACCCAATGATTGGTTAAAATGAGTAGCTCCATACATCATATTTGTGAAATATACTACTTTTCCTACATTCCAAGTCTCAATTGGTTGATTAAAGGAACTTTTTATGAATTCTCCTTCTTTTACTACACCATCAAAAACAAAAAATGCATCAGATTTAAAATTAAACATGTAACTCATATTTGTTACATTACCTGTATTCCAAGTGCCTATGGGTTGGTTAAAGGAACTCGCCCAAAAAAACATCAAACCCATATCTGTTACATTACCTGTATTCCAAGTGCCTATGGGTTGGTTAAAGGAGATGGCACCCAAAAACATAGCATTCATATCTGTTACATTTGCCGTATTCCATGAGCCAATGGGTTGATTAAAGGAGCTAGCACCATAAAACATACCACTCATATTTGTTACATTACCTGTATTCCAAGAACCTATGGGTTGGTTAAAGGAGCTAGCACCAGAAAACATCCTACTCAAATTAGTAACCGTAGTTGGTAAAGTACTTGGTACTTCTGTAAGTTTTTTAGCACCATAAAAAGCATAGGATAAACTTGTTATTCCTAAACCATCCCAACTTTTAACTTTGCTAAGATAATTAATTTTATCATAATAATAATTGGTACTCGAATAACCACTATTTCCAAATTGAGTCAATGTACCCGTAATGGTTACAGTTTTAGTACCTGCACTAGTATAGGTATGAGTTTTGTTTCCTTCTGTTGTAAAACTTTCAGTTTTTCCATCTCCCCAGTTTACACTTACGTTAACTGTTCCATTAAGAGGTAAGGCAATTTCTGTATTGGCAGCTGGTATTTCATATTCCAATACCATTTGTGCATTTGCTGTACTTAGCCATAACAAGGCTACAGCCATGAGTAGTTTTTTTAACATGTTTTTTAAGTATTTTTTAATGATTTGACTACAAAGATAACAGAAGTTTTAAAAATATGTGGATAGGATTAGGGGGTAACCAAAAGAGCTACTCAAAATTTGAGCAGCTCTTTTGGTTTATAAGCTCCTTAGAAAAATTCTTCTTATTCTACTACCAATTTTTGGCTAGATTGATTGATGATGAGCATATACAAACCTTTGGGTAAAGTATTGGTTTGTATTTGGCTCGTTTGTGTGCCTTTCATTACCTCTACTCCCGAGGCATTGAGTATACTGTAGTTTACATTTGATGCACCCAAGTTTACTACCTCTCCTTGTGCCACAGGGTTAGGGTATGCCGTATTTGAGGGTTTGCTAGTGGCCACATCTGCCGTTTCTGTTACCAAACCACAATTGCTTGGGTTGGTATCTAAGCCACCATCATATATACTCCAGCCTTTACTGATTAATGCAGCACGCGCCGCAGCACCAGCACTTGAGTATTTGCTTGAACCTGCATCAAAGCTAAGATTAGATTTTACAGCTTGAGATGCCCAACCGTTAAGGGTAGAATCGTATTTAGTTGTACATAAACCTACACCAGAAAACATTCCTTCCAAACTGGTAACCTTTGTTATATTCCATGAACCAAGTGAATGATTGAAAGATTTTGCACCTGCAAACATAGAATACATATTTGTTACATTTGATGTATTCCATGTACCTATGGATTGGTTGAAAGAAATTGCAGAAGAAAACATCCAATTCATATTTGTTACATTTGATGTATTCCATGTGCTTATAGGTTGATTAAAGAAGCTAGCACCTCCAAACATACCACTCATATTTGTTACATTTACGGTATTCCATGAGTTTATAGGTTGGTTGAAGGAAATTGCAGAAGTAAACATGGCACTTAAATCAGTAACCGTACTTGGTAAAGTACTTGGTACTTCAATTAGTTTACTAGCATTAAAAACGCAAAAGATAAACTTGTTATTCCTAATCCATCCCAACTTTTAACTTTGGTAAGATATGAGTTTCCAGAGTTATTGTTATCAGAGCCATATTGAGTCAATGTACCCATAATGGTTACAGTTTTAGTGCCTGCACTGGTATAGGTATGGGTTTTGTTTCCTGCTGTTGTAAAACTTTCAGTGGTACCATCTCCCCAGTTTACACTTACGTTTACAGTTCCATTAAGAGGTAGAGCAATTTCTGTGTTGGCAGTTGGTATTTCATATTCCAATACCATTTGTGCATTTGCTGTACTTAGCCATAACAAGGCTATAGCCATGAGTAGTTTTTTTAACATGTTTTTTAAGTGTTTTTTAATGATTTGACTACAAAGATAACAGAAGTTTTAAAAATATGTGAATAGGATTGGTGGGTAAATAAAAAAGCCAAACATATCTGTTTGGCTTCTGAGAGCGAAAGACGAGACTCGAACTCGCGACCCCAACCTTGGCAAGGTTGTGCTCTACCAACTGAGCTACTTTCGCATGTTTTTTGTAATGGGAGTGCAAATATGAAGGTTTTTTTGATTATTCACAAATTTTAAATAGAAAATTATAATCAAAAAATAAAATTTTGAAATACTTCGTAAAATAGATATGTTTAATACAAAATCAATTGCTGCATGAAAGCCAAACATCTTACTCCAGAAAAATTTGAAAATTTACAGGTAGAATCTCCCAAAACGGTGGCGGTGGGTTTACCTGCGGTAGTATCGGCGGTAAAACATGTATTTGCTCAAATGCCCCTAAAAAGAGGGACAAAAGTATTGTTTGCCTTAAACCAAAAAGGAAAAATTGATTGCCCTAGTTGTGCCTGGGCAGACCCAGACGGCCACCGCTCTGCATTGGGCGAATATTGCGAAAATGGTGCGAAAGCTATAGCCGACGAAGCCACTACTCAAATGGCCGATGGGGCTTTTTTTGCCAAATACTCTGTAGAAGAAATGGCGGCAGCATCTGACTATTGGCTCGGGCAGCAGGGTAGAATTACACAACCCATGGTACTGCGTGCTGGGGCTACTCACTATGAAGAAATAAGCTGGCCTGAGGCTTTTGAACTCATAGCCTCTCAGTTAAAATCATTGCCCAACCCCAATGAAGCTATATTTTATACATCCGGACGCTCCAGTAACGAAGCCGCATTTTTATATCAATTGTTTGTAAGGCAATTCGGCACCAACAATCTGCCAGATTGCTCCAACATGTGCCATGAAAGTAGTGGTGTTGCTCTCAACGAAACTCTGGGAATAGGAAAAGGTTCTGTAACTTTAGATGACTTTGAGCAGGCAGAATTAATAGTGATTATGGGACAAAACCCAGGAACCAACCACCCAAGAATGCTTAGCTCACTAGAAAAAGCTAAAGAAAACGGGGCTCAGATTATTACGGTAAATCCACTCATAGAAACAGGACTGCTGGCTTATAAAAATCCTCAAACAGTATCTGGTGTATTGGGATCAGGTATTCAGCTCACCGATTATTATTTACAAATTAAAATCAACTCGGATTTAGCATTGCTTAAAGCATGGCTCAAATGTCTGTTTGTAGCGGAGACTCAAAACCCCAATTCGGTGTTTGATGCGTCTTTTATTGCTAACAAAACTCAAGATTTTGAATTGCTCAAGGCAGACCTTGAAAAATACGATCTTCAAGAACTTATACACCAAACCGGTTTGGAAGCGTCGCTTGTAAAAACAACAGCCGAACTGTTAATTCAGAAGAAAAAAATCATATTCTGTTGGGCCATGGGAATTACGCAGCACAAAAATGCGGTATATACCATACGAGAAATTGTAAATATTCTTTTGCTAAAAGGAAGTATCGGGAAAGCAGGTGCAGGTGTGTGCCCCGTTCGTGGGCATTCTAATGTACAAGGCGACAGAACCGTAGGAATTTTCCATTTACCACCAGCGAAGTTAATCCAAAAACTTAAGGCAAACTTTGATTTGGATGCACCAACAGACGAAGGCCTAGACGTAGTTCAAAGTATAAAAGCCATGTATGAAGGACGGGCGAAAGTATTTTTTGCACTTGGAGGCAATTTTTTGTCTGCCGCCCCAGACACTGCATACACAGCAGCAGCACTCAAAAATTGTAAGCTCACGGTACATGTATCTACCAAACTGAACCGCAGCCATTTAGTTACTGGAGAAACAGCACTGATACTACCTTGCCTTGGCAGAACAGAAAAAGATATACAAAATGGTAAGGAACAATTTGTGACCACAGAAAACAGCATGGGTGTGGTACAACGCAGTCAAGGAGTGTTAGAGCCTCTTTCTCATAAAATGATGAGTGAACCTGCCATCGTAGCTCAACTTGCCTATCATACATTAGGCAATACTTCTCAGATAGATTGGCTCCAATTGAGCCAAGATTATGACGCCATCAGAAATTTGATTGCCAAAACCATAGATGGGTTTGCTGACTATAACCAAAAAATTCAAAACGATTCAGGTTTTTACCTGCCCAATGGTCCCAGAGTGGCTACATTTACCACAGACACGGGTCTGGCAAAATTTACCAATAACCAGCTAGTACAGGTTCAAGTACATTCTGATGAATTTTTACTGATGACCATCAGAAGCCACGACCAGTTCAATACCACTGTATATGGGCTCAACGACCGATACAGAGGTATTTTTAATGAACGAAGAATCATTTTTATTTCTGAAAAAGATTTACTCAAACACCATCTATCGGAGTACGATATAGTAAATATGTACAGTACTTATAACAATACCGTAAGAACGGCTCAAAAATTTATATTGATCAAATATCAAATTCCCGAGGGAAATTTGGCAGCGTATTTTCCAGAAGCTAACACCGTGGTTCCTATAGATTCTTACGCCGACAAAAGCCATACTCCTACTTCCAAATCTGTGGTGGTAAAACTAGAAAAGGTAGGCTATTATGATAAAATAAGCAGAAAGGCTATCTTCTAATCCAAATTACGCAATAGCTTTACTTCCAAAACTAAACTTTGAGCTTTCCACCAATATTTCTGAATAGAAACTTATCTTTCTCAGGATGATCTTTTAGGAGTTCTTTAAGTTTTTGAGGAGGATAAAAAATAGGTTCGTTGCTCAAGTCAAAGGTACCATAATGCATGGGAATAATAAACTCTGCGTTCAGGTCTTCTTTTATTTGGAGTGTATCGTTTGGTCCTGCATGGCTGTGATGCATAAACCAAATGGGTTCGTAGGCTCCTATGCCAATCAGGGCGTAGTCAATATGACCGTACAGTTCTCCAATCATCTTAAAATGAACGCCATAGCCACTGTCTCCACCAAAGAATATTTTTTTATCTAAAATCTTATCATAGAACATAAAACTACCCCAAAGTTTTGTGTTTTGATCACTCAGCCCCATACGTGACCAATGTTTGGCAGGTAAAAAGTGTATTTCAAAATTTTCTGAAACACCAAAATTTTGAAACCATCCAGCCTCGATTATATTATTTTGAACCCCCCAATTTCTAAGCAATTCACTTGCTTGCAAGCCGCAGAGAATCTGAGCATTAGGATTCTGCTCACAGAGGAGCAATACACTATCTTCATCTGCATGGTCTGGATGAAAATGTGAAAGTAAAATATAATCAATATTCTGCAACTTATCTGCACTACACGGTAATGGCGTATGTTTTTTATTAAAAAATGTAGACTCCAAAACAGGATCGGTAAGTATTCTGTGTCCTGACAAATCCAGAAGGAATGAGGTATGCCCTAGCCATGTGATGCCGTCTATATTTTTCTGTAAAAAAGCTTCATCGCTTATAATTTCTATGCCAGGTTTTTGGTTTTTCTTGAGGGGTTTAAACGTATTTTTCTGAAACTTCCATTTCAAAACATCCCAAAAAGTTCTTTCAGACTTGGAATCCAGATTCACATATTCGTTTTCGTCTACGTTTGTAGGATTACCAAACCAGTCTTGTTTTATAAATCTTAGCTGAGGATTATTTGAAATGATACTCATAAAAAATGCAGAAGCCGTCTTATTTATGTCCTAAAATATCTCAAATATATTTAAAAAAACCTTATATTAGCAGATTGTTCGCACATTTTGTGCGAAATAGTAAAATATATTTTTTAGATAAATGGAATACAAAAGTATAGAAATTGCCTGTGATAGTACCTTTACAGATATCATCATTGCAGAACTTTCAGAGTTAGGTTTCGATTCGTTTTTAGAACATGACAATGGACTGGAAGCCTCATGTACTACCGACTTGTACAACGAGAGTCTCGTTAAAGAAACTTTTGAAAGATATAAAGATATTTTTGAATTCAGTTACGCCGAAAAAGAAGTTTCCAAGATCAATTGGAACCAAGAATGGGAAAAAAACTACGACCCCATCACTATAAATAACGACATTTATGTAAGAGCTACGTTCCATCCATCAAGAAAAGAAGAGTTTACTTACGAAATAGTGATTGACCCTAAAATGTCTTTTGGTACGGGACATCATGCCACTACGTCTATGATGCTTCAAAACCAACTGACGCTAGATCATTCTCAAAAAAAAGTATGGGATGCTGGAACTGGTACGGGAATTTTGGCTATCATGGCTAAAATGCTTGGTGCCCAAAGTGTGGAGGCAAACGATATTGACGAATGGTGTATAGAAAACTCCAAAGAAAATTTTGCCCTAAACAATTACTCAGACATTCAGATACATTTAGGAGCTGTGGCTGAACTAGAGTTTACTCCTAAAGCCAACGATATTGTTTTGGCAAATATCAACAAAAACGTTTTACTGCTAGAAATGCCTCAATATGCAGAACTATGCAAAGAAAACGGATATTTGGTCTTAAGTGGTTTTTATGAGTCCGACTTAAAAGACATTGAAGCAAAAGCCAACGAATATGGCTTCAAACTTATTAATTACAAAACACAAAACAACTGGTGCTCTCCAGTATTTATAAAAAATTGAATCAAGAAATACAAAATTGTATGAAAAAGATAGTTGTATCCTTACTTCTTGCCATAGCATCTAGTACCTTTTCTCAAAACATTTCTGGTGATGCCGCCAAACTAAACACTGAGCTGAAAAGTCTGATGGCTGCCACCAAAAACCCTGATGCTATAAAAGTATCTACAGATTTTGAAGCCGTATATGCACAGCTTTCTGAGCCACAAAAACAAAAAATTGCTGCTCAGCTACAAAACTTACAAAAAAAGAAGCTGAAAGCTCACCCTACACTTTCTGGTTATATGCTCTCATTAGTGAAAGCATCTCAGTTTGGCGTATCTGGTGGGGTTAAGATGGATTCATTATTAATTATGAATTCTTACGCTTTTGATAATTTCAAATATGCTAAAGACTACGAAAACTACAACAATGGCTTATTAAATTTATTTGTGAATAAAGCCGTAGGTACAAGTTTAAGCAATTTTACTAAAATACAAACCAACAATTTGTCTTTTAGAGTAATTCAAGATCCAAGCCAAGCTCCAGAAGCACCAGCAAATAATGAGGTGCTTGAAAAAACGCAAGAAGTAATGAGCGAATGGGACAACGAAGCCTCGTTTGAAAATAACTTTACCGCTGGTTTTGATGAAAGTTCAACTCAACCAACTGCCGAAGATGTGTTGAATGCAGTAGATGTACCACCTATGCCTCAATTGACGGGAGCAGTCATTGTTTTCAAAGATGCGAATATTCAGCTGGGTAATAAATACGATTCTACGGGCATTTCTGGGGCATCGGGTATGTATTCTTTTACCAACAATATGATGGTATGTAATGGAGGCAGTGTTTCATGGAAAAATCTAGGCAAACCAAATATTACTTGTAAACTAGAAAATTACGCAATAGACCCTAATAGTGCACAAATAGAAGCATTTGATGCAGTATTAACCTACGACGAAATACTTGAAACCACTGTAAAAGGTGTGTACGAATATAAGTGTATTAAAAGTAAAGATACCGTGGGTACTTATCCAAGGTTTATCTCATACACGGGTGGTGTAAAAATAAAAAATCTGGGAGACAACATAAAATATACTGGCGGATTGTCGCTCAAAGGCACACACGTACTAAGCAAATCGTTAGATGAGAGCAAGTCTAAAATAGAAATATACAAAGGAGAAACTAAAGTGATTACAGCTTTATCTCCAATGTTTGAACTTAGTAAAGATCAAATAACTTCGCCACTTGTGTCTGTGGTTTTATTCCTAAACACAGACTCAATCTCGCATCCGGGGGTGAACTTTGAATATTCCAAAGGCACACGAACATTAAAACTCAAAAATCAGTCGGCAGCTTTTAGAAATACTGCTTATAGCGATACCTACCACAATATAGAAGTAGTGGCAGAATATGTTTCTTGGAATCTAGATAAAACAGAAATAGACTTTTCTATGATTACTGGCCGTGCCGAGTCACCAGCTATTTTTACGTCTATAGACTATTTCAACGAAAAAGAATTTAACGCTATGAAAGGTCTCTATAAGTTTCATCCATTGTTTATCGTGAACACTTATATGCGAGACACCAAGACTAAAAACGGAGAAATCACAGTTTCGGGACTAGCCAAACAATACAATACCAATGAGCAAACTATGGGTAATGCCATATATGAGCTCAACAAAAAAGGCTTTGTGGATATCAACAAAGGATATATCACTCTAAAAAGAAAAGGCTACCACTATATCAAGTCTAAAGAAGGCAAAAAAGATTATGACCAGATTAAGATATTTTCTAAAGAAAAATCTAAAGCCAACGCTACCCTTAACCTAGAAAACATGGAAATGACAGTGCGTGGTGTGGAGAAGTTTTTCTTAAGTGAAAAACTGAACGTATTCATCATGCCTGAGAATAAAGAAGTAAAAATACAAAAAAACAGAGATTTTAAATTTGACGGTAAATTACTTACCAGCGACATGCTCTCGTTTTTTGGTAAAGAAATGCGTTTTGACTACGACTCATTTTTTGTGGATATGAAAAACATAGACTCACTTAAAATGCGTGTAAAAACAAAAGAAAAAGATGCCGCAGGTAAATTTATTGTTAAAGATCTCAAAAGCCAACTAGAACAAGGGGCTGGTGAGCTTTTTGTAAACAAAACCTATAACCGATCAGCGAAAAAAGATTTTCCTGAATACCCAATTTTCAAATCTAAAAAAGGATCGTTTATTTACTACGACAAGCCTTTTATTTTGAATGGAATATATGCTAAACAGGTATATTTTGAAATACCGCCTTTCACTATAGATAGTTTAACTGTAATGACAGAGCCGTTACTAGACGGAACATTCAAGTCTGGCGGGATTTTTCCTGACATAAAAGAGCGTGTAAGACCCAATCCAGAAGACTTGTCACTGGGCTTTGACCATAAAATTCCTAAAGAAGGTTACAAAGTATATGAAGGTAAAGGTAAATTTTACAAGTCATTCTCTATCAGCAACAAAGGTATACGTGGAGATGGAGAACTGGAGTATCTAACAGGTAAATATCGCTCTAATGATTTCGTGTTTTATCCAGATTCATTATTGTCTATTGGGCAATCTGCCGATATCAAAGACGAAGATGCCAAGAAAACTGAGTTTGCAGAAGTGGCTACAGAACAGTTTGATATGTTTTGGTACTGTAAAAAAGACAGTATGTTGGTATCATCTGTAGACGAACCGTTTAAGATGTACAATAAATCTGTGGATTGGAGCGGTAAACTTATAGTTCAACCATCAGGGCTTAAAGGAGAAGGAACTTTAGAAACTCGTGGTTCCGAAACCTCGTCTTTAAACTTTAGTTTCAAGAAACATACATTCTTAGCAAGAGAAGCCTTTTTTAAGATTTTGTCTAACGACCCCACAAAAGCCGCTGTAGAATCTAAAAACGTACATGTAGATTTTGACTTAAAAACCAATCACACCAAGTTTGACCCTGAAATTTCAGGAACAGCATCTAACACGTTCCCATATTTACAATATGAATCATCTATGGAAGGTGGAGACTGGGATTTAGCAAAGAAATCTATCACATTTAAGAAAAAAGACACCGCAAATATCAATTCTTCTTACTTCTTGTCTATGCATCCGTTACAAGATTCATTGATATTTAATGCTACAGATGCTTTGTATGAAATGAACAAACAAACCTTAACCATACATGGCGTACCTTACATATTTGTAGGCGATAGTAAAGTATTCCCAACTGATGGTCAGGTTGTAATCAATGAAAACGCCGACATGCAAGAGTTAACAAAGGCAAAAATGATAGTTGATAGTACCAACAAACGCTACACACTTTACGACGGTAACCTAAAAATTTTGTCTAAGACTCGTGTAAGAGGTACTGCAAAATATGATTACTACAATGTGGATAGCGTGAAAAACGTACTGAACTTCTCTGACTTTTACTACAGAGACGTAACTTTACAGAGACCATCTGCCGAAGAAATTGCCGCTCAAGATGAGCTTATAGAACAAGACGTTGAAGAAAATGCTACTGAAGTTGAAAATGCTGGCAAAAAGAAAAAATCTTCTAAAAAAACCAAGAAAGTAAAAGTTAGAAAAAACAAAAAGAAGCTGAACAACAACTTCCATTTTGAAGCCATAGCCGAAATAGCCGAAAAAGATTCGTTTTTAATGGCTCCACAAATATTGTATCAGGGCAAAGCCATCATCAGGGCAGATAAAGAGCATTTGATGTTTGAAGGTCAAGTAAAAATGGATTTGCATGCTTTCAAAGGTTTACAACAATGGATCAAATACAACAACGATGGCTCTACGGATAACATTGCGATAGATGTAAAAGATGCCAAAGCAGACGACGGCACACCGTTATATACTGGATTATTTATAGACAACAGTAATTATGGAATTTATAGTACCTATTTATCTTTTAAGAGATATCCTGAAGATGTAAAAGTGTTTGAAGCAAAAGATAACTTCTCTTTTGATAACAAAAAAGCAATTTTTAGAGTAGGTGATCTTGCTAAAATAGAAGGTAAAAAACTACAAGGTAACGTATTCTCATATTTTGACAAGAAAAGTACCGTATCTTATATGGGTAACCTGTACATCATACCTGAAAATAAAGATTTCATGCTTAAATCTTCTACTCTTGGTAACGGGCTGGTAGACAGTACATTTTACACATTTAATACATTTATGTCTTTAGCAGTAAACATTCCGGCCAAAGCCCTAGAAGTAATGGGAGACGGATTGCGTGGGGCAAGTGCTGCAGCCATGAACCCGCCGGCTTATACCACAAAAGATACTATGGCTTATAAGATTGCAGATATTTATGGTGAAAAAATTGCTCAAAATTTTGTAAAAACCATGGCCGTAGGCACTAAGCCTCTGTTTGAATACAACAAAAAATTTGCTAGTAGTATTAACATAAATGAAGTAAACTTAAACTGGTCAAATAAAAACTCAGCATTTTATAGTACGGGCAAAATAGGTGTTAGCAACGTTTACAAAAAGGATGTAAACTTTAAAATGAATGGTTTTGTGGAATCTAAGAAAGGACCTAACGGAGATATTTTTACGATTTATTTAGAGCCAACATCTACCACATGGTACTATTTAAGTTTTGAAGCTAACAAACTTTCTGTACTTTCAAGCGACGAAATGTTCAATCAAGCCATAAGAGCGAAGTCAAAAGGTGAACAATCTGGCGGAAAATATCATTTTGTATTATCAGAATCTGAAGAAAAAACGCTATTTTTGAAAGAGTTTAATCAGAACTATTTAGGTTTAGAATACAAAGAACCTGAAATTCCTATAGAAGAAATAAAGCAAGACAGTGCGACTACTATAGATGTGAACAAACTAGAAGCTCCTACACCAGAACCTGGCGAAGAAGGAGAGCAGACCACTGAAGAAGGCGGTAAAAAATCTAAAAAATCTAAAAAGAAAAAGAAGAGTGAAACAGTAACAGAAGAGCAAACTCCTGCTACAGAAGCAGCACCAGCTCCTGCTACTAGCCCTGCTAGTACTACACCTACCCAAGAGAATGTAACACCAGCAGAGAACACAACCAGCCCGGCAGAAACGCCAGCTGAGGATAGCGAAAACTCAAAAAAGAAGTCAAAAAAGAAAAAAGAAGAGAAGAAAAAAGAGGAAGAAGGTTTTTGATAAAACACGAACAAGCTCTTTCTCGTAAAAGGAAAAACAAGTTTTAAATTATGAACATATTTATAGTAATTATTTGTGCAATTGGTGCTTATTTAATAGGCTCCATACCAACGGCAGTGTGGTATGCACGCCGTTTTCATAAACTAGAAATTAAAGAACACGGAAGTGGAAATGCTGGAGCAACCAATACATTTAGGGTTTTGGGAGCACGTTCTGGCTTGATTGTGTTATTGATTGACATTTTAAAAGGCTGGTTGGCTACAAGATTAGCTAACGTACCCGTGTGGTTTGATGCAATTCCCGAAAATCAATTGACTATGTATAAATTGATTTTTGGTATAATAGCTGTTTTGGGACATATTTACCCTGTTTATGAAAATTTCAAAGGAGGTAAAGGTGTAGCTACTTTATTAGGAATGGTATTAGCCATACAGTTAAATGTAGCATTAGCATGTTTTCTAGTTTTTGTAGTTGTTTTCTCATTTTCTAAATATGTGTCTTTGGGTTCTATGTTGGCGGCGATAGCTTATCCTATTTTACTTTATACTAAAGTAGTTCCACCACATACCAACCCACAATTAATGACTGGCTTTGGCATTGTAATGGCACTGTTAGTAATCTACACTCATAGAAAAAATGTAACTAGGTTACTTAAAGGTGAAGAAAACAAAACATATTTAAATAAAAAGTCTAATTAAATTAAAAAAAACCTGTAAGCAAACCTTACAGGTTTTTTTTTATTGTTAAACATCTAGTAAGATATATTTACTATTTTTGTGATTCGAGTATTTATAAAAAATTGTTTTTGAACATCTACACGTACATAGTATCACAAAAAAACGTAGGCAAAAAACTATTTGCGGTTTTAGTTGACCCAGACAATATAGATATTGACCAATTAAAATCTCTAGTTCATCTGAGTGTAGAAGCACAAATAGATTTGTTTTTTGTGGGTGGAAGTCTGATAGAAAAAGACACTTTGGCTATAGTTGTGAAAACAATTAAGTCTTTGTGTACCATACCTGTAGTTTTATTTCCTGGCAGCAATATGCACATAGATGCTCAAGCTGATGGACTCCTGTTTTTATCGCTCATCTCTGGTCGTAATCCTGATTTGCTCATTGGCCAACAAATAATTGCTGCTCCCATTCTAAAAAGAACTTCCTTAGAAATATTACCCACGGGCTATATGCTCATAGACGGTGGCAAAGCCACAACGGTATCCTATATAAGTA
Organism: Cytophagales bacterium; assembly: GCA_046329305.1. Taxonomy (GTDB): domain Bacteria; phylum Bacteroidota; class Bacteroidia; order Cytophagales; family UBA9547; genus CAMFLX01. The sequence continues at coordinate 207,799 of JAXLUW010000003.1, forward strand.
ACACTACACCTTTACCGGCAGACAAACCCTCTATTGCGGCTTGTACAGCTATGGCCGGAGAAATGCTCGGTCTCAAACTTATTTACATGGATGCGGGAAGTGGTGCTTTGTATCCTATCTCAAGAAAAATAATTGGTGCTGTTAGAAGAAGTATTGATTGTCCGCTCGTTGTGGGAGGAGGAATAGACTCTGTGAGCAAAGCCGCTGACGCTTGGGAGTCTGGTGCAGATGTAGTGGTAGTAGGAAATGCTCTAGAGAAAGATCAAAATTTACTTATGGCTATAGCCCAAAAAGCAAAACAATATTAAAGTTTCGCAACCACTATGGCTTCCCAGCCCAATTTTTTCTGCTTTACTTTTAACTGAGCTTCTACTTCTTGAATTTTCTTTTTAAAAACAGAACATGATCTTTCCGAAATGTCTGTTTCTTTGCTCAGCTCTTCTGCTGTAATATTTTTTTGGGTAAAAACCGCATAAATCATATAAAATGCTTCTGGTAGAGGAATTTTTAAACCATGAAAAATTGTGTTGGCAGTAGTAGATTCTACATATTTACACTTTGCACATCTTTTGGTATAAGGCTCATGCAACATTTCTTTATCATGACCACATTTGATACACTTAAACGGTTTATTTTCCGTCCATTTATGTGTAAATAGATATTCTTTGCATTTTTCTTCGTCAGAATATATGTTCCTAAACTCTACCATAGACATCAACTTAGAATGTACTCTTTCTTGAGACATTTGTAGTACATCTGTTTCTAGTTTTAGGTTTTTTTCTTTTAGAAAACTGTTAAATACATGTATTTCTTCATAAGCTTTTTGCAGTTCTTCTGTACGTGCTTTTACTTCTTCTTCCAGTTTTTGAGTATACGTCAATCTTATTTCTTCATTTTCTTTAAGCTGATTTATGGTTTGGAGCTGTGCAAGCTCTTTGGCAGACTTTTCTGCTCTTATTCTTTCTCCTAATGCAAACGAAAAAGCTATAATTTCTAAAATAAATGCCACATTAAAACTATAAATGGTAAGCAATCTGCTGAAAACCTCTATCCCTCTTATTCTTAAATAAAACACTAAAAAACTAGCAATGATAAATGAACAACCAATGACATAATATTTGATAAATGATTCACCATTTTTAAGGTTTTTAATACCTAAAACAAACAATATTAAAAAGATACAAATGTAAAGAGAATTGAGCAAGGTCATATATTTTAAGGTTTGTACATAAAATACACTCATACAAACATGTAAAAACCACAAACCAACCAAACCCCAGAAAACCTTCGGATACTTAAAATTGAGTTTCAATAACGCAGTAGAATACATTATGAAAGCAAGTAATAATAAATCGGGCGTTCCAAAAATCAGGTAAACATTAAGCGATGGATGATTTGGCCATAAAAACTGAAAACCGAGTCCATCCTCTGTAAATGAGTTTAGAGCACAAAAACAAACATATATGGCATAGAGAAGATATACTTTTTCTTTGAGTCTTATGAATAGGATTAGATTGTAAATAATAACTATAAACAACATTCCGTAATACAAACCCAACAAATAATATTCTTTAAGGGCATAGTTAATAAAATGTTTATCGGTTTTGAGCTGTATGTTCATCCAGTTTTCAAATTTAGACGAACAGTATATGTAATATGTATTTGTTTGATTTTCTTTAAGATCTATCCTAAATAAAAAATTTTTGTAATAATAGGGCTTGAGGCTGAAGGGCCTGCTCATTCCTACCAGAGGATAAATCTTGTGTGGAGCCTGTTTAGCCAACCTAAACAATGCTACATTTGCCAAATGCCAATCAGGCATTTCCAAATAAATACTTTTGTTAGTTTTAGAATACAAATGAAACTTTATCCAATAGCCTTTAACTTTAGGAGAAGAGGTCATATTCCCATAGTCATAAGTTTTGTAATGAGTGTTTCCTAAAATATTGGAAGGTTTTATTCGCCCAAAAGTATCTACTAAAATTTCTGCATTTCTATTGTTTATTAACAGTGTATCATTTCTCAAATTACTGATGTCTAATACATTTTGAGAAAATACTTTTGTATTAAATAAAATAAAAAAAAGATATAAACAGAATTTATAGTTCATTATTGGTCTTTTTCAAACTTTATCAATGCTTCACCTATTTTGAGTTTAGGCATTGCAGGGTCCGAGGTTAATGGCAAAATTTGAACAGTGGCTTTTGTAAAAATGGAATTTATAGTAAACTTAGCTACTTGAGCACTTACAGAATCTAATGCCAGCACGGAGTCTGCTACCCAGAGTTGTGCTTTGTAACCATATTTTTTGCATTCTTCATTTACTCTATTTACCTCATCTAAGTAGAACGCATTTAGATTTTGTTTCACAATAAAGTTTGGAAAAATCAGCTGAACATCCTTTAAATCTGTACTTAATTCTGTTATGTGTTTTCTGTAAGAAATCTTTGGTTTGTCTCTTAGATCAAGATATTCGGTTTTATGTAAGTATTTACCCGCTAAATCTGTATAGCACAACTCATATTCATTGCCTGTTTTAAAAAACAATCTATTGAGTTTTTCAGCACTTATGAGTATGTTTTGTGTAAAATGTTGTGTTTTATTGGTAATCGTTAATTTAGCAGGAATTTGAGTTTTGGTTTGAGCGTCTAATACAGCTTCCAAACTTATATGAGTGCTTAAGGGCTGATAGCTCTCTGGCACAATAAACCTCACAACATCTTGAGCTTCTTTATTTTTCATAGATGAATATAAAAGATTACCTGATGCTGGTAAACTAAACTTTCTATCATCAGAAGGAGTATTAAAAAAAGTAAGCGGTACCGGATCTGACCAAATATTGTTCTCGTTTAAACGAGACATATACACATCAAAGCTTCCTTGGCCTCCTACTCTAGCCGATGCAAAAAGTAAGGTCTTGTTATCACTTAACATTTTAGGAGCAGCCTCATAACCCGTATTTATAGGCTCTGGTAATTTAACAGGCGAAGTCCACTTGTTAGAGACAAATGTACTCATATAAATATCTCCACAGCTGAGATTATCAGAGGTTTTGTTTAAATTTTGTCTAACAAAAAACAAAGTTTTATCGTCTGGAGCCAAAAAAGGATCTATTTCGTTGGCAATAGAATTTATAGGCATTCCTATATTGGTTGCTTTGGCGTCCCAATTGTTCCCATTTTTGGTAATTATCCATATATCTCCTGAGCCTATACCTCCGTGTCTGTTAGATGAAAAATAGATTTTGGTCTCATCAAACGTCAAACTTGGACTTATATTTTTAATAGTCTTATTAGAATAATTTAAAGCATCAAGACTTACACTAGTTCCCCATCTTCCTTCACCACCATAGCTTACAGACCATGAAGGAACAGGTTCTTGTGAAGACTCCGACAAAAACAACAAGGTGTTACCCACGCCACCGATTACGGGGTCAGATTCATTATACAATATGCTATTAACAGGAGCCGACAAAAACGACTTTTGAGAAAACAAGCTCAAACATGAAATCAAACATACTAAGACACTGTTTTTCATAATAAAATATTTACTCGTTAAGAAATTGATTTAGTTTTTGATGTATTTGAGAAGGAGATAAATTGTAATGAATCTTGCCTTGATAAGCTATAGAAATCATGGCCGTTTCTTCACTCACCACAAGAACTACACTATCGGTAATTTCTGTCATACCTATTGCGGCTCTGTGTCTCATACCGTAATACGCTGGTAATTCGTCGTTTTCAGAAATAGGCAAAATACATCTTGATGCTAATAGTCTATCGTTTTTCACAATTACTGCCCCGTCATGCATAGGACTGTTTTTATTAAAAATGGTCATGAGCAAGCGTTTACTTGCTACAGCATCTACTATATCACCAGATTCTTGGTAAAATTTCAGTTCGCTAGATTTTGCAAAAACTATAAGTGCTCCCGTGTTGGTAGATGCTAAGGTTTTGGCGGCATCGCTGTAAATGAGTGCATTAAAAGTACCCGCAGGTACGTCTTTTTTCCAGTTTAATATATTATCAGGATTCAGAAAGCTCGTTTTTCCTAATAACACCAAGAATTTTCTAATTTCTTGCTGAAACAAAATAATAGCTGCTAAAAAACCAAGACCCGTAAATTCGCCCAAAATACTGCTCAGAACCAGTAGACCAGAGTTTTTAACGATTAAATACACAAAATAAATAACCAAAAAACCTATAAACACCTTTTCGGCTACACTGCCTCTTATCAGTCTAAAAAGTTGAAAGAGTAACAAAGCCACCAAACTGATATCAATAAGGTCTATCACTTTGAATTCTAAAAACCCAATCTTGAAGATATATAAAAAAATAGTTGCCAAATTTTATTGATTTTTTAACAGACTCACTAACTTGATGCATTCTTTCGCTTCTTTTACATCATGAACCCTCAAAATATGAGCACCATGTAGTACAGCCCAAGTGTGTAACACACTAGTACCATTAAGTGCTTCATCTGGATTAATCTGTAAAGCTTTGAAAATCATTGATTTTCTTGATACACCAATTAATAGCGGTCTCTTTAACTCTTGAAGATAATTAATATTTTGCAAAAGTTGATAGTTTTGTTCTAGGTTTTTAGCAAAACCAAAACCTGGATCTAAGATAACATCGTGAATACCGTGTTGTTTATATTCTATTAATTTTTGTGCGAAATATTGTGCAACCTCTACCGTTATGTTTTCATATTGAGCTAATGATTGCATATTTTCTGGAGTACCCTTACTGTGCATGGCTATGTAAGGTACTTTATGTTGGGCTACAACTGTTAATATTTCTGAATCTAACCTAGAAGCAGAGATATCATTTACCATGTGTGCTCCATGCAAAATAGCCTCTTTAGCTACTTTAGACTTATACGTATCAATAGAAATAAAAACCTCAGGAAATCTTTTACTAATAAGTTCTATTGCTGGCAATACTCTGTTAAGTTCTAGTTCTGGAGAAATATCTAAAGACCCAGATTTAGTACTTTGGCCGCCAACATCTATTATGTCTACACCCTCCGCAACCATTTTCTCTACCCTAGCCAAGATTTTATCGGTTTCAGAATATCTTCCTCCATCATAAAAACTATCAGGAGTACAGTTAAGTATCCCCATTACTTTGCAAGAATCAAAAGTTAGCAGCCTTCCAGCACAATTTATAGAACGAAAAGACATAGTTAATTATACAAAAAGTTTTTTATGAGAGGTTGTAATTTTTTTTCAAGGTAGTAAGATATACTAAATGTTAAAATTGAACCAACAATTAATTTACTTAAGAAATTTAAATAATCATTATTTATAAAAATTTGATAAGATAAAAATAAAAATATAGGAGCATGTAGTATATATACAGAATACGATATAGACCCAATATTATTTGTAAAATTCAAAAACCTATCGTTTACTTTTTGAAAAAATGAAAATCTGAATACAAAAGAAAACAAAAGAAAAACGAATAAAATAATATAGGATATGAAATTTTCTGATAAATTCTTTTTCAAATATAAAGTTAAAAATATGTTTAAAACCACAGTTGTGTAAACTATTAGTTCTAGAAAATTTAAATTTTTATGACTTATTTTAGAAAATTTAATAATAAAAAAAAAGGTGGAAGGTAACAAAATCAAATCATTGACTTGGATAAATTTGTACAACTCTTGTCCAGAAGATTTGAATTTAAATAGTGTTGTTAAAACATTTCCTAAAGGGTTATAAACAAAACATAAAATAAGTGCAAAATAAGGTAAATAATTAATTTTGGAAACTTGTTGTAATTTGAATTTTGATAACCACAAGCCTGTCATCCAAAATATAAAACCAACAATATAAGTCATAGCTATTTCATTTGAATTAATAAGTTTTAAACTAATTAATAAGAAAACTAAAAGTATAAGAACCTTCTGTGGTGTAATTTTAAAGAATGAAATCGGAATGAATAATATGTAAAAAACAATTTCGAAATGTATTGACCATAGTGGATCATTGAAACTATTAATATCTCTAAAGACACCTTGCAAAAAAACAAGATGGTATCCAAAATCTTTAATCGAAGTAAAATTCAATATAAAAGTAAAGCAAATACAAATTATATAAATTGGATAAAGTCTAATGAATCTCTTTTTTAAATAAGTTAAAATTTCTTTTATGTCTTTAAAATTATTTTCATAGTTAATACCAATAACATACCCCGATAACATAAAAAAAATTAAAACCGCAAAATGTGCAGGAAATGCATAATTTATATATTCTTTGAATACAAAAGCTCTAGGCCATAAATCTTGATATTGAATAAGATGATGTAAAACTACCATTAAACAAGCAAAGCCACGAAGAGATTCTAAATTGTTGTTTTTCATATATTTAATCCATTACTTTTTTTACCAAATCTGTAAATGGATTATATTCCACCTGATTTACCTTCAAATATACTCCTTGGCTAAGCACTATCTTGTCATGTTCTTCATGGCTCAATACTGCCGAATCATTTACCTGAAATATCATTTCGCCATTGATAGGTTTATTTTGAATAATCTCGACATCGCCCGTGAGCCTATGTGCGTGACCCGTTACTTCTCCTTCTGCCAAAATGAGCTGTTTTATAACTTTATCATTAACATTATTGAGTTCTTGATCAAGTTTATATATGAGCACATCACCGTGTCTGTATATTTCTGTAAAATTCATATTTGATGAAGCTGAAACTATACAAATTTACAGATTTTATTGCAGCAATGTCTATGTAAAGTAGTATGATGTAAAATAAATTATTGAAAAGATGTAAGTTGGTATTTTATCTTTTTCAGTTTCTTGTTAGCAAATGAACATAATATACTTTGAATATCTCTATTGTCTGGATAATAAGTTATACAATCTCTTAATGTCTGAACGGTGTCATACATCTGCTCGTCAGAAATATAACCAAATCCCTTGTATTGACCCCTTTCTACACAAATAACAGATTTTTCATTTTTGTACCTACCATTGTCAATCAAAAAGAAGCAATCTTCTTCAAATGAAAATGACTTCACCGCATCTAGAACTTTGGCATTATAAATTTCTGCAGACTCTTTTTCTGTACAAGCACCCTTACATTTTTTGATATGATAATTGAAACAAGCTCCTCCCGTATGGTGTAAATCTGCTTTGGACAAGCACAAATTATACTTAAGAACAAGATTTTGTAAAAATTGCTTAGCTTGTTGCATAGAATCAAAGGTAGCAAGTGCATTGATGCCCGTTACCAATCTTTTTACTTCAAAAGTAAGATAACCTTTAGTATCAACATATTTATATATTCCATAATGCGGAACCAATCTTGTTCTTTTTTGAGAAACATTATAGGGTGGTTTTTTCTCCTTTATAAGATGAGACTCTAGAAGTAAAGCCACCAGCTCACTTCCCGTATTTATATAATCTATGTGAGCTATTTTAGATTTTAACTCTAATGATTTTCTTGATTGTTTGTTTGTAATACTAAAATGTTGACTCAGCCTCTTTTTGATATTGTAGCTTTTCCCTATGTATAGCAGGTCGCCATCGTGATCGTAAAAAGTGTACACCCCTGTTACTTGATTGGGTATGTTATAGTAATCATCTACATTTAACAAAGGAGGCAATAATACCTGATTCGAAATTCTTTGTGCATCAGAATGTTGTTGTAGTTCAAAATTCAAATTTTGGTTTATCAATGTAAACACTTCCGCAGTTGCTTGAGCATCGCCCAAGGCCCGATGTCTGTGAGTAATGCCAATACCTAAACTATCACATAATTTACCCAAACTATATGAATTCTGACCCGGAAATGCCTTTTTACTTAACGCAACCGTACAAAGTGTGGGTTTGTTATAGATAAATCCGAGATCTTTAAAAGCAGATTTTACAAAAGAATAATCGAAACGAACATTGTGAGCAACAAAAGTACATTCGTTGGTTAAATCGTATATTTTTCTGGCAATTTCATAAAACTTAGGTGCATCACTTACCATCAAATCATCGATACCAGTAAGTTGACTTATACGATAAGGTATTTTTGTTTCTGGATTTACGAGAGAATCAAATGTTTCTATTACCCGAAGTCCATCATGAATCACGATGGCAATTTCAATAATTTTATCTACATCTGGTCTAGAACCCGTAGTTTCTATATCTATAATTGCAAACACAAAAACGTAACAATATTATGAGTCGTTTGGTTTATTTTATATATCTGAAGTCCAAGCTAAAGATTTTTTAACTTAGAAAATTATTTCAAATTGAGCTGATAAACTTACAATTTTTTGAATGTTTGTGAAACACACATCAATAAGAACGTTTTGATTAAACCAAGCTGTTGTTACAAATACTATTTGTTTCAATATCAGAAATATTTTGCAGAGTTATCTGAGCTATTTGGCTTAATGCCTCTTTTGTAAAAAACCCTTGATGACTTGTTATCAACACATTAGGGAACGTCATTAATCTTGTTAATATTTCATCTTTAATAATCTCCGAGCTATGGTCTGTAAAAAACAATTCACTTTCTTGTTCATATACATCAAGAGCCAAACCACCAATTTTACCATTTTTGAGATATTCAATTATAGCTTTGGTATCTATGTGTCCTCCCCTACCTGTATTTATGATAAAAACGTGCTCTTTCATTAGAGCAAGGCTTTTTTCGTTAATTATATAATGTGTATGTTCATTTAAAGGGCAATGCAAACTGATAATGTCACTCTTGCTGAATAATTCGTCAAGTGTAACATACTCAACTCCTTTTGAAATCAATTCAGGTATCGGTTGTGGGTCATAAGCTAAAAGCTTACATCCAAACCCTAACATAATAGTACTAAAAATCTGACCTATGTGCCCAGTGCCAATAACACCCACAGTTTTGCCGTGTAAATCAAAACCATCAAGATGTTCCAGACTAAAATTTCCTTCTCTTACTCTATTGTAAGCTTTGTGAATTTTTCTGTTGAGTGTCTGTAACAATGCCACGGCATGTTCAGCCACCGCATAAGGAGAATATGCTGGCACCCTTACTACCTTGATATCATATTTTTTACAAGCTACCAAATCTACGTTATTAAAACCTGCACATCTAAGTGCTATTATTTTAATACCCTTCTGGTGCAACAATTCAACCACAGTAGCATTCACCAAATCATTAACAAAAATACATATAGCCTCCTCGTCTGTTATCAGATTTACGGTTTCTTGAGACAAGGCAGATTCTATAAATCGTAGTGTATGAGTTTTATTAGCAATATTAAAATATTGTTTGTCGTATGATTTTGAACTGTAAAAAAGTACTTTCATAAAAAATGGTTTATTTTGCTAAGTTAAAAATCTATTCAATATAATTTTTTAATCGTAATCATTTAAATAAATGATATCAATTAGTTTTTTTCTAAAAAAAGCTGCCTTTTGGGGCAGCTTCCTTAAAAAAGTATTTTGAATATATGTAATTACGCTTCCAAAGTAAGCAACGATGCATCTTTAGATTCTAATTTAGAACTTCCCATCAAGTAAATATCCACTGCTCTAGCAGCTTCTCTACCTTCAGAAATAGCCCAAACCACTAAAGACTGACCTCTACGCATATCTCCACAAGCGAAAACTCCGTCTACAGAAGTAGCATAATTATTAGATTTAACGTTACCTCTTTCATCAAGTTCAACACCTAATTCATCTATCATTCCAGTTGGTTGAGGATGTAAGAATCCTGCCGCCAAGAATGCCAAATCACAAGGTATTACTCTTTCAGAACCAGCAACTTCTTCAAATTTACCACCATTCCAAACAATATCTACAAGTTTTAAACCAGTAAGTTTACCTTCTGCGTTTCCAACAAATTCTTTGGTAAGTATAGACCATTTTCTATCAGCACCTTCTTCATGCGATGTTGAGGTACGCAAAATCATTGGCCAATTTGGCCAAGGAGTTGCCTCATTTTTACCTTCTGGAGGTTTAGATAAAAGTTCTATTTGAGTAACTGATTTAGCACCATGTCTGTTAGAAGTACCCACACAGTCAGAACCCGTATCACCACCACCTATTACAACTACGTGTTTATCAGTAGCTAATATTTCTCCGTTTGTATACGCTGTACCTGTATGGTCAATTTCAACTTTTTTACCAGAAACTCTCTTGTTTTGCTGGCTCAAAAATTCCATTGCAAAATGCACACCTTTAAACTCACGACCAGCTATAGGCAAATCTCTAGGAACAGTTGAACCACCCGCAAGAACTATAGCATCATAATTTGTTCTCAAATCATCCACAGCAACGTTCACACCCACATTAGCGTTAGTTTTGAATTCAATGCCTTCCTGCTTCATGATTTCAACTCTACGCTCAACAACCCATTTTTCTAATTTGAAATCTGGAATGCCGTAACGTAATAGTCCACCAACTTCATCAGCTCTCTCAAACAAAGTAACTGTATGACCAGCCTTGTTCAATTGTGCAGCAGCAGCTAAACCTGAAGGTCCACCACCCACAACAGCAACTTTTTTACCAGTTCTTTCTCTAGGTATTTGAGGAACTACATACCCATTTCTATAAGCAGTCTCAATGATATTTTTCTCAATCTCCTCTATAGTAATTGGCGGTTGATTGATACCCAATACACAAGCAGCTTCACATGGAGCGGGGCATATTCTCCCCGTAAATTCAGGGAAGTTATTAGTAGATGTCAATATCTTGTAAGCATCTTCCCAATCTTGGTTATAAACGGCATCATTAAACTCTGGGATGATATTTCCAAGAGGGCAACCGTTATGACAAAACGGTACACCACAATTCATACAACGAGACGCTTGCTCTTCCACTTTATCAGTAGCATAGCTCTCATCATAAATATATAACTCTTTATAATCTTTTATTCTCTCCTTTGGATCTCTTTTTTTAGGTAGAGAACGTGTAAATTCTAAAAAACCTGTTGGCTTACCCATGTATAACCTCCTTCTCTTCTAATGCTTTTTGTTTTCTTTTTTGTAATACTGCCTTGTAATCACGTGGCATTACTTTTACGAAATTAGCTAATTGATTATCAAAATCTGATAAAATAGATTCCGCTACAGTACTACCTGTGTAATTTTTATGGTTAGAGATTAATTTCTTTAATAACTCAATATCTTCTTGTTCTAAAGTATCAAAGCCAATCATCTCCATATTGCAGTTGTCTGCAAATGTTTTGTTAACATCGTACACATATGCAACACCACCACTCATACCAGCAGCAAAGTTTCTACCTGTTTCTCCTAATATAACTGCAACACCACCAGTCATATATTCGCAACCATGATCACCAACGCCTTCTACCACGGCTGTTGCTCCAGAGTTACGAACGCAAAAACGCTCTCCACCCATACCACGAGCATACAACTGACCCGAAGTAGCACCATATAGTGCAACGTTTCCTAAAACTATATTTTTTGAAGGTTCAAAAGTAGAAGACTTATCAGGGTAAATTATGATTTTAGCTCCCGAAAGACCTTTACCGCAATAATCGTTTGCATCACCCTCAAGCTCATGTGTAATACCTGAGTTATTGAATGCTCCCAAACTCTGACCAGCAGTACCTTTGTATTTGAAATGAATTGTATCTTCTGGCAAGCCTTCTCCTTTGTAGATTTTAGTAAGCTCGTTAGATAAAACGTTACCCACAGAACGATTCAAGTTATTTATAGCGAATTCGGCTTTTACTTTTCCTTTACCTTCAAGAGCAGGTTTTGCTGCTTCCCAAAGTTGCCAGTCAAGTATATCTTGCATCAAATGATCTTGAGGTTCTGTATTGTAAAGTGATAAATCTGTACCATTATCTTCTTTATGCAACAAACCAGACAAGTCTATGTTTGTATGTTTCCAATGATAAACGTCTTCATTTGCTTTAAGCATATCTACACGACCAACCATTTCGTTAACAGTTCTGAATCCAAGCTCAGCCATGATTTCTCTTAAATCCATAGCTAAGAATGTAAAGAAGTTAACCACATGTTGTGGATCACCCGTAAAACGTTTTCTAAGCTCAGGATGTTGAGTAGCAACCCCAACAGGACAAGTGTTTAGGTGACACTTACGCATCATGATACAACCCTCTACAACTAATGCTGCCGTAGCTACACCCCATTCTTCTGCACCTAACATAGCCGCTATCGCCAAATCACGACCAGTACGTAGCTGACCGTCAGTTTGTACAACAACTCTACTTCTTAATTTATTTTTAACTAAAGTTTGGTGTGTTTCTGCCAAACCAAGTTCCCAAGGCAACCCAGCATGACGAATTGAAGATATTGGAGACGCACCAGTACCACCATCATGACCAGCTATTAAAACTACATCAGATTTTGCTTTAGTAACACCCGTAGCAATAGTACCCACACCAGCTTCTGAAACCAACTTCACGTTAATTCTTGCAGCTCTGTTAGCATTTTTCAAGTCAAATATTAACTGAGCAAGATCTTCGATAGAATAAATATCGTGATGAGGAGGAGGCGAAATAAGACCTACACCAGGAGTTGAGTGACGAGTTTTGCCTATCCAATCATCTACTTTATGACCAGGTAGCTGACCACCTTCTCCAGGTTTCGCTCCTTGAGCCATTTTAATTTGAAGCTCATCAGCATTTGTTAAATAATTAGCTGTAACTCCAAAACGACCTGATGCAACTTGCTTAATTGCTGAACGTTCTAAATCACCGTTTGGCTTAGGTGTAAATCTGAACTCATCTTCACCTCCTTCACCTGTATTTGACTTAGCTCCTAGTCTATTCATTGCGATAGCCAACGTAGAGTGAGCTTCGTATGAGATAGAACCAAAAGACATGGCTCCTGTAGCAAAACGTTTTACAATTTCTGATACCGGCTCCACTTCATCAATAGAAATTGAAGTTCCTTTTTTGAAATTTAGTAAGCTTCTCAATGTACAAGCTCTTTTGCTTTGATCATTGATTACTTTTGTATATTTCTTAAACGTCTGGTAGCTATTTGTTTTAGTAGATAACTGCAACAAATGGATAGATTCTGGATTGAACAAATGGAATTCTCCACGTCTTTTCCATTGATAAACACCACCTACTTGCAATTTACGAGAAAGAGTAGGAGTTTCTGGATATCCATTTCTGTGTTTGATCAACGCTTCTTTCTGGATTCCGTTCAAATCCAAACCACCTATTCTAGAGACAGTACCTGTAAAATATTTATCTACTACTACTTTACTTATACCAAGAGCTTCGAAAATCTGCGCACCTTGATAGGACTGTAAAGTAGAAATACCCATTTTAGAGAAGATTTTTAGTAAACCTTTTCCAACAGCTTTTACATAATTATAATGTAATTTATCATTTGACAAATCTGTGTCTATCAACTCATGTTTTTTCATGTTGTCGATAGTTTCAAATGCCATGTATGGGTTGATAGCTGACACACCGAAACCAATCAAAGTAGCAAAATGATGTGTTTCCCACACGTCACCCGCTTCCACAACTAGTCCACACTTACCTCTTAAACCTTTACGGATTAAATGGTGGTGTACCGCTGCTGCTGCCAATAAAGACGGGATTGGTGCATGATCAGAATCAATTCCTCTATCAGATAAAATGATGATTTCATATTTATCTTCTACAGCATCTGCAGCATAGTTACATACTTTTTCTAATGCTTTTTCAAGAGCATTTTCAGTGCCATCTGCTCTGAACAATGTTGAAACAGTTTTAGACTGGAAACTTGCATGGTCTACATAACGAAGTTTTGCCAAATCTTTGTTAGTAAGTACTGGTTGCTTTAGAGCAACAGTATGACAATGTTTCGCTGATTCTTCAAGCAAGTTTTGAGAACCTCCCACAAAAGACACTAATGACATTACCATTCTTTCACGAATAGGGTCAATAGGAGGATTGGTTACTTGAGCAAACAATTGTTTGAAATAACTAGATAGATGTTGAGCTTGGTCTGACAAGATAGCCAAAGGCGTATCAACACCCATAGAACCAATTGGTTCTTCACCTTGAAGAGCCATTGGGCCTAAAATAACTTTTAAATCTTCAGAAGTGTAACCAAAAGACAATTGTCTTTTTAATACACTTACATCTTCCATAGATTTAAACTCACTTGAAGCTTCAGGAAGATCCTCGATTTTGATTTTATATTTAGAAAGCCACTCTGCGTATGGTTGTTTACCACAGATTTCAGCTTTTACTTCTTCATCACTTAAAATTCTACCTTTTTCAAGATCACAGATGAACATACGACCTGGTTGTAGTCTACCTTTCATGACAACCTTAGCTAGATCTACTTCTACCACACCAGACTCAGAACCCATGATTACTACGTCATCGTCAGTTACCAAATATCTAGATGGACGTAAACCATTTCTATCGAGAGTAGCACCTACTATTACACCATCTGTAAATGATATAGAAGCAGGACCATCCCATGGTTCCATCATTGAAGCATGAAATTCGTAGAAAGCTTTACGATTTTCTTCCATAGCTTCGTTGTCGTCCCATGCTTCTGGCACAAGCATCATCATTACGTGAGGTAATGAACGGCCAGACAAGGTCAATAATTCGATTACATTATCTAAGTTTGCTGAATCAGATTGTGTAATATCACAAATCGGAAGCAACATATCCATCTCTTCTTTAGAGAAAAGTTTAGATGCAAAAGAAGATTCAGCTGCTTTAATCCAATTCACGTTACCTTTTACCGTGTTGATTTCACCGTTATGAGCGATGTATCTGAACGGTTGAGCCAATTTCCAAGAAGGGAATGTGTTGGTAGAAAAGCGCGAGTGAACTACAGCGAAAGCAGTACAAAAGTTTGGATTTGAAAGATCTGGGTAAAATAAATCTACTTGAGCAGTAGTTAACTGACCTTTGTATACAATTGTTTTAGATGAAAGCGTAGTAAAATAGAAATTGTTATTGATTCCTGTAACACTCTCGTTTATCAATCTAGATGAATAATTACGTAAAACGTAAAGTTTTCTTTCAAAAGCTAAGTTATCTGTTATAGTTTCTGGACAACCCACAAATACTTGCTCAACTTGAGGTGCAGCGTTTAGAGATGTTGGTCCCAAATCTGCTTTAGAAGAAGTGGTAGGCACTACTCTATAACCTAAAAGCTTTAAACCAAGCTTTTCGATATTTCTTTCCAAGATGGTTTTACATTCTTGACGTTTCTTGTCATCCTTCGGGAAAAATGTCATACCTACGCCATATTTACCAAAAGCTGGTAACTTTATGCCTAGCTTAAGACATTCGTCAACAAAAAACTCATGTGGTAGCTGCATTAGTATACCTGCACCGTCGCCAGTGTTAGGTTCGCAACCACAGGCACCTCTGTGCTCCATGCGTTCTAGCATGTGAAGTGCATCGCGTATAATCTTGTTTGATTTGATGTTTTTTAGGTTGGCTACAAAACCAATACCGCACGCATCATGCTCAAAACTAGGATCATACAAACCTGTCGCTTTTCTCTCCATCTTCAACCTCTTAAAGTAGAATAATTAAACTTTATTTACATACCTCGTTGTGTGTTTACTTCAATAAACCAATTGATTTAGTATAGACACACCAAGAATAGCAAATTTAGTTATAAAAAAAATAAAAGTAAATCTAATCAATAATGTAATTTAAGTAGGAGAGAGGTGATTCTTTGAAAAATATAATTTAATAAAAAAATAAGTCAATAAAAAAGGCGGTTTTATCTGTTTTTATAAAATCAATTTGTGTAATTTATAACGATTCTAAAAAAGTTTATTCTTCATATAGTTCTAATGGTAAACGATCTGGATCTTGAAAAAAAGTGAATCGTTTTTGAGTATAAGGATCTACACGGATGGGTTCTGTTTCTATACCAAATTGATGTAATTTATTTATAACAAATTCTAAATTTGACACAGAAAATGCTAAATGTCTTAAGCCCAAGGCTTCTGGTCTGCTTGGTCTTGATGGTGAACTTTCAAATGAAAATAACTCAATTACATAATGATTGTTGAGAGCCAAGTCAAGCTTGTAAGAATTTCTCTCAGCCCTATAAACCTCTTGAATAATTTCTAAACCCAAAATTTCTGTATAGAAATGTTTGGACACATGGTAATCAGAACAAATAATTGCGATATGATGTATTGAATTTAACATAAAAAAAGCCTTGATATACAAGGCTTAAATTTTATAAACTCCAGTATTTCAAAGTTTTAATTTTATTTCTATAAATTCCTTTGATATCGATAAAAATTCCGTTTTCGGAACTAAGATTTAAGAAGTAAGATTCCTCTAGATTTATATACTCTGAATGACTAACTGCCACTACAATTGCATCGTATTTTCCGGTCGCGTTGGGAACAATAGATAGACCATATTCATGTTCGTACTCTTCTGATGAAGCTTTAGGGTCTATAACGTCTACCGTCACATTAAAAGCTTGTAGTTCCTTAACTACGTCTACAACTTTAGAGTTTCTTATGTCTTCTACATTTTCTTTAAATGTAGCACCCATTACCAACACTCTAGATTTAGATATTTCTTTATTAGATTTTGCAATAAGCTGAACGGTCTTTTTAGCAATGTGAGCACCCATTTCATCGTTAATTTCTCTACCGCTTAAGATTATTTTAGCAATATGTCCGAGATTTTTAGATTTATAGGTTAAATAATACGGATCTACTCCAATACAATGCCCACCAACAAGTCCGGGTGTAAATCTTAAGAAATTCCATTTGGTACCAGCTGCTTCCAAAACTTCGTAAGTATTGATACTGAGTTTATCACAAATCATAGAAATTTCGTTCATCAAAGCAATGTTCACATCTCTTTGTGTATTTTCTATGATTTTAGCGGCTTCAGCTACTTTTATACTTGAAGCTTTGTGTACGCCCGCATCAACAACCAATTTATACACATTGGCAATATGATCAAGAGATTCTTCACAACAGCCCGAAACTACTTTTGTAATTTTTCTTAATGTGTGTTCTTTATCTCCTGGATTAATTCTTTCTGGTGAATAACCCACTTTAAAATCTTGCTTAAACTTAAGTCCTGAGAGATTTTCTAGTACGGGTATACAATCTTCTTCTGTACAACCAGGATATACTGTACTTTCAAAAACTACATAATCGCCCTTTTTAAGCACTTTTCCCACAGTGTTTGATGCCCCTAATAGTGGCTTCAAGTCTGGTAAATTGTGTGCGTCTATAGGAGTGGGAACGGCTACAATAAAAAAAGTAACTTCTCTTAAATCTTCAAGATTTGAGGTAAAGGTTATATCTGTATTTGCAAAATCTTCTTTAGAAAGTTCGCCACTAGGGTCAATATGCTTTTGCATAAGCTCAACCCTACTTTGATTGATATCAAAACCTACAACTTTTATTTTCTTGGCAAATTCTAGGGCTATTGGTAAACCTACGTATCCTAAACCAATCACGGCAAGTTTGGTCTGTTTTTCTACCAATTTGTTATAAATACTCATGTCTTGTAAAAATAAAGTTCAAATTTAAAACTTATGTGTAAATATTCAACTGAATGTGTTTTATTATTTACTAATTAGTTAAAATTAAATTATTAAATTTAGCTTTTAGAAGTCATTTCTGAGTTATGCACGATATAGAACCACATTATTCTTGGGAGAAATATTATCAATCCTATAAAGATCCTAAATCTCCTTTTTATAATTTAAAACCCAATTTGAGCCAGTATTCTTCTGATATCTACGGCTATTATATTCATCCGAAATGGGACTATATTGGTTCTGAGACTTTGTACATTAAAATTTTGTTTGCAGATTACACTCTTGGTTTCTGTGTTTTAGAATGTTTTGGCGAATGGAATGACGCTCTCAATAATGACGTTATGTATTTGAAAAGAAATGTAATAGATGTTTTGACCAAAAAAGGAATCAAATATTTTATATTGATAGGTGAACAAATTTTTAATTTTCACGGCTCTGATGATTGCTACTACGAAGAGTGGTTTGAAGATGTGGAAGACGGATGGATTGCCGCTTTAAATTTCAGGTATTTTGTGATTGATGAATGGAAGAAATTTGGAGTTGCTACCTATTTGGTTTCTGGGGAGTTTTTAGACGATGAATCTTGGAGAACCAAGAAACCCGTAGAACTATTTGCTCAAATAAAATTTAAAATAGAGCGAATGATAGGAATGTAAAAAGCCTTTCACTGGTTTGTAAAAGGCTTTTGAAATTAAATATTTTCTAATGAATTGTGTATCCAATCTTCGGGTACTTTATTGAGTGCATTTTGAAGTTCTGAACCCCATAGTTCTGATATATGTGCTAGGTCTTGCTTCTCAAATCTTTTTTCAATGAATTCAAAGGAATCATTTTTTAAAACTGCTATGTCAATAGGGAAGTCAACGTCGTTTGCACTTACTCTAGTGGAGTCAAAAGACAAAAAGCCTGTTTTAAGAGCATGAGCAATTTCTGTTTCAAACGTAAGAGTTCTATTCAAAATTGGCTTTCCATAGCCAGAATTACCAATGATTACAAAAGGAGTTCCCTGACCTATCTCAACCCAGTTTCCTTCTGGATAAATCAAAAACAGTTTCGGTTCTTTGTCATCAGACATTTGGCCGCCAACAATGCTGTATAAGTTAAAGTGCAAACCTGAAGCTTCAAGTGCTACTTTATCTTCTTTAGCCACTCTTCGCAATTGATCTCCAAAGGCATTAACGATTTTGTATAGTTTGTTAAATTCAACCGTTTTTTCTTCAAGAATTTCTGTAAAATAAGTCATGGCTTTGTCTCTTACTGATCTCAAGCCACTAGTCATTACAAAAAGAGATTGATTTGCTCCTTGATGTGTATAAATTTTTTTAGCCGTTGTAGTGTCAGTTCCAGAGGTGAGTCTTGTGTCTGCCAAAGCTACAAGTCCAGCTTTTAATTTTATTCCTAAACAATAAGTCATTTATAGATTTTTATGCAAAAATAATTTTTTAATGAGTTGATTAAAACAATTAAAATCATTTTTTTAAGAATAAGTAAACATAAATTAGTTTACCTATTCTATTTGTGAAAGTTTTTTACTGTTCTGCCACCAAAACTTTATAATTCATAGCTTGTGGACCGTTGGTATACAATACTCCTTTTATGGGTGTGCAATCTGAGTAGTCTACGCCGTGAGATACTTTTATAAAATGATAATCAACCAATAAATTGTTTGTAGGATCAAAACCCACCCATCCTAGTTCGGGCACAAAGGCTTCTACCCAAGCGTGCATGAATGAATCACCTTTGAAATTTAGACCTTGATTAATATAACCAGAAACGTAACGTGCAGGTAATTTTTGTAATCTACAAAGCGAAATAAACAAGTGTACAAAATCTTGACATACACCTTTTTTAAGCTTTACAAGATCTTGAGCTTTGGTTTTTACGGTAGTTACATCTTTTTCGTAATTTAGATATTCAAAAACCCATTTATTGAGCTGCACTAAATACTCGAAATAAGACATTCCTTTGATAAACGCTGGACATCCCAAAGGTAATTCGATCAGATATGTGAGTGGAGTTTTACGTATAAACAAATGATGGTCTATGTAAAATTCATTAGAGCTTATAAGCTCAAATTCTTTTTTAGAGTCAAGTAAAGAAGATGCCGGTACTGGGTTTTCTTCCACATCTACCATGGCAGTGTAGCTAAACTCAAAAGTTTTAAAACTTTTATTGGTTCTAATTCGATTAATTTCAAACCCATATTTGTTATCATAAATAAAGGGTTGTTCGTTAAGAGAATTAGATTTTTTGCTGATCAGGCTTAATTGGTTTTCGTCTTGGCAAGCTACCACATTAAACTCAAAAACAGCGTCTGTAACGGTGTCATCGTACGAATTTTCAGAGAAATATTCTATTTTGTATCTAGCCATATTGTTAATGTTTATTGTATTTACATGTATTTTTGTTCAAGTTCAAAGGCAATCTTGTAAATCTCGTCTAGTGTTTCGTCTAAAAATTCTTTTAGATTTTTAATCTGCGATAAATCACTGTATCCGAATAGAGTAATCCAGCGGGTTACTTTGTATTCAAGAGATTCTTTACTAAACTGCTTTGTTTCTGAAAGTTTCTTTAAGTTGCGTATGATTCCATTAAGATTGTAGTGTATAGACTTTGGAAACATTGTATTGAATATTAGAAATTCTAGCACTTGATCGTTTGAAGGAACGCTTCTGTAATATTTCTTAGACATATCATACGCTTCAGCACATTTGAGCATGTTCATATACTCATGAGTGATTAAGTTTGGGTTAGAACCATCTTTTATAATATCTTCAATGGCTAAACTTTTTGAATACACAATTCTTACGGTCTGAGAAGCCCTTTCTATAAAAATTCCAAGTTTAAGAAAGTTTGTAACTTCGTTATGTAACAAAGTAGTTTCTATTTGTGAATATATTATAGCACAATTTTTAATTATAAAATCACAAAACGTATAAATTACTTCGTTAGTAAATTCTTTTTTGTTGTATTCCATAGCACCATGATAGAATAAGTTCATAGTGTTCCAAACGTCAGTACTTATGGAATCTCTAGCACCACGAGCGTTCTCTCGAGCACATTTGATACTAAACAGAATAGAGGAAAAGTTATCTAAATCTACAGACAAATATTCAAAAAATTCTGGTTCATTCGTAATTCCTTCTTCTGGATACTCATAGATTTCGTCTAAACCTACCATTGTCAGAATAGATTTGAACATATATTTTTTCTTATCTTCGGTGGTCGTATCTAGTGTAGAAAACAGATGCACTTTTATGAATCTGGCCATGTTTTCGGCTCTTTCTACGTATCTGCCCATCCAAAACAAGTTATTGGCGATTCTTGCTAACATATTGAAAATGAAAAAAAATTAAACTTTAAAAACTTAAATCTAAACTACCCACGTGTCTTTACTACCGCCACCTTGCGATGAGTTTACGATAAGACTACCTCTAGTAAGAGCCACTCTTGTGAGCCCACCTTTGAGCACATAATTGTGACCTTTTCCCATAAGACTGAAAGTTCTTAAATCTATATGTCGTTGTTCAAACTGTTGCGTTTCTTCTATAAACGTACTGTGTGTAGATAAAGACATTATTGGCTGAGCAATATATTTTCTTGGATTTTCAGCAATTTTTTCTGCGTAATCACTTCTTTCTTTATCCGTTGCTTTAGAACCAATCATAACTCCGTAGCCACCAGACTCATCCACAGGCTTCACCACTAGTTTATCCATGTTTTTGAGTACAAATTCACATTCTTCAGGAATTTCGCAACGGTACGTGCGAACATTATTTAGAATTGGTTTTTCGTTTAAATAGTATTTGATTATCTCTGGCATATAGATATACACCGCCTTGTCATCAGCAACTCCTGTTCCTGGTGCATTTACCAAAGTAACATTGCCTGCTTTGTATGCCTGCATAATACCAGGCACACCCAAGTATGAGTCCGGTCTGTACACCAATGGGTCAATGAATTCATCGTCAATACGTCTGTATATAACATCTACACGCTTAGGACCTTTGATGGTCTTCATGTACACAAAATTTTTCTCTACAAACAAATCTCTACCTTCTACGAGTACTATGCCCATACTTTGAGCTAAAAATGAATGTTCGTAGTAAGCAGAATTATACATACCTGGTGTAAGTACCACACAAGTGGGATCATCTACTCCTGCTGGAGCAACAGATTTCATAACTTGTAATAAGTTTTCTGTGTATGTATTTACGGGTTGTACGTTTTTAGAAATAAACAGCGGATAAACGGCTTTTTTCATGGCGTCTCTGTTAGACAAAACATAGCTTACACCTGACGGACATCTAACGTTGTCTTCGAGTACATAAAACTCACCGTCGCTATGCCTGATAACATCTGTACCACAAATGTGCGTATAAATACCACCCGGAGGCTCCACACCTACCATTTCAGGATTGAAAAAATTAGAACTAAATACAAGTTCTGGTGGCACAACACCGTCTTTCATAATTTTACAATCGTGGTACAAATCGTACAGAAACATGTTTATGGCAGTATTTCTTTGGATCAGTCCTTTTTCTACCATGTCCCACTCTGCAGCACTTATGACTCTCGGTATTAAGTCGAACGGAAATATACGCTCTACACCATTTTCAGAATCAGAATAGACATTAAAAGTAATTCCCTGATAGAAAAACGATTGTTTAACTTCTGAACTCAGATGTTGAAACTGTTCTAAAGATATATTCTTAAAAAAATGAACAATATCTTCATGAGTTTCTCTAGCCTGCTCTGACGATACGAAGACTTCATCAAAAAAAGACTTTTCTAAATGATACGTTTTAAAAATAGATTCTGATGCCATAAATTTAAAAATAAGTAATGTTTTGGAACTTATATATCTACATCTGTTTGTTACAATGAGTAAATATACTCTAATTTTTTAAAAATGAACAAGAAAATAAAGTTTATTTTTAAAATTGAGTATTAATACAAAACACTATAAGTATATATACTCACAAAAATATCTTCTTTGGGAAATATTGATAAATAAATTAAATTTAAAAAAAATTATCCAAATGAAATCAATATTTAATTATAAAACAACTTTGTGGTTTTTAGTTGGTTTTTTCTTGTATTCATGTCAGATAAAAGAGAGCATGAAAATAAATGAAGACGGAAGTGGAAGCATCAACTATTCGCTAGACATGGGGGCATTTATGAGTACTATTTCCAAAACCAAGAAAAACACTGATTCTACAGGAACTGTTGCAAAAGAGAGCTCCAAAAAGGTAATAGATACGGTCATGTATTTTAACAAAATGCTTGAAAATATGCCTGCAGATTCTGTTGCTAAACTTACCAATGAGCAAAAAGAGGCTATTAAATCATTAGAAAAATTTTTATTTAGAGCACAAATTGATGAAAAAAACTCTAAATGTATGATTGGAATAGAAATGAATTTCAAGAACACATCAGAGATTGCACATTTACCAGAATCTATGAGTAAGTCTAGTGGGTTGTTTAACAAAAAAAATGCAATGGCTAAATCTACACAAACAGGTTCTAGCCATATAGGTAAAGGTACCAAAATCAGTTATGAATATTCTAAAAAGAAGTTTTCTAGAATAGAAAAAGTGAGCGACAAAGCGGAGTTTGAACTAGGACAGAAAGAACTAAAAGAACAAGCGATGTTTTATAATGGTTCAATGTTTACTATAGAATATACTTTTCCTCAAAAAATAAAAAAAGTGAATGTAACTGGTACTGAGTTAAGTAACGATGGTAAAACATTAACTTACAAGATACCTTATCTAGACTACATGAAAGATCCGGAAAAATATGCTTTAGAAATTAAGTTTTAATAAACATAAAGGAGTGTATCAAAAACCTTTGGTACGCTCCATATACGACTGCAAAATTATGGTAGCACTTACTTTATCTACCAATCCTTTATCTTTTCTTCCTTTTTTGTTAATTCCCGACTGCAAAATTGTTGCCTGAGCCATTTTGGAAGTAAAACGTTCGTCTTCAAAAACTATTTTTATATCAGGAAATAGCTTACCTATCTCTACTTTTTTCTGCTTTACCACTTGTGTGGTGTGCGTGTCTGTATTATCTAAGTTTTTAGGAAAACCCATCACAATGGTTTCTACATTTTCTTTGGCAATGTATTCCTTAAGAAAATTAAACAAATTTCTTGTTTCCACGGTTTCTAGAGCCGTTGCAATAATTTGTAAAGGGTCAGTCACAGCCAAGCCTGTACGTTTGAGTCCGTAATCAATAGCCAAAATTCTGGGCATCAGTTGAGATTAAATTTTGTTGTAAATTTTTTTATGAGTTTTTGTTCTTGTACCAAAGCTTTTGGGAAAAATATTTCGTCTTCTATACTTGCGTGTACGTGTAGCTCCTTGTCAAAAGCTTGCAACTCTGTACAAATAACTTCAAGTAATAAATCTTTTTCTTTTCCAATACTGAAATTTTGCGTCAGATTTTTGATACCTTCTAAGCCACTGGTGTGAGCCTCATGTTCGAGAGCATGTTTTTGAATTGGACTTTGAGCTGTTTTCTGATTTACAACATAAGTTGTAGGTTGAATTTTCCCAGCTAACACAGCTTGTATCCACGTCAAGTAACCAAAAAGCTCATCTTCTTCTTCATAAATATGTTCTATGAAATCTCTTACAAATATGGGAAACACAAACTTAAGATCGCGAGCCTCTGGATACTCCCCAAAATTAGAATCATCCAGAGCGTTAATGAGGTCGCTCAGATACGGCAAACGATGTTTCACAAATCTGTGGTGCGTATGCTTGAGATACTCAATTATCAAATCTATAGGATATTCATTAATTGAATCTACAAGCTGATCATTGAGCTGCATATTTTGAGAGAAAGATTCAATTTGCGAAATAAAAGTTTCTTTTGAAATTCCTTTTTGCTCACAAAGTTCATCCAAAGTATAGTCGGAATATTTGTAAAAAGATATCCCAAAAAAATGCAAAACCCAAGCAAAAACCGAGTCTTGACTTACCAATTCATTTATTTTCTTGGAAAACATATAGAAATATTTCAAGACAAATATAGCTATAATTTTTGGTGTTTTAAATACAGTCCATTCTTTAAGTTTGTGAATCGGAGATATTAATTTTTGAATTTATAGTCATTGTATTTCCCCTTTTTACACCTAAATTTGCGTTATGGACTTTGTGGCGTATCTTACTTCTAAAAACATTGATTCTCAGAAATTTAAAAATACTGAGGAAAAACTATTTTCTGTTTGGGAGCACGAATTCGAACAAATGCATCCGAATTCTTTTACATCACAAAAGTTATTTGTACTCAACGATGTAAGAAAAAAATATCAGTTGCATATAGGTGCCAAACCCAAAGCACCAAAAGTAGCAGACCCTAGTTCTACAGATAAAGCTTCTAATACAGTAAAAATTACTCCTAAAGTTTCTACAGATGCATCAGATAATGTGGAAGTGAAAAAAGTAATTGCAAAACCTGTGTTTAAAAAACCGAACCCTACTCTAACAAACACAGAAGAAAATACTACAGGCGAAGCACCCCAAAAAACAATTGCAAAACCTGTCTTCAAAAGACCTGAAAATAGTGCTCAAAATTCGGAAGAAAATCAAAATCTGCCCAAACAAGAAAACGCTGATTCTGAACCTATTGCTCCTAAAAAAGTAATGCCAAAGCTTGTCTTCAAAAGACCTGAAAATAGTGCTCAAAATTCGGAAGAAAATCAAAATCTGCCCAAACAAGAAAACGCTGATTCAGAACCTATTCCTCCTAAAAAAGTAATGCCGAAACCTGTCTTCAAAAGACCTGAAAATAGTGCTCAAAATTCGGAAGAAAATCAAAATCTGCCCAAACAAGAAAACGCTGATTCAGAACCTATTCCTCCTAAAAAAGTAATGCCGAAGCCTGTCTTCAAAAGACCTGAAAATAGTGCTCAAAATTCGGAAGAAAATCAAAATCTGCCCAAACAAGAAAACGCTGATTCGGAACCTATTCCTCCTAAAAAAGTAATGCCGAAACCCGTCTTCAAAAGACCTGAAAACGAATAAATATTTGCTATTTTTTAAAGTACCCTATTATATCTCAATTAATTATTGATAGAGATGCTGTGAAATAATACCAAAAATTTTAATTTTACGTTGTTCTAAAAAAAACACAATTATGTTAAAAGCACTCAAATACGGAGGTATCACATTAGGTGTGGTATTTGTAGCTTTATTAGTCGCACCTTTTTTATTTAAAGACAAAATTAAAGCAGAGATTGACAAAGCTCTAAGTAAAAGTGTAAATGCTACCATTTACTACGATGCCAACAGCCTAAGTATAAGTTTAATCAGAAATTTTCCCAACTTATCGGTTTCACTAGATAAGATTGGCGTCATCAACAAAGCTCCTTTTGCGGGTGATACCCTTGTAGACATTGGATCATTCAAGGCAGTGGTAGACATTATGTCTGTGATTAGCGGCCCTAAAATGAAAATTAAAGGTGTGTATCTAGACAAGCTCACCGCTCATGTTAAGGTAAATCAGATGGGTCAGGCCAATTACGACATAGCCCTACCAGATACTACCCAGCAAACTGCCGCAGTAGATACTTCTAAACTCAGCTTAACCATAGAAAAATGGCAACTTTCTAACGCCAACATTATTTATGATGACCGCACAAGTGACATGACCGCTCTTGTGAAAAATCTAAACCACGAAGGCAGTGGAGATATCAACGCGGATGTGTACGATTTGATCACTTCTACCAAAATAGATTCTTTAACTTACGAAATGGGCGGTACTAAGTATTTGAACAAAAACAAGATTGATGCTCAAGTAACTATGAATGTAGATATGCCCAAGTCTACGTACACATTCAAAGACAACTCTTTTAAAATCAATGATTTTCTGATGAATTTCTCTGGCTTTGTAGCCCTGCCAGATACCGAAAACATAAACATGGACGTGAAGTTTAACTCACCTCAAACTGAGTTTAAAAACATATTATCGCTTGTACCTGCTGTGTTTTTGAAAGATTTTGAGCAAATTAAAACCGATGGTAAACTGGCCTTTGACGGTTATGCTAAAGGTACCATGAATAGCAACAAAAACCTCATGCCCGCTTATGGAATTAAATTGTTGGTAGAAAATGGATTTTTCCAATACCCAAGTTTGCCTCAACCTGTAAAAAATATCAATTTGGACCTGAAAGTGGATACCAAAGACGGCTCTGTAGACAATATGGTAATTAATTTGGCCAAAGGACATCTTGAAATGGGCTCTAACCCAATAGACGCCAAAGCTCTTGTATCTGGTCTTGGTAAAATGAACGTAGATGCTGAGGTAAAAGCCAAAATTAACTTAGAAGAAGTTACCAAAATTTTCCCTATAGAAGGTACAACACTGAAAGGTTTGTATGCTCTTGACGTAAAAGCAAAAGGTGTTTACGACACTCTTACCAAACAAATGCCAGCAGTAGATGCAAACATGACATTGGCAAACGGTTTTGCAAAAACAAAAGATTTTGCCTCAGCAATAGAAAACATTCAAATGATTGCCAATGTTAAAAATGCTACAGGTAAATTTGAAGACACCAAAGCAAACGTTCAAAACATGAAGTTTATCATGGACGGTCAACCGTTTGAACTGAACTTGCTATTCGAGAACTTTAACGACTACACTTGGGATTTGGGAGCAAAAGGTAAAATTGACCTTACTAAAATTACTAAGATATTCCCACTTGATGGAATGACTCTGAGCGGTTTGATTACCGTAAATGATTTCAAAACTAAAGGTAAAATGTCTTTACTAAATGCTAGTAAGTATGACCAAATGCCAACTTCTGGCGATATGTCTTTCAGCAATTTTACGTTTGTGTCTAAAGACTTCCCTCAAGGTATGAAAATCAACGATGGTAAAATGGTATTTAACCCAAAAGCTATCACCATAGAAAAACTAATTGGCTCGGTAGGTAAAAGTGACATCAACGTAACTGGAGCCGTAACCAACTACATGAGTTATACTTTTGGCACAGGAACTCTTCAAGGAAAAATGAACATGGCCTCTAAAGCATTTGATGTTAACGAGTGGATGGCAGAAGACCCTAACGCTCCTAAACCAGCTCCAGGTTCAGAACAACCACTACAAGTAGTAGAAGTTCCTAAAAATATTGATTTCGTTCTTTCCTCTAGTATGGACAAGGTTTTGTATTCTAACTACGACATTACTAATCTGAAAGGAAACATTATTATAAAAGAAGGAATTGTGCGTATGGATAATGTTCTATTTGATATGCTGGGTGGTAAATTTAAGACTACAGGTACATACGATACCAAAGACATCAAAGATCCTAAATTTGATTTCAATTTAGACATGAAAGATGTAGGTTTTGCCAAAGCTTATCAGACATTTAGTACCGTAAAAGCATTAGCTCCAATAGCAAAAGACATGGAAGGCGTGTTTTCTTCAACTTTGAGTTTTAACGGAAAACTTCAAAACGACATGATGCCGCTTTTGAGCAGCCTGAACGGAGACGGACTAATGCTCACATCTAATAGCAAAGTAAAAGCTCCTACCTTAATGACAAAAATTTCGGATATTACAAAAGCATCAGATGCTAAAGATGTGATATTGAACGATATCAAACTTTTGTTTAAGATAGAAAATGGTAGAGTGATTCTTAAGAAACCTTTAGATTTTATGGCCGGTGGTAATAAGTTCACCATGACGGGTAGCCAAGGAATAGACGGTACAATAGATTATTTACTTAAAACTCAATTACCTGTGAGTACAGTTTCTAAAATAATAGGGCCTGGTTTTACGCAACTATCGGGTAAAAAAGATACCGACAAAATGGATATTGCCTTTAAAGCATTAGGGCCTGGTACTAGCCCTAAAGTAACTCCAGTAGCAGGAAATGGAGAATCTCTAGATAAATATGCCAAAGACCAAGCAAAAGCACTTGTAGATGCCAAAAAGAAAAAAGCGGAAGACAGCTTAAAAGCTGTAGCAGGAAAAGCTAAAGCTGATGCCGAAGCTAAAGCGAAAGCACAGCTAGACAGTGCTAAAAAAGTAGCGGAAGCAAAAGCCAACGCTGAAAAAGAAAGGCTGAAAAAAGAAGCCGAAAACAAATTAAAAAATCAAGCTAAAGACAAGCTGAAAAATATAGGATTTTAGTTTAAATTTGGGAGCGACAAGCTCCCATTTTTATTTATGATATTTCGATTTTTTACAGTTTATTTTATACTACATTCTTATTTCGCAGTTTGGGCTCAAAAAACTTTTCATATAGATCATCTAAACCATGACACCATTCTTTTTGCACCGAATGCCGCCTATTTGTTAGATAGCGAACAGAATATCACGGCACAAAACTTGTTAAGTACTCGCAGAAATTTTGTAGATTTTGTACCAGGTACTTGTTCGTCACCTGATCAAAATTCATATTGGCTAAAAGTACCCATCAGCAATGGTAGTGCAAAACCTTATGTACTTGAATTCTTAGATCCGCATATTTACCAAATTACTGCATACGCTGAGTACAAGGGCAAATTAGTAGCCTTAGATAAAACACAAGGTTATGGCTTAGATTTTACAAACAAAAAATATCAATACAAAAACTTTATTTTCGACATAGCAACTGACACTAAAGACAGTATTAACTATTATTTTCATTTTAAAACACATCTGGTCAACTGTTTTATATTTAAAGTAAGACCCGTACATACTACCTTGAATTATGCCTTGACAGAATATTCTATTTTAAGTTTTTACTATGGAGTTTTATTTTTGATGGCACTGTATAACTTTATTTTGTTTTACGTGTACGAGAGTGGGTGTATCTGTATTATGTAAGTTATGTATGTGCATGCATCATTCATTCTTTAACAGAAGACGGGCTAGGTTTTCAGTTTTTATGGCCGCAGTTACCTTTGTTGAATCAACTATTTACACAGTGGTCTGGAGTGTTAATTTTACTAAGCTTTACGGTGTACGGTGCTAGTTTTGTGAAACTGAAACAACTAAAAAAATCATGGTTTTACAGCTTGATGATTTTTGATGTCATTTACATTGTTTTGCATAGTATAAATCTGTATGTCTTAGAAAATGCCCTAAATCTCAAATGGATTTACGTGATTCCGTTTATGTTCTTGTATTATGTGGCGATCAAACAATATCTGGGCGGAAATAATAAAATGAAATTTTTCATTTTGGCATATAGTTTCTTGATTATGAGCGTATTGATATACACACTTCGTATCAATGGTTTTATATTTTTGCATTGGATTTTTACTATTTATGCATTCAACTTTGGGTTTTTATTAGAAATCATTGTGTTGTCGTTTGCATTAAGTGAAACCCTAAGACTAGAAAAACAAGAAAAAGAAATTGCCCAAAAACGCGTAATAGAACAACACGAAGAAAACAAGACTTTACGAGAAGCTTATACAACTCAGCTAGAAAGCAAGGTTATTGAACGAACACAGGCTCTGAAAGATGCCAACGAAGAAATCAGCAGAATTAACGAATATTTGAAACAAAAAAACATCAAACTAGAGCTAGATACTGAAAATCTTAAGAAAGAACGTATAGAGGCCAAGTTGATTCCTATGCTTGATTTCCGAATTCAATTTCCTGATGAAAACACCTGTAAAAAATTGCTTACAACCCAAAAATGGAAGTCTGAAAACTTTATTTGTAAAAAATGTGCATGCACTCTAGAAATACCATTTGACGAATACAGCAAACGCTGTGCACAATGCAAGTATGTAGAATCTTGTACCTCGCACACACTCTTTCATGCCCTAAAAATACCGTTGCCAGAGGCTTTTTATATGGTATATGCCGTTTTCACCCAAAAAACAGTGAGTGCTGAAGAGTTGAGTAAAGAAACGGGTATCTCTGATAAATCTTGTGCTTCGTTTAAGAAAAAAATACTGGAAGTAGAAAAAAACCTCAAACCCAAACAACGCAAACTGGGCTGGGTAGCGTTATTGGGTGAAATGATATGATTTGTTTTTGTATTAATATTTTATACATGATAAAACACTTTTTTAAAGTATTAGTAACATTAGTTTGCACAACTTACGATCTAACTTTGTGTGGACAAATTTATACACGTTGTTTGCTAGACTCTATCTATTCTATTTCATTAAGTCAAATTAATAATTTCGACTCTATAAACCATTACAATAAAATAAATGAGATTAATTTAAAAGGTAGTCAATATCAAAAACAGTTGGATCGTATAATCTTTAAAAATTGGGATTATGATACAATCTATCTAGCTACCGATTCAACATATTTATTTTATTCAGAAAATAAATATTCAGATAAAATAACTAATGTATATGCTCCAGAAATTAAGAATTTCAAATTAATTATTTATGAAAGTGTTTGTTCATATTATTTGATAACATTAGATCATTCTTTTAAAATAATCAGTTTCATTTTATGGTCAGAAAGTACTCCAACTATTTATAATATAAAAAATGGAAACGGCTCCTATAGTGAAACAAATTCTAAAATAGAAAAAAACTTAATCACTCAAAAACAGTACACAATTAAAGAGTATAGAAAAACAAATAAAACCGAAAAAAAACTTATAAGAATTAAGAAATTCTTAATAAAAGAAAATGGTGTTATAATATCAATTCAATAAAGTTTTAGCAACCCAAAACTTGCGTTTACAGCTTGAAAATGCAAAAAATAAGCTATCCATTTAATATCTCTTCAATCTCTTGCAAAGTTTTATTGGTAAGCGTAGCAATATCATTAGCACTTAACCCCATTTTGTGCAAATTGATAATGGTGTTGGTTAAGGTGGCTTTAGCTTCTTCTTCTCTAGCTTTAGCTTGTTCCTTTTGTATTCGTTCTTCTATTTCTCTGGCTTTGGCTTCCTCTTCTCTGGCTTTGGCTTCGTCCAAGAACACTTTTAAGCTGGCTTTGCCTTGTTCAAAGCCTTGCTCATAGCCTTCTTCTTTGGCGGTGTCGAGGGAGTTTTTGAGGTCGCGGTAGTATTTTAAACTGTCTTCGTAAGATCGTATTTGTTCGGGGGTGAATTTGGCAATCTCCGCCGTTTCAAATAACTTATCAAAGATTTGTTCTTTTAGTTTTTCGGGAATGCGGTCTAGTTTGTTGAGATTGCGTAGCACAAACAACCATTTATCAAATCTCGTCTCTAGTTCTTCTACCGTTTTGTTGAATTTAGGCATTTCTAGGTAAATGAACGTAAGCTTGTCATAAAATACTTTTTTGGTTTCTATGTCGCTGAGTTTGACGTCGTATCTGAACTTATGTGATTCGTGTTGGTCTGCTTCAAATACAAAATCTAGTATGGCAATTGTGTAAACGGCTTTGAGTTCGTAGTTCCAATCGGCTTTTTGGGCTTGTTCTCTTATGGGGAAGGTGGAATAATAAACGGTTCGGTCTTTGAAAAAGTTTTGTTTAGACTTTTGCAATTCGACTATAAACTTTTCACCTTTTTCGTTTTCGCAGTAAAGGTCAAAGATGGCTTTGCGGTCAAGCTCGGTAGTGCCGAGATGTTCTGATTTGAGAAAGTTTAGAGATACGATGCGTCCTTGCTCTTCATGGAGCAATTCGTTCAAAAAATCTAGCAACAAATCTTTGTTGGGCTCTTCGCCAAATAGTTTTTTGAAACCGTAGTCGGTAAATGGATTGATGTATTTCTCTACAAACTCTGACATCTGGATTGTTTTAATTTTGTATTAGTTTATTTAACCCCACCCTATCCCTCCCCAAAGTGGAGGGGTAATGTATAACAAAATTACTAAATCGTAGGGAATATTTATAAGGATTTGGTGGTTAGATGATTTTGGTGTAAGCTAAACACTAGTTCAAGCTTCCACTTGGACTATAAACTTATAAGTGTCTGATAACATAATAACATGGCTAAAATATAGCGAGAAGCTGTAAAAAGAATGGTCCAAGCGAGGATGCTTGAACCTGACCTTCATTTATAACCTTGAACCAGTGGGGGTATTTCCAAGTCTTTTTTTCAGAAAAATGGAATTAATCCAGAAAAATCCTAAAGGCAAGAGAAGTACTAAAACCGTTATCAGATAATTAGAAATTAATTGATTTAGAAAATTTTCTTTATACTAATAAAACGACATCAAAATAATAATAATAGAATACGAAAAATAAATCAAATTCTTGTCTATTAAACTCCATTCAATTAAAAAACGTAACAATATTATAAAACCTAGCTTTAATAATATAATCAAAACAGAACCAATCAATACTCTTCTAAACATCATCCTCCGTAAAGTTTAAATATTTTTAATAAAAAGTCGAAAAAATCTATCGCAAAAAGTCGATTAGTGTTTTTTTCAAAAATAAAATATTCCCCGTTTTCAGACTTTTGATTTAAGTCAAAATAAAAAATATCTTGTTCGTTCTCCATAAATACTAATTCATTAGATTTATAGTGACCACTATTTAAATTCAGATTTCTCATATACACTATATCTCCACCTGGCAAAGGTATGTCATCTACATAATCTTCGTAAACTGAAAATAATTCACTGCCACCAACGCAGCCACCTCCATAATTTGATAACCACCACTTATAACTTGGAGAAAAACACAAGCCCAACTTTTCTTCAACACCTTCAATGATTTTAATATCAGTGCCATCTCCAAAAGTCGAAAACTCGTAAAACTCGTCATTATCTTGAATTAGCTTTTTTACCTTCTCTATTATTAATGAATCCATATTATAAAATAAAATTTACTGTTTCTCTAATTTTGCAGCCCTCTCTTTCCTGTAAGCCCTTTTCCATGTTTTAAATTTATTCCTATCTATTCCAGTCTCAACAGTATTAGGATTAATATGTATTACAGAACTATTGTCTTTATGGAACTTATTGGTAACTTCAGCAATAGGACCATCTTGCGTCTGTAGCATATGTTGTAATTCGACTGATTTGCCATCAACTCCAATTGGTGCCAATCCTGCTTTCATCCAATCTATATTATTCCCTGTTACTGTTTTTCCTTTCACTAGCTGTTCAACAAGTTAGTGAAACGCTTGTCGAACTCCAAATAATACAGGTTCTCCGAACCGAACTCAAATGGTACACTTGTAAACCACCCCCAAAAATCCGGTTCTGAGAACCTACAATATTCTAAGTTCGAAGTGCGGCTACGTCTTAACACTCCGAAAAGCAATCATATAGCGTGATGCTATAAAAAGAATGGTTCAACCGAGACGCTTGAACCAGATTTTTTATTTATAACTTTGCTCCAATGGGGGTGGATTGCATTGCCAGTCCATCGTACCCAATAATTCTCCTTTTTGATAAAACTTAAATCTTGTTGAATATCCATATTTAACTACAGAATCTCCTTTCTGAATTTTCCTATAAAAATCCCACTGATGAAATGAGTCAAAATGGTATGTTTTCATATCGTCAGCTAAAATATCAATGCAACCAATCAATCTCCCATAAACCATGCAATAATAAACATTTTGAACTTTTCCGTTTATATGAGGATCATAAACTGGTTTAAATTGATTGCATATACTTGATTCGCAAGAAATCAAGTGTATTAATATAATTAAAGTAAAATATACGTTTCTCATAAAATCTATTTTTTTTTATCAAAACCTAAATAAAACTATTGTAAATATTTAACATTAACAGAGGTTGAGAATAGGTTGTTTGAATACTTCTTTTTTCTCTTCATAATGTTAGGGCTTTTCCCGCATCTTGAAGTATCTATATTATAGGTTTTCCGAACAGAGCTTTCTCGGTATACATTTAAACCAATGCAAAAAATACGGTTTCAAAGTACCTCAAAAATTTCCAATTTATTAAACCCATTCTAAACCAACAAACAAGTAGAGAAAATAATCATTAACAACTAAATACTCCCTTAAAAAGTATTTACCTTTTGAGTTAAGGTATTAGACTTTGAGTTAAAAAAGTATTTCCATGATAGATTGAGCTGGTAGTGTCGCAGATTTTGTTTGTCGTATCCGGCACTGGCTGCTGGGAAATATTCTACCAAATAAGTAAGACCCGTACCTATCAGCATTTGGTCTGTGGCAAACCAATCTAACTGTAGCTGTAACCAGGTTTGATCTACTTTTTTTATAAAGGAGTCATCTGCTGCTCTGGTAGCAAACAATAAATCTGATTTAGGGTTAAAAGTGGTTCCCAGCCAGTCTGCCTTTGCGGTGAGTGATGCCAACGCTATTGGTTTTACGCCTTTGTTTAGGGTATATTCTATTTTACATTTGAGATAAATATCTTTTATAGAACTTGGTTTTTGACCATGTACAATTATTCCTGCTTCTTTGTAAAAAGCTAACTCGTCAATCATACCTTTGTGCCCTAGCAATACACCAGCACTAGAAAAAGAGCGATTATTGTTGTAAAAATAATATCTTCCTTTTTGATGTTGCAGAAGTGCACCCGCATACCATTTGTCGTTTAGGCGTGTATTTATTTGTGCTCTAAATTGTTGGAAAATAAGGTTTGAGGTGGTGGCACTTGCATGTGCTGCCGAGCCACTGTACTCTTCATCTTTGGTATAAAACAAATGTTGAGCTTGTATGAGATAATTAATTCTAGTAGTATTCTTACCAAATCCAAAACTAGAGCCAATTTCTGGTTTATAGTCAAAGGTATAGGTTTGTGCAAAAGCACCGTTATAAACCCAAGCAAGTACACTCGCCAACAAAAACTTCTTCATTTGAAATTTATAGTATATACTTAAAAACGTATTTATGTAACTAATAGTGTAATAAAAAAAGCCACACAAGGTGGCTTTTCATATTTTTGGAGAGCTCAAAGTTTATTGAGCAGAAGTAGAATCTTTTCCATAAACCCATTCTTTATCTCTTACTGGGTCTTTGAATTTAGTAGTGTTATATTTTTTGCCACATTGAGTTGCCATAAAAGCAGACGCTAATAGAAATAAAACTACGTACAATGACTGGCTAATGTGATCGTTCTTCATCGTGAAAAATTTAAAATTACTAACGGCTTCAAAATTAAGAAAAAATGTTTACAAGTAAAGCAATCTTTGAATTTATTTGAAAATTAAAATGTATCTAAATAATATTTTTAAAAAATTTATTTAGTTTTTGATGTCGTAAAACATGGTATGTTGGCATGTTAAATCTCTTGCAAATACGTCTGTATGATAATCGTGTTGAATATAAAGTGCAGCAGTTGTTACAGATTTAGACATCAACAATAATTTACTTTGCCACTGTCTCATACTTTTGCCAGAATATACTTTGTCGTCAAGTAAAACTATTTCAGTAAACTTTTCTGGAATCAGATGCAACTCAGAGGTTGTAAATACCGGCCAATTGGTTTTGAAACTTATATAGGCACCTATCATCATTCCACTTCTTTTATGGCACACAATACAATGAATATCTTTGGTAAGAAGCTTTTGGAGCAAAATCTCCGTATCTTCAAAATACTCTTGTAGCCAAATATGTTTAGGGTGTTTGGTTTGGTTATTCATAAGATTGTGTTTGGGGAATGTAAAATTAAAGCTAAATTACTTATTCCTTTATTAAGCCTCCAAAAGTTTTATTAAAATGCGGATGTTTATTCATCATTAAAATGAATAGATTAAACATAAAATTAGCTCATAAGAAATTTGTGATAAAGCTCAAACCGTTAAAATAAATGATATTAAAATATTCCCAATTAAATCTGTTATTTTGTAAAAATTAAATACTATGTCATTAATAGAAGTGTTAGGAATATGTGCTGCGTTGTCAGTGTTTATTTTTTTAATAATCCACTTTATAGGAGCCACAATGTTAATCGTTATTTTTCCAGCAATTTTTGCAGGAAACATCACGGGAGAACGAGGACTTTTTAGTCCCAATGGCAATGGTGGACCATCTTCTGTATTATTTAATTTTTTAATGGTATTTTTTATACTACTAGAAGTGGCAATTGTAGCTGGTTTATTTTTCGGTATATATGTCTTTTTTGGGGGAATCCCACAGGATTATGATTTACAAAAAGTAAACCTATTAACAGCTTCTCAAGTAAGCAATTGGATTTGTTTTACAAAAATACTTGCAGTGGCAGAAATCTTCTTTTTGGGTATGTTCTTATATAACAGTTTCAAAAATAAAGACTCTATAAAAAATCTTAAAGGAATGGCCTATTTTCAATATAGGATATTACCCATTTTAAGTTTCCCTTTAGGATTTATTATGTTTTACGGTGGGTATCAATACTTATCTCAGTATCCTACATTTGAAATACATCTTCTCACAAAAATAGCTGCATATTTGTACATTTTGTATTTAATGTACTCGTTAGGTAAATCTATCTATGTAATTACAATTATATTTAAAACGAACATTTCCCAACTGAAACCTACCTATTGGCTTATGTTTGTAAAAGGCTTTGTGTATAATATATGTTGCTTTTATTATTTCTTTAGCATTGATTTTATGTTTTGAAAACAGGAAATAATAACAGACTAACAAATAAGTAAAATTACTGATAAAAGCTGGTGAATATTTCTTAGTACATTTCTAACTAGCTATGTTACAGATTATCTGTAAATAATTACGAATATCAAGTACAAGTAAGTATGAATTGTGATAGATTTCTGTTTATAGATTTTTTTTATAATTTTGTCATCTAATTTTGAATTGTCAATAAAAAAAATGGGTCTATTAACAGGAAAAACAGCTCTGGTAACGGGGGCATCTAAAGGTATCGGTCGCCAGATCGCCTTACGTTTTGCACAAGAAGGAGCAAACGTAGCATTTACATACTTATCAAGTGTAGAAAAAGGACAAGCATTAGAAGCTGAATTATCAGCATTAGGAGTAAAAGCAAAAGGATATAGAAGCGATGCTTCAGATTATAAAGCTGCTGAAGATTTGGCAACACAAGTGATGGCAGATTTTGGTAGTTTCGAAATATTAGTAAATAATGCAGGCATAACAAAAGACGGTCTTCTGATGCGTATGTCTGAAGAGCAGTTTGATGCCGTTATCAATGTTAACTTAAAATCTGTGTTTAACCTTACTAAGGCATCTCTTAAAAGTTTGATGAAATCGAAAATTGGTTCTTCCATTATAAACATAACGTCTGTAGTAGGAGAGAGAGGTAACGCTGGCCAAGCTAACTATGCTGCTTCTAAAGCGGGTATTATTGGTTTTACAAAATCTGTGGCTTTGGAACTAGGTTCTAGAAACGTAAGAAGTAATGCTATTGCTCCAGGGTTTATAGAAACAGAAATGACGGGTGAGCTTAATCAAGACATCGTAAAAGGCTGGACAGACGGTATTCCTATGAAACGTGCTGGCCAAGCTGAAGAAGTAGCTAATGTGGCGGTATTCTTGGCGTCTAATTTATCTAGTTACGTAACAGGTCAGGTGCTATCTGTAAACGGCGGTATGTATACCTAGTAAATATAATGTTGGTAAAAGGAGCAGAAATCTGCTCCTTTTTTTTGAATATACATAAACTTACTATATTATTTTGGACTACAAATTTATCTTTCAGGCTCCCAATTGGTATTTATTTTTTGCACTATCAGTAGCAGTGCTGTATGCCTACATATTATATAAAAAACCAAACTCTTGGAACAAGAGTCTCAATTGGATACTGGCGGTATTTCGTGGAATGGTAGTATTTGTAATTCTTTTTTTACTCACAGAACCTCTCATAAAACAAAGTAAACAAACTGAAAAAAAACCAGTTATTGCATTTATTATTGATAATTCACAATCAATATCCTTATTTTCCAAAACATATCTGCAAACCTTAAAAGATCTTATAAACAACAAAAAAGATTTGTCGTCAGACAAACAATATAAATTTTATAGTTTAG
This sequence comes from Cytophagales bacterium, assembly GCA_046329305.1. Lineage (GTDB taxonomy): Bacteria > Bacteroidota > Bacteroidia > Cytophagales > UBA9547 > CAMFLX01. The sequence goes on from JAXLUW010000003.1 coordinate 246,133, forward strand.
AAGCCAACTGCTCAGAAGATAGTTTATCAAACATCAAATTTGATGAGAACCACACCAATACTCAAAATGTAATCTCTAAAATAGAAGCAGAACACGAAGGAGAAAAAATATCTGGTTTGATTGTATTGTCAGACGGTAACATAAACAACGGTTTAAATCCGCTTTATAATTCCTATAAATATCCTGTGTACACGGTGGGTATAGGTGATACAACACAGCGAAACGACATTGCAATTTCTCAAGTAAACTACAACAAAGTTGCCTTCAAAGGAAACAAATTTCTTATAAATGTACAAATAAGAAATGTGGGTTTCGGCGGCTCAAAAACCGAGCTTGTGATTTCTGAAAACAAAAATAACATTCAGAAAAAAACTATTGATTTTAAGAAAAACAAAGGTGAACAACTTGTAAGTTTTACCTTAGATGCTGTTCAAGAAGGAAATTATCATTACGTCATACAATGTACACCTTTAAAAGGTGAAATTACAAACACAAACAACACTGCTCATGTGTACATACAAGTTGTTAAAAATAAAGAACGAATTTTAATTCTTGCTCAAGCACCGCATCCAGATGTAAAAGCCATCAACGCAGCCCTTAATACTGCACAAAACTATGAAGTTGATGTACACTTTATAGGAGATAACGAAAACCCAAAACTGGACCAAGTAAATGCTGCTGTGCTTGTAGGTATTCCTAACAAAAAACTAATAGGCGAACAAGTTTATCAGCAAATTATAAAAAATCAAATTCCTTGTATGTATGTGGTACATTCCAACGCAGACTTACAAAAAATATATGCTCACAGTAAAGCTGTACAAATTCAACTAAGAAATAACGAAAGTGACAAAGCACAAGCAGCTTTGAATCAAAACTTTGGAGTGTTTTCTATAACAGATTTTGACACAGAAATTATTGGTAAATTTCCTCCTTTAAATGTTCCGTTTGGTTCCTACAGTGTAACTACTAATGCAGAGATACTTTTAAACCAAAAAATTGGAAATAGTATTAGTCAAAACCCACTATGGGTACTGCAAAAATCTAACGAAATCAATAGTGCAGTAGTTTGTGGTGAAGGTCTTTGGCTGTGGAGAATGTTTGAAAAAAGTACTTATAACCAAACCAAAAATGTTGATGAGTTAATACTTAAGAGTATTCAAGTAATTACTTCTAAAAAAGATAAAAAGAAATTTAAAGTAATTCCTACAGAAGAACATTTTGATGAAAACGATCAAATAGCTGTAACTACAGAAATGTATGACCAACTCAATGAGCCTATTTATGACAAAGAAGTGACTCTGGAAATTGTAGATGAAAACAAAAAAGTGTTTACCTACAAATATGTACATCAGCAGCTGAACGATAAATTTGAAATAGGTAAGCTGGAACACGGAACGTACACCTATCAAGCCCGCACACAAATAGGTGAAAAAACAGAAAAATACTCTGGTGCTTTTACGGTGCATCCTGTGCAGTTAGAACAGCAACTTTCTCAAGCAAACCACTTGCTACTACAAAACCTAAGTACACAAACCAATGGTTTATATTTCAACCACAATCAAATAAAAGACCTTATTAAATCACTAAATCAACTAAAAGACAAGGGAACGATTACTTATCATGAAGAATACGATGAAATAGTAAACATAAAATGGATATTGGTATTACTTATATTGTTTATATGCATTGAGTGGTTTTTAAGAAAATATTTTGGAAATATATAATTTTTATTAAGTACAAATACTCAATTATTTATTAAATACCCTTTAAATATTTGGAATAACAGATAAAAAGTAGAAATTTGGGTATTGTAATATTAAACTTAAAAAAATAGATTTGTTATGTTAAAACGTATGAAGCCTGTAATTTTAATAGCAGGAACACTCCTAGCTAATTCAATGTATTCTCAGTGTTGCAATATTGTAACTTCTGAAAATGTGCCCTTAACTCTTACTGAAGGAATATGTGTAAATACTGCTGACGGATGGGCAGAAGCATGTATGAATACTGATAAGGATAAAGATGGAATCGTAGACAAACTAGATAAATGCCCAGATACTCCAGCAGGTGTTAAAGTAACAGCAGAAGGTTGCGAAGTAGATACTGATGCTGATGGCATAGTAGATTCTAAAGACAAATGTCCATCAATTGCAGGTTTAGCAAAGTTTGAAGGTTGTGCTGATACTGATGGCGACGGAATACAAGATAGTGAAGATGCTTGTCCGTCAGTAGCGGGACTTGCGGCATTCAAAGGGTGTGCCGACACAGACGGTGACGGGATACAAGATAGTGAAGACGCTTGCCCTACAGTGGCCGGTAAGGCTGAGTTCGGTGGTTGTGCTGATTCTGATGGTGACGGTATTGCTGACAACAAAGACGAATGTCCGTCAGTTGCTGGAACTATCAATGGTTGCCCAGACAAAGATGGTGACGGTGTAGCAGATAAAAACGACAAATGTCCAGAAGTAGCTGGTTTGGCAACATTGAAGGGTTGTCCTGAAATTAAAAAAGACGTTTTGAAAAAAGCAGCTGTTTCTGCTCAAGGTATATTCTTTGAAACAGGAAGTAATGTAATCCAGAAAAAATCATATAAAAACTTAGATGCTTTGGCTCTTATCATGAAAACAGATCCTGCTCTTATAGCTGAAGTACAAGGTCACACAGATAACGTAGGTGATGCTGCAAAAAACAAAGAACTTTCTCAAAAGAGAGCAGATGCTGTGAAAACATACTTAGTATCAAAAGGTGTAGATGCTGCTAGACTTACTGCTGTAGGTTACGGACAAGAGCAGCCAGTAGCTGATAACAAAACAAAAGAAGGAAAAGCTAAAAATAGAAGAGTAGAGTTTAAACTAGATTATTAATAGTTAAATTTCTTATAATATAAAACGCCACCTCAAAAAGGGTGGCGTTTTTGTTTTCTATACTTAAAAATTATATATTTTGAAAAGCTTATGAATAAATTAAATCTGAATATTCTAATTACTCCAAAAACTCTTTCTCAAAATAAAACCTCTGTTTAAAATTCTATTTTTACTTGAAAATATTGCCCTCAGAATCGCAATTAACCAATCGGTATGGTTCATTAATCACATATAAAAAACTGTCTAGATCCAGATAATCGGCTAGGGAAGCTAAATTGAATGCATGAGAAATCCCTAAACTTGTTTCCACCATACAGCCAATCATGGTTTCTAAACCTTGCTGTTTGGCTTGTGTCAAAATTTGTTTCGCTACAGCATATCCGCCTGTTTTCATCATTTTAACATTAACACCATGAAACTGTTGCTGAATTTGTTCAAGATCTATGGTATTTACAATACTTTCGTCGGCAAAAATTTTATGATGTGTTTGTTTTTTTAAGTTCACATAATCATCCACATTTGTTGCAGGAAACGGTTGTTCTACAAAATCTAATGAAATGTGATCTATTGATTTTTCAAATTTTAAGAAAGAATCTAATGTTTCAAATGCCTCGTTCGCATCTATACATAAGCGTTGATTTGGATTTTTTAATTGGTTCAATTCTCCCAATAACTCGGCTCCAACTTTTGCATCTATTTTAAGTTTTAAACGTGAATATTTTTGAAGTTCAAATTGAATATAAAATACAGACAAATCTTCAACGGGCATTATGGGTAAAGTGAACATAGTTGCTTTACTGCTTGGCTGAGGTAAATCTAACACCCGTGCTATCGTAGATTTCATATATTTTGCATACCAATCATAAAAGGCAGTTTCGAGGGCATTTTTTACCGACTGAAAGTAGGGTGCATGCTTCAAAAAAATGTATACGCTTTCTATGGTTTCAAAATTACATTTTTGATGCACAAAATGTTGAATTTGTAATTCTGTAGCCTCTATACTTTCACCATATCGGGTATTAGGAGCACATTCGCCACATCCAGAAATGGAATTTTGTGTAAACGAAATAATGAAATTTGTTTTTTGCTGGCTTGAATTTCTAGAAATCTTAAAGAGAAATTTAAGGTCTAGATTAATTTTTTGATACGACCACATGTTCTTTAAAGATACAAAAAAAGCGACGTTTCCGTCGCTTTCTTATTATTTTTTAGTGGGCTCCATTGGATATTTCTTAGCAACCCAATCTGTTGCTAAATCTTCTGGTAAGTTCAAAACTTTCACAGATTTGAAACCTGATTCTTTGAAAAAATTAAAAGCACCTTCTATGTTAGGACAATGCTCCATTTTACAACAACCACAGTAAATAACCACTGCTTTGTTTTTATTCATTGTAGTAGCCGCTTTTTTAATTTTTTCCATCGCTTTTTCATCAGAAGCAGAACCGTAAGTTACTGCACCTTTTATGTTAAGCATAGGACCTACGTTTATAATGGCAGGTATTTTTTTCTTGTCTTTACTATTAATCAGTGGTAACAAATCTTTTACCTCTATTAATTCTGAACTTGTCCATACTTTGGCTGAGATTGCCAATATCAAAACTGCTAGTAAAGCTGCTACTTTTTTCATAAAACTTGAATTTATTAACTTCATTTCAACTACAATGCCAAATTTTTAGTTCGTAAATATTTATTTTTTAGCGGCGGGCTGTGGTGTGTTACCTACTTCCGCAAGGTTAAACGTAAGTTTAAAGCCAAAAGTTGTATTTACATTTTTAAATGAACCCGATGTATAAGGTATCAGACCTGTTCTGTTATAATACAACTGAACATTTAGGGCTGAACTTACCTGATAGGTTATGTTGGGTTGAATCTGAATATTTGCCTGCCCCGCCGTAACCTTAGATTCTTGATCCATCTTACGAGTGTAAGTGATATTGTCTCTTATGGTTATATTCAATTTCATGGTTGTGAGATTTTTCAGCACTATAGGTCTTCCTTTACTTTTCAAAAATGCTGGTAACTTTAGTCCCGTTTTAGAATAACCTACACCTACCTTAAAATCTTTTCCTCTTACTTCTGTTATCTGTTGGTTGGTTGTAGATAAAGACACGGTTCTGTTCTTGTTTACAGAAAACTCAAAAGTGATATTCTTTTTCGTTTTAGCATTAAAACCTATAAGCGGACTAAAATTTTCTGTAATTTGAACATCGTTTACAATGTATCTTGCCACAAAATTCAAGGTATCGCTCAGGGTGCTGCTTGCTATATTGTCTTGTAAATAATTATAGTTTTCTTCATTTTTGGTGGGGTTGTCTGAAGTATACAGAGACGAAGAAGTATAACTATTCACCTTATACACACTCTTGTAACCATGATTAATGGTTAAACTTGGGATATACTTTTTAACTATTTTTAAATTGCTTAATCCAGAATAAGTTACGTTCCAGTTTGGCATCGGAATGTTCACAAAAGGCGATAATTTTGTAGAGCTAGCCGTTTTTCCTGTATATGCACTTATAAATGACGGAATCAAAACCTGAGCTGAATTGTCGGCATAGGTATGCGTTGCATTTACTTCTGGGTTGCTATTTAACCTCTCGTGAATAACTGCACGATTGGCTTTGAATTGTTCAAAAGTACTATTTCCGTTTTTCTGAAATGCCGTTGATAATGAAATTATAGTTACATCATAATTACCCGTGCGTGTATTGAGCAATTCAGAAAAATTTGCTTGACCGTCGTTTAAAGTATCTTTATAAAGCATACTAAAAGTATTTTGTTTGTTTTTAGTAGCATTTATAGTAATCTTAAAATCTTTTATAGGTTCTATGGCCGTAGTTATATTAAGTTTTTGATCAATACTCTGTTGAATATTTTGTGTGAGACGTTTGTCTGTTGTAATCCAAGATTCGTTAGGGTCGTTGTTATATTTTGCATTATTTAAAAACGACCTCACATCTTGCGAGCCCAACATAAACGGAATTCCTGGAGCTAAAAACTTATCGTCAAATCCTAAATATTTTACGGTTGGCATATAGCCAGGTATAGAAGTATTTCGGTTGTCAGAAAAAGAAACGTTTATGTTTTTTAGAGACATCACCCTTCTCAATACCGATTTAACTACTTTATATTCTGGAACCACTACTTGAATAGTATCAATTTTTCCGTCGGCACGTTTTACATATTTAGTTTTCTTTACTGGTTCCGTTTTAGGTGGTGGATTATTTATCTTTTTCAAAAACTTAGATTTGTTATACAGCTTAGAAAAATCAATTTTTCCATTTACACCTATATTTCTTCCGTTTTGAACGGTATTCCCAAGTGTATCAGCAAGAGACTTAGAGGCATTAGCTTGCCACAAATAGCTCAATTTGTAATTCACATCAGCACCCACCCAGTCTAGCAAAGGCAGTTTGTCAAACGGTAACTTATAGGTGGTGTTTAAAGATTGGTCAAAACTTTTAACCCTACCAAAATGGCTCAAACTTTGTTTTACAATCTCACGTTTTTCTTGGCCCGTTGCAGCATCTATTTCATTGCCAATTCTACCCGTAGGCTCATCAATTACTGCTTTTGCCGTAGCCAGATAATCAGTAGTTAAGCTTTTGGTGAGCGACCATTTCACGTTATAGTATCTGTCAAAATTCCAATATTTGTAAAAAATTGGTTTTACGCCCACAGTATCTAGGTTCGCATTTCTATTTTGTGTTTCTGAAAAATACCTTACCATTTGTGCTCTTACAGAAATACTACTTGGCAGTGGGCTCACATTAAAATCTTTAATGAGCTTTAAATATTTGCTATTAAATGTTTTAGGTTTTTTGAAAGGTTCAAAATTTACGGCTTTCAAAGAATACGAATAGGTTGCTTGACCCGTATATGTTTCTGCTTGGTTTTTAGCAACTTTATAACTGGTGTTATTTGTTTGCAAATAAGAACCTGTTACGGTAATATTCTCTATATCGTAGATATGTTTTTTAGCTTTAGGATTGGTTTTAATTTTTTGAACATTGGTAAGAGCAATACCCTTTTGGCTAGATTTGGTAATTACCATTTTCTTGTATTCCTCTGGGTTGTCTTTCAACTTCATAGATTCCTTTAAAAGTACATCCGGATTCGCAGGATCGTATTTAGGAATAACTAAGTTTTCACTTTTAGACAATGTTAATGGTAATTTCAAGCCTAGCTTTTGTGGTAACATTTTATGTACCTGCACATTAGTTTGAGCAGTATAGCCCATAATTTCATCTGTACTTCTTTCAGAAACTTTGGTGTCAACACCTCCAAACCCTGCTGTTTTATAATTTCCAGACAAACTTACGGTTGCAAAATCTGCAAGACTCATATTTAAGTTAGCCGTAACCGCGTGAGCTACTGATTTATTAAAACCATTTAAGCGTAATTCGTCTGCCCAAATACAATAGCTTTTAGTAGACAAAGTATCTGGATGATACAGACCTATCATGAATAATTTCACTTTTGTAAGATCCGGATTACCCAACACACGATATATTTTTCCGTCGCTAAGTGTTTTTTCTTGTAAACTCTGCGGGTTTGTCGTATTTGGATTATTTGATTTTCTTAGCGTTTTAAGTGCCGAAAGTTCTGATAGGGTTACGTCTAGCTCATTTTCTGTTGGCCATGTTTCTGCCTGTGACTCAACAGTAACATTAGAAAGCTTCAGTGGAATTTCTACTTCATAGTAATTATCTGTGAGATCCGTACCAAAACGCACCAAAGCTTTCACATTGTCAGTTTTGCCACCAGTTGGGTTTTGGGCACTTTCTGCATGTAAAAACATCTTAAGTTTATGGAAGTTAATTAAATTAATACCTGTACTATTTAAAGTAGTAGAAAAATCTTTAGTGGCATATCTTATGTATCCCCCTTTGAGATCATCCACACACATTCTGAGTGATTGCTCATTAAGTAACTGATTGTTATTGATTCCGTTGTTGTTATAATCTCTCACCAAGCCAGGAGGCACTTCATATTTACTTGAAATACTGGTATGGTTAGAACCATTCTCTTCAATATTTACAGAAGACACCGTAAAGCCCTCATCGCTCGGAAGTTCCTCTTGTATTTTAGGTAAGTATCCGTTTAGTGCTTCTGGCTGAGGTCTCCATTGAGAAGCAATCATCTGAAACTGTGCAAATCTTAAAACTACAGGTTGTTCAAAATCTGTAAGGTACATTCTCATGAATCTTACCGATTTCATACTGGCGTTACCAATAATTTTTGCATTTAATGTATCTCTTAAAGGAATTCTGAATTGATACCAAGTACAAGGTTTACCATCAGCAGACTTTGAAGACAATTTATTTATAATGAAATTTTTTCCTACTTGCATATCTTGTTTTTTAAGACTAACCATATATTCAAAGTAAGACTCTTCCGTTTCTATAGTATTGTTTTTATTTAAATCTTCATTGTCTGGCAAATTGGTTGCAGATAGCACATACGCTCCCGTAGATTGTGAATTATCAGGTGAGTTTCCTTCAAGACCGTTGTAGTCTTTATATCTGTCTATAATTTTTTTATCGTCTTTTTTAGAATCTAAGTAATGTACAAAGTCATCAGCACTTGGGTCGTTTAAAATTTTATTTTTAGCATCAGAAGAAATAGCAGAAGTATTAATAGAGTTTAAATAACTACTATAATAAGTGTTTTCTTCTGTAGACTTGAGACCGTCTAATCCTATATCTTGGTTTTGTCTTGCACCAGAAGCATTAGAAAAATTATCTATGATAAACTGGTTTTTAGTAATAGCACCCCAATTGTTATAATCTGTATTATCAGTAGTTTTGTCGCCATTTTCTGGTAATCCATTTTCAAAAGCCTGCTTGTTATCATAAAGCACATCTTCAGAAATATTTCCTAAGTTGAAATACAATTTACCTCCCGTAGTGTTTTCTTGAGTTTCGTACAATCCAGTTTTAGGGTTTATGGCTCTAACACCACCGTTGTTTGAAGCATCAATAAACGGATCCATCAACCAAAAATCTAGATACTGAACGTTGATGTTATCAAAATCTGTATCCATGCCGGGTGCTATGGCTCTGGTGATAGAAGCAAAATTTTGTTTAGGGTTGGGCAATAAACCGTTTGCGTCTAGGGCTGTTTGGAAATTATACGGGCCTCTTTCTTCAGGAAAATACGCGAGGTCAAAAGTAGTTTCTGTAAACTGACCTTGTTGAGCAGTTTTATTAGGGAAAATTTCTACAGGACCCACACGTCTTGTATATTGATAGTTGTCAATATCGTCAGATGTTATGTTTTGTGGTTTGGCACTTCCACCACTTCCATCTAAGAAAAATGAATTGTCAATATTGTACCATGCTAGTTTGGCTCTTTTGTAACCATAACTTAAGTCGTTGGTTGATGCACCATTTGTAAAAGAAGTAGGAGGAGAGCCTATTTTCCACTTAGTTACTGTTTTGGTAAGGTCATACGGAGTACGTGTACCTTCAAAATCGTCAATGAATGAATTTCCGTCTTTACCAATTACTTTAGAATTACCTGGCAAAAGTGTTGCATATTCTGCGTTAAAAACAACATTTGATGGTGCTTTGGTTGAAATTAAAGGAAGTTTATCTACAATTTTAGTTATTAATCTTGATTCTTTTTTATAGTTCACATCAAAACCAAGCATTGTGTTACGGATGGGTTCATCACCCAAGTTTACACGAGTAATGTTTGGTCTTTCGTTAGCATGCATAAAAGTCCCACCCAAGTTGATATCTTTACTTACAGCATAATCAAATCTTGACCCCACTACCGACTTAGAACGAAACTGCACCAGATCGGCTTTTTCAAATGTTATTTTTATGTCTGTACACGAAGCTAAAACTTCTGGAGAAATGATGATTTTGGAACCATCCGCCGAAACGGTATATTCTGTGCCTTGAGTTAGTGTTTTGCTACCAACAATTACTTTAATAGAAGAAGCTGAAATATTTAAACCAGAAAGTGCAATTTCACCAGATGTTCCAGACTGTATACGACCTTTGATATAAAACTTTGTTTTACTAGATGTTTTGTTGGCTGTCAAACTTTGTTTTGTGGTGTCGTATAATTCTTGCAAAACATATTTTCTGATGAGTGCCTGCTCGGTTTCTTCATTAAAAAAACTTTTAAGTTTACTGCCAAAAGGCTCAAGGACAGGGAAATACAGCCTTCCGTAATCTGGGTCTATGGTTACTTTATCTATAAAATCAAAAATACCATCTGGTAAATTTTCATTGTTTACATTTAGTCTATCAGAATTAAATAAAGTAAGCAAATTTACATTGGCAGTTTTTTCTCCTTCCAAGATGGCAGGGTTGCTAAGTTTGGTGGCATCGTCATAATACACCACTTTAGCATCAAAACCTGTTTTGTTTACATTTGTTACTCCTAAGTTGTAAACGTTTTTCATCATTAAATTCCACATTGGTAAATACAATGCTGAATTTAATGTACTAGATTTCAACAATTTAAGAAACAACAATCTAGTGGCGTCTCCGTCTCCGTTCAAATCTTGAGAAAACTCACCTACTTTGTAGGTTTTTCCATTATAGGTATATTCAAAAGCAACGGCTAACACATCCGACTGATCTAAGGTTTGATTCAGTGAGATGTATCCAAGTTGTTTATTTATTTTATAATCTTTGTTTTCTTCCAGTAAGCGTGAATTGTTTACGATTTCAAAATCCGAAGTATTTTTGAAACCATTTAGTAACATTTGCGGGCTTGCGGTACCTTCCACTCTCAAAGCTTCTTCATCTGTTTTCAAGATGTTAAAGAGACCGTTGCTACCATTTTCAGCCAAATTAGAATTACCTGAGGTGTTCAAACTTGTCAAATACGGATTGTATTCTCCCAAATCTTGCAATGCCAAAAAGTTTCTTACATTTTTGGTAGTACTGTTTCTGTTGGTCACATACACCTCGCATCTGGTGATTTGGTAAGGTGATGTAATTAATGGAGGCGTACTAAACGCTGCTTCGTAATGTTCTCTGAAAATTTGAGAAAGAAAATAGTGTCTATTTTCTTCATAATTCAGACAAGAAACTTCAAAGTCTTTGCCAGTGGCAGCACCCGAAGAACCAGAATTACAAGGAATGGTTATGGTTTCGTTTTTACTTCTTTGGTTAGCCGCAACAGCAGTTACGGTTAACTTTCCAAACTGCATTTTGGTTTTAATACCAAACAAATTTTGCGGACCAGAAATAAACGTTGAGTTTAAAGGCATGCTTACGTTACCCGCTTCCACACTTTTAATTATGTCATGATCTAGACCTTGGTATGAAAGTTTTATTTTGTTATCAAAATCAAAAGCCGCTTTTGTGTCCCAATTGATACCAACCGTAAGTTTTTCTCCAATCTTACCTTGCAAATTCAACATAATAGATTGGTTGAAGACAAAACCACCGCTTCTTTGTACACGAGCTGGCAATTGTGGATTATACAAATGCTGAAAATTACCACCAAAATCTAAACTTACGTTGCCTGCCGGTTTAATATCTATTTTGTCACCACCAAAAATACGGTCTGCTTTTGGCCCCATATTTATTTTTGGTAATAATTGGTTAGATTTTGAGTTGCTGCCTGTATCTGGTTTGGACGGACCTTTTTCTTCAGAAATTTGTTTCCAAGAGTTTTTGGCATCTTGTTCTGCTTTGTACTTTTGGTATTGCTCAAAAGACATCACCGTTGGTGGTCTGTAATCTATATCTCCAATTTTTTCTTTTATGATGTAAAATTTACCATCTTCAGATAATTCTACTGTTCGGGTAATGTTGGTAGGTTCTGGAGAAATCAAAGGAGATTTTGAATTGCCGGCAGCTTCGTAGCTACCTTGTCTATCTTCAAAATTATACGTTGGTTTAGTAGAAGCTTTGTATTTAGAAGTATCTGTTTGAGAAAACACAGACTGACACAAGGTTCCTAACAAACCAATAAATATTTTTATGTGTAGGTTATATGTTAATTTCTTATACAATTTAATACTATCTCAATGCCAGTTTAATCAATTCTTCTAATGATACCTGAGAGCCTTTTAATTTATATATTGCATCTATATTTTTTTCTGCTGTCGCTTTTGGTATTCCTAAAGTTTGTAAAGCTAATAACGCTTCTTGTTTTACATTTGAATGTGAAGCTGGAGTGAGCCCAGACACATCTAACGTTGGATTATTTTTCTTGATTTTATCTTTAAGTTCAAGTATAAGTCTTTGGGCTGTTTTAAGTCCAATTCCTTTTATAGATTGTATAGTTTTGGTATCTTCTGTCAAAATTGCTCGCTCTAATTCTTGCGAAGAAAGCGAAGACAAAACCATAATAGCAGTGTTAGACCCAACACCCGAAACCGATGTTAAAAGTAAAAAAGTGTGTTTTTCATCAAAATCAAAAAAACCATACATGGTTTCTGTTTCATTTTGTACAGAAAAATGCCTGTGTACCCAAATTTTGGTTTCTTTAAGATCTTTAACCTGAGCATAGGTTTGCAATGAAATCTTCATTCCATAACCTATGCCTTGGTTTTCTATTATTAAAAACGTAGGATCTACGTGAGCTACTGTCCCTTTTATGTAAGAAATCATACTATGTTGAATGCACTTCCAAAATCACGCATCTGCTTGCTTTCAAGTCTTCTTCTACGGTTTTGAATTTTACATCTTTTTTAATGGTACCATCCATGTATTGCACAGTTACGCGATCATTACGACCGGCAATTTTTTGTGAAACTATGGGTGCTTGCTTTACTTCATCATTTACAAACTCTTCTTCGTGGTTTTCAAAGAAATCATCTTTGTGTTCCACATATTCTTGCTTTTGTAACTTCATTTGAGCAGGGCTCACAGGTAAAGGAGCCTCTTCTCTAGGAAGTTCCGCTTTCATTAAAAACGAGATTACACCAGAATTTATTTTGTCTATAGATGTTTTAAAAATATTATATGCTTCTATTTTATAAATCACTAATGGGTCTTTTTGTTCGTACACCGCATTACGTACAGATTGTTTCAAATCATCCATTTCACGAAGGTGATCTTTCCAGATATCATCTATAATACCTAAGGTTATAGATTTTTCCATATCTTTTATAAATTCATCACCGTTGGTTTCTACCGTCTTTTTAAGAGAAGTATACAAGCCTAGCTGACGAACGCCATCTGTAAGGCCCACATGTATATTTTCAACTCTGCCACCAGTTTGTACATCTATTTTATGAAACTCAGAAGCTAAAAATTCTGCAAGAGATTTTTTCTTTGTAGCGTATTTTTCTACGGCTTCTTGGTATAATAAATTTGAAACTTCATTTTGTGTTTTAACTTCAAATTCTGATTGAGAAATCTGGGTGCTGTATCCTAAGTTACCTATTACTTCAAGTGTGAAGGTTTCGTAGCTATTTCTTAATTTTGCGTTTTCAGATACCATATCACAAACTTCAAAAAGCATGTTAATGATATCTATAGATAATCTTTCTCCAAAAAGTGCATTTTTTCTGCGTTTATAAACCACTTCACGTTGTGAGTTCATAACGTCATCATACTCTAGCAAATGTTTTCTATAACCAAAGTTATTGCTTTCAACTCTTTTTTGAGCATTTTCAATTTGTTTGGTAATCATAGGACTTTGAATAGCTTCTCCATCTTCTTGGTTCATTCCAAGTCTATCTAGCAAACTAATCACTTTGTCTGATCCGTTGATACGCATGAGTTCATCTTGCATAGAAACAAAAAACTGAGAAGAACCAGGATCTCCTTGACGACCAGCACGACCACGTAACTGTCTATCTACACGTCTAGACTCATGACGCTCAGTGCCTATAATTGCCAAGCCACCAGAAGCTTTTGCTTCAGCAGATAATTTAATATCTGTACCACGACCAGCCATGTTAGTTGCAATAGTTACAGCTTTAGGCTTACCAGCTTCTGCTACAATTTCAGCCTCTTTTTGGTGATATTTAGCGTTCAGTACCTGATGCTTAATGTTTCTCATTTTTAGCATACGACTAAGTACTTCAGATATTTCAACAGACGTTGTACCCACAAGAACAGGTCTGTTTTGTTCTGTAAGAGCAACTATCTCGTCTGCAACCGCATTAAATTTCTCTTTAATGGTTAAGAAAACTTTGTCTTGATGATCTACACGAGAAGTAGGCAAGTTGGTAGGTATTACCACCACATCTAGTTTATATATTTCATAAAACTCTCCAGCTTCTGTTTCAGCTGTACCTGTCATACCGCTTAGTTTGTGGTACATTCTGAAATAATTTTGTAACGTAATGGTGGCATACGTTTGTGTACCGTCTTCAATCTTTACGTTCTCTTTAGCTTCTAGAGCTTGGTGTAATCCATCAGAATAACGTCTACCTTCCAGTACACGACCTGTTTGTTCGTCTACAATTTTTACTTTGTTTTCAACTATGATGTAGTCTACTTCTTTTTCGAACATCGTGTACGCTTTCAACAACTGAGAAATTGTATGAATACGTTCAGACTTCACACTGTAGTCGTTGATTAACCTTTCTGTTTTTTCAACTTTTTGCTCTTCTGTAAGAGTTGTGTCTTTGTCTATTTTAGTTTTTTCTGTAGCTACGTCTGGTAACACAAAGAATTTGTCATCGTTTGTGTATTTTGTTAGAAACTCAAAACCTTTAGTGGTGATGTCAATAGAATTGTGTTTTTCTTCTATGGTAAACAACAAGGGAGCATCTGCTTTTGGCATATCTCTTTTGTTATCTTGCAAATAAAAGTTTTGCGTTTTTTGTAAGATGGCCTTCATGCCAGGTTCGCTCAAGAACTTAATCAAAGGTTTACTTTTTGGCAAACCTCTGTAAACTCTAAATAGTGACAACGCAGCCTCTTCGTTTTTGGCATTTTGTTCTATTCCTTTTTTAGCTTCTATAAACAAGGTATTTACGAGCTTTTTTTGTTCTTCGAAAAGTTGAACAACAAAAGGTTTCAGTTCTTGGAACATGTGTTGGTCACCTTTAGGCACAGGCCCAGAAATAATAAGTGGAGTACGAGCGTCATCGATAAGTACAGAATCCACCTCATCTACGATAGCGTAGTGTAATTTTCTCTGAACAAGCTCGTCTACGGTACGCCCCATGTTGTCTCTGAGGTAATCAAAACCAAATTCGTTATTGGTACCGTAAGTAATATCCGCCAAATAAGCATTTCTTCTTGCATCGCTGTTAGGCTCGTGTTTGTCTATACAATCTACGCTTAGCCCGTGAAACTCAAACAAAGGTGCGTTCCATTCAGAGTCACGTTTTGCCAGATAGTCGTTCACTGTAACCAAATGCACACCATAACCAGCCAAAGCATTTAAAAACGAAGGCAAAGTAGAAACTAAGGTTTTACCCTCACCCGTAGCCATTTCAGAAATTTTACCTTGGTGCAACACTATACCACCTATGAGCTGTACGTCATAATGCACCATATTCCAAGTAATGTCATTGCCCATTACTTTCCAGGTGTTAGCCCAAACGGCCTTTTCTCCGTTGATTACGACATTATCTTTTTTAACAGCAAGTAATTTGTCAAATTCGTTGGCTGTAACTTCAAGTTTACCGTTATCTCTAAATCTGCGTGCCGTTTCTTTTACAATAGCAAATGCATCTGGTAAAATATCAAGCAAGACTTTTTCTAGTTGCTGATCACGAGATTTAATTTTTTCATCTATTTGTTTGAATAAATTTTCTTTTTTGGCAACAGATACACCAGATTCTAGAGCCTGAGATCTTAATTCTTCAATTTCTAAATTTATACTTTTAAGATGTTCTTGAATGGCCAGTTTTAATTCTGCCGATTTGCCCCTTAGGTCATCATCAGAAATTTGTGCTAAGCTTGAATATATCTGGTTAATTTTTGCTACATAAGGACTGACTTCTTTAATGTCTCTTTCTGACTTGGTACCAAAAATTTTTGCTAAACCTTTTGAAATTATATCAATCATATTTTTAATTGTTGTAAAAAGTTTGTTACATGCTAACGTAATAAACCAACTTCAAAATTAATAATTTTTCAATCATAAGTGTAAATATTTTATGATTTAACATAATTGTAATAACAAGTTTTTAGATATTTTATTGTGTTTTAGAAGATTTAAAGTAATTATTTGTACCAAAAAATATAAATTTTTCAAGAATAGATTTTGAAAATTAAATTTATTTTATTAAATAGTGCATTGAAAAACAATGATTTCTGCTATCAAGCCCCTTTATGAAGCATTTATTAAATATTAATTTATGTATTATTTTATTGATTTTTCTTTCGTCATGTGAAAGTAAAAAATCTGAAGTTTTAAATTTTCAAAACACCAAGAAAGATATTTTGGTGAAAGTAAATGGTGAAAAACCTACGAGTTTAGATCCTTGGAAAGTGAACATTGTGATTACGTGTCATAATCAGAAGGATAGCTTAGGACTAGAAATTTATGCTGATGATTTGAATCATCATAATGTACACTGTACCAGTGTGAGTACTCATGAAATGATTCTTAAATTTGAACAACAAGATAATTCTTCCAGAACATTTAGTGTAAAAGCTAATGCTAACGGTTGTTCATTTAAAGAAATAGAACATGGCTACTAAAATACTCCTTATAGAAGAGTTTCACACTTTTTACAATTCACATCCTAAAAACAAAATTCATCAGGTACATACATTGTCTGGAGAATTTGGAGTTGTATTACTCAAACACGAAAACGCTGTTGTTATCAAAAATTCATGTCCGCACTTGGGAGTGAAACTCAGTAGCTCTGGTGTAGTAAATGCTTTTGGAGATATTGTATGCAAAGAGCATGGGCATTGTTATTCTGCTAAAAATGG
The DNA here is from genome assembly GCA_046329305.1 of Cytophagales bacterium. Lineage (GTDB taxonomy): Bacteria > Bacteroidota > Bacteroidia > Cytophagales > UBA9547 > CAMFLX01. The sequence goes on from JAXLUW010000003.1 coordinate 262,823, forward strand.
TAGCTGCACAGAGTTTAAAAAAGAAAATCTAACTATATATTCTTCTGAAATAGAAAACGATAGTCTCTATGCAGTAATATAGTTATATTATTGATTATCAAATATTTGATTAAGATATATTTCTACAGAACTGAGCCATGTGGAGTCAAAACTTGTTTGATTTTCCAAAAAATCTTGTTTAATAATGGATAAATCAAAATGTTCTGCAATCAGTACCTTATTAGTATTTTGAGCATCTAAGGCGTTATTGTATTGTTCTAAATGATTACGAACTGGAACTAAAATAATTTTTTTTTGCAAATACAGTGCTTCTGCAATACTGTCGAAGCCTGCAGTGCTCATGTAAACAGAGCATTTGACTAAATATTTCTCAAAAAGTGTAGCATCGGCTTTATGAATATAAAAATTAGGATGTGGCTGTGAATCTTCTTTTACATCTCCAAAATAATGTACTATGTAATCAGAATTTTTCTGATGAGAAAGTAATAGTTCATTCAAATATCCTTGATTTACTGAATATGCTAAAACGTAATTTTGAGTTTCTGGAATAGAACGAATTATAGTCTTTTTAAGTAGGGGAGGTATAACTTTAATATTTGAAAAAGCTGCTTTTGCTGGCCTAAATGATAGAGCCAACACACAATAACTATTAATGGAAACAATTTTATTAAGCCATATTAACCAATTTTTAGCAAACGAATGTTTAGATTTTAATTGAAAATCTGGGTGTGTTAAATAAAAGTGGTGAGAAATAGGAATATATTTTAACGAATCATTTGTAACAAACAATTGAGCTAGACCCGCAAGGGGTTCGTAAAAGTTAAAAATATAATCACATTCTTTTTCTGATACATTTTTTAGGTTATAAATTGACTGAATATATCTAGGCAAAAATATAGTTTGCTTTAGAAATGTTTTAAAAATATTCAATCCTTTTTGGTTGGAATCGTAACTAAACGTGGGGCTGTGAAAGTATTTAATTTTGGAAGAATATTTTTCTAAGAAATATGTAGGAGTAGGTCTATAATTATATGTTATCCAAATTTCTGAAACAGTTATATTTCTAGATTCCAAATATTGAGCCAGTTCATACGCTTGCGTGAAATGACCTCTTCCTTCTGCTTGAACTATGAATTTGGCTTTTTTCATAAAAAAAACACTTGATTTGCACCAAGTGTTTTCAAAAATAAGACTTTTATAATTAATATTCTATATCCACGATTGACTTAAGAGGAATAACGTTTCCTGCCTTAAGAGAGATACTGTCTGAGTTTAAAGACCAAACAGTGGTTTCAACAGCCAAAAGCTCACCTTTTGCTGTAACAAAAAAAATCTTAACCTTTGACTTGTAATTATTTCCAAGTTTTTCAGATTTCTCTAAGTTCATTTTGCGTCTTGCTTTTTGCAAGTCGTCTTTAAGCACGTCGTTATCAGAAAAAACAATCTTATTAAGTTGTTCTTTTTCTATGGTTAATGCTTTATCTAAATTATAGGTTTCCATAACTGCAAAATTAATTAACGTATTAAACGGAAAAGTGAAATTTTTGTTCCATAAATCTCATGTATTTTTACTTAAAATATGATTCTGTAAGTAATGTATTGTATATGAAAGTCATACTAAAATTTCAGATACATAATTACAATAAAAAACTATAATTTTGTTGTATAAAAACTGGATTAAAATTGGAATTAGAAATTATAGACATCACAAAAAAATACAAAGATTTTACAGCACTAGACAAGGTAAACTTTGAAGTAAAAGAAGGTGATGTATTTGGTATTCTTGGAGCTAATGGTGCAGGAAAAACCACTTTGCTCAGAATCATTACGGGAATTTTGAACACCTCTTCGGGTTCGTTAAAACTAAAAGGACAAAACCTTACTTACAATCTGATCTTAAAACACATAGGATATTTACCAGAAGAAAGAGGTTTGTATAAAAACATGAAAGCCATAGATTGTCTTATTTTTTTGGCTTCGTTAAAAAACATAAACAAGAATGAGTGTATAAATTATTTAGAAGCCAAAAAAAATGATTTAGAAATAGATTTTGACTTAAATAAATCAATAGGAAGTTTCTCTAAAGGAATGCAACAAAAAATACAGTTATTAGCCGCAACTGTGCACAGACCTAGTTTGTTGATTCTTGATGAACCCTTTAGCGGACTTGACCCTATGAATGCCCAAGTATTTAAAAAGGAAATCATAAGGTTATCTAAAAACGGAACGACTATTTTGATGTCTACTCACAGAATGGATACTTTTGAAGATTTATGTAATAGTTTTTTGTTTCTTAAAAAAGGGAAAATTTTAGCTAAAGGTCTTAAATCAGAATTGTTACCTGTACAGAACCATATAGAATTACAAACCTTGGATGCTATCAACCTGAGTGATTACAAAATTATAAATTATGAAAACAAAGCAAACAAACATACTTATATAATAGAATACTCAGATTCTAAGAATGTACTTTTAGAAAAGTTATTACAAAATGAAGTGAGGATAGAATCTATAAAACCACACAGAGAAACATTAGAAGATATTTTTATAAAAATGAACAAAAACTCAAATGAATAAAATAATAGAAGTAATTAAGAAAGATTTAAGAAATAGACTTTCGAAGCGTTGGTTTTGGTTACTAGCACTGATGGGGCCTTTGATTTTTTCTATGATGATCATAGTACCTGTAGGTTTGAATATGAAAACCAGTAGTGCTAAAACTATTGAAGTTTATCAAGAAGAAGGAGGAGAGCTGCCAATAGTTGAACTACCTAAGAATGATCAGTTTAACTATATGCCGGCAAAAGGAAATATAGATATTATTATGCAGGAGTTTTTAAGTGGTAAGCATGAACTTTTCATTTATATTCCCAAAAATTATCAAAAAGAAGAATGGCTTATCTATCAGAAAACTCATTTGTCTGATGAAATTATGGGCAGGATTAACAATGATTTGAAAAACATTGTTCAAATGAATATTTTGACTAAAATAATCCCGGATGCAGAACTACAATTACTTTATACTTCTATAAAACTAAAACCTGTTTCGTTAGTTAACAATCAAGATCATAGTGCACAGTTTGCATTAGGTCTAGCCGCGGCTATCATCATTTATTATTTTACATTCTCATACAGCATTCAAGTAATGAGAAATGTGATGGAAGAAAAAACAAATAGAGTGGTGGAAGTATTGTTAGTAGCCATGAAACCTTGGCAACTTATGACTGCTAAAATACTTGGCGGTTCTATTTTGGGACTCATTCAGTTTTCTATATGGGTTCTACTTACACTTTCTATTTTAACACCAATTTATTTACATTTTGAACTGGACAGGTTTTCTAATGAACAAATCATGGAAACCATTAAACACATCAAAGATGTAGATCAAGCTTGGGAGATGAATTCTATTGTTAATTCTTTACACTCAATTCCCTGGATTCAGATAGTACCAGGTATATTGATATTTTTTATTTTGGGTTATTTATTATACTCAGCAATCTTTGCTGCCATAGGAGCCTCGGTAGATCAAGATGCAGAAACACAAATGTTTATAATGCCCGTAACTGCACCTTTGGCGGTATCTATAGTATTTATACAATTTGTTGCAGAGCATCCAACACACTGGTGGAGTAGACTTTTAGGATATTGCCCGCTTACATCACCTGTAATAACTCCTATTAAAATAGTAACAGAACAAATAAGTTTAAGTGATTTTATCTTAACAGTTTCAATTCTAGTGTTCAGTATCATATTTGTGATTTGGTTTTCTGGTAAGGTTTTTAAAGCAGGGATATTAAATTATGGCAAAACAGCCAGCTGGAAAGAAATTCTCAAATGGGCAAAAGACTAAAAATATAAGTGTTCCCCGTGGAACACTTTAAACAAATATGGAAAATTTAAAAATAGAAACAGAAAGATTATTACTAAGAAAAACAACATTAGAAGATTTCAACAAATGGTTACCATTCTTTGAAGATTTTGATAGTTATAAATATATAGGATTTCACGAATTTGAAACAGCCGAAGAAAGATGTAAGGTATGGTTTGAGAGAATATTATTTAGGTATCAAAACAATGAAGGAGGTCTTAGAGCAATTATAAAAAAGGATGATAAAACTTTAATAGGTTTTTGTGGTATACATTTGCAAACAGTTGACGATGTCATAGAATATGAAATAGGTTATTCTTTACTGAAAGAATACCGAGGAGAAGGATTTGCAATAGAAGCGGCTAAAGCTTGTAAAGAATATGCAATAGAAAATAAATTGTGTTTAAGTCTAATATCGATAATTTATATTGAAAATCAAGCATCTATAAACGTAGCACTTAAAAACGGAATGAGTTTAGATAAACAAACAACGTTTAAAGGATTTCCTGTATTTGTATACAGATACAAAATTTATACACAAGAATAAAATAAAAAGTAAGTGTTCCCCGTGGAACACTTAATCTTAAAAAATACGATCATATTTTCTTTTATTAAATGGCAATATTGTTCTTAAAGATATCCCATGACCAATATTTGAAAGTATATTTTTGTTCATCAGAAATGTATAAGAATAATCTAAACTAATATAACCTTTAAATGTATAACCTAATTCTTGTCTATACAAAAAAGCATGAGTAGTTGGAATATATAAGATATTAGATCTAAATATTTTAAGATATTTTAAGATAGAATATTCATATGATAATTTTGGAGAAATAACATAGTGATTATTATACGGAACTACTTCTATTCCAAAAAGATAAACCCGATAAGTTTCATTTAAAAAAGCATTCCATTTAGCAGAATAACTTCTACCTAACATAATTTCTAAAGAAGGTTTACGAGTGTAATTAAAACCTAAAGAATATATATAATTATGTCCACATCTGTATATATCTGAACTATGGAATATTCTAGTTTGTAAAGTATCTTGTGAATAAGAACAAAAAGATATTATAAAAATCAAAATTAGATATCTATACATAAAAATATTTGTTATACTAATGATTCGAAAATAAATATATTAAGTATTCCATAATTTGTCCCTAACTTTGTAAGTTAATTAAGAAAGTAAATATAAGTGTTCCCCGTGGAACATTTACGAGATTAGGTATTAGATGATAGATAAAACTCTATTTTCTAAAGTCTAAACTCTTAACTCTAAATAAGATGTTTAAAGAATACGATGTAATAGTAGTAGGAGCAGGGCATGCAGGTAATGAAGCTGCTGCTGCTGCTGCAAACATGGGATGTTCAACTTTGTTGATAACCATGGATATGACTAAAATAGGTCAGATGTCTTGTAACCCAGCAATGGGTGGGGTAGCAAAAGGACAGATTGTAAGAGAAATAGATGCTCTTGGTGGTTTGTCTGGAATAGTTACTGATAAAACTACCATACAGTTTAGAATGCTAAACAGATCTAAAGGACCAGCCATGTGGAGCCCAAGGGCACAATGCGACCGCTGGAAGTTTGGTGAAGAATGGAGAATACAACTAGAAGCTATACCAAATCTCGATTTTTGGCAAGAAATGGTAAGTGGTCTTATTGTGAAAGATGGAGTTATCAAAGGTGTTAAAACCGCTCTTGGAATAGAAATATTTGCTAAAGCTGTGGTACTAACCAATGGTACATTCTTGAATGGTCTCATACACATAGGTGAAAAAAACTTTAGTGGCGGTAGAACAGGTGAAAAAGCTGCAACAGGTATTACAGAACAATTGCTTCAGCTAGGTTTTGAAAGTGGTAGAATGAAAACTGGAACGCCAGCTAGAATAGATGGTAGAAGCATCAATTATAGCTTGACAGAAGAACAAAAGGGTGATGAAAATCCTGAGAAATTCTCTTATTCAGATAAAACTCAAGCTGTACAGAATCAAATGAGTTGTTGGATTACGTACACTAATGACGAAGTTCATGAAATATTAAAAACAGGTTTTGAAAAATCTCCAATGTTTCAAGGTCGAATCAAAGGTTTAGGTCCTAGATATTGTCCGTCAATAGAAGATAAAATCAATCGCTTTGCAGAAAGAGAAAGACATCAGCTATTTATAGAACCAGATGGTGTAAATACGTGTGAGATATATTTAAATGGATTCTCTTCTTCATTACCAGAAGATGTTCAGTTGAAGGCATTACAAAAAATAAAAGGTTTAGAAAATGTAAAAATATTCAGACCTGGTTACGCTATAGAATATGATTACTTCCCACCTACACAGCTTACATTAACACTAGAAACTAAGCTTGTTAAAAATCTATTCTTTGCAGGACAAATAAATGGAACCACAGGTTACGAAGAAGCTGCTGCCCAAGGTTTGATAGCGGGTATGAACGCCGCTCTTAATGTAAAAGAACAAGAACCTTTGATACTCAAAAGAGATGAAGCTTATATTGGTGTACTTATAGATGATTTAATAAATAAAGGTACCGAAGAACCTTATAGAATGTTTACTTCTAGAGCGGAATACCGAATCTTACTTCGTCAGGATAATGCAGATATAAGACTAACAGAAAAAGGATACAAAGCTGGACTGGCTAGTGCTGAAGCTTATGAGAAAATGAAAGCAAAAGTACAAGACAGCAAAATAATAAGTGATTGGCTACAAACTACCAAAATAGATCTTGATGTAATTAATCCGTGGTTGGTAAGTAAAGGAAGTGCAGAACTTAAAGAAAAATCTTCGCTGATGAATCTTCTTAAAAGACCAAACATAAACATTGCTGAATTTGCAGAAATAAATGATTCTGTAAAAGAGTATATACAAAGTAAAGATAGATTGCATCTGGAACAAGCAGAAATTGCCGCTAAATACGATAGCTATATAGAAAAAGAAAGACAAATGGCTGATAAATTGAGAGCAATGGAAGATTTGAAAATGCCTGCAAACATAAACTATGATAGTTTTGTGGCATTGTCTAATGAAGCCAAAGATAAACTTAAAAAAATAAAACCTTTAACACTGGGTCAGGCTTCTAGAATATCTGGTATTTCTCCATCAGATATTTCTATTATTATGATTCAACTTACTAAATAAATGGAAATGAATAAACTCATAAACAGTGTCTTAACTGGTTTAGCAATTACATTTTTGGGTTCGTGTGCACAAGAAGGTTCGCCAAGTGGCGGACCTGTAGATACTACCGCACCAAAAATTAAAACAATTGTGCCATTGCCTAAATCTACCAACTTTGTAGGTAAAAGTATTGAAATAAATTTTGATGAATTTATTAAAACTCCTACATCTAAAAAGGAAATTTATTTCTTACCAAAAGTACCTCAAGAAAATTATGAAGTAAACTTTGGTAACAAAAGTGTTCAGGTAAAACTGCTGAAACCTCTGGAACCAAATACAACCTATCAATTAATTTACGGTAACAGTGTAAAAGACGTAAATGCTGGAAATACTTGTAAAACTAAAAATCTTGTGTTTAGTACAGGTAATACTGTAGATTCTTTACAGCTTAAAGCCAAAGTAATAGATGCATTTACGGGTAAACCTATCAATGCTCTGGTTGCTTTGTATACTGTAACAGATACGCTAAATTATTATAACAACGATGCATATTATTATGCAAATGCAGAAAAAGGTGAAGTAACCTTTACAAACCTAAAAAAAGGGAACTATAAAATTATTGCATTCAAAGACGATAACAAAAACTTAAAATTAAATAAAAAAGAACCAGTAGCTTTTCTAAATGAAAATGTAAGTTTTGATACTGACAAAAATTATGTTCTGAAGATTTCGTACCAAAACTTAGATACTCTAAAATTAATATCTTCAGTAGATGCTAAAGAAGGCTATCTGTTAAAATTCAATAAAGGTTTAAAAGACATCACTTTTGACAAACCATGTCAATACAAAGTTGATGGTGAAAAAATTGTGATTCTTAAAGGAAAAGAAGATTCTCTGAAAATCAAGTTTACAGCTACAGATAGTTTAGGATTGGTTTATAGCAAGTTTATAAAAATAGCAAACAACCTAAAACCTTCTAAAAATAATTTATTTATTAAACCAGCAGATGCTAACAAAGGTTTACCATTCACAAAAATGGTATATGTTATGGATAGAAAAATTCAACAACTCAATAAAGCCTACATACATTTACTTGTAGATGGAAAAAAAATAAATGCAGAAGAACTTAAACAAAGTAATGATTCGTTGATATTTGAAGTACCTAACTACAAAGATTCTTTAAATATAGAATTTGAAAAAAAATCATTTATTAGCGTGTATAACGATACACTTTCTAAATACAAAGTGAAATACACACTCGATGCAGCCGCACAATATGGCTATTTAAATGGAACTGTAGTTTATGAAGACGCTTTGGTTTTAGAAGTATTACGTAACAATAAAGTTGTTTATAAAACCACAAATAAATCTTTTGAACTAAAAAATGCAGAACCTGGAGACTATTTTTTTAGAGTAATAAAAGATACTGACAAAAATGGATATTGGACACAAGGAAATATAAGTATTAATAAATTGCCAGAAGACATATATGTTACCCAAATACCCGTAACATTGAAGTCGAATTGGGAATTAAAAGACTTGTTAATAAAGCCAGAATAAGAGTGGATAAGTAGCGGATAAAAAGTGGATAAAAAAATAGTTACACACTTAGTGTTGATAGCTGTGTAAAACTCAAATTTATCCGCTTCTTTACACACAAGAGCACTATACACAATTTGTAAAACCTTAAAAAAGTGAATAACAAACTAAAGCTTTATAAACTAATAACTTATTGTGTGAATAACAATGTGTATTGGATTTAACAAAAACTTAACTTATTCACAATTCAAATAAACAAATTAATTTATCCACTAATCCACATACATAATAATAATAGTAATATTTATATTTATATATATAATTATTATACTATATGTGTAAAACCTCTCAGATGAAAGCAACAGTTATATACTTTATTACTTTGTTTGTAAGTTCAAGCCTCTTTGCTCAAATAACAGGAGAGCTACAAATGGCAGACGAATACTTTAAGTCTGGACAATATTTAAAAGCAAAAATTTTGTATGAAGAACTTTTGAAAGATAAATCAAAAACTGATTTTATTTACAACAACTATTTACAAACCTTAATCAAACTAGGCGATTTTCAAACTGCCGAAAAATTTATTAAAAAAAATATAAAGAAAAACGATAGTTATCCACTTTATAAAATTGATCACTATGAGCTTTTAAAAACTCAAAACAAAAATGTTGAAGCTCAAAAACTCCTAGATAAATATGCGGAGCAACTGTCAGACAAAAAAGATTATATTTTAGAAGCCTACCAAATTTTGGTAGAACGAAACGAAAACGCATTTATAGTAAGCTTACTCACCAAATCTAGACAAAAACTAAAAGATGTAACGGCTTTTGCAGAACAGCTGGCTAATGCTCACAAACAGCTTGGGAACCGACAAGAAATGATCCATGAGATGATCAATATGGTAAAGTATGAGGCAGACAATGAAGAACTGCTCAAAGATAAACTGCAACCACTATTAGATAACGACAAAGACCTTGAAGTATTACAAAATATATTAATTGCCAACATACAAAAAGATCCCAACGACGACCCCTCTACTTTATTACTGGTTTGGGTTTTTATTCAGAAGAAAGAATTTGATCTAGCACTTACACAAGCCAAAGCATACGACAAACGTAATAGGGCAGGAGGCACACAGATTGCAGAACTGACACAGATTGCCTATGAGAATAAAGATTACGAAACGGTAATTTCGGCATCGGATTATTTAAACGCAAGCTATCCGCAAACAGAAACAGCTCTCAAAACTTATATGATAGCCATGAAAGCAAAAGAAGAGCAATTAAAAAACAATTACCCCATCAACCTAGAAAAAGTAAATCAACTAATAACAGATTATACCCAAATCTGTAAAAAATCGGCGGCTTCGCCGCATTGTTTTGAAGCTCAAAGAAAACAAGCACTACTTTGGGCTTTTTATAAAAACAATGTAGATACAGCCATTTTCATTTTGCAAAAAATAGTTTCTAGCCCTTATGTAGATCAAAATTTAAAAGATAAAGCCAAACTCGACTTGGGAGATATGTATGTTTTAAAAGATGAATTTTGGGAAAGTATATTGCTGTATACACAAGTCGTAAAAACTCAAAAAGAAAATTTACTAGGACACGAGGCTAAATTTAAAAATGCCAAAGTGTACTATTACAAAGGAGAATTTGACTTGGCACAAGAGCAACTAGATGTTCTGAAACTAGCCACTTCTAGAGAAATTGCCAACGACGCCCTCTACTTAGGACTCATCATACATATGAACAAGTCTGAAGACAGCACACAAAATGCCCTCAACATATTTGCAGACGCAGACCTGAGCAAATTTGCAATGAACTATGACCAAGCAGAAAAACTTTATCAAAAGTTATTAGCAGACTACCCAGATGATGCCCTTGCTGATGACGCTCTCTGGAACCTTGCAGACATAGCCAACAAAAAGAAAAACTACAATCAGTCGTTGATATACCTAGACCAAATACTCAACAAATACTACGCTGATATATTTGCAGACGACGCCCTCTACACCAAAGCACAGATATACCAGTACAAGCTCAGAGATTCAAACAAAGCCATGGAACTTTACCAAAAGCTCCTAACAGACTACCCTGCCAGTATTTTTGTACCAGACGCCCGCAAGAACTATAGAAAACTTAGAGGAGATAAGTTGTAGGAAAGTATTAGATAATATAAATGGACTAATTATACGTAATATGGCTTAATATTAGAAGAAAAGATATTAAATGATAGAAGTTAAAGATATATCGAATTGGCAACCATTACCACACATGAATTCTGGGGGTACTCGAAACAAAAAAATTGTTGAAGACCCTAACGGTGATTTGTATTTTTTTAAAGAGTCTTTCAATAATGGGAAAGGTAAGTTTTATCCTTTTGAATTTTATTCTGAAGTAATTGCTTCTTTTATTGGTAAGCAAATCGGTTTAAATGTTCTTCAGTATGACATAGCCGTTTTTGGCGATAAAATTGGATGCCTATCTAAATCAATGATTAGTAAAAATGAAGAACTTATTGAAGGAGGAAAATACTTAAAGGCTTTTGACAATACATTTATTATTAGTAACGAAAACCCGAAAGAGAAATATACTTTTCAGCTCATTGTGGCGGCACTTGACAAATTTAATTTGCTAGATCAAGCAAAGGATCACCTTTTAGATTTAATTATTTTTGATGCTCTAATTGGTAATAGCGACCGACATCAAGAAAATTGGGGTTTTATAGCAGAAAACACAGACAGTTCAAGTGCAATTGATGAAATTCAAAATGTTACAAAAGGGAATGCAAACTCTAATATACCAAAATGGATAGCTAAAATTTTGCAGTCTAAAATGTTCAAAAATGACCAAGTTCAAAATGAATTAGTAAAGAGGAAATTAAAATTGGATAGAAAAGTTAGTTTTTCGCCAATTTACGATAGTGGGTGTTGCTTGGGGAGGGAATTAACAGAGCAAACGATTATTAATTACATCGTAAATCCTATTGAAATTGAAAAATATGCAAGTAAAGGCTCTGCTGAAATCCATTGGGATGGTATAACGAAGAAATTATCTCATTTTGCACTCATTAATAAACTAGTAGAAGACAATTCTCAAATAAATCAACGTGTAATAGATTTAATATCTAAAATAGATATTAGTTCATTGAAAGATTTTATTGAAAACATAGACAAAAATATCCCCTCAAAATTTAATGAATGGAAATTAACGAACTCTAGAAAGGAATTCATCGTTAAATTGATAACTTTGCGAAAAGAAAAATTAGTTCAAACTGTAAATGGCTAAATTCGGTAACATATATTTGAGTTGGAGAAAAGGCTCAGGGCATTCGAGGCATATTGTTGGTGTAATTAAAACAAGTGCTAAAAATGGTGTTACTTTTAATTATTTGTCTTCTAAAGAGTTGGAAAAAGCCAAAGCTGACGGTTTTTTGTACTATACTGAGTTTCCTGAATTAGACAAAACATATAATACCAGTGTTTTAGAAATTTTTGGACAACGCTTGTTTAGGTCAGAGAGAAGTGATTATTTAGAATTTTTGAGTTTTTGGGGTATTGAATCAATACATAAGGATGATATTGCTTATTTACTTGCACATACTCAAGGGATAGTTCCTACTGATAATTTTGAATTTTTAGCAGACTTTATGGTTACTAAAGATTTGAAAATTGTGTCTGAAATTGCCAGTCTTACTTATACAAAAGTTCCATCTTCTGCAATAAATATAAAAACAGAACTAAAATGGAAAACAAATCCATCCATACATGATAAGTTTCAAGTAGATTTATATGCACCAAATGGACTATTGATTGGTCATGTAAAAAAAATACACTCAAAAGTATTTTTCAACAAGAGAAGTAACAACATTAGAGTCTATGTAAAATCCATTGAAAAAAATGGAATTTTAAAAAGGGTATTTATTGAGATAATAAATAAAGTATAAAGTTCTTTATAATACAGTTATTCATCTTGAATTATTCATCTAATTAATTAAGCTGATTTTTCTTTTTTAAGTTTCTATAAATAAAAACTGTTGAGTTTATTAAGATTGTATATACTTTCATACTTTTGCGATACTTATTTAAAATTGTTATTATTGTAGAAATAATTATGATTTAATTTGTATACCAAAGGATTGCACATATTATCTACCATCCATACCAAGTCTGACCGTCATCTGACAGATGTGCAAGTATTCAAAGAAAAAGTAAATGATTTCGTTACTGAACTTTCGCTTACGAGTGTGGGAGCTGTGTTTCATGATTTTGAAGGAGGAGGTTTTACAGCCGTTGTTTGCCTTACAGAATCGCACCTTTCTATTCACACTTGGCCAGAGTACAATAGAATAACTCTGGATGTGTTTTTGTCTAATAATTCTAGAAATAACGAAGACAGATGCAGAGCACTGCACGACAGAATTATTGAGCAATTTGAAATTGAAAAAATAGAAACTGAAAATATTTTAAGATAACAACGGTGGACCTCGGCAAAGACCATATCAAACCCTACACCTACGTTTACTGTAGTTTTTGTAAAGCAGAAAATAAAATTTTTCAGGCAAAACCTGTTCATTACGAATGCCAATCTTGCAGAGCCGTTTTTACGTTTAATATTTATAAAAACAGCTTCGATTTTTTTAAGTTAAACAAAGCAGCTTATCAACATAAACTGCCCATGTATGCAGAAGGCGTACTCAATGGCAAAACCTACAAAGTAATAGGAAGTGCTTACCTCAAAGAACAAAAAGAGAATAATTATTGGACAGAATATTATTTGATAGACTCTAACAGAGAAATAAAGACACTGTCTAACTATAACGACGAATGGATTTTTGTAAAAAAATGTACCAGTCTGTCTATATTTCCTAAAAAGGTTAACAATGATTTATTTATATCTGGAGTAACGTATAAAAAATACAATGCTTATTATCCTAAAGTTATAGATCTGATAGGCGAACAACCACAAAATGTACTAGAAAGAACGGATTTGTACACCAGAGAATTTGTGGCTAACGAACGTATGTTTATCTACGAACTGAACATAGAAGCAGATAAAGGATCTTGGTACGAAGCGGAATATATGAGTCCGCAAACGCTAAAAAATGCGTTTAACTTACCCAAACTAGTTACAGATAAAGATTATAAAAATCCATTATTCCCAAGTAAATTACCCTCACTTTCTACCTATTTTTATTTTATATTATTTTTAGCGGCATTGGTTACGGTGTTTCAGCTTTATTTTATCAATCAATGTACCAGCAAAACGGTTTATGAAAATTCGTATAATACCGTAGAATTTAACAAAGCCATTAAAACAATAGTCACAAAGCCATTTCAAATAAGTAAGTCAAGTTTTGGAACCAACAATAACGTAGAGTTTGATATTTTAACCAATATAGATAACAACTGGATTGAATTATACTGTACACTTTTAAATGAACAAACAGGAGAAGAAATTACGCTATACGACGAGCTAGAATATTATCATGGCTACACTGGTGGAGAAAATTGGTCAGAAGGGGCTAACTATTCTAAAAAAATTGTTACAGAAGTACCTGCCGGAACTTACAGACTCATTATTCAGCCCAATGCAGATTATAAAGTAGTTTCTGTTTCAGACTTTATCAGTGATTCTTTAACATATTACGAAGATAGCCAATACGCCTTGGCTAATAATCCTAAAGACAAATATTATGTAGTGAAAGAAGATACAAACTATTATGTAAAAGGAAACGAAGAAAAAGTAAATCGTTATTTTGATGTTTTAGATCAAATGAAAACTGATACTTTATTAAAACAAGAAAATGAAAAATTATTAAATAGCAATGTCAATTTCAATATAGTATTAAGAGAAAACAATCAGATATGGTTAAACTATGTCATGATTATGTTGTTTTTAGGAGCGTTATTGGGTATACATTATATCCGATGCCAAAATGAATATGAAAACAAGTGGTCTTGATAAATAAATTTACTAAAAAATGATGAACGAAATACTCTCAAAAGCTAGAATAACCTTGTTTGTAACTAGCCTAAGTGTTGCAGGATTTATATATATGGGTTTTGCCGGAAAAAGACTCTGGAAAGACCACGAAGAAGAACGCGTAAGCAATAACGATCATTACAGTATGCACCATAAATAAACAAAATATGATACTTTTAAACACACTTTCGTTGGCAGTAGCCAATTCATTACTTTTTTCTTTTATAGGAATTTTTGTGTTGATACTATGTTTCTGGGTAGTAGAAAAAATAACTCCAGAAAATCTGTGGCAAGAAATACTTAAAAATCAAAATATGGCTTTGGCCATAATGGCAGCAGGTTTTATGATTGCCATAGCCATCATCATCAGTGCCGCCATTCATGGATAAATCATGAATTTTATATTACTCATTTCAATTTTTGTAATTGCCACCTGCGGGCTTATTTATGAGCTTGTGGCGGGTACACTCGCAAGTTATTTGCTAGGCGATTCCATCACACAGTTTTCTACCATCATTGGTGCTTATCTGTTTTCTATGGGTATAGGATCTTTTTTGTCAAAATATTTTCACAAAGATCTTATCACCTGGTTTATCAAAATAGAAATACTCATAGGCTTGGTAGGGGGGAGTAGCTCCACCATTTTGTTTATGGTTTTTGAGCATGTAGAATCTTTCAGGATTATTTTGTATTTGTTAGTAATGATCACAGGTACTTTGGTAGGTCTAGAAATTCCCATTCTCATGCGTATATGTCATGAAAAATCAGATTTTAAAGAAATGGTGGCTGATGTTTTCACTTTTGATTACATAGGAGCACTCATAGCTTCAGTTTTGTTTCCCTTGTGTTTAGTACCCTTTTTAGGGCTTATCAAAACTTCTTTTTTGTTTGGAATATTTAATGTTGCCGTTGCCTTGTTGTTGTGCTATTACAAACAAATAGAAATACCACAAAGAGCGATACATAAAGTTTATGGTTACACAGCAATCGTATTTTTGGTACTAGGTTTTGTGTGGTCAGACAGCCTCATGACTTTGGCAGAAAGTACTGCTTATGCCGACAAAATTATTTTTGCCAAATCATCGCCGTATCAGAGAATAGTTCTTACCAGAAACTCTAAAGATGTACGATTGTATCTCAACAACAATCTACAATTTAGTTCTACAGACGAGTACAGATATCACGAAGCTTTGGTACATCCTGCAATGCAAGCTTGTGCATCTCCTCAAAATATTTTGATTCTTGGCGGCGGCGATGGCCTAGCCGCAAGAGAAGTTTTGAAATACGAATCTGTACAATCAATAACGTTAGTAGATCTAGATGCAGAAATAACTAAGTTGTTCTCGTACCATCCCATGCTTGTAAGCTTAAACCAGCACTCACTTACTTCCCCAAAAATTAAAGTGATCAATGCAGACGCATTTGAGTGGCTTAAAAATAATTCTCAAATCTTCGATTGTATCATCATAGATTTTCCAGACCCTTCAAACTTCTCTATTGGCAAACTTTACAGTCAGAGTTTCTATAAAGTATTACACAAAAAACTAACAGAAACAGGAATAGCCGTGATACAATCTACCAGCCCTATGGTTGCCAAACAAACGTATTGGTGTATCAATAACACCCTCATAAGTGTAGGATTTCAAACGTTACCCTATCATTGTTTTGTGCCCTCGTTTGGAGATTGGGGTTATTTTATTGTGAGTAAGAAACAATTTGAACCAGCTACAACATATAAGAAAGAGCTAAAATTTATAGATGACCCTACTTTTCGGCAAATGTGTGTGTTTCCAAAAGACATGAGACCGAAACAAACTGAAATTAATAAATTAAACAATCAAATTCTCGTTCACTATTTCGAACATGAGTGGTCTGGAATCCATTAAAATATCAAGAAAGAAATTTCTATTCGCTATAGTTGCCGTACTTTTGGTAACGCTTTCCAATTGGTTTTATAAATATAAATCAAGAATAAAAAATATTTTTGGAGTTAAAATAGCTGGTTCACAACAAGGGGCAAATGTGGCGGCGGGTCATCTCATTCATCAGAAATTTGATACCTCACATGTTTCAGACATTTTAAAGTATGACTACGTAATAGTGGGTGCGGGTGTGTCTGGTCTCACAGCTGCAAGGGAACTAGAACAAAAGGGAATCAAAAATATATTAATTCTTGAGCTAGAAACACAAATAGGAGGAAATTCTCAAGCACAAAATTCTAATACTACTAAAGCTCCTTGGGGCGCACATTATTTACCTATCCCTAATAACGACGACGTAGATCTAATTAATTTTTTAAGAAAGCACGAAATTATAACTGCTTTTGATGCCCACAACAAACCCATATACAACGAATTTTATATTTGCCATGAGCCAGAAGAACGTTTGTTTATTAATGGCAAATGGCAAGAAGGCTTGATTCCTACTTTTGGTATTACGGCTAAGTTTCATGAAGATTTTGAAAGGTTTCATAAGCTTATGGAGAAGTACAAATTTGCGAAAGGAAACGATGGAAAATTTGCTTTTACAATTCCTTTAGAGCTTTCTTCACGAGATTCCCAATTTCTTGAATTAGACAAGATTACTTTTTCAGAATTTCTAGAACAACATCATCTTAAAAATCCATTTCTAGACGGTTATATCAACTATTGTTGTAAAGATGATTACGGAATTCATTTCCAAAATACCTCTGCTTGGGCAGGAATTCATTATTTTGCATCGAGACGTTCACTAGCCGCAAATGTAGAATCTTCTGCTGTATTGACATGGCCCGAAGGAAATAACTTTTTGGTTAAATGCCTTCAAAGTGAGCTAAAGCATACGCACATTTGTACTAATTCTCTGGTGAGACAAATAGAACTTGATAGTTCAGATGTGAAGATTTTCTTCTCCGATCTTACCAAACAAAAACATATTCAAGTATCAGCCAACAAATGTATAGTTGCTGCACCGCAGTTTATTAGAAAAAAACTTTTACCCAACTATTTCAAAAATCAAGAAACTCATGGCTATTCACCTTGGTTGGTAGCAAACATAACATTGCACAAAAATACTCTAGACGCTCGCTTACCCTTAGCGTGGGACAACGTACTGTTTAACAGTGAATCAGTAGGTTATGTTTGGGCTGGCAATCAGTCTTTGCAATCTAAGATAAATGAAACGGTAATTACTTTTTACATACCCCTAAGTACAGACGCCAGCACTGCAGACAGAATAAAGGCTTTTAAGATGAACTATGAACAACAAGTAGAACTTGTTATAAATGAACTATCAAAAGCACACCCAAACATATCTAGGCATATTAAAAAAATAGATACTTGGATTTGGGGCCACGGCATGATAGCCCCACAAAAATCATATATTTGGGATAAAAGACTTAAAAATTACCCCAATACCATTCAAGAAAAAATATTTTTTGCACATTCAGACATGAGCGGAATCTCCATATTTGAGGAAGCATTTTATCAGGGAACAAAAGCTGCAAGAGCAGCCTTAGCGTATGAAAACAAGTAAACAGCCCTGGATTCTCAATCCAACATATGATTTATTGTGCATCATAAGTCCACCTTTTATATGCCTTGCTATACTTCTTTTGTTTGCTGAATATTTTCAGATTCATTTTGAAGTAAACATTATTCAGTGGGCCATATTGGTAATGTTAGTAGATGTAGCTCATGTATACAGCACTTTATACAGAACTTACTTTGACCCCATAATTCTTAAAGATAGAAAAACATTACTGCTAACCACTCCTATCATTCTGTTTTTGGTGTCAGTTGTTATATATACTTTAAGTCCAAAGTTTTATTGGACAGTGTTGGCGTATACGGCGGTTTTTCATTTTGTAAGACAACAATTTGGATTTATAAGAATATATTCCAGAAAAGAGAATGTTTCAAAATATTTTAAGATAATTGATACCCTAAGTATATATTCGGCAACATTGTATCCAATTATTCATTGGCATTGTAGTGGAGCTAAAAATTTTAGTTGGATGATTGAAAATGATTTTAAACTATTTTACTTTCCACAAATCGATTTTTATTTGAGTATTATTTATGGTATCATTTTTATTTGTTATGTGATAAAAGAAGGATTTTGGGCTCTACAAACCCAACAAATAAATATTCCCAAAAATTTATTTATGTTGGGTACTTACATATCGTGGTACATGGGTATAGTGGCATACAATAGTGATTTAGTTTTTACCATGTTCAATGTGCTTTCGCATGGTATTCCGTATATAGCTCTTGTATGGATGTATCAATTAAAAATACACAAACCTCAACAATCTGTTCTTAGCTCCAAATTGTTTAATACCAAAAACATCCTTATTTTTTTAGGATCTCTATTTTTGTTTGCTTACCTAGAAGAATATTTTTGGGATGTGCTCGTTTGGAAGGATCATCAATCGCTTTTTCCTTTTAGTGCCGATAGTGCTTTGTCTCAGAATTCAACACTATTAAGTTTGATTGTTCCTCTGTTGAGTCTTCCACAGCTGACGCATTATATTTTAGATGCCTACATTTGGAAAACCAAATCCAACGAATCTACATGGAATAAAGTACTTGTAAAATAAAAAAATCTGGCTTGGCCAGATTTTAATTTTTAGAAAGTAAACTAAACAATTCGTCTTTTAAATGTACTCTCTTCACACGGTAATCATTCAGAACCTGATCGCTCACATTTTCAGCTCCTGTTTCTATTCTGTGTGTAGCATTATTTACCTCGTGATATTCATCAAATAACTTTTTAAAGTGTGCATCAGTACTTTTTAGCTCCTGAATTTTATCTTCATATTCAGGAAATTCGTGTCTTAAATCGTGTTTTTCCATTTACCTTAATTTTTAATTCTCTACAAAAATCAAACAATTCTACTTAAAGAAGAATGAGCATAATCAACACTTAAAATGACAAGAACCAGTAACTTAATTTTATTTTTACTTCACTTGATTTTTTAACTTATTAAACCTAATTTCAAACATTACATATACTTATTAATTTTTTATGAAAGAGTTTTATAAATCAGACACAGCACTTGTGTACTTTGATGAATCATTAGACACATTATTTTTAAAATATTATAAAAAAGTAAACAATGACGATCATTTTCTAGAAATAAATAATGCTTTGTTAAAAGCTTTTTGTAGTTTGAATACCAATAAAGTAGTGGCAGATATCAGACAGATGAACATGATCAGTGTAAATGCACAAAAATGGATTGTTACAGTTCTTTTTCCAGAAATGTTGAAACACCTTGCAGGCAAACCGCTCATTCATGCTCAGTTGTTGAATGATAAAGACATTATGTCTAAAGTATCTGCCTTAAATGTAAAAAACAAAGCCAAAAATCTAGTAGAAGGTTTTGAAGTTTTTCAGTTTTCTGATGAAAACGAACTTATAGATTTTTTGAAAGATGTGAAATGAAAATAATGAAATTTGTAGACTTGAAGATGTTAGACACAAGATTTAAGACTTAATTTGTTGAAATAAAGGTATTTAAAATAATTTTGTCATATTTCTAATTCGGTTTAATATGGTATAAATATATAAAAAAAGGAGCTCCGTGCTCCTTTTTTTATAATAAAATATAGATTTATATTAATAAGAATCACCATCCAGCAGATTTCCTAATCCACCCAAAATACTACCTTCTTCTTTACGACCACCAGCAGTACCATAAGCTAATATTCTACCTGCAAGTCTTGAGATAGGCAATGATTGAATCCAAACCTTACCAGGACCTTGTAGGGTTGCATAAAATAATCCTTCACCACCAAATAGTGAGTTTTTAATACCGCCAATAAACTGAACATCGTAATGTATTTCGCTCGTAAAAGCCACAATACAGCCAGTATCTACTTTTAATACTTCTCCCGGAGCTAATACTTTTTCAACAATATTACCGCCAGCATGCACAAAAGCCATACCGTCTCCTTCTAGTTTTTGCATGATGAATCCCTCACCTCCAAAAAGTCCAGTACCCAGTTTTTTCTGAAAATCAATACCAATGCTTACCCCTTTTGCAGCACACAAGAAAGAGTCTTTCTGACAAATAATTTTGCCATTCAGATGCATCAAATTCATAGGTATAATTTTACCAGGATAAGGAGATGCAAAAGAAACATGTTTTTTTCCGTTTGCCACATTGGTATACTGAGTCACAAATAAGTTTTCACCAGTAAGGAGTCTTTTACCACCACTTATAAGTTTTCCCAAAAACCCTTTGCTGTTGCTATCGCCAAATACGGTTTCCATTTTGATACCGTCTTCCATCATCATAAATGAACCTGGCTCTGCTATTACAGTTTCTTGTGGATCAAGTTCTATTTCCACACACTGCATTTCTTCTCCAGAAATGGTATAGTCAATCTCGTGATTTTGCATGTAATTGTTGATTAATATTTGGGCTTAAATATATAAAATTTCTTTTATTCACCATAAAATTTCACCGATTTGTCAAGCCTTTGTATTTTTCAAAGAACAAATCTTGATTACAAGAATGAATAAGACACTTGGTTTTAGGAACGCTATTTCAAAAGTGGTTTTGTGGCTTCAAAAATACGTTCAGCAATTTTTCTCATTCCTTTGTTTGAAGGATGGCCCTGTATACCTTCATGTTTGTACAATCCGTAGGCACAATTACTAGAGTCTGAAAATAAATCTATGTTAGCCACAAAAGGATAATTTCTACTTTTGGCAAAAGATTCCAAGTGTTTATTTACAATTTTCTTAGGCCAAAATCCGCCTACAATAACTACCTTATGGCTCGGGCAGAGTGAGTTGCATAACGTATCGTAACGGTCAAATATTAATTTTTCGGGGCCTTCATAATTCATGTTTTCAGAAAGTTTAACTATTAAAATATCCGAATCTTTGAAAGCATTAAGGTTTGAAATATTATAATTAGATAAATCAATTTCAAAATCAGCAATATTTACAAATTTGATCTTAATATTTGGGTTTACTGATTTTAAATTCCTTTCTAAAATGTGCACAAAATCACTATCTGGTTCACTTGCAGCCATACCATGATTGTGCAGCCATCCAATACTTGAATCTGGTGGATGTTGCACGATACTATTTCCAAGAATGGTAATGGATGTGTAATTTTTAGGATTCCAAAATAGTTTTAAAAACACCATCAAACCCACAAGCAACACACTGATGTTTAAGTAATTTATTTTCATTGATTATTTCCCCAAGTTTCTCTGTCTAAACTTCTATATTGTATGGCTTCTGCTAAATGTTCTATTTTAATATCAGTACTTTCTGCTAAATCAGCAATGGTTCTGCTTACTTTCAGTATGCGGTCATAGGCTCTGGCAGAAAGCCCCAGCCTTTCCATAGCGGTTTTTAGTAAAGTTCTCCCAGCATCGTTTACGGTACATATTTCCTTTACCATTTGAGAGGGCATCATGGCATTAGAATATATACTGCTGTGTTCTTTAAACCTTTCAGCTTGTATTTCTCTTGCTTTTATGACTCTGTCACGAATTTCCGTACTACTATGTGTTTTTCTGTTTGAGGTCATCTGCTCAAAAGACACAGGAGTTACCTCAACGTGCAGATCTATTCGGTCTAGTAGTGGGCCACTTATTTTGTTTAAATATTTCTGTACAGCACCCGGTGGGCACACACATTCTTTTTCTGGATGATTGTAATATCCGCAAGGACAAGGGTTCATGCTGGCTATGAGCATAAAATTTGCTGGAAAATCAACCGATAGCTTGGCTCTAGAAATAGAAACCTTTCTATCTTCTAATGGCTGACGCATAACTTCAAGAACTGTTCTTTTATATTCTGGGAGTTCGTCTAGAAAAAGTACTCCGTTGTGAGCCAAACTAATTTCTCCAGGTTGTGGAATACCACCACCACCTACCATGGCCACATCACTTATAGTATGATGGGGAGCCCTGAAAGGCCTTTGGGCAATAAGTCCTGTACCTTTTACTTTGCCCGCAACCGAATGTATTTTGGTAGTTTCTAATGCTTCATGTAAAGACAGCGGAGGCAATATGGTTGGTAACCGCTTGGCGAGCATTGTTTTTCCTGCTCCTGGAGGACCAATCATGATTACATTATGACCACCCGCTGCAGCTATTTCCATAGCACGTTTTATATTTTCTTGCCCTTGAACGTTAGAAAAATCTACTTCATACTCATTTATGGTATTGTAAAACATATCTCTGGTGTCAATTACCAAAGGGTCTATATGTTTGGTACCGTCTAAATATTGGCAAGCATCTTCAAGAGTTTCTACTCCAATAATATCTAAATTGTTAACAATAGCTGCTTCTTTAGCGTTTTCTTTTGGAAGAATAAATCCTTTGAATCCATTTTTTCTGGCTTCTATTGCTATAGGAAGTACACCTTTTATAGGTCTTAAAACACCGTCTAACGACAGCTCTCCCATGATAACGTATTTTTCAAGTTCTTGAGCAGCCAACTGGCCTGAAGATTGAAGAATTGCCAAAGCTATGGGTAAATCATAAGCAGCACCTTCTTTCTTAATGTCTGCTGGGGCTAAATTTACCACAACTTTTTGCCGAGGCATTACAAATCCAAAATGTTTTATGGCACTTTCTATTCGGTGTTCGCTTTCTTTTATGGCACTGTCTGGCAAGCCAACCATAAAAATTTTGGTGCCATTAAGTACATTTACTTCTATAGTTATGATGTGTGCATTTACACCAAACACTGCACTACCATAAGATTTTGAAAGCATAAGTTTAAATTAAGTATTGAATGTTAAAATATTATATAAGTTTAGACACTTTACCGTTTGTCAGTTGATATCTTTCTCCACTTTCTGGGCAAGTAGCAAAACCGTCAGAGTCAAATCGAAGTTTATGACCATATTCACTCATCCAGCCGGTTTGTCTGGCTGGATTACCAATCACAAGTGCATAATCGGGTACGTTTTTAGTAACTACAGCTCCTGCACCTATAAAAGCAAAAGCACCTATGTCATGCCCACAAACTATGGTAGCATTTGCACCAATACTAGCTCCTTTTTTAACAGTAGTTTTTAAATATTGATTTCTTCTATTTACGGCACTGCGTGGGTTCATCACATTGGTAAATACCATTGAAGGCCCCAAAAAAACATCATCTTCACAGATAACACCCGTGTATATAGAAACGTTATTTTGTACCTTAACGTTTTTGCCCAAAACTACTTCTGGAGAAATAACTACATTTTGCCCAATATTGCAGTTTTCTCCAATTATGCAATTAGGCATAATATGGCAAAAATGCCAAACTCTTGTGCCTTCACCTATTGTACACCCTTCGTCTATTACGGCACTTGGGTGTGCATAATATTTTTTTTCTTCCATGTTCGCTAAAAAAAAGTCCAATTACCTTAATAGAAATTGGACTTGAAATATTGATTTAATGTATTTCTTATGCAAATTTTAACGCACCAGATTTTATCAATGTCTGATCTCTATCTGGACCCGTAGAAACAAGGTTGATAGGTTTTTTTAACAAAGACTCAAGGTACACTACATATTCTGCAAGTTCTGTAGGAATGTTATCGAAATCATTACATTTTGAAATATCTTGTTTCCAGCCCTTAACAGATTCGTAGTGTGGACTAACTTTTTCTGTACATAAATCATATGGCAATTCGTTTGTCAACAATCCACCTGCTGTTTGATATTTTGTACATACTTTAATATCGTCAAAAGAATCAAGAACATCAGCTTTCATCATAAGCAGCTGAGTAACACCGTTTAGCATGATAGCGTAATTCAACGCAGGAATGTCAATCCATCCACAACGGCGAGGTCTCCCTGTAGTAGAACCAAACTCTCTACCTCTTGCACGTATATCTTCACCGTCTTGGTCAAACAATTCTGTTGGAAAAGGACCACTACCCACTCTTGTACAGTATGCTTTGAAAATACCGTATACTTCTTTGATATGGCTAGGAGCAATACCAAGACCAGTACACGCACCCGCAGTCATTGTATTAGAAGAAGTAACAAACGGATACGAACCAAAGTCAATATCTAACAAAGAACCTTGAGCTCCTTCTGCCAAAATACTTTGTCCGTTAGTGATAGCTTCGTTTATAAAATATTCACTTTCAATTAATTTGAATTTTCTTACTTCTTCAGCAGCTGTAAAAAACGCTTCTTCCATAGGAGCAAGGTCATCAACGCCTGTGGTGTAATCAAAACCGTATTGTTCTAGTATTTTTTTGTGTTCGTCTACTAGTTTAGTATATTTTGCTTTGAAATCAGAGCTTAACAAATCTCCAACACGTAAACCCTTACGAGCTATTTTGTCTGCATACGTAGGCCCTATACCTTTTTGAGTAGATCCAATTTTTGCATCACCTTTTGATAATTCAAAAGCTTTGTCAAGTAATCTATGACTAGGAACTATCAGCTGAGCTTTTTTAGAAATGTATAGATTTTTAGTAGCATCTATACCTTTTTCTTTTAACTCTTTAATTTCTTTATTAATGAAAGTAACTACGTCAAGAACAACGCCATTACCGATAACATTTTTAATTTTTTCGTGGAAAATACCTGAAGGTACTTGATGCAAAACTTGCTTGATACCATTAAACTCCAATGTATGACCAGCGTTTGGTCCACCTTGAAATCTTGCTACGATATCATAGTTAGGAGCTATTACGTCCACTATTTTACCTTTTCCTTCATCGCCCCATTGCAGGCCTAACAATACGTCTACTGCCATTATTGAAAATTATTTATTTAAAGCTGTCTCAGCTTCATTTAACGAATTGAATATTTGAAATACCGAATTTAGTTTTGTTATATTTAACAACTTCTTTACACTCTCATTCGGATTGAGCAACACTAGTACTCCTTCTTTGTTTTTAACGTGAGTGTATGAAGTTATAAGTACACCTAAGCCTTGTGAGTTTATGTATCTTGCTTCAGACAAGTCAAGAATAAACTTTTTATAAGATTGGTTTGTATTGTATACATTTATACTGTTATATAAATCTAGACCTGCGTCTTCACCGAGTAAGTCTCCGCTTACTTTAATCACAACTATATCGCCTACAACTTGAATGTTCGAGCTCATTTTGATTTATTTTTATTTTCGCAGTTTTCGTTATTACAACTTCCGTAAAGTATCAGAGAATGATGTAGCACATCAAATTGTAATAATTCACCTACCATTTTTTGAGTGGTGTATATTCTTGGATCACAAAATTCTAAAACTTTGTGGCAATCTGTACAAATTAAATGATCGTGTTGTTTAGATCCATAAGATTTTTCGTATTGTGCCAAGTTGTTTCCAAACTGGTGTTTAGTTACCAAGTCACAATCTACCAATATGTCCAGCGTATTATAAACAGTTGCTCTACTTACGCGGTAGTTTTTGTTTTTCATACTTATATACAAGTTCTCAACATCAAAATGACCTGTACGAGTATAAATCTCTTCTAAGATGGCAAACCTTTCGGGTGTTTTTCGCAGCTCTTTTTTTTCTAAATATGCTGTGAATATCTTTTTTACTTCCTCATAAAGCTTTTCGTTGAGAGCCATATACACTGTGTAATCTTATGCAATCACAAATTTAACTATTTATTATTGATATAAAAGATATTATTGATGCTATTTTTATTTCTATTTCTTTTTGACAAACTTAGAAAAACTATATATTTACAATGTTAAATACAACAACTATGTTCCATAAGTATCAAGATAGACTGTTAGGACTTATTTATGGGTTTATAATGCTCAACTTAAGTATACTTGTTTATGTGCAGTTACAAAAATACAGCTTCAAGCTTTTGTATTTAGTGATTATGTTTCTGCTGTCTTTTGTGGCATTTTATCTACCAACACTTTTTAAGAATCATTTTAACAGAAAGTTTTTTTGGATAGGTGTAACGCTTTCTGTTTTTGGAAGCTGGATTTCTGCTGATTTTTATAGATATAAGCTCCATCCTGAAAGATATAAAAAATTAGTACCCAAGGCTGTAAGTGTTAACCCTGATAATAAATTGCTAACCAAAGATTCTGTATTTAGTTTTATGAATTACAAAATACAAGAAAAGTTTAGAGGCATTGATACCTTTGTGGTGCATAATGAAAAAGTAGAATATAGGGTTTTTCCTTTGGTAGGATTAGACTGGGGTAGAACAGATTCTGTACAATACTGGGCTTGCTACAAAATGCCTAAAATGCTTTTTGGTAAAACAGAAAAAGATTTCCATGAGCAAATTATTTCGCATCACACGTATGGTTTTGAAATTAAAACAGAAGTAGATAAAAGAAAATTTTCTGACGCCGTTCATAAATCTATCTACGCCAATAATCTCAACCTTGCCGATGATTACAAATTGGTAGAAATGATTGACTTAGAAGCAGAAAGTAATTTTTGGCATTATAGAGTGATGTATACTGTAGCTATTGTGAATATCGTATGGTTTTGTTTGGCATTTTTAGGCTATACCAAACAAGAAGACTAAACATTATGTATTGTACATTAAACTACTCAATGTGTTTTCAAATTTAACTTTGGACGTAAAAACTAATTAAATTTTTAAGTACCTACCCAAACATTGGCAATAGAGTAATTTGTTAAAAAATATATACTCCTAAATTTTCAGAATCATCAAGTACTACATTGATGGTTTCTTTGAGTGTAGTAGAGATTTTGTACCCTACATAATCTGCCGATATTGGGAATGTTTTATGATCACGGTCAACAATCACGGCCGTTTGAAGTTTCTTAATTTCTTGGTTTAAGAATGGTTTTAAACTATACGCCATAGTTCTTCCAGAATTCATGACGTCATCGCACAAAACAATGCTTTTGTTTTTAAGAAACTCTATGTCGCAGCTTAGACTTATTTTACTTTGTAACAATGAAAACTTGTCTAGATCTATTCTGATCAAAGATATTTTAAGAGAAGTTATTTTTTTCAATTCCTCTACAAGCATTTCTGCAAACTGGTAGCCCTTATCATAAATACCCGCAATGATGATTTCATCTTCCTGAAAATTATTTTCATAAATTTCAAACGCTATTCTACTAATCTTACGAAGAGTTTGTGCTTTGTCTAAAATCAATAGTTGAGTATCCATGCTTATATTTTTTGTAAAAATAACAATACCATTTTTATTTCAGTATAAAAATATCCAAATTTATTAATGTTACAAACAGGTATAAAATCGTAAATTTGTAGTATGATAGTAGTAGGAGATACATATATAAGTGATGATGTTGCAGATAAACACTTTGTGTGCGATTTGCAAAAATGCAAAGGTGCCTGTTGTGTAGAAGGAGATTTAGGTGCTCCCCTTGAAGAAGACGAACTTCAAATTTTGCAAGATGTTTACGAGCACGTGAAACCGTATATGTCTGGCGAAGCTCAAATGACAGTAGAAGAGAACGGTATGTACTTGCTTGACGAAGACGGCGACTATTCTACCACAACCATAAACGGAGCTGAATGTGTCTTTGCTATTTATGATGATCAGAAAATACTCAAATGTGCGATAGAGCAAGCTTACCTTGACGGAAAAATAACCTACAAAAAGCCCATTTCGTGTCATTTGTACCCCATTCGTATCAAACAGTTTGATAACAAATACACCACCATAAACTATGACAGATGGAGTATTTGTGCACCAGCATGTGATCTAGGAAAAAGCTTAAAAGTTCCTGTGTATAAGTTTTTGAAAGATCCGCTGATTAGAAAATTTGGTGAAGATTGGTACAAACAACTCTGTTTGGCAGTAGAAGAAAAAGAATAGAATGTTGGATAAGGTATTGTGGAATAAAATACAAAACTTTGAGTTAGGTGATGAATACTCAGATTATGATTTTGTTTTAAGACTAGCAAAAGAAAATTATTGGACTATTGATTTTACCAATAAAGCTATCTTAGAATATAAGAAGTTTATGTACTTGGTGGCAAAATCAGAATTAATGCTTTCGCCGTCACCTATTATTGATATTGTTTGGCATCAGCATTTGATTTTTACACAGTCATATGCACAATTTTGCCACATTCTAGGCAAATTTATAAACCATGTACCTTCTACTCTTAAACTAAATGAAGAAAAAAGATTTGCTCAAGCGAAACAAACAACTCAACAACTTTATAGTCAATTTTTTGGAAATCAACCAATAGAAATATGGAAAAATTCCAGTATGTATGATTCTCTCAAATTGCCTAAAGCACGTACTCATCTTAGGACTGTACTTTTTACAGTAATCTTAGGACTATTTTGTGCTATAATACCTGGTGTTTATTCTATTGGGGAATTGATTAGAGTAATTCCCAATCCTTATTTTTTGCTTTTATATATTTTATTTTCAATAATCAGTTTTTTGCTTTTACATATTTTTAATAAAGCAAAAGTCAATCAATTTATTAAAAACTTATCTCCCAATTCATTTATTAATTATCTTGAACCTATTGAATTGATTTGTTTAAAATATGATTATACAGACTCCATACATGCTCTCACAAACGAGTTAATTATTCACAACAAAATCGAAATAAAAACCAATTATGAAATTTCAATTCACGAAGATTTTTTACCCCAAAATTGGTTTGAAATTAGTTTTATCAATCGTATAAAAAATTCTAAAAAGGCCGTATTTTATCCAGATATACTTAAATATTTCAGCAACAAACCTTATTTCTTAAATTTATTGAATTTTAAAAAAGCACTTTCTAAGTATTATAGTAAGTCAAAACCATATGTGTTTTTATTTAAAGTTAATTTGATTGTGCTAGGAATATTGTTTTACATAGGAATCTTAAGATTTGTAATAGGTACTATTAATGATAAACCCACAACATATTTAGTAATTACATTATTTTTTTTGTTAGGAATGATTGTAATCTTTTTAATTGATCTAGACAAAAAGTTTATTAGAAAAACCACATATATTTTTGAAAATAGTAAAACAGTTTCTCACAACAATAAACCAGAAATTTGGAACTATTTTCTATCAAAATCTTTGCACCCATTGTTTGTTCCTGTTTTTGACCATGTAAACAAGTCGGATTCCAACTCATCATGTGGTAGCTCATGTAGTGGTGGTGGAGGTAGTTGTGGTGGAGGCTGTGGAGGTTGTGGCGGCGGCGGAGACTAAAGTAAGATTTTAATTTTTTTAAACACTAAAAATATCAATAAATGCTCTTTTTAAAGAAAAAGGAAATCCGTTCATTATATGTTTTGTAATTCTTAAAATATTTATCTTAAACAATAAAAAAATAGAAATCGCACTTATTAACCAAGGTGTTATACGTCCTTGTAATGATTTTTGTAACCAAGTTTGATCAACTAAAATTGTCGTTTTAGATGATTCTAGTTTCTTTATTTTTGGAAAAAAATCTTTAGTAACATAGTAAACGGCGTTTTTCACTTTTATACTATCTAAAGTGCTTTTACCTATAATCTTTTTAGAATCTAATTTTTTCAATAATTCGAATGTTTCATTTCCAAGTAATCTTTTAAATTCTAAAGTATCAAAAGTCTGGTTTGAAACATTTGATTTTTCATATATCGTAGCATTACCCATTGTATCAATATCAAAAGTAAATCCCCATTTGTTGGAATTAACTTCTTCATAACCTATAAAATCTCCATTAAGAGTGTATTTTTGAATTACATTATATGTGCCTAATCCCAAATAAATTTTATTATTTTGGATAATCATTCCTTGTATATTATCTAATGGTAATTCTCGATTATTAAATAACATAGGATAGCCTATTAAAAAACCTATCATACCATATATACTTGAAAAGATTAATATAACAGAAATCAATATTCTTAACAGATTAATATATTTCATTTGGTTTTTCAATGTTTAATTTCCCAAAAATACATTTTGTTTATCATTCTTTATTATATATTTGAAACTTAAATAGACACAAGATTTAAGATATAAGACACAAGAAAAGTCTTTCATCTTTTCTCTAAAATCCAATCTCTAAAGTCAAATAAATGCACATTCAAATTGTAGCCAAAGAACTGGCAGTAAGTAATAAACAAGTAGAAGCCACGCTGGAGCTTTTAGATGAAGGAGCTACCGTGCCTTTTATTTCTCGATACAGAAAAGAAGCTACGGGTAGCTTAGATGAAGTACAAGTAGCACATATCAGAGACCGAATAGCTCAGCTGCGTGAGCTAGACAAACGAAGAGAAAGTATTTTAAAGTCTATCAGAGAACAAGGTAAACTTACGGAATCTCTGGAAGAACAAATAAATGCAGCACAAACACTTACGGAGCTGGAAGATTTGTATTTACCCTACAAACCTAAAAGAAAGACAAGAGCCAGCATGGCTAAAGAAAAAGGTTTGGAACCACTGGCAACACAGATATTTGAACAAGCCAAATTTGATGTTTCATCAGAAGCGGATAAGTTTATAGATGCAGAAAAAGGAGTAAATAACACAGAAGAAGCTCTGGCGGGTGCAAGAGATATTATAGCAGAATGGATAAGTGAAGACAAAGAAGCTCGTGTAAAAATACGTACCTTGTTTTTGGAAAAAGGGGCTGTATCTGCCAAAGTTATAGAATCTAAAAAAGAAGAAGCTCAAAAATACAAAGATTATTTTGAATGGTCTGAGCCTTTAAAATCGGCACCTTCACACAGAATTTTGGCTTTACGCAGAGGTGAGAAAGAAGGCTTTCTTATGCTCGACATGCTACCAGAAGAAGAAGAGGCGATAGCATTGCTCGAAAACCAATTTGTAAAATCAAACAACCAAGCTGCTGAGCAAGTAAAATTGGCTACAAGAGATTCATACAAAAGACTGTTGCGTCCGTCTATAGAAACAGAAGTACGCATCAGTTCTAAAGATAAAGCAGATGAAGAAGCTATAAGAGTATTTGCCGACAACGCTCGACAGTTATTGATGGCTCCAGCTTTGGGCGAAAAAATAGTTTTGGCACTGGATCCGGGCTTTAGAACGGGTTGCAAAGCCGTTATTCTAGACAAACAAGGTAAATTGCTAGAAAACGACACCATTTATCCGCATGAGCCACAACGCAAAACTACGGAGGCGGCAGCTACTATAAAATATGCCGTAGAGAAATTTAAAGTGGAAGCCATTGCCATTGGTAACGGTACGGCTGGCCGTGAAACGGAAGAATTTGTACGAAATTTAAAATTGCCTAACGTACAAATTGTGATGGTTAACGAAAGTGGAGCATCCATATATTCGGCTTCTGAGGTGGCCCGTGAAGAATTCCCTGACAAAGACGTTACCGTTCGTGGAGCTGTATCCATTGGTCGCAGATTGATGGATCCATTGGCTGAATTGGTAAAAATTGACCCAAAATCTATTGGTGTGGGTCAATACCAACACGATGTGGACCAAACCAAACTGCAACATTCGCTAGATGACGTAGTTATAAGTTCTGTAAACCATGTGGGAGTAGAATTGAACACCGCCAGCAAACAGTTACTTTCGTATGTATCTGGCTTGGGTCCGGCATTGGCTCAAAATATTATTGAATACAGAAATCAAAATGGAGCTTTTAAAACCAGAGCGGAACTTAAAAAAGTTGCTAGACTCGGCGACAAAGCTTACGAACAAGCTGCAGGTTTCTTGAGAATACGTGGAGCTAAAAACCCACTCGATTGCAGTGCAGTACACCCAGAATCGTACAAGATTGTAGAGCAAATGGCAAAAGATCTCAGCTGTACGGTGGAAGAACTCATGAAAAATGCAGAACTGAGAAAACAAATAAAACCTCAAAAATATGTAACAGAAACTGTGGGTTTACCAACGCTAAACGACATCATCAATGAATTGGCAAAGCCAGGTCGTGATCCTCGTGAAGCTTTTGAAGCTTTTAGTTTTCAAGATGGAGTGAATCATATAGAAGATTTGCGTATAGGTATGAAACTCCCAGGAATCGTTACCAATCTTACCGCTTTCGGGGCTTTTGTAGATATTGGCGTGCATCAAGACGGGCTGGTACATGTGAGCCAAATAACAGATAAGTTTATTACCAATCCTTCTGAAGTGTTGAAAGTAGCCCAAAAAGTAATGGTTACCGTAACGGAAGTAGATATTTCTCGCAAGCGAATATCTCTAACCATGAAAGACGGATCTGGTACAAAAGATAAAAATACTGGCGGAGGAGCTAAAAAATCAAAAGAGCAAGAACCCGAAGGCGACTTACAAGCTAAGTTGAATAAATTGAAAGGATTGTGGAAGTAAAAAGTTGAAAACGGCCGAAAGACCTTTTCAATCTTTTTACTAAAATACAACGTTGGCAGTGGTTGTAAACCCTGCCAATCGTTTATATTTTAAAACGCTCGTCAAGGTCTGCGACCCTTGACGACGTTGCACCGTTACCAACGGCCGTAGACCTTGGTAATCGGTTTTTCGGGAGACCTTTTCAAGCGTTTTACATAAATACCATTAAAACGCTCGTCAAGGTCTGCGACCCTTGACGACGTTAACCGTTACCAACGGTCGTAGACCTTGGTAATCGTTTAAAATGCTATAACATTTTTACATGAATCTATGAAAGCAAACACAAAACCTTTACAACCAAACACTTATTATCATATTTATAACAAAGGTATAAACGGTACACCCATTTTCACTAAAGAAAAACACTATCAATTATTTTTGGATAAATATTCGTACCATGTGGCACCTTTTGTAGATACATATGCTTATTGTTTGATGAGTAATCATTTTCATAAATTAATCAGAGTTAAATCTGAAAAAGAAATCGAAGAAATTACAAAACTACGATACAAGAACAAAAAGATTGACAATTTACAAAAATTCTTGTCTTCGCAATTTGCACATTTATTCAATGGTTACACCCAAGCATTTAATAAAGATGTTCAAAGAACAGGAGGTTTGTTTGAGTCGCCGTTTCGTAGGATAGAAATTAATTCTGGTGCGTACTTTTCACAATTAGTTTGGTATATCCATTTCAATCCACAAAAACATGGCTTCGTTACTGACTTTAGAGACTATCCGCATTCATCATACTGGAGCCATTTGCAAAATAAAAATACTAAACTTTGTAGAGAAGAAGTTTTAGATTGGTTTGGTAACAATATTGAATACCAAAAGTTTCATTCTGCACAGCAAAATGAATCTAACCTAAAAAGTTTAATTTTAGAGTTTTAAAACGTTGAAAACGGTCGCAGACCGTTTCAATCGTTTTACTAAAATTGACGCTCGTCAAGGGTTGTAAACCTTGACGACGTTAGCTATTATTACTTAAACGTTTTGATTTTATTCAACAATAATTCGTTTTATTAAAATTTCTTTATCATTTTTCAAGGTTAAAAAGTATATACCAGAAGCTAACTCCTTTAAATTAATTTCACATAACTCACTAAATAATTGAGTTTTATAAACGAACTGTCCAAGACTAGAAGAAATAATAACATCAAATTTTTTATTATTCAACCCCGTAATTACAAAATTCCCTCTGTTGGGATTTGGCGTAATTAAAATTTCATTATTTTCTTCCATGTCCTTGTTGTTAGTAACTACTGATAAATCTAATTTACAACTAGACGGTAAATCTAATATAGTAGGATAACATTTATCTGTATAATCTCCTAACCCTAATTCCCCTCTTTTATTATAACCCCAAGTATAAATTTGACCAGAATTATTAATTGCATAAAACCATGCATCACCTTCTGAAATTTCAGTAATATTGCTTAAATGCGTAGTAGCATCAGAATTGATATTGACATAATTTGGATATTCATAACCATTTCCACTAAGGTTAGGATTGACGCAATTGGTTGTTGGATTACAAATACCTGTTCCTAATGTACCAGATTGAGATACTCCACCATTAGATCCGCACAAATAACTACCCGAAGGTAATTTTACTTCGTAGCTTGTGTATAAACCATTTGCTCCAAACGTTACAACTTTTCCATTTTCCATTAAGATGGCTGAACTTGCCTGTGAAGCAGCTAATTGTATAGCTTTGCCATCAATCCCTGTACCTAACCAAGGACCTGTTGTTGAGGAAATTCCTACATCAACTACTAATCCAGCATTGTTAAATGATTGATAACCATTTCCTTGTCCCAATTGACCTGGTGCCCAATCACCACCCCAAGACCAAACTTTACCATCTTTATCAATTGCCAAACAATGGTTTACTCCAGCAGAAATTTGAGTAATATTTGATAAATAATTTGTACCAGAATACGAAATCATATTGTCTAGATGATTAGGGTTACTTATTACACGAGATGCTAAACCAGTATTTTGACGACCTAACCACTGACTCCCCCAAGACCAAACATTTCCGTTTATATCCAAAGCATATGTGCTTACTTCACCTGCCTCTATTTGAATTATATCTGTTAAATAGGTATTTTGATTGGTTTTGACATAGACAGGTGTACTTTTGTTAATATTAGAACCAGAAGAATCACCAAGCTGACCAGCATTATTTTTACCCCAAGCAAGTACTTTACCTGTTCCTTTTTCAATTGCAAAAGAATAATTAACTCCACTTGTTATTGATAAAATATTATGTAAATAAATACCACTAGGATCATTTAATTTATCAACAATTTTTGATTGAGAACCTCTTAAAATTTTTTTAGGTTGTGAACTATATCCACCAATTGTTCCTCTTCCAAGTTGTCCATAATCATTTAAACCCCAAGACCAAACATAGCCAAAGGTGTCAATTGCTAAAATATGATTGCTATGTCCTAAAGTTATTTTATTTATTGAAGGAAGTGTTCCAACAACTTTTGGTAAATTATAAAAGGAATCAGTATACGGTTGACCTTGTAGATTACATCCCATTTGTCCATATAAATTAGATCCCCACGTATAGATATTTTTATTATTGCAAACTACCGCCGAAAAATCATGACCTCCGCAAATTTTGAAATTTTGAGAATTGACTAAAGTATATATGAAGTAAAATAAAAGTATGTACTTTTTCATAAAAAATTTATCACTTAAAAGCCAATCATTTAAACCGTGAATCTTTAAAAATTTCTGTAAATTTTACAGTAAAGTTTTGAGTTATATTTTAACAATTCTCCTTTTTCTGTATGTGGAGGATTATAATATTTTATTACAGTATTTACAGTATCAATTGTTTTAATAACTACTCCAGTTGTAGTTCCTTTAGCAATAAAGGTAAGTTTAAAATCAGTGATTCTGAGTTTTGTACTATTAATACCTTTAAATTCTGTATAATAGAATGTTCCTGTGTTATTTCTTATACAAGCTTTTGTATTAGCACTATCTTTTATAAGACAGTAATTACCTGTATAAGTAGAATAATCAGGTAATGTATACCAGTTTGTATCAACTACAGAAGGTGTAGTATTAGTATTGTTTGGAGTAACATTTTTATTACTGTTACAAGAGTAAAAACTAATTATACCTAGTATAATAGTTAAAATTGTTAATTGCTTTTTCATTTTATCTATTAACAGAAAGACTAATTAAACCAATTATTCCGGCAAGAATAAGGACACTTAATACTGCAGCACCTAAACTAAACTTCTTTTTGGGTATATCTGTAGTTATTGTTTTGGAGGTTTCAATTTTTGCTTTACCAATATTTTCAGCTTTATTTATGGTTTCTATCATTTCTAAATCTTTGTTTTCAACAGGTCTGAATGATTTATAAACTCCCATAAACCCACTAATATTAACTGTCAATTGATTTTTTATTTGATTGATTTCGTAAACAGGCTCTACAACCACATCTGCTTTACTGTTTTTGATTAATTGATTTAAGGTAAGTTGTTTCGCGTTTTCAATTTCTTTTTCAGTTGGTGGAATACTCACTTGTACGGTATTTGAAATGCTCGTTTTTATAGAATCAATTTTAAGTGAAACAATTTGCGGATGTTGAATTATGGGTGTTTTTCTAATAGGTTGTATATTTGTGCTAAGACCAGACAAAGAATATTTAGTACAACCAGTTAATAAAAAAAAGAGATTAGTACCCAATAGGGTAAAGTTGTAGTAATAATTTTTTTCATAATGAATAATATTAATTCACAAAACTATCAAAAATAATTCTCTTTAATTTAAACCTTTGGTTGTAATATTAAATCATTAGATGTATAATTGTACTATAAATTGGGTAAACATGGAAAGCATAGGCACAAAAATTAAGCATGTACGTGAGTTAAAGAAAATATCCGTTAAAGAAATGGCTGATTTGCTTCAAATGAGTGTGCAGGGTTATTCTAAAATAGAACGTGACGAAACCGATGTGCCTTATTCTCGCCTTACTCAAATTGCCGGTGCCTTAGGCGAAAAACTAGAAAACCTCGTAAACTTTGACCCTAAATATTATTTTAATCAAGTTAATACCAATACAATTACAGGTCATATATACAACACCATAACCGACAACGAACGTAGGCTGTATGAAGAGCAAATTGCTCTGCTAAAAGACAAAATAGCTTATTTGGAGAAAAAGTAAAACGTTGAAAACGGTCGGGAGACCTTTTCAATCGTTCCTAAATAGCCAATAAACGCTCGTCAAGGTATGCGACCATAGACGACGTTAATTTGTTCCGCCACATTTTGGGACTTCACAAAATACTATTCAATTTATGCTTTTGTATTGGTAAAAGCTGTTGTTAAGACCTCAAACGGCGGCGGGTTCATTTTATTATACAGACCAAACTTTGTTAAAATCCATACTTTGGTCAAACTTTAATGGTTTCTACAACGCTCGTCAAGGTCTGTGACCCTTGACGAACGATATTTCTAACCCCAACTTTGTTTTTTAAGCCTATATAATAAATATAACATTCATACGTTGTGTAAAAAATTGTATTATGAAAAAGGCGATATGTTTTATTGTGGTTTTGTTTCTAACTCATTCTTTTGCAAACGAGTATCAAGTATATCTCAATGCCGTGAAACAAACAAAACTAAAATACCAAAATGCGTATAAAACATCACTTCATAAAGATTCCGTTTTGCTCAGTGCAGGTTTGTTTTTAGAAGAACAAATTACCAATTCTATGTTTGAATTTTGGAAAGGTACACCTTGGGATTTTTATGGAACCACAGATGTTCCCAAACAAGGAAAAATAGCTTGCGGTTATTATGTTAGTACTTCTCTCAAGCATCTGGGTTGGAATGTGAACAGATATAAACTTGCTCAGCAAACACCACTCAACGAAATTCAAAGCTTAGATCCTAAAGCTGAAATAATTATTGGAGGCCATTCTGTTTTTATGGATTATCTAAAAAACAAAGCTACCGATGGTTTGTATATGATTGGGTTGAGTAATCATGTTGGTATGATTTTTAAAAAAGACACTAAAGTATATTTTTTGCATTCTAATTTTTACAAAAATGCAGGTGTCGTAAAAGAAAATGCATTTAGCTGTTGGTTATTAACCAACTACGATACATTTATTTTAGGAAAAATTAGTAGAAATAAAGAGTTTGTTAAGAAATGGTTGACAGATGAAGAAGTACACATACAAACAGATGCACCCAAATTAACCCCAGTTAAGCAATAGGAAAAATCTTTGATTTTTCTCTTATTAAAACCATCTTCACTTGGAGAGGGTCAAAGGGTGAGGTATGAAAAAAGCTAATGCTTAATTTGGGTTTAAAGTAACTTAATATCTATAATAGTTTCAGCACCAAGTTCTTTGTTGATGAGCTCTATTACCTTAAGTTTATTGATAAACATTTCGTTTTTGAGTGCAGAGGAATTAAGTTTAAGGAAGAGTATTTTTTTATGAACATATAGCTTTTCGGTTCTTGTGGCTATAGTTTTCCCCATAATTTTTTCCCAATTATTTACCAGTGCCGTCTGATGATACTTTTCGTCAATTTTAAAAAACTTTAAATATTGACTTATAGCCTCACCCAAATCAAGTGCATCAGAATTGCGTTTCGTACGATCTTTGGGGTTAAACATTATATACCTGCATTACTTCTTTTGTTAATAGGAACAAAATCTCTAAGTGTAGCCGAATTAGCCTTTAACATAAACGTGTACGTTGCATATTGGTTTGCAGGGCTCCAAGTAAAGAACAGACTCCAGCAGTGAATAGCTTTGTTGATGGTGATGTTATGTCCAGACCACTTTTTCTCTTTTGTGTTGTATGTCGAAGTAAAACTTGCTTTCCAGTTCCCCATCAAAGTTATATTTGTGTTCACAGAAGCTATACTACTTATTTTGTCTTCGCCAATTACAGCAAATGTTTTATTAACATTGTATGATAAGTTTACATTCCAAGGTAGGTCAAAATCTGCATAACGCAAATACGGATACATCTGATAAAACGTCTCTTGTTCTGGGGTATAAGTGTTTTTGTATTTAAACTTAGGGTTCAGTGGTAAAGAGGCATTTGCAGATAGCGTTCTTATTCTTGCTAGCGTTTTGTTATTTTTAAAATCAAAATTTTTGAAAAGGTATTCGTCGTTTAACGTTGCAGTTTCTACTCCCTTCACATTTGTAATAGTATAAGTGTATGGGTCAAAAGAGGCAGATCCGTTTAGACGTAATTTGTTCAAAAGAGTAGTAGAAGTGCTAGCACTAATGTTGCTCAACTTATTTTTGAGCTGGTGCATATTGTAGTTAGCATTCACAGAAAAATTATCAATCAGTTTCACAATTTTTGCTTTGTTGGTTCCCGAAGTATCTTTTTTGTTTTTTACTTTAAGTTCTAAGCTGTTAGTAATACTAAAATTAACAACTTCCGAATAACTAGATGTGGAAGGAGCGCCATACACGTAGTCACTGTTAGGGGTGTCTGAGAATCTAGAATATGGGTTTCTGCTGTCGTAAGGGTTGTCCTGAAACATGTATTTATAGTAGGCTGAATTGGGGTTTATCTTAGGTTGTAAAGTATATGTTACACTTGGCGTAAGCATATGTCGGAGTCCTTTGATACCAAATTTGTTTATCTTCGCCACACCGTATAAAACAGTGTTTACTCTTACAGAAAAATTGTATTTAAAGGGCACATAAAAGCCTTTTACGTTGGTATAATACAGCTGACTGTCTAGGGTACTCACGGTGTAGTTTTTGGTAGTAGAATAAATATTTCCATTTAAGTTTACTCCCGGAGTGATACTGAAATATTTGAAAGCTTTAAAAACATTATTTAAAGAAATATTCCAATAGCCACCATTAGTAGAAAACTTAGACAAATCTGTCAAACTTAAATTTTGGAAAGATAAAGAATCGTAGTAATAATTGCTGAGATTGCTTTCAGAATAATATTTATTAGAGATGCTTCGGTATTTCTTATTGTTAATAGTGTTTTTAAAACTTAATGAAGCAGAAATGTTGATATTCTTGATAACCCCCCAATTGCTTACCTTATTAAAAGGCTGAAAGGTGGATTTACTCAAAGTAATATCAGGTAAATTTATGGTAGTTTTTTTAGTAGCAAAGTTATTGTTATATCGGGCGTTTGAATTTAAACTGATACCTGTTTTAGGAAAATTTCTTGAGTAGCTCACCGTTGAGGTCCAATCTTGCTGAGTAAATTCGTTGATGCTCGTTTCTGTTTGTCTATTATATTTTACAGAAGTTATATTCACGT
This sequence comes from Cytophagales bacterium, assembly GCA_046329305.1. GTDB lineage: Bacteria > Bacteroidota > Bacteroidia > Cytophagales > UBA9547 > CAMFLX01. Next base: position 302,892 of record JAXLUW010000003.1, read on the forward strand.
TGGCCGAAAATTTTCCTTTGCGTTGAGCTTCTTGGTTAAAGTACCAAAAGAATTTAGACTGTATGGGTTGTTTTTCTTTTAAAAGACCAAAACCGCTGATCATGCTGTTTCTAGAAAAACCTATGCTTCCATTAAATTTGTATCGTACTTTGTAGCTAATGTTTGAGCTCAAATTATATCCACCATTAGAGTACAAGTCGGTGTATACTTTTAAATCAAGGTAATCATTTATAGCCCAATAAAATCCGAGCTTTGATAAAAATTTACCACTTGTGCTACTACCACCAATAGACGGCATCAAAATACCAGAACTTCTTTTGTTGGGATATGGAAAATAACCAAAAGGCAAATATATAGGAAGATTGGTACCCCCAATCTGTAATTGACCAGGCCCAGAAAGAATTTTTTTATTAGTAATAATCTTTATTTTGTGAGCAATAAAACCAAAATGGGCATGTTTACGATCGCAAGTAGTGTAAATGGCGTCTTTAACAAATAGCTCGTCATCTCCATTTTTCTTAATGGCAGAGCCATAAATAAAACCATCGCCTTGTTTGGTTTCAGCACCATATACCACTCCTTTTTTGGTTGCAAAGTTAAAACCAATTTTATCAGCCACATAAGTTTCAGCCCCTTCCTTATAAACAGGTCTTCCTTTTACTTTGTTGCTGTTAGAGTCTTTAGTGCCAATAGCCGTAACATGATTTTTCACATAATCAATAGTGATTTTATCAGACTCCAAAGTTCTATCCCCATAGTTTACCTTTGAAGAACTATTAAGATGGATAAATTTTGTTTGTACGTCAAACACAATAGAATCTTCGGCACTGTAATTAACAGTGGTTTCTATTTCTTTTCCCATCACAATCTTTTTTCCAGAACGTGTTACTGTAGCAGAATCAGTTTTGGCATCAGATGTGCTAGAAATCTTAGAGTTATTGTTTTGGTCTTGTGCATTTATTAAATTGCAAGACAAAAACAAACACAAATAACTAAAAGTTACTTGAATAATATTTCGGTTATGAATTTTCAAAAATATAAATTTTTTCAAATCGCAAATTTAGGTCTTTATTTTATATAACAATATGCAAAATATTAAAAAACTTATAACGAGTTCATTACTGTTTTCTTGTGTGCTACTCATTTCTAAGAGTAGTGAGTCTGACATGGTTCATAATTACAAAATAAAAACTGTGGTTATAGATGCCGGACACGGTGGCAAAGATCCCGGCTGCCATGGCAAAAGCCACAATGAAGCCGATATTACCCTTAAAGTGGCTTTAGCTTTGGGCAAGCTGATCAAAGAAAATTTGCCAGAGGTAAAAGTAGTGTATACTCGAAAAGACAACCACTTTGTAGAACTGCATGACCGTGCGGCAATAGCAAATAAAAATTCAGCAGATTTTTTTATTTCCATACACTGTAATTCAAACCCCAACAAAGATGTTACAGGTTCTGAAACATACACCATGGGTATGCACAAAACAGAGAGTAATTTGGAAGTAGCTAAAAGAGAAAATGCGGTGGTTTTACAAGAAGACAACTATTTAGAAAAATACGATGGATTTGACCCTACCTCTCCTTTAGCACATATTTTGTTTATGAATTACCAAAATGCCTATATGGTAAACAGTGTAAAATTTGCAGACAAAGTGGAACGTTGCATGAGTGAACAAACTGGCTTAAAATCTAGAGGGGTGCGTCAGGCAGGATTTTTGGTTTTGTGGAAAACAACCATGCCTGCAGCTCTGGTAGAAATAGGGTTTTTGTCTAATAACTCAGACGAGAAGTTACTTGGAGACCTAGATGGTCAGCATAAAATAGCTGCTGGAATATATGAAGCCTTTAACTCGTACAAAACAGATATGGAAACCAAAGGACATTCCAATAAATAAATAAAACCATGCTTAACTTTTTTACCAAATTCTTTGGCTACACCAAAAGTGAAGCTAGAGGAATACTGTTTGTACTTTTGTTACTTGTACTTTATGTAGCTGTGATTTTTACCTATAGATATTCAACAGACGGCCTTTCTGCAAACTTTACATGTACCATAGATACCCTAAGTGCTTCAGTTCCTGAGCCCACTTATAGTACACAGGTGTCGGAAACACCAACACATCATACCAATACAACTAAAAACCAAGAATACAGCCCAAAAACAATTTCTACATTTGATATCAATCAGGCAGATACCAACACTCTCAAGAAAATAAATGGAATAGGAACGGTTTTGTCGGTAAGAATAATCAAATTTAGAGATAAGCTTGGTGGCTTTGTGCAGTTATCGCAATTAGACGATGTTTACGGCATTAGTGAAGGAGCATTGAAAGAATTAAAACGATATGCAGTAATAGCTGCTAACTTTTCTCCTCAAAAAATACCACTCACAGAAAATAATTTTAAAAAATTGGCATCTCATCCATACATAGGATATGCCAAAACCAAGATTTTGGTACAATATTTAAAAAACGGTAAGACAATTGAAGACAAAACGACACTTAAGGATGTTTTGAAAATAACAGATACTGAGGTAGATAGAATATCTTGGTATGTATTTTAAACTTTTTTCAAAAATATATAGCCTTAATTTTGACAATTAAAAAAATCCTTTTACCTTTGCAATCCATTCGGTGAGGTGCCTGAGAGGCCGAAAGGAACAGTTTGCTAAACTGTCGTACGGGTAACTGTACCGCGGGTTCGAATCCCGCCCTCACCGCTCCAAGCGGCTTAGGCACTTAGGAAGTTTTCGGGGTGTAGCGTAGCCCGGTATCGCGCCACATTTGGGATGTGGAGGTCGTAGGTTCGAATCCTGCCACCCCGACCGGGAAAAAGTCAGTATGAAAATACTGGCTTTTTTTTTCTAAAATACTAAGAGATTTATCTCTCAGAAATATTTGAAAATGAGTTTAATTAAACCCAATTTTCAAGAATAAGTAAAACAAATTCTTTGATAACAAACAAAGAATAAATTTTACTAACAGGTTTTAAAAGAACCAAACATATTAAAATTTTCGGGGTGTAGCGTAGCCCGGTATCGCGCCACATTTGGGATGTGGAGGTCGTAGGTTCGAATCCTGCCACCCCGACTGTTTAAAAGGTCAGTATGAAAATACTGACCTTTTTTGTTTTGTAGGGGTTAGTATATAATGGATTCAGAATAAGATATTAATGTTAGTTTTTCAAATAATCTTCAATATCAATAACATTTGTGTCTCCAAACCAAGATTTAATGGTTGTTATTGCTTTCGGGTCAAGTTCGGATAAACACAAAACAAGTAAGTTATTTATTGCTCTTGAACATTCAACATAAAATAAGTTTCTTGTTCTTAATTTTCTATCAGGCTTTTCTTCTGTATCGTTAAAGAAATTTTTGAAGTTATATTCTTGAACCCATTCCGTGTCGTCTATTACTGTTAGAACATTTTCAAATTCATCACCTTTTGTTCCATGTTTAGTTGAAAAAACTGTATTGTCTTGGGTGTGTTTCCAAAAATTTAGAATCTCTGAATAAGACAATTCCATAAAAGCATCAAACAGTGTTTTGTTTTTGGTTTGACTTTCTTTTTCTTTGTCGGTTAATTTTTCTGGTTCAATAGATAATCTTTCAACAAAATCATTAAACCTTTTGCTGAATACAAGACCATTATTTGAGGCAAATTCATAAACCTCTTTTACTTTTAAATCTTTTCTATTTTTAGAAAGATTTAAAAGCAATTCAGTAATTTGTTTTTTATGACTGTGTTTAAAATCTTCCTTAGAAAAAATAGAACCATTTTTTCTAATAAATCTGATTACCTCATTATGATTTGTATCATTCCAAAAATCCATCAGATGCTCTAAACCAATTTTTCTTTCCTGTGAAGTCTTTTTATCAATAGTTCCAACAAAAAAAGTAATTAATGGGTGATTTCTGTCAAGCAATTTTTCTTTTGTGCGTTTTTCAAACCTATTTGAGAATATCGAAAATAATTCACCAAACCCTGCTCTTTGAGCAACTCTTCTATTAGCAAGAACCAAAATCTTTGCATTTGCACTTCCCTCAAATATCCAATATGATTCAGATAATTTTTTTACAACATCATCATAAAATTTATTTTTACTTGGGGCATTTTTATCATTAAAATCCTTAACTTTTTGCTTTGCAAGTTTTTCTGGGTGATTTTTCCAATAGACAAATTTTACACTGCCTTGTATTGCTTTCTGAGGCTTTTGTTCAATATTTTTTCTGAAATTGTTTAGCAAACCTACAACAGATAGGGAAGAACGATAATTTTCTTCTTTCTTTACCAATTCTATTTGGCCGTTTTTTGAACTATAGTATTTTTCTAAGTTTCCAATGCCGTAATCATAAATTTTTTGGTAAGAGTCCCCATAGAAACCAATTATACACTTTTCGTTATTTCGTTTCAAAAGGCAATCAAGTAAACAGAAGATAGTTTCTTCTGCTGTGTCTTGATATTCATCAACGAAAATGTAAGGGAATTTTGTAGAAACAATATCCGTCAAAAGAGGATAATTTTCATACATCATTTTTGCAATCTCAATTACATCATCGTGTTGAATTATTCCTTTTTCAAAATCGTTAAACGATGTATCGTTGTATTCAACTTTATCAACTACTTCAATTCTTTCTGCTAATTTTTCTATGTATCTTGAATCTAATGCTTTGCCTTTTTCTTTCGCCTTTTCTTTATCCTTCTCTAAATTTATTTCATTTAGTTTACAGAGTTCAATTTTCAGTTGTTTTTGATATTGTTTAATTGAACTCCATAAAAACTCGTGAATTGTTGATACAAGAACTAATTCATTGTGTTCGATTCTTTCAATAATTTCATTTTAACTACGTTAGTGTAAGTTATACAAACAATTTTCTGATTTGATTTTATTAATTCTTCACCCTTATTTTGAATAAGATATTTTAATGTTTGTATTAACGTATATGTTTTGCCAGAGCCTGCACCTGCTTCTAATACAAAGCTTTTTCCTTCTTCGATAAGTTTTTGAATTTGTTCGAAAGCTGTCATATTATTTTGCAATTTCATTATTAGCCAACCATACTAAACCTTCTTCAATATACTTAGGCACTTTCCATTTAAGATTTGTAAAATTTTCATCAAACGTCATTAATGCAAAAGCAAAATTTGTTTTTGTTTTAGATGATTTTGGACGCAGTTCCCAAATATTTTCTGTTGCTAATTCTTCTTTTTTTCCATTAAAAATTTTGAATAAACTTTTGACTTCTTTTTCCTTATTGTTCTCATCAATAAATTTATTCTTGAAAAAAGGAATATTTGCATTGATAATAGCCTCCTCCAAACTTCTTGCACAATGACCATTTTTTATCTCTGGGATTTGGTAGTTTACCCTAATTAACTGACCATCATATTTTGCATCTGAAGATAAAGCTATTAATTCAGATATGTCATTTTTATTAGGAATCCAATTTTTCAGTGTTTCATTTGATGTAATCGCATTTGGCGTATTTACTCTACACTCCTCACTTTTATCTTTATCACAAGAATCTATATCCGTGATAATTAATGTTTTCACTCCAATAAACTTAATTAGTTCTTTAAATTTTGATGTGAAAGCTCCGCCTACTTCAATAATTGAAACATACTCGTAATTTAAACTACTTGCAACCTTTTTAATCATAATTGGAAGTAAAATTCTTTCAGTAGCACCTTCAACAAGGATTAATTTGTCTGCAAAAAATAAGTCGCATCGATGAAGTGTCATATATTGTTTTAGAAAGCGGAAAGTTTCCTTATCACTTTCTCTATGCTTAAAATCATTAAAATCTTTTACTTCAACTTTGTAACGTTTTCCAATATTGTCATATATTTTTGAGAAATATCTGATTCTTTCAAAGCTTCTGTCAACCCCTATTCCTGCTTCAGTTACAATGTGCGATGAATGTGTGCTTATTATTATTTGAACTGACAAGTTTTCTTTTTCTCTTGTTTCTTTAATTGTCCGTTTGATTTGGGAGATAAAAACTTGTTGCATTTGAGGGTGAAAGTGTGCTTCAGGTTCTTCAATCAAAATTACGAGGGCTTCAGATTTATTTAATGGAGCGGCCTTCTTGAATTTTTCTATGAAACTTACGACTTTAAGAACAAGATAAATCAAATTGCTATAACCTAAACCATTATAGTTTTCGGGAAGTTGAACACCGTCTTGCTTGTAAAAATATTTAATGTTGTCTTTAAGTATTTTTTCGGTATCAAATCCTGCTTGAAGAACAATTTCGGGAATTGTCATATGTGGTTCTACGCCAAACACTTTTAGCTTTTCAAGTAGTTCATTAAGTATCTTTTTATATTTTTTCTCAAGGTCCGATGAAGTTAATTTTAGTTGCTTTTCTAAATTTTCAATATCTTCATTATTATCTTTATTTTTTTCTCGATAATAGTCAGAAAAGCCAACGGCTAATGTTTTGTTTTTATCTGCATTTGTGTCGTCTAATTTTCTTGATGCTTGGATAGTTTCAAAGTATAAAATGGCAAAAAATTTAGGTTTGTAGTTTTCATCAATTAAATTATCTCCGCCATAGCATTTGATGTCGTAATATGATGTGATGTTTTCATTTAACCATTCAATCAGTTTCTGTGATTTTTCCTTTCGGGCTTCAAAAGAGCCAAATAGTCTTAAACTATCTTTTGGGTGGTATTGAAGTTTTATCGTTACAATATTATTAGAATCGTCTAGGTCGCTTATGAACTCTGAAAGATTAATTAAACTGTCTTTTGCTTTGTCATATTCAATTTGGATTTGAAGTTGAATGTACGGAATTGATGAAAGTAAAGTCATTTCTAACGCTTCCTTTTTTTCTTCGTCAGTTTCTTTTACTGATGCTTCATAAATTTTGAAACTATCTTCAAATTTGGAATATGTCGTTTGAGAGAAGTCGTGAAAACTAAATATGTTCTTTTTGCTAAAGAACATATTTAAAACTTCAAAAAGTGATGTCTTTCCTGTGTTGTTCTTACCAACAATTAAAGTTAAGTCGTCTTCAATATTTAGCGAGACTTCTTCTAAAAGCCTGAAGTTTTTTATATTTATATTTTTGATTTTCATAGTTTTAAAATTTGGAAATTTTTACAAAGTGGTTAGTTTTGTGATTTTTTAAATAGAAAAATTAAAAATTTAGATATAAAAAAATACCCCTAAATATGTTTATGTAGGGGTATTTTTTTCTTTATATACTTATCTCTTTTCTTTCAGAATTGTACAGATTCTTTTTTTCATCTAGGAGTTGGGAGTCCATAACGGCCATGGCTACCATATTTACTATTTCACGTACAGAGCAGCCGAGTTGTAAAATATGTACGGGCTTTTTCATACCCAAAAGTACTGGACCAATTACTTCGGTGTCGCCTATGGTGTGTACAAGTTTGTAGGCGATGTTTCCAGAAGCTAGATCAGGGAAAATAAATGTATTGGCTCCTTTTTCTGACAACTCACTGAATGGGAAGTTTTTCTTTTGTAATTCGGTATTTAGTGCTACATCTGCTTGTATGTCACCTTCTATGCTCAAACCTGGGTATTTTTCGTTGGCAAGTTTGGCTGCTTTGGCTGTTTTTTCAGGAATTTCGCCTTTGCTTGAGCCAAAGTTAGAATATGATAATACAGCAATGCGAGGCTCTATTTCTAGGTTTTGTACAGCTCTAGCCGCCAGACCTATGATGTCTACCAGTTCGTCTACCGTTGGGTTAATGTTTACGGTAGTGTCTGCAAAAAAGTAGATACCTTTTTTACTGTTCACTATATACATGCCCGCCACTTTGGAAATACCTTTTTCAGCACCTATGGTTTGTAATGCTGGTACTAGTGCTTTGGGGTAGTCTTTGGTAAGACCCGTAATGAGAGCGTCAGCATCTCCTACTTCTACCATCATGGCTCCAAAATAGTCGCCATTTTTCATAAGTTCCTTACCTTCGGCTGGGGTTACACCTTTGCGTTTTCTCTTTTGATAAATAATTTCACCGTAGGTGCTAAGCAAGTCTTTTTTCTTACGATGATCTATGATTTGGCATCCAGAAATGTCTATGTTAAACTCCTCTGCTATACCTTTAATGATTTCTTCACTCCCTAACAATATAGGTTGAGCAATTTTCTCATCTACCACAAATTGGGCGGCTTTTAATATTTTTACTTCGTGAGCCTCTGGGAATACGACTCTCTTAGGGTTTTTCTTGGCGTTGTTCATTAGCGTAGTAATGAGTTTTTGGTCAAGTCCTAATCTGTTTTGCAGTTGCATTTCGTATTTTACCCAATCTTCAATTGGTTTTTTGGCCACTCCAGATGCTACCGCAGCTTTGGCTACTGCCATAGAAATTTCGGTAATCAGTCTTGGGTCTAGGGGTTTAGGGATGAGATAATCTCTACCAAAAATAATTTTGTCGTCGCCATAAGCTTTGTTTACAATTTCTGGAACGGGAGATTTGGTCAGCTCTGCCAAGGCACGTACAGCTCCCAGTTTCATAGCTTCGTTTATTTCTGTAGCACGCACGTCCATAGCTCCTCTAAAAATATATGGGAAGCCCAAAACATTGTTTACCTGATTAGGGTGGTCGCTGCGGCCAGTTGCCAGTATAATATCTGGTCTGGTAGCTTTAGCCAACTCGTATTCTATTTCTGGGTTAGGGTTGGCAAGTGCGAACACGATAGGATTTGCCGCCATCTTCAGTAACATTTCTGGTTTCAGAATATTGGCAACAGATAAGCCCACAAAAACATCAGCATCCACAAGAGCTTCAGCAAGTGTTTTTACGTCTTTTGTAGTAGCTATGTCTATATGCGTAGAGTTTAGGTTGGGTCTGTCGGTACGAATAACACCGTCTATATCGCTCATGATGAGGTTTTCTCTTTTGACACCCAGTGCCATGTGGAGTTTGGCACAAGCCAATGCGGCGGCTCCTGCACCACTAAACACTACTTTGATATCTTCAATTTTTTTGCCAGTAATTTCCAGAGCATTTAAAAGAGCAGCCGAAGAAATTATGGCTGTGCCGTGCTGGTCATCGTGCATGAGAGGGATGTTCATGCGTTTTTTTAGCTCTTGTTCTATATAAAAACATTCGGGAGCTTTGATGTCTTCTAAGTTGATACCTCCAAAAGTTGGCTCAAGAGAAGCAACAATATTTATGAATTGGTCTGGGTCTTCGCAGTTGATTTCTATGTCGAAGCAGTCTAGACCAGCAAACTTTTTAAATAATACGCCTTTACCTTCCATTACGGGTTTAGAGGCATCTGGGCCTATATTTCCGAGCCCCAGCACTGCGGTACCGTTACTGATAACACCCACTAAGTTGCCTTTAGCGGTGTATTTATATACATCATCTTTGTTTTCTGCTATATCTTTGCAAGGTTCTGCTACTCCAGGAGAATATGCCAAAGCTAAATCTGCCTGCGAAGCTACTGGTTTGGTGGGTATTACTTCTATTTTACCGGGTCTTTCAAATTCGTGATATTTGAGGGCTTCTTCTCTTCGTACTTTAGACATTTTCAAAAAATTATGCCTAAATATACTGTTTTGAAGCTATAAAGGATACTTTTTACCCAAAATATTTATGAACAAATGAGGAAAATCAGATTTATAGGTTCATGTAAAACCTAATAAGAGTGTTGACTTACTTTCTTATTAAGGTCATTTTAAATATTTCGTTTTCATCTACTTTGTTCACAATGAGAGTATCAGCAGTAAAAGAAGTGATATACAGTTTGTTAAAGTTTACCAAGCTCGTAGTGAGTACATTTTCTTTGGCGTCGTACTCATAAGTGCCTTTGTGCTTAGTATGTTTACTTTTTATTTTTAGTTGATGTTTATTTGTTAAGACAATGGAACTGTTGAGGTATTCTTTACTGATGCCCAAAGCAAAATTGTTGATAAATGTTCGTTCTTTATTGCTAGATGTATCTGCTAGGTCGGCTTTAGAGCCTTTGTTGGCCTTTAAAACGTTTGTAATTTCAATGGCGGCCACTTTCCATTTGCCTACTACAGATGGACTGTTTTGGGCAGTAAGTAAAATGTTTAAAAAACTCACAGCAAAAATGATAAGTACACGTTTCATATTTCAATTATACAAAAAATTATCTATAAACAGAACTGAATTTAAAATATGATGGTAATTATCAAATAACGTGAGATTGCAGAAGAAATTTATCTTTTAGACTTTGTTTATTTTCTCTTGTTCTTCTTTTGTTTTGTTGAACTTGGGCATTTCTAGATAGATAAACGTGAGTTTGTCCTAAAAATCCTTATAAGTTTCTATGTCTTCTTGGTCGTCTTTGTTTAGGTTACCTATATTTTCGTACTGGTTTTATCTATGTTTTGGTTTTCGAGGTCTTCCGTTGTGGCGGTTAAGCCAGCAAGGTCGTCTATATTCTTTACTTTTTGTCTTGACACAAAAAGTAACCAAAAAGTCAAGGCTAATTTGATTTTAAATGTTTATAAAAAAATATATCGCAAAAAATCTGGTTAAGAGAACCTACAATATTACAAGTTCAAGATGCCCTGCGGAACATCTTAAACAGCTGAATTTTGTTATATGGGGCAAAGCTAAAGGAAGAGCAGAGTTAATTAAGAGCTGCTTTATAATTAGGTTCCAATGTCAAAGAAGAAAATGTTATTAGCAAAATACTTTTTTCATTCTTTTGATATTCAAACCTTAAAACATAATTCTTTTTAAAGAATCTATCCCACGAATTTATATATCCAAATATAAAATGTTCTTCCCCTCCACCAGAATCATTAGGTTGACCCAAAACCTCAATAACATTATTCCTTGAAGAATTAAAGGATATATTAGGAATTATTTCCTTCTTAAACATATGATATTCATCCGTTTGCCCAGAAAAAAAATGAATTGCGGTCAGTTTTTTCTCTTTTGACAAAACCAACTCTATTCCCTCTTCATAATTTGACAAGTAATACCCATCCACTCCTTCATCAAGAGTACAGTTGCCAAAATATTCTTCAAAAAAAGAATCAATTTTAAATTCTTCTATTGTTCTGTCTAACCAATCAAATTTTGTTATCATTATTTTTTACTTGTATTTGTTATCTGCATGCCTTCCCATCACAATCTTTCACTAATATGCGATAAAAAACCAAAATCATCAATACCTGTTTCATAAAAAATAGCCGATGAATATTTGTAGTGTATTGGGCTTTCCGCCAACATCCATTTGCCTTGGCACGGATTGTTGTGGATATAGTCCAGCTTCTGGCGGAATACAATCTGTCCGATTCCATAACACCAATTTATGGCTTTTATTCTTTATTCTGGCGATGTTGGCTCATAAAAATATCGTCAGTAAGGACACTGACGAGGGCGGAGTTTATACGAACATAAAAAATATTTATATATTGGTAAAACAATGGAATTAGAAACAAAAGAAATAGTATTAAATTTTTAAATATGTACCCTATTTATATTAGTAGAAAAATAAATAAAATAAGTAAAACTATGTCATTGGCTTTTTTTATATTTGCTTTTATTATAACATCTATTGCTTTATTTTTATTTATAGGTGTAATTTTAAGTAGGGATTTGGATGTTTTTTCATTTATTATAGGTCTATTTGTAGTTTATTTCACTATTATCATAATAAATTTAATTTTAGAATTAAGATTAGATTTTAAAGTTAAAAATGTATGTTATGATGAAAAAGGTAATATTTTTATTGATGAAACTGTTTTTTCTGTATCAAAAGTAGATTATATTAAAAAATCTGATAAGCTTAGTCATTTATACATTATAAGTATAAATAAGGTTTGTTATTATTTTTATGTTAATTCTAATTATGAAAGAAGTGAAAAGATGAAATTTTATTCCAATTTTGACTTTAGTTTATTATCTAAATTTAATAAAAAATTTTATATACATAAATCAGTTGAATTATTTGCAAATCAATTTAATATAATCATAATACCTAAATAGGGTCTGCCGCACTAGTACAAGGATATATATGAAGTTTTGGTTTAAGCATCTCGCCAGAACCATTATGTTGTTAAATGGTAATAGTGAATTGTTTTCTTTTTTGCTGTTCGAGATGTTCCGAAGGGCATCTCGAACTCGAAATATTGGAGGTTCTCTGAACCGAATTTGATACATGTGACTTAACTTTCAGCAAGTTCTAATAACAATTTCGTAGCACTATAGTAGGGTCAGTGACCCGACGCCAAGGCAGAGCTAAACAGCACCAATTACAAAAACCAACGGATAAACATGTTGCTAAGTTAAGGGTTTTTGAGTAAACTTGTACGCTAAAATAATGTGCAGCGGATACTGCCTTGTTTTAGATACAAGCGAGACGCATGCACCAGTGGGGTGGGTTCGGAGAAATTTTATCAAAAATATTTGCTGGAAATAATTCAGGACTATTGTATGTTTGGTTTTCAAAAACTATCTTAGCCATTGTTGTTATAGAACAACACTATGATACACATTTTAGAGAAAATCAACTAAAATGGCTCTTATTACTTTTTAGACAGCCTCGTTAACGTAATGCCTATTTCAAGCTACGACATTCATGGCCACAAAAAACATTTAATTGGATTAGACTACTTAAGGGGTCTGGCTGCACTATGTGTAATGCTATTCCATTATACCGCTTGGACAAACCAGAACTATTCGGAACTTTTTTGGGACAAAATGGCTATTTATTCCGTATCCATATTTTATATAGTCAGTGGTATGACCCTCCATTATGTTTACAGCCAAAATCTACAACTTAAAAAACTTGACCTAATAAATTTCTACACAAAGCGATTTTTTAGAATTTTCCCACTTTTCTGGTTAGTTACCATATATTTTATGACAGTTGAAAGACAAAGACCTGACCTGAAAATTATATTTTTAAACTACACAGGTTTGTTTGGCTTTCTCGAATGGGACAAAGGAATTGCTTTTGGCGTGTGGTCTATAGGCAATGAAATTGTATTCTACACCCTATTCCCATTTCTCATTTGGCTTTTGAGAAAAAATCGTTATTCCTTCTACTTGGTTTTTATCCTTTCTTTTAAAATATTTGGTTACTTTACCTTTTACGAATTCGACCCTTTCAAAATCATAACTGCTCAATGGCACCAATATTACAATCCATCTCACCAGATGTTTATATTCCTTTCAGGGATCATGTCGGCCCATTTTCTCCAAAATATTAAACTACCAATTCAAATCTCTTTGTTGTTGATTTTCTTTGGAATTGGCTCTTTGATGCTCTATCCAGTAACAGGGCAAAGTTCTGCGTTGATCTATGGTTATGATAGAATTGCACTTATCGGACTTTGCATTACCATTTGCATCGGTTTTTATAAAATTAACACTTCCTGGCCCTATTTCAATAGCACATTGGGTATTTTAGGCAAAATAAGCTATTCTATGTATTTGCTTCATGCGCCTTGTTTTTTGATTTGTTCTAACCTATGCTCCAAGTTTTCCAAAGTCTTTTTCATGATAGGTCCGTATCAAATTATGTTTTACGCTATCGCATCTACACTCGTGAGTAGTTACATATCAAATAAATACTTTGAAGATTTCTTCATACGGTTAGGTAGAAAGATTTATGCCAAAATAAGTCAAGCTTAGTAATTAAACCATAAAATCTTATACAAAAGAGATTGTTCTTTTGCTGTTCTTCAAATTCCGAAGGGCATCTAGAACTCGAAATATTGGAGGTTCTCTGAACCGAATTTGATACATATGACTTAGCTTTCCGTAAGTTCTAATAACAATTCCGAAGTACTATCGTAGGGTCTGTGACCCGACACGACCAAGCCAAAACAAAAAAGAACAAACCACAAAAACCAACGCATAAACATGTTGCTAAGTTAAGGGTTTTTGAGTAAACTTGTATGCTAAAATATGTGCAGCGGATGCTGCCTTGTTTTAGGCACAAGCGAGATGCTTGAACCAGAACTTCATTTATAACCTTGCACCAGTGGGAGTTGACCTTGCACTAGTGGGGGTAAAGGTTAAAAACTCTATAAACATTCAAATAATTAGCTTTACCATCCCCCAAACTTGACCTATTTGTTGTTTCTGCTATGATATAACAATTTCCGTTATAAATTCTCTTTACAAATAATGCACAATTAAATATATCACACTTTATACCAACGTTAACATGTACTTTATAATCCATAATACTACAAGGAATATTTAAAATATTCGTTAAAATATAAGCTAAAAGAAAGCTTCTGTCTTCACAATCTGATTTCTCATAAAAAAATGTTTCTTCTGGAAATAAAAATCTATCCACACCTGTTTTATCTAATGAAAAATAAGGCAACGACTGAATTATTAAAAGCGCCAATTTTATTTTTTGTTCATTATCCATAGAAGACGTTTTTTTTGATATTTCAGATGTCAATGTTTCGACAAATTTTTTTGAAGATTTCGACTTAATATAAAAATTATAATCTAGCATTTTGGGAACATCTTTATAATACTCTAAAGCAAAAGTATCTACCAAGACAATAATTGAATCTAATTTATTTCGTAAATCTTTATAAAATATTTTTTTTCTTAAACTATTATCTATTAAAAACTCTGGTATTCCTTTAAAATCAAATAGCTTTCTTTCCTCATTTAAATCTAACTTATTTTGAAAAAACCAATAATTATTTATTACACTCAACCCGAGACTATAATAAGTTTTTTTACTTATTTTTTTATTGCTATATGCGAATTGAATATTTGAACAAAATGCAACTTCTAATACCCCTTTTGCATCATACTTTAAAATTACATCAACCCCATCTTTTAGAAAATAAGTATAAATAAATAATGTTCTATCTGATTCTAAAAACTTAAAAGTTTCTGATATTTTTTTACATAAAAGTAACTTACCAACATCATCAAGAACGTTTACATTGCAAAATGAATCTATTTTAATAAAATTTTTATATTGATTTACATATATATCATCTATCGTATTTTGAATAGCTGAATTAGTATTATAAACAGTTGATTTAAAATACATTTTATCCAAACAAAGCTCTTTACCGTAAAAATTAATTTTTACAGAATATCCTTTAAAAACAAAAATTTCTAGTAAAAAATAAAAAAATATCTTTTTCATGGGGTAAATAATACAGTACTAATTAAACCTTGTTCTCTTTCTAAAACATCTCCTATATTTGTATCTATACGATTAGAATCAATACCATTATTAACCAAATATTCCTTAATACGTTCTGCTCTTTTTTCCATTAATACACTTGCTTTAACTTTTTTAAACGTCACAAAATCAGCTCTTCGGAATTTGCAATTCCGAAGCACTATCGTAGGGTCTGCGACCCGATATTTGCTATTCTTCAAATTCCGAAGGGTATCTCGAACTCGAAATATTGGAGGTTCTCTGAACCGAATTTGATACATATGACTTAGCTTTCCGCAAGTTCTAATAATCCTTTGGATTTGCCGTAATAAGCACCACAACTACTATACAAATATTCTTCTTCTTTTAAAACAATACCAGCTCTTATTGGATTCAAATGTATATATTTCAATTTAGTATCAAAAAAATCAGCAACAAATATTTCTTCCGCACGATACCCTTCTTGCCAAAATGAAATCTTGTTGTCATTTTTCAACAACCACAATAACCAATTTCTTCTACTTTCTATCTGAATATTTTCAATGGCTGTTACAATTTGTGTGGCAGTAAATTTCTTAAAATCTCTGATAATCTTTAATACTTTCTACTAATAACACAAGACAATAAGCCTGTGGGCATGATTGACATTCAGGATTTTGTAAAAATGGGCAGGTTGGTTAATTAGACAAATTTTAATAATTTAGAACTGTGGTGAAAAGCACAGCTTTTTTATGTCTAATTTTTTAAACGTTGATAAGACCAAATATAGCCAGTGGGTGATGTATGCGATCATTACAATACCTGTACTGTTTTTACTTTATTTTTATTGTAACAAAGGCGTAATTGTTACTTATTTGGCTACTCAAGACGATATAGCTACTGCGACTAACCTTTATGAGCGACATAGGTACGTTGGTCAAAATGGTGCTTTTGTAACAGTTTATGCACCTTTGTTCGCCTGTTTTCTATCATTGTGCAAACTACTTTTTGGCGATATCTTTCTAGGTTTCGAGGTGTTATCACTCTTTATATTATGGTTTTCGAATTACACGTTCTATAAGATATTTGAAAAGGTATCAAGCTTTAGGGTTCGGTTATGTTTGGTTTTGATTGGCGTTTTTTATGTACAGCATATTCATGTACACGTATTTGTGCTTTCTGAGAGTCTGTTTTTATTATTCTTTTTTGCATTTGTCTATCTCAAGTTCATAGTTGATGATACTTTCAAGCATAGGGTGATCTTTTTGAATATACTCATGATTCTGTTATTCTTTACAAGATATGCTTCTTTGATTCTTATATTAGGATTTGGACTTATGGATCTAGTTGTCAGAAGGATGACGATAAGGGACTTGCTCAAAAACTATCTTTTACCTTTTTGTTGTATTAGTATATGGATGTTAATTTGTTACCTGATTATTGGTAATGTTACTGGTGATGAGTTTGCGCCCTACAAAGGAAGTGATTGGGAAATTCTTGTTAGGATCTTCGGATTTTTAAAAATGTTCATATTGCCATTTGGATTGGCCTTGATTTTTTGTCTAAATATTTTCAGTTCTAAAAAGCCCATATTTGCGGCTTTAGTAATTTTTTATTTAATCTTTATTTTTTATTTTACTAAAACAAGTCGTCTTGAACTTGACGAACGAATTTTGGTGCCGATTTATATCTTTATAGTGCTGATGATCAAGGAGATTTTTGAATCTATATCGCAACGTTGGGTAGTTTTAGGCACACATATTTTTCTGTATTCTTCGGTAGTATTTACCCTGTATAGATTTATTAAAAATTATCTTTTTTGGCTAAGTGAATATTGAGCGAGTAAAAAAAATATTATGGTAAATCCTGATTGTGAAATTATTTGGTAATACATCACTATTTGTAGGTTTTAGTATAGCTATATTAATTTTTTAAAGCATTTTCTATCTCGTTAAAATTTCTAATAAACTAATCAATTAAGTAAAGAATTTCCATCAGTCAATAACCGTCACCAACGAAATTGACAATGAAGGTCAATACCCAGTTGGCATTACCCGAACACAATACCAGAAACAAATACAATGTAGTAATAGAATGGTATGAATATTTGTTAGTATATTGCTCTAGTAAACAGTTTTTTATGTTTAAAACACAGCTAGGGCATATTACTTATGTTTTTGAAGATCTCAAGACATTACTCGCCAAAGCAAGTCCGCTACGTTCTGGTGATCAGTTGGCAGGTATTGCCGCTGTTACTTATGAAGAAAGAGTTGCTGCTCAAATGGCTCTGGCAGATGTTCCCCTCAAGGTGTTTCTGAACAACTTGGTAATTCCTTACGAAAATGATGAAGTTACTAGACTGATTGCAGACACACATTCTGCTGAAAAATTTCAAACAATTTCTAGTTTTACGGTGGGTGAATTTAGAAATTGGTTGCTTAGTGCAGATGCTGATACTCTTAAGTTACAGGATATTGCCGCGGGAATAACTCCTGAGATGGCTGCCGCTGTAAGCAAAATCATGCGTAACCAAGACTTAATTTTGGTAGCATCTAAATGCAGAAAAGTTACCAAATTTAGAAACACCGTTGGCTTAGATGGTAGATTTTCTGTTCGTCTACAACCCAATCACCCCACAGATGACCCAAAAGGTATTATTGCCTCGTGTATAGACGGCCTGAGTTTTGGGGTGGGAGACGCAGTAATAGGTGTGAATCCGGCAATGGATAATATTCAAAACGGATACGAACTGCTCAAAATTTTGGATGAGTTTCGTGAGAAACTAGCAATTCCTACACAAACATGTATATTGTCTCATGTGACTAATTCGCTGATATGGATAGAACAAAAAGCTCCTGTAGATCTCATATTTCAGTCGATAGGAGGTACAGAAGCCTTGAATCATAGTTTTGGTGTATCCATTTCATTGTTAAAAGAAGCTTATGATGCAGGAAATATGCTCAAAAGAGGCACAATTGGCAATCAGTTTATGTATTTTGAAACGGGACAAGGTTCGGCTTTGTCTGCAAATGCACATGGGGGTGTAGACCAACAAACTCTTGAAACAAGAGCGTATGGGCTAGCAAGATATTTTGATCCTTTTTTGGTAAATTCTGTTGTAGGATTTATAGGGCCTGAGTATTTGTATGATGGCAAACAGATTACTAGAGCTGGCCTAGAAGATCATTTTTGTGGAAAATTACTTGGTTTGCCCATGGGTGTAGATGTGTGCTATACCAATCACGCTCAAGCAGATCAAGATGATATGGATAACTTACTGACTCTTTTGGCATTGGCAGGCTGTAATTTTGTAATGGGCGTACCCGGTGCTGATGATATTATGCTCAATTACCAGAGTACGTCTTTTCATGATGTGGCCTATGTAAGAAAAATTACTAATAAAAAACCAGCACCAGAATTTGAACAATGGCTGTTACAAAAAAATATTTTTGACGAAAACTACCTGTTATTAGATTCCTCAGCTTCCAAGCTATTAGAATATTTACCTTAATCGCATAAAATATGTGGACTTTACTCAAAAACTTTACAGACGCAAGAGTAGCTTTAGGCAAAAGTGGAGTAAGTGTTTTAACCAAAACATATTTAGAATTTTCTTACGCACACGCTCAGGCAAAAGATGCCGTGTGGTCTAGCCTTTCTGA
This sequence comes from Cytophagales bacterium, assembly GCA_046329305.1. Taxonomy (GTDB): domain Bacteria; phylum Bacteroidota; class Bacteroidia; order Cytophagales; family UBA9547; genus CAMFLX01. The sequence continues at coordinate 321,647 of JAXLUW010000003.1, forward strand.
AGATTTCATAAATGTGTTAGAAAAATACTATCCAGAAATAGATTTCTTGAAGCTTAGCACCATGGCAAAGTCTAGAGAACAATACTTGTTACGCCCAGATTTGGGTAAAATGTTGGATCAAGATAGTCTCAGAGCCTTGCAACAAATTCCGAAAAGTACGAAAATAACTATTGCTATTGCAGACGGGCTCTCGGCTGCGGCTATTGAACTTAATGCTCTTCCTTTTTTAGAAACCTTTATTCCCTTAATAAGAAATAGTGGAGTTGACATTCACACCATACCTGTTATTCATCAAGGTAGAGTAGCTGTTTCTGATGAAATAGGCGAACTGTTAGGTTCTGAATTAGTAGTGTTGCTGGTAGGCGAAAGACCAGGTCTGAGTGCTTCAGACAGTATGGGTATATATTTCACTTATAATCCCACCAAAGGTAGTACCGATGAAAAAAGAAATTGTATTTCCAACATTAGAAAAAAAGGGCTGAGTCCAGAAATGGCCGCTTATAAAACAGCATATTTGGTTTCAGAAGCTTTAAAAAACAAAATAGGAGGGGTAGCTCTCAAAGATACTTTTAACCCTCAAATATATTTACAAATGAAAAAAGAACTCTTAAAATAAAAGACTCCGTTTACTTTCATAAACAGAGTCCTAAAGTAAAGTTGTAAAAATGAATCAAGCGTATTTTTAAAAATTGTTTTAGCGTTTACAAAAATTGATATTTTTATTTGAAAATACAAATAAAATATTGACAATCAGTAACATATAAAATTTTAGTAGAAGATAAATATCCTAATTTTTAAAATTAACTACTTCAAAATCATTTAATAAACCTAAGCATGTCAAGATAGAAAAAGAAGGAAAAAAACCTTGAATTGGGGTAATTGTTTAAAGTATTTTTCTTCCATTTCTTATAATAGAAATCACGTTTCCGTTTACAGTTTCTATTTCATCGCCAATGGCCAATGTGGCATATATCTTGTTTTCTGGATTTACCTTTTCAATTATTTTTCTTCCATTTTTTTCTATGAAACTATAACCTTGAGTATGTATTGGATGTTGAAGATACACATTGATGTCTATGTGCCATTTTCTATAATTCAAGGCTTGTATAATGAGATTTTGTAAATAGGTAGTACCCCAAATACACTCTTCATAAATAGGAATAATGGCCTGCCCACCATATTTTACTACCAATTTGTTAATATCTGCTTCTGTGTATCCTATGTCTTTAGATTTCCATAAGTCTGTTAATACATTATGCAAGCTATATTTTCCTTCAGAGAATATTTCAATGAAGGCGTCAAGAACAAGAGCAGCCAAAGCACCTTTGTCGTATATAGATACTTTTCTTTCTGGATGTGACGGAATGTAGCCATCTACGCCTAATTCTTCCGAAGAACGTATCAATGACGTTTTGGTATTTGCCATATTGCAAAAATGGCGTTGAAGTATTTGGTGAAGTTCATGCATATATTCTTCATAGCTTATGACTCCAGAAGCATACAACACATAATCTCCCAAATACGTGGTGAAACCTTCTGCTACAAAACCTGTGTTGAAGATTTTTCTGTGCATGTAAGAATACGGCAAAAATTCTGATGGACGTATCTTACAAATATTCCATGCGTGAAACAATTCGTGTGAACTTATGCCCAAAAAATCACTGTACAAACTGCCCGATTTAAACTTCTCTTGAGAACCCAAAACAATTACTGTTGAGTTGCGATGCTCCACACCATGGTAATAATCATAAGGAAGTATTAGAAATTGAAAGTGATATTTTTGAAATGGGAATTCACCAAAATATTGATATTGAAATAGAGTAAATTTTTTAAAATCTGTGATTATTTGATCCTTATTTGAAAGAGTGTCAATTCCATAAAAATCTAAATAAAAAGGTGTTTTTTCTATTTCGTAAGATAACCTTGTTATATTTTTAGAAGAAATAAAAGGAGAGTCGTAGAGTTCATACCAAGAATTACAAATGGCAGAAATGGTTTTGGGTTGTTGTTTAAAATCTAAACCACAAGAATATGTTTTGGCAGAATCATGACTGATGTATAGCTCTATCGGGTCTACATAGCCAACAATTTGCATACAAAAATTCACAAAATTAAAATACCATACATCGTCATCTACATAGCTACCGCCAGCATCTTGCTGGTTTGCATAGTAAGTGTAACTCAAATTGAGGTTTTCGTTAGGGTTACTTTTGAAACTCCAAGTGTTTGTACTTTTCTTTACAATATTCAGATATTGTTGTTGTGAGTTGGTTACAGAAAGATCAAACAAGTTTTTGGCATAGTTTTGATTTTCGTAACGTCCTGGTCTCCAAAGCGGAAGTGAGATTTCTGTACTAGGTGCAGTAGATACAAAATTGTATCGCACGTGTACCATACGTGAACTAGGGTTGGGTACGTGTATGTAAATTTGTAAATTTTCCATGCTCTAAAATAAAAAAAGCTTGTCACATGACAAGCTCCCAATATAGAATAAACTATTCAATTTATTTAAGATAATTTATTACCTCAGATTTTAGCGTATTGTTGTCGGTAACTTCGTGCATACTCACTGGTACAGTAAGTGTGTCTTTGACAAAAACTTGTGCAAAGCCGGCATATTTGTATTTTTGACTAAAAGACATACAAACTATTTTTAGTGAACTCCCTACAGCAACACTGTCTGATACAAATTCACTATCAGTTATTCTTTTGGCAGCGTTTACGGCGTTGTCTGAGCCAGAAATTACGTAGGCATTCACGTCTTTATCGGTTACAAAACCATATACTTTTATTTTGATTTTTGTGTTTTTTGTTCCAATATTTGGGTTGGTAGACGCTGCAAATGTTCCAAATTTATTAGTAACAATTTCAGTAGTGTTTCCACTAGAGAAAATTGATGGAGCATCGCCCGCATTTGGAGAACTAGATGCAACCGCATAGCTGTTGTCATAAATCCAGCTATTGTCTCTCCATACACTTACTTGATTATAAGCAAACTTATTGTTGTTAAAAATAACTTTGTATGATTTAGCAGCATTAAAGGTAACGTCGCTAGAACTCACTTCAAACATGACCGCATTTTTGTTAAACGTACTGTCTATTTGGTTGGGTTTGTTGGTCAAAACTAATTCTGAAACATTCGTAAGTTCTTTAATAACCACAGTCACATCACCTGATTTGTTAAAAGACCCTACAGGAAAGATAAATGTATTTCCATTGGCAGTAACTAAAGTATCTGCATCAGTATCCACATTCACAGTGTAGCTAGTACCTGTAGTAGTATTTTGATTGAAAAAATCTGTCAGAGTTTCAAAAGTCGGAAGAGGGTCAGATTTTTTACAAGAAAACATAAAAAATGCAGAAAGTCCTATTAGTCCCGTTACAATGGTCTTGTTCATTTGGATATGAATGAGTTATAAAATTAATACGAATATATTAAATAAAATATTTATAGCAAAACTTTTAAAAGTACAAAAATGTAGAGTGCATTATCTTTTGCAATAAACATTAATTTCGGTTTCAAATATCTTTTCTTGTTCTATCAGGTATTGCAAACACTGACTTATCTGTAATTCGCTCAGCTGAGGATGGCTAGATTTTAAGGAAACCAACGATTGCTTTGAGTCGCTGTCCCAATTTTGTAAAATCTGATGGGCAATTTCTTGCACATCCTTCTTTTTCTGTATGCAGAGATCACATATACCACAATCTTTTTCTAATGTTTCACCAAAATATTTAGAAACCATTTTGGCTCGGCAAACGGTTTTGTTGTCTAAATATTGGCACTGAAACTGTAATTTGGTTTCATAGTTGGTTTTCAGTCTTTTGTATTGTACCTCGTTAAAAGGCAGTTTGCTGGCGTCGTATCTTTGTGTAGTAAAAGTTATGGTAGGTTCTTCTTTTTTCTCATTGTAAATACCCATACCATGTTTGTGAAGTATTTGTAATTGTTGTTTTACAAAACCTTCGTTGGTTTTGGTAATTTGAGCTATTTTAGATTCATTAATAGTGATAAAACTATTAAAAATTTCTCCACCATAAATTCTCATAATGGCGGTAAGCACTTCTTCTACGTTTTTATTTCTCAGCTGAAAATCATAAAGAACTATTTTTTCAACCGTAATAGTAAGACTTGATGGATTAAAAAAAGAGTCATTAAACATAATAAAGCCTTCGTTTTCCAAACGTTTCAAGGCTTGATAGGTAGATAAGGGTTCTAGTTCATACCTATTACAAAAATCTTCAATTTTGAAAACGTAGCTTTCTAGCAAACTGCTCCCCACAGCAATTTTGTAATAATTTGCTAATGCCTGATACACTCTTTTTATAAATGCAACTTCAGGAAATTGCCCTTGAACACGCAATGTTAGCTGTTGAATATCTTGAGCGTTGTACAGAACTACAGCAAATGCTTTGGCACCATCTCTTCCTGCTCTCCCTGCTTCTTGGTAGTAAGCTTCCATACTATCTGGGATGTCGTAGTGTAAAACCAATCTCACATCAGGTTTGTCTATTCCCATACCAAAGGCGTTGGTGGTTACTATTACGGGTCTTTTATTGAGAAACCAAGCGTTTTGTTTTTCTATTTTTATTCTACTATCAAGTCCGGCGTGGTAGAAATCACAGTTTATTCCTTGCTGGTACAGATAGGCACACAGTTCTTGAGTTTTTTTCCTGCTTTTGGTGTAGATAATTACAGAGCCGTTGATTCTTTTTACGATTTCAACAATTTTGTTTTCTTTATGATCTATTTGTAATGCAGAAAAAGAAAGATTTTCCCTAAAAAACGATTTCTTAAAAAACTGTGGCTTTTGCAGTTCCAAATACTTTTTAATATCCTCTATCACCTCTTCCGTTGCAGAAGCCGTTAGAGCTATCATGGGTATCTGCTTAAAGTAGGACCTTATTTTACCTATCTGTAAATATTGTGGTCTGAAGTCATGCCCCCATTGAGAAACGCAATGCGCTTCATCTACGGCAATAAGATTTAATTTCAGGTATTTACAGCGATCTTGAAAGCTAGCAGATGCAACTCTTTCTGGAGAAACATACAAGAATTTATATTTTCCGTCTATTGCTTGATTAAAGATCAGGTCTATTTCTTTATAATGCATACCCGAATGTATGTATGCCGCCGCAATGCCTTTGTCTAATAGCTGTTGCACTTGGTCGTGCATAAGAGCAATGAGAGGGCTAATAACTAAGCACATGCCTTGGCTAGCAATTGCTGGTATCTGGTAACAGACAGATTTGCCCCCACCAGTGGGTAAGATGGCCAAAGTGTCTTTACCTGCCATCACTGCATCTATGATGTCTTCCTGCAAAGCACGGAATTGACTATGTCCCCAATATTTTTGTAATATTTTGAGAGATATTTTTGTCATAGTTTGCAACTCACAAAATCAGTCTTCTTTTGATTTTTTTAGTTTGAGAATTTTGTATTTAACAGCATCATAGCCATTGTCAAGCCATTTGGGAGCGTTAAATCTATAGCCAAGATTTAACTGCAACGAGCCCAAGGCGTTGGTATATCGCAGCTCTTGTCTTCTAAATACATTTCTGTCTGCGGTAAGTCTTAAGCCACAAAAGAATCTTTTAGAATTGTACCCAATAGCCGACGAAAACTCCAGAAATACGTTAGGTGAAACATACAATTTGCTTCCTTTTTCACTTTTAGAGTTCTGAAAGGCAAGGTTTCCTGATACCAGTGTCTGGAAATTAAAAAATACTCTTTTTGAAATTATGAGATTAATTCCTCTACCAAAACCAACTTTTGCAAAATAGGTTTTTAAACTTTTACTCAAGGTATCGTTTACGTTTTTAGGTTCTTGGTTCAATAAAATGTTTCCGAGTGCTCCAGAGTCTTTGATTGCGTAGTAATATAAACCACCTGCAACAAGCCAACCACCTTTAGATTTCACTTGGCGTTCGGTGTAGCTTAAAGGTGCTAAATACGAGTATTTTTTAAAATTAATATTATATAAAACATAAATATTTAGTTTTTTAAAAGTCATGTCAGGTCTTATAATATACGGATGTTGTTCTGTATATCCCGGAAAATTTCTAAATGAAGTCTCGTCGTAAAAACCTTTACAGTGCATGTAAGAGATGTTTCCATAATAACGATGTCTATGCAGTTTTACATTCAAAAACTTAATTTTGCTCTCTCCTTTTAGAGTGGTTTCGTTTATATTTTTAGCAGCTTTGAAACCGTAAGTTAAACTGATGCCTTTGTAATCTATATCTGGCCCAATAAGGTTGTTGATATTACTTTTGTAAGTGGTCAGAATCTTAGGACCTTGATTGTTTAAAGAAGAGATTCTAAAAGAAATAATGGGTAAATTGTTAAACAAAGCTATCGAAAGATAGTCTGGATAACTACGTATATATGTAGTATCAAACTTTAGTTGTTTGCTAGAATCTGTGTTCAGAGCAAACAAGCTATAGTGCATGGTAATGAGGAATATGATTTGAAAAATCTTCTTCAATTTAAAACGATTTACTAGAAAATGGTCTCTCGTAATAACACAAAGGTAAGTAAATTAATGAATTGAAGCTTTTCTTTTATGCAGATACACTAATAATCCTTTGGAACTACCATGATTACCTCCTCTTTGTCTACGGATACACTGCCGGGTGCGGCACCTTTAATTTTTCTCACAAATTTTTTAAAAGTATACATAACAGGGCTGAGGCTTTCGGTGCGTGCTTTTGAATGATACGCGGCTATCTCGGCGGCTCTTTCTATCACATGTTTGGGGGTTTTGTGGCCTGGTATGGTTTTTATTACCACATGAGAACCGCTAACATTACGTGCATGAAGCCAAATATCGTCTTTGTGGGCATATTTTTGCGTGAGGAGATCGTTATTTACTGAGTTTTTACCTATTAATATAACATAGTTTTCAAACACCACTTTTTTAAACAACTGCTCCAAAGAACTTTCTTTTTCTTTGGTTTTTTGTTGGATAGGTTTTGTAACAGCTCTAAGTTCCTTGAGCTGTGTCATATTTTCTATTTCAGAAATCTGATTATACAAAAGGCTCAATTTTTGTTCACGAGAAGCTATATTTTCTTTTATTTGAGCTACCTCTTTCCACTCATTTTTTGCCTTTTTGTAATAATATTCGGCATTTTGCTGAGCGTTTAGGTCTTTTTTGAGTTTGATAACTATTTTCTGTGGAGAATGGTACAAATCATCAAGTTCTACCTCTGTACTCTTCGGCGGAATCAGGTGCATAAAAGACATGAGAATATGCCCCATTTCTTCATTTCTAGCCTCATGTATCAAAAAATACAGTCGTTCACCTTGTTTTTGAATATATTTTTCAGTTTTCTTAACTTGATCTTTCAGCTTGTTAATGGCATCATTTTTCTCTTTTTGTAATTGAAAGGAACTAATGAATGTTTGAAATAAGATATTACAAGCTTCTATAGGGTTGGTACAACTAAAAAGGGGAGTGGTAACGTCATTTTCAAGTAATGACAACTCTACGTGGGTATCATTTTTATAAATATAAAATGTTTGAGATTCTGATATTTTATTTAGTAAATTTAAAAATATCCAAAAGTCATTGTTGGGATTATTTTCTTTTAAAAATTGTGAAAGCTCCGCTCCCAAGGTTGGCAACAGCAAGGCCAAGTTTGAACTGTGTTCAGCGAAAGCTTCTTCAGAAATAATATATTCTTTGTTGCTTTGAGATGGTACTATTTGTTGGTCTAATTCAAATTTCCTATGAAATGCTCTTACAAAAGTATCTTCATGAAACAAAATTAAGTTTCCTTGAGTACCATACAATCGCAAAAACAAAAGGTGTCCATCGTTAAGCTGAATTTTTACAGCTCTATCATTCTGTACACAAGACACTTCTAGGATTTTTTTACCTATAAGCTCCGAAAACAAATCAATGGAATTGTTTCTCGCTCTAGAAAAAGTATCTGGAAAACTCCAATAGTTGTGTTGTGGCTTTAGACTAAACCGCATATATAGAACTTCATGATTCAAAACGGTTTCAATAATGAGTTCGTCTTTATCTTGGCTAAAACAAGAAACTATTTCTGCTCCGAAAAATAGCCTATGTACATAAGGGCAAAGTTTCTGTAAAAAAAAGAAATTTGTATGCAATGTGTTTAAATATCTTTGATGTATATGAGTATTTTATGAGGAGCAACTTCATCACCTCCAAAATACGGATACAGCTTATTTCCAGCAAATGTAGCACTTTTTGAGTATCTCCTCACATAAACATTACTGGTATCTACCCTAAATTCATACATAGAGTTCAGCAAATTTATTTCACACGTAATTTCTTTGTTCAGTTCCACGGCCTGTATGATAGTTTCATTTTCTATCACACTATTATTGTACACATAGGCTAACAGTTGAAGCTGATTTTTATACCATCTCCAGCCCACCCTTGCTGAGTTTACATGAGGGTTACCTAGGCTATCTTCTATGAATCCATAAAGTTTATTAATATCCGCCTGATTTGCCGTATCAGCAGTTTGGTAGATTGCTGATGAATCAAATTTTACTTTAAACTTAAAACTAGTTTTGTTGATAGAAACAGGTAATGAAACGTTAGAAGCATGGTTACCTTTTTCTATAGTGTAAATAGTAAAACCTTCTGCGTCTTTTTTGTTTAAGTTGCATGAAATCAGTGCGTAACAAAGAATTACTGATAAAATAATTTTATATATTTCAGGACGAACTTTTTCCATAATTTCAATTATTTTAAATATACTACAATTAATTTATAGTAGATGTAACTTTTAATTACAAAAGGAAAAGAATAAGTGTTTGAAAAGCTACTTAAAAACCCAAAATAACCTTTTTAACAGGTAAAAATTTTAAAAAACATATTAATTTAAAAAAAATAAACAAAACACAGCTAAAAAATTTAAAATTCACTACAATATTTACTAAATTTCGGACTTGTAATTAAAACCACTCAAATGGGATTTTTCGATTTTTTCACAAGTGATATTGCTATAGATTTAGGAACTGCCAACACCCTTATTATACATAACGAAGAAGTAGCTGTAGATGAGCCATCTATAATTGCTATGGACAAGCTTACCAACAAAGTATTGGCAATAGGGACTCAAGCTATGCAAATGCATGAAAAGACCCATGAAAACATAAAAACCATCAGACCTCTGAAAGATGGCGTTATTGCAGACTTTGCTGCGGCCGAACTTATGATAAGAGGGATGATCAAACTTATAGATCAAAACAGAAATTCGTTTATACCTAAAAGTTACCGAATGGTAATTTGTATACCTTCTGGTATTACTGAAGTAGAAAAACGTGCGGTGCGTGACTCGGCAGATCATGCAGGAGCTAAAGAAATATATATGATACATGAGCCTATAGCTGCGGCTTTAGGTATTGGTATTGACATAGAAAAACCTATGGGTTCTATGGTTGTAGATATAGGTGGTGGTACTACTGAAATCGCCGTAATTGCTCTTTCAGGTATTGTTTGTGATCAGTCTATACGTATAGCAGGAGATGTTTTTAACAGAGACATTCTAGATTATATGAGAAGACAACACAACTTGCTTATAGGTGAAAGATCTGCAGAACAAATTAAAATACACGTTGGGGCGGCCTTAACCGAGCTAGACAATCCTCCGCCAGATTACGAAATCAGAGGTAGAGATTTGATGACGGGTATACCAAAAGTTGTAAAATTGTCTTATTCAGAAATAGCGTTTGCACTTGATAAATCTGTTTCTAAAATTGAAGAGGCGGTGCTTAAAGCGCTAGAAATTTCTCCTCCAGAACTTTCTGCTGATATTTATGAAAATGGTATACATTTAACAGGTGGTGGAGCATTGCTTAAAGGATTAGACAAAAGATTAGCCGCAAAAACAAAATTAAGAGTTCATGTGGCCGAAGACCCTCTAAAAGCAGTTGTAAGAGGAACAGGTTTAGCTCTTAAGAATATCAATAAATTCAAAACTGTTTTAATGAAATAAAAATTGCCCTGATCACAGGGCTTTTTTCTTAGATACATGCATAGGCTTTTTGTCTTATTTAATAAATATAAATCTTTATTGTACTTATTCTTGTTGCAAGGTGTAAGTATATGGCTTATTGTTGCTAACAATAGGTATCAAAATGTGTATGCTTTTAACACTTCAAATGCCGTAATTGCACAAACATTGGAGTATAGAAATCAACTAAACACCTACCTTAATTATGGTAGCGAGAACAAGAGATTGGCTCAAGAAAATGCAGATCTTAGAAAAATTATTGCTCAAGGAAAAATTCCTGCAGATAGTTCTTACACATCTAAAACAGATTCTGCGTACAGACATAGATATAAGTTTATTGTGGCTAAAGTAGTGAATAACTCCACTACAGAAAGCAAAAACTACATTACCATAAATAAAGGTAAGGCAGACCACGTAGATGTAGACATGGGGATTATAGGTCCTAACGGTATAGTTGGAAAAGTAAAGTCATGTTCTGAACATTTCTCTACGGTATTTTCTATGTTACACAGTAACATGTCAATTTCTGCTAAATTGAAAAAATCAAATACAGAAGGTACTATCCAGTGGGACGGAGCAGATGCGAGATACGTAACACTTAAGAATATTCCAAGACATATTAAATTAGTAGCAAAAGATACAGTTTTAACATCTTCTTACAGTGACATTTATCCAGAAGGATTAATGATAGGAACGGTGGTAGACTATAAAGTAAAAGGTGACGAAGCTTTTTACAGAATCAGAGTGAAACTAAGTACAGATTTTAATAATCTTGGTTATGTGTACATAGTTAACAACAAAGTAAGAATAGAGAAAGATAGTTTAGAAACTTTAAATAAAGAAGACTAATGCAATACGCACAGATAGGGAAATATATATTTTCATTTTTCTTATTGGTCTTATTACAGATCACTATCTTTTTTCACACTTCCATATTTGGTGTGGCTTATTGTTTTATATATGTTTCTCTTATTTTGTTTTTACCCGTTTTTATTCCCAGATCTTGGTTAATGACCATTGGCTTTGTGCTTGGTTTGGTGATAGATATGTTTTATGACACACCAGGTATTAATACCTTTGCTTGTGTAACAGTGGCGTTTATCAAAAACCCACTTTTTAGTGTATTTATGAATCCCAATGATCTTGACGAACGAGATACAATATCCATCACAAGTATCAGTGTGGGGGTTTTTGTGCCTTTTGTAGCAATTTTACTATTTGTACATCATTTTTTAGTCTTGTTTTTACAAAATTTTGACATACAAAATTTTTTCTACATTCTATTATCAAGCACTTTGAGCACAGTGCTTACACTTTTGGTGCTTGTGGCGGGTGAATATTTATTTTTTAGCAATCGTAAATAATGAAAGAAAACAAAGTAGTTATATTACAACTGGTGATACTATTTGTATGCATAGCTTTTGTAACTAGGTTGTTTTATTTACAAATTATTGATTCTTCTTACAAAGAAGAAGCCATGAGCAATGCCGTAAGAAGGGAAATTGTGTATCCATACAGAGGAATTATATTTGATAGAAACGGTAAAATGTTGGTATCAAATACTCCCGTGTATGATGTGATGTTTACACCCAAAAAATTAGTTATCAGAGATACAGCACATTTTTTAAAATCTTTTGATATTACTCTTGATCAGTTTAAAGCAATTTGGAAAAATGCTTGTGATCGTACTAAAGGAAATACCCCTAACAAACCCTCGGTTTTTTTACCAAGACTAACTACTCATGAGTATGCCAGAGTTCAAGAAAAGTTGGTGAACTATCCTTCTATGTACATCAATGCCAGGTCGGTACGTAATTACCCAAGTTCTTGTATGGCCAATGCTTTGGGATATATTGCAGAAATTAGTGAAAAACAACTAGAAAAGTATGGTAAAGAAAATTACCAACCAGGAGATTATATTGGCTTTTCGGGTATAGAAAAAGAATACGAAAAAGAACTGAGAGGCAGACGTGGTGTGAAGTACATCATGGTAAATGTTCATGGAGTAGAAAAAGGGTCTTTTTTGAATGGTAGATATGATACTGCATCTGTAGCTGGTTTTGATCTCACCTCTACAGTGGATTTAGATTTACAAGTGTATGCTGAAAAATTGATGCAAGGCAAAATTGGTAGTGTGGTTGCCATAGAGCCTAGTACTGGCGAAATATTATGTTTTGTATCGGCACCCACTTATGACCCCAATTTGCTCACAGGTAAAGAATATTCTAAAAACTTCAGAACGCTCAATAGAGATAGTTTAAAACCTTTGTATTGCAGACCTTTACAAGGTGTGTATCCGCCGGGTAGTACTTTTAAACCTATCAACTACACCGTTGCTCAGATGATGCACGTACTTGACACCAACGAAGTGTTTCCATGTGCAAGAGGCTTGGTAAACTGTCATGGTAGACATAGTTCTGCCAATTTCCATACGGGTGTGCAATATTCGTGTAACCCATATGCGTATTTTATTTTTAGAAAAATACTCTATAGGGGTTTATCTCATAACAAATTCATTGATACCAGATTATCTTTTGAACAATGGAGAAAAAATGTGTTAAAATTTGGTTTATCGCAAAGGTTGGGCATAGATTTACCTTTTGAGAGACCCGGAAATTTACCATCTGTTAAGTATTACAATAAATATTTTGGCGTAAACAGATGGGCTTTTGAAACGATCTATTCTTTAGGATTAGGTCAAGGGGAAGTACTTGTGACACCTTTACAGTTGGCAAATGTGGCTGCTATTTTTGCAAACAGAGGTTATTATTACAGTCCGCATTTGATTAAAAAAATTGGTGATAAATCTACCACTCGTACTCAGTTTTTAGAAAAGAAACAAGTTTATCAAGATTCTATATTTTTCAATAGCATGATAAGTGCTATGGGAGATGTAGTAAGGGCTGGTACTGCTACCATGGCAAGATCTCAAGTAATTGAGATTGCTGGAAAAACGGGTACAGCAGAAAATCCACATGGAGACGACCACTCCCTTTTTCTAGGTTTTGCTCCTAAAAACAATCCTAAAATTGCGGTGGGAGTAGTACTTGAAAATGCTGGATGGGGAGCAACAGCGGCTGCTCCATTGGCAAGTTTGATAATAGAAAGATATTTACGAGGAGAAATCAAACGTACATATCTTGAAGAATATGTTTTAAAAGGTCAATTTATAAAATAAAATGTACCGTACCGAAGACGATTTTACCACTAGTATAGATTGGATAACCATAGGTTTGTATTGTTTACTTGTACTTATGGGCTGGCTCAATATTTATGCAGCCACTTATGACCCAGAGATGAATTATTCCATATTTGATTTAAGTCAAAACTCTGGTAAGCAATTGCTATGGATTGGTACTTCTTTACTGCTGATGACCGTTATTTTATTAGTAGATTACAAAGTTATAGATTTCATGACTTTTGTAATTTATGGGTTTATCATGCTTGTTTTGGCATTTGTATTAGTGGCAGGAGTTACTGTAAATGGTTCAAAATCATGGCTGGTAGTTGGTGAATTTAGATTACAACCCGCCGAATTGGCCAAATTTGCCACGGCTTTAGCCATGGGTAAAATTTACAATAATAATACTTTAAAAACTTTGAGCAATCAAACACTTTATGGTATGTATGCTGTCATTCTTTTGCCAGTTGCACTTATTGTGTTGCAAGGTGATGTGGGATCGGCAATGGTTTATAGTTCATTTTTTGTGGTAATGGCTATTTTAGGTGACGGATTGTCTACTGTTCTTATATTTATAGGTCTGATTTTGGGTGTTACTTTGGTACTCACTTTACTTATGCCTTTCTGGGGATTTTGTATTTTGGTAGTTATTGTTGGCATTATTATTTTTCTGTTCAGCAGAAAAAAACTCAAAAATTATATCACAACATTTATAGGTATTGCAATAGCATTAGCTTTTAATTTATCAGTAAATACGGTTATTTCAAAACTAAAACCTCACAGACAAAATAGAATTAAAGCTTTTATAGATCCAGAATTAGACCCTATGGGTGCCGGCTGGAACGTAATCCAATCTAAAATTGCCATTGGTTCTGGTGGTTTTTTAGGAAAAGGTTTTTTAGAGGGTACTCAAACTAAGCTCAACTATGTACCCGAACAACATACCGATTTTATTTTTTGTACCGTAGGTGAAGAGCACGGATGGGTAGGTTCACTATTACTCATTTTAATATATATGAGTTTGTTTTACAGGCTTTTATTTCTTGTAAATAGACAAAAAACAAAATTTGCTAAACTTTATGGACTATCTGTAGTTACTATTTTGTTTTTTCATTTTTGTGTAAATATAGGTATGACCATAGGGTTGTTTCCTGTGGTAGGTATACCGTTACCGTTTTTTAGTTATGGCGGTTCATCGCTTTGGAGTTTCACTATTTTATTAAGTATTTTCCTAAACTTTGACGCTAGCAGAAGATTAATTCTTTAGTTTGGCTATGGGTTCAAATTTGTCAAAAACTGTTTCTAGATGTGGGGCGTCTTTCATTTCTTTGCTCAAATCTTGACCCGCCCAATGTTCGTAGTGTTTACCATTACGCCATAATCTGGAACTTGTCATATCGTAAATCAAGCCTTTATAAGCCACCCAAATTTCTGGCTTGTCTTGTCCGTTTCTGAGCGACAAATATTGTTTGCTATACTCTGGTAGTTCTTTGTTCATTTACAAATTAAATAAAAATGCCTGAGTTTTTCTCAGGCATTACATATTAGTTTTCTTGATAACCAAGCAGCTTCATCATGCTTTCTGGGCTTTGCTCAGCCCTGAACAATCTAGTGCTTATTTCTCCATTTTCATCTTTTTCTATCAAAATATGTTTAGGAGCAGGTATTAAACAATGCTGAATACCACCATAACCACCAAGACTCTCTTGGTATGCTCCCGTATGAAAAAATCCTATATATTGTTTTTCCTCATTTTCATTGAAATTAGGCAAATACACATTAAATGTATGGGCTTCTGAGTTGTAATAGTCCATACTATCACAAGTGATACCCCCGATATTGGTTCGTGCACCCGGTCTGTTCCAGTTGTTAACAGCAAGCATCAAATATTTTTGATTAAGTCCCCAAACATCTGGCAAAGTAGTGATGAAAGAGCTGTCTATCATATACCACAATTCTTTATCGTTCTGAAGCTTTTTGCCTAATACAGAATATATTGCGGCACCACTTTCACCAACTGTATAGCTACCAAACTCACTGTAAATGTTTGGAACCTCAACACCGTGCTGATCACATATTTTTTTAATGTTATATACAATTTGATCGGCCATGTATTCATAGTTGTAATCAAAATGTACAGAAGTTTTTATAGGAAACCCACCACCAATATCAAGACTATCTAGTGTAGGACATACTTTTTTAAGTTGGCAGTATAGTTCTACAAATCTGCTCAATTCTGACCAATAATACATGGTATCTTTTATGCCAGAGTTGATAAAGAAATGTAACAACTTCAAAGTAAAATTTGGATTTTGAGCAATTCTAGATTTGTATAAATCTATGATATCGTTATATCTTACACCCAGTCTTGATGTATAAAAATTAAATTTGGGCTCTTCATCCGCTGCAATTCTTATTCCTAAAAAAGCATGATTTTTTGCGTGCTTTTCATAATAATCAAATTCTTCTAGATGATCAAGAATAGGAATGGCATTCGTAAAGCCGTCATTTATCAGGCTTGTGATTTGTTCTTTATATTCTTCTTTTTTGTAGCCGTTTGATAATATAAAGGTATCCTTGTTAATCTTTCCTTTTTTGTACAAATCTTTTACTATGTGTATGTCATAGGTAGAAGATGTCTCTATTTGGGCTCCACTTTTAAGAACTTCATTTAATACAAATTCAAAATGAGAAGATTTGGTACAATAGCAATACGTATATTTGCCAGAATAGCCATATTTTTGGATTGCCTTATTGAATATTTCTTTCGCTCTATTTATTTGTTTGGGTATTTTTGGTAAATAGGATAATTTTAAGGGTGTGCCGTATTTTTCTATAATCGGCATCAAAGGAACTCCATTGAAAACGAGCTCATTCTTTTCGTCTAAAGTAAATTCATCTGTAGGGAAAAAAAACGTTTGTTCAATTAAATCTTTGTATTTATCCAATTTATTTAAGTGTTTAAATTTTATATATTTTTAACAAAACTAGTGCCAACTTTTGAGCACAATATTGCATCAAAAATACTTACTTTCCAAGGATTTTTTATGAAGTAAAGAATATTTTATTAATATCAAATTGCTACTAAAAAAGGAGCTGCTAAGCTCCTTTTATGTTTATTTTTCTAAAGTTATTTTTTCTGTATGTATATGTTCTCCATTTTTCAGAAGAATTAGATAAGTACCAGATGGAAGACCAGTTAGGTTTAAAGTATCTTCATTCATAATATTTTTTTGAATATACTTTGTTCCATACATATTGTATACTTCGCATGAGTACATAAATGTGTTGTTTGATTTGAATTGTAGAACACCCGTACTTGGGTTCGGGCTGATACTCAAGACCATTTTTTCTATTTGTGAATCTGAAACTGATGTTACAGAACATTCGCTTTTTCTTAAAACAGGACTTACGTTGGTGGTACCACCAGCACATTTGCCACAAGAATCTACAAAAGCTAAGCCACCAACTACATTATTACAGTCTGTGTATAAATTGTTTTGTTTGTAGTACATAGACGACGCACCAATCAACCACCAAGAGGTATGAGGTAACCACTGCTCTACCCATCTCCAGTTTTGCCAGTTAATACTTCCATCAGTATTGTCATAAGGTAACCATTCCAAATCTGTTAAGGTGGCATTGGCGGTAATTCCATTACAAATTCCTCCAGCTATATTAGTCTTTTTGTTACTTCCTCCAGGTACATAATTTGGATAAGTAGATGATCCGAAACCATAAATCATACAAACCCCGAAAGGATTTTTTCCAGCAATCCAATCCATTTGTGATATAGCTAAGTTACTGATACTATCAGCACCAAAAGTATAGTTTGTTTGAATTCTGTTTGAAGCCAAAAGAGCTGCCGAAGCCATACTTGCCAGTCTCGCATTTTCTCCTTGCCACCAATAACCCGTTTCGTTTTCTCTAGGTACAAAAAAGGCTTTATTGGCTGTTCCGTAAGTGTTATTTGTTGTATTGTAAGAACTATTATATTCTTTTACATAACCGAAAGGGTTAGCTATTTCATTGGTAATTTTCAAATACCACTTATACCATTTCTGCATAATATTTTTAGCCAAAGTTGATTGAGCAGGTACGGCTTGGGCAAATTCTTCCAAAGCCACAATTGGCAGACCTTCATCAGATGCGTGGTAAAACGGTCTGTTTATACTACTATCAGCCAAAAACCAACCGTCTGTTTTTTGCCAATTTTTTAGTTTGGTTGCAAAATAAGTAGCATCGTTAGCATATTGGGCGTTAGCGGTAGCTTTGTAGAGTTCGGTTGCGGCCATAAGTCCACAGTAGAAATCTATCAAATTTTCAGTATGATTGTTACAGTATTCTATGTTTTTGGTCTTATAACCTGTTCCAGTACTTTTCAAATGTGTGTAAAGCTTGATTGCTGCATTCAAATAATCAGTTTTGGTATAGTTGGTAGAAGATAAATTTTGAGAATATGCTCTTGCAAGTGCTGCTATGGCCATACCTGCACCCTCACGCATAGCTGCTTTATAATTTGCCGTTCTAGCTGCGTTGTCGCCAAGTTGTCCCCATTCACAAACTTGTCTGTTACTGCTACCTCCCCAATCGTCAAAAACAGCCAAGTACAAATAACCCTCTGCGTCTGTATTTCTTACTAAATAATCGGCACCCCAAGCTGCTTCTGCTGTAAAGGCTATTTTCTGAGATGATGATAAAACTGAAGTACTTAAATCATAAGATTTGAGTAATGACCAAACTACAAGCGGTATTTGTTGTGGATTAAAATAATTAGCATAGGATAAATGAGACATGTGCTTTCCTGGGTCTCCTGCGGCATCCCACCAGCCACCGTATACATTGGCAGTTTTGGTAGAACCATAAAATCCAAGTGTATTGTCTCGCGTATCTGTACTACGCATGTTTGTGAAATAACTCACACAAGCATCTGCGGTTTTTTTAAAAAGTAAACCTGCTGTAATGTCAAAACTATAAGAAGTATTATTACCTGCTTTTAGTGTATAACCAGTACCTTCAGTAGCAAAACCACTAAAGTCTAAAGTTCTGAAATATCTATTTCCCCAGCCCGTAACTTGACTATAAGCACCGGCTTGTCCAGTATATACTTTCTGACCAGACGAGTTGTAAATATAAAAACTCATAGTATCTGTAAAAGCATAATCGGTTTCAACAATAGCTTTTTTGGACCCAGTTTTTTCATAACCAATTTGGTTTAATCTGATATTGAGCGGAATTGTTTTTATTTTGTCCCCAATAATTAGATCATCTAATTTCAATGTTCCCGTAAAACTTGAGCCAGGATTTGTGAATATAGATATTTTTGTAATTTTAGTAGAATCTACCACAAAGTTACCACCATAAGCTTGAGCAAATTTGCCTTTGTAGTTAAAAGTGTATTCTACATAATTGCTAGAAACCGTGACATTATTTTGAATAGAAGTGGCATTGGTGGAGTGCCCTGCTGCATCTGTTAAATCTATTCTGATAGTTACGGCACTTGTTGTTTTAATCTTGAGTTTAAGAACTGGGTTTTTGCTAAGATTAACTGGACTGAACGAGTGCTCAAAATTATTATAACCTGTAGAATTGGCTACAACATTTAATTCTTGTGAAGTGTTAGAAAATGTAAATGCATTGCTTGGCACACCGGATGCATTTACCCAAGAAGAAGTAGAAAGTAATGAAAAATCGTTCCAATAACCGCTGGTTTGTCCATGCAACACATTCAACAGCCCTACAACAAAAGCTAAGACAAATATAGATTTTAACTTCATTATAAAATATTTTTCACAAAATTATATAAAATACAACTAATTGGATAGAAATTCAGTCAAATTATTAAACCGCTCAGAATGAAAATTTTAGATAAACCAAGAATAATTAAATCAGAAATGTGTTTATGTTCACAAAACATATCTTACACTTTGTACGGTTATTTATCTGAGTCATATTCTAAACTCCAAAAGTTTTCAAATATATATTGTAAGGGTAATTTTGATGAAAAGTTTGAAATTAAAATTTCTGATAATTTTATAGTGTTACCCATTTCTGTGGGAATTTCTGCGAATGGTATTTCTATAGAACCAGAAACTTGTGGTTTTTTCTCAGGATTTCAACAACTAGTAAACTTTGAAAATCTACATGAGAATACTATTTCTAATTTTTTACTCATTGAGCACACATTTAAAAACATACAATCAGAAATCACAGAAATCAACTTCATTGATTTTAACAGTTTTGCTACTGTAATAGACTCAGAAGAACTTAAGATTGAAGTTGGAGTTTTTGAAGGAAGAGTAAATCATGAAATAATAGATTCAAATACAAATTCAAAAAATTTATTTTTTGTAATAAATGGTGCTTTTGAACTACAAAATATACTATTAGAACATCAAGACATGCTTATTTTACACAATGAGCACAAAATTGAGTTTGAATCGCTGGCTCAGCACTCAACACTATTGTCAATAACTTTAAAATAAAAAATTGTATGAAAAGAGGTGAATTTTTAAAAAATGGTTTAGGCTTTTTGGGTATGGCTCTTGTGGCTCCATCTTTAATCAAAGCAAGTACAAATGCTTCAACATGTTCAACAACAAGTGCAGAAACAGAGGGTCCTTTTCCTACTAAATCTCCAAGTTCGTTAATTAAATCTAACATAATTGGTGATAGAACGGGTGTTCCATTTACTATGAATATTACTATTTTGAACACCAACAATAATTGTGCTCCTTTACAAGGTGCTTTTGTAGACATTTGGCACTGTGATAAAGACGGTTATTATTCAGAATATGGTGGTACTTCTATGCAAACTGTGGATTATACCAGTAATCATTTCTTGAGAGGTAGACAAATAACAGATACAAATGGTTTGGTAACTTTCACTTCTATATTTCCTGGTTGGTACACTAGCAGAGCCACACATATACATGTTCATGTGTATAATGCGAGCGGTACTTCTTTACTAGTTACTCAGATTGCATTTCCTGAGGGAAGTAATAGTGCTGTAGTACAAGTGAATAGTGCTACTGCCTACGGTTACACCAAAGGAATGACAGGATATACATACAATGCCTCAGATAATGTATTTTCAGACAGTGTAGCAAATGAAATGTCTACGGTAACAGGTTCAATTTCTGATGGTTTCGTATTAACACACTCTATTAACGTAAGTGGCCCTGTAAATACTACAGATTTAAATGAGGAAGATGCTAGTAATGCATTTTTGATTGGGGCTAACTATCCAAATCCATTCAGTGATCAATCAAATTTACCTTTGAAACTAAATTATCCATCATCGGTAACTTTAGAAATTTATAATACCTTAGGTAGATTAATTTCAAAAGAAGGTTTTGGTACATTAGCTACGGGAGAACATTTATTGAACCTAAATTCTACTAAACTAAACTTGGTGTCAGGTAATTATATTTGTAACATTTCTATAGAGAACTCTAATGGAGTTTATAAACAAGCTAGAGTTATTACAAAGCTTTAAATAAAAAGGCCAAACTCTAATTATAAAGTTTGGCCTTTTTTATTATTTCACCGTAGCTTTTTTAGTTGCTTTAGGTTTTATTTCTTTTGCAGGTGTTGCTTCTTTTGTTGCTGTTGTTTTTTTAGCAACTGTTTTCTTTTCTTTTGCGGGTTCTAAAGTTACAGGATCGATAGCTCCTTTATAATACTTTTCTGAAATTACTTTACCTTCTTGATCCCACTCTCTTTTGATGATCTCACCATAACTTTGCTGAGCACCGTTGTGGTATTCATAATGATAGTTAAATTCTGAGAACGAAGTATTTCCTGCAACTAGTTGGTTCACAAGTTTTACAGAGTGTACCTTTGCTAGAGATTCTTCCAATCCTTTCAAAGACTCAATTTTAGCGTCTTTACCATTGATAGAATGATCTAGCTCATTGACTGTTCTAATGTCTTCTGTAAAAAATTTTTCAGCTGCTTTTACAAAATCTCCTTTTGATATTAAAGTGTCTAATTCTTCTAGAAATTTGTTTATTTCCATGATTTATTGTTTTTACCTATCTTCAAAATTAATATTAAAACTTTATTTTCAAAATTATCTAATAATCAACTTCAGTTATTTTTAGATAATCTTTTGCAGCAGTAGAGTGGCATTTTTTACAATTGATGCCATTTTCTTTAATGCTTACGAGAACTTGTCCGTTTGCATTGTATTTGGCATATACCCAATTGTTGTTGTAGAGTGTGTCTTTGTGTTTTGAAGAAGGTGATTTATACATTATCGAATACGCTTTTAGCGTAGCCGTATCTGCTGTATATTCTTCTAAAACTATCAACGAATTGTTACTAAACACATCAGTAGGGTCTGTCATTATACTTTTGTCAAAGTTATTAGCAGCTGTTTTGTTATATTTCACTCTCACCACGGCAGCATTATGATAGTTCATACTACTAGGAATGGTAGAATCTAAACCATTAAGGCTATCAACAACATAGTATTTGCCCAGTCCGTGATATTTGGCACCAACTGTATCTTGAGACAATTGATAGAGTTGTACGTCTTCATCTAAAACAGATTCTTTTGGACTGGTACATGCTATTTGTAAAATGGTAGAAATGAGTACCGCTATACAAACTACAGATAGTAATTTAAACTTCATCGAAATCAAATTTTTACAAAAGTATATTTTTACCTAATAATTTTCTCATAAATTTTTGCATAAGAATCAACTCCATTCTGTAGCGAATAAAATTTTTCTGCCTGCGATCTTATTTTATTTGAATCTAATGAAAGTAATTGTGGAATGGTTCTGACAATTTCTTCATAACTTTCGGCAGCAAAGCTAGAGATACAAATTCCCGCTTCAGATTCGTGCATAATTTTTTCTACATCACCCACATTGATATTACAAATAAGTGGTATTCCGCAACCCATCAATTCCCCCATTTTGGTAGGTGAGCTTGCTTTTTTGGAGAAACTTGGTTTAACAAAAAATACAGAAATATTTGATACGGAAATTAACAATGGCATTTCTGCTCTTTTTCCGGCAAGAATGGTTACTGTTTCTGGTGAAATTTGTGCTTTTGACAAATATTGTTCTACTTCGGTTTTCTTATGATTGGTTAAAATTAAAAATTTGGCGTTGGGGTATGTTTTTTGTATGCTTTTGAATAGCTGAAACATTTCGTCTATTAAATACCAAGTGCCTATTGAGCCCACATAACTAATCACAAGGTCATTTTCTGTAAAGCCTAAGTTTTTTCGTGTTGCACTTGTGAGGTTGGGGTCTTTACTATTGAAATGATTGAGATCTGCACAACAAGGTATTACAACTATTTTATTTTGTAAAGGCAAATTATTGAGTGTTTCCCAGGATTCAATTTCTGTTTTGGCCGCATGTGTTAAGCTAACTATGGCGTCGCTGTATGTGATATATTCTAATTCTTTCTTTTTGAAGTAGTTATAGATAATTTTATAAATTGGATTTTTTAAGTTCCAAATATTTCCTTCTACACGTTCGTCTGCCCAAAAGCCTCTCATGTCAAACAAAAAAGGAATGTTTTGATGTTTTTTTAGCTCAAGCCCTACCCAGGCAGAAATATAACTTCTGCAATGCACCAAACTAAAATGATGTTTTTTATGCAATGTTTTGGCAAGCGTCAACATCTGGTAGATGTCTTGGAGAGTAGAAACAACAGGCGGAAATTTGGTATAAGATTGCGGATACCATCTTATTTGTGCGTCGTCCGTTATTTTTTTTATGAGCAATTCATGGTTTGCAAATGCTTCTTTTTTTTCGAAGCTTATCAGATGTATCTCGTAGCCAAGTTTAGACAGTTCACACAAATAGGGCAATACTTGCGACTGCCCCAGAGGGTCCGTCATACCGTCATAAGACAAATAGAGAATTTTCATTTGTAATACTTATTCGTACAATATTTCTTGTACTTTGTCTATGGCGTTGAATCTAAATTTTAAAATTTTAGCATTCTCTTGATTTGGGCATTTGTCAGAACCAGAAACATAATAATAATAAAATTTCTGTTGTCTTCTTCTCAAATCATTCACATCTGGTTTGCCAAAATTCCTTAGTATTTCTACTTCTGTGTAGCCTAAAATTTCTTGTTTTCGTGCAAGTACAGTTTCTACCAATGCTTTTCTACTTCCCAGACAACCGTTTTCATCTTTTTTCCAAGATTTAGAATCAAAATTTGACAGCTCTTTGGTAGTACATGCATGTGCAAGTATAAGCAACAAAAACCAAGTACTTATTTTAACTAATTTTATCCAATTCATATTTTTTTAATAAAAGCGTTATCGTTTTCCAAACTAACAGACCACAAAGTATACCCACGAGCACACCACCAAGCAAATCTGCGGGGTAGTGTCTTGCTAGATATATTCTGCTATAGCATACCAGTACTAGCCAAGGAATAGTTAAAAATCTATAATAACTTCCAAAAGCTACTAACACTAAGGTAACTATTGCAGTACTATTGGCAGCATGAGAAGACACAAATCCGTATTGACCACCACAACTGTAGTTGGCAGGTTTGTAAGCATCTTTGTGTCGTATACTGTGGCAGGGTCTTAGTCTTTTAAAATTATCTTTGAATACTCTCGTGCTTACCAAATCTGCCAGCCCCCAAGCCAAACCAATCATAATTAGAATATGATAAAATTTAGACTTCAATTTAAGAATGCTAGCCACAAGTATCAAGCCCAATACAATGTACCAAGATTTGTCAGAGATAAAAATAATAGTGGCATCCAGAGCTTCTGAATGCCAACTATTAATAATACTGAACCATTTATGGTCTATTTCAATCAGATATTTTATCAAGATTTTTGATATTTAAGTAAATCTAAACCTATGTCTTTTCTAAAATATTTTTTATTCCAAACAATAGTTTGTGCTGCTTTGTTTGATTTGGCCAAAGCCTCTTCTATATTTTGGCCAAAACCTGTTACGGCAAATACTCTACCTCCTGTGTTTACCAAGGCACCATCTTTCAAGCTTGTTCCTGCATGAAAAACCTGCACGTTTTCTGTGTTTTCTACACCAGAAATGACAAATCCTTTTTCGTAATCTTCCGGATACCCACCAGAAACCAAAACCACAGTGGTAGCGGTATCACTAGTAATTTCTAGTTTGTATGAATCTAATTTTTTGTCGGCAACAGCTTTAAACATCTCACCCACATCAGAAGTAATTCTTGGGAATACCACCTCAGTTTCAGGATCACCCATACGTGCATTGTATTCAATCACATAAGGTTCTCCATCACAGTTCATTAATCCCACAAATATAAAACCAGTATAATCTATTCCTTCTTTTTTAAGACCTTCAATAGTTGGAAGAACTACTTTGTTTTTAACTTTTTCCAAAAACGCATCATCAGCAAAAGGTACTGGAGACACGGCTCCCATTCCACCAGTATTTAAACCTTTGTCTTGCTCACCTATTCTTTTATAATCTTTTGCTTCGGGCAATATCACAAAATTCTCGCCATCACATAGCACAAAAGTTGACATTTCTATACCTGATAAAAACTGCTCTATCACTACTTTAGAAGAAGCGTCGCCAAACTTGGCATGAGCCAGCATATCTATCAAAGTTTCCTTTGCTTCTGAGTGGCTTTCAGCAATGATTACTCCTTTACCAGCAGCTAGTCCATCGGCTTTGAGTACTATAGGTAAAGTATGATTTTCTAAATACGCCAATCCTTCTTGCAACTGTGCTCCCGTAAATGTTTGAGAAGATGCCGTAGGAATTCCATATTTAAACATGAAATTTTTTGAAAAATCTTTAGATCCTTCTAATTGAGCACCTGTTTGGTCTGGCCCAACTATAGCAATATGTTTAGTGCTTTCTTGTGAATTAAAGAAATTTTTAATTCCTTTTACAAGAGGAACTTCAGGCCCTACTATTACGATATCTATCTTATTGTCTGTACAAAATTGAGCAAGTTTTTCAAAATCTTCTACACCAATGGCTACATTTTGAGCAATTTGTGCTGTACCAGGATTTCCCGGAGCAACAAACAATTTATCTACAACTTTACTTTGTGTAAGTTTCCAAGTTATGGCGTGTTCTCTACCGCCTGAGCCTACTATTAAGAAATTCATACGTTCAATTAATGACTACAAAATTAATTTTTTTTATTGACATTTACAGACCACAGCTTGTATAATATACATTTATGTTTACATTTAAATTTTATCTTTGAATATACTTTTATGAAAAAGCTAAACTATTTTAGTGCATTACTTATCATTTTGATGGTACAAGTTTCTTGCTCTACTCGCAAAATAACCTCAACTCCACAGAATGATTTTGTAAAATCTTTTGAAAAAGCGGTGTTAAGCCATAGTTCAGAAGCTATATTGAATCACATGACACTTTCGTATGTAAAAGAACAACACGATGAATTTTTGCAAGGACGTACTCAACAATTTCTAAATGAATTTTTTTGTGGTAATCTAGAAACTAATAAAGCAAAATTCATATGTGTAAAAGATTATACCAAAATTAAATCAATAGAAACTATTTCCATTACTCAAAAGCAAGTTAGCTACATTTATAAATTTAAAATACTCTTTGATAATGAATGGATTATAGTGGAGCAAAACATTTTTCAGGCTCCAAGTAAAATCAATACGCACTTGGGTCTTGTTGGAGCATCTGGCTAAAATATTTTTCTAAAATCACACCTTTATTTTAAGCCAATGTTAAGAAAATTTAAAAACATAACATTTAAGTAATGTCAAAAAAATTATGATAATACGAAAAATGAGCTAATTTGCGTTTAATTTAAAAAAACATTCTCAAAAAACATTCTAAACAAATGGAACAGAACAAGAAATCAAGCAGTTTCGCTTCTATTTTTGCTAGTCTAGTAATAGTGTTGGCATTAGTTGCATCTTTTTTAATTTATTTTAACCTTATGGGTAATGCTGCAAACTTCGAAGGTGGAGATGCAGTGAACGGACATCCTAAAAATGCACTTGGTATAGTTTACAAAGGTGGTATCATAGTACCTATCTTAATGGCATGTGCAATTATTACAATTTCAGTGTCTATCGAAAGATTTATTACACTTACTGTTGCTAATGGTAAAAGTAATTTGGAAACATTTGTTAGAAACGTAAAAATTCAATTGTCAGGAAACAACATCAACGGAGCTATTGCTGCTTGTGAAGAACAAAAAGGTTCTATAGGCAATGCTATTGGTTCTGTATTACATAAATACGTACAAGTACAAAAAGATTCACAGTTCAATAAAGAGCAAAAACTTGCTGCTATTGACAAAGAATTAGAAGAAGCTACTCAGTTAGAAATGCCAGCATTAAACAGAAACTTGGCTATTTTGTCAACTTTGGGTTCTGTTGCTACTCTAATCGCACTTTTGGGTACGGTATTGGGTATGATCAAGTCATTCCAAGCAATGGGTGACGGTGGTGGAGCAGATCCAGCAAAATTATCGGTTGGTATCTCAGAAGCACTTATCAATACTGCATTAGGTATCGGTACATCAGCTGTAGCTATTATTGCATACAATTACTTCCAAGCAAAAATCGATTCTATCTCTTACAGAATTGAAGAAGCTGGTATGAGTATCAAACAAACATTCTCTTCAAATAACTAATCTTAAAAATATTTGAATTAAATGTCTAAAGTTCAGATTAAGAAACGTGGGCCATCATTAGATATGACCGCCATGTGTGACGTGGCGTTCTTGTTACTTACGTTCTTCATCCTTACTACAAAGTTTAAAAAGGATGAAGCAGTAGTGGTGGATACCCCAAGTTCAACAATAGAAGTTAAAATTCCTGAATCAGACGTAATCACCGTAAGTATAGACAAAACTGACAAAGTATATTTTACTATGGACAAACCCATACGTGAAATGGTACTTATGAAAGTAGGAGAAGATATAGGCGTGGAATTTACAGATGCTGAAATAGAGGAATTTAATAATTTGGAAATGGTAGGCTTGCCTATGGCAAACTTAAAAGGTTATCTTGATATACCTGCTGAAGAACGCAAAAATGTGGCTCTTACAGGTGTACCTACAGATTCAACTAAAAACGAATTGGGTAAATGGCTTTTCTACGCGAGAGCGGCTAGCTCAGAAGTGGGAGTGAACCCTTTCATAGCTATTAAAGGTGATAACACAGCTAGTTCTAAAAAAGCGGAAGAGGTGATTGATATTTTACAACAACCACCAAACTTGCTTACTAAGTTTAATTTTATCACAGATTTAGAAGAAAAACCAAAAGGATTATAAAATGGCAGAGGTAGTAACCGGTAAAAAAGGTGCCCCCCGTGTGGATATGACTCCCATGGTGGATTTGGGTTTCTTACTTATCACTTTCTTCATGCTTACCACTACAATGACGCAACAGGCAGGAATGGATATTCAGATGCCTTTTGATGACAAAACGGGTAAGACGCAAGGTGTAAAGGAATCAAACGCCTTAACAATCATATTGGGCAAAAACAACAAAATATTCTATTACAGAGGATTGAAAGAACCGCAACTTAAGTTGACAGATTTTTCACCTAACGGAATAAGAAAGGTTTTATTAGAAAGTAAAGCTGAAATTGGAGCTAAAATGAACGTGTTGGTAAAACCAATGGCTAAGAGCAAGTATAAAAACATGGTAGATATACTTGATGAACTTGCCATTACTACTGTACCTACATACACATTAAGCAAAGTTTCAGAAGAAGACAAGAAATTAGTATTTAGTTTTGGATATAGAACAGAAGAAACAGATGAGTAACGTTGATTTAGCAAAAAGCGAAAACACGCCAGAGTCTAAAGGACCTTCTATGGGAGATGTTCTCTATTCTGATTCATGGTTGAATATAGTTTTCAAAGGTAGAAATACTGAATATGGTGCGTACAGTATAAGACAGCAGTAT
The DNA here is from genome assembly GCA_046329305.1 of Cytophagales bacterium. GTDB lineage: Bacteria > Bacteroidota > Bacteroidia > Cytophagales > UBA9547 > CAMFLX01. Next base: position 349,742 of record JAXLUW010000003.1, read on the forward strand.
GCAAGAAACATTACGATAGGTTTCTTGATTGCCTTCTCTATATTTGTGTTTGCGGCAGCTTCTCCTTTGATATTTAATAAAAAAGAAGAAAAGAAGGTTAAGGTGATTAGTATGAGTAAGCCTCTTCCAAAACCAAAAGATTTGGATCAGAAGAAGAAGGCATTACCACCTCCGCCACCAACTCCTCCGCCACCAACTATCAAGACTATTAAGGTATTGCCTCCTAAAGTGGAACCTGATGATAAAGTACAGGAAGATCCGCCAACAAACAAGGAGATGCAAAATACGGCTATAGGCGATAAAAACCAAGATGGTGCAAACGACCCTAATGCAAACGTGACGGAGACAAGTACGGAGTTACCTCCTACAGATAACACACCGCCGCCGCCGCCGCCGCCAGCAGCAATTGAGTTGATAGTGGATGAAAAACCAAAACCTCCTGTAGATCATAATCAGTTCTTCAGAGATAACTTTAACCAACCTCGTCTAGCAAAAGCTAATGGAGTTGGGGGTAAATTTAAAGTAAAATTGACTATTGAAACAGATGGTAGCGTAAGTGACATCAAAGTAATTGACCTTAAGAAAGTTGATATAATTGATGCTTCTACTGGCGAAACCTATGGTTTTGTGAAAGAAATAGAACGTGTAGTAAAAGAAATGAATAAAAAAGGTACTTGGAGTCCTGGTAAAAAAGGAGGAAAGTCCGTAAGGTCTTTTGCACAGTTCGACTTAGATTTCAGAGTAGAACAATAATATTTTTATATGTTTTTTTAAAGCACATCTCAAAAGGATGTGCTTTTTTTGTTTTAAAAGTATAAAAAATTGAATTATTGTTGGTTTTTTTGGTACTTTTGTGTAAAATGCCTTAGTATGAAAGGGTTTATAGCTTTAGTTATTGTTTGTGTAAGTTTATTATTGGCTAGTTCGTGTTCTAAGAGTCGAGCCATGTCTTGTCCGTCTTATTGGGAAGGAGATAAGAATAAAGAATTGCGTGGTACCAACATGGCAAAAGATGAAAACGGAAATGTAGTGCCTAAAGATGCTATGCTTACCAAATCGCCGGTAAAGAAAAACAAGAAAAACGGCCTTATTGATAAGAAAAAAGACAAAAGAATGAACGCCAACTATTATCGCAAATGATAATCTAATGAGGAAACTACTTTTCTATATATACTTACTAGTAAGTGCTTTTAATCTTTTAGCACAATCTAAAAAATCAAAAGATTTGAATTACAGCGGTAACCAAAATTACTCTAAAGAAAATAATCAGTCTGGTCCAAAACAAAAATCACCAGATTATAAATATCCTAAATCTAATTCTTCTGGACCTAAAAACGGTGGTGCAGAAAGCACACCCAGAAAAACAGAAAGTAAATCTCCTAAAACTAATGCTGCAGAAGCAAGTCCCAGAAAAATAAATACTAAACAACCTAAAGGCAACAACATTGAAAGTACACCGAGAGGGACAAATCAAAAAGCTCCTGTAGGTGAAAATATTGAATCTTCTCCAAGAAAAACTAATAATAAAGGACCTAAAAATGTTGTAAACTATAGAATGAGAGGTGAAGAATCTAAAGAACCTAAAAATTCTACAGATTACAGCACTCCGAATAGAAAAAAGAAATGGTCTGAAGCTAAAGATTATTCGGGAGACAAAGACTTAAGAAAACCCAAAAGAGACAAAGATTTAAAAAATTACGAAGGTGGATTATCTGCCTCAACATATACGGAGCGTATCAATAAACGAAAGAATTCTGCAAGAGAAACACATGACTATTCTGGCGATGTAGAAGGAAGTACTGTTGATAAAATTAAAAACAGAAAGAAAGAAAACTCTAAAGAAGTAGCTAATAGTGAAGGAGATATTGGTAAAAATTTCCTTAAAAAACGAGTAGAAAAAATTAAGTCAAAAAATAAAGAGGTTTCAAATAACTCTGGTGACATAGCACTTAAACAATACGAAAATAGAAAACGCAAACAAAAAGAAAATAGTAGAGAATCTGCCGGTTCAGAAGGAGATATAGATTCTGATGTTTACAATAAAAGAGTTAAGAATCAGAAAAACAACGCCCACGAAGCGGCTACTAACTCTGGCGATATAGATTTGAAACGATTTGAAGATAGACAACAACGTCAGAAGAACAACGCTCACGAAGCGGCTACTAACTCAGGAGATATAGACTTGAAACGATTTGAAGATAGACAGAAACGTCAGAAGAATAACGCTCACGAAGCGGCAACTAACTCTGGGGATATAGACTTGAAACGTTTTGAAGACAGACAGAAGCGTCAGAAAGATAATGCTCACGAAGCAGCAACTAACTCTGGCGATATAGATTTGAAACGATTTGAAGACAGACAGAAACGTCAGAAGAACAATGCTCACGAAGCTGCAACCAGTGAAGGAGACATAGATTTGAAGCGTTTCGAAGATAGACAGCAGAGGCAGAAAAACAATGCACATGAAGCAGCAACTAGTGAGGGAGACATAGATCTCAAAAGATTTATGAGTAGACAAAAACGTCAGAGAAATAATGCCCACGAAGCGGCTACCAGCGAAGGCGATATAGACTACAGTGTGCTTGAAAAAAGAGAAAGAGATAGACGTAAGAAAAGTCATGAAGCGGCCACAAGTGAAGGCGATATAGATCTTAAAGTATTAACCTCAAGAAATAAAATGCGCAGAGTAAAAGACAAAGAAATGCGTAATTACAGAGGCGATATCAGTGTGAGAGCTCTCAACAAAAAACAAAAATCTATCCGCAAGAAAGGAAAAGAAATGGCTAATTACCAAGGAGATATAGTGGTAAGAAAGCGTAAGAAAGGTCAAGATCCAAGTGCGAGATATCAAGGAGGAAAAGTGGCCAACTCATATCAGCAAAAAGAACGTATGCGTAAGCGTATCTTGAAAAAATATGGTAGAGGAACTTACGATTCACCAAATTATGAAAAACAAAAATCTGTAAGACCAGGTTATGATAAACGTGAAGCAGAATTTTGGCAACAAACAGATGAAAAGTTTGGTCATTAATTAGTCAAATTATCTAAAAAAAATCATACAAGAAATCTAATCCTTGTATGATTTTTTATTTCAAGTGGAATATTGAAATTCCATTAAAAAAACATCTTAAAATATTTTGTTAGAGAGTGGTTAATTCAAATCAACCATAAGTATATTTCTTAGAATTTCTAATAATATTTTCTATTTGAATAGAGCAGAATGAATCAGAGGTTAGAAATAAGTTATTAGGTAAACTGATTTTTATATAAGATTTACCGCAAGCAAAGATTTGAATAAACCTTGCTTGCGGTATTTTTGTTCTTATTCTTTAAACTTATTAAGGAGTAATTGTATAAGTTTTAGTTTGTCAATTAACTTTAACAAAATTAAAATGGATAGTGAACTCAGCAATACAGCTATTAGTAACAAACTAAAATATTTGAGCGTCCATTCCAACGCTACTTTTATTCTATGTGCCAATGAAATGCTTTTGGTCTCTTGTCCTTCGTATAGTGAAAGTTTGATAGTACAAAATTCATTTTCTGTATCAAAGTTGCCCAGTTCTACACCAAGCTCTTGAGCACGCTCCTCTATTTCTAATATTTTTTCATTTAAAGCCACAAAATCAGTTATGGCACCACCTTTAGACTTTAGTTCGTTCAGGTTTTTTAGCATTTTTTCTATGGAAGCTTTTTTGGCGTTAAGTTCTCTGTATTCGTTAGTTTTATCTACTTTAGTGATTACGTTTTCATAAATGATTCCAATTTTAATAAGTTCATGATATAAACTATCAAACAGCTCCGGATTCACACCTACTAATAAATGAATTTGACGGTCCCCTTCTTGTCCCAAATTTTGTTCGTATTGTATCACGGCTTTAAAACTTGCTGTTTTTGTTTTAATCAGCTTTTCATCATTTTCAAATTGAGAACTTTGAGACTTTATAGACGCAGTTTTTTCATATTTTTGAGAGGTATTAGCAGAAGGAACATTGTTTTGACTTACAACTTTGAATTTTTCTGTAGCATAGTTTTTTCTCATATTTGAGATGCTATTAAAAAAATTTTCAGGATGTACATTTGTAGTACTATAAGTTTCGGTATAGTTATAACCATACCAAAGCCTGAAACCAAACATTGCTACAAATACCCCTAAAAATATAAAACCTATTTTCCAGAATTTTGACAAAGATTTGAACATGATATTTTTATTTGATGATTAATTTTTGATCTAATTTAATCTGATTATCGCTGATAACATTTACCAAATATTGCCCAACATTAAGCTCAGATAAGTCAATTGACATATCTTCAGTAACTATTTTTTTAACAATTGCACCAGACATGTTAGAGATGATTATAGTTTTAGTACCTTGAATATTAACTGTAACAGTTTTATTTTTTTCTAAGGGATTTGGAAAAAGAACAAACTCATTGGTACTAACTTTATCAGAATTTAGATTTGTAATTTGCTCACTTTTGATGATTAATTTTTTATAAACCACAGTTTTTGAGTCATTTATTTCAATGATATATTTACCCATAACAAGGTCTTCTGTGGTAATCATAATCTCGTAATTATTTTTTTGTAATACAGTTTGTTTATAAATAGTCTTTATAGCGACACCATACATATTATATATTTTTATAGAAATTGTATCTGTTGCTTCTATATTAAATGTGATTAAAATATTCTTATTAAATTCTAATGGAGAGACTTCAATATTCGAAATATTTTGAGTAAAAGCTATTTGAAGAGTAACTATTGAGAGTACAATAATTATTTTTTTCATGAAAATGTATTTTCATAAATGTATGAAAAAATTTGGTAATATATTGTTAACCAATGAGATTATTTGTTCTCATTGGCTTTTTTAATTTTATACTTCATGGTTGCCCCAATGCTAAAAGCTGCATTTTTAGCATCATCAGCTTTTGTTCCACTAAACAGCTGGTCTACTGTTTCGTTAAAAGTACGAAGCCATTGTTCAAAATGCTCAGGAGTAATCATTTTTTTATGATTCAAGTCAAGATGAGGGTTCATAACATTACCCATATACGCATTAGGAGTCATAAAAAGTATAAATTCCCAAAACCCTACCATTATGGGTTTATGATGTGCCCAATCTATGGGTACTACCTTTCCAAAGAACTCATTAATACCTTCAACTTTTAATAGATTATCATAAAACGTATCTACTAGTAATTCAATATCTTCTTTGTTTTCAATATCTTTCATTTTTTTATTTATTTTAATAATTATAAATTTAAGAGTAATATGGTATTTATTAGATGATTTCTGTCAATAAAAATTAAATTTCAAACAGAGGTCTCTCTTCAGTTTTAAATGGTGAAAATACCAGAACTTCATTTTCATATAAATAAGGTTGCATATTTACAAAAACACTTCTATATTTGACCTGTGAAAATATTCGTACCCACATATTTTATCTTTTTACTACCTCCTCCCGTGAGGGTATGTTGTTGTTGTTAGGCATCTGATATGCCTTGTTTTTCGCTAGAATATTTTTAATCTTACATTTATATTTAAATTTGAATCATGTTTGCCTTAGATAAATTACAAAAAGATGCTTTAGAGCTACTTAAAGACCTTATTCGTACAGAATCTTTTAGTAAGCAAGAGCATAACACTGCTGAAATTCTCAATACTTTCTTAACAGAAAGAGGTGTAGAAACTCAAAGAAAAAAACACAATGTTTGGGCATTTAACAAATATTTTGATGCCAACAAACCAACAATTTTACTAAACTCACATCACGATACTGTAAAACCAAATCCTGGCTATACGAATGACCCATACGATCCATTTATCAAAGATGGTAAATTGTACGGTTTAGGTAGTAACGATGCGGGTGGATGTTTGGTATCATTAATAGCAACGTTTTTACATTTTTATGAAAGAGAAAATCTGAAATATAATTTTTGTATAGCGGCTACTGCTGAAGAAGAAATTTCTGGTTTTGACGGTTTAGAATTGGTATATCCTGATCTTGGGACTATTGATTTTGCTATTGTTGGAGAGCCTACACTTATGGATATTGCTGTAGCAGAAAAAGGACTGATGGTAATTGATTGTGTAGCTATAGGCAAAGCAGGACACGCTGCTCGTGAAGAAGGCGACAATGCTATTTACAAAGCTATCAAAGATATTGAATGGATAAAAAACTATAAGTTTGACCGCGTGTCTCCACATTTGGGGCCAATGAAAATGTCGGTAACGATCATCAACGCGGGCTATCAGCACAACGTAGTACCTGAGAAATGCCAGTTTACTATTGATGTGAGAATAACAGAAATGTACAAAAACGAAGAGGTTTTAAAAATCATCGATGACCATATTGAGTCAGAAGTACATCCACGTTCGGTACGTTTGCGTCCATCTTTTATAGATCCAGAGCATGCTTTGGTAAAGGCCGCTACTAAATTTGGAGCCAAAACTTATGGTTCTCCAACTACTTCAGATCAAGCATTGATACCTGTACCTTCTGTAAAAATGGGACCAGGAAACTCTGCTCGCTCACATACCGCAAACGAGTTTATATACGTGATAGAAGTAGAAGAAGGAATAGAAAAATATATTAAAATATTAGAAGAGTTAGTGTAAAAAACAAAGCCGAATAACGCCGAAAATTTTATTTTTTCGGCGTTTTGGTTTGATATACGATTCAAATTTGAAAAACTCATGAACTTACACGTTTACAATACATTATCTCGTCAAAAAGAAAAGTTTGAACCACTAAATGCTCCTTTTGTAGGCATGTACGTATGCGGACCTACCGTGTATGGTGACCCACATTTGGGGCATGCACGTGGTGCAATAACCTTTGATATTGTATATAGATATTTAAGCCATTTGGGCTACAAAGTACGCTATGTACGAAATATTACCGATGTGGGGCATTTGGAAAATGATGCTGACGAAGGCGACGACAAAATAGCTAAAAAGGCCCGTTTGGAGCAGCTAGAACCTATGGAGGTTGCACAAACCTACACCAACAACTACCATAGAGATATGGACAAGCTGAATGTGAAACGTCCGAGTATAGAACCTCGTGCTACGGGTCATATTATAGAACAGATTGAAAGTATACAACAAATTATAAAAAATGGATTTGCTTATGAGGCAGCGGGTTCTATATATTTTGATGTAGAAGCGTATCATAAACAATATAACTATGGTAAACTTTCAGGACGTGTGATTGAAGATTTACAAAATAATACAAGAGACCTTGACGGGCAATCAGAAAAACGTAATGGATTAGATTTTGCTTTGTGGAAAAAAGCAAATCCTGAGCACATTATGCGTTGGAATTCTCCTTGGGGTGAAGGTTTCCCAGGTTGGCACATAGAGTGTACAGCCATGAGCACCAAATATTTAGGTCAAAGATTTGACATTCACGGTGGTGGTATGGATCTTACATTTCCGCACCATGAGTGTGAAATAGCTCAGGCAGAAGCTTGTTGTGCTACATCGCCAGCCAAATATTGGTTACACAACAATATGATTACGATAGATGGTAAAAAAATGGGTAAATCATATGGTAATTTCATAAACCTTGAAGAGTTTTTTACAGGAACGCATTCATTGTTGGAACAGCCCTATTCGCCCATGACCATTCGTTTGTATATCTTACAAGCACAGTATAGAAGTACCCTAGATATATCAAATGCATCGTTAAAAGCTGCTCAAGTGGCGTTTAGAAAATTGCTTAACACCTACAAGTCTATTTCAAAAATAGAATATACTCCGCAAGATTCTAAAGACGAAAAACTAAAGACAGATATTGAAAAGGCCATACAACAAGCTTATGATGGTATGAACGACGATTTCAATACAGGAATTGCTTTGTCGGCCATGTTTGCTATGTCTGGATACATAAATCAGTTTTTTGCTGGACAAAAACCCACAGGTGCTATAGAACAAGAATTGTTTCATAAATTGATTCATACATTTAAGGTTTTCTTTACAGATGTTTTAGGGTTTGTGGAAGAAAATTATGTAAGTACAGACGGTACCGTTCATTCTTTATTAGAAATATATAAAGAAGCTAAGGAAGCTAAAGCATACGAGAAAGTGGATCAAATACGTGCTTATTTGAAAAAAGAAGGCGTAGCTGTAAAAGATATGAAAGGTAAAGTAGACTGGGCTTACGAAGTATAATTGCCCACTACTTTTACTGTTAATATTTTTTATTTTTCTCTTAAGTTTTAATGCATTTTGTTAAATTCGTCTATGCATTAAAACTTAATAATATGTCTTTACAATCTGATATACAAGCAGCCATAAAAGAAAAGGAACGCACCAACAAGCCCTCTTTTTTTATATTTACCAGAAGTGATGGTGTAGAATTTATGGCTGAATTACATTATGGAAATTACGGCGTCATATTTCATGAAATGGGTCAGCTAGGTTTAATTTGGGGTTGTGCGAGTATAGTAAATGAAGACCTAGAAGATTTCTTTTTTTTTTCTAAACCGAGTAGAACTGAATATGCAATTTTTGGCAAATATTTCTTTTGAAACAAACTTAATAAAGCGGTTAAATTACTAACCGCTTTTTACTAAATCTACAATTTTTAATACTACAATCATCAATCATTTAAGATACCGTTTATATGGCTGTCTTCGTAGTCTAAGTCATAAGCAAGTTTACCTTGGTGTACTCTTACCAGATAATGCGGCTTTTGATGTGGAGTCTCAATAATGTGAGTTTTAACAATATGATATTCACCAGAAAAATTCTTTTTTATATCTTGTGAAATCGCCAATGGTAGATTTTCAAATGGTATTTTTCTATCTATTTCTTCGCAGTTTCCTTTAGAATTATAGTACACATCAATTTCAGCATCTGCATGCATGATTACTGCCTCGTAAGAGTTGTTGTGTAAATACCAATGAGCTTGTTCTTGTGGGAAAAGTTTATTAAAACTTTCTTTTACTTCTGATGGAACGTCAGTGTTGTCTAATTCAACGTTGTTACCAATAATAGGCGTTGTTAATAATACAAACAACAAAACGATAGGACTGATGTATGTTTTCATAACCAAAATGTTTTATGTTACAAATATCAGTGGTTAACATAAAGCATTTTGGTACGAATCCTGAATGAAATTGGTATAATTAATCTTTTTTATTGAGCGTTTTATACAAACCCCAAAAAGAGATAGCGAATAAAGCAGCACCAGCTACATAAACCCACCATTCTTTACCAAACTCTTTGTCGTAAATTTGTTGCAAACTTTTTATGGAAGTTCCGATAAATGTAAACAGCAAGACTCTTGGCCATTTTCCTAAAAAAGAACCAATGAAAAACGTAGAAAATTTAAATTTCAAATACCCAAACAATCCATTGGTAATAACAAATGGTAAAATTGGAGACATTTTAGCAAAACTAACGGTACTTAGTTGTGTTCCTTTCATACGTTCAGTAAGTTCTCTGAGCCCATCTACATTTAGCAACAAATCATCTATTTCATCACTTTTAAATCTAGTTCCAATAAAATAACCTATCGTACAAGCCAACATATATGCAGGAGATAAATATAACAAGGAGCTAAATCCTAAATAAAAAGCCCCAATAACAATGATTAAGGTATTTACTACCAAGCTCATAGACATGAGAATGGCACAAATAAAATAGATAAGAACCAAGTCCCAGCTAAATAAGGTAGCACTTGCAGCTTTTAAATAAGCGGGTAATTCTTCTCCAGCCATGTAAGACGTAATTGCGAAACTACCCAACCATGGCAATAACGCAAAAGCTATTATGGTATATGCTATCTTTTGATTTTTGTCTAATACTTCTTCTATTACTTTTAAATTCATTGGTTTATTCTTTAGTCCACTCTATTTTACAACGCTCATCTTGAAGCATATCAATCTCTGTTTCTATAAGTAAATTGGTTTTAGCATTATTAAGTTCTTGTTTGTAGGCTTGTTTAAGATTTTTTCTTTTGATAGCTTCCAAGAATCTTCTTACTTCATCTTTAGTTTCTAAAATCAATCCTGGAACTTTTGTGGGCTTTCCTGAATCGTCTTTAGCAATCATTGTAAAAAATGAAGTATTGGTGTGTTTGATAGTCCCTTTTTTAAAATCTTCGGCAATTACCTTAATACCCACCAGCATAGACGAATTACCTACATAGTTTACGGATGCCAACATGGAAACCATTTCTCCTACTTCTACAGGTTGTAGAAAATCAACAGTATCTATGGACGCTGTAACACAATAGTTTCCTGCATGTTTAGACGCACAAGCATAGGCCACCTTATCCATTAGCGACAGCAAAATACCACCGTGAATTTTGCCTCCAAAATTGGCGTATGCAGGAATCATCAACTCTGTTAAAGTTGTTTTGGAGTAGGCAACACTTCTGAAATCTTCAATCATCTATTTATAATTTTATGATGTATATCTACTATTTGAGGTATTAATAAGTCTTTTTCGTTATTGTACAAAATATAATCTGCTAGAGGTATCTTTTCTTCGTCAGGCATTTGTTTGTCAATAATTTTAACAATATCAGCTGAGGTTCTATAAGGGTCTCGCTTTTGTATATTTTTTATTCTAAGTTCTATAGGGCTTACCACTAAAATTACGGCGTCCAGAGATTTTTGAATTTGATGTTCAAATATGATGGCCGCTTCTTTGAGAATGTACGGACTTGTTTGCTTACAATTCCATTCTTCAAAATCTTCAGCAACTCTTGGATGTACCATACTGTTCAGATGTGTCAGCTTGGATTTATCAGAAAATACTTGTGCTCCAAGTTTAGTAGTTATTAAACTGCCTTTAGAGTCGTAAATATCAGAACCAAAATATTCTTTCAACTGAAAAATTAATTTTTCGTCATGATTCATCAACCATTTAGCTCTGTCGTCTGAGTTATATGTTGGAATACCTAAGGTTTTAAACACCTTAGATACGATACTTTTACCACTGCCAATTCCACCAGTTATTCCGATTTTTAGAATATTCTTCATTTTGTTTCAAATATCAATTCAACCTTAATATTCTTAAATGAATCTTTGTGGGTACTGTCTTCTATAAAATGATAATAGTAGATCTGATTCAATTCCTTATTGTGAGTATCAAGATTCAGACTCATTACAAAAGTATCATCAAATTTTCTTAATAATGAATTCGGGCCTTTTAGAGTAATTTTATCTGGATGAATGTTAATTTCGTTAAGTTTTAATTTAGACGAATACACAAGTGAGTTTTTATCTACTTCAAGTTTTAAGGTTTTGCTTTTATAGTTTTCAAAAACAAGTAAAAAGTTATCATCTAATATCTGATTCACAGATATACCTTTGGCGTTGTTATTGATAAATCTTGTCAGATTTTCTTTGTCCACGGTTTGTGATCTTGTAAAAAAACTGGCTATCTGATACTGAAGAGTGTCTTCCACAAGCCCAAGTTTATGACGTAATAGCAACCAACCCGTAGAGTTAGCATCTATCCAGATAGCTTTGGGGATGCTATCTTTTGTATAAATATTAGCGGAGTTAAAAGTAAATTGTATAGGTATTTGAATTTTGGAGTTATATCTTTTATTGAGAGATTTGACCACCCAAAATCCCAATGCAATAAAAAAACAAAGGGCAACTATGGGTAAGTTGCCTTTTGTAAATTTTTTGTATTGCTGTATGAACGTTAATTTCTTCAAAAACTTATTTTTTTGCTAGTTTAGCATCAGCACCATAATATTTAGCAGTAGATTCTTGAGAGATTGCCGTAACATTAAAAGTTAATCTTACACCATTGTCTACGCTCAATACAACTTTGTCTTCTTCTACACCTACAACTGTACCGTGTAAACCACCAATTGTTACTACTTTATCACCTGTTTTTAGCGTTTCTCTCCACTTTACCTCATCTTTTTGTTTTTTCTGTTGCGGTCTTATCATGAAGAAGTACATCACTCCAAAAACCGCGGCCATTAGTATCATTAGACCCATACCAGAGTCGCCACCTTTTGCTTGTAATAAAATCAATTGAATCATTGTTATATAAAAATTATTTCTTTTCTACTACTTTACCTATAAGTTTTACTTGAGTTTCTGTGGGTTGAGTGTTAGACATGATAGTTACAGTTTTGTCTACGGCTCCCACTCTGTTTTTAGAATTAAATACTATATTGATAGCTCCTTTTTCTCCTGGTTTGATAGAATCTTTCGGATAATCTGGCACAGTACAGCCACAGCTAGCAACCGCATTAGCTATTTTTAAACTCTTATTTCCGACGTTTGTAAACGTATATGAATATTTTACGGAGTCACCATCTGTAACTTCACCAAAATCATAAACCGAATTATCAAATTTAATTACGGGTCCTGTAGAATCTATTTGAATGTTTTCTGAAGTTATCGTTTCGCCTTTGTTAAGAGTAGAATTGTCTGTCTCACTGTTTTGGCAAGCGTATAAAAAAGAAATTAAAACTAAAACAATACTTATTTTCTTCATAAGTGTATACCTTTGTGAATCTTTTCTCTTGCAAAAATAAAAATATTAATGATAAAAGAAGCAAAATTTGTACTCAGTTGTGACAATTATTTAAAAGCACCTCAACCTACAATTCCAGAATATGCATTTATTGGAAGGTCGAACGTGGGTAAGTCGTCATTAATAAATATGCTGACTAATCATAAAAAACTAGCCAAAACCTCCTCTACACCAGGTAAAACCCAATGTCTCAATTATTTTATTATAAACGAAAAGTGGTATTTGGTGGATGTTCCGGGTTATGGTTTTGCAAAAGTTAGCCAAACCTTGCGAGAAAAATTTGATGCAATGGTCTGGAGCTATATGAGTCATAGAGAAAACTTATGTTGTGTGTTTATTTTGGTAGACATACGCATAGAGCCACAAAAGTCAGATTTAGAAATGATTCTGAACTGTGGAGAAAATGGCATACCTTTTGCCATCATATTTACCAAAGCTGATAAACTTAAAAACGGAGAAATTGCTAAAAATGTAACTATCTACAAAAATGTTTTAAAACAAAAGTTCTCAGAATTACCCATGATTTTTATAACTTCATCGGAATCTGGAAGAGGTAAAGAAGAGATACTTGAGTTTATAAATGGCATAAATGAATCTGAATTAAACTAAGGCTTTTGTTGTAATTAAAAAAATACTATTTTTGCTAAAAATAATGATGTTATGAAAAGACTACTTGTTTCTTTCGTTCTTTTTTTCGGAATCAGTGCTATCAATGCACAGATTGTAAAACCTGTAAAACCAATACCTGTGTCTCAATATTATGAGGGAGGTCAAGATTCATTGTATGCATATATCAACAGAACAGTGGTATATCCTCCGTATGCAAAAAGAAATAGAATTAGTGGAGAAGTGATATTAAAATTCACCTTGGGTGATAATGGACAGATAACAAACGTAAAGTGTACTAAAGACGTAGCTGGTGGTGGCGGCCTTTCAAAGGAAGCAATCAGGGTTTTAAACTTAATCAAGTTTTCAGCTCCAGGATTTAGTTCAGAACAGTCAATACCGTTTGTATTTAAACTTTAATTTGTAAATGGATTTAAGAGAAGTAGCTTCGATTTCAGGAAAGAGTGGTTTGTTTAGAATACTAAAACCAACTCGTAATGGTGTGATTTTAGAATCAATAGATGAGCAAAAAGCTAAAATCATAGCGAGCTCAACAAGCAAAGTGTCTATATTGAAAGAAATTTCTATGTACACTACTGGTAAAGTAGCTAACACACCTTTGGAAGAAATATTTGTAAGTATAAAAGCTAAATATGCTGATGGAGTATCTATAGATGTGAAAACAGCTTCTAACGATGACCTTACTGCATTTTTAGGCACGGTACTTCCAGATTTTGATACTGAGAAAATTTATGCTTCAGACATCAAAAAACTGATAAACTGGTTCAATATACTTAACAAATTTGCACCTGAGGTTTTTGAACTTAAAAATGAAGAAGCTGAAGCAGCTAGTGCTGATCAACCAGCAGAAACTACAGAAGCTGAAGCAAAACCTAAAAAAGCTAAAAAAGAAACAAGTGCAGCAACTAAAACTACAAAATCTGCATCAGCAGCTGGTAGTAAAATAAAAGCGAGTCAAAATTCTGGTGCTAAAGCTCCAGCAAAAACTATGGCTGCTAAAAGAGGAAGTTGATAATTTTAGAAAATCTAAATAAAAAAAGGTTGGTGTATAATTTTACGCCAACCTTTTTTTATTTAACAAATCTTTAATAATATTCGTGTAAAACAAATAGGCATCATGTGCGGTCTTGAATGGACTAAAATAACTATGTACTTCTCCATCAGTTGATCTTTTGGTACTCATATAGTAAAAATGATCAGAAGTTTGTAACTTTCTCCAAATGGCTAATAAATCGGTATTTTTAGAAGCGAAAATTTCTGTTTTAAAATCATAAATTTGTTTAATAGCATCTCTTTGTAAGTTATTTCCTAGCCAAGCAGTTGCATCTTTTGAGAAATCTGCCCAAGATGTTATCAATTGTGGTTTTAAGGTAATCTGTTCTGTTTTTGGTGCATTTGTATCATAACTTATTTTTTCAAAACTGTAATTATGTTTAGTGATGAGATCATTTACGCAGTCGTTAAAAAAAGTAAGGATGCCTGTTTCTTCGGAATGATGTTCTCCAAAGGTTTCGTAATCCATGTAGATCTTGTGAGTAGTAGAGGTATAAGTTTCTAGAATATTTTTAAACTTTTCTGAAGTGAGTGGATATTGAGGTAGTGTAGTGTCTGAAAATCTATATGCAATTTCATCGCTCAATTCAAAATTTCTTGGTAGCAACTCTATGCCTGTGGCTTTATGTGTGTATTTGGTGTGAGGATGAAAAGAATCAAATATATTTGAGGTTCCTTCACACAATACATGTGTATAATGTAACTCTTTGATAACGTCAAAGAGTTCTTCGTGCATTAGTAGTTCTGTATTTCTAAAAACTGAACTTTGTGTTTGAAAAAGTCTTTGAATAATTTCTTGATGAAGAATGATTTGTTCCTTAAATTCTTCAATGTCATACAAGCTTGCCAGCGAGTGATAATACGTTTCTGAAATTACCTCTACATTACCAGTTTTTACAAGATCTTGAAAACTCACTAATACTTCTGGTACATATTTTTCTATCATTTCAAGGAAAATTCCAGAAAATGAAAAAGTGATTTTAAAAGTATCTGGAAACTTTTTGATTAATTTAGTAAGCATTTCATTGGCAGGCAAGTAACAGTTTTTGCTTACTTTTTGTAGAATTTCTATGTTTAGAGATTCATTAAAATAATCGGTATTAGAACCTATGTCAAAAAAAGTATATTCGCTGATTCGAACAGGCTGATGTACCTGAAAATATAATTGGATAATATTTGATTTCATGATTTAGCAAAAGTATACCTGCAAGGTAGATTCTTTTAATATTTTTTCTATTTCATTTTCATTTTGAACTACTTTAGAGCGTATTCTAGAAAACAACCATCTTCTTTTGTTTAATGTATGGATACTTTCTTTACTTCTTACAAAAAGTTGTTTTACAGAAAATGGTAGTTGGTTGGCATATACGCTACTTAGTTTACTGTAAAAAATGGTGTAATGTATGTGTGTTCCTTGTAGTAGTTGAGCAATTTCTTCTGGAGAACTAAAACTTGAGATACACAAAACCCCGCCTTTTTTAAAATGCGTGTATTCTAACAATGAAAGTTCATTTTGCCATTTCGCCACGCTTACTGGATACAAAATACTATCGTCTCCAGATTGTTCCATTGTAGCTTCTATATGTTGGTCTGGGCTAAATTTTAGATCAAATCCTTGTTTTTTTAAGACTTCATATATGGCTCTTAATTTGATTTTATATTGGTTTAACAAATATTCTTGAATAGGGTCTGTTTCTTGTTTTTTTAAAGTGTTGTAAAAAGATACAAACACTTCTATATCAGAAGCATAAGGGTTTACTATTTCTGGATTTCTAATTACGAGTTCTTTGTTTTTGGCATATATTTTCCAAACTATTCTCCTGATGTCGTCTCCAGATTCAAAGGTTTTGTAGTTCAGAAGTTCTCCTTGTGTTTTCTGAGGAATATCAATTCGTATGTTTTGTTCAATAGACTTGTTGGGAGCAATACTTGTATCTTTTATATACGTCGCAGGTGGGCTTGTATAAAAACTTTTTTCAAAGTACACCATTTGTGGTAAAGAGAACAGCCTGAACATGTCTTCAAAATACAATATTACTTTTTGGGTTTTATGATTTTTAATTTCTTGCAAATCAAGAAATTGAGAACTATACACACCGCTACGTATGAGTACGCTGTGATCGTGGCTGTCTTGATTGAGTTGCAGTTCGTTGCTTAGTTGTAATTTATCAAATACTACTCTGGCCTTAAGAGTTCCTAGTAAGGGCCTTATAGTGCTGTTGATTTTTAGTAAAAAAGGTATTTGACCAGCGGTAGGAGCGGTGTGATTATCACCAATCTGTATTTTGAGAAAACTAGCACTTGAGTTGTTTTTAATAAAGTAAAAATAGACCCAACTTGCCAATAATGTACCTATTGAAATGGTTACTAGAATCAAAATAAAATAACTAAAATATTCTGTGAGTAGGTCTATGGTGAGTTTTTGGGATTCGAGAATGTCTGGAGATACGTAGTAAGATTTAGCGTAAAAGTAAATTAAAGAACTCATAAATAGGAGTACCCAGAAATTTAGTTTAAAAGGCCAAAAGTTTAAAAAGTAAGAAATTTTTCTTAACAACATAGCATCTGTGATATAACACCACAAGATAATATTTTTATGTATAGACAGAAAAATAAAAATGAACGAAATTATGAAAGCGGTAAACTAATTTTAAATTTAGTGTAAATTTTCTCCTTGGAGTCTAACTCTATTTTACCCTCAAGGTTTTCTATGAGAATTTTTACAAGATATAAACCTAATCCAGAACCTTTAGTAACTACTTCGTTTCCTCTATAGAACATATCGAAGGCTTTGACTTTTGTTATCTCGTTCATTCCTAAACCATTATCTGAAATAGTTATGTAGAAATAGTTTACATCTACATCAAAACGTACTTCAATTACAGATTGTTCTTTGGACGTGTCTTTGAATTTTATGGCATTTTCTGTTAGAGTTGTCATGATGTTTTTTACATCATTTATATCAGTATTTATAGTTACATCATTTGAAGTATTATTATGAAAAGAAATTGTAACATCTTTTACAATAGTACTTAGATTATGTTGAATAGAAGAAATTAATTCATTTATAGAATAAGGTTTAAAATGATGCTTCTGATTCTTAACAGATAAAATATTTTGCAAGTTTTGTACTAACGACTCCAAATGAACAGTTTGTGATTGTATATTTTTAATGATTTCAGAATTATCAATGTCACTGTTTTCTAAATGATACAAACTACACAATCCTTCAATTGTTTTAATGGGAGCTACTATATCATGAGATGATCTGTAAAGAAATTCATTTAGTTCATTTTTTTGATTTTCTAATAGTTCATTTTGTTCCACAATTGTAGAAGTTCTTTTTTGTACTTCTGTTTCAAGGTATTTATTGAGCAATTCGTTTTCTTCGTTTTCGTTATGAATATTTCTAATACTTTGTGCAATTCCAAAAGTAAAAAATACAGCCTCTGCAACTACTCCATAGTACATGGCAAAAAACGAAAAACCTCCCAAAGAAGTAAACCCTATTACACTGAAATAGTAAATGATAAATGTTACCCACAAACATGTAAAACCTGCAACAAAATATTTTGTTTGATCGAAACGAACGTAAAGCTCTTTTATAGAAATAGCAAAACATACCGTGAGTATGAGAGCATCGATATGATACAAACTTAGATTTAATTCATTGATAAATATAAGTGTTACTAATATTCTTATTACAACTAGACCTATGAATACCCATTTCCAATATTTGTTTTGCACGTGCAAGTACTTAATGGTAAACCAAATCATACTCAAAGAAAACAAAGCCATTGAAATGTTTTTCAGAACTAGACTTGATGATGAACTTCCGTTTAACAGAAATGTAATGGTTCCGTCTCTAAACAGCATAAAGAAGATTTGAGAAACCATAAATAACAGATACGCAATCAGTGTGTTATCATTTATTGAGAAATAGATTAATATACTATAAAGCACTACAAATATTAAAATCCCATAAAAAATACCAAACCATTGGTATTCTATAAAAAATTTATTAGCATATTGGTCAGAATTATGAAGTTCAAATGAATATTTAAATTTATAATTGTTCTTAATCTTAATATATAATTTAATGGTTTCGTTTTTTGATAACGAAATTCTAAATACAGGTTGTTTGTGATGTAAGGGTCTATTAGTAAGGTTATCGCTGCTGTTGCAAGTGCTTGATTGTATGTTGTTTTTGGAGTCTATTACAAATACTTCAATATTTTTAATAGTATAATTATGTGAAACCAAATACCATGTGTTAAAATCTGACAAATTTGTGAGGGTAAAGGCATACCAGTTCGTACTTACAGAATCTTGATTTTCAAAATAAGGATTTTCTACTGTAGGTTGTTTTTCTAGGATAGATACTATTTCATCAAAGGGTAAACGACCAGATTTATCTACAAATCTTTTTGTAGATTTTTAACTGATTAAGATACTTTTGGTATCATTCTCTAACTTTAAAGTATCGCTGAATACATTTATATGCAACAACAAAATAAAGAAAGTAATCAGAATTTTTTTAAAAGTTAAAATTTGTATAAAATGTCTCAATTAGTAAAAACTAGTTACAATAAATTTACAATTATTATACCAATCTTTAAAATTAAATAAGAATATTTGAAGAAATAAAATAAATATTTTAATTAAAATATCTTCTCTATATCCATATTTTGGTACAACCTAAAACTATATGCTACGTTTAATCTTCCAAATTTTAATTTTTTCATTTTATGCAAAACAGGAAAATTTCGAAGGTTGCGGTATTAGGTTCGGGTGTAATGGGTTCAAGAATTGCTTGCCATTTTGCCAATATAGGTGTTGAAGTGTTGCTTTTGGACATTGTGCCTAAAGAACCCAACACAGCCGAAACTGCTAAAGGACTGACTACTGAACATCCTGCTGTACGTAACCGTATTGTGAACGACGCCCTCAATGCGGCTGTTGCTTCCAACCCTTCGCCTTTGTATAAAAAAGCATTTGCTAGTAGAATAAAAACAGGCAATTTTGACGATAATCTTAAAGATATTGCTGCCGTTGACTGGATTATAGAAGTGGTGGTGGAGAACCTAGCCATAAAAAAATCAGTATTCGAAAACGTGGAGAAATTCCGTAAACCAGGAACCATTGTTTCTTCCAACACATCGGGTATTCCAATTTCTATGATGGCTGAAGGCCGTAGCGAAGATTTCCAAAAGAACTTCTGCATTACGCACTTTTTTAACCCTCCAAGATACTTGAAGCTGTTAGAGATAGTGCCTTCAAAATATACCGATCCTGAACTGACCGCTTTCTTGATGCACTACGGAGATTTGTTTTTAGGCAAAGACACTGTTTTGTGTAAAGACACACCAGCATTTATAGCAAACCGAATAGGGATTTTCTCGATTATGGACGTGATTTATACGGCTCTAGATTTAGGACTTTCGGTAGAAGAAGTTGATAAATTAACTGGGCCTGTAATTGGTCACCCCAAATCGGCTACGTTCCGCACGGCTGATGTGGTGGGTTTAGATACTTTGATAAAAGTAGCTCAAGGATTATACCAAGGTTTGCCAAACGACGAAAGCAGAGAGCTGTACAAATTGCCTGACTTACTTGTGAAACTAGACGACAAAAAATGGTATGGCGATAAATCGGGTCAAGGATTTTACAAAAAAACCAAAAACGCTAGCGGACAAACCGAGATTCTTTCATTAGACTTAAATACTTTAGAATACAAAACCCAAGCAAAGGCAAAATTTGCCACCTTGGAGCAAACCAAAACTATCGACGACCTTAAATTTCGTTTCAAAGTTTTGGTGAGTGGTACCGACAAAGCAGGTGAGTTTTACAAACGCACGTTTTTTAACTTGTTCAAATACGTGTCAAACCGTATTCCTGAAATTTCTGACGAGCTGTTCCGTATAGATGCTGCCATGCGTGCCGGCTTCGGTTGGGAACTAGGGCCGTTTGAAATTTGGAACGCCATGGGCGTAGAAAAAACTACCGCCAAAATGAAAGAAGCAGGCTACGCTCCAGCTTCTTGGTTAGACGAAATGTTGGCTTCGGGTGCTACCTCGTTCTACAAAGTGGAAGATGGTAAACGCAAGTACTACGACATTCCAAGCAAAACTTACAAAGTGATTCCGGGTACGGAAGCGTTTATTTTGCTCGACAATACCCGTGCTACGGCCGTTTGGAAAAACGCAGGTGCTACCTTGCATGACATTGGCGACGGTGTGGTGAACCTTGAGTTTCATTCTAAAATGAACACTTTGGGTGGAGAAGTAGTGGAAGCTATCAATAAAGCAATCTCTATTGCCGAAAAAGATTTTAAAGGAATTGTTATATCCAACGAAGGTGCAAACTTTTCTGCAGGTGCCAACTTGGCTCTATTGCTCATGAACGCCGTTGAGCAGGAATACGACGAAATAGATTTTATGATTCGTACCTTCCAAAAAACTATGATGCGTGCCCGTTACTCGTCTGTGCCTGTGGTGGTTGCACCTCACGGTATGGCTCTGGGTGGTGGCTGTGAGCTTACGCTCCACGCAGACCGTGTACAAGCTACCTCTGAACTGTACATGGGCTTGGTAGAGATGGGCGTAGGTTTGATTCCTGGTGGCGGTGGTACCAAAGAAATGACTATGCGTATGGCCGATGCTGTAGAAGATGGCGACATCATCATGAATAGTTTGCGTAATGCTTTCTTGACCATTGGGCAAGCTAAGGTTTCTACTTCGGCACACGAGGCTTTTGACTTAGGTTTTTTGCGTAGAGGTGATGGTATTTCTATAACCAAAAACAGACAGATAGTAGATGCCAAAGCCAAAGTATTGGAACTTGCTGATGCGGGTTACACACAACCAACGCCTCGTAAAGACATTAAAGTGTTGGGTAAATCTGGTTTAGGTATGGTATATGCCGGTGCTAACAGTATGTTCTCGGGTGGCTATATTAGTGAATACGACAAATACATATCAGAAAAACTAGGCTACATTATGTGTGGCGGCGACCTTTCCGCACCTACTATGGTTTCTGAACAATACTTGCTAGACCTAGAGCGTGAAACCTTCTTGCACCTTTGTGGCCAAAAGAAAACCTTGGAACGTATACAACACATGCTCACTACGGGTAAGCCGCTGAGAAATTAGTTTTTGAGAGATTTGAGATTAGATTTTAGAGATTAGAAAAAAGAAATGACAGCGGTTGAGAAATCGGTGTCATTTCTTTTATGGGATATAGATGTACTCAATAGAAAGCGTAAAAATTTGATTGTTGAATTTTGAATAATTTGTATTTAAATTTACACTATTATGATTCAGAGTATTTTAGAGCAGAATATGGAAAGTATTAAAACATTATGCCACAAGCATCATGTTAAAGAATTATATGCTTTTGGTTCTGTGTGTACGGACAAATTTAATTATGATAGTTCATGTGCTATGCCATGAAAACTTACAACATCGACAGAGGCCTTTAAAAATAGACCATTTTAAAATTAATTTAGCTGAGTGAAAAACAAGAAAGAAATAGGACTAGATTTCGTTATTGACAAGCTGACTAACTCAATTGAGAATGTAATAACGGGCGACAGCTTTGCCACCGAAATATCCGTTTTAACAACTCAAGATTTAAAAAATGTTGCTTTAAAAAAGGGTTGGATTTTTGATTGGAAAGAAGAATTTAAAAATCCTAAACGGGACGTATACAAACTAACAATCGTTCATAACTCAACTATTATTCAAGGATTGATTAGCTTGGAAGTTAAAAGTGATCATGTTTATATGCACTTAGTTGAGAATGCACCGTTCAACAAAGGCCTGTCGAAGATGTATGCTGGTGTTGCAGGGAATTTGGTAGCGTTTGCTTGTAAACTTTCTTTTCAAAGAGGGCATGAAGGTAACGTTTCGTTTATATCTAAAACGCAACTCATTAACCATTACGAAAAGACTCTTGGTGCATTTCATTTCGGAGGAAGAGTAATGATTATTGAGACAAAATCGGCATTAAAACTAATAGACAAGTACTTTAAAAATTGACAATCATGAAGACCCAAAAAGAAGTATTAGATGTAGATTTCATTGGAGGACAAGACACTTTATTAACAAAAGAAGAAGAAACAGCACTCCATGTTTATTTTGCCAAGAATAAACGTACCTCTTTAAACAAAGTTGATAAGAAAACAAGTGCAACAAAAAGACCTAAAACGAAAACTTAGACTTACAAAAAAGCTCAAGAGTACAACATGTGTCTAATCAGTTTATTTCTTTGGGAGATATGAAGTCTTGATATTAGAAAAAACAATGACAGCGGTTGAGAAGCCGCTGTTTTTTGTTATATTTATATGAGGTATTTCAATAAATAATGGATATTAAGAAACTAAATCAGTCAAAAACACCTATTGTTGTGTTTGACATGAAACTAGAAGCACTAATAGGCAAGGTTTTATTCCATGAAAAATTAGAGAAGGCAAATGAGATTTTGAAGAAAACTACTTTGCCAAAGGGGGTAGTAAAAATTTACAGTTAATAAATTTTAATTATTATCCCCAATAACAACCTTCTTCTTTTTCTAACTTAATTTGATCTACAGGTAAGTTAGTAACATAATTATTAGTTCCTTGTGATGGAGGTAAAGCATCTTGTTGTACTACAACTTCTCCATTATTTACTAAATAAATACTATTTTTATAGTTATTTAAACCTTCATTAAATTGAGGTTTATTATCATCATCAGGGTAAACTTTTTTAATATTACCTGGATTATTCATAGCATATTGTATTAAAAAACTATCCATATCAAACCAAATAGGAAACTCTGATATTTCTTCAGCATTTTTAATAACTGTATAATCTTTTTGATATTTTTCTTCAACACCTAAACTATTATATACAGTTTCCATATATTTTAAAGGATTGATTTTAGAATTACTAAAACCATATTTCTTTAAAGAATAACCAAATAATCTTTTAGCTGCTTCAGGATGTTTATTATAAAACTCTGTAGCACTTTGAGATACTTCATCAAAATGTAAATCATCATTCCATTTAAATCTTAAATCATCATTACCTTTAAAATCTTTAGAAACCTCTAAATTGTCTAAGAAATAATTTTTTTCAGTTTTATTTACACAAAACATATTATAAAACAACTTAGGGAATTTAGTTAAAAATTCTCCTTTTTTTATAGTAGTACCTCTATATGTTTCTCTAAGTTCATATTTATCATTTAAAATAACAAACATATCTAATGCTCTATAAAAAGATTCTACTTGAGTTCTGTTATTTAACATTACACCATATTCTTTAGCTTTTTGAAAAGTTAATTCATAAAAAGGTGAATGATAAGTATTTACTTCATTAGTTAAGTTTTTAAAATCTCCTTGCATTAAATTATTATAAGTACCTAACCAATGAGATTCCATAGCATTACTATTAAATTCTATAAAATCACTTTTCAAAAACTGAGTTTTATTCTTTTCAAGATTTAATGTATTTTCAGCAATATTGTTTTTAATACCTGAATTAGATAATCTACTACCTTGAATAAAATCACTAGTCTTAGAAGCTAATTGATGATGATACATTAAACTATATAAAAGTTCTCTAGGATTCTTTTTAGTAGCTTCAATTGATTTACTTTTAATATAACTATTAAAAGTTATTTCTGATTTTTGAGTTACTTTAATTTTTTTAGTTTTACCGTTTTTAGTAATTTCTTTTTCTACTTTAGTAGCATAAAAATCATTTATATAAGACCAAGCAAAATCATTAATACCATATTCTTCAGCAACTTTTTCAAATGCTAATCTAGTAGCTTTAGAACTAGTTTCAGTTAAAGATAATTCATCATAATAAATACCTACTTTTCTATACATTTCTGTATTAGTGTACCTTTCCAAGTTTAATTTACCAAAACCTATTAAATTTAATAATTGTTTTAAAGGTGCAGTAAATACACTATGATTTAAATCTCCTAATATAGGGTCTTTAACACCATCTACAGCAGCTGTACCATATTGTTGGTTATTATCAGATATTAAATTACCTTCTAAATCTTTTGTGTTACCAAACTCAGTTAATTCATGCCCTAAAATAAATACTCCATAACCTGCTTTAAACTTAGGTTTAATTTGTTGAGCTATACCATGAAATACGTTCATTACAGAGTATATACCAATCAAATCTTTACAGGCTTTATTAGCAGCCCTATAAACACTTTGTTTTTTAACAGAATACCAAGGTGTATCATCTTTTTTAGGTTCTTTACCTAATGTTTTTCTAATTTCTCTAATACCTTCAGCATTGTTAGGAGTGATTAGTTCTTTATAGTGATGTGGACTTGATAATACAGCAATGTGAGTGTCTATGATTTTATTTTTAGGATTATTCAAATCTAATACCCAAGAATTATCTTTAATTAAAAAATCATAGTGTTCAATATAAACTTTATCTATATTAAAACTTGCACCAGATCTAACTAAAATATCTGGACTAAAGTATATAACAGTACCAGCACTAACATTTGTAAAAGATTTAATGTATGCTTTAGAGTTACTGTTTTTATCTTGGTAAGGTATTCTATGAAAAGCACAAAATCTTAATTCTTCAGGTATTAAATCAACTTTCATATTACCTTCTTTATCCATAAAAATAGTAGGATCAATACCTTTCTTTTTAAGAGATTTAATAAAATAAGCAGGAGTAACTATAATCTCATCAGCAGTTACAATAGCAGTTGTTTTAAGAGCTTCTAAAGCTTCATTTTCATTTTGAGGTACTTTCATACCCAATCTGTTAAACTCTCTTTGTATGTGCTTTAAATTAGCTCTTACATCCTCTATTTTAGAAAATTCATTATATAGTTGAGCAGCATGAAGTGTACCATCAAGATTACTAGCTAAATCTGTAATATCTATACCATCACCTTGTAAACCATAAGTACTAGCTAATACAGCAGATTTACCATTAATTTCAATATCTAATACATCTTTATTAAAACTACTAGCTAATAAAGAATATACTTTATTTTTATTAAAAGGAGTATCTAAAATATGAAGATTATTTTCATTTAAATCACTTAATAATTTATCCCAATACTCTGTATAAGAATTAGGATCATTAGCTTCTATAAGTCTTTTTAAATAAACTTTGAATTTATCAACATCTAATTCATCACTACCATCTTTATAAATATTAGCATTAAACTTATCAAATTGGTTTTTTAATACATCATTTATAGATTTATTGTAATGATCAATTAACTCTTTACCAGTAATAGGTTTATCTGACCAATTAACATTATATAAATTTTTATCATCAACATTTTCAACAGCTTTTCTCATTTCTTGAGAAGAAAGTTTTTCAGCAGTAGTGTTTTTATAAGGAACATCTAATACTTCTCCCCAATTATCCATATCTAATTCTACAGTAGGTAGTTCTATAGTATCAGTTTCATCTAATAACCATTCAGAAGCTTCTTCTTTAGTAACATTGTTTATATTACCTACTTTAGTAGCTGAATCAAATACCCATTCTCCAATACCTTGTTTAACCATCTTATTGTTAAGTAATTGAAGTTGTGGATGATTTTTTATAAAAGCTGGTATTAAAGGTACTACTGCATGTTTAATTTGAGTAGGAATAACTGTAACACTTGATTTATCAATTGTAAAATTACCTTGAGCATCTTGAACTTTATAATTCATAGTTGTAGGCATGTGTGCAAAGTAAAAAGTTTTTAAAGTTTGCATTACAAAATCTAAATCTTGAGAATAATCTAATTCAGAATTTTCAGTAATTCTTTTTACAGCTTCCATCAACTTTCTACCATTTTCTCCAATAGCATGAGATATTTGAATTAATCTCTCCATTGTACAGAAAGTAGCTGCATCTGTAGTATCTATACCTTTATTTTTTTCTACTTTTAACTTATAACCATCTGCTAATTCTTCACCTATAATATTTTTATAAGCTTCATAAAATTGAGATTGTTTATTAACAGATTCTGTAAATACTACTTTATATTTTCCAGGTACAGCTGATCTAACAGGTACTTGAGTTTGTTTAGCTCTTTTATTAGTATCATCAAAAGATTTATAAAAAGCTATATCTCCAGATTGAATAACAGTACATTCTAAATTACTAATCCATCTATTAGCTAAATAATTGTATATATCAGTTTTGTTTTTTAGATAATGTCTAGTATTATCTGAAACTAAATTTTTATTTAAGTTTCCATCACTATCAATTAACTTTAATTCTTGTAAATAAGCATAGTCATTATTTAATGATTTTAAAGCTTTTTCAGATATTAAAGGAGATATTTTAGCAATAATTTCTCCTGCTAATTTATGTTGATTATCAAGAATTTCATTTTCTCCTTCTAAATATTGACCATAGTTATTTAACAAGTCATCTATTAAAGGATTTAATTCTGGGAACATTACAAAATTTTCACCTTGTTTATTCCATTCTTTTACAGTTAAAGATTTAATCTCTTTTAATAATTCTCTTTTTTCATTAGTATCTTTAGATTCTTTAAGTTTATTGTTTAAATAAGCTATATATTTATTTATTTCTCTAACTTTTTTAATTCTTTTGAGTTCTGGTAAAATATGTCCTTCAAATAAATAATGAATAATACCTCTTAATTCAAAACCAGTTCCGTTATATTTTACAAGGTTATCTGATTTAACAATAGTTCTTACCTCTATATTAGAAGCATCAGAAGGAGTTATAAAAGGTAATGTACCATAATGACTACCATTTTCAACAGTAGTATTATTTTGATACATTTCTAAACAAGATTGTTCCCACTCAAGACTATTCATTTCTTGGTAAGCTTTACTTTTTAATTCACCGTTTATAACAATATTATTACTTTCAAAGTTTTGTATTTTAGCTTTAAATACATGATTTGGGTCTATTAAAGGATTGTTATAATACATCCTATCAATAGTTAAAGAATTTAAATACTCTTGACCTTTAACAGCAATATTAGTTTTTAACTTTTTAGTTGCTGTATACTGACCTACTGCAAAAAACTTAGTACCATCTTTAGAAGTTAATCCGTTAGGATCCTGATTAGTAAATTCAGATTCTTTATTAGCTAATTTTCTAGCATTTTTAGTAGTACCTACTTTATTGTCATTAGCTGTTATAAGTTCTTCTAAAGCTTTAAATAATACAGGTATATTATTATAAATTTGTGTTAAATAACTTGCTCCTTTTTTATGTTTAGAACCTGTAGGATTAGTAAAATAATCAATAGTTTCTTTACTTAATGAAATACCAAATCTATTTCTAATTTCTTCTTTAAGTTTAAATTTTTGATCATTTGAAAATACACTATTATGTTTTTCTTTAAAATCAATATCAAACTCTGTTTTATAAGTTTTATCTCCTAATAAACCAAATTCATTAGCTAATGAATTAATATCTTCTATTTTAGTTTCTTTGTTAAATAAAACTTTGAATCTTTGTAATATAGGGTTATTGACACCTGATGAATTAACATCTGTACTTCTAGCTTGAATAGTTTTAACTTTAGCATTAATAGCAGGTTCAAATTCTTTTTTAATATCAATAGTTTGAGCTATAAACTGATTATAATATAGATTCATCATTGAATAAAACATATTCTCAAAATCATCTATTTGATAGTATTCACCTTTAATATCAATATAATCTTTAGGACTATTAATATAATCCAATATTTCTTGATAATAAGGTTTACTTTCTTTTTTAGATTCAAGAGTTTGAACCATTAACTCTAAATTATTGAGATTAGTAACATCTTTAAATAAATCATTTAATACTTCACCTCTTTTCATATATTGAGGTAAACCAAGTTTATTAAGTGATTTTTGAAAAACACCATCTACAAGTTGTAATTTAGTTATAGTACCTAACATCATATTAAAATCTGTACCAAACTTTTCAGTAGGACTTATTTTAAATTTAGGTCTTTCATATATTTCATCAGGAATATTCTCTTCTAAAAGTAAATTATCCTCTATATCAAAAACCATTTTAGTTTTATTCTCTAATTCTTTAAGAGTTCTTTTAACTAAAAATTGTAAGTTTTTTGGTTCATTAATTTTATCAAGTAAATAATGACAAGATTCAGGTAACATGTGTTTAGAGTTAGCTATTTTTTTAAATGTATTTCTAACTCTTTCAATAACATTTAATTGATCTAAATTATCAAAATTAATGTAATAAGGGTTTGTAATACCTTGTTCTTCTAATAAATCAAATATTGTAACATAAGCTCCTGATTGAACTAATTCAATTTTATCTGATTCTGATATATTGGTCATAAAATACTAATGTTAGTTGTTTTGGTATCAATTTATGAGTGTTGCAAATTAAGAATTATTTTCTATTCATTTTATAACATTTCTATCAGTAGCGTAGCGAGACTAAGGATTAGTTAATGAATATAGTGCCGATGTGTCGGGACGGTAAAGAAAATAATAACTTTTTAATCAGCAAATACCGTAATTTCTAACGCTCGTCAAGGTTTACAACCAGAAATATAACCTTTGTCAAATTTCCAACCTTTGACAAAGGTGTAAAATCTATTCATTTATCCGTTGAGTTTAGCGAAGCGTCTCTACGTATTACTCAATAAATGTAGAGATAGAACTCAAAACTTTTTAATCATCAAATACCGTAATTTCTAACGCTTGTCAAGGTTTACAATGGTTAGTAAAATGGTCTTTGATCTTTTTAGTTGATTACTAATACTATGTTCAATTATTAGTACATATTTTATTGTTTAGAATTGGATTTTAATGTATTTTAAAAAAATTTTAAATTATGGAAAAATTATTTAAGCTAATCAACAAAGATTCTTGGAAAAGTTTGTATGTTGATTCTGAAAAAATTTATTTGAGTAGCAAAGCTTTTACAGATTCTGATGCTTTTGTGAAACACTTTCCTGAAAAAGGTATTTTGGCTCCTTCTAAAGATTCATTTGCAATAAATAGAGTTCATAGACTAGAGTATATGGAAGGGTCTTCAGATCTTATCTTACAATTTGGTTCAGAAAAACGAACTTTAAATTTTGATCATCAATATGCACTTGAAGATTTTGTCACCTACATATCTGAAAAACGTGGTTTAGTGTGCGACAAAGTTGCTCAAAGTAGACTTATGGGTTTTTTGCCAAGTTTAGGGATAATTGGTTTTGCTCTGTTGGCATCAGGTTTTTTGTATTATTATGCAAGTGTGTCTGCTAATGGAGAAACTATCGAACTTACGGGTAGTGGTAAAACGAAATTGTTTACTCTTCTCATCATTAAACTTTCTGGTTTTTTAGGAACAAATGGATCATTAGCACTTGGTATTGTAGGTTTACTTTGGGGAAGCTATCAAGTTTTTAATGAATATAAAAATCCAACAATTTTATTTAAAATTATTTACAAATTATCAAGGTAATAGCTTTTTGTATATTTATAAAAGATAAGAATTTATTCTTGAGCATAATCTTGAAATATTTGTAAAGTAGAATTCCAATAAATCTTTAATCAGCATATACGGTAATTGCCAACGCTCGTCAATGTTTACAACCGTTGCCGACGTTTGCTGATGAAAAGGGTTGCAACAGCCTACGAAAAACTCACAGAAAAACTTCGTCCTAATGTGTACGAATTAGGCTTTTTAAAAATATAATTACAATGAGAACGCATCAATCTAAAACATTTAATCTGTATTGTGACGAAAGTTGTCATTTAGAAAACGACCACAAACCATTTATGTTTCTTGGTTCTGTTAGCTCTGCATACAATCAAGTAAAACGGCATACAGAACGCATAAACGAGTTAAAAAAGAAACATAACTTTTATGCCGAAATCAAATGGTCGTCAGTTTCCAAATCAAAAAGTAAATTTTATTTAGACTTAGTGGACTATTTTTTTGATACTGAATTAAAATTTAGAGCTATTGGTGTTGAAAAAGCCCAAATCAAAAATAATAAGTTCAATCAAACCTATGATGAATTTTATTATAAAATGTATTACCAACTTTTAAACCACAAAATCAATAGCTTACACAATTATAATGTGTATTTAGACATAAAAGACACTTTAAGTGCATACAAAGTAAACAAACTTAAAGAAATATTAAATACTAAATTTGGTGTTTTTAGAAACGTTCAAAACATTCATTCACACGAGAGTATCATTATTCAACTTACTGACTTTTTCATGGGGGCGATTTCATATTATCACAATGACTCGGAAAAAAAGAATATAACTAAAGTGCAATTAATAGAACGCATCAAATACCATTCAAAAGAAAGCTTAGTAAAGACCAATTATTCAGAAAAACTAAATTTATTTTTTATCGAATTAAGTTAACATGCCATTTAACCTATTAAAAAAATATAATGAATTGTTGGAACTTGTTAGTCTAAATTCAACTCAAATAAAACAATCATTACTTGGTGTTTTTAACAGAGATATTGTAAATAATTCACATTTTAAATTTCGTAATAAACAAATTGTTCCTACTCCAAAAGACGGTGTAATTACAATGGAAACTTTATTTACCCATTTAACAACAGTAATTACAGACAAAAACACAAGGAGAAGAGATTTTGATATTGACCGTTCTTCCAGATTGCATTGGGTGAAATATCACATTAATGAAAGTAAAAAAGAAAATGTTCTGTATTTTACTGTAAAAGAACCCGAAGGTTATAGAACTTACATATATGATATTGATGAAAAATACGTGATTATACTTGAACCTTTAAGAAACAAAAACGAATATTATTTATTAACAGCCTATTACTTAACAGGTAAAGACGAAAAAAGAGATAAGATATTAAAAAAATATAAAAGAAAAATTGACGAACTGCTATAAATGCAAAAAACGCAGAGCATCAAGGCTTGCGTTTTTCGATTTCTTTCCTTCAAATGAAGAATGAACTCAACACAAATATATATATGTATATTTAAATAAACAAATAAAAATATATATAATTCAAAATAATTAAGTATAAGCAGTTGTCTATAATATATTCTATATTGAGACTTTGAATTAGTTAATTTCTTCAATTACATCTCTCATGTTTGCAAAATACCCCGAGCTTTACATATAATTCCCGCAGGGGTGACTACGTCCAATCTAATGAATATAGAGACTTTGTCTCGGGAAAGAGTCCATTAGCTTTTTTAATCAGCAAATACCGTAATTTCCAACGCCCCACAAGGTTTTTAATCATTGATGATGAAATTTGACAAAATTGTTTTTGAACATTAATTCTTTTATTTTTGTTATAGTTAAAATATTTAAAACTATGTAATTATGGTTTCAATACGTCCACAATATATTAAAGACACCGCAGGTAAAAAAATGGTTATTCTTACTCAGAAAGAGTTTGATGCTATTATGGAAGAACTTGAGGATATTGAAGATGTTCGACTGTATGATGAAGCTAAAAAAAATGATACGGGAGAGCGAATTCCGATGAAAGAGGCTTTTAAAATGATTGAAGCTAAAAGAAAAGGGAAGTGACTTACGATTTAAATTTTAGTAAAAAGCCCTAAAAGAATTAGCTAAAATAAATGAGCCGTATTATTCTAATATTAAACAAGTGATATTGGATCTTGCTGTAAATCCTAGACCAGCGGGTTATAAAAAACTAAAAGGTAGAGACGGTTATAGAATAAGAACTGGAAATTACCGAATTATTTATGATATATTTGATAATGAACTCATTATTGATGTTATTACCCTCGGACACCGAAAAGATATATATGAGTAAAAAATGTATGTTTTAATATGCCTTTAAGAAACATACATTTTCTAAGTTTACAACCATTGCCGACGTTTGCTGTTGAAAAGGGTTGCAACTTGTCCCGATTTTTCTGGAGACCTTTTCAATTGGTGTTTATCTTTTGATTATTAATTTTTAGTATATTTGTAAACTTTAATGAATAGAAATTTCGTTATAAATACATGATACTCTCTGTAGACCATAGTAAATCAGCATTTGACGGCTTCGACATAGAACTAAAGCGTTCGTTGAATATTCCTGATTTATATTCTAGTGTATCTAAATTTTTGAACAATTCATTAGTTTCCGTTTCCAAATTTATATTTGGAATAATTATTATTCCTATCTTGTTTTTAGCTGTTTCTTTTTCGTTATCAATAATTTACTTAAAACTTAGGAAGTACTATAAATCAATTGTTGCCATTAAGATTGTCAATACTAGTGAATATGAAAAAGTGTTAGAAATCAATTTAGAGGCAAGAAAAGCTCATCAATTGTTTTCTAAATTACTAACAAACATTGATGTTGACAGTGCAAATTTCGTTGATAAATCTTTTATTTGGATGTTCAAAAAGTTTAATGGGGTTTTAAAAAGTATTGTTCATACAACTTCTTTAAAATTAAATAATTTGAATCCGGCTAGTTCTGATATTTATATACTGAAATCATCAAATTATAAAGATTTGAACAGTGCAAGAACCTCTGCTTACGCCTATAAATTTTAATGTTTGACAAAGTTTCCAAATTTAACCTAGTAAATAAGTTAACAGCAAAAGAATCAGGATTCGAATTCGAAAGAGAAATTTATTCTTTTGACACTTTAAGTAAACAAAACAGATATATTGTGTATTTGGATAAATACAATTATAATCTGTATGTAATCAAATTCTATCTTAAAAATCACCAGTTGTCAGAAGATAAGTTTAACCTACTTACTAGTTTAAATGAAGTTCAAAATATTCTAGCAACCTGTCTTGAAATAATCATTTTAAAGAAAAAACAGAATCCGTATGCTTCATTTGCTTTTTTAGCTAGTAGAAGTGAAAACGAACTAGACAAGGAAACGCCTAAAAGATTTAAAGTTTACTCAAGATTGATTAAAAATATGATTTCACCAGTCGATTTTGAACATTTTGATAATAGTCCAATCGGTATCTATTTACTTAAAAATAAATTATCTGATTTTGATGAAGTTGCAAATACTTATTTGCAAATGTTAATAGATGTTTATACTCTATAAAATCTATTTTCAACGCTCCTCAATGTTTACAATCATTGCCAACGTTTGCCGTTGAAAAGGGTTGCAGAATTTTTTGAAACGGTAAGTTTTTGATTTAAAGAATATATAAATATTATAAATTAATGCTCCAAAGCTTAGGTTTGGAGCATTAAGAAATGTAAAACAAGTAAACTTATATAAGCTTGCAAGCTTATATTTTCCTTATTCTACAATTAATTTAGAACTTCTTTTTCCGTAATTATTTATAAAATTGACAAGGTAAACACCTGATGATAAATTCAAATTTTCCGATAGATTACCTTTTTTCTTGTTTATAGTTTTAACTATTTCACCTGAAACATTTACTATTTCCACGGTTCCTTCATAATCGTTTGCAATATTGAAACTATGATTAGTCGGATTGGGATAGATAAGGCTTTCATTACTCAATTCAGAATCATTGATGTCTGTGATTATAGTATTTGTAGATAGTACGGGTTTGTCAAATCCAGTATTTGCACCACCAAAAGCAAAATCTGCGAAATAGTTAGATGAAGGACTAGTAAGTAATGATGAAGTATAAAGTAATACATTGTTTTTGTAATAGCGAATTACATTATCTGTTTTTGTTATTTTGAGTACATCACCTTTGCTCCAAGAGCCAGCCGTTCCTGTCCATACCGTTTTGCTATTTTCCATGATGTTCAAGGTAGTTGATGCCCAAAGTTGGAAGCAATAATCAATAGTTGCATAACCGCCACCCACAGGGTCGCTAGTTAAGCCAACCATTCCGTATAAGTTGTTTACGGTAAATTCAAAATACCCATTTTGTGTGCCAGGAATCGAATCAATAGAATAGGCACTTGAAGCATACGAAGCACTACTAGTAGAGACAATAGAGCCATTTGCTTGTTCGGTTACTTCAACCTTTTTTTGCCAGAAAGATTTGGTTACCACAGGTGTTGTTCTACCAGGTACTATTACGGGTTTATCAAATCCAGTATTTGCACCACCAAAAGCAAAATCTGCGAAATAGTTAGATGAAGGATTTGCAAGTACAGATGAAGTATAAAGCAATACATTGTTTTTGAAATAGCGAATTACATTATCTGTTTTTGTTATTTTGAGTACATCACCTTTGCTCCAAGAGCCAGCCGTTCCTGTCCATACCGTTTTGCTATTTTCCATGATGTTCAAGGTAGTTGATGCCCAAAGTTGGAAGCAATAATCAATAGTTGCATAACCGCCACCCACAGGGTCGCTAGTTAAGCCAACCATTCCGTATAAGTTGTTTACGGTAAATTCAAAATACCCATTTTGTGTGCCAGGAATCGAATCAATAGAATAGGCACTTGAAGCATACGAAGCACTACTAGTAGAAACAATAGAGCCATCTGCTTGTTCGGTTACAGCTACCTTTTTTTGCCAAAACGATTGTGCATGAGCTATTTCACACATCAAAAAAGCAATTACTAAAAATAGCTTGTTTATATAATTCATATTTTATATTTTAAAATTTGAGCTAAGTTACTAAAAATTAGCAGCTTTTTAAGTTTTATTTGTTTCAGTGATCAAGACCTTTTTCTATTTTTAGAAAATAAAATATCTATCTTTAGTTTTTTGTATGTTGAATATGTTTCCTTTAATAAGTAAAGTTTTACTCACAAGTACGGTAGGTATGGTGTTTTTATTGTTGGTAATTCTTTTATATGGCAAAAAGATAGGACAGAATGATACACTTGCCAACACCTGCTTAATCATTCCTATTGTTTTTTCGTTGATGTGCAGTGTTTGTGTATTTTGGTTGCCACATTTTTGGTTATATTGGTTAGGGCTGATGGTGTGCGTACTTGGAATAAATTTATTGGCATTTACGGCTATGAGTAGTGTAATTACAGACAGGTCAGGTTTGGGAGTATCTATGTTTTCTGGGATGGTGTCTTTTTACGCTATGGGCACAGCCGTTTTAGTTAAAATAGCCATGTATGTATATCATTTCATATTTTAGTTTCATTTATTTGCCAAAAAGCTCACTTATTCTGCCAAAATCCATAATCGTGAATGTACGCTGATGCGAGGGCGAATAGTTGGGTTCGTTACAGGCAAATAGCTGATTGATGAGGGCACTCATTTCTTCAAAACTTAATTTTTGATTTTTCTTAATCCCTGAGCGTGCGGCTATGGATCTGGCCAGTGCTTCGTGGTTACCTAAACTAAGCTCATGTCTGTTTACTTTATATTGTTCTATGATTCCCTCAAAAATCTCCTGCTCGTTTCCTATGGGCATATCTGCGGGTGTGCCATTGATACTCAAATCATTCTGACCTAAAAAACTTATAGAATAGCCCAAGTTGAGCAATTCTGGCTCTAGCTCGCACACGATCAGATAGTCTGAAGAAGACAGCTGTACTCTGATAGGGAAGAGACACTGCTGAGAGTGGCCTGGTTTTTGGCTGAGTTGCTGAAAGTATTTTTCGAATAAGATACGCTGATGTGCTGCCTGCTGATCCACAAACAAAAGCCCAGATTTTACTTGAGAAATGATGTAACTGTTGTGTACCTGATATATGACTTTGGATTCGTTGTATTTTTCTGAAATGTCTATTTTTTCGGTGTTCAGTGCTGAGCCAAAAGTAAGAGTAGAGGGACTTTCTTGATTACTCAGTGGTGATATGTCTAGATCGTCGTTAGAAAAATTTGCTTGCGTATATAAGTTTCTCCAGTTTTTGAGATTGTCGGCATTGCTAGAGTTAGAAAATGACCCCGTACTGTTTGACGGTTTGGGGTTAGAAGTATTTGTGTTGAAATCTGCTGAAAAAGAAGATTTTTGGCTAAAAAAATTACCCAAAGGAAGCATGTTTACGTCACTTTCAAAATCTATGGTAGTACTCAGCAAATGTGTACCCAGAGCTTTTTTGGTAGCAGCATGCAGCAGTCCGTAGATGCTGTTTTCGTCGTCAAACTTAATTTCTGTTTTGGTAGGATGGATGTTCACATCCACATGCTCAGGATCTATTTCTATGAACAGACACACAAAGGGGTTGTATTCGTCTGGCAAAAGCTTGTCGAAGGCTGTTTTGATGGCGTGATTGAGGCTGTAGCTTTTGAAAAATCTATTGTTTACGAACAGAAATATTTCACGTCCTTTTTTCTTGGCTATATCAGGCTTGCCCACGTACCCAGTTACTTTGGCTAGTACTATTTCCTCTTTGCAAGGAA
The DNA here is from genome assembly GCA_046329305.1 of Cytophagales bacterium. Lineage (GTDB taxonomy): Bacteria > Bacteroidota > Bacteroidia > Cytophagales > UBA9547 > CAMFLX01. The sequence goes on from JAXLUW010000003.1 coordinate 386,176, forward strand.
TAATGTTTTCTCGGTAGTTTTTTCCAAACAAATCTACCACACGGCTGCTAAGCTTGCCCGATGGAAGCTCATAAATGAGATCCGTATTATTGTGCAGAGAAAAATGTATCTGTGGGTTGGCGAGAGCTACTTTCGTGAATTCGTCTATGATGTGCGAGAGCTCCACACTGTTCGACTTCAGGAAGTTACGCCTTGCCGGTAAGTTAAAAAACAAGTTTTTTACTTGTATGTTACTGCCTTTGGTGCAGGTGCTAGACTCATGTATTTTTATATCAGAACCTTCTATTCTCAGGAGCGTACCCAGCGGTTCTTCTCCCGTATGCGTCTTCAGTTCTACCTGTGCCACCGCCGCTATAGACGCCATGGCTTCGCCACGAAAACCCATGGTGCGTATGTTAAACAAATCGGCAGACTGACTGATTTTGGAAGTTGCATGACGCTCAAAACACATGCGAGCATCTGTATGGCTCATGCCTTTGCCGTTGTCAATTACCTGAATAAGCTGGTTACCACCTTCTTTTACAATCAGTTGTATTTTAGTAGCTCCCGCATCTACGGAGTTTTCGAGCAGTTCTTTTACCACGTTGGCAGGCCTTTGCACTACCTCACCCGCAGCTATTTGGTTGGCTAAGTGATCGGGTAAAAGTTTGATAATATCGCTCATAAACTACACTAAATTCTGATTTGTACGAACCACAAATTTACTGATAATATTTCGTAAAATCAGAATCTAATGTAAGAAGTGAAAATTCAAACTCAACGGTCTTTGTGGGTGGGTTGGGAATATTTATAAAAAAACCCATACAAATTTCTCTGTATGGGTTTTTGTGAATTGATTAATTCTAAAGGTTTTTATTCTTTCAGCCATTTGATGATGGGGCCGTTGGTTTTGAGTACATACGAGCCTGCAGGCAAATGTTCTCCATATTCAAATGTTTTGACATCTTTAAATATTCCTACTTGTTTGCCTTTGCTATCAAAAATTTCTACAGTTTGTACTTCTGGAGCGTTAAATATGAATCCGCCTTTACTAGGGTTAGGGTATACTTCATAAGCACTAGTTGCGGTGTGATTGTCTACGTCAGTAACCACATTCACAATAAGCTTTCCTGATTTTGAGGAATCTGGCGAGCCACCTACTGTGCTTACGGTGTAATTAAAAGTACCCGTTTGTGATGGTATACCACTGATAGAGACTATTTTGGTGGTAGTGTTTATATCCACAACTATGCCCGTAGGCATTCCTGTAACGGTTACTGTGTTGGCGTAGTCCCAGGCAAAAGAAAAAGGAACTATAGCAGAGCCTATGGTGATAGTTTGACTAGAAGAACCAGCACCTTGTTTGGTCAAAATGGCTTTTTGGGTGGGTACAGTTACTGTAAATGTAACAGGCCAAGAGCCCAATACTTTTCCTGAATTGTCTGTTGCTTCCGCTAAAATAGAATAGGTACAAGAGGTAAGTGCTGTTAATGTATAAGAATAGGGAGCAGTGGCATCTTCGCCTAGTTTGGTAGTTCCGCTGTAAAAAGTAACTTTTGCAATGCTACCGTCGGTGTCTGTAGCAGTAGCTGTTAGGGTAACAGAGCTCGGGTTTGTCAAGCTAGTGCCAGCAGTAGGGCTTGTAACAGAAACGGTCGGTGCTTTGTTACTTAAGCCAGCAGTTTCCGAATATAGAGGCATCGCTCCCCATTTTCCTCCTGTACCACAGTAGGTCATGCAGATAGATTTTACAGAATTTACGTTGTCTAAAGTGTAGGTATAAGGCACTGTAAATTTTGCAGCAGCATCTGTGGGTTCGGTAGATTTTACCCAATTTACCTGATGTGAACCAATGTTATCGTATTTGTTTCCAGAACAGTAAATAACACCACCATTGAGCTTTACAGTATAGAAACGTACAGAATCAAAATGTGTGTTTTCTATGTATACCAAAAGATTACTACCACCAGATTCGGCCGCGTAGTAGTTGTTAGTAGAATGATAATTGTTTATCATGTGTATGCGCGTGTTAGCTGTACCATAAGTTTTAGGATTACGGCCACAGGCACCATCCCACCAGATATGGTCATAGGTAATATCTGAAGCAGCCACCATAGCCGAATAATTGTCTCTTTTGGTACACATATATTCGTTGTAACCGTTCCATCTGTTCCAAGAAAACGTGCATTCTGTAGTTGTTGAAATATCGTTCCCGTCAGAAATCCATTTAAAACTACAATGATCTACCCAAAGTTTGCTGGCGTTGTTTATAGAGATACCATCACCAGCCTCTACAATATGTGGGTTTACGTCCCATATTTTAAGATTTCTGAAAATCACATTACTGATAACGTTACCAGAGTTGCTGTAAAATGCAATACCTCTCAGCGATGCCCCACGCCCCATGCCAATAATAGATTTGTTTGATTTCATCCATACAAGTCTATCCCAGCGTTGTACGGATTTGGTAGTTCCGGGGCAAGTGCTTCCATTTGTTACCCAGTTACCATTATAACCACCGTTGGTAAGTTTGTCGTCACAGGTTTGGTAACATACACTTTGTGTTTGATAATTTCTACAATCGTAATTTCCTTCTTTTACCAAGATTACTTTGGCAGTAGAAGATGTTGCTTGTGTTACTAAATCGGTAACGTTATCCACTACCACCACAGTTCCGCCGTCGCCACCCGTAGTGGCAGCTCCAAAGCCTACAGCTTTTATGTCAAAAGTAAATCTAAATATTCCACTTACATCTGTACTGCTTCCAGACCAGATCCATTTGGCTGTGGAAGTACTCGGAAACGCCGCACCAGCTATGATAGTGCCACTAGGTGTTTGTGTTAACGTGCCTGCCGATTGTACAGTAGCGGCACCCCATTGAGACATATCAAATGTTTTGTTTTTCCACGTGTTGTCAGAAATATATGCAGACGTTTTAGATTTCCATGCACTATTTGTAGTGTATGATTGGTGAAGCTCGTCTATATGAACTAATATTCCCGGAGCAGCACTTCCATTGATACCCATTACAGATATGGCGTTGGATCCTGGTAAAAACGTCATTGGAATGAATCTAGATCTACCAGCTGCGTTATCGTAAGCTAAAAGTTCACCATTTAGATACAATCTGTAGCCACCATCTGCAACAATATATATGCCTGGACCTTCGCCAGCGTTATAAGTATTACCAATAAGTACAGAACCTTGTGTATCTCCTCCTCCTAGTTTAGAATCTGTGGGTAGGGTTACGGTTTCGTAACAAGTAGTTTGAGAAAAAACAGATACTTGCCATAATGTAAATGTTAGAAGTAACTTTTTAAACATAAATGCATATTTTAAAATGTATACGTTATACACTTGAAAATGGCATTAGTAACAAAATTTTTTAATAAATTATGGAGATTTTATATAAGTCTTTTCCCTTATTAATATCAAGTATGTAGAATCCTACGGGTACAAGTTTCCCATTTATTTTTCCATCCCAAATGGCTGGAAGAGCAAGAGTTCCTTGTTTATTGCCCCATTTGTCAATAATTTCTGCATTTCCAGTTTTAGAAAAATAAAATTCTTCGTCTACTCCGTCTCCATTTGGAGTAATCACAATTTGGTCACATTCCAGAGTTTGGATAGCTACTGTATCAACAATGTGTAAACAATTTCTATCGCCAACTATTGTGAGCAAATATTTTGGTTCTGTGAGTTGAGAAAATACATTATTAATGTTTTTAATAGTTTTTCCAGAAAGTAAACTAGTAAGATAAATTTGATAGTTAGTTTGCGGCTGAGTACCTAAATTTATTTTTAATTCACCTTTGCTTAGGCAACTGGCATCGGTTATTGTTTTTTCTAGGTTAGTATCTATCACACAAGGTGTGTAGTTTAGATAAAAAGTGTCTGAAACTAGCGTCAATCCAGAAATTAGAGGATGTGTAAATTTGACTGAATATTTTCCAGCGTTTTTTAATTTAAATGTATCAATACAAAATGAGTTGGTGTTATAGCAAAACGTTGAGTTTTGAAACCACTGTACCGACACATCTGGTAAACTTAAATCAATATTTGCGGCTAAACACACTTTTTGGTTTTCTACAATATTTATGGTTTGAACAATTCTTACTACATTTTGTGGGATTAGTTTATAAACCGACTGAAAATTTTGGTTTTGGGTAAGTGGTACCAAATCTTCAAAAGTTAAGTTGTTATTATACAACCTTACTTCAGTCAGATTAGAATAATTTGACAAATCAGGAAGGGTGTAGAGTTGATTATTATCTAAATAAACTTTTCTGATTGAACTAGGAAGACTAGGGAAAGTACTTATTTGGTTCGTACTTGCATCTATCATAGTTAGGCTGTCGTAAACAGAAAAATCTGGAAATGCGGTTAGTTTATTAGAATAACAGTCTAATTGTTTCAGGTTTTTGAGCAATGAAATATCTGGTAGTCTGCTGAGATTCAGATTAGAAATATCTAAATATTCTAAATTAGGTAAATTTATTTGTGGTATAGAAGTGAACGGATTACTCTTCACAATCAAACTTGTGAGTTTTGTATTTTTACTCAAATCAGGAAACTTTGTAATATTGTTTTTTTGAATAGAGAGATACGATAAGTTTATAAAAGAACTTAGATCAGGCAGAGAATCAATGTTGCTCTCTGTAACATTGATAAAAGTTACGATACTGTCAGTATAAAACTTAGGAAATTTTTTGTAATTATTTTTAGGAATAACCAGAACACTTAACTTTTGAAAATGTATGAGATCGTCTAAGTTTGAAATTTTATAAGAAGGGCAATTGACACTTGTAATGGTATTTGCCTCGCTAGTGATTAAGTTTTTAGAATTGTCAAAAGCCTGCGGATATGTTTTTACCAAACAGTTTCTCAGGTTAGTATCAGCCAAAGTAATGCTTTGTGAAAGCACTTTAGATGTTAATACCACTATAAAAACCAATATGTTAAGCACTAATTTCATTCAGTAATTGTAATAGATCCTCTAGCTATTTCATGGTTTTGATTACTCAATATAAACACAAAGTAGCCAATTTTAGGCAAATTATTCAAATCTCTGCCATTCCATTCTATTTTTGTTTCTTTAGTTAGTTTTTGAGAAAACACAATTTTTCCTGTTTTGTCCAATATTACTAAATCTGCCTCCGTGTTTATTTCTGGACCATACCAAGTGTCACCAGATTTTATATCATAAACTAAATTACACAAAGCTTGTGGCACAACTACGTCTTCAATATCTGATTTACAATTGTTTTGGTCAGTAATTGTTACTTTATAGGTACCCTCTGCGAGGTTTACAAAATTACCACTTTTCTGTTTGACAGAATTATTTAGTGTATAGTTGTATGGAGCCATGCCGCCCGTAGGTTGCGATACTACAATTTGACCATCATTATCGCAAGACTTTACAATTTTTATCTGAGCACTAATTTTAACTTTATCGCAGTCTATAGGTGCTATTTCTTCTGTTTTAGTTAGAATATTATGGGGCTGTTCGTTGTCTTTTTCATTTTTTTGTAGGTTTATGGGTGCTATTTTTGCGATGTTAATTTCAGTTTTTGGCAAATCAGAAACAGTATTAACGGTACTATCTTTCTTTCCAATATTTTTATGTTGTACTTTAAAATTATTTTCTTTTTGAGGTTCTATAATTTTATTAGTTGATTCTGAATCTATAGAATCAACTGTTTTTTTAAGTTCACTTTCATGTTTTGGTTTGGTGGGTTTGGGAATATCAGTAGTTTCTGGAGTATTGTATATATAGATACCTGCTCCTGAACCTATCACTGCCAAGGCAATCAAACCTGTACTCATCCATGTCTTTTTGTTTTTGAGTGCAGCACTTTCTTCCTCCAACAAAGAATGAATCTGAGTTAGTTTATGACTTTGTGTGAGTTTCTGAATAAGTTGTGCTTTTTTAAGCTCCGTTTGCAATGTTTCATTAGTTGCAAGCACTTTTTCAAAATCAGCAATTTGGCTATCGTTTAGCGAACCATTAATGTACTCATTAACGATATCGTCGTAATTATCATTTTCAAACATACTCTAAAAGTTGGTTAACTAGTTTAGGGTTTTTTTCTATTAGTTCGTTAAGTTTGTCCTTACAGCGTTTTATTTGCATTTTGGTAGCACCTTCAGACGTAAAAGCAAAACGTGATTGAATATCTTCTATAGATAAATCTTTGTAGATAGATAAAGAAAGTAAGTCAATGCATTTTTGACCTATTTGTGAAAATAACGACTGCAAAGCGTTTTTTTCTTTTTTTACCATTTCTATTTCTTTCACATCCTCTGTTCTGATATCAAATTTGGTATCTTCTTGAAAATCAACAATTACGTTTCTACTGTTTTTCCTTAACAAATTGGTCCATCTGTTTACGGTTATGGTATAGAGCAACCCCGTTATGTTTAAAGACCGATCTATTTTTTTATCCATAATCATTTTATAAAATATCATTACAGCTTCTTGAAATACATCTTCAATGTCTTCTTTTTGTGCCCCTTTTTTTATCAAATTCTTTTTTATTTGAGGAAATATTTTCTGATAAAGATATTTGATTACCTCTCTATCTTTACCTTGTAGCACATGCTCTATAATATTTTCGTTACTTATATTCATTGTATACTACCTTTACACATGAGAATTTAAAAAGTAACATCTGATTACGATTATTTTTATTTAATGATAAAAGAATGGCTGTAACATTTTGAATAATGAGTAGGTATATGCAGTACTATTTTGTTTTTTTATTGATTTAAAATAATGAAAACTGTATAAAAATTTATAATTTTCTAAAATTTACATCCATACTCTACAGGTATTGAAAACGTTATGTGTTATATTGTTTATGTTTTTGTTTTCACAAACTGTTGTTTGTCAGAATAATACGAGTATATCATATCCTGACGTTTTTCAGAATACGGTTACAAATTTTAAATATTTTCAAAATCCATCACATCTGACAGATTCTCTCAGATATTCTTTTGGAACACTCTATAAATCAAGATTTGGAGTGCTTAATGAAGTATCAACATTACATGCACAAATTGGTTGCAGACTGAAACAATCACAAAACCTAACACAATATATTAGATTTTGGTTGAACAACGAACGAGAAGGCCCTTACATTTCTTCTCCACAAACTAAATTAAACTACGCCATCAAAATTAAATTGGCCCCTAAAATTTCCTTATCTTCTGGTTTGGTAATGGGGTATTTAGGAAAATACTTTACAGCCCCATCTGGATCTGGTACATTTCATATGCCTGATGGTGCTATAGGAATTTCATGTAAGGTACATAATTTTCAAGTAGGTTTTGCAGTTGATCAAATATTCAATTTAAAGAAAAAACTATATTCTAGTCCTGTTTGGTTCAAGAGATATTATCAGTACTTTCTAAATTATGAATTGAACATCAATCCTTTTTGGAAGAGCCATACAAGTATCTGGTACATAAAAAGAAACACCAACCTATCTCAGTTATATATTTCTCAGATCATAAGTTACCAACAACTATTTGATTTTGGGGTAACCTACAAGCCCACTATTGGTTCATCATATTTTGTAGCCTTAAATATTCCTTTGGGTGTTCAAAAAATTTCTACAAGCTTGTGTTACAACACAAACATGTTCGGAAAAATGAGTCCAATTAACAACACTTTTGAGCTAGGATTGACTTATCAAGGCTTTTAATTTCACACCACAATTTTTTTAAAATATTTTTATTTTTTTGCGAAGACTCCTCATTTGTTTGTCGTCTAACTAGTATACAATCGATAAATAATATGAGAAAGAATTTTGTTTTAGCAGCATGGTTAGTAGGATTCTCATCCTTTGTAACAGTTTCAGCACAGCATGGTGGGCATCACGGAGGTGGGCATCATCAAGGGCAGGGGGGTAGAGGACATTATCAACATTGTGGGCATCATCATCAGCAGGGTGGTAATTGTAACAATGGGTATCAGTCAAATACTGTTTATTATCAACAACCTGTTGTTTATCAGCAGGCTCCGCAAGTTGTGGTACTTCCACAGCAAGCTCCAGTTGTTGTAGCTCCCGTACAAACAAGACCTGTTATTGTTCTTAATGTACCTATAATTTTCTAAGGAAATTTTAAAGTTTTTATAAATCTATAATTAACACTCAGAATGAAAAAAATAATTGTAAATGTAGTATTAGCTGGTTTGGCTATGGGTGCCATCACGGAAACGAACGCTCAAAACACTCAAAAAGAAAAGCCAAAAGGTGGTAAAATGGACGGCAAAGGTGCTGGAGATCATGCAGCAAAGAAGCTAGAAATGATGAAAAAAGATTTGAACTTAAGTGCAGATCAAGAAGCGAAAGTTAAGCAAGTTTTTGACGACGAGGAAAAGTCTAGAAAGGCAGAAATGGCAAACAAATCGGAATCTTCTAAAGAAGATATGAAGACGAAGATGGATGCTCAAAAGGCTAACTCTGATGCGAAGCTTAAAGCAATTCTAACAGACGAGCAATATAAAAAATATCAAGAGAAAGAAGCCGAGATGAAGAAAAACAAACCTTCTGGTGGGCATCATGCTCATTAATTGTTGTACTCTGGCATTCGACTTAAGAAAATCATAGAATATTCTTTTAGTAGTAAAGGAACATTAAATTGGTTAAAAATTGTTTTGGTGTTTGAAATAAAAGGGCTGTCTTGCAGCCCTTTTATTTATATTTGTTATTTATAATTTATTAAAATGTAACGTATGAAATATATTTATATATCAATTGTTTTTTGGAGTACATTTCTTTTTTCACAAGATTTGGTCACTATCAAAGGGACTATAAAAGAACAAGGCAGTAACGATCCTTTGCCTTTGTGTTTGATAAACGCAAAACTATCTTTAGCAGACACTACAAGTTTTGCTACTATGGCCGACGAAGAAGGCAATTTTGCATTGCAAGTTCCTGCTAACAAAAAACTGTATGTTAGTATCACTAACGATGGCTATGAAAAACTCTCCAAAGTATTCATGCTCCAAAAAGATACTACAGTCCAGAATTTAACTTTGGAAAAAATACAAATATCTAAACTACAAGACGTAGTCATTACTAAAGAAAAAGAACAGGCACAACTTAGTTTAGACAAACGTGTTTTTGAAGTAGATAAAAATTTAAATGCAGTAGGAGGTACCGCAGAGCAATTGCTTAAAAATATTCCTTCAGTAAATATAGATTCTGACGGTAACGCTACCATGCGTAACACCAACGCTACCATTTATATAGATGGTAAACCGTCACAATTGAGTCTTACCCAAATTCCCTCAAGCCAGATAGAATCTGTAGAAATCATCTCCAACCCATCTGCAAAATATGAAGCTGGGGCTTCTGGAGGAATCATTAATTTGGTAACCAAAAAACAGAAAAAAGAAGGACTAACAGGTACTGCTCAGATTGGCGTAGGTACTAGCCATCGTGCTAATACTTCTTTAAGTTTTGAATATGGAAAAGGAAAATGGGGTTTTGTGGGTATGTATAACTACAATACTTCTCATGCTCCCGTGGGTGGATATACACACAGAACGGTGTTTGACTCTCTAGGAAATGTAGACAAAAGATTTGACCAAACCTCTACTACTAACTTTCTGAATATCATGCAAAATGGTAGATTAGGGGCAAGTTACAAACCAAATAAGTTCAATACCTTCTCACTTTCTGGTAATTATATGTATGGTTTACACAACATGGCAGTTTCTCAAAACTATGAGTATAAATTAGCGGACAACTCCTTACTTTCTTCTGGAAAAAGAACTACAGAACCTGACAATCATTTTACGAATTTAGGTGCAGAGTTTGAATGGAAAAAAACGTATACTCGCAAAGGTAAAAGTATTTCATTGGTAGGAAATTATACAAGAAATAATGCTTCTAACAATGCTAACTGGCTCACTACGAGTACAAACGCCGATGGTTCCAATACTATTCCGTATCCAGAATACGATAAAATATCTGGTAACACTTTGGGTAATCAATATTTGGCTCAGTTTGATGCCGTAAGTCCTATCAATGATAGCACCAAAATAGAATGGGGGGCAAGATCATTTACAAGTGTGCGGAATCAAGGCTACTTTTTTAATCAGAAATTTGATACAGAAATAGATTATACCTATAAACCTGAATTTTCTCAAGATGCGAAAATATCAGAAACAGTGAATGCTCTTTATGGTATGTATAGTACCAAATTTAAGAAAAAAATAAATTTTCAGGCAGGTTTAAGAGTAGAACAATCTGGAATGTACGGCAAAGACAACGAAACCGGTGCTAGTTTTGGATACAAATATCCATCCGCTAATGGCTCAGGTATTCTCAATACTTTGTTTCCCTCATTGGCTATGAGCAAAGCACTCAACGACCGCACAGACGTGGGTTTTAGTGTAGTAAGAAAAATTGGTAGACCTAACTGGCGACAAGTTTTTGTGGGTATTTTAAATAGTGATAAGTTTAATATCACACGTGGTAACCCTGCTATTAAACCTATGTTTATCAACACTGCTGAAGTTAATCTTGCCAAACATTACAACAAATGGGATTTACTTTCGTCGGCGTATTTTACTTACGAACAAAACAGTATCAAGCCATTGGCTACCACTGTAGGTACAGATTCAAACGCTATATTACTCACTACCTTTGTGAACGCAAATTCTGAAATACGTACTGGTTTAGACAATACCTTTACTTACAACATTCTAAGAAATCTGAAAGCAATGATTAATGTGAACGTTTTCAGGGTAAGTGTAAACTCGGATCAGTACAAAAACACCGCTTGGACGTCTGTAAACAAGTTTAACCTTACCTACAGATTACCTAAAGGAATTAGTTTGCAGGCCAACTGGAACTATCATGGCAAAATTCCGCTACTGCAAGGTAAAAGATTGGCATTTCATTCTTTAGACTTGTCGCTCAGAAAAACCTTCTTTGATAACAAAGCAGCTCTTGTGTTTTTAGTAAACGACGTATTCAACACCAACAAAATGCGTATTATTTACGACCAGCCAAATATGTATCAAGAGCTGATGATACGTAGAGATATTAGATTTTTCAGAGTAAGTTTTCAGTATACGTTTGGAAACCTAAAAGACGGAGGCGACCCACGCAAAAAAGCTAAAAAGTCTGCAGGAGGTGCCGATGAAGGAGATTTTGGTATGTAATCATAAAGGAAGCGAAAGCTTCCTTTGTTATTTATCTTTAAATGAATTTATTTCAAGATTTTTTATTTTATCTTCTAGAAGTCTTATTTTGTCTTCGTATAAAGACTCAATTTTTTTATCAATTAAATATTGATTTGTTGTATTATAGCTTAATTGTGAGTTTTCAAAAGTATTATTGGATACATTAAAATTAGAATCTGAATTAAATATTTTTGATAAACTTACATTGAAAACGTGAGCTATTTTTTGAATTTTTGAAATAGATACATCAATTTCATCTCTCTCAATTTTTGAATAGGTAGATTGTTGAATTCCCAAACGGTCTGCCATATATTCTTGAGTAAGATTATTTTCTTCTCTTAACTTTTTTATGGTATTTCCAATAGTCATAACTTAAAGGAATAAATTATTATTTTAAATACTAAATTAGTCATTAATTACTAATTAATCAAAAATAATAGAGAATAACTTTGCAGAAATAACATTTAAAAAATTCAATAATGGAAAAAAAATTTAAACACAAATTATTTAAATTTGTTGCATCTTTATCTTTAATTGTAGGATTAAATTCTTGTAAGAGTTGTGAAAGAAATGTTGAGCCAGTGAAAAATCCACAATTTGGGCAGGGTTATTATGTAAAATATTATCAAACAGTTTCTAGCGTTGGTATATCCAAAGGCATTGTAACTTTTCAAAAAGATACTGATACTTCTGGTACTTTTAGTTCTATTTCTTGGGGTGATGGAAAATATTCAAAAGATCAAAGTTTTAATTATTTGAAATTATATCCAGAATTCCCTAGTTATGCCGGATTTGATGTGCTTAATATGAAAATTTCAGAAACTTCTACTGACAATACATATTCATCTTTTGATGGAATTGGTTTGCAAAATGAACACTATACTTTTGAACTAAATCCAAAACCATAATTTAATGTTTAAGATTTCCTTTATCTTTAGTATTTTATTTTTTCAAACTATTTTTTCTCAAACAATAGGATGTCTTAGAATCAAGGCTGTTGACGCACAAAGTCAGCAGCCACTAGAATATTACGAAGTAATACTTAAAGGCACAAAAACGTATCAGTTTAATTCATTATCTCAGGTTTCTGGTTTCACTGTAAAAGATAGCATAATTTTGGGAACGTACACTTGTGAGCTGTATGCTGATGGATACGAACCAGAAACACACACTGTTCACGTACAATCAGGAAAAGCTTGTGAGTTACAAATCAACTTTAAAAGCACAATAACAGAACTTGAAAAAGTAGTATTAGAAAACAAAAAAGAAGATATATTTAAGGGTAATGCACACACCTTTGAAGCAAAAGACTTTGCCAAAATACCTACAAGTTATGGTGATCCGGCACGTATTGTCCAAAATCTTCCTTCAGTAGTAAGCACAAACGACGCCAATAACCAAATAGCTGTAAGAGGGAATTCTCCTGCCAATACAATTTATTACTTAGAAGATATAGAGATTCCAAATTCAAGTGTTTTAGCGGGTGTTAATGGTGGTTCATTGAGTATTTTTAACGAAAACTCAGTAGAAAAATTCGACTTTTATACGGGTGCATATCCGGCACAATTTTCTAATAGCTTAGGCGGATTGTTTAATATTTATTTACGAAAAGGCAATCCCATCAGAAGGGAGACCCATATCAAAATCAGCCCTTTGGGAGCTTTTGCTAGTACTGAGGGATATTTTAAGAAAAAAAAATCGGGTACATATATTATCAACGCTCGTGTTTGGGATATAAAATGGTTGCAAAAAACAGGGATGAATTTGAATTTCAAACAAACACCCATTCCATCGTTTAGAGACCTTACCGCAAAATTTTTTTTTAATGTGGGTGAAAAATCTGAATTAACATGGAGTTTATTAGCTGGCTATGGAAGTTTAGAAAATATTAATAACAGTTCAAGTGGAAGTCATAAAAATTATGAACTTAAAGCTTATACCCCCATAATAACAGTTTTAAAACTCAAAACAGACCTCAACAAAAATTCTTTTATAAACAACATCATTTCTTTTAGTAATACTCAAACAAACACTACTACAGAATATAAATTTATAACAAATTCTACAACTTCTTATGATAAAAGAAAACAAATAGCTAATACACAGCAGCTAAGGTACTCTATTTTATATAATTTAAAAATCAATAATAAAACAACTTTACAATCTGGCATTAACACTATTTTAACATATTTGTTTTCTGAAAATTCCATATATTCAAAATCAGTCTTAACTAATGATGAAGCTATATTTAGGTATAAACTAAGTGGTAATTTGTCTAAATTACAAGCATATAGTACACTTCATTACCGTATCAGTACAAAGAGCGACTTAGATATAGGACTCCTAATAAACAAATATTATAAGTTCAATACACCAAGTTTTGAACCTAGAATGACTTACAAATCCCAAGTTAGTAAGCACTATGGCATTACATTTTGCACAGGTATTACATCTAGAGATTTACCAAATTTACGTAATAAAGAACAATATATAAATATATCTAAAAAAGTTAAACCCACTAGATCTTTTCAAATAAGCATGGCCCATGAGTTCAAATTACCTAAAAGATTTACTCTAAAAACAGAAGCGTTTTATCAATATATCTGGAATAGTCATTATTTGGATTCACTAGGTAGAAATAGTTTATTAAATATCCCTACTAATGATATTTTTCAAAACTATTCAGGTACTATTTCTGACAAAGGAAAAGGCAAAAATTACGGTATAGAATATACGATTTCAAAAGAAATAGCTAAAACAGCTCACATACAAATATGTGGTTCGTTTTACAGGTCATTGTATAGAGACTTACAAAAAATATGGCAAAATACCGCTTATGACAACAAGTTTAATTTGAACGTCATTTTCTCTAATGAATGGGTAAAAACAAAAAAATATGGTCTAAAAAAAACCATATTAGGTGCAAAAATCGTAAAGTTTGGCGGTTTTTACAGCCCAATTGTAGATGACACTGCCTCGAAAAAGTTAAATGATGTAGTGTTTGAAAATTCATATCTATACACCCAAAAACTACCAAACTATTTCAGGATAGATTGTAGTGCACAAATAAATTATTCAAGAAAAAAAGTAAGACATGAGTTCAGACTAGATCTACAAAATCTTACCAACAGAAAAAATATTTATGGCTACCAATTTGATTATGATAAAGATAAAGTAGTGTACACCTACCAGCTAGGTTTTATACCGGTACTATCTTATGGAATATATTTTTAAACAATAATAATGATGAAAAAAATAATTTTATTTAGCAGTTTAATTGCAATTATCCATAATAGTTGTAACACAAAAAAAGACAATAGTAATTGTCCTAGTGCATTTAATAAAAATGTAAATTATCATTTGTATGCTTGTTCAAATTCAGACACATCATTTGTAGGGGTTATAAATTTTTTGGAAAATTCAGATGATTTTACAAAAGGTACATATGAATCAAGTTTTGCAAATCAAGGAAGTTTTTATAGAAATCAATGTGCATTGGTTAATTCAAATTTATTACTTATTAATAATGGTGCACAACAATTAAACGTAACAATTACGGATGTTTCAAATTCTAAAACAAATGGTTATTTTGATGTTATTTATTCCAATTCAGTATATGATGACAAAAAGTATATTATGAGTATTAGAGCATTATAAAATTAATTTTATTATTAGGCTGTCAAAAATTTTGTCAGCCAAATATGTTATTACAATTTTCAGTTTGAGTTTTTATCACCCATTAAACAATTTATTTCTGGATATTTCTTCACCTTTACGGAGTTTAAGTGCATGAAAAATACTGGGAACGTCGTTAGTCCAATGTTTTAATACTAAAATTATAGATAGAATTTCTATTCTCGTTAGTATTCCTAGCCAGAAACTAAGCTCAAACCAAAAAGTAGATTCACAAGTAGCTAGTATCTCTATAAACAGGATTAATAATGTTAAAGTCCAAATCTTAGCACCAATAGAATGAGTGGCTATTTCTTTTTTAAACTTTATAAAACATACTAGGTATATCAGTAGCTCGCTAGCCACTAGTGTTACAATTTTTATAAAATTATTTGCGTAAAAATTTGGACATTGTATGTAAGTAGCAGCCAGCGTACAGAAAAAGAATATTTGGTCTATGCTAGAATCTAAACGTCTCAGAGTCTGTGTAGATATCCCTAGTTTACGAGCAATAATTCCGTCAAAAACATCAGTTAAAACGCCCAAAACTAAGCAAATGAATCCCCATGTTTTGAAATTTTGAACATTTACATAAGATAAAAACAAAATCAGTAAACCAAGTATGAGCCTTGAAAAGATGAGAATAATGGGTATATGTTTTTTCATTTAGAAATAAATAGATTCCTAAATTACTTTTTTATTCTAACATTCTATAAACTTCTGCTAATTTTAAGTAATCTATTGTGGTTGAAATATATGCTAGATTGCTTAACTTGCATGGCGAATTTTAGATTTATTATGTTTTCGTTATCAATTCAGTCAGTTTCAGAACTAACAACACCCAATTTATTTAGTATTTATTTACTTTCTTCTCCAGACGAAGCAGTGGAGCCTCTGCTTTCAGAAGCCCTAAAAGCTAGATTTCTGAGTAAAATTCAAAACAATAAATCTGTTATTATTTTTGAAGATGCACAAGTAGCTTTTGTTCTACCATCTAAAGACATTTCGGAAACGTATCTTAAAAAAGAATATTTCAGAAAAAAAGGACATGAACTCTTTCAATATCTTTCAATTGAAAAAATATCTCAAGTTGCAGTACTAAGTTCAGAAGCCTTTGGCGTTTACGAATTTGTTGAAGGTTTGAGCCTGTCTAGTTACAAATTTGATAAGTATAAATCTCAAAAAACAACTGCAGGACAGTTAAGTATTTATGTAGATAAATTGTCTTCTACTCAAATCAATAAACTTAAAGTATGTCTTGAAGCGGTACAAATAGCTAAAGATTGGGTAAACGAACCTGTTATACATCTCACAGCCGAACAGTTCTCTGATGAAATTGTTCAAAAATGCTCAACATTACCCTATACTAAAATTGAAGTTTTTAATAAACAAAAAATAGAAGCCTTAAAAATGGGCGGCTTGTTGGCCATAAACAAAGGTGCTCCCAATCCGCCCACTTTTACGGTTCTTGAATACAAACACCCGAAAGCAAATCATACACAGCCTATTGCCCTTGTGGGTAAAGGTGTGGTTTTTGACACAGGTGGTTTGTCGCTTAAAGAAACTGCCAATAGCATGGATTTAATGAAATGTGATATGGCTGGTGCAGCGGCTGTTGTGGGAGCTTTTTTTGCAGCGGCAAAGCTTGAGTTGACTTTACATTTGATGGTATTTATACCTGCCACCGAAAACAGACCCGATGGAAATGCGATTGTACCTAGTGATATTATTACGATGTATAACGGTAAAACTGTTGAAATACTAAATACCGATGCAGAAGGAAGAGTAATTCTTGGCGATGCCCTTGCGTATGCAGATAAATTTGACCCTGAGTTGGTGATAGACCTAGCTACTCTTACTGGTGCAGCTATAGCGGCTATAGGCAAAGAAGCAGCTGTAATGGTAGGTAACGCTTCTAAAGAAGTCAAAACCAAATTGTTAGATTCGGGGTTTGATACGTATGAACGAATGATTGAATTTCCGCTTTGGGATGAATACATGAAAGATATTGAAAGCGATATTGCGGATATAAAAAATATTGGAACGGGAGCTGGAGCTATTACCGCAGCCGCATTTTTGAAGCATTTTACTACAAAGCCTTGGATTCATCTTGATATAGCTGGGCCAGCTTATGTAAAAGGAGCAGATGCGTACCGCTCCAAATATGCAACTGCTTATGGGGTACGCTTGTTAGTAGATTTTTTAAGTAACTATTAAAACATATTTGAAATGGAACATAAACCAGTTATTGGTATTACATTAGGCGACTTTAATGGTATAGGGCCAGAAATTATCTTAAAAGCATTTTCTGATAACAACTTACTCAAGTTTTGTACACCTATCATTTATGGTTCAAATAAAATTTTTACGAAGTACAAAAAGCTTTTGGGGATTGAAGATAACAACCAATACAATTTTTTTATAACTAAATCTGCTGACCAGCACAATCCTAAAAGAATAAATTTGATTACATGCTGGGAAGATGATTTTACTATAGAACCTGGAAAAGTAACAGAACAAGCAGGTAAGGCCGCCTATATGTCACTAAAGGCTGCATCTGATGATTTGAAAAAAGGCTGGATAGATGCTATTGTCACTTGCCCTATCAACAAAGCTAATATACAGTCACAAGAATTTAAATATCCGGGACATACAGAATATTTTGCAGAACATTTCTCACAAGGTAAAGACAATCTAATGCTCATGGTTGCAGAAGATTTGAGAGTAGCAGTAGTTACAGGTCATGTACCTTTGCACAAAGTTTCTGAAAGCATAAATAGAGATTCTATTAAGAAAAAATTAGCCATTCTTTTGCAGTCGCTTAAAAAAGATTTTGGTAAAATAAAACCAAAGATTGCCGTAATGGGTCTTAATCCTCACGCTGGAGAAAATGGACTTTTAGGTACTGAAGAAAAAGAAATAATAATTCCGGTTGTAGAAGAGTTTAGAGCTCATGGAGAATTGGTTTTTGGTCCTTACCCAGCAGATGCTTTTTTTGGAAATAAACTAGACCAAAAATTTGACGGTATCTTAGCCATGTATCACGACCAAGGATTGACGCCTTTCAAAACATTAGCGTTTGAATCTGGCGTAAATTACTCCGCAGGTATGCCTATTGTGCGTACATCGCCAGACCATGGCACGGCATATGATATTGCAGGAAAGGGAATTGCCAACGAAAACTCACTACGTCAGGCTTTGTTTTTGGCGGTAGATATTCTCAACAATAGGAGAGATGTAAATTATTAAAAAGAAGGGCAAGTATTTTATTTGCCCTTTTTATTTGTTTTCTCTCAGCCATTTGTGTAGGAGAATCATTGCCCACACTTGTTGTATTTTATAAGGTTTGTGTTCTACTTCTTTTAAAAGTTTTTTTATAAAATCATAAGGTACTATGCCTTCTTGTCGTACAATATTTTCATTCAGATATTCATTTTTTAAGTAACTCAATTCATTATTGAGCCAATGATGCAATGGTACTGTGAATCCCCATTTGGGTCTGTCAATCAGTTCTTTGGGGACGTATTTATACAGTATTTTCTTGAGTAAATATTTACTGTTTTTGTTGTTTATTTTCAGTTCAGGACTCAGATTAACTGCATATTCCAAAATTCTGTAATCTAACAAAGGTTCTCTCGCTTCTAAGCTGTAATGCATACTTGCTCTATCCATTTTCACAAGTAAATCATCTGTAAGATAAATTTGGCTGTCAAACAAGGCTTGTTTTTCTACTGGGCTTAGTTTTCTGGCGTATTTTTCATGACACAGATGGTAGTCAAAATTGTATGTTAAATTAAACAGTCTTGAAATTTCTTTAGTAGATAAATAACCATTTTCTTTACTATGAATATGACTTTGAATGTTTGTTAAGGTATCATAGTTTACCAGCTCTCCTACTCTTTGATATCTACCATTACCCATATTTAAAATAGTGGATAATAATTTTTTACTGTTTTTAAAAAGTCCTGTGTGTAATCTTTGTGCCCAGGTATAGGCTCCATAACCCCAAAAAAACTCATCACCACCATCGCCTGTTAGAACAACTTTTACTTGTTCGGCCGCCATTTTGCATACTGCCAACGATGGCAACATAGATTGATCCGCAAAGGGTTCATCATATATTTCAAAAATAGAATCTATGTATCCAAATATTTCTTTTTCTGAAATTATCAATTCTTGATGATCTGTACCTAAATGGTCGCTAACTTTTTTAGCATATTTAGATTCATCAAATTTCGCATCTTTAAAACCTATGGTAAAACTTTTGATCTTTGTTGCATGATGTTTTGCTGCAAATGCTGCCACTAAACTAGAGTCTACTCCACCACTAAGAAACACACCCACTGGTACATCTGCCTCAAGTCTGTATTTTATGGAGCTTTCTAGTAAGTTTTCTAACGCTAAGGTAGCTTCTTGCTCTGATGGTATAGTTTCTGGTTTAATGTGTTCATATATAGACCAATAAGTATTATTGGTGTAACTAATAGTGTCTAAACATGAAAAAGTTCCGCTTTTAAATTTCTTTATTTCTGTATAAATACTTTCTTCTTTTGGGATATACCCTAGATGTAAATAAGTATATATGGCGTTAAGATTTAAGTTTATTTTATTTTTAACATAAGAGATTTTTTTGAGAGCTTTTAACTCAGAAGCAAATGCAAATATGTTCTCGTCGTGATAATAATATAAAGGTTTTACACCCACACGATCTCTATAGATGTATGATTTTTCATGCTCAATATCGTAAATTACATAGGCAAACATACCGTTGAGTTCGTTTACATGTTTTGGACCTAATAATTTAAATAGTTCAAGTATAACTTCAGTATCAGATTGAGTTCTGCAGTTGAGCTGATACTTTTTTTTTAAATCTTTATAGTTGTAAATTTCTCCGTTAAATACAATTACAAATTTCCCACAATTAGAAATCATGGGCTGGTTTGATGCTTCTTGTAGGTCTATAATACTGAGTCTTACATGACCCAATTTAATATGTTTATTTTCATAATAACCTAAAGCGTCTGGCCCTCTATGTTTCATACAAGAGAGCATATCCAAAACTTCTTCTTTTTGAGTTAAAGATTTTTTGTCAATGATACCAGCTATTCCGCACATAATTTACATTAAAAAAACCCTCCAAAAAGAGGGTTTATGAATTTAAGGAACAAACGTTTCAAGCATTTTACAATTACCTTTAGGACTGATGCGTACATCTTTTAAACATGCTGGAATAAGTATAGATTCTCCTTTTTTAATAGTTTCTGATCCATTATCAGTACTTATTTCAGCAGAACCTTCAAAGCAAATATAAATTACAAAACTATCAATATGGTTGTAATTATAAACCTGTTCATGATCTAAATCCAAAAGCTGTGTTTTGAAATATTCACATTGTACAATCTCTACTTTTTGATCTTTCGCTGGAGTATATTTGGTTTTATAGTCTCCGTAATATTTGTAATCTATAGCGTCTAGTGCTAGTTCGGTATGTAACTCACGCAAGTTACCCTTGTCATCTTTTCTGTCAAAATCATAGATTCTGTAAGTGATATCTGAAGTTTGTTGAATTTCAGCTAAACAGATTCCTTTACCTATATAATGGACACGCCCTGCAGGTAAAAAGAATACATCGCCCACATTAGCTTCTTCAAAGTTAAGAATTTGGTCTAAAGTTTTATTTTCTAGATGCTCCAAATATTCTTCTTTAGTAATCTCTTTATTGAATCCGCTATTAAGTTTCGCACCTTTGTCGGCTTCAAAAATATACCACATCTCGGTTTTACCAAGAGAATTGTGTCTTTTCATTCCTAAGGCATCGTCAGGATGAACTTGTATAGACAAGTCGTCGTTTGCATCTATAAACTTGATAAGTAAGGGAAACTCTTCACCACTTTTTTCATAGACATGCTTGCCTACAAGTTGTTCTTTATAGGTTTTGATCAAGGAAACTAAATCTGTCCCTTGAAGAGAACCGTTTTTTACAACAGATACATTACCTTTAACACCAGATATTTCCCATGTTTCACCACAATTGGGCAAATCACCGTAATCTTTACCAAGTACAGTTTTTATTTTGTTACCACCCCAAATTTTATCTTTAAATTGAGTTTGAAATACTAGTGGATATAATGAAGCCATTGATGAAACAAATTTGATTTTTGGCAATTTATCAAATTCCATTTTTTGTAACAACCTATTCTTTTAAAACATTTGAAATAGTATAAATTAAATTTGTTTTATATTTTTACAGTATGTATTCAGAATTACATAATCTTCAATCTGGTTATTTAGAAGTTATATGCGGTCCTATGTTTTGTGGGAAAACAGAAGAATTGATACGTAGAGTAAAAAGAGCAGTAATTTCTAAACAAAGTGTACTGATTATCAAACCAAAAATTGATAATAGATATCATCCAGAAAATGTAGTTTCACATGCTGAAAATTCTATTCAAGCAATTGCCATAGAAAATATTGAAGAAATTTATTTACATATAAAACATCAAAACGTAATCGCTATTGACGAAGCACAATTTTTTAAGAATAATATCGTTGATATATGTGAAGATCTTGCCAACAAAGGTAAACGCGTCATAGTTGCTGGTTTAGATAAAGATGCTTTTGCAAAACCATTTGGTCCCATGCCTGCACTGATGGCCTGTGCAGATATGGTTACTAAGTTACACGCAATATGTGTAGTATGCGGCAAACTAGCATCTTTTACTTTTAGAACTTCTACTAGTAAAGATTTAGTTTTGGTAGGTACACATGATATGTACGAGGCGAGATGTAGAAAATGTTATACTGAAGGACAATACACCATATTTTAATATACAATTATGTTTAAAAATATAATAGTTGCATTATTTATTACCATTTTAACTTTAAATACACAAGCACAAGATATACCTATTGGTACTTGGAGGACTCATTTCGCATATAATAAAGCCAAAACTGGAGTTGTTTATAAAAACAAAGTATTTGTCGCTTGCGAGTTGGGACTTTTTAGTTACGATACTTTATCAGGAGTGTATAAAAAATATACTAAAGACGATGGTTTAAGTGGATACGAAATAAGTAAACTAGCTTATGATACCAAAAACAATTGCTTAATCATATTGCATAACGATGGAAAAATAGATTTACTAAAAAATGATCAATTTACAAACATTCTTAGTTTTTATAAATATGATTTTTCTGGTTCCAAATTAACCAACAGCATTTTAGTTAAAGAAGGAATAGCTTACTTAAGTACTGACGCTGGTTTATTAGTACTTGATGTAGCCAATCAAACCATCAATGAAACCTATTATAATATAGGTCCTAATGCCAAAGGTGTTTCTGTAAATTCTGCAATCTTCCAAAACGATTCTTTGTTTATTGCTACAAATATGGGTGTTTTAGGGGCAAAATTTTCACAATCTGTAAACTTAAAAGACTTTCAAAATTGGCAATTGTTCAATTCTGATGCTGCTATTAAAACAGCATTTTCTTTAATAAACTTTAGAAATGAATTATATTCAATCATTGATTCAAAAATATATAGAAAAGAAAATAATGAATTTGTAAATGATACTTTGTTAAATAGATTCCATTCACAAGGATTATTTAGTATCATTAATTATAAAGATTTTTTAAATATTAATTATTTAAATGAATCAGTAATTTACGATTCTGGAAAAAATCCTCAAAGTCGATTTTTAGGTTCAAATATCAAAGATGTATATGTTAACGAAGATAAATTATATGTTTTTTCAGGAGATAGTGGATTAGGAATTTGGAATAATAAAGATTCAAAGTTCATATATAAATATCCTACATCACCAAGATTTAACCTAACTAGTAGATTAAGATTTTTTGATAATAAATTGTATGTAGCACCGGGGAGGTTAGCTCCAATTTCAGTAACTTTTTTAGATGATCCTGGTTTTTATTTTTTCGATAATTACAATTGGACTAACGTAAAACTTAACACTGGTGGTAATAATGCTTTGAAATCCATTTTTGATTTTCATATAAAAAACGATACAATAATAATGGCGGCATTTAATGGTGTTATTAAAATGAATAAAAACACTTTATTGGGTACATTATATAATGCAACCAACTCAACACTAAGACCACCAGGTGGTAGTGGAGATTTTTTTA
The DNA here is from genome assembly GCA_046329305.1 of Cytophagales bacterium. Lineage (GTDB taxonomy): Bacteria > Bacteroidota > Bacteroidia > Cytophagales > UBA9547 > CAMFLX01. Next base: position 409,175 of record JAXLUW010000003.1, read on the forward strand.
TAATGTCATCTTTAGCAGAAGATAGTAAAGGTAATGTGTTTTGCACACAAGGGTTTCAAGATGAAGGATACAATTCTTTTTATAAAGTTAGCCCAGTAGCAGGAAATCAATATGTGGGTTACACACAAGACAAAGATAATGGTCGGTTGACAAGACATATCATGATAGACGATAATGATTATAAATGGCTTACTCCATGTGATTTTTTATTTGATTCTAAACCATTTTATGGAAAAGGAATCACCGTATATAACGATAATTATACTTCTAAGTACAAAGTTCTTACTATAGATGCTGGTAAGGGGAAATTAACGTCTAATAAAGTTAATTGGTCTTGTAAAACTTTAAATGGTGAAATATGGCTTGCAACCAATAATGGGATCAGTGTTATTGATGATCCTACAGCCATATTTAAGAATTCATATATTCCAGATTCTCGTGTGCCTGTTTATGACTCTAGAGCTTTGTTAAGAAATAAAATAGTTAATGTAATTACTGTAGATGCAGCAAATAGAAAATGGATTACAACAGAAAATGAAGGTGTATGGTTATTTTCTGTAAATGGTGATAGTTTAATTTCAAGATTTACAACCGAAAATAGTTCTTTACCATCAAATATTGTTTATGATATTGCCATAAACCCTGAAAATGGTGAAGTTTATTTTGCTACGGAAAAAGGATTAGTATCGTATAGGGGTGATGCTACGGAAGCAAATACTGAAGAAATGAAGCTTAAAGTAAAAGCATTTCCTAATCCAGTTGCTCAAAATTATTCTGGTACAATCGGGATTTCGGGTTTAGCAGAAAACGCTATAGTTAAAATAACTGATGTTACGGGTAAACTTGTGTATGAAACTAAAGCGAATGGTGGTATGGCTACTTGGAATGCTTGTGACTATAACGGTAGAAGGGTAGATTCTGGAGTTTACGTTGTTTTTTCTGCAACAGTAGAAGGTCAAATAGGTATTGTTACCAAAATCGTTGTTATGAATTAAATGATAGCGAAAACAAATGCAATAGTTATTTCTACATTAAAATATGGAGAAACATCTCTAATTGTAAAATGTTATACAGAAAAATTCGGTGTACAATCTTATATTATAAATGGTGTTAGGAGCAAAAGTAGAAAAAATAAAATTAGCTTTTTTCAGCCTTTAACACAACTAGAACTAGTTGTGTATCACAAGGAGAATTCTTCACTCAAACGCATTACAGAATATAAAAGTCTATATACATATCAGAATATTTTTATAGAACATGAGAAAATTCTAGTTTCTTTTTTTTTACAAGAAGTTTTGTCTAAAGTATTAAGAGAGGAGCAAGCCAACTCCTCTTTGTTTTCTTTTATAACCACTTCATTTTTAATATTTGATAACTTACCTTCAAAATCCCCTAATTTTCATATACAATTTTTATTAAAATTATTAGATTTTCTTGGGTATTCTATTACAAAAATGTCAAGTTTTTGGGAACATATTATGATTTTAGTGCCAAATCAACAATTAAATATACACCTTGATAATCTTTTAAATTCAGATTATGATACTCTTATAAAAATATCAAATCCTGAAAGAAGAGAATTATTGCGATATATTTTAAAGTATTATCAGTTGCACTACGAATCTTTCAACCATCTCACTACTTTGGAAATACTCAAAGAAATATTAGATTAAATCCTTTATTTCATTTTAAAATGACTTTTTAAGATCGGTGCAAATAAATCTGCCCCTATTAAAGCTCTGAGTTTCACAGATAATTTCTGAGTAAATTTTCCAATTCTATAATAAGTTTTGGGATTGTCACTTGTAATTATCTTGTATATAAATGGACCAATAATATCAGCATTTAAAGATTTGTTAATTTCACTATTAATAAGATTTTCGATTCTTGTGGTCTCAGAAGTATACACAGATTCTCCAGTTTTCACTTTATCAGAAACAACTCTATTGTCGCCAATATTTGTTTTAAAATCTCCTGGGTCAACAATACAAGCATTGATACCAAATGATGACACTTCTAATCTCATAGCTTCGGTTATTCTATGAACAGCTGATTTTGTAGCACTGTAAAATCCTCTGTAGGGCAATCCCATGTGGCCCGCAATACTAGCAATATTTATGATCAATCCATTATTTTGCTTTCTCATAAAAGGAAGTACTGCTTGAGTTGTCCTTACAAGTCCAAATACATTGATATTGAATGCTTTTAAAATTTCATTTTCAGAGCTGTCTTCTACAGCTCCCATTATGCCCACGCCAGCATTGTTGATAAGAACATCTATTTTGCCTTCTATATTAATAATCCTTTGAATACATTCTTTTACAGAAGTAGAATTTTCAACATCTAATTTAGTAAGATAATATCCATTATGTTGGTCTTCTGTTGCATTTCTGCTTGTACCGTATACCACATATCCTTTTGTACTTAGATATTTACATATACTTGCACCAATCCCAGAACTGCCTCCTGTTACTAAAACAACTTTCTTTGAATTCATTTTTATAAATATTTTTCTCCTAATTTTCTTTCTTTTATATTTTTTGATGGAACACCATAAGTTAATATGTTATCTGGTATATCTTTTATAATAACACTTCCTGCACCAGAAACTACATTTGCTCCTATCTTAATTCCGTGAATTATATTACAACCTAAACCAATTGCTGTATATTTTCCAATTTTAACATTTCCGCCGGTAGTAACTCCTGGTGCTAAACTTGAATAATCATCCATAAATGAATCATGATCTAAGCTGGCTTTAGTATTCACAATACAATGTTTTCCTATTACTGTATTACATCCTATTGTTGAATTTGCCATTATTACACTTCCTTCACCAATTTTTGCATTACGACCAATTACTGCACTAGGATGTATAACAGTTGCATATTTTATGGGAATATCAAAAAGTTTTAATAATACTTTCTCTCTAATGAAATTATCGCCTATTCCAATGACTATAGAATTTACGTTGTAATTTTTTATTATTTCTGGTAAATCATTTTCGTCACCTAAAATTGAAAATCCCCATAAATCAATTTCTTTAAATTTATTACTATCAACAAATCCAATTAATTGGTAATTATTTGTTTTGAGGATGATATCAGCTATTACTCTCCCATGTTCTGAGGCTCCAAAAACTAATAAATTTGATTTCATATTGTAATAACAAAAAAGCCAGATTTCTCTGGCTTTTTCTATTTCTTTTTAATCTTATATAAACCGAAACCAATGGAACTAATCATTAATAGTGATATTCCACCATCTATGGGAACGTCTTCTTCATCTGGAGGTAAATCTATCTGAGCAAATAATGCACTACAAATAAATAATATATATAGGGTTACTAATTTTCTAATATTCATTTTACAAATTTTATAGTTTTATCACCGGTATTTGTATTTATTTTGGCAATATAAAAACCATTTCTTAAATTTCCTAAATTTATTTCATTTTTTGAATTTACTTTTAAATCATTAAAATAAACTTCAGTACCATCTAATGTGTATATTTTTACATTATTTACTATAGTTAAATTTGTATTTAATATATGCAAATAATCTTGAGAATAGTAAACATCAAAATTTTCATTGTTTGTTTGTACATAATTTGAATTTCTTAGAACAAGTGAAAATCTATTAGAATCATTAAGGTTTAATGTTTTTTCAATAATAGAGTTACTATTTATTTTTGTTTCTGTATTTTCTTTATTGTCAAAAAGTGAAACAACAATATTTGTTGGTACAGTTTCTAAATCTACAAATTCAAATTTGTAATTTTTCGCTTCATCAACATTTTTAATTTCAAGAGGGATTTTTTTCAATTCAAATTCATTGTCATTTAAAGCATATAACCCTGTTGCTATGTTTGATTTTAAAAATGAAACAGATGACAAAGAACTATCTAAAGGATATAGTTTTGGAAAATCATATTTTGAATCAAAATTTTCAGTAGCATCTTCATTAAAAAGTATAAATGCATTATCTGCTATATCATTATTTTTAGAAATTTTAATACCCAATTTTGTTTCCAAACTTTTTCTTACAAATGACACTTGAGATGTTGTTCTACATGCATTTGTAAATTGTATACTTGCACCAGTTAATGCTAGAACTTCAAAACCTTGTGTTGGTGCAATAAAGCCACTAGTAACTGGTGTCCATGTACTACCATCTGTTGTAACATATGCAGTTCCGCTACCTCCAATATTATTTTTTGTTACAGTGCCCCAATCTATAGTTGAAGGATAAGGATTACCAATTAGATTTACAGTACCTGCTGCACTTGTGACTAATGTTGGCGAAATGTTCCCGTTATTAGGAGCTCCTTGAATTCGTAGATTTTCACCATTTTTAGCTGCCCTTCTACTAAAACCAACTCCTACTCCTAAAGATTGACTTGTTGAACTAGCTTTCACAAAAGATGCCGTAGATGCATTGAGAAAGTAAAAATTTGTTGTATTGCTTTGGAAAGTTCCAACAGTACTATTTGAAAATGGAGAACAATAAGCCGCTGGATTACCATTTGTATTTGTACCTCCTCTTGCATTTAGAATCATTTGCATTCTAATGTTTCCAACAACTGATCCGTTTGGTGAACTAGTATTTGCGTCTATTAAATTTGCATATTGGCTGGCACTTGTTGCTCTTAAATATATTTTGCCGTTTGTATTCAAAGTACCACTATTGATATTCAGTGAGTTATAAATATTACAAGTATCAGAACTAATTGTCAAACTTCCAGTACTTTTTGTAATTGTTAAATTATAAAAACTAGGTTTTGCACTACCAGATATACTTGAGGAACTAGAACTAGACATAGTTATAGTTCCATTATTGTGATTTAAAGTTCCATTTATAGCAAGATTATTGTTAATTGTAGTTGAACTTGGTAAAGTTAAAGTGCCAGCAACAGACAGATTATAAAATGTATGCGTAGCTGTACCTGAAAGAATACTCGTACCATTAAAGGTGGTTGTATTCGTATTTGGAATATAAGTATCATTATTTGTAAAATCTCCACCAATACTTATATTATAATTTCCGGAACTGTTTGTGTTTAATTTTCCTTTTTTAATTTCTAATTTGTTACTTACAGTAACATTATTTGATAAAGTTACCGAATAACTAGTACTTGATTTATTAATAATTAGATTGTTAAAATTAAATGTTCCCGAACCACTTATTGCAGTATTAGTAGCCCCACTAAATATTGTACTAGAACTATTACCATTTATGGTACCATTATTTTGTAAATTTTTTATTATATTTAAACTATCTGTACCTAGATTTAAAATAGAATTAGTATTTACAATTAAGTTGTTAGATATTCCCAAGTTTCCAGTTAAAGTTACTCCTGAGCTGTTAGAAACAGTTATGTTTGCGATTTTTTTCTGAGAAGTTGTACTTGCATTAGTACTGATTAACTGGCTTGAACTACCATTTAAATTAAATACTGTAGTGGTAGTGCTAGAAGTAGTTGTACTTGTCGATGTTCCAGTTATTATTAAATCTCCAGAAATATTGACTCTACCTCCAATAAAATGTGACAATGCTGTGGATGTACCTAATCCAATATTTAATGTTAAATCATTTAAAACATCAAAGTTAGATAATGTATATGATTTATTGCCAGATGTGAAATTATTGTATAATAGTAAATTGTAAAAAACCAATCCTCCAGAATTATTACTAATACTTCCAGAACCATTTAATTGTACAGTTCCATTATTATGATTTATTGTCCCTCCATTTGCAACAATACTACCATCAATAGTGAATTGTCCACTTGTAAATGTAAAGTTTCCTGAATTTATAGTTAATAATGTTACAACTCTAAAATTTCCTGAACCTAAATTTATACTTCCTCCATTTAAAGTAATGTTTCTTATATTGTTAGAATTAGAATTACTAAAATTTATTGTAGCAGAGGAACCCACTAACAATGTATTATTAGATAAAAGTATATATGCATTTGAGCCTGAAAAATCTATGGTACCAGATCTGATATTTGTATTATTTCTAATAGATAAATAAGTACATGTAGAAGATGCTGAAATTGTACCAGAAAATGTTGCATCTGTTTCAAGATACATACATTGGTTTTTAGCATTTAAAATACAATTTTTATTACTGAAAACAGTTGACACTCCCGTAATTGTACCTGCATCAAAATAGACAGAATCTGTTGTTAATGTTTTGGGAAAAGTACTTGGATTTACAAATACTGAACCTGATTTTATTGCCCAATTTGAAGGACTTTCCCAATTATTATCACTAGCTCCACCATCCCAGTAGAATTTTGTTGCGAAGCTATTTGATAAAATCAAACTTAGAGTTAATAAAATGATCTTTTTCATAATTATAAATATTTTCCGATTAGTAACATTATTTTATTTTTTATTAAAGATAGTTTATCATTCTTTAATGTGTCTTCTGAATAATACCCATACCCATATCCGTACCCATATCCACCATATCCATACCCATATCCGTATCCATACCCATATCCAGCAGAGGCTTTGGTATCATTTAGTATTAAATATACGTTATTTAAGTTATTATGTTTAAATATGTTATCAACTTCTTTAATCATATTTTTTTTGGTGTAGTTTTGTCTAACCATATAAAGATTGATATCGCTATATTTACCTATAGAAAAATAATCTGCAACTAGACCAATTGGCGGAGCATCAAATACTACACAATCATATTTTTCATCTAGTTTTTTTAATAATTCTTTAAAATATTTACCTTCAATTAATTCCATCGGATTTGGAGGAATAGGTCCAGAAGTAATAAAATCTAAGTTTTGGTATTGTGATTTGAATATAATTTTTTCCAAATCAGATTTTCCTATCAAATAATTACTTAAACCTATATCATTATTTGCACCTAATACCTTGTGCAATCTTGGTTTTCTCATATCAGCACCAATAATAACAACTTTTTGACCATTTTGAGCCAAAGAACTTGCTAATGATAATGAAAAAAACGTTTTTCCTTCTCCACTTATAGTTGATGTTATCCCATAAAATTTTATAATTTTACCAGGTTGCGTATATTGAATATTTACTTTTAAAGAGCGTAATGATTCTGTAAAATGTGATTTTGGTGAATCAAAAACTGGGTTTGTTGCATTTCCATTATAATGAGGAAGAGTTCCCAAAATAGTTAAACTTGTATTGTTTGCTATGTCTTCTTTACTAATCACGGTATTATTTAAGTAAACTAGCAAGAAGATAATTAATGAAGGAATAAGAAGGCCAAATATTGTCGCTTTATTTTTTATAGATTTGATATTTGGTGAGATTACTCCTACATTTTCTGCCGCTCTAACCACTTTATTATCAACTGTATTTGCCGCTTTAGAAATACTTAATTCTGTCCTTTTTTCTAATAAATAATTATAAATATTGTCATTTAACTTAAACCTTCTCTGCATTTTAAGAAATTTACTCTCTTTCTCAGGTAAACTATTTAAAATACCATTATACTTATTTAGTTGTTCTTGATTATTTTTTAATTTTAAGTTAGAATTAGCTATTATACTAATTAGGTTTTCTTCAATAGCTTTTATAGTATTATTCATTTTTAATTCCATTACTTCATAAGTTGGATTTTTCTTTTGTCCAGAATATCCTAAAGCTACTAATTCAGAATGATAATTATATAATTCAGATATTAAAGTAGTTAACATTGTTTCATTTACACCCATTAATGACGGAGCTACTAGATTTTTGATATCATATCTATTGGCAATGTAGTCTTTCAGGTACAAATAATATTTGTGCTGTAGAAGTAAAATTGTTTTCTCTTTTTCAAGTGCTTCAAGGTTGGTATATGCATTTGTTGATAATGTATTTACATCTATAATTTTTTCATTTACTCTGAAATTTCTAATTTGTGATTCAGCTCCTTGTAAAGAGTCAGTAATACCAAATAATTGATCTTCGATAAATTTTAATGTATTATCAATATTTTCATTTTTTTCTTCTAAACCAATCAAATTATAAGTTGCACATAGTTGATTTAAGAAAACATTGTTTTTGGCAACATTTTCACCAGTAATACTAAGGTTCATAAATGAAACCCCTTTTGCATCTGGAGGTGTTACAGATAGATTATTTGAAAAATAATTTACCAAATAATCTTTGTTGTTAATTATGAAAAAATGTTCAATCTTATCAGATTTTAATTGCTTAAATCCTTCTTTTTTATTTATAACTCCACTAAAAAAAGGCGTTATACATTTAGATCCAAATGTACATTTTTGAGTAAATAAAATTTTATATTTTGAAAAATATAAAATTGTTTTATAAAAAGGTAATTCTTCTTTCAGTTGAATTTCATAAGTATTATCATCTATGTATTTGATATAAATAGGGATATTCTGTTTAGATTCGGTAGTAGTATCTTGTTTAATTTCAAATGGATATGAATTTGTTGGATAAACTTCTCCTTTTTTGATGGCACCACCAACATAGTATGATATTTCAAAATCTAAACTTTCTATAGTTCTTTTAATTGTAGATTTAGATTTGATTACTTCTATTTCATTAATTAAATTTTTATAAGATTGTGCAGCTTGAAAATAACTTAATAAGTTGTCATTAGCTCCTTTCGATGATTTGTTTTCTTTAATGAGTAAAGTTGAAACAGATTTATAAACTTGTGGAGAATATGTAATTTCATAAAATGCCATAGTTGAAAAAATAACTATGGAAATTACATACAAATACCAATATTTTAATATAAGAAATAATATTTTTTTTATATCAAAATTATTTGTCTCTTTCATATTCTTATATAATATTTTTGGTTCTTAAGAAAACCATTAATCCTACACTTACTACTGAAATCATCACAGAAAATACTTTTATGTTTTCTTGGATTAATTTTACATTTCTTGTGTCCACGATAATGACGTCATTTGGTTTCAAGTAATATTTGTCTGATGTTAAAATGTTTTTATCTGATAGGTCAAGTGTATATACTTTTGTATAACCACCTTCTTTTCGTAGTAATTTTACTTTTTTTCTATTACTATAATATGTAAAATCTCCCGATAGGGCAATAGCATTAAATATTGTTACTTTAGTATAAGGTGTAATTACTTGACCTGGTTTGCCAATTTCTCCTAAAACAGAAAATCTGAATTCTTTAAGAGCAACTTTTACAGTTACATATTTAATATATTCTTGGAATCTTTTTTGTAAGGTATCTGATGCTTGTGATAAGGAAAGTCCTTCTAGTTTTACTTTGTCTAACAACGGAAGTGTTATGTTCCCATTGTTATCTACTTCATATCCGTAAAGATTATCACCAGATGATCCTTTGTCAGATTTAAATTTTTTGTCAATAATGTCTACATCTGTAGCTACTGTGCTATTCACTTGTATACTCAAAATATCACCTTTTTCAATAGTATATTCTGAATATGAATTATTTAATTGGAATTGTTCTACTTCGTTTGTTTTAGTTCTTGGCTGTAAATACTTGATATTTTTCTGTACTAAACAGGAACTAAGTGAGGTAGTAATAAATAATAGTATTAATGCGGACTTTAATTTAAACCTAATCAACATAACCACAAAGAAAATGATTTTCAATACACTTTCCTATTTTTTTCTTATGTGTTTTATGAGGTCGTTTTCTACACCAAGGTCTTTAGCTATTTTTATAAGTGCTAATGCTTCCATTTCGGTAACATATCCTTTTTTATTTGTAGCATTCCAAATTTTAATAATGTACCTAGATTTTTGTTCGTATGCTATCTCAGGCATGTTTTTTAAAAGATACTCACGAACTCTTTCAAAGCTTGTACTTCTATCTTTCTTTATAAAGTTAATTGCCCAATCTAATTCTTGATATGCATCTAAATTTTTTGCTGTTTCGTTGAGTAATTCAATCTCAAATTTATCAAGATCATGATAGTGAAATACAAGAGCCTCTAGCAAAAGAAATAATTTCTTTTGCTCTGAGTCATAAATCTCTATGTCATTCATATTTATATCCATAATCTTCAAAAAGTTCTAGTATAACAAAATCTGCAATCATTATGCCAGTTTTTGTTAGTTTTATAGTGTTATTATTAAGTATAAGAGTATTGTCTTTTACGAATTTACTAATTTTTTTGTTTCTAAGTATATCATAATTGTATTTTTCTTTTAAATGATTGGTGTCAATTCCCCATTTGGTTCTTAGCGATGTCAAAATATATTCATTAATCTTGTCTAATTTTGTTAGGACTTCAATTTCGTAATAGTTATTATTAGTTTTTAAGGCTTCAATGTATTTTGGATTGTTACTAATGTTTATTCTTCGTTCGGTTCCATTGTATGAATGTGCACCAGGGCCAATTCCTAAATAATTTTTTTGAAACCAATAACTAGAATTATGTTTTGAGTGAAATCCTTCTTTACAAAAATTGGATATTTCATATTGTTCAAAATTATTGTTTGAACAAAAATCTAACAATGTGTTGAGATTAGAATAACCAATTTCTTCATCTGGAATGTTCATTTTACCTTTTGTAACTTTATTCCCAAAAACAGTTTTAGTCTCAATCGTTAAACAATAAGCTGATAAGTGTTGAATTTGTAATTCATTAATTTGCTCTAAAGTTTTATTCCAATAGTTTGAATCTGTTTCAGGAATTCCATAAATAAGATCAACAGAAATGTTATCGTATCCTAATGCCTGAGCAAAGTCTATACATTTTTTGGCTTGTTGACCATCATGAATTCTATTTAAGTATTTTAGAATAGTGTCATCAAAGCTTTGAATACCAATACTTAATCTATTGATGCCAGTATTTTTAAAATCTTTTAGTTTTTCTATCGTTAAATCATCGGGGTTTGCTTCTAGTGTTATCTCTGCTGATGAATGTACGTGGAAATTTTTGTGAATAACATTTACTATTTGGTCAATAAATTTTGATTCGGGTAAAGATGGAGTTCCGCCACCAAAATAGATGGTTTCTATTGTTTCAGAAGACATATATTCTTTTCGAGATTCTATTTCTTTACAAATCGCCAAAAGCATTTCGTCTTGAAACTTGAGACTTGTACTAAAATGAAAATCACAATAATTACAAGCTTTTTTGCAAAACGGTATGTGTATGTATATGCCAGCCAATTTTTTGTATTTTTGTTAAAAATTCAAAGTTAAATCATTGCTGCTACGTTTTTATATATTTTTCTTTATACAATCGTTTTTTTTGATATTTACTCAGAATGATCGTGCTAATAAAAATATAATTTGCAAAATTTATAATAAACAAACAGTTTTTCAATCTCAAAAACTTCCTATTTCTGATACTTCCCAATTTTCAAATTATGTGAAAAATAACTTTGTGGCAGAAGGATATTTGATGTTCAAGTTAGATAGTATTAAAGTTCAGAAAGACACATTTTATGTATATTCTGATTTTGGTCAAAAATATGAGAGTATCACTTTGTTTTATACTCAAAAAGATTCTCTTTTAAAAAACTCTTGGAAGTATGTTTATAAGTTTAATCAGAATTCATTTCAAAAAAATGCTTTCAAAAATCTAATTACTGATTTATTGGCATATTATGCCGACAACGGTTTTCCTTTTGTAAATCTTTCATTTACCAATATTAATTTTGATAAAAATACCATCGCTGCTCAAATTAACATACAACCAAATGATAGAATCCTTTTTGATACCCTTGTTTTTGATACTCCTACTAGAACTAATGCTCGATTTTTAGCTCAATATTTAGATATTACTGAGGGAAAAGAGTTTTCTCAGAAACGTTTTTTAGAAATTTCTGAAAAGATTACTAAATCTAATATGTACACGCTTGTTCAGACTCCGTATGTAGTTTTTAAATACAATAAAGCCTATGTGCATTTAAGTATCAAGGAGAAAAAGTCTGGTGAGTTAAATGCAATGTTGGGATTGAGCCAGGAAGTTAAATTGCCCAACAAAAACATACTTATTGGTGAATTTTCGTATAAAAACAGAAATTTTTTAGGAAAAGGTTGGTATTGCAACTTAGGTTGGAAACGGTATCAAACTTTATCTCAAAATATGTTTATTACAGGCGAACTTCCTTATGTTTTTAATTCTAAAATTGGAGTAGGGGCAAGTTTTAAATTACTGAAACAAGACACTACTTTTATTAATATTAATAGAGGCATACAAGTTTCAATTTTAAATATTCAAAACACCAAATATGGTTTTACTTTTGAGCAGTTGAACAGCAATGTCAACAAATCTTCAAGCATACTCAATTACAATACCACTTCAAGTTCTTTGTATGGATTGTATGCAGAATTTAATAATTTAAGTAAAATTCCTTTTACTGTTCAAAAAGGCTTCAAAATATACATCAACGCAAAATATGGAAACAAAAAAATCAACAATTCAGATACATTGCCTAAAACATCTGATCAAATAATGTGGTCTGCATATCTTGAAAAAAGAACACATGTTACAAACAAAATTGAATTTAGAACAAGTACCTCTTTTAATGGTTTAAAAAACGCTAAAAATATAATTTTAAATAACGAAATGTATCGAATAGGTGGTGGTGAAACGGTGAGAGGATTCGCTGAAAATCAATTCTTTACTTCTATGTATTTTTTACATAAAATTGAGTCAGTTTTTGTATTAAATTCAGAATCTGCTGTAAGTATATTTTCAGATATTTCAAATATGAATACAAGTCAAAAAAGCAATTCTTACAATACTGTTTATGGTTTTGGACTTGGCATTTCAGTGAAGACAGCCTTGGGTATATTACAAGTAAATTATGCTTTAGGAAAATCTAAGGAGATAAGTCCAAGTTTATCAAATTCCAAAATACATATTATGTTGCAGAGCGATTGGTAATCCATGTTATTATTTCTAACTTTGTCATATAAATGAATATCTTAAGTTACATTCTTTGTTTTCTTTGGGCTTTTTTAATATCACTTTTTGCTATTCCTTCAATCAGAAGTATGGCCTTAAAAAAACGATTATTAGACGAACCTAACGGAAGATCTATGCATGAAATCTCAACTCCAAGACTTGGAGGGATGGCAATTTTTGCTGGGCTTTTATCGGCTCTAACACTTTTTGGAACAGTAACACCAAGTATTCAATGCATGCTCAGCGGTGCCATTTTAATATTTTTTATTGGATTGAAAGACGACATTTTACCGGTATCACCTGTAAAAAAGTTTTTTATACAAGTATTGGCAACTTCTATTTTGCTTTTTATAGGCAATATAAGAATTACAAGTTTTCAAGGATTTTTAGGAATAGGAGTAATTAATGAAGGAATAAGTTATTTTTTCTCAGCAATTGTAATTATTGGAATCACTAACTCTATCAATCTTATTGATGGTTTAGACGGCTTAGCGGGTTCTGTAATTGTTCTTATAAGTTCGTGTTTTGGAATTTCATTTTTTATATCTCAAAATTCACCACTATTAGGATTATCTATTTGCCTAATTGGTGGTACTATTGGTTTTTTAAGATATAATTTTGAAAAGGCAAATATCTTTATGGGCGATTCAGGTTCTTTAGTATTAGGATTTATAATTGCTTTTTTAAGTATAAACTTTTTAGAAATGCAGATTTTTAACGCAAACATTGCATTGATAATTGCATTTTTATATATCCCCATTTTAGATACTTCTAGAGTCTTTGGTTTACGTATATTATCTGGCACATCCCCTTTTGTTCCAGATAAAAACCACCTTCATCATGTTCTATCAAACAAAGGTCTCAATTCTATTGCTACCAAAGCAGTTTTGATTTTATTTAATTTATCAATTGTTTTATTTGTAGCATCTTATCAAGATTTAGGTAATACACTTTTGGTGTCAATTGAAATAATTTTAGGTTTATTGGTTGTTGTTGCATTAAAATTTATTGAAAAATAAAATTTACATATTCTTCCTTCACATATTTTTAGTAACATTCACAGTTACAGTGAATGCAAAATCGGTCTATATAAATATTAAAAAAATTGGAGATGATTTGTATGTATATAACAGTGAATACCAAAAATTAATGCCTTTAATTAATACCAATGTAAATACATTTCATTATTACTTAGATGTAAAAAAATATCAAGATCAATATATACAATTCAAAACAAAAGCTACAGTAGTTATATTTATTAACAACAAATTGTTTAAGAAATTTACCAATATAGACGAAATTGCAATTCCAATTCTGGAAATGAAGAAGTTTTTGGGGAACGAACAGGTATGTCTTTTAACCATATATAGTCCACAAAAAACAAATCAGATTATAGAATCTATTGCTATATCTACATTGAGAGAAGCAGTACAACAATCAAAATCGCCTTACGAGATTTTTGAACGATTGAATTATCTCAAAAGCCAAGCAGGTATATTTATATTTGTATTAGTTTTTATTTTATTCTTTTCTTTAAAAAGAAATTTATCGCCTAATTTTTTCAATTATGTTTATGATCCTAAATATTTATTTGGAAGCGAACAAGACACAGATTCATTTAATCTTTTGAGAATCGATTTGTCCAAAATCGTTTTTATCATATTTGATACACTAATTCTAGCCATAGTATTTAATTTGATGCAGTCAAATAAATGGGATTCAAGTATTTATTTTTCAATTATGAAAACATTCATGTATTTGTTAGTTTTTATGTTGTTCCGATATTTGTTTAATCAGATAGTTTCAAATATTTTTAAAACAAATAATACTACACAAGTACAATATTTCTTATTTGTAAAATATTATTTACTTTTTTCATTTGTGTTGATGTTGGCTTATTTGAGTTTTTGTTCACCATTTACCTTTTTTTCAATTTCTACAATCAAGATTTTCAATATTTTAATGTTTGGGATTTTTCTTATATATATGAGTAAAGTAATATTCACTCTAAAAAAGATACTAAATTTTAGAAGTATTTATTTTATTTCGTACATTTGCATCACCGAATTAATACCAATGGCTCTGTTTTTAGTGTATTATTTTTCAAGAATAAACATTGGTTTCGTTTGATGACTATGAAGGAGGAAAATCAACAAGTCGAGAGGTTGCAAAAAGTTTCAAAAATTTTGGTTTCACAACCAAAGCCAGCTGACGAGAAGTCGCCATATTTTACGTTAGAAAAAGAGTATAATGTAAAAATAGATTTTAAACAATTTATTAAAATTGAACCATTAGCTTATAAAGAATTTAGAAAGCAAAAGGTTGATATTTTAAGCCATACAGCAGTAATTTTTACAAGTAGAAATGCTGTTGATAATTTCTTTAAGATTTGTCAAGAAGGCAAAATTGAATTACCCGCAGATTATAAATATTTTTGTGTTAATGAGCAAACAGCTAATTATTTACAAAAATACATTACCGTCAGAAAACGTAAAGTATTTGTAGGTACCAAAACATCTGCTGAACTTATAGAAATTATTAAAAAGCACAAAACTGAAAAATTTTTATATCCTTGCTCATCAATAAGAAAAGATGACATACCATTGTTTTTAAGTGCTAATTCATTTGAATTTACAGAAGCAGTCATTTATCAAACAGTATCTGAAAATTTAGAAGGTATAAATATGCAAGAATATGATCTGATTGCATTTTTTAGCCCTTCAGGAGTAACTTCATTAAAATCTAATTTTCCAGATTTTCAACAAAAACATATAAGGTTTGCGGCTTTTGGGCCTACAACAGCAAAATCTATCATTGAATCTGGTTTTAAACTTGATATAGAAGCACCAATGCCCAACGCACCCTCTATGACAGGTGCTTTGGAACAATACATCATTAAAGCAAATAATGTGATCAAGTAAATGAAAAACAGACTGACAAAACTACTTTACTTAATTACAATAAACATAGTATGGGCTCAACAAGATGCCCAGTTTAGTCAGTATATGTTTTCTACTCAAAATATAAGTTCATCAGAAGTTGGTCTATCACCTTCTTTAGAAGCAACTTTGATTCATAGATCACAATGGTTAGGTTACAGTCCTACTACAGGCTCTGGCAAAGCACCAACAAGTCAATATTTAAACATAAATGCACCTGTTAAGTTTCTAAATGGAGGATTAGGTGCTTTTGTGATAAATGATCAACTTGGAAATACAAAAAATTTGTATGCTAAATTATCTTATGCATATCATATTAAATTAAAAGAATCTATACTGTCTTTAGGACTTTCTGGAGGATTTTACAACTTATCGCTCAATTCATCATATATATACAACGATGCCAACGATCCCAATATTAATACTTCAAATTTCCAACAAACTAAACCAGATTTAGGAGCCGGAATATCATTAAAAAATGAAAAATACTCCATAGCAGTTGGGGCAAACCACATCAATAAAGTAGATTTTAAAAACAATACCACAAGTTTTGTTAATTTATCTAAACATTTTTATTTATTAGGATTATACAATTTCAAACTAAACGATAATCTAAATCTAAAACCTAGTATTCTGTTTAAAACAGATAATAATCTTAAAAATTTGTCATTTGATTTAAATAGTAATTTACACATAAAATCTAAATATTGGCTAGGTATGTCATATAGACGCCAAGAAGCTTTGGTAGCATTACTTGGTATTTCATTATTAAAAGACAATTCATTAAAATTAGGTTATGCCTTTGATTATGTCATTAAAGGTGCAAAAGCTAAAAATTATACATCTCACGAAGTAATGGTCTCCTACCAGTTACCAATCTATAAATCAGGGAATAAACCAATTATAAGAACCCCGAGATATAGGTATAATTAAACTTTTTATTAAAAATGTCTAAAAAAAATTAGAATAAATAAAAATGTTAATTATATTTGTAGACTGTAAGAGATGTATATCAATTAGGAATCTGAATTTATTGTATGTTTGAGAAAAGCAACTGTGTTATGTTGAAATCAAAGTTTGTTAAGAATCTCATCGCCCTTATGGGAGTGAGTGCCACTCTGTTCATGCAGTCATGTGGTAAGAAAAGTGCTGGACTAGAAGGCCAACTTGTAGGTGAGCCAGACAGAGAAGGTTGGACAATGACAGTTCCATATGGAATGGTGGTTGCTCCATCGGGTACGTTTCACATGGGTCAGGCAGATCAAGATGTGCCTGCTACATACGTAAACATGAACAAGCAAGTAACAATCGGTGGTTTCTATATGGATGACACTGAAATTACAAATAACGAATATCGTCAGTTTATGAATGCAATGCTTCAAGACTCTTCAAGCTTGGGTATTGACTACTTAATGACAGAACTTTATCCAGATACTATGGTTTGGATGAAAGACTTCTCTCACCATTACGGCGATCCAATGATGGAATACTATTATGCTCACCCAGCATTTGACGACTATCCTGTTGTAGGTGTAGACTGGGGTGCTGCTCAGAAATTTTGCGAATGGCGTTCTAATTATTTAAATGATTGGAGAGTAAACCAAATGGGTTTATTCCGTATGCCAAACTATAGATTGCCTTCAGAAGCTGAGTGGGAATACGCAGCAAGAGGTGGACGTGATATGGGTAAATATCCTTGGGGTAACCCTTACATCCGTAACTCTAGAGGTTGTATGTTAGCAAACTTTAAACCAGGTAGAGGTAACTATTATGATGATGGTTTCCAATATACAGCTCCTGTTGCTTCATATTTCTCTAACGATTTCGGTTTATATGATATGGCTGGTAACGTATCAGAGTGGTGTCAAGATGCGTTTAGTGAAGTTGCTGTGCCAATAGTATGGGATTTGAATCCTGTATACAATGATGACAACGAGACTAGAAAAGTTATTAGAGGTGGTTCTTGGAAAGATGTTGCATATTTCCTAGAAACAGGTACTAGAACTTATGAATACAGAGATACTACTAAGTCTTATGTTGGTTTCAGATGTGTAATGACTTATTTGGGTCGTTCTTCTGGTACAGAATTCTAAAATCTTAATTTTTAATTTTAATTTTTAACTAAACAATTCGTAATCCTTTAAACTGTAAACAAAATGGGTGCACATTATCGTCAATCTCATGAGCCTTCTGCTAGAGAAAAATTCTACACAAACGTAGCTCCAATCATCACTGGTGTGGGTGCTTCAGTTGCTATCGTTGGTGCTTTGTTTAAAATTATGCACTGGCCAGGTGCAACAGTATTCCTTATCTTAGGTTTGGGTGCTGAAGCGGTACTTTTCTTCTTATTTGCTTTCGCTCCTATTGCTCCAGAACCAGATTGGACTTTAGTATATCCAGAACTTGGTACTGATGGTCATGAAGGATCTTCTTTAAGAGAAAGCGAAAAACCAACTTCTAAAAACTTGTCTACTAAACTTGATTCTATGCTTGACAAAGCTAATTTGAATCAAGATTCAATAAACAATTTCTCTAAAGGCTTACAGTCTTTAACTCAGACTGTATCTCAAATGGGTGATTTGTCAAACGCAGCAGTTGCTTCTGGTGAGTATGCAAACAATGTAAAATCTGCTTCTTCTTCATTAGTAGAAATGAACAAGTCTTATGCTAAAACTGTTGATGCTATGTCTGCAATGGCTGCTGCTTCAACTGATGCTAAAGAATATCATTCTCAAGTTCAGAACATCACTAAAAATTTAGGTGCTTTGAACGCTGTTTATGAAATGGAATTGCAAGATGCTAACCAACATATCAAAGCAATGAACAAATTCTACAGCAATTTGTCATCTGCTATGGAAAATATGGCTGAGGCTTCTAAAGATACTCAATCATTCAAGCATGAACTTTCTAAATTAACTGGTAACTTGACTACTTTAAATACAATTTATGGTGGTATGGTTACAGCTATGAGAGGTAACTAATTCTCTTGGTAATTTTTGTTTAACGATTTAAAAAATTTAAAGATAAAATAAAATGGCAGGAGGTAAAGAAACCCCACGTCAGAAGCTTATTGGTATCATGTACCTTATCCTTCTGGCCTTACTTGCCTTGCAAGTGAGTTCTGCTATCATGGAGAAATTTAAATTCTTGGATGATAGCTTGGCTGAGTCAAACGCAGGTGCTGAAAGTAGTGCTGATAAAATGTTAGCTTCTATTAAGAAAACAGCTGCTGAGTCTGGTAACAGAGACATAGATAAAAAATTTGTTAATACAGCTGAAAAAATTCGTCAGTCTGCTAGTGCAATCAAAAAAGAAATTGAAGATGTACGTAAGGCAATGATTGACAAAACAGGTGGTTTAGAAGATCCTAATGATCCTAAATCAATGTACAAAGGTGCAAAAGCTGAAGGTGAAATTGAAGATTTAATGTTTGCTGGTGGTGCTAACAGTAGAGCTAATCAATTAAAAAAGAAAATCAATGCTTGGACTGCTGAGTTAGCTGAAATTACTGGCGAAGCAAAAACTGAGTATCCTGATTTAGCATTAGATGGTAAAGATGATAAGCGTATTTCTGATAAAGAACAAAAGAAAAAGGACTATGCTGAACTAAATTTTACTCATACACCAATGGTTGCTTCTATGGCAATGATGAATGAGTTAAAATCTAACATCATTAAATATGAAACTAAAGCTTTGAATAAGATTGCAGCTCAGATGGGTGCAGTAGATATCAAGTTTGATAAAGTTGAAGCTTTTGCTTCTGCTGAGTCTAAAATTGTTGCTGCTGGTGCTAAATACAAAGCTGACATCTTCTTAACTGCTTCTTCTTCTGTACTTACTCCTACAGTAAGAGTTAATGGTAGAGATATCAAAGTTGAAAATGGTAAAGGTAAATATGAAGTAACTGCTATGGCATCTAATTTTGATGCAAACAATTTAGCGAAAACTTCATATAGCGCTGAAGTTACTGTTAAATTCAATGGAAAAGATACTACGTTCAAACAAAAAATTGAATATCAAATTGCTAAGCCTGTAATTCAAGTTTCTGCTGGTGATATTGGTGCTCTTTACAGAAACTGTGGTAACAAACTAAACATTGATGTTCCTGCTCTTGGTGCTTCTTATCAGCCATCATTCAGAGGAGAAGGTACTGCAATTGAAAGTGTTCCTGGTTCTAAAAGTCAAGTTATACTTGTACCATCTGCTACAGAATGTAAAGTATTCGTTTCTTCTGGTGGTCAGAATATTGGTAATACTGGTTTCAAAGTTCGTTTGGCTCCTAAACCTACTGTAATGGTTTCTACAAATGGTACTACAGCTGCTGATATTAAAAACGGTCTTTCTAAAAACTCTTTAAGAACGCTTAAAGTAATAGCTGTTGCTGAAGAAGGTTTTAAAAGAGCTTGTCCTAATGATGCACGTTACAATGTAGCTCAAGTAGAAGTTATTTTGAAAAGAGGTCGTAGAGCAATCAAAGGTCCTCAAAATGGTACTGGTGCAAACTTAGGTGTTGGTGATTTTGTTAGTTCTGTTGCTGAAGGTGATGCTTTGATTCTTGATGTGAAAAGTGTGAAAAGAGCTAACTACAAAAATCAAATTGAAGACGCAAGGTTTGATAACAGTCTTTTTGTTGTTCCTTTGTACTAATTAAGTGTTATATTAGAGTAGTGTATGAAAAATTTTGGTTTATCTTTATTAATTACAGCGGCATGCTCAGTAGCTATGTCGCAAGAAGCAGAAGGATACGTTAATCCTAACTCTGTGCGTGGAATTCATAGTTCTGACATAATGTATAAAAAGTCAGTTCTTAGACAAGTTGACTTGAGAGAAAAGCAAAACAAATCTTTGTTTGCTAAAAACAAGGAAATTACGAGAATAATAATTGATGCTGTAAAAGAAGGTAAACTTAAAGTTTATGCTACAGATTCACTTGAAAAAGGAAGATCATTCACTAAAGAAGAATTTTTAGAGAATATTAAAGTTCCTAATCAAGAAGCTGAATTGACAGAAGAAGAAAAGCAATTCCAAGCAGCAGCAGCGGCTGATGCAGCGAATGATCCTTTTGCAGATGCAAATAAATCAGTTTCTTCTGGTCCTGCATATTTTGAACCTAAAGATTTGTTTTTAATGGAAATTAACGAAGATTTCCTTTTTGATAAACAAAGATCTAGAGCATATTGGGATATTCAGTCTATTAAGTTAATTGTACCTGCAGAATTGAACCAAAAAGTAGATTTACCTGCTGGAACTTTTAAATACAAAGATTTGGTAGAAGTTTTCTCAAAAGATCCTAGAGCTCTTTGGTTTAATCCTGAAAACGATCAAGAACATAGAAATATGGCACACGCTTTTGATTTAAGATTATTTAGTTCTTATTTGATTAAAGTTTCTAATCCTGATGATAGCTATCTTGCTGATATCTATAACAAGGATGAGAGAGAAGGTTTGTTAGCTTCTTATTGGAAAGCTAGTGAGCTTATGGAATATGAACATAATCTTTGGGAATTTTAATCTTAAGATTTTATATAAAAAGGGGACTTTATGTCCCCTTTTTTATTTACTTTTTTTTTGTTTTCACGTATACAACCTAAATTTTTTTAAATGAATAAAGAATTACAATTAATTTCTGATGATCCTTGGCTTAAGCCTTATGAAAATGAGATAAACTCAAGATATTTAACTTACGTTAATAAATTAGATTACATACAATCAAAATATAAAAATCTAAAATCTTATGCTTCTTGGCATAAATATTTAGGTTTTTCTATTTCTGATAACAAGGATTTCTTAATTTTTAGAGAATGGGCACCTGAAGCTACTAGTATTTTTTTAATTGGAGATTTTAATAATTGGAATAGAAGGTCTCATCCTTTAATTTATATTGATAATGGTATATGGGAAATTAAAATCTCATTAGTTGAATTTTCATTTGATACTATTTTAAACACCAAAGTAAAGCTTCAAATTTCTGGTTTTAATGGAGTTCATGATCGTATTCCTGCTTACATTAGAAGAGTAGAGCAAGATACAACTACTTTTGATTTTTCTGGAATCTTAACTTTAGATTCTTCTTATGATTGGAAATCAACTAATTTTTCTTTTGACAAATCTCAGCCTCTTAAAATTTATGAATGCCATGTTGGTATGGCTCAAGAGAAAGAAGGTCTTGGCACTTATAGAGAATTTGCGGATATAATTTTACCAAGAGCAAAAGCTTTAGGTTACAATTCCATTCAGTTAATGGCCATACAAGAACATCCTTATTATGGTTCTTATGGCTATCATGTTTCTAATTTTTTTGCTGCTTCATCTAGATTTGGTACCATTGAAGATTTAAAATATTTAATTGATACTGCACATAGTTTAGGATTAGCAGTTATTATGGATTTAATACATTCACATGCTGTAAAAAACCTTGCTGAAGGTCTTTCTGAGTTTGACGGTTCTAAACATTGTTATTTTCATGAAGGGCCGAAAGGGTATCATCAGTTGTGGGATTCTTTATTGTTTAATTACGGTAAAGACGAAGTGCAACGTTTTTTATTATCAAACATCACGTATTGGCTAGAAGAGTTTAAATTTGATGGATTCAGATTTGATGGTATTACTTCTATGTTATATACACATCATGGTCATTACATGGATTTTGATAACTATGATAAATATTTTTCATATGGTGTAGATCTTGAAGCCTTGTTGTATTTGCAATTGTCTACTAAATTAATGCATACGATCAATCCTAATGCGATTAGTATTGCGGAGGATATGAGTGGTATGCCAGGTTTATGTAGGTCACAAACAGAAGGTGGTATTGGTTTTGATTACAGATTAGGCATGGGCATACCAGACTATTGGATTAAATTACTGAAAGAAAAATCTGATGAGTCTTGGAATGTGTATGACATGTGGCATGTACTCACGAATAGAAGATGGAAAGAAAAAACCATTGCTTATGCAGAATCTCATGATCAGGCATTAGTTGGTGATAAAACGCTTGCTTTTTGGCTTATGGACAAAGAAATGTATTTTCACATGAGCAAAATTGTAAACAGCGATAGTTTAGTGATAGATAGAGGTATAGCATTACATAAGTTACTTAGATTTTTTACGATAACTTTAGGAGGTGAAGGATATTTAACTTTTTTTGGTAATGAATTTGGTCATCCGGAATGGATTGATTTTCCAAGGGAAGGAAATGGTTGGAGTTACAAATATGCAAGAAGACAATGGCATCTAGATTATGACAAAGATTTGAAATATCACTATTTGTCAGATTTTGAGCATGATATGTTGGCATTTATAACAGATTCTCAACTTTTACAATCAGCACCTGCTCAACAAATGAATATGGATGAGCAAAATCAAGTGATTGTTTTTGAAAGAAATAATTACATTTTTATTTTCAATTTTAGTCCGACTAATTCCATACCAGACTATAGATTTAGAGTAACTGAACCAAGTAAATACCAAATTGTTTTTAACTCTGATGATCTAAAATATGGAGGATTTGGGAGAATAGATTCAAGTTTAATTTATGAGTCATTTTCAAATTTTGGTCCGGAATTTATTAGTATTTACTGTATTAATAGAGCGTGTTTAGTATTAAAAAAAGTTTAAAAATTGGTAAGATTTTTGTGATATTCTTAAATATAAATTTTAAATAAATATGTTAGAGCAATTATTAAATTCAGAACAAGGTAATCTTTTTGATTTAGTTAAGAATTTTCAAGGTATTGATAACCAACATAATGAAGCAGCGACAAATATTGTTAAAGATACAATAGTTTCTTCATTGAGTAATCAGGCAAAATCTGGTGACCTAAGTGGCATTTTGGAAATGTTTTCTGGTTCTCAAACAAACGGTATTAACAATGCCGCATCTTCTATGTCTAATGACATTGTAAGTAATTTGGTAAGTAAATTAGGAATTAATCCTAGTCAAGCTTCTGGTTTTGTGCAAATGGCGATGCCCATAATTATGAACATGTTCAATAATAAAGTACAAAATGCCAAAAGTAGTGGATTTGACGTAGCAAGTTTGATTGGTCAGTTTGCTGGAGGTAACTCTGGTTCTGGTATAGATGCTGGATCTGTAAGTTCTTTAATTTCTATGTTTACTAATGGTGGGAATTCTAGTTCTAATTCAAATGATGGTTTTGGGTTGGATGATGTGATAAACATTGGTAAGAAGTTGTTTTAATAAGTAGAATTTTAAAATATGGATGGGCTCACGTTATGAATTATCGTGAGCCTTTTTATTTACCTTTTTTTTATAGCTAGTATTCATTCTAAAAATCATTTAACTTTGTAATAGTTGATTGTAGCTATGATGTTTCATAAAAATATAAATAAAACGCTGATTTGGGGTACACTAATTTTAGTAACAAATGAGCTATTTGCTCAATTTAATTTCCCTAATTATGAAGATTCTGCTGATTATAAACCCAAAATAGAGGCTAAACCCAGTTATAAAAAAGCAAAAAAATTAATAAGCAAAGAAAATTACATAGTTGCCTTGCCTTATTTAGAACTAGTTATTTCTAAAAATACAACAAAAGGCAAAGATGTGTCTAAAGAATTGGAAGAATTAGCGGTTTGTTATACATTAAGCAAATCTCCAGTAAAAGGACTTCAGATTCTTGATAGTTTAGAAAAGTATAATTCTGATGTTAGTCAGAAATTTAAATTTTGGAAGGCAGTAGCTTTACACTATAATTATAGATTTGACGAAGCAATTCCCTATTATAAAGCCTCTCTCAAAAGAACATTCCTTTTAAAAGAAGAAAAAGAACAAATTAGAAGAAAAATTCAAGAATGTGAAAATGGTAAATTATTAATAAATCAAAACCCTGAAATAGAAGTTGTAAATGCTGGTTCTCAGGTAAATACAGTTTTTTCGGAACATAGCCCTACTTTTGGTGCTGATTCTAAAACACTTTACTTTACATCTAGAAAAAATATAGATGGCCAATCTGCCACATTTACTGGTGAATACTACGAAGACATTTATCAAACTCGTTTAGATTCAAATTTATGGGATAAACCCATAGGAGTAAGAGACCTTAATAGTAAACAACACGACGCTTCTTCTCAGTTGTTGAACAACAATACTATCATGGTAATGTATAGGTCAACACACAATGGTGATATTTATATTTCAAATTTTGAAAATAATAAATGGTCTTCTCCCAAGCCTATAAATGGCCTAAAAAGTATGAGTTATGAATCTTCTGCGTTTATGACAAAAGATGGAAATAGAATTTATTTTAGTTCCAATAAATTTTCGGATCAAGGAGATTTGGATTTGTATTACATGGATAAAAACAGTAATGGTCAGTTTTCAAATCCTAAAAGTTTAGGTAAACACATAAACACAGTTTATAATGAAGACGGAATTTACTTAACAGATGATGAACAAATACTGTATTTTAGTTCTCAAGGTCACACATCTATAGGCGGGTATGATGTTTTTAAGTGTACTTGGGATGGTTCTAAATGGTCTGCACCCGTAAACGTAGGTATGCCTATAAACACTCCCGCAGATGATATTTTTTATTCAACAGCACCCAATAAAAAATATTCAATCTTTAGTTCATACAGAGAAGGAGGACAAGGTATGAGAGATTTGTATTTATCTATACCCACAGAAAAAGTACAGGCTTCTTTAGTTTTTTTAGATTCACTTTCTGGTCAAAAAATTGATTCTTCTATTACTGTAATCTTAAATGGAAAAAACTTTAAAAAAACAGAAACTTTTGATTTAGGCAAAGGTCAACACAGTGGTGAATTAAAAAATCATGAATTTTTTGAAGTTCAATTTATTAAAGCTGGTATTACAATAGCCAAAGATACCTTTAGTGTGAATAAGTCTGTAAAACAAGGTTTGAGGTTTACGAAAACTTTTACAATTCCTTATCACAAAATTATGCCTATTGCTAAAAAAGATTCATCTATTTTAGACAAACTAAACATTAAAGAAAATGCAGATACTACTATAATTTCTAAAGATTTTATTTTTGGTAACATTTATTTTGAACACAATCAATCTAAAATAGTTAAGAAGTATTTTAAGCCATTAAATGAACTTATCAAAACCATGAAAGAAAATTCAGAAATTGTGATAGAAGTGCAAGGATATGCTGATGAAGATGGTGACGTGGAATATAACAAACAACTTTCAGATTTGAGAGCACATAATGTTTTTGATTTTATAGTATCGAGAGGAATATCTAGAAAAAGGGTTTTATTTAAGGGATACGGTCAAACAAATCAGTTTAGCAATTCTAAAGAAAATACAATAAAAAGCGATAATAGAAGAGTTCAGTTTGTTATCGTAAAATAATTGATTTTAATCATACGTTAACAATTGGAGTAACAGCATTTAGCATTTTGTTACTAAGATTTTTTGAAGTATTTTTACAATTAATATGAGTTCAATAAAATTTAGCCACATCAAACCCGATTTTTTTAAAACATTAAGAAAGAGGGTAGAAGAGGATTATTTCAAAGCTAAAAATATACCTAAAACCGGTAATGCTACAATGTTTGTAAAATCAGCAGTAATGTTGGCATTGTATTTTGGTTCTTATGCTTTAATGATTTTTACACATTGGGGTAATTATGAATCATTCAAGTTGTTGCTTGCCGTAATTATGGGTATAGGAGTAGCTGGTATAGGATTATCGATACAGCATGACGCCAATCATGGATCTTATTCGTCCATCAAATGGGTGAATGCAATTATGGGAGAAACTTTGACATTAGTTGGAGGAAACTCATTTACGTGGAAAATTCAGCATAATTTATATCATCATACATATACCAATATTGATGGTCACGATGAAGATATAAGACAACGATTTATCTTAATATTCTCACCGCATTCTAAAAAAGAATGGTTTCATAAGTATCAATACATTTATGCTATTCCGCTTTATAGTTTGTTGACCATCTCATTTTTGATTAAGGATTTTAGACAATACATAGAATTTACAGCAAAAGGCTTGGCTAAAAAGGTGAATAGTACTAATACTTATGAATTAGTAAAACTTTTGTTTTTTAAAGCGTTTTATTTGTGCTATATGCTTATAATTCCAGTGTATGTTATGGGATTCAAATGGTCAGAAGTTTTAGCGGTGTTTTTTGTAATGCACCTTGTAGCTGGTACTATACTCTCTTTAATTTTCCAGATGGCTCACGTGATGGAGGTGACTCAGTTTCCATTGCCTTCTGAACAAAATGTAGTTGAAAACAATTGGGCTATTCATCAAATGGAAACTACATGTAACTTTTCTACATCAAATAAGTTTTTGACTTGGTATTGTGGAGGATTGAACCACCAAGTAGAGCATCATTTGTTTCCAAATATATGCCATGTGCATTATGATAAAATATCTAAGATTGTGAAAGAGACAGCTCAGGAATTTGGGGTTCCGTATCACAATTACCCAACATTTGCAATGGCGTTTGATTCGCACATTAATGCACTTAAAAAAATAGGAGGAGCCATTTAAGCTCCTCTTTTTTTAGTCAAATTTTCTTTCTAGGGCTGTATCATAAGCTTTGTCATAATACGCTGCCAAATTACTCCAATCAAAGTGTTCAGATACACTTTCTACTTTATTTCTTTGTACGATTCTGTCTCTTCTACTTTGTTTTACAAATGAGAACATGATATTCGCCATTTCTTCTGCTGACTCGTGGAATGACTTGTGGTATCTTTTTACAATATAAACACCTTTTTCTTCTGGATTAGGAATGTTTTTTTGTACATAATCACCAAAACCAGCTAAGTCTGAAGTGATTGCAGGTACACCACTTGCCATAGCTTCTAATGGCGTGTAACCCCAAGGTTCGTAATAGCTAGGGAATACTCCCAAATGGCAACCTCTTACAAATTGACCGTATTCCATTCCAAACAAAGGATTAGATGGAGTAATGAAATCTGGATGATATACAACTTTAACTTTATCCCAAGAATTGTTGATTAGATGAGTTGTTTTTAGTGAGTTGATAACTTCATCTTTGTCTGCATCCCATAAATTATGAGTAACAATTTTTGGTAAAGATCCATTTTTCCAACTTTGTAGGGTTCTACGTAAGCGTAATCTCCAATATTCATCAACAAATTGATTTAAATCGGGCATTTTGAGATCGTTGCTAGCAGCAGCTGCTTCAAATAATTTCTCTCCTACCTGTTCTTGAATTTCCTGACAAGTTTCTCTAATTTCCTCAAGAGTAGCTCTGTTTTGCAATACTTCAGGATTGATAGACTGAAAATCTCTCTTGGTAATGAAGAACATAACAACAGTAGTGTTGATTCCTGCTTCTTTCATTTTGTGATTTAACCTAGCCAATGCTTCAATTGTTAAGTCGAAACCTTTGTTTCTAAACTCAAATCTACCAGAAGTGAAGAAATATAATGTGTTATCTAGATCAAAAGAATAGCTTTGGAAGAAATGACCAACTACAAATTTGTGAATTTTGTCTTTATATAACTTATGTAAGTTTTGGTGTTCATGTAAAGCCGCAAAACGCTGTATGTTCAATCCATTTGGAAGGTTAATATCTGTAGTTCTACCTAAAAGTGATTCACATTCTCTGCCGGTTACATCACTTACTGTGGTAAATACTTCGGCACCATGAGCGGCAGCACGTTCTATTTTAACAGGACACTCTATATTAAAATGTCTAGCTTCGTTAGCCCAATAATATTTGTACAAATTGTCGTAGAAATTGCCATCGTTCATGGCTAAATATCTACCCAATAAAGTAGCATGGGTGGTAAATACTGTAGCTACAGGAATATTTTCATATCTAATATCTGGTATTGCCGTAGCCACCATCCATTCATGAAAATGTGCAATATATTTTTTTGAAGAAGCATTTTCTAGGTTTGTTAAAACCTTTAAAAATTCTTTTACAATATACCCAAAGGCAATTACTTGAGTTTGAAGTTCGTCTGCAAAATCGCAAGGAATGTCATGTCTTTCAAATAGAGTAAATTTAATATCTCCCATTTTGTAATACACATGAAATGGATTTATTAAAACTACTTTAGGTTTACCAGAAATAAGCCACGTACCGTAATGTACTTCTAAGCCCATTTCTCTCATTTTCAAAACGGCTTTGCCAATATTGTCTGAATAATCCTCTACGGGTTCAAATTCTGACATAGCTTTATGATGAAAATACGGGCCTATTAAACAATAATTACTACCCCATTTTTGTTTGATTACTGGTACTTTAGAACGGATAACGGTATATATCCCACCCACTTGGTTACAAACTTCCCAAGCAACTTCTATCAGGTATTTTTGAGATTCCTCTACATTTACTGACATCTTATAGAACTAAATGTGTTAAAAAAATTTTTCTCTTATACGTATTTTGATACTAAATGTTATATTTTTCTGATATGATTAGTATTCGATTCCAAAGTAACTATATAATCTTGTAAATGAATAAATTTTTTATTAAATTATAAATTATATTTGTTGGGAAGTTTACATTTTAATAATCATGTGGGTAGAATTTGACAATATTTCTGATTCGGCTAGAATTTGGGTTTTTGGTACTTCTGAATGTCTTAGTCAGAATGAAAAAGTAGATGCAGAAGAATTTTTAAAAGACTTTGTGGAGAATTGGACAAGCCATGATAACTCATTATTAGGTTCTTTTCAAGTTTTGCATTCTAGATTCATTGTGTTAGCTATAGACGAAACGCACAAAGCCGCAAGTGGATGCAGTATAGATAAAAGTGTAAGAGCAATAACAGAACTGGGTGCAAAAATTCAGAAAGATTTTACAAACAAAGCCCTAGTGTATATCCAAAATCAAACAGAAATTCAAGTAATTAAACTTCAAGAAATCAACAATGCTATTTCTGAAGGAGTTCTTGAAGAAAACACTGCGATTTTTGATTTGTTGATACACCAAAAATCGCAATTAGCAACAGAATTTGTAAAACCAGCTAAAGAAACTTGGCTGAAAAGATATTTTTCAAAAGTAAACCAATAAGCAGTGAAGATTTTATTAATTCATCAATATTTTTTAGATGAAGGAGATGGTGGTGGTTCTAGATTTAATGAATTAACTAAAATTTGGAAACAAAAAGGTGCTGATGTTACGGTGATTGCCGGAATGGTGCATTACACAACAGGGCTTAAAAAAGATAAATATAAAGGTAAATACTTTGTAAAAGAAATAAATGCTGATGGAGTAGAAATACATCGTTGTCATGTTTCAGAAGCGTATAATTCAAGTTTTGTAGGCAGATTATGGGCTTATTTTTCATTTGTTTTTTCGAGTATTTGGGCGGGAATTTTTAAAGTTAAAGGTTCTTACGATGTTATTTTGGTAACTTCTCCGCCATTATTTGTTGGGATTACAGCTTTAATTTTATCTAAAATCAAAAGATTACCTTTAGTGTTTGAAATAAGAGATCTTTGGCCAGAATCTGCCATAGATACAGGAGTTTTAACTAATAAATGGATTATAAAATTTGCGTATTGGTTTGAGAAGACAATTTATAATAATGCAACCTTAATAAATACGCTTACGCCAGCTTTTGAGAAAAAACTTAAAGAAGAAAAAAATGTTCCTGCCTCAAAAGTTGTAATGATACCTAATGCATCTGATTTTTCTTTGTCAGAAAAATTATTGAATACCATAGATATAGCTAGTGAGAGAAAAAAACTAGGCTGGGAAAATAAAGTTGTGGTTACTTATGTAGGGGCACATGGAGTTGCTAACCATTTGGTTCAGTTGCTAGATGCAGCAGAATTGTTAAAAAATACAAATGTACATTTTGTAATGATAGGAGCTGGCATGCTTAGAGATGAACTTATTAGAGATGCTCAAAGTAGAAATCTTACCAATGTAGAATTCATAGGGCCTGTGTCAAAGCAAGAGGTGTTCAAATATATTTTAGCTTCAGATATTGGTACGTCTGTTCTTAAAAAAGTAGATACGTTCAAAACGGTTTATTCTAACAAAACCTTCGACTACATGTCTTGCAAAAAACCAATCATAATGGTAATAGACGGTGTTTCTAGAGAATTAGTTGAAAAAGCTGAATGTGGTATTTATGCAGAACCAGAAAATGCTCAAGAAATTGCTAACAAAATAAAGGTTTACTTAGACCAGCCAGGACTTATCATACAACATGGACAAAATGGCTATGACTATGCTTTACAACATTTTGACAGACAAGTTCTTGGTGAACAATATTACAATTGTTTGTTAAAACTTAAAAAATATTAAGAGAACTTTAGCTAACTAAATTTCAACTTCATCGTAAAATAGTTATATTTTACCTTTTTGTGAAAATGGAAGTTACGCGAGTTTTTGATCTACTGGATCATCAGATATACAATAGTCCTAAAGAAGACGCCCTTAGTACCAAAATAAATGGTAGTTGGCAAAAATATACCACAGCTGAGTGGAAAGAAATTTCTACTCAGATGGCATTGGGTTTTTTAGAACTTGGAATTCAGAAAGGTGATAGAATAGCTATAGTTTCTTTTAATAGACCCGAATGGAATTTCGCAGACTATGCCATACAGTTTGCAGGAGCTATAAGCGTACCTATGTATCCAAATATTACCGTTGAAGATTATTCGTATATTTTTAAGGATGCTGATGTTAAAATTGCCTTTGTAGCAAATAGTGATTTATACACAAAAGTTTCAAAAGCAACGGCAGGTCTCAATGTGAAGATTTTCAGTTTTGATAAAATAGAAGGAGTTGCATTTTGGAAAGAGTTGATTGAAATTGGTAAAAATCAAAATATACAATCTCTAGAAGCGGTAAAAGCTCAAGTTAATGCTACAGATATTTTAACACTTATATATACATCAGGCACCACGGGTAACCCCAAAGGTGTGATGCTCTCTCATAATAACTTAATTCATAATTTTAAAGCATGTTTTCCACTTATGCCTACCGGCAAAGAGCATAGAGCGTTGAGTTTTTTGCCTTTATGCCATGTGTATGAGCGAATGATGAGTTATTTATACACCTATTGTGGAACGTCTATTTATTATGCAGAAAGTTTAGAGACCATCTCTGATAATTTGAAAGAGGTAAAACCGCATATATTTGTAACAGTACCAAGACTCTTAGAAAAAGTATATGATAAAATTTATGCTAAAGGTGCTGAGCTTACAGGTATAAAGAAAATGTTATTCTTCTGGGCTTTGGAACTAGGTTTAAAATTCGAACTTAATAAGAATATGGGCTGGTGGTATAATTTCCAACTCAAACTAGCTAATAAACTAATATTTAATAAATGGAGAGAAGCCTTAGGGGGTAATATTTTGGCTGTAGTATCTGGCGGTGCAGCTTTGCAATCTAGACTGGCTAGAGTGTTTTGGGCAGCACAAATACCCATTATGCAAGGATACGGCCTCACAGAAACTTCACCTGTAATTGCTGTAAATCAAATTCTTAACTTAAAAAACCATAAGATAGGTACTGTAGGGCCATCAGTAGAAGGTGTAGATGTTAAAATAGCAGAAGACGGTGAAATACTAGTTAAAGGACATTGTGTAATGCAAGGCTATTTTAATAAACCAGAACTTACTGCCGAAGTAATTGACACAGAAGGATGGCTACATACTGGAGACATAGGGCAACTAGAAGATGGAAAATTTATAAGAATCACTGATCGTAAAAAAGAAATTTTTAAAACATCAGGAGGAAAATATATTGCACCTCAACCCATGGAAAATAAATTTAAAGAGAGTAAATTTATAGAACAAATAATGGTATTAGGCGAAGGAGAGAAGTTTCCGTCTGCTTTGATAGTACCTAACTTTGAAGAACTTAAAAAATGGTCCGATTTTAAAGGGATTTCTTTTAAGAGTAATTCAGATTTGATACAACACGTAGATGTATTGACCAAATTTCAGAAAGAAATTGACGATCTTAATGAAAATTTTGCTCAGTACGAAAAAGTTAAAAAATTCAGACTATTACCAGAACTTTGGACTATTGATTCTGGAGAGCTTACTGCAAAATTAAGCTTAAAAAGAAAAATTATTCTTCAAAAGAATCAAAATGTGATAGCTGAGTTTTACAAATTATAGATTTTATTTTTTGAAAAAACTTATTTTATACTACCTATTTATGATTGCGACAACCTTAGTGTCGCAATCTGTATTTCTTATAGATAAGGAAGATTTCAATGTGTTTTCTTCCGCAGATTTGTATTGTTTCGAAGATAAATCTGGTAATGTATCTTTTGAAACATTGAGTAAAACTCCTAGTCAATATTTCAAACTAGGTGAGGCCAAACATTACAATTTGTCAAAATCGCATTGGTTTTTACTCAAATTTAAGCTAAAGCCAGAATGTATCAACGAACATTTACTTTTTGAATTGTTCGATTTTAAATTTCAAAAAGGTGAAATGTATATGCCACAACCTGATGGTAGTTACAGAAAATATGATTTTGGTAATTTACATAAATTTGAAACTAAGGAAATTTATCATAAAAATTTTATCTGGGACTTAAACATAGAAGATACTGTAGAGCATACGGTTTTTTTTAAGATACAATCTAATATTAATTCTAAAATAAATGGTGCTATTCGTACAGATAATAATTTCATTTCTTGGGCTTTAGATGAATATTTTTACTTGGCATTATTTTATGGAGTAGCCATTACGGTATTACTTTACAATACTTTTATATACATTAACCTTAAAGACAAAACATATCTTTATTATTCATTTTATATTGTTGCTTCTATAATTTGGTCACTGAGTAACGATGGACTGGGATTTCAATATTTGTGGCGAAATGTACCTTTTATCAACCAATACATACACCCAATTGCGACGCTATTGATGATAACATTTTTGGCTCTTTACAGCAGATTGTACTTAAATCTAAATTCTAGAGACAAAATATTTGATCATATATTAATATCAATGTTGGTGCTGAGGACTTTGCCTTATATTTTATTGCTTCTCAAGTTGTATGACTTCGATAATTTGTCATTATTCTTCTTTTTGTTTGATGCAAATATTATTTTGTATTTGCTAATCATAGCTTTTGATGCCAAAATTAGAGAGTTGTCTAATTACATTATCGCATTCACGTTTTTATTAATCGGATACATTTCTTATTGGGTATACATGACAGGGCATTACAAGCCCTCATTATATGGATATTATTCTGTAAATATTGGTATTGCCTTAAATATGATCGTGTTGGCTTTGGCTTTGGTGTCTAGGCTTAAACATCTGATATTTAAAACTAATCAGATCAATAATCAATTGTTGTTTCATTTGCGTGAAAAAGAACAACTCCAAGAAAATCAAAAAAGACAACTAGAAGAGCTTGTACGCCAACGTACAAAAGAATATGCCGAAAAAAATGAAGAATTAAATTCATTTATTTACAGAGCATCACATGACATCAAAGGGCCTATTAGTTCGTTGATAGGGCTGGCCAACATAAGTAAAATGGAAAGCAATCCGGATGTTTTAAAAGAATATTTTAAACATGTACTGCTAAGTAGTGAAAAACTAGACAAAACACTGAGTGATTTATTACAGCTTTCTCATGTGAATGAATCAACAAATAAGGCTGAGGCGTGTAATGTAAAAATATTGGTTGAAGACGTTTTATTACTCAAGAATTTTAACCAAAAATATACGGATACCGATATTATAGTTGAGGTACCAGATACATCTGTAAACTTAGATGCTAGACTTGTAAAACCTATTTTACAAAATTTGGTAGAGAATAGTTTGAAATATTCTGATTCAGAAAAACATTATAGATGGGTAAAAATTAAGATTGAAATTACATTAAATTTCGTAATATTATCAGTTTCCGATAATGGACAAGGAATAGATGATAAATATAGAGACAAGATTTTTGATAAATTTTTCAGACTAGGTCTCAAAGGTTCAGGTTCTGGGCTTGGTTTACATATTGTAAAAAGGTGTGTAGAGAAACTAAACGGATCCATAGAAGTGAGTTCAAAACAAAGAGAAGGGTCTGTTTTTAAAATTAAAATCCCTTTAAACTAATATTTTTAAAGAGATTTTCGCAATATTCATCTGATAGATTATGCAAAAAACAATAGTGATTGTAGAAGATAATGAGACGTTGATTAAGTCACTTGTATATTCGATAGAGGAAACTCAAAATTACAAAGTATTGAATACCTATTTGTCTGGCGAAGACGCCGTTTCGAATATCTCTCAAAATGTACCTGATTTAATAATTATGGATATTCAACTGAGTGGTTCTATGAATGGAATTGAATGTACCAGCATATTAAAGAAAAGATTTCCAGCAGTTGATATTCTTATGTTAACGGTTTTTGACGATAGTGACCAAGTTTTTGATGCATTACGAGCAGGTGCATGTGGTTATATGACCAAAAACACTTCTGTAAATGAACTGATAGCGGCTCTAGACCAAGCAGCAATTGGAGGAGCTCCAATGAGTTTCAAAATTGCCCGAATGGTACTTAATTCGTTTACAAAAAACTATAATACCCCACTTACCGATAAAGAAGATGAAGTTTTGAATATTTTAGCCAAAGGCGGTAGTTATAAAACAGCAGCCAACACCATGGATGTTTCAGTTGAAACTGTTAAATACCATATCAAAAACATTTATGTGAAGTTGCAAGTTAATTCCAAAGAAGAGGCTATAGAATATGCTAGAAAAAACAAATGGATCTGAAACAATATATTGTTTAAACAGTATATGTTAGTGTATATTATAATTTCTTCTTCAAAATCTCCTCAATCTCTAGCAAAGATTTATTGGTAAGTGTAGCAATATCATTAACACTTAACCCCATTTTGTGCATGTTGATAATGGTGTTGGTTAGTGTTGCTTTGGCTTCTTCTTTTAGTCTGCGTTCTTCGTCTTCCCTTGCTTTGGCTTCCTCTTTTTGTCTTCGTTCTTCTTCCTTTTGTCTTCGTTCTTCTTCTTCTCTAGCTTTAGCTTCGTCCAAAAATACTTTTAAGCTGGCTTTGCCTTGTTCATAGCCTTGCTCATAGCCTTCTTCTTTGGCGGTGTCCAGGGAGTTTTTGAGGTCGCGGTAGTATTTTAAACTGTCTTCGTAAGATCGTATTTGCTCGGGTGTCTTGTCCTGAAATCGGTTTACACAAAACAAGTGTAAAATGGGACATACAATTTATCATTTAGAGTATCGCAAGTATACATTAGAATTCAAGCATCAAGTGTGCAAAGAACACATTGAGCAAGGACTTGCACTTTCTGAGTTGGTTCGTAAATATGAATTGAGTAGTCACTCACTCATTCATGATTGGTTACGTAGGTTGGGCTATGTTGCCCCAACCTATCGGCAATTCAGCAGAAGGTTGTATATTAGTGAGGTAAAAGACACTGTTATGGCTAAGCAGACACCCGTAAAACTACAAGAAAACACATCCGAGGTAGATCGTTTAAAAAGAGAGTTGGAAGATGCCAAAATCCAGCTTGAAGGCTATAAACGGATGATAGAGATTGCAGAAGATGAGCTTAAAATACCCATCCGAAAAAAGTACGACACCAAATAATCCAAGAAATCAAATGCAAATACAAGCGTATTGGGCTATCTCGTATTTGTAGATTGTTTGGTGTAAGCCGTCAAGCCCATTATCAACATGGTTGGCAACAAGACTGTAAAAGTACGGAAGAACAGCTCATCATATCGGAAGTAATACAAATTCGTCAGCACCACAAGTCTATGGGAACAAGAAAGTTGTATGAAAAATTACAAGAGTTTCTTTGGGAACACCAAATAAAGATAGGCAGAGACGCCCTCTTTGACATGTTGGCCTCCCACCAATTGCTTGTACGTAGACGTAGGCGTAGAATAAGTACCACCATGAGCTATCACCGATTCCACAAGTGGCCAAACCTAATCAAGGGCTTTATTCCCCAAGCACCCAACGAGCTTTATGTGAGCGACATAACATACTTGAAAACAGCCTCTGGTTTTGTGTATATTAGCCTGGTCACAGATGCCTATTCGCATAAAATCGTTGGTTACCATGTTGCTGAAAGCCTAGAAACATCTGCATCCATCCAAGCTTTAGGCATGGCTCTCTCAGGCCTCGACGGCGGGCCAGAGAGCCATGCCAAGCTGATACATCACTCCGATAGAGGCATCCAGTACTGCTCGACAGAATACGTAAAGATATTACAAAAACACGGTATTGATATCAGTATGACTGAAAGTGGAGACCCTAAAGACAATGCAATAGCCGAGAGGGTAAATGGGATACTTAAGCAAGAATATCTTTGCCATCATAAAGTGGAAAATCTGGAACAGGCCAAACAAGCACTTAAAACTGCGGTAGAACTTTACAATAGCGACAGGCCACATATGAGCATTGATTATAAAACACCTAATCAGGTTCATCAAACCAAACAGCAAACAGAAAGACATTGGAAAAATTATTATCCAAAACAGCTAGCTGTAAATCAAATTTAGGATTATTTTTGAGCTGTAAACTTATAGTAGTATTATCAAATAACCTGTAAACTTATTTTAGGACGATACAAGTCGTTTTTGTGCTATATTGTTGGTTTATAAACTGACCGCACAACGTTTTCGGGCTTGGCGAAGGTGGCGATTTTCACCACAAATGTTGATGCGGAGAACCAAACTTTGATTAACCACAAATGTGTCTTCGGAGCACTGAACCGCCACTTTTGCCAAACCCGTGTTAGCAGTAGTGGTTTTTTCTGTCGTCATATTAGTCGTCTTACTTTATGTTTGTAGTCAATGTAGTTTTGTCCGTGTTCGTTGGTTAAAAACTCTTCTTCAAGTCTGATTTGTATTTGAATAAGAACATAACCTAAAATCAAAAATAATAAAGTCGGTGCGTTTGGGGTGACTAAAAAAAGTCCAACTAAACTCAAAATCATTCCAAAAAATATAGGATTTCTTGAAAGTCCGAAAAGACCATTTGTAACAAGCTCAGTTTTAGTTTCTGTGTCAATACCAATTCTCCAAGAATTTTTCATATGTCCTTGTGCGATAATAGTCCATACAAGCGAAACAGCTAAGACAACAAGACCAATGTATTTAATAATTTCGTTGTCAAGTGAAGGAATGAATAAAAAATTTGAATGCCAAGTCGGAAAGAAAGAATAGGCAAGAACATAAATAAACATTGCTATTAATGTCAGTTTGAAGTAAAGCCCGATAAGTCCGTAAGCACTGTCGTCTTTTGGTAAAACAAGTGGGTTCTTTCCTATTCTTTTTGCAACGATTAAGGATTTTAGAACAAATGCAATTCCAAAGTAAATAATGAAATAAATAGGTAAAATTATTTTAATAAAGAAGTCCATATTATTTTGATAGTTTTAAAATTTTAAATGCACCTTGTCCAACAATGAAAAATACAATTGTCCCAACGATAAGGTCGGGATATTTTGAGTTTGTCAAGTAAACGAGTCCACCTGCTATAATAACACCAAGATTTACGATTACGTCATTGGATGTGAAAATCATACTCGCTTGCATATGTGCATCTTTACTTTTGCTTTTTTGCAGTAAATACAAGCAAAGTCCGTTCCCGATAAGTGCAAGAATTGAAATAATTATCATTGTCTGAAATGCGGGAACTGTTTCTGTTCCAATAAATCGTCTGATTGCTTCAATGAAACCGAAAACGGCAAGTGTTAACTGAAAGTAACCTGCTGATTTTGCGATGTTCTTTTTTCGTGTCATTGTCCCACCAACTGCAAAAAGTGCAAGTCCGTAAACAATGCTGTCGGCAAGCATATCCAAGCTGTCCGCCACAAGTCCCATTGAGTTTGATATAAAACCTGTCGTAAGTTCAAGTGCAAAAAAGAAAAAGTTAATGGCTAAAACTTGCCAAAGCAATTTTCTTTCTCGGTCTGTGTTGTCCGTTGCTGTGTAATTGTCTGCCGAAACGCTGTCAATTAGTGAAGTGTCAAACTTTAGGTTGTCAAGTCGCTGAAAAATTTGGTCGTGATTGTCTGTATGAAAAACGGTCAGTTGTCTGTTTGCAATATCAAAGTCCAACGAGTTGATGTTTGTCAAGTCGGCAAGTTTCATCCGTATCATTTGTTCTTCGGATGGGCAGTCCATTTTTGATATTTTAAATGTCGTTTTCTTCATTGTCTATTGTTGTCGGTTGGGTCGTCCTACCATTACTGCTAACAATTGTATTTACGCAATTGCGTAAATATCTGATATAAGCGAAAATATCTGTTTTAGATAATTTATATTTCTTCTAACAAGTTTACTCTTTTTATTACAATATCGCAACTAATATCTATAAAATGTATTTAAATGCCCTTAAACTATATTTTATTGGGTTTTAAAGGTTCTTGTTTTGAGTTTTAATCTTATCTGTTCGCTATAAAGCTCCAAAATCACAGGCAGTTTCGTAAATATCTCTATATGGAGCGATTCACGCATCTTTTTAAGCAATCCCAAATAAGTAATAGTTTTATTTTACTGCCTCTCCCTTGAACTTCGTTCGCAAACTTCGCACTCTCGTGCTTGTTTGTCTCCAAACGAAGAGGGTTATTATGGTAGAAAAATCAAAGATTTTTCCTACTTCGCTGTTCGAGATGTTCCGAAGGGCATCTCGAACTCGAAATATTGGAGGTTCTCCGAACCGGATTTGATACATATGACTTAACTTTCAGCAAGTTCTAATAATCCTTTTGATGTGCCGTAATAAGTACCACAACTACTATACAAATATTCTTCTTCTTTTAAAACAATACCAGCTCTTACTGGATTCAAATGTATATATTTCAATTTCGTATCAAAAAAATCAGCAGCAAATATTTCTTCCGCGTGATAACCTTCTTGCCAAAATGAAATCTTGTTATCATTTTTCAACAACCACAACAACCAATTTCTTCTACTTTCTTTCTGATTATTTTCAATGGCTGTTACAATTCTTGACAATATCTAATACTTTCTAGTAAAATATCCACATATTCTCGTCTTGTAAATACATCAATCCACTGATTTACAGTGCAGGTTATAAAATATTGACCGTGCTGGTCATAAATACGGTATGTTAGAGCCATAATCCAAAACTAAGAAATTTACTGCTATTGGCAAAAATTATAGCTACAGCAAAAAATACGGTTCGGAGAACCTACATTATTCTAAGTTCGGAGTGCGGCTACGCCTTAACACTCCGAACAGCTAACATACAAAATCTCATTCGTTTTATCAAAAAAATTTCTTGGAGTTTGAGGATTATATGATTCTTAACTTTTTTGTCTTTACACTAAATTAAGAAAAAGTAAATGGTTGTTAAGAATGTAGATAAATTATTTTTTATTATAATGACTACAAAAATAAAGAGGCTATTCATACTTTATGAACAGCCTCTTTATTAATATTTTAAAGTAAAACTTAAGCTATTATGGCTTTTATTTTTTCAAAATCTGGTTGGTCACCAGCACTTTCAAGTACTTCTGCATAAGCAATTTTTCCGGCTTCGTCTACTACAAAGGCTGCTCTTTTAGACACGCCTTTCATGCCCAATACAAACTCTTCATACAATGCTCCATAAGCTGTTGAAGTTTGTTTGTTAAAGTCAGAAAGTAGATTGAACGGAAGATTTTGCTCTTCTTTAAATTTACCAAGGGTAAATAAGCTGTCTACCGAAATAGCAACTACATCTGTTTTTAAGTTAGAGAAAACTCCGATACCGTCTCTTACACTGCAAAGTTCTGCAGTACATACACTGGTAAATGCCAATGGGAAAAATAGAACTACAACTTTTTTCCCTTTAAAGTCTGCTAGAGAAATTTCTTTTTTTTCTGTGTTTAACAAGGTAAACAATGGTGCTGAATCGCCAATTTTAAGTGACATAGTGGAAAATATATTTTAAAAAATTATTTATTAA
The DNA here is from genome assembly GCA_046329305.1 of Cytophagales bacterium. GTDB lineage: Bacteria > Bacteroidota > Bacteroidia > Cytophagales > UBA9547 > CAMFLX01. The sequence continues at coordinate 449,893 of JAXLUW010000003.1, forward strand.
AGTTAATACATATTATTTGATAAAAGAATTCTCTAAAGAAGTATTAATTTTTATTTTCTAAAATTTTTACCATTTTTCATACAACCATTTTTACAGAAATAAAGACATAATTAATAGTTGAAAAATTAATTTACATTGATTTATGTCTAAGAGAAAAAAACCAAAAGCTCTTAATTTTCCTTATGCTATTGCCCCCAAAAAATCAGAAAAAATAACCTTATGGTTAATGATTATGGCTTCATTTGGTTGGATGGCCATTTTTATATGGTGGTTTTGGAGTGTGGATCATAAAGCAAATCCATGGCTCTACTACCCTTTAACGTGTGCTTTGGTTCTCAAACTTATGCGGATGGCTTATGAGTGGTATAATTATATGGACATAAGTGTGCCAGAAAAACCTAAAATAACGCCAAATCTTACAGTGGATATGCTCACTACTGCTTGCCCTGGAGAGCCCCATAGCATGATTATTAGAACACTTAAGAAAATGGTGGCGGTGAAGTATCCGCATACAACTTATTTGTGCGACGAGGGTAATGATCCTGCACTTAAGAAAGTATGTGAGGAGCTGGGTGTAGTACATGTAACACGTATAGAAAAAAAACACGCTAAAGCGGGGAATATCAACAATGCACTCAAACAAGCAACGGGTGATTTGTGTATAATTATGGATCCTGACCATGAGCCTGTTCCTGATTTTATAGATAGAGTATTGCCCTATTTTGAAGATCCAAACGTGGGCTATGTTCAGTGTGTACAAGGGTATTACAACCAACGTGAAAGTTTTGTGGCTCGTGCAGCTGCCGAGCAAACGTATCATTTTTATGGACCCATGATGATGTGCATGAACAACTATAATACGGCTCAGGCCATAGGTGCCAACTGCACATTTAGAAGAAAAGCTCTGGATGAAATTGGAGGTCATGCTTCTGGGCTCACAGAAGATATGCACACTTCTATGAGGTTGCAAGCGAAAGGTTGGAAATGCTTGTATATTCCTGAAATGTTGAGTAAAGGTCTGGTTCCGGCTGATATTTCTGCTTGGTACAAGCAACAAATCAAATGGGGTAGAGGCACTTTTGAATTATTCTTAGAAGTATTACCGTCTTTGTTAAAAGGGATGACTTGGAGACAGAGATTTCATCACCTGATGTCTCCTGTGTATTATTTGTCTGGTATGGTGAATCTTATAAACATTCTCATACCTATACTTTCGTTAGTTACAGGTAATTATCCGTGGAAAGTAAACATAGAATCTTTTCTGCTGTTTTATACGCCCCTGTTGGTGATGACTATGTTGATCAGGCAGTATTCTCAACGCTGGCTTATGGAAGAGACCGAGCGTGGTTTTCATATCAGAGGAGGATTGCTACAGCTGGGTACGTGGTGGGTATATGTAGTAAGTTTGGCTTACAGTATAGTTAGAATAAAAGTACCTTACATACCTACACCCAAAGAAGGTGAAATTAAAAATAATTGGAAAGTAGTAGCTCCTAATCTTGTAGCTGCGGGCTTGTCGGTAGGAGCAGTAGTGTATGGTTTGCAATATGATCTTAACCCCTACAGCAAATTCATGGCTATTTTTGCCTTGGTGAACGCTGCTTTTTTAACCTATTTTTCTGTAATTGTTCAGCAGAAGTTAATGTTAGATATCAAAACATTTTTATACAAAATTACAAGACTACAAACGAGCTATATTTGGTACATACGCATGTGGAAAGCTAGACATTCTGTGTATTACTTATTACGTAAATCTGCTCTGGCATTGTCACTTACATTTATTTTTAGTTTGTTGGCTTATAATTTCAAATCAGACATATTCCCGTTTCATATAACACATGCATCTAAAAAAATTAATTACGGTGGATTTTACAAAGGCGTTTATTTACCAGTAAATGATCAAAAGCTATCAGTAGAGTCTGTACTTAACTGGCAAGACTTTGCCGACCATAAAGTACAGATACTCTCATTTTATCAGGCTTGGGGGCCAGAGAGTTTGCAAGAGTTTCCTGATAGTGCATTAAATGTGGCCATAGACACATACGGTATTACACCCATGATTACTTGGGAACCGTGGTCTAGTACCTTTCCAGAGTTTAGAAACGATACCTCGCTAAGTAAAGACCGCATGGTGATGTACCATATTTTGCAAGGTAGATTTGATGAATATTTAAACGCATACACAGAAAAGATTAAAAGTTTGCATGGGTCTGTATTTCTGCGTTTTGCTCATGAGCCAGACAACCCTCAATATCCGTGGTCAAAAAGCGGATGGAACACTCCAAAAGAATATAAAATGGCACACAGATATATTGTGAATTATTTTGCAAGCAAAGGCGTGGGCAATGTGGCTTGGGTTTGGAACCCATGGGATGCTCCAAATGTAGAAGAATACTATCCTGGAGATGAATTTGTAGATTGGATAGGAATAACGGCTCTAAACTACGGCACAGCTTCTCAAGATAAAAAATGGAGATCTCTAAAAGATATTTATGAGCCTTTTAGAACCAAAATACTTAAATATAATAAACCTGTAATGTTTTCAGAATTTGGTTCTACATATTACGGAGGCAATCAATCAAAATGGTTGCAAGAGGCTCTTACTTATGTAAAAGATTATTACCACGAAGTTCAGTCTATTACTCTTTTTTACAGTGATAAAGACAAAAACTGGGCTACAAAATGGAGACCAGATGCAAAAACTAAATTTATAGATTGGACTTTTAAAGAACCACAAAAAGAGGCGGAAATGGTTTCTAATTTTTTCAATTTGAAAGAATTTACCAATTCTTCTCTTAATAAAATACCCACACTTCAGTCTAATAAAGTATTGAAAACCAATGCTCTCAGCTCACATAATGGCATCAATCAATTGTTTTGTAACGGGCATCCATTTTATGTAAAAGGGGTAGCATTTAATACGGGACACGAATGGCAAGATGGCAACATTCCTTTAACCAAAAATTATCTTTTAGAAGAGTTTGCTAAAATCAAAGCTATGGGTGCTAATACCATCAGAAGATACCACCCATCAGAATACGATGCTAATATTTTTGATGCGGCCAATCAGCTTAATTTGAAAGTTATTTACGGCTTCTGGCTAGACACTAAAACAGATTATATAAACGATGCTAACGCTAAAGCTACCTACTTGGAAATGATCAAAAAACAAGTAGAAAAATATAAAAATGATACCTCTGTGTTGGCGTGGAGTGTAGGTAATGAATCATGGGGGCTTTTGAAACAAAATTATGGACAGCCTTACCTAAACACTATGCGTAAAGCCTACACGTTGTTTTTAAATGAATGTGCTACAGAGATTAAAAAAATTGACCCCAAGCACCCTGTAATTTCGGCTATGGAGCACACCAAAGATTTGCCTCATGAGCTTGATGAACTGTATTCTTTAGCTCCTAATGTAGATATTGCTGGTGTCAATAGTTATTACATAGAAAATATTCGTTCGCTAGACACCATTGCAAAAACTTATTTTCATCAGAAACCTTATTTAGTTACTGAATTTGGCCCTAGAGGTTACTGGAATCCTTATTTGTCAAAACTAAAAAATGACAGTATTCTAGAAGAAGGATCTGACAGAGCCAAGGCACAATTTTATGTACGCCAATGGAATGACTACATTCAGAAAAATAAGAATAGCAACTTAGGAGGTGTGGCGTTTTGCTGGCACGATAGGCTTGAAGGTACCGCCACATGGTTTGGAATTAGTGATTACAAAGGAAGATTGAAACCTACCTATCATGCACTTAGAGAGGCTTGGGAAGGAACTAAAAGCAATGTAAATTTTCCAGATTTTAATATTCAATGGGAACAAGAAAGTCTAGTTCCTGGCAAATACGCGGCATTTAAAGTGAAAATGCAAAACGCTGACTTGAGTACATACACATATGAGTGGGTACTCAGAAACCATGAAGATATGGCTGCTTACCCAGGATATGTGAGGATATTTAATGAAGGCAAAAGGGCTTTTGTTAAAATACCTAACAGACCGGGACTTTACAGATTGTATTTGTATGTAATAGACCAAAACAATAATGTTTCGAGTATTTCTCATGACTTGCAAGTAAAAGTGGATAGTGATTCAACTCAACAACTAAAGAAAAAAAATAAAGTATCGAAAAATGTATTATAACAATGGAAAAATTAACTCAAACTTCTTATAGTCTGTTATTTCCTAAGGTAGGAATGAAAGAAAACAATCTTGATTTTATTAGGTTTTCTTTGGCCTTATTGGTGCTTTTTTGTCATTGTTTTGTGATGTATTATGGCACAGAAGACACTGTAGAGCCACTCATTATTGCCACTCATAAACAATTGAGTTTAGGTTCTTTGGCTGTAAATTATTTCTTTGTGATATCAGGTTTTTTAATTTTCCAAAGTTGGGATAAGAGTCATAATTTCATAGATTTTCTTAAAAAAAGAATTTTGAGAATTTTTCCAGGTTTCATAGTGGCTTCTATATTGTGTTTGGTATTATTTGCACCATTGGGAACAGCAGATTTTTATATGCCTTGGGGTTACTGGAAACTGTATTTTCAATATCTAAATTTACCAGCCTTTTTCAGTAATATGTTCACTTTGCAAGAGCCCTCTGTGCCTTGGACACTCAAGTATGTGCCTATTGCCGATTCTATAAACGCTCCTTTGTGGACCATCAAGTACGAATTTATTTGCTATTTATTAGTTCCACTTTTGGCAGTTTTAGGTGCTTATAAGAAAAAGATATTTCTTCCAATATTATTTGTGGCTGCATTTGCTTGTTTACTCGCACAAAACTATTTCGGTGTTTATTTTTGGGGCTGGAATGAATACCCAATCATAGGTAAGCCAGATTTCTTACCTAGATTTTTTACCTATTTTATGGCTGGAATGTGCTGCTATTCTTACAAAGAAATAATCCCAAGACAAAAAATGTATTTTTGGATATCGTGCATAGCAGTCGCTTTAGGATTATTTGTGTTTAAGGCAGCAAATGTTGTGTTGCCCATATTTGGTACTTATGTATTGTTTTATCTAGCATTCAATCAGACTATTACGTTTAGGAACTTTACCAAAGCGGGAGATTTTTCTTATGGAATATATGTGTATGCTTGGCCAGTGCAGCAATTGTGTATTTTATATTTTGAAAAATACATGAATGTAAGCTTGTTGTTCATATTGTCGGTGTTATTTACCATGCCGCTTGCTTGGTTAAGCTGGAACTACATAGAAAAACCATTTATGAAGTTGAATAAAAAAAAGTCAGATAAGAAAACAGTTAAAACAGATGATATACAAGAACTTGTGAATAAGTATACATTCTCTAATATGAAAGTAAATTCAAGTTCATTTTAATATTTTTTCATGAATAATGTATTGTTGAAATATATAATTTTAGTACTGTTAGGGTGTATGCAAGCTATTGCTCGTACATATACACCAGATAGTTTATATCTAAAAAAGAAATATCCTCATTCTTCTTACCTTGCCACTAAATCTGACAACGTAGGTATAAGTCTAGGTAAACTACCAGGATTAGGTCTCAAGGATATTTCTTTTTCGGGTACATTTGATTTTGTTGGTTTTTATAGAAATATACCAACGGGGTATCCAGGATTGTCTACACCCAAGAAAAATCTTGAATTTACGCCGTACCCGTCTGGGAGCAATTTTGGTGGTAACTTTTACCGCCAGCCTTTGCTCAATTTGATTATCTCGGGAAGCCCTAGCAAAAACACCTCGTTTGCTATTGAATATGCCATGTCACATTTTTATACAGGCTTGTCTGGAGACTCATCTCGTAAATTTAGTGTGCAAAATATGCTTCAGTTGCATGGTTTCACAGCCACAAAATATGGTAACTTTTTATTAACAGCAGGTGGTGGAGCATTGAATTATTCCTTGTCACCGCTTACCATTTTTAATAAAGATTTTAGAGAGCCTATGTTTGAAAAACTTCCTTGGGATTGGTATGCCAATTCTTTTGAAAAATATACGGATCAATATAACTCTTCGGCCACTTCAACACCCAGTTACATAAGCAACAGTGCCACACAAGGCTTTATTGTTGAAGGTTCGGAAATGCCCTATAAAACTGGTTTTTCGGTATTTTATGGTAGAAGTAATTTTACGCTGAGTCCTGCAAGGGTAGATAGCAGTTTTCCGTCGTATATTATTGCTGGTAAAATCTACAAAGGTTCTGATAGTTCAGGTAAGTTTGTTTTTAATTATTACCATCAATACGGTTATATAAATCCGTCATCGAGCATAAAAGATGCTAAAGGCATATACACTACATCGTTTTTTAAAACAACTTCACGGTATAGAATAAACTGCGAGGTGGGTATAGGCAAAGTACAAAATCCAGCAAGTGATAACCATGTTGGCGAAGCAGTAAGCTTGAATGCTACCGTTTTTAATCCTAAGATAAAATTACCCATTCAGCTACAGCTTTATTCTTTAGACAAAAGGGTGGCTTCTATGGAAGCTGCGTATTTGAATGCCAACCCAACAGTGAGCCAAGGCGGATACAGCAGCGAGGCTAAATATAATAACGCTTATTATCCTTCTTATTTGCAAGAAGTGGGTATGCTTATAAATAATCGCCAAGGTGGCTTTCTCAAAATAGATAAAGTTTTTGAAAAATTTAGGGTAGAATTTGGCAATGCCATTTCTGTAGAAAAGGAGAATTTGAGCAATACGGTTTCTTTTCAACATTTTGCTAATGCATTCGGTAGATCCAGATTTAAGCCTTGGATTCAAAATACAGGACCTTATCAATTAATCAATTATAGGTATCGTCGCACCTTTGAAACCGTAGCTCTTACAGATTCAGGAAACTACAAAAAAGTGTATAATACAGCAGATCTGGCCTTGAAATTTAAAAGCAAAATATTTAATAAAGGTATTATTTTAAGTAATTACACATACGCTGGCGCTGTGTCTAAGTCATTTAAAGTAGCACCAAGTTTAAATTCTCAAAGCTATATACATACTGTTTACAATGAAACCTCTGCGTATTTTCAAATACATAAAAAACTAACCTTGTTGGCATTTTACAGTGTACAAATGGCTAAAGGAAACCACAATACTCAGTTAAGTACTGAAAATGGGAATCCGGTAAATCAAAAAAGTTATGGCTACGGCGGAGGCATAGATTATGATTTTTCTGAGAATGCAGGAATTTTTTTAAGACATAGATGGATGTCTCACAAAGACCAAAGTTTTGTCTTAGACAATTTTAAAGGTCAAGAAACTATAGTAGAATTAAAAATATTTTTTTAGAAATGAAAAACAAATTCATCATCATACTTTGTCTCGTTCAGCAGGTACTTTTGGCACAAAAAGTAGGTTTTACGGGCTATGGTCGTGCTCAAATTTTGAATAGTAAACTTTCTGGCAAGGCCTTGAAAAACGATACCCTATCTCCTAAAAAAAGTACAGATGGAGATATGATTTTTGATGTAGGCATGCATTTTCAGCCCTATGACTATTTCAGAGCCAAGGCCTTAATAAGATTAAAAAATCAATTTGGAGTGTTTTTTGGTCAGGGTGCGGCGGTAGAATTTAGACAAATTCTGATTGAAGGATTAGTGAGTAAAAAAGTAAAATACAGTCTTGGAGATATTGATATTCAGTATAGTCCATTTACCGTGTTCAATAACAGCGATACATCATTTTTTGAACCTGAGGTATTTAAGATTAGAAGAAATATTACGCACTATGAAAATTTTAATTTTGGAAATAATTGGCGTGTACAAGGAGCTAAAGCGAATGCCTTATTTCAAATAAATAATTCAAATACATTTTTGGATCTGGAAGGTTTTGCGTCTAGAACTAAACCCACCAATTACAATACCACTCCAGATAGATTTTTGACGGGTTTAGTAGGTAAACTTTATGCGGATCAAAAGTTTTTGGCAAAGGCACATCTGGTAGACTTCTTTGAGATGCCTAAACAAATAGATAGTACCTCTTACAGAAATTTAGTCACTAGTTTAGAGCTTAATTACCAAGTAATGAAAGAAAAAATTGGTTACGGAATTGCAACCGAAATAGGAGCGTCTGCTTTTAAAAAAACATATAGTTCAGATTCTTCAAGAAAGTTAAACGCTACGTTTGTAGATGCTAAAATTTGGGGAGGGTATAATCCTTTAAAATCTAAAATTACTGTTGGATACAGTTATGTTGGAACACATTTTACATCACCAGCGGCACAATCTTTACGTCTTTTTGCCCAAAATTCTAATGAGATTTTTACGCAGATCAACAATAACCAAACTACTCGTAATCAATTGTGGTTTGATAGGCTCTCAGATCCGTCTTTATATAACAAGTCCATAACAACAGGTTTGATGGCTTATTTGCCTCAATACGGAAACGTACTGCCTTACGGAGACGCCACACCCAATAGAACAGGATTCAAAACTAAATTGGAAATTGGAGAAAAATCAAGTCCCGTTCAAGTAAAAGTGCAGTTTATGAAATTAGCTGAAATACAAGCGGATAGTGCCGCTGAAAAAAGAAAGTTTATGTATGTAAATTTAGGATTAGCTTACGCAATTCACAAAACACTCAAATGGCAAAAACAATTGGTTGTTTTTGGAAATATTAGAAATGAACATACCTCAAGAGAAGGTTCGGATTCGGTAAACTTAAAATCTTCACAAATAGATGTGGGACTTACGGCAGAAATTTTTAAAAATTTAGATCTATTACTAGCTTACAAAATGGTTTCGGCCAAAGGTAACGAATATGTACATACTCTAAATACTGAATATAAAACCAATTCTACTACATATTATGATGTCCAAATGAAGCAATCGTACCTAAGTGTCGGGTTTAAATACAGATTTACCGAACAATCATTTTTAAATCTTACATCAAATTTCATGGTTTATAAGGATCAACAAAATTCCAGTTTAAGTTATAATATGGCACAACATTTTATCACATATGTATTACAATTTTAAAAATAAATATTTTATGGCTACACTAAAGAAAGGAATAATAGGTTCCTGTATGATTATGTTGGCTTCTTGCATGACCATGCAACCACAGCAGCTCAGCAACAATGGAGTGACCAATCAGACCAAAACACCTGCAGCGTCAGATGCAAAAATTATTTTTCAGAAGACCGCCCCTCAGCCAGATCATTGGTATTTGTGCGATGTCAACAATCAGAAAATCAGTTTTGAGGGGGGAGCGGCAAAAATCAGTTTTACAAATACCATGGGCGGATGTTTTGGTATTTGGTTTGACCCAATAGATGTAACAAAGACTCCCAAAATCAGTGTAAAATCGTCATTTACAGCAAGCTCTGTAGCAAAACAAATAGACGTTTTGGTGTCATTAACAGATGTTCAAAAAAACAAGTTATACATACCGGCAAAAATTAAACTTTTAGAAGATAATAAAGGATTAATTGAATATATTTTTGATTATGAAAAAGAAATTAAAGAAAAGTCAATAAAATTTGATTATTCTAAGGTAAATTCTATTTTATTTTTTATTAATATTACGGGAGTAAAAGATGCTTCGGGCTTTTTAAGCATTGAAGAAATAACTTTAAATTCAATTCTAAAATAATACTTAAATTCATTTTTTTGCATGAAAATCGTAGTTGTTGGTACTGGTTATGTAGGTTTAGTAACAGGTACATGTTTAGCAGAAGTAGGTATCGAAGTTATATGTATTGACATCGATCAGAAAAAAATAGATAATCTTAAGCAAGGTATTTTGCCAATTTACGAACCCGGATTGGAGGAACTTGTGCTTAGAAATTACAAAAGTGGAAAATTATCTTTTTCTACAAGTCTAGCAGATTCTATAAAAGGAGCAAAGGCGGCTTTCATAGCTGTGGGTACGCCTCCAGACGAAGACGGTAGTGCAGATTTGAAATATGTACTAGGTGTTGCGAAAGAGATAGGTACACACATGGACGATTACTTAGTGGTAATCACCAAAAGTACAGTGCCTGTAGGTACTGCACAAAAAGTGAAAGAAACTGTAAAAAGAGCTTTGGCAGAACGTGGAGCAAATATAGCTTATGACGTGGCTTCAAATCCTGAGTTTTTAAAAGAAGGAGCGGCAGTACAAGATTTCTTAAAACCTGATAGAATTGTTTGTGGGGTGGAATCAGAAAAAGCACAAGAGATCTTAAGTAAATTGTATAAACCATTTACGTTAAACGGGCATCCTGTAATATTTATGGATGTACCGTCAGCAGAAATGACCAAATACGCTGCTAACGCTATGTTGGCTACCAAAATATCTTTTATGAACGATATTGCTAATCTATGCGAAATTATGGGTGCTGATGTAAACATGGTGCGTAAAGGTATTGGCTCTGATCCTAGAATAGGTAATAGATTTATTTATCCAGGCATAGGGTATGGCGGTTCTTGTTTTCCTAAAGATGTGAAAGCACTTATTAAAACTGCTAAAGATAATGGCTATACTATGCAAATATTGAATGCAGTAGAATCTGTAAACGATGCTCAGAAGTCTGTGCTGATATCTAAAATCAACAAACATTTTGCTGGAGATATCAAAGGTAAAAAGTTTGCAATGTGGGGTTTGTCATTTAAACCAAAAACTGACGATATGCGTGAAGCCCCATCATTGGTAATCATAGAAAAGCTATTAGCTGCGGGAGCCTCTGTGGTGGCGTTTGATCCTGTTGCTATGCATGAAACACAAAGAGTAATAGGTGATAAAATTGGGTATTCTAAAGATAACTACGAAGCATTAATAGATGCTGATGCTCTAATTATAGCTACAGAGTGGCCTGAATTTAGAATCCCTAATTTTGATGTAATGAAAAAACTCATGAAAGGAAATGTTATATTTGACGGTCGAAACATTTACGATGTCAAAGAAACTTCTGAACATGGTTTTGATTATTATTGTATCGGAATAAAAACAAAATAAAAATAAAGGAGTATGTACTTGGTTTATGAACGTTACATTACTCCTTCATACATTCTACTATAAAAAATGAAAGAAAAAGTTTTAGTTACGGGTGCAGCTGGTTTTTTAGGCTCTCACTTGTGCGACAGATTCATAAAAGAAGGTTACCATGTAATAGCCATGGATAATCTGATCACGGGTGATTTGAGAAACATAGAGCATTTAATGCCTCTTGCTAATTTTGAATTTTACCATCATGATGTGTCTAAATACATACATATTCCTGGTGATTTAAAATACATTTTGCATTTTGCCTCACCTGCAAGCCCAATAGATTATTTAAAAATACCAATTCAGACGTTGAAAGTGAGTTCTCTTGGTACTCATAACGTACTAGGATTAGCAAAGGCAAAAGGTGCGAGAGTTTTAGTGGCTTCTACTTCTGAGGTTTATGGTGACCCACTTGTACATCCTCAAAGTGAAGAATATTGGGGTAATGTGAATCCTGTAGGACCTAGAGGATGTTATGACGAAGCTAAGAGGTTTCAAGAAGCAATTACTATGGCATATCATGATGTGCATGGTGTAGAAACTAGAATTGTTAGAATATTCAATACTTATGGCCCTCGTATGCGATTAAACGACGGAAGAGTATTGCCTGCATTCATAGGTCAAGCTTTAAGAGGAGAAGATTTGACTATGTTTGGCGATGGTTCACAAACACGCTCATTCTGTTTTGTAGACGATTTAGTAGAAGGTATATATAGATTATTACTAAGCGATTATCATTTGCCAGTAAATATTGGTAATCCTTCAGAAATTACTATCAAAGAATTTGGTGATGAGATTATAAAACTTACGGGTACTACACAGAAACTCATTAGTAAACCATTACCTAAAGACGACCCTAAGCAAAGAAGACCAGATATTACCAAAGCAAAAGAAATTTTGGGTTGGGAGCCAAAGGTTGCTCGAGCAGACGGTCTCAAAGTAACTTACGAATATTTTAAAAACTTACCCAAAGAGTTGATATACTCTGAACACAGAGAATTTCAACCAAAAGTTTAAAAAATAAAGCCCCGAAAGGGGCTTTATTTATTTAAGTATGTGTATTTTACTTTCTTCTTTTACAATCCAAAGACCATTATTTAAGTTTTCCTTTTGGTCTACTTTTTTAATATAGGTATTTTCATTTGAAAGAGTACAGTATGCAAACAAGGCTTGAGTTGGATTGGTAATGTAAATGTTTTTAGCATTTGTTAATCTATATTTATTTAAATTATAAAATTCAGACTCTATGCTGTTTTCAGGAAATGAAACGTAAATAAAGTGCCTTAGTGAAGTAAATATAAATATAAATACAAAGAGGTAGCTCCATTTTTTATTTATTAAATACAACTCATATAGTCCACTTACTCCCAAGCCAATAAAATAAATAAATACAGGAGCTAAATACCAATTGTTAGCGTTTGTTGAAAATGTCAAAAAAATTGACAAAGGCACAATCATGATTAAACAAAATTTTACAAATTCATTTTCAGAAGAGTGAATTGTTTTGAACCAATTTTTAAAGTTTTTTCTATTGTTAAATAGTATAAATATCCATGAGAAATAAAATATATAGTTCCAAACATTAAGCCTAGAGTCTAACACCAGTGGAATAAATTCGTAACATCTACTTTCTTTAGTGTTATCATTAAAAAACCTGCTGATTATATCATTGTAAAACAGTACTTTAACACTACTGTTGCCCCCGATATAAGATAAATTTCCTGAAAATTGGATTCCATATAATTTTTGTAAAATGAAATATGATAAAACGACAATTAAAAATAGTAAAATACCAATATATGTAAAAGAATTTTTATACACCCAATTATATTGAGAACTTAATAAGTGAAATAAAACCATACTAGGAATCAACACAAAAGCGGCTGGACCTTTACTGTAAAATGCTAGCCCTAAAGAGAGCATGCTCAAAAGAAAAAAAATGCTTTTTCTTTTTTTGATATAAACAATCCATGTGTATACAGAGATGAGTGCAAATAGTATCAAAAAAGAATCAAAATCTGCTGTTAGGCAAATGTGCCATGCAAATAGTGCTTTGCAACAGAACAATACTAAAATAGAAGCAAATGAAAATTTTATAGATTTAAATTGTCTAAATAATAAATAGCCAATTTGAATATACAATATACCAGCAAGTAGCGAGGGTAATCTTAAAGCAAAAGTATTTTCACCTAAGATTTTAAAACACCCAATTATAGCCCATATCAGCAGAGGTGGCTTAGCGTTCCATGTGTCTGGTAAACTTTTTTCATAAAATAAATTTAAATAATTCCCATTTCTCAGCATCCTTAAAGCATTAACAGCTTGTCGTGCCTCGTCCCATTCATTTATGGGTAATTCATTAAACCTTACAAAAGCGAATAATATAGATATTAAAAATAAAGTTATATGTATTTTTTTGTCAGATTCGGTTAGTTTTTCAAACCAAAAAATAAATTTTTCTTTCATTCGTTATTTTTATTTCCTCTTACTGTAGCTACCCACAAACCTTTTTCATATTCTATCATTTCGGCCTTCACATTTTTCAATCCAAGTTCTTCAAACCAGGCTTTTACAGTTTCAAGCCTCTGAGGGTTGTCGTATGCTGGGCTGTACATGTCAAATGTGTCCAAAATTGCCCATTCTCTTATTTGGCTTACAGATCTGGGAAATGTGGAATCAATATCGCAAATAGGCACAAATCTGTTTAAAAATCCCAACCCTATTTTTTGATTAAACCTGTACAATTTTATTAGCCAATCTATATTATTTTCAATAATGGTCAAAAGCTTTTCTGTGCTCATTTTTTTAGTAAATGGCCTTAATAGATACTTTGCGTTTATTTTGCTATACCAACCTTTGATAGGATAAAAGTCAACAACTAATTCTCCATTAGGCTTTACCATGTTTATTAAGCATTTAACAGATTTCTTAAAATCTGGAGTGTGTTGCAATACACCAAAACAAAATACTTTATCAAAGCTGTTTTTTTCAAAAGGGAGTTCGTAAATACTAGCCTGAAAAAGGTTTAAACGACTATTGGGGCCATTATTCTTAAAGTTAGCCGATACTGCATCTGAATAGTCTACACTATATAAGTTGGCATTTGTGTGATCTAGAACTATTTGCGAAAATCTACCAGCTCCACTGCCCACTTCAAGAATATTTTCGTTTGACAAATCTTCGGGCCATCTACTTTCGGAAAAAAATCTATTTTTTGAAATAGAAGTTCCGTTGAATTTATCTATTTGAGTTTTTTGAAAGGTATTCCATTCAAGTCCAAAGTTTTCGGTGTAATTTTCTTCTGGTGCAACACGGTAAGCACCGTTTTTTAATACATATTTTAATTGCCCATTTTTGCTTCTTACTAAGCCACTTTCAGTGGGAACTAATTCTTCATGCGTGTAGGGGCATATTATTTTAATAGGCATATGTCTAGTCTTGTGTGCTGTAGTATTTTGCAAAATTAATTTTGTTTTTGATAATATAATACACAATTACCCATGTTTTATATTCAAAAACTATATTTTTATGAGTTTTAAAGGCATTCTTTAGACTTTTACTCGCTTTTGAAAAGTTGTTGTTTTCTATGTAAGTAATACTTTGGTATAAATAAATATGACTTAACACCTGAGATAGAGGTAGCTTACTATTCTTAAATTCTCTTGAAAGTAATTCTACAAGATATACTATTCTGGTTTCAAATTTTGTGAGGTCTATATTGTATTCACTTCTTTTTTGGTGGCAAATCATTGCTGAGGCAATTACTTTGTTCAGTTTTAAATCGTATTTTTCATACAATCTCAGCCAAAGTTCATAGTCTTCTGAACCTGCCAAGATTCTTGACTCATGAAACCGTTCATTTTTTAAAATATCTGCTTTCACAAATACTCCCATACATGCCAAAAAATTCCCCTTTAAGATGTCTGTAGATTTGTTCGGAATATTTTTACTTAAAACATTTCCATTTTCATCAATAAATTCAAATGATTGATGAAAAAAAATAGTTTCAGGATTTTCAGTAATGAATTTTTCAGCAGCGGCTATATAATTAGGGTATACAATGTCGTCAGAATCTAAAAAAGTGATATAATCGCCAGAGCTTTGATCAATACCAAAATTACGTGCGGCACCTCTTTCTCTGTTGGTGGTTTTAAAATATTTTACTTGAGCAAATGTTAGGTATTTTTGAACAACAGTTTCAGTATCGTCAGTACTTCCATCGTCAACTATAATAATTTCATAATTTTGGTAGTTGAGTGCTAAACAAGAATCAACACTTTTTGAAATTAAATATCCTCTGTTATACGTTGGAATAACAATAGAAAACTTCATTGTTTGCTTATAAATAGATTTTTTATGGTTCCCCAGAATATTCTTTGCCTCAAAGCCAAAAATGGAGAAATACTAATAGCGGAAAAAAGATAGCTTAAACAGATTTTTTTGTTTTTTAGTAAGGCATATTCTAATGCAATGTACAATTTAGAATGCACCATCAATCTTTTTAATTTTTTATTATATTTATTGAATATCAATGAGTTTTGTAAAACTTTATTTAAAAAAAAGCTTTTTGATTCAATATGTTTATCAACACTTATTAGGTTCACACCTCTATTTTCGTGTTCATATAAAACTCCACTTAGTTTATTACAAAAGTATATATCGTATTCAGTACTTATTCTTAGCCAGTATTCCCAATCTTCTGAAAACAAAAGACGTTTGTCAGTATCAAACTTGTAATTGTTTCCAATATATCTTCGCAAAAATGTTGTCATACAACTCATTGGGTTTCCACTGAGAAGACTTTCATTCATTATAAAGCGATCTTTGGGATATTTTGAAAGTACATTTTTGTTTTTTCTATCCCGTATTTCGTATGCTAAATGAAATACTTCTGCTTGAGAATTTGTCTTAAGATAATCTAAAGCATTTTGTAAACAATTTTCTAGCAGGATATCATCAGAATCTAAAAATGTTATAAAGTCTCCATCACTTTGGTCTATTCCAAAATTTCTGGCAATGCTTCTTTCTTCGTTTTTTTTGTAAAAATATTTAAATCTTGGTTCATCAAAGCTCTCAACAAGTGCTTTTGTTTGGTCAGTGCTTCCGTCATCAACAATTATTGCTTCCCAGTTGTCATAACTTTGATTTTGAACAGATCTTAGGGTTTCCCCTAAAATAAATTCTCTGTTAAACGTTGGGATAATTATTGAAAACTTAATTTTATACACAATTTTTCAATTAAAATATTATCAAAAATAGTGTTTAAATTAGAAAAAAATAAATTATTTCAATTTTTAATTTACTACACATACATACAAAAAGCCGTTGATTTTCACCAACGGCTTTTTACTTATTTGTATCCTATTTTTAACCTGTTATTCTTAAAGCACCTGCAATAGCATTTACAGTAAGTAACAACTGAATCAATAAACTTTTACTTTCATCAGACTCTGGATTTTTTGCTTTAGCTTCTCTCCATTTCTTAAGTAAATTGAGCTGAGCAAAATGTAAATCTTTTAGAGAATCTGCTCTTAGTTGATTTGAGTAAAAATGATGTGATCTTCTTTCATCAAACGGTTTGTTGAAGATCAAAGAAATCATTCTCTTTGTTTTCTCTAGTTCCGATTTTATTTTTGTGAGAATAGCCATTCTTACATCTTCATCTTCAACTAGTTCAGCATATTTTTCAAAAATAGTTTCGTCAGTAGCAGCCAATGAAGTATCAACATTTGTAAAGACATATCTTACAAGTGAGTCTGCCTGAGCTTGTTTTTGTAGCCATTCAAACTCTTCTGGTTTTTCTATTCTGAATTCCTCAAGTACCGAACCCACACCATACCAGCTGGTGATATTAAATCTAGATTGAGACCAGCTAAACACCCATGGTATCGCTCTCAAATCGGCAAGAGATCTTTTACCTGTTCTTCTAGAAGGTCTAGAACCAATTTTACTGTTTTCTATAACATCAATTGGAGTAGCTTCGCTGAAAAACTTTATAAAGTTTTTATCATGAATTAATTCTTGATAATGTTTGAAACTTCCTGAAGATAAATATTCAAAAGTAACTTCTTCAATTTTTTCTCTGTTTTTGGTTACAAACTTGTTGGTAATTGCAGTACCAATGGTTCCCGCAAGAAGTGTTTCTAAGTTGTAAACAGCATTCATACGATTGGCATATTTTTGAGCAATAGTTTCACCTTGCTCTGTTAGCCTCATGTCGTACATAAGAGTACCTGGAGGTAGCGTTTTGATAAACCAGTGAGTTGGGCCAGCACCTCTACTGATAGACCCACCTTTACCATGGAAGAATATGATATTAGTTTTAGTTTTATGACCTAAATCTGCAAGTTTGGTTTGAGCTTTGAATAAATTCCATGTACTAGCCAGAATACCACCATCTTTATTACTATCGCTGTATCCAATCATAATCATTTGGCTTTTCATTTTTTTATTATTTGCCAAACGTTGATATTCTAAGCTTCTTTTGGTAAATGGATGATTCAAGAATGAAGACATAATCTCAACACTATTCTCCAAGTCATCAATGGTTTCAAACAAAGGTACTACTGGCAATTTACAAACTAATAAACCCTCTGAATTAGTAGTTACTAAGCCTGCTTCTCTACATAGTACATAAAGTACAAGTAAATCAGAAACAGAACGAGTCATACTGATAATCAATGTGCCGATACCATCGGTGCCATAGATCTCTATGTGGTTTGCCACTACTCTCAAGCATTCTACTACACCTTCAGCCTCTCCTGTGAGTTTAGTATTGTTTTGCGTAAATGGTCTTGGAGATTTTAATTCTTTAGTAAGAAATGCCACTCTTTCTTCTTCATTCATCTGAAGAAATTTTTCTCCATCTAGCATAGCTTTGTTCATAAGCTGTGCTAATGCGTTTTCGTGGTATTTTGAGTTTTGACGTATATCTAGTCTCGCTAAATGAAAACCAAAAGTTTGAATGGTTCTTATGGCTTCTTTAACGTCTGTGTAAGCCACAGCTTTTGCTCCCAAATCTACTAATGCGTCTCTTAAAATCACCAAATCTTCTATCAACTCATGATGAGTATTGTAGGTGTATTCAGTTTCTTTTAAACCTAGTACTAAATCTCTTTCTTGTTTGATTGGTAATTTTTTCGAGATTAACTTTACAAAAAACTTAAATGCTTCATTAAAATTTCTTGGTTTTTCTGCCTCTTCTTGAGCGTCAAGTTCCACAATCAAATCATTAACTCTCTTATGGAAAGTTTTATTTGTTTGATTAATATGGCAATTGAAACCTAGATTTTTCTCCAGTTTTTTAAGTTTTTCAACAACTAAAGTAAACGCTTGTAGTCTTAATTGGAACAATGTGTCTTTAGTAATTTGAGGAGTTACTAGTGGGTGTCCGTCTCTGTCGCCACCAACCCAGTTTCCAAAAGATATTCTTGGGTATTTGTCATAGGTCATGATGGAGTTAGGGTTAAAACCTACTTCTTGCCATGCCATGGCAAATCTACGATCAAGTAAAGGTAATACATCTGGAAAAACTTGTGTCATGTAATGAATTACGTTACGCAATTCATGTTTTACTTGAGGTTTCTCTTGATGAATCTCTCCCGTTCTCCAAAGTTTGTCAAGCTCAAGTTTAATATCGTTTCTTATTTCTCTTTGTTCAAACTCAGAATAGGTTGTATTTTCTCTCTTTCTTAAGAGTAAATATATATTTCTGTGGTGTTCTAAAACATTATCTCTTTTTGCTTCTGTAGGGTGCGCTGTAAGCACAGGCTCAATCATAATATCAGGAAGCATATCCACTATGTCTCCTTCAGAAATGCCCTTGTCTTTAAGCATTTTAAGATTTTGACCAAATAAACCGTTAACGGCAGTTAAAGAGTGTTCTGTTTCCAGTTTTCTACGTGTTGTTAAAGCACCATTCTCTTCAACCATGTTTAGCAAATGACTAGCTATAGAATATAACTGTATATGCTTTTCTGTGAAGTTTTCTGGCTTAATACAAATTTTACAATCACTAATCCATGGAATATAGTCAACTAAGTTTCCTTCTCCACATTCAATGAGCACTTCTTTGAAGCAATTGAGTAAATACTCCAAATCATGGTAGGGCTTGCCTAATTTTTGCTGAGTTTGAGATAAAATTTGCATAAAAAATTATAACGTTTCAATTTCTAATATTTCTTTCTAAAAAATGGTAAGGTTTTAAAAAATTTGTAATGAATTTTCAATTTAAGAATAATTTCTAAATTTTTTAAATTAATTGTGGACAAAAATAATATAAAATATTTAAATAAAGCAAATTAAGGTAATTGTTATGTATTTATTTAAGGATAATATTTCTTTAATAATTTCGTTTTTTGCTTAAAAAATTGGTAATTTTATATCAATTATAAGTTTTGTTCAAAATGAGTGTTAAAAACGTTAAAAAATTTCCTTTTTTACTTATTCTTTTATTATTCTCTTGCGGAAAAAATTCTAGCCAAAAAGATTGTCAATACAAGACTGTAAGTTTTTATAATGATGATATTAATTTAACAGACATTAAATATGTTAAACTAAAATCTGATGGAAACTTTATTTATTATAATTTGGGAGCGAAAGGAGTGATTGTTTACAGGGCAAGTTCTACAGAATACAGAGTTTTTGAACGTGCCTCTCCTTTAGAT
Organism: Cytophagales bacterium; assembly: GCA_046329305.1. GTDB lineage: Bacteria > Bacteroidota > Bacteroidia > Cytophagales > UBA9547 > CAMFLX01. The sequence goes on from JAXLUW010000003.1 coordinate 469,518, forward strand.
GTTGATAATGACAAAGCAAAAATTTTTGTAGATAATACAGGACAGTTTATGAAAGATACTGTGCATAAACAAATTTGGGATATGAACGGTGTGCCTTATTCTGGTAATTCTTCTTGTATTGTGAAACAATACAATTCTACGGTTTCAGGAAACAATCTTGTGATATCAAATTAAGTAAGGTTGTTTAATAAAAAGTCAGATGGGGTAGAACCTATCTGACTTTTTTATTTGAATAATAATTAGAATTTTGCTGTACAAGCAAGCCAAAAGTATTAGTATTGTATGAAGCCCTCCCTTCCAAATATTATTCTAAATCAATTAAATCCTTTTCTGTATCTATTTGGTTTTTATTTTCTTCAGGTTTAGGTGCTTGCTTTTTAAATAAATCTTTAAACTCTTGTTTTTCATCTTTCCATGAATCTTTAACTTTTGTTTTAACGGCATCTTTGTCGTAGCTTACATTTACTTTATCTCCATCACCATTTATTTTAAGTAACACTTGCATGTTTCCTGAAGCATCTTGTTCTACAGCACCAAACTTTTCATCACTATCTTTTTTCTTCCTTTTGAGATTTACTTTTAGTCTGTAGTTAAAGGTGTTGGTTAAATTATGCGTACCCATAATGGTAAGTGTATTCAAGTTTGATTTAATAATCATTTCAGGAACGTACACCGTATTGTTTTCTATATGAAAACTATTTTTAAGCTCAGAAAACTTAATATCTGCTAGCTCTTTTTCATTAATAAATTTTGCCATTTTTTGCATAGGTTCAAAATTTATCAGACGCCCATTGGATATAGCCAAGTCTATATTTGAAAAAATACTTTCTGGTAATATATTGCCGTATTTGTCTAAACTACAATTGATATAAACCTTTGTGCTGAGTTGTCCTTTTAGATTTTCATAGGTTATAAAATGCTGATCAAAATTATTGAACAAATGCAAAGTAGTATCTATATGTATTTTTTTAAGTTCTATAGTTGCATCTATTCTAGGATTAGCTTGATGTAGCGTATTGATATTTGCTTTTAAAGTAATAACTCCACCAGCAAGCTGCGTATGCACATCGTTTAAGTCTATATTTTTTGGCGTAATTTTAAGCTGACCTTTAAAGTTTTTAAACATTAAGTTGTTGTAATTAAGCTCTTTAATTTTGCTTTTGAATACAACCATCATGTTACTTGGCAAATTAAGGATACTTTTGGTGGTGTCTTTTTTCTCTGGTTTATAAAAATCATTTAAAGTGATTTTTTCTGAGGTCAAACTACCCTCTAGATCTAGCAAATCTGTCTTTCCGAGCACGTATTGAAGGAAATTTTTAAAACCTCCTTCAATTTTAAAATCAGAATTTTCATAAGAACCATGTAAAGTATCTACCACCAAGTCAGAATTTTTCAAATGTAAGCGTAACTGTGTGTTGGAAAGCTTTTTTTGATTGTTAAAAGTTATTTCATTTACATCAGCACGCACTTTTGCATGTATTTGCGATGCTGTAAAAGTTTTGTTTTGAAAATCAGACAGTTTACCATCTATGTTCAAAAATATTCCTACAATTCCATTGGCAGAATTAATATTTTGAACATGAGCAAGTTTTAAACAACTATACAGGTTTTGTGCGGTATGTAAATGTGCTTTTAGGTATGGATCTTTAAAATTGTTAAGAGAAAAAGCCCCATCAATTTCGTTATGATCAATTTTTCCTTTAAAAGATTCTAATTCGAGATTTCCGTTACTCTCTGTAGTGAATTTTCCAGAAAGATTAAGATCGTGAATTTTTAGCTTTGTTTCTGGATGCGTTAAAGCCAAATTTGAACAGCCAAAAGAAACATCTATTTTAGGTGAAACTTGAGTGCTTATTTCTCCAATTATATGAGCATCAAATTTAATATTTCCACTGCTCTGATATTGATTTAAGTTTTGACTTAGTTTGTTTGGTACTAATGAAACTAAACTTGAAATTTTAGATTCCTTAGCTTTAATAGTTAAATTTATAAAAGAAGTACTGTCTATTTGTAATCCTCCATCAAGTAAAAATTCACTTTTATTTAATGAAAAAGTAGAGTTTTTTAAACTTAACTGTTTATTAGATAAGTCGTAAGATATTTTTGAGTCAATAAGTAATTCTTTGTTTTTCAATAATACATTTCCAGTATCAAGCTGTATTCCATTAATAAATGCTTTACCAGAAATAGCCGTTCGCACAACTAAATCTTGTGTAGTAAAATCTCCTTCTATTTTTGGTAAATTTAAATGATACCACTGTTGTTTATATTGATTTTCGTATTTGAAATTAGCAGAAGTTATTATAACAGATTTTAAACTCACATGTTTATCTGTTCTATCGGTTTCTGTTTCAGTTTTTGAATTAGTTTTAATTACATTATAATTTACGTCTCCATTTTCATCAACCAGCATGTGTATATTTGCTTCATCTATATATAATTGATGAATATTGTATTTCTGTTCTAAAATATCCCAGATGTCAAACGTACACAATAGTTCTTTGGCAGACATTAAAGTGCTTTGGTGTTCTGGGTCACTTCCCTTAACTTTTACATCTTTAAAACTCAGACTTATTAGTGGAAATTTTTCCAATAATTCTAAATCAATATGTTTAACTTCAACTTGTGTGTTTACATAATTGTTCAGTTGAACTATTATTTGTTGTTTTATTAAATCTTTATTGAGATAGATATATGTAAACAATAGTAATGCTGCTCCCGTCACAATAGAAAAGAGTACTGCAAAAAATTTAAAAGAGATTTTAAGAAATTTCAAAATAATAAAAAATGCTAAAATTTTTACGCAAATGCCAACAAAGGGTTTTAACTTTGTAACATCTGCAAAATTAGCACTTGAATATCAATACGCAACAAATAAAAACAGGAGAAGGAGGCGTTCTAATAACAAAATTAGACGATTTGGTAAATTGGGCTCGATTGTCAAGTATGTGGCCACTTGGCTTCGGTTTGGCATGCTGTGCTATAGAAATGATGGGTAGCTATGCCTCTAGCTATGATCTAGATAGGTTTGGTGTGATACCCAGAGGTACGCCTCGCCAGTCTGATGTAATGATCATTGCAGGTACGGTAACTTTCAAAATGGCCGATAGAGTTTATCAATTGTATCATCAAATGGCCGAGCCTAGATATGTTATTTCTATGGGTTCTTGTTCTAACTGCGGTGGCCCTTATTGGGAACATGGGTATCATGTGGTGAAAGGAGTGGATAGAATCATACCCGTAGACATTTACGTCCCTGGTTGCCCACCAAGACCAGAAGCTCTCATAGAAGCCTTTTTAAAACTTCAAGAACAAATACGACAAGAAAGCATAGTAAAACCTAAAATTTTAGCTCTTTTTAGTAAAAAATGATTCAACTTAGTCAAGCTTTACAGATTTTATCAGCTCAAAGTTTTGAATTAAAAACTGAAACAGTACCACTTGATGACGCATTCAATAGAGTACTTGCAGAAGATGTGTTCGCTGACAGAGACTATCCTCCTTTTAATAGATCAGCAATGGACGGTTTTGCAATTCAGAGCTCTGCTTTAGGTATTGAAAATCAGTTTACAGTAATTGCTAAAATACTTGCTGGTGAAGAAATAATTTTACCAGAATCTATCCAGACTTATCATGCCGTGCAAATCATGACAGGAGCCTCTGTGCCAGAACCTTTTGATTGCGTGGTAAAAATAGAAGATTGTATAGTTGAAAACGATATTTTAAAATTCAATCCTCAAGGTCTTAAAAAATGGAGTAACATAGCACTAAAAGGCGAAGATACTATTGCGAACAATGTTGTAGTCTCCAAAAATTCTGAAATAAATTTAACCAAAATTTTGGCCTTATCTAGTTTAGGCAAATCTGAGGTTTTAGTATATAAATTACCACAAATTTCGCTTCTTACAACAGGAGATGAAGTTGTTCCGGTTTCTCAAAATCCATCAAAGTTTCAGATCCGAAATTCAAATGTTCATACCATACGTTCTGGACTTAAAAGATTAGGAATTCAACTTCAAAAACATGTACATATTGGCGATAATCCAGAAGAATTATCACAAGCAATTTTAGATTTACAAAAAACTGCTGATATAATAATATGTACGGGTGGTGTATCTGCGGGAGTTGCTGACTACATGCCCAATTTATTAGTCCAAAATGGTTATGAAAAAATTTTTCATAAAGTAGCCATAAAGCCAGGAAAACCAATATGGTTCGGGAAAAACAATTCAACTTTTGTGTTTGCATTACCGGGCAATCCTTTGTCTGTTCTCACTACATTTAAAGTCTTTGTAGAATTTTTCTTAGTACATATTCTTAAAAAAGAATCTATTTGTAAAGAAGTATTCTTAGAACATGACGTTTACAAAAAAATTCCTCTTGAAGAATTCATTATGGTAAACGTTCAAAATTCTACATGTTCTAAGGTAGTAACAAATGGGTCTGGAGATGTTATTTCTGGTATAAGAGCAAATGCTTTAGCTCATTTTCCAGCAGATTTATCTACAATTTCAGCAGGGTCTAGCATTAAAATATATGAAATTTAGTACCTTTATGGTACACTTGCATTATTTTTATGCCCGTAATATCCAATTTTTTAAAAAATAATTTTCAAGACACTCTTCAAAATGATATAAACAATCTCATAGAAGAGCTGTCTATGAGAGCGTACTTTAATAATACCATTGAACTCTTAGAAGACGAAACTTTTAAAAAAAATGATGTTGCTATAGCTGTTATGGCAGCCAGTTTTTTAAGAAGTATCAATTATAAACTTGCAAAATTTAAGACCGTAGAAGAAAAAATGCAACGCCAAAGGCTCTTCGGTATTTTATTCGAAAGAATACTTTTGGTTTTTGTAAAAAAGCATTTCAAAGATTTAGATAATGTTTTTGGGGCAATAGAATATGCACTTATCATCACATGTAAGCAACATAATTATGATTATGGACTCATGTGTAAACTATTTGATTTTCAGGGATTAAAACACGTAATTGATAATTTAAAATCTCAGCAAAACTCTTCTAATGAGAGTAGTTTGAAAAAGCAAAGATATGTATGGACGGGTAAAGGGAATCTGCCCGAATTTGTAGATATTTTACTTAAAAACAATTACGTTAAAAGTAAAAAAGAACTATTTGATTTGTTTTACAAGCCAGATGAATTTTCTGAGTTACGATGGAATAAAGATAAAAAATATCATTTAGTAGTTTTACTCAATAAGCTTTTCAATGAAGGTTTTGCCAAAATTGAAGGCAATAAGGGTTATTTCTCTTATGCTGAGAAACATTTTACCACTTATGAAAAAGTTACCTTTGCTCCCAACTCTTTAAGAAAGCTGTCTTCTTCAATATTTAAAAATCAAGATAAATTCTATAAAATAATAAATGAAGTAGATGAAATTATTTTTACCATTCAAAAATAATATTTTTCTCATTACGACTATTGGACTATTGAGCGACTATAATATGACTATTGGACTATTGACGTTAAATGCTAAATTTATTTGGTGTACATTTGTATCAAGTTAAACGCATAAAAGTGCTGTTTCATCTTAACGCCAAATCAAATGCCAAAGTATACTAACTGAAGAAATTTTTAAACACTATTTATGTCAAAAGAAAGAAGCAGGTTATGCCTGCTTTTTTTATTTTTGCAGTATGAACTACAAAAACTTCGTAAAACCTTTCATTGATTTTATACTTTCACTGTCAGTGTTTATAATTGCACTACCTGTATTTTTGGTGTTAGTTTTACTTCTTTATTTTTTTAATGATAAAAATGTTTTCTTTTTTCAGTCAAGACCTGGACTGAACGGTAAAATTTTCAAAATAATTAAATTTAAAACCATGAACGACAGGAGAGATTCTGAGGGTAATTTGTTGCCAGATTCAGAAAGACTCACCGCATTAGGAGCATTCATTAGAAAAACATCTTTAGATGAGATTCCTCAGCTCATTAACGTCCTCAAAGGAGACATCAGTTTGGTTGGCCCCAGACCCTTGTTACAAGAATATTTACCGTTGTATAATCAAGAACAAGCAAGAAGACATCATGTAAAACCAGGTATCACGGGTTGGGCACAAGTAAATGGTAGAAATGCTATTTCTTGGTCCAAAAAATTTGAATTAGACGTTTATTATGTAGATCATATCAGTTTTTTATTAGATTGTAAAATTATTTTCAAGACTGTTATAAATGTCTTGAAATCCAAAGACATCAATTCCGAAACATCGGCAACAATGGAAAAATTTGTAGGAAACTCTTAAAATTAATGTTTTGAAAGTATCAGATTTTATAGAATTCTATCAAAATGACACTTCGATAGCTTTGTTATCGGAGTATACTAAAAGCAACACTAAAACTATACAATTAAAAGGCTGTATCGGAAGTTTAGATGCTATCTTTATGTGTTCCTTAGTTTTGAGTACTCAAAAACCTCAGTTGTTTTTAGCTCAAAACAAAGACGAAGCATATGCTGTGTATTCTGATTTAAACAATCTTAAACAAGGTGATTTAGAAATTTTAATGTTTCCGGCATCTTACAAAAAATTGTATCAATTTGAAGATGTAGACAATGCAAACATTGTACAAAGAGCCGAAGTTCTCAATAAACTAAGCTCAGATCAGAATCAAAAATTTATAATCATTACGTATCCTGAGGCTCTTGGTGAAAAAGTAATTAATAAAAAATCGCTTTCTTCTAATACATTTTCTGCCAAAATTGGCGAAAAACTTGATACAGACTTTTTGGCAGAATTACTTGCGAATTATAATTTTGAAAAAGCTGATTTTGTGTACGAAGCAGGTCAGTATGCTGTCCGAGGGGGTATTGTTGATATTTTTTCTTATGCAAATGAATTTCCTTATAGAATAGAGCTATTTGGGGACGAAGTAGAAAGTATTCGTACGTTTGACCCCAATACACAATTGTCCATAGAACATAAAAAGTTTGTTTCAATTGTGCCAAATGTTCAAACTAAAATGCTTCAAGAAACTAGGGAGTCTTTCTTTAATTTTTTACCACAAAACACAATTTTATGGATTAAAAATCTCTCAGAAGCTTCTACAGCTATTGAGCAGATTTTTTCCAAAGCCGAACGAGATTTTAAAAATATTATTGGTGATTCGGGGGTAGAGAATTTGGTAACACATCCAAGTATGTTATTTGATGCTGCCTCTGATTTTGAAAACTCCGTAAAACCATTTTCTGTAGTACATCTAAACAATTCATTACATCTTCAGAATGTGGATCATGTAATAGAATTGAGTGCATCTCCTCAGCCATCATTTAATAAAGATTTTAAACTAATCGCCGATGAGTTGCTTCTCAACCAACAAAAAGGATATCGAAATTTTATATTAGCAGAATCAGCCGCCCAGCATGATAAACTAGAAACTATATTTGAACAAATAAATACTCAAATTAAAACTTTTCACATAGGAATTGCTCTGCGAGAAGGTTTCATAGATCACCAGCAAAAATTAGTAGCGTTTACAGACCATCAGCTTTTCGAAAGATTCCACAATCTTAAAAACAAAGAAAGAGCATCCAAAAATAAAGCAATTACCTTAAAAGAGTTACAAACATTACAGCCAGGTGATTTTGTAGTACATCAAGATTATGGAATTGCCAGATTTGTAGGTTTAGAAAAGATTACATCCAATGCAGGAGTTGATCAAGAAGGTATTCGGTTGGTTTTCCGAGACGACGACCTCATGGTGGTGAGCATACATTCTCTCCATAAAATTTCTAAATATACAGGTAAAGATGGCACCATGCCTACCATGAGTAAGTTGGGTTCGCCAGAGTGGGAAAACAAAAAGAAAAGTGTTAAAAAGAAGGTAAAAGATATTGCTAAAGAGCTGATAACCTTATATGCCAAGCGGAAAACGGCTCCCGGTTTTGCTTACAACAGAGACTCATATTTACAAGCAGAGCTGGAAACATCTTTCATTTATGAAGACACTCCAGATCAGGCTAAAGCTACACAAGATGTGAAAGAGGATATGGAAAAACCACATCCTATGGACAGGCTCGTGTGTGGTGACGTTGGTTTTGGAAAAACAGAAGTAGCTATTAGAGCTGCTTTCAAGGCAGTAACTGATGGGAAACAGGTGGCTGTTTTAGTACCAACAACTGTTCTTGCTTTACAACATTACAAAACATTTAGAGATAGATTAGAGAAGTTTCCTGTCAAAATTGAATATGTGAACAGATTTAGGTCTTCTTCACAAATCAAAGAAACTATACAACGGACAAAAGAGGGTAAAACAGATATACTAATTGGTACACAAAGACTCCTCAGTAAAGATGTTGAATTTAAAGATTTAGGTCTGCTAGTTATAGACGAAGAACAAAAGTTTGGAGTAGCTACTAAAGAAAAACTAAAACATTTGAAATATAATGTAGATACTCTTACACTTACGGCAACTCCTATTCCAAGAACTCTACACTTTTCGTTGATGGGAGCAAGAGATCTATCCGTAATTGCTACACCTCCACCAAACAGACAACCTGTTACTACTCAGATTCATGTGTTTGATAAAGTTATCATAAGAGATGCCGTAAGTAATGAAATCAAAAGAGGGGGACAGGTGTTTTTTATTCACAACAGAGTAGCAGACTTAGATTCCATTGCAGATACCATATTTAAATTAGTTCCTGATGCTAAAGTAAAAGTGGCTCATGGCCAAATGGATGGAGAAAAACTAGAAAATATTATGATGGGTTTCATTGAAGGTGAATTTGATGTGCTCGTATCCACTAACATTGTAGAATCTGGCTTGGACATCCCAAATGCAAACACAATAATAATAAACAATGCACATAATTTTGGGTTGAGTGATTTGCATCAAATGAGAGGAAGGGTAGGGCGTTCAAACAAAAAAGCCTATTGTTATTTGCTAGCATCAGCACAAATACTCTTATCTAATGACGCCCGTAAACGCTTAAGTACTTTAGAAGAATTTTCAGATTTAGGTGACGGATTTAAAGTTGCAATGAGAGATCTAGACATCAGAGGTGCAGGAAACTTATTAGGGGGAGAACAAAGTGGATTTATAACTGATTTAGGTTTTGAAACCTATCATCAGATTCTTGATGAAGCTGTACAAGAACTTAAAAATACAGAGTTTAAAGAATTGTTTGAAGGAAATACCAAATCAAATTTTTCTAAAGATGAATGCACAATTGAAACAGACACCTCAGCAATTATTCCAGAAAAATACGTAACCAATATTTCTGAAAGACTTACATTATATACCGATCTTGATAAAATTAAAAATCAAGAACAATTAGATGCATTTGTTAAAAGTGTAACGGATAGATTCGGCCCCATTCCCATAGAGCTCCAAGAATTATTAACTACCGTACATCTAAGATGGCTTGCAGAAACTTGTGGTTTTAACAAGATTAGTCTTAAAAACAAAACGCTAAGATGTTACGTTGATGCTCAAAATAACCAGTTTTTTGCTTCATCAATATTTAGTAATATCATGCTGTATGTACAAAAACATTCCAAAAATTCTAGAGTGAAAGAATTAAAAGATCAATTTATGCTAGTAATTGAGGAAATTAAATCAAGTGCACAGGCAATACAAGTTTTGAACGAATTTTTATAAAATATTGAAATATAATAAAATAAGTATTCAATATTACATTGGTAAATTAGAAAAATCCAATTGCAAATAATTTCTATTCAATATTTTAGCTAAATGTTTTGCAATTAATTTTTTATTGCATAATTTTACGAACTAATAGTAAAATATTAATAGAAGGTATGAATAAGTTGATGAACGTGTTAAAATTTATCCCATTGTCAATAGCGGGTGTTCTCGCCTTGGCAAGCTGTAAAAAAGGGGGGCACCCTACTGCCCAAAATCCGGGTAAGTTTAGTATAACTACCGGTGAAGCCTATAACGCTGAAGGCGGTTTTGAATTAGCTCCATTTCAAGGTCAACCAGAAGGTCCAAACTTGGTGTTTATCGAAGGTGGACGTTCAGTATTAGGTTCTTTTGAAGAAGATTTGTTGAATACAAGAGACAATTTAGAAAGAACAGTTACTGTAGCTTCATTTTACATGGATATGACTGAGGTTGCTAACGTGCATTGGTTAGAATACATGTTCCATATTCAAAAAGATTCATCTGAAGATGTTTATAAAAAAGTAATTCCAGATACAACAGTTTGGGCTAGTGAATTAGCTTACAATGACCCTTACGTTGATCATTATTTAAGATATCCAGGTTTCCGTTATTTCCCAGTTGTGGGTGTAACATGGGAACAAGCAGACAAATACTCTGCATGGAGAACACAAAGAGTTAATAGAGTGTTGGCACAAGAAGCTGGTTTGCAAATTCCAGAAGATGGTGGTCGTATCCCTCTAGAATCAGGTGTTGTACTTCCAAACTATCGTTTGCCATCTGAAGCAGAGTGGGAATATGCTGCTTATGCTCTTATCGGTACTCAGTGGTTAGACGAAAACCAAACTCAAAAAAGATTATATCCTTGGGATGGTCACGCATTACGTAATCCTTACGGTAAACAAATGGGTACTTTCCTTGCAAACTTTAAAAGAGGTCGTGGTGACTACGCTGGTATAGCTGGTAAACTTAACGACGGTGCAATGATCACAGATAACATATTTGCATCTCCTCCTAACGATTTCGGTCTTTACAACATGGCTGGTAACGTTAACGAATGGGTTGGTGATGTTTATCGTGCAATGTCTTATCAAACTATGGATGACTTGAATCCTTTCAGAAGAGATGGTTATCTTGATGAAGACAAAAACTACGATAACCCTCAGAAAAAGAAAGGTTATAGAACTATGGTTTCTGATAAGTCAAGAGTTTACAAAGGTGGTTCTTGGAAAGACGTAGCATATTGGATGTCTCCAGGTAATAGAAGATTCCTTGATCAAGATTCATCAACTGCAACTATTGGTTTCCGTTGCGCAATGATTCAAGCGGGTGTAAATCATTAATATTATTTGAACCTTCATTTTCAAAGGCTTTAAGGAACACTTAAAGCCTTTGTTTTTTTATTATGAATAAGTATTTAAAATACACCAGTTTAGCTTTTCAAATGGGATTTACAATAGCCATTTTAACCTTTATTGGTATTAAAATGGATCATTATTTTGTAAACCCACAACCTTGGTTTACTATTGTATTTTCATTAATTGCAGTAGTTGGTGTAACAATTAAATTAATAATAGATTTAAAAAATGAACAAAATAACAAAAAAGATAATTTTTAGCTATTTAGTATTTATCACTATTTATACTATCTTAACCTACTCATTTAATTATTTTTTTTATAAATTTAATTTTCCTGTAAAAACTTATTTAGTAGTTATCAGTATTTTTTCTATTTTAAGTTCTGTTTTCTATTTTAAGTTCAAAGAACCTCTCCATAAACTAGGATTTTTTTTTGCCGCAAAATTTTTTAAAATCCTTATTTCTATAATTTGTGCAATTTTATTTTTGAATAATAATATTTGTAGGCCCGAAGAAGTATATTTTTTTATACTTATAACTTATTTATCATTTTTAACTTTTGAAATAATAATAGTTCTTACTAACTTGCGACCCGTTTCAGGCGAATAGTTATTAAGTGATGGTTTTAAGTAAAATTGCTCGCTCGAGCTTCAAGCTATTTTTAGCTCTATATGTGAGTTTGTTTTTTGGTGTAAGTTCTTCATTTGCAACAGAATCACATGGTCAAAATGAAGTGCATAAGGAAGAAGCTTTCGATGCAACTAAAGTTATTTTTGAACATATTGGTGATTCTCATGATTGGCATTTATGGGGTGAGCATGAACATGCAGTATCTATACCACTTCCGGTAATTTTATATTCTTCTAAAAGAGGAATTGTAAGTTTTTTATCATCAGAGTTTCATCATGGTACTGCTGATTTTGGTCCTTATTTTATAGAACATGAACATATAGGGTCTAGAGAGCAAGATGAAGTTGTATATGATTTTAGTATTACAAAAAATGTTGCTTCAATGTTTTTGTCAATTGTGATTATTTTATCAATATTTTTCACAGTAGCTTCTAAATATAAAACTAATAAAGGAGTTCCGTCAGGAATACAGTCTATTTTTGAACCGATAATTTGTTTTGTGAGAGATGATATAGCAAAACCAAATATTTCTCATAATCATGAAAAATTTGTTCCTTTTTTATTGACCATATTCTTTTTCATTTGGATTAATAATTTACTTGGATTGTTACCAATTGGTGCTAATTTAACTGGAAATATTGCATTTACATTTGTGATGGCAATAATTGTATTTATTGCAACAAATTTAAATGGTAACAAAGACTATTGGGCACATATTTTTTGGATGCCTGGGTTGAGTTGGCCAATGAAATTATTTATGGCTCCTATAGAATTGATAGGTATTTTCACTAAACCATTTGCATTAATGGTTCGTTTGTTTGCCAATATTACTGCAGGTCACATTGTAGTGATAAGTTTAATTTCCTTAATATTTATTTTCAAAAGTGCTGCTATGTCAGTAGCTGCTATACCGTTAGCATTGTTTATAGATGTTCTAGAATTACTTGTAGCATTTTTACAAGCTTTTGTATTTACAATGTTAACAGCATTGTTTATAGGTTCTGCAACAGCAGAGCATCATCATCATGATGAGCACGCTCATCATTAATTTTCAAGTGTAAATTCAATTATTTTAATAAATCGTTTAACTCAATAAATAAATAAAACAATGATCGGAAGTATCGCAACAATTGGAGCAGGTATTGCAGTAATCGGTGCAGGTTTAGGTATCGGTTTGATTGGTTCTAAAGCTGTAGATGGCATGGCTCGTCAACCAGAGGTAGCTGACAAAATCCAAACTGCTATGATTATCGCAGCAGCTCTTGTAGAAGGTGTTGCTCTATTCGCAGTGGTTGTGGCTCTACTAGGTGTTAGATAATATATAAAGTCCTACTTAGCGTAGGGCTTTATTTTTTTAACTTTAACACATAAATTTTAAAATGGGAGCAAATAGTTTAATTACACCAGCGATAGGCTTGGTATTTTGGTCTACTATTGCTTTTTCATTGTTGTTGTTTTTGTTGGTTAAATTTGCTTGGAAACCAATATTAGGAGCAATAAACGAAAGAGAAAATTCAATAGCAGATGCTTTGAATGCTGCAGAATTGGCTAAAAGCCAGTTGACTTCATTACAAGCAGAAAACGAAAAACTTTTAGATGAAGCTCGTAAAGAAAGAGATAAAATTCTAAAAGATGCACAAAATGTTGCTAATACAATTATAGCTGAAGCTAAAGATAAAGCTAGTACAGAAGCCAATCAATTATTAGAATCTGCTAAAATTTCTATTAATGCTGAAAAAATGAACGCATTAACTCAGATTCAGAATACTATTGGTACTTTTTCAGTACAAATTGCAGAACAAATTGTTAGAAAGAATTTATCTTCTGACGATGCTCAGCAAAATTTAGTAAAAGAGTATTTAAGTGATTTAAAATTAAACTAATCTTTGATTAGTACCTAAAATACAATGTCTGATTTTGTAGTAGCATCAAGATATGCAAAATCTCTTTTAGATATTTCAAAAGAGAATGGAGCACTAGAATCTGTTAAATCAGATATGGATGCTCTTGCAAAAGCAATTGCTGAAAGTAAAGATTTAGAACTTTTATTAAAAAGTCCTATCATAAGTCAAGAAAAAAAACTTGATGTATTAAAAGCAGTTTTTGGATCTAAGCTTGGATCTTTATCTATGGCAATTATAGAACTAACTGTTAAAAAAGGAAGAGAGAATATTCTAGGCGTTGTTGCTCAAGAATTTATTAAACAATATAATTCAATCATGGGTTATCAAAACGCTGAAGTAGTTACTGCAGTGCCAATGACTCCCGATGTTGAGAATGAAGTAAAAGGTTTAATAGAAAAAATTTCTTCTTCTAAAGTGATCCTTACCAAAAAAGTAGATCCTAAAATTCTTGGAGGATTTATTGCTAAAGTGGGTGATAAACAAATAGATGAGTCAGTTGCTTCCAAATTAAACAAAATTAAATTGGAGTTTACTAAAAATCCTTATCAAAAAACTTATTAATTAAATTTAAATTAAAGAAAGATGGTTGATATAAGACCAGACGAAATTTCGGCAATTTTAAGACAACAACTTGCAGGTATGAAAACTCAAGCTGAGCTTGAAGAAGTAGGTACAATTTTGCAAGTTGGTGACGGTGTTGCTCGTATATTTGGATTAAATAAAGTACAAGCTGGTGAACTTTTAGTTTTTGAAAATGGACTAAAAGCTATGGCTTTGAACTTAGAAGAAGATAACGTAGGTGCGGTTCTTTTAGGAGATTCTGCAGGTATAAAAGAAGGCGATACAGTAAAAAGAACTGGTCAAATTGCTTCTGTAAAAGTTGGTGAAGGTGTTTTAGGTCGTGTTATTGATACTTTAGGTAATCCTATTGATGGTAAAGGACCAATTGCTGGTGAGTTGTTTGATATGCCTATGGAAAGAAAAGCTCCAGGGGTTATTTATCGTCAACCAGTTAATGAGCCTTTACAAACTGGTATTAAAGCTATTGATGCTATGATTCCTATTGGACGTGGTCAAAGGGAGCTTATCATTGGTGATAGACAAACTGGAAAAACTACTGTTTCTATAGATACTATCATTAACCAGAAAGAGTTTTATGACAAAGGTCAGCCTGTAATGTGTATTTATGTGGCTATTGGTCAGAAAGCTTCTACGGTTGCTCAAGTTGTTTCTGCTTTAGAAAAAGCTGGTGCAATGGCTTATACTGTTGTTGTTTCTGCTGCAGCTTCAGATCCTGCTCCTTTACAATTCTATTCTGCATTTACTGGTGCTGCAATAGGTGAGTATTTTAGAGATACTGGTCGTCCTGCTTTAGTTGTTTATGATGATTTATCTAAACAAGCGGTTGCTTACCGTGAAGTATCTTTATTATTAAGAAGACCTCCAGGACGTGAAGCATATCCAGGTGATGTGTTTTATCTTCACTCAAGATTATTAGAAAGAGCTGCTAAAATTAATGCGTCTGATGCTATTGCTAGCCAGATGAATGATTTACCAGAATCTTTGAAAGGAAAAGTTAAAGGTGGTGGTTCTTTAACGGCATTACCTATTATTGAAACACAGGCTGGTGACGTTTCTGCGTATATTCCTACAAACGTGATTTCTATCACTGATGGTCAGATATTCTTGGAATCAAATTTATTTAACTCGGGTGTAAGACCTGCTATTAACGTTGGTATTTCTGTATCAAGAGTAGGTGGTAATGCTCAGATTAAATCAATGAAGAAAGTTGCGGGTACATTAAAGCTTGACCAAGCTCAGTTCCGAGAACTTGAAGCATTTGCAAAATTTGGTTCGGATCTAGATGCTGCTACTAAATTGACTATAGAAAGAGGTAAAAGAAACTTAGAGATTCTTAAACAAGCTCAGTTTTCTCCGGTTTCTGTAGAACAACAAGTTGCAATCATTTATGTATCTACAAATGGTTATATTGATGATGTTGCGGTTAATAAAGTTAAAGATTTTGAAAAAGCTTATAGTCAAACTTTAGCTGCAAATCATAAAGATACACTTGAAGCTATTCGTGCAGGTAAAATAGATGATTCAATTACATCTGTTTTGAAATCGGTAGCAAAAGATTTAGTAAAATCGTATAAATAACATGTGAGAGGGTAACCTCTCACTTTATTTTCTCAACATGCCAAGTTTAAAAGAGGTAAGAAATAGAATAAAATCAGTATCATCTACTCAACAGATCACTAAAGCCATGAAAATGGTTGCAGCAGCGAAATTGCGTAGAGCTCAGGATGCTACGATGAAACTAAGACCTTATTCATTAAAACTTTCTGCTATTATTTCTAATTTAACTGCTTCTGAAAATAATAGTAAAATAGTTAAACTTTACTCTGAACAGAGAGAAGTTAAAAAGGTGCTTTTAGTTGTAGTTACTTCTGATAGAGGCTTGTGTGGTGGTTTTAACACTAATATCTTTAAGTCTGTCAATTTACTTTTGGCTAATAAATATCATTCTTTTGTTGCTTCTGGTAATATTACTTTATTAACAATTGGTAAAAAAGGAGCTGAATATTACGCTAAAAGAAATTTTAATGTTAATTCTAAGTTTTCATCAATTTTGAATGGAATCACATTTTCTAATGCTAAAGATGCAGCAGATTATGCTATGTCTTCATTTGCAAAAGGTGAATATGATTTAGTTGAAGTTGTTTATAATGAGTTTAAGAATGTGGCAACACAAGTTGTAAAAACTGAACAGTTTTTACCATTGGTTTCTTCTTCTATAAATTTAGATAAAAAAGAAAACATTGACTATATATACGAACCAGATCAAGACACTATACTAGATGAGTTAGTTCCTAAGTCATTAAGAACTAAATTTTTTAGTAATTTACTTGAATCTAATGCTTCTGAACAAGGAGCTCGTATGACAGCTATGGATAAAGCAACAGAAAATGCTGGTGAACTGTTAAAGTCGTTAAAATTGACTTATAACCGTACACGTCAAGCTGCAATTACAAAAGAAATTCTTGAAATAGTAGGCGGAGCCGAAGCTCTGAATGCTTAATAGATTTTAGTACAGAAAGGTCTCTAATTTAAGAGACCTTTTTTTATATTTCCATTCGTATCCTCCATTCTTGAGGATAATTGTTATTGATTCTATTTTGTATTTTTTTAAAAAATCCCATTCCATTTCCATTAAAGGTAGCTAAATTTATCCCGTTGCTACTTTCTATATCTGTTAATTCTTTTTTTAAATATTTTAATGCTTCTGTTTTGTTTAGTTCTACAGGTTTAAAATAGTCCTTATTTATCAATCTACTCAGTGCCAATGTATGACTTGGAACTAATTCTTTTCCTTTAATTTCCCCAATGTCTAAACCAGAATATACTATGCTTAGATATCTTGCTAAATAATCTACTGTTACTTTGTGGTTTTTTTGATAAACTTTAATCACATTATTATATATAAAAAACTCAAGACTTTCATTATTTACAAGTGTGTCTTTTATATCTTTTATATTTCTAAAAATTTCAATTGGGCTTCTTTTTGATTTAGGAATTTCTAGCGTTTCTAATTCTCCTTTTTTTCGCAAACATGCTATATAAAATCCTTCACCTTGGGTAAGATGCGGCATAAATTTATAACCAAGTGATGCTTCATACACATTTTCAAATTTTTGAGATAATTTAACTTCTTCAAAATTATGGTTTTCTAAAATCCATTTTACATTTTCTTCATCTTCGTACGGATTATATGTACAGGTAGAATAGATTAAATATCCTCCGTCTTTTATACTTGGAATTATTTCTGAAAGTATTCTTTGTTGTCTTTTATAGCAAATATCTACATTTTCTATACTCCATTCCTCTATTGCATTTTTATCTTTTCTAAACATACCTTCTCCTGAACAAGGTGCGTCTACAACAATTAAATCGAAGAAATTTTGTAAATTAAAAAAATGTGACGCGTCATTATTTGTTATAACAATATTTTCGCATCCCCATTTCATAAGGTTTTCTTTTAAAGAAGCAGTTCTGCTTTTAATTACTTCATTACTAACCAATAATTGGTTTTCCTGCATTAAACTTAGTAAATGTGTGGATTTCCCGCCTGGTGATGCACACAAGTCAAGAATGATGGCATCTTCTGGTAATTCAATTTGTTTGAAAAATGATTCCAAACTCATGGAGCTAGATTCTTGCACGTAATAGCTACCGCTGTGGAAAGCTGGGTCAAGTGTAAATATTGGTTTTTCTGGCAAGTAGAAACCATCAGAACACCAGTTAATTTTATGTTCATAAGTTAGATGGTTTTTGAATGGATTGTTTCTAATACTAACATTTGCATCTGTGTTTTCAATAGTTTTTACTAATACATCTTTTGATGTATCTTCTAAAAAATTTAATGAATATTTTTTGAATTCTTGTAGTTTAGACATTTCCGAAATTTAAAACTTAAAAATACGCTTTTTTAAATGCCTCAAAAAGTTTAATTTTAAATTTGTGTTTAAATGTTTATTTATGTCATTTTTCAAATATTTTCTTTTAGTTCTTGCATTTAGTTGCCATTTGGTTTTTTCACAAACTAATTATTCAAAAATTGAAGATTTGTATAAAAACAAAAAGTATAATGAAGTTATCAGTGAATGTAATCAGGAATTGGCTAAAAATTCTCAAAATGTTGAGGTCTTAGTGTTTAAGTCAAAAGCAATTGGAGGACTTGGTAATTACTCACAAGCTTACGATGTGTGCAAAGAAGCATTATCTATAAATGCAGATCATAAAGAAGCACTAGAAGAAAAAGCGTATTTGTTGGATATATTAGGTGATTTTAAAAATTCATTAAAAACCTATGATAAAATTCTCGCATTATATCCAAATAATGATTTAGCTAAAGCTCATGCTGCAATGGTTAAAGTGTCTTTACAAAATTATAATGAAGCATACGATGATTTAAAATTGTTAGCCAAAAAAGGTTCTCCTGTTTATGAAGTATATTTAAATAAAGGATTATTAGAAGGGCATTTTGGTGATTTTAAAACTTCAATTGCAAGCTTTACCAAAGCTATTTCCATAAATAATGAAGACGAACGAGCTTATTTTAACAGAGGAAATACCTATTATATGTTAGGTAAATTTGAAGAGGCGTTACTAGATTTAAATAAAACAATTTTGTTAAATCCTCAAGACTATGAAGCTTACATAATTAGGGCTCATGTTTACATTAATTTAAAACAAGAGCAAAAAGCAATTGATGATTGTACTCATGTGCTAGAACACGATAAAAACAATATTGATGCTTTAATTACTAGAGGAATAAGCTATTATCATATTAAAAAATTTAAGCCAAGTATAGCAGATTTTGATTTAGTCATACATTTACAAACCAATAATGTAGAAGCTTTGTATTACAGGGCTTTATCTAAAAAAGAATTAAACGACAGCACCTTGTGTTATGATTTGCAACAAGCGTCTGATTTAGGTCATATACCCTCAAAAGATTTACAAAAATCACTTTGTAAAAAATAAATTCTAACACGAATATGTTTGATTTTAAAATATTATTAGGCTCCAATTCGCCTAGAAGAAAACAATTGTTGAGCGATGCTGGTTTTGTTTTTGAAACTATGAGTCCAGACATTGACGAAGAAGTGCCAGAGGATTTAGTTTTAGAAATGGTTCCTGTAGTTTTGTCACAGCAAAAAGCTGAAAAAATACTAACTCAGGTGCATCAAGATACATACACCATTATAACCGCAGACACAGTTGTTATTAACGGGAAAAAAATCATGAATAAGCCCATGTCTCCTGCAGAGGCAGAATCAATGCTTAAATCATTATCTGGTAAAGAACATAAAGTGGTTACAGGTTTCACAATTGTTCATAAAGGCGATTATGTGAGTGATTGTGCTGAAACGTATGTAAAGTTTAGACAATTAACAGATCAAGAAATACAATATTATATTAAAAATTACAAACCATTTGACAAAGCTGGTTCTTATGGAATTCAAGATTGGATAGGTTTGGTGGGAGTAGAAGAAATAAAAGGTTGTTATTACAATGTAATGGGACTACCAGTTTCAAAAATCTACACACATCTGTCAAAATTGGTTTAATTTACAGTGTTTTGTCATAAAATATGACAAAATATCAGATTTATGAACTTGGCACAAATTGTGCAAATTGAAGAGCAGAAATAATTTTAACATAAAATATGTCAAAAGTAAACGTAAAACCATTGCACGACAGAGTTCTAGTAGAACCTGCTGCAGCAGAAACTAAAACAGCATCAGGTCTTTACATTCCTGATACAGCTAAAGAAAAACCTCAAAGAGGAACAATTGTGGCTGTAGGTTCAGGTAAAAAAGATGAGCCTATGACCGTTAAAGTTGGTGATACAGTACTTTATGGAAAGTATTCTGGTACTGAACTACAAGTAGACGGTAAAGATTATTTGATAATGCGTGAAGCAGATATTTTTGCAATCATCTAACAAACAATTTTTTTAACAAAACATTATAAAAGATATGGCAGCTAAAAAAGTATTATTTGATACAGAAGCTAGAGAAAAATTAAAAAAAGGTGTAGATACTCTTGCTAATGCAGTAAAAGTAACATTAGGCCCTAAAGGTAGAAACGTAATTCTTGACAAGAAGTTTGGTGCACCAACTATTACTAAAGATGGTGTGTCTGTAGCTAAAGAAGTAGAATTGAAAGATTCTATAGAAAATATGGGAGCTCAACTTGTGAAAGAAGTAGCTTCTAAAACTGCTGATAACGCTGGTGATGGTACTACAACAGCAACGGTATTGGCTCAAGCAATATTTGCTGCGGGTTCTAAAAACGTGGCAGCAGGTGCAAATCCTATGGATTTGAAAAGAGGTATAGACAAAGCAGTAGAAAAAGTAGTAGCTAACTTAGCAAAACTTTCTAATCCAGTTAAAGGTAACGACGAAATTGAACAAGTAGCAACAATTTCTGCAAACAACGATAACGAAATCGGTAAAATGATTGCAGATGCTATGAAAAAAGTAGGTAAAGATGGCGTTATTACTGTAGAAGAAGCAAAAGGTACTTCTGACGAAGTTAAGACTGTAGATGGTATGCAGTTTGACAGAGGTTATTTGTCTCCATATTTTGTAACTAATACAGAATCTATGGAAGCAGATCTTGACAGACCATATATCTTGATATACGACAAGAAAATTTCTTCAATGAAGGAATTACTTCCAATTCTTGAGCCAGTTGCTCAAACAGGTAAACCATTGGTGATTATTGCTGAAGATGTAGATGGGGAAGCTCTTGCAACTTTAGTAGTTAATAAAATTAGAGGTGCTTTAAAAGTAGCTGCAGTAAAAGCTCCAGGTTTTGGTGATAGAAGAAAAGCTATGTTAGAAGACATCGCAATTTTGACAGGCGGTACAGTAATTTCTGAAGAGAGAGGTTTTAAATTAGAAAACGCAACTGTTGACTTCCTAGGAACTGCTGAAAAAGTAACGATAGATAAAGATAACACTACTATCGTAAACGGTGCGGGTAGCAAAGATGGTATCACTGCAAGAGTTAACGAAATCAAATCTCAGATAGAAAAAACTACTTCTGATTACGATAGAGAGAAACTTCAAGAAAGACTTGCCAAATTGGCAGGAGGTGTGGCTATCCTTTATGTAGGAGCTGCAACAGAAGTTGAAATGAAAGAAAAGAAAGATAGAGTTGATGACGCTCTACATGCAACACGTGCGGCAGTAGCTGAAGGTGTAGTTGCAGGTGGTGGTGTAGCACTTATCAGAGCATCTGCAGATTTAGATTCTGTTGTTACTTTAAATGAAGACGAAAAAACAGGTGTTGAAATCATTAAAAAGGCAGTTGAAGCTCCGTTAAGAACGATTGTTGAAAACTGTGGCCTTGAAGGATCTGTTATTGTAAACAAAGTAAAAGAAGCTTCAGGAAATCAAGGTTATAATGCAAGAACTGACAAATATGAAGACTTAGTGGCTTCTGGTGTTCTTGATCCAGCAAAAGTTACACGTTTAGCATTACAAAATGCTGCTTCAATTTCAGGATTGTTATTAACAACTGCATGTGTGGTTTCTGAAGAAGAATCAGAAGCTCCTGCAGCTCCATCTATGCCAGGTGGTGGTATGGGCGGAATGTATTAATATTCAGTTGTTTAAATATTTTAAAAGGCTAGTTTGCAAAAACTAGCCTTTTTTATTGGAAAAGTTATAATAAAAATCTTAAAAGTTAAATTATTACATTACTTATGTAATTTAATTTAGATATTTTATTGTTTTATAGAAACTAATTATTATTTTTGTATAGATATAATTATTTTTTAAAAACTATATGCGAATTTTAACAAAAACCAAACAGTATCAAATATTGTTTTATTGGTTATTCAGTTATCAAAAATTCAATTGGAAAATATCAATTTTGTTGGTTTTATTTGGTTTTAATTTAAAATCACAAACGGTATTTCTTGAAGATTTTGGTACAAGTACCACTAGACAAACGTCTAGTTATATGCCTAGTGGATCTTTTACTTGGGCAGATCCTAATGGGACAACTAACCAAAAAGCTATTGAAAACAACCATTATGCAGTTATAGATCCCAAAAAAATTGGAGATGCATATCCTGCAAATTATTGGTGGTTTTGGACGGGTCCATTACCTTCACAAACCACTTCAGGTAACGCAACTACTGCAATAGATGACCATACAACAGGTGATGTAAATGGTGCAGTCATGGTTATAAATGCCGGTACAACTTTAAATACTTTTTATAATAGAGACGTAATGTTGGAGCCAGGTGCTTGTTATAAAGTGTCTTTTTACATGTATACTGTAAATGCAAGTACAGGAGTTAAGATTGAATTAAGAGATATTGCAGATGTAGATAATCAGGCATCAACAACACCCTTATTAGCAAGTTCTATATTTAATAAATTTTCTTCATCAACAGCTTGGGAAGAAATTACTTATACATTTACAGTACCAAGTACTTGTACTTCCAAAAACGTCTCATTGAGAATTTTAAATGCAATGTCAAACAATAGTGGTAATGATTACTATATTGATGATATCAAACTTGAAAAAGTAAGTTCATGTTCTGGAGCACCAACTTTTGCTTCATGTCCGGTAACAAAAGATACAGACAGTGATGGAATTTTTGATACAGTAGATTTGGATGATGATAATGATGGAATTCCTGATACATTTGAAAATGTAAACTGTACTGTAATTACAGAAAATTTTGGTACAGGAACCTATCCTGGAGCTTCTTTACCTACTGGTTACACAACTTATAACTATAGAGGTAATATTTCTCCAAATGCGGTTTATCCAAATGCATTAAATGACGGAGATTACACAATATCTACAAGTACAAAATTGCCAAATGGAGACTGGCCAGATATAAAAGATCATACTACAGGAACTGGCTATATGATGGTTGTAAATGCAGCATTAGCTACAGGTGAGTTTTATGAAAGAACAGCAACAGTATTAGCAAATAAAAATTATGATTTTTCTGCTTGGATAACCAATGCTAATGATATTACGAATCAAACTGGTTGTCAATCATGTTGTGGAGGATTTGTTTTACCAAATGTAACTTTCGAAGTTCGAAATAATGCTACTAATGCGTTAATTGCCACTATAAATACCTCTTCTATTCCTTTATCAAGTGCTACAAATACTTGGAATAACTATAAATTAACTTTTAATACAGGCACAGTTACAAATATTAGAATTACATTAATAAATTCAGGTCCAGGTGGTTGTGGAAATGATCTTGCTATTGATGATATCACTTTATCTACTTCAACTTGTGATTCTGATGGAGATGGTTTAGATAATTCAGTAGATTTGGATTCTGATGGAGATGGTTGTCCAGACGTTATTGAAGCAGGACATAATAAAACATATTTGGTAAATAATACAATTAGTGGTTCTGTCGGAAACAATGGATTATCTTCTTTAGTAGAAACTTCAGATTTGTCTTCTGCAACTATAAATTATACTTTAAAATCTGATCCTTATAATTCTTCTCTAACATCCTCTTGTTCACCAATAGCGAATCCAGAGACAAGCACAGCAACAGCAGGTACGTTAAAGAATATCGTTATTTTAAGTAATGACAAAGCCTCAGACGGAACCACAGCAACCTTAACCACTGTAACGATACCAACGATTACTACAAATCCAAAGAAAGGTACAGTAACGGTAAAAGCAGATGGAAGTTTAGATTACACTCCAAGTGCAAATGCAACAAGTGGCAAAGACACGATAGTTTACAGCATTTGTGATAAAACAGTGACTACGCTTTGTGATACAGCAAGAGTTGTTGTAACTGTTACGGGTTCACCAATAGCGAATCCAGAGACAAGCACAGCTATAGCAGGTACGTTAAAGAATATCGTTATTTTAAGTAATGACAAAGCCTCAGACGGAACAACAGCTACTTTAACCAAAGTTACATTACCAACAATTACTATAAATCCAAAGAAAGGAACGGTATTCGTTAAAGCAGACGGAAGTTTAGATTACACTCCAAGTGCAAATGCAACAAGTGGCAAAGACACAATAGTTTACAGTATATGTGATAAAACGGTAACTACGCTATGTGATACGGCAAGAGTTGTTGTAACAGTTACGGGTTCCCCAATAGCAAACCCAGAGACAAGCACAGCAACAGCAGGTACGTTAAAGAATATCGTTATTTTAAGTAATGACAAAGCCTCAGACGGAACCACAGCAACCTTAACCACTGTAACGATACCAACGATTACTACAAATCCAAAGAAAGGTACAGTAACGGTAAAAGCAGATGGAAGTTTAGATTACACTCCAAGTGCAAATGCAACAAGTGGCAAAGACACGATAGTTTACAGCATTTGTGATAAAACAGTGACTACGCTTTGTGATACAGCAAGAGTTGTTGTAACTGTTACGGGTTCACCAATAGCGAATCCAGAGACAAGCACAGCTATAGCAGGTACGTTAAAGAATATCGTTATTTTAAGTAATGACAAAGCCTCAGACGGAACAACAGCTACTTTAACCAAAGTTACATTACCAACAATTACTATAAATCCAAAGAAAGGAACGGTATTCGTTAAAGCAGACGGAAGTTTAGATTACACTCCAAGTGCAAATGCAACAAGTGGCAAAGACACAATAGTTTACAGTATATGTGATAAAACGGTAACTACGCTATGTGATACGGCAAGAGTTGTTGTAACAGTTACGGGTTCCCCAATAGCAAACCCAGAGACAAGCACAGCAACAGCAGGTACGTTAAAGAATATCGTTATTTTAAGTAATGACAAAGCCTCAGACGGAACCACAGCAACCTTAACCACTGTAACGATACCAACGATTACTACAAATCCAAAGAAAGGTACAGTAACGGTAAAAGCAGATGGAAGTTTAGATTACACTCCAAATACAAATGCAACAAGTGGCAAAGACACGATAGTTTATAGTATATGTGATAAAACGGTAACTACGCTATGTGATACCGCAAGAGTTGTTGTAACAGTTACGGGTTCACCAATAGCGAACCCAGATGTTGTACAAACTGCTTTAACAGAAGATGGAATTGATGGTACAGTGAATATCATTTCAAATGATTTTAATTCGTTTGGAACTGCGGTAACAGCACCAACAAATGGCACAAATCTATCTATTATTGACTTAGATATTACAGTTTCAGGTGTACAAACATCTGTTTCAAATTCAACAGGAACGTATTCTTATAATCCCGTTTCTGGAGTACTAACTTATAATCCTGCAGACAATTATAACGGTTCTAGCAAGTTGATTTATGAACTATGTGAAACTAACGGAAAATGTGATACTTCGTTTGTAAGTTTTGTAGTTAGTCCAGTAAATGATGCTCCTTCTGTTAAAAATGAAGTTTACTCTACTACTGAAGATGTAAAATTAACGGTTAATGCTTCAAATGGAATTTTAAGCAATGACTCAGATATCGAAAGCCCTGTAACAGTAAATCCTACTCCTCTAGTACAACCCAAATTAGGTGTAATTACTATCAATACAGACGGTTCTTTTGTTTATACACCAAATTTGAATAGTAATGGTAAGGATACGGTAGTTGTAAATGTATGTGATATTGAAAATTCATGTAAAAACGATACTTTATTTATTACAATTAGTCCATTAAATGATGCTCCAACTGTTTTAAATGAAAATGTTTCTATCACTAAAAATACTGCTAAAACAGGAAACGTTTTAACAAACGATTCTGACTTAGAAACACCTTTGTCTGCAACTCCTTTAAACAATGTAGTTACAAAACATGGTAAAATTACAGTTTCCACAAATGGCGACTATTCATATACTCCAAATACTAATTTTGAAGGTATAGATACTGTAATTATTGAAGTTTGTGATGCGGGTTTACCATTACCTAAAATTTGTAAAAATGACACGCTATTTATGAATGTTTCTGGTTCTGCTATACCAAGTGCAAATGATGAAACATTTACTATCAACGAAGATGAAAGTTTAAATAAATTGGTTAGTGTTATTTTATCGAATGATAGTTATGGTGTTGACGGACCTTCTTTAACTATTCCTATATCAGTTGTTACTTTACCTAAAAATGGGTCAGTATCAATTGACAATAATGGAACACCATTAGATGCAACAGATGATAAATTAATATATACACCAAATTCTAATTTTAATGGTGCTGACACTCTGGTTTACAAGATTTGTGATGCCACGGCAGATTGTGATCAAGCAAAAATTATTATAAATGTAATTCCTGTAAATGATGAACCAGTTGTTGCAAATGAAACATACACAGTAGCCGAGAATGATACATTAAACGTAAATGTTACCTCTGGAATTTTGAAAAATGATTCTGATGTAGAAGGTAGTTTAACTGTAAATCCGGTTCCAGTTACGGCTCCTAATCATGGTCAAATTACAATAAGTACTGATGGTTCTTTTAAATATATTCCAAATTCTTCATTCAATGGAGTTGATACCGTAGTAGTAAGTGTTTGTGATGCTTCAAATAGTTGTAAAAATGATACTATTGTTGTCAACATTACGCCAGTAAATGATGCTCCTATAGTGTCCAATGAAACAATCTCTGTAGTTGAAGATACTCCTTTGGTGGTAAGTTCTACAAATGGTATTTTAGCTAACGACCAAGATATTGATGGAACCTTGTCTGTAAAATCAAATCCTATTTTAGAACCTAAAAAAGGTACAATTACTGTAAATACTGATGGTACTTATACATACGTGCCTAGTACAAATGTAAACGGAAAGGATACTGTGGTTGTAAGTGTGTGTGACAATTTGAACTCTTGTAAAAACGATACTTTATTTATTACAATTAGTCCAGTAAATGATGCTCCAACTGTATTAAATGAAAATGTTTCTATCACTAAAAATACTACTAAAACAGGAAACGTTTTAACAAACGATTCTGACTTAGAATCACCTTTGTCTGCAACTCCTTTAAACAATGTAGTTACAAAACATGGTAAAATTACAGTTTCCACAAATGGCGACTATACATATTCACCAAATACTAATTTTGAAGGTATAGATACTTTAATTATTGAAGTTTGTGATGCAGGTTTACCATTACCTAAAATTTGTAAAAATGACACACTTTTTATTAATGTTTCTGGTTCTGCTATACCAAGTGCAAATGATGAAACATTTACTATCAACGAAGATGAAAGTTTAAATAAATTGGTTAGTGTTATTTTATCTAATGATAGTTATGGTGTTGACGGACCTTCTTTAACTAATCCTATTTCAGTTATTACTTTACCTAAAAATGGGTCAGTATCAATTGACAATAATGGAACACCATTAGATGCAACAGATGATAAATTAATATATACACCAAATGCTAATTTTAATGGTGCTGACACTCTTGTTTACAAGATTTGTGATGCCACGGCAGATTGTGATCAAGCAAAAATTATTATAAATGTAATTCCTGTAAATGATGAACCAGTTGTTGCAAATGAAACATACACAGTAGCCGAGAATGATACATTAAACGTAAATGTTACCTCTGGAATTTTGAAAAATGATTCTGATGTAGAAGGTAGTTTAACCGTAAATCCAATTCCAGTTACGGCTCCTAATCATGGTCAAATTACAATAAGTACTGATGGTTCTTTTAAATACATTCCAAATACTTCATTCAATGGAGTAGATACCGTAGTAGTAAGTGTTTGTGATGCTTCAAATAGTTGTAAAAATGATACTATTGTCATCAACATTACGCCAGTAAATGATGCTCCTATAGTGTCCAATGAAACAATCTCTGTAGTTGAAGATACTCCTTTGGTGGTAAGTTCTACAAATGGTATTTTAGCTAACGACCAAGATATTGATGGAACCTTGTCTGTAAAATCAAATCCTATTTTAGAACCTAAAAAAGGTACAATTACTGTAAACAGTGATGGTTCTTACACATACGTGCCTAGTACAAATGTAAACGGAAAGGATACAGTGGTTGTAAGTGTATGTGATAATTTGAACTCATGTAAAAATGATACTTTATTTATTACAATTACACCTGTAAATGATGAACCATTTCTGTCAAATGAAAGTGAGTTTATTAATGAAGATGAGGTATTAGAAGTAAACGAAGCTAACGGTATTTTATCAAATGATACTGATGTTGAGGGTGATTTATCAGTAAAAACAACTCCTGTAAATGCTCCTAATCATGGCACAATTACTATTAATTCCGATGGGTCATACAAGTATGTACCAAATACAAATTTTAATGGAATTGATACTGTTGTTGTGAGTGTTTGTGACACAGATAATGCTTGTAAAAATGATACTATTTTTATAACGGTACTTCCTGTAAATGATTTACCTGTTATTAAAAACGATACTTTAGTAGTAAACGAAGATCAAACGGTAACTATTGCTGCCGATAAAGGACTTTTGGTAAATGATACGGATGTAGAAGGCGTTTTAAAAGTTACTGTTACACCAATTGAACAACCGAAACATGGTGTTATCTCTGTAAATGAAGATGGATCGTATACATACACTCCTTCGCCAAACTATAACGGTAAAGATACAGTAGTAACTAGTGTTTGTGATATTTCAAATGCATGTAAAAACGATACCTTATTTATCAATGTATTGCCAGTAAATGACAAACCAATTGCTCTAAATGACAAGACTACCACAAACCCTGAGGTTTCAGTTACAATTCCTGTATTGATAAATGATTCAGATATTGATAACGATGTTTTGACAGTAACTATATTAGAAAATCCAAGTCATGG
The DNA here is from genome assembly GCA_046329305.1 of Cytophagales bacterium. Taxonomy (GTDB): domain Bacteria; phylum Bacteroidota; class Bacteroidia; order Cytophagales; family UBA9547; genus CAMFLX01. Next base: position 498,387 of record JAXLUW010000003.1, read on the forward strand.
CTCAGTTTCAGTTACCAATAATGTTATAACATACACTCCAACTCCAGGATTTGTTAGAGGTATAGATACATTAGTTTACGTGATTACTGATCCTTCTGGGCTTTCGGATACTGCAATTGTTGAAATCGTTGTTCCTCTTACAGATTTACCACCAGTAGCTACAAATGATATGGTAGATCTAAATGAAGACAGCCCTAAAGTTACAATTCCTGTTACCACAAATGATACTAAAGGAACTGGATTAGTTACTAGCATATCTATTATAGATGGACCATCTCATGGAACTGCATCTGTTAAAGGAGATAGTGTGTCGTATACACCTACTGCAAATTATTTTGGTAAAGACACTATTTACTATAAAATATGCAATGAACTCAATTTATGCGATACGGCTTTAGTAGTCATAAATATTGCACCAGTGAATGATGCTCCAGTTGCGGTTAATGATTCAAAAACCATTCAGATTGGAGAGACCGTTACTGTAAATGTCCAAGCAAATGATTCGGACATTGACGGAGATGCTCTTGTTACAAGCATTTTATCAAATCCTAAAAAAGGAACTGCAGTAGTAGCAAGTAATGGTAAAGATATTGAATATACTCCTACTTCTACATTTGTTTCGGGTAATGATACTTTAACATATATTATTACAGACATAAATGGAGCTAAAGATACCGCAATAGTTGTCATTCAAATTGCTACTGGCGTAGATTCAGATAATGACGGTATTCCAGATTCAATAGACGTAGATGATGATAACGATGGCGTTGTAGATACTGTTGAAGGTTTAGTAGATTCTGATAATGACGGAATACCAAACTCATTAGACTTAGATTCTGATAACGATGGTGTTTCTGATGTGATAGAAGCTGGCGGTTCAGATCCTGATCATGATGGATTACCAGGGACAGGAAGTGTGCTTGTAGATAATACGGGGGCAGTAATAGGTATACCAACAAATTTTGGAAACATAGATACTGATAAAGACGGCATCATAGATGAATTAGATTTAGATTCTGATAATGACGGTTTGTATGATATTATTGAAAATGGTGGCATTGATGCAGATACCAATGGTGTAGCTGATGATTTGAAAGATGCCAATGGTTCAGTAGATGCTGATAACGACGGTATCCCAAATGCAGTAGATGCTGACTTCCCAACAGGAAAACCACTTAATATAATCAATTCAGATAATGATACACTGCCTGATTATAAAGATATAGATTCTGATAATGATGGCTTAGTAGATTTAGTTGAATCTGGCGGAGTTGATAGGGACCATAACGGCGTTGGTGATTCTAATTCTGATATAGATAATGATGGTATTTTAGATATTTTCGATCATATCAACAATTCAACTGGAGCAGTTACATCTGGTACTCCAAGTATGAATATTGATACAGATAACGATGGTGTCATAAATAAATTAGATTTAGATTCTGACAATGATGGTATCTCTGATATCAAAGAATCTTTCGGAATTGACCCTAACAATGATGGTGTTGCAGGTTCTAAAACTATCATAACTGCACTTGAAGATGCTGATAACGATGGTTTAATTGATGTGGTAGATCCAAGTGAAGGAGGAATTGCGGTATTACCAGTAAATTCTGATTCAGATAATCTTCCAAATTATTTAGATATAGATTCAGATAACGATGGTATCACAGATATATATGAAGCTACTCTAGGAACAAAAGATACTGATAAAAACGGTGTTTTGATGTCAAAAGATAGTAATAAAAATGGTATAGATGATAGCTTGGAGTCAGATTTAACAGATGCGTCTAAAAACGTGATTACATTCATAAATCCAATAAATTCTGATAATGATACATTGCCAGATTATTTAGATATAGATGCAGATAATGATGGTATTGTAGATATCATTGAAGCTCAATCAACAGAATCTTATACGGCTCCTTCTGAAAAAGACGTAAATAACAATGGTCTGGACGATATTTTTGAAACATCTACTACCAAAGGTTTACAACCAGTAGATACGGACATTGACAAAACTTCAGACTATTTAGATTTAGATTCTGACAATGATTCAAAATCTGATAATCAAGAAGCAAATGGTTCAGCTAAAACTTTATCAGGATCTGATAAAGATAAAGATGGTTTAGATGATATTTTTGATAAAGACTCTGGTGTAGACAATTCAAGTGGTTCTGCAAACAACCAATCTGTTACTTCATTAGCAAATAATGATACGCCGTTTACTGATGAAAGAGACTTTAGAGAATTGCCTTTTGCTATTCCAGATGCCATAACTCCTAATGGAGACGGTATCAATGATAATTTTGTGATTCAGGTAGATTACAACGCCAATGATGTTAAATTAATAGTATTCAACAGGTGGGGTAACACCGTTTATGAAAATGAAAAATATGATAACAGTTGGAACGGTACTACCAACAAAGGCGTGTCTATAGGCACTGATTTGCCAACAGGTACCTATTTTTACTTAGTTGAAATTAACAATACAAAAAAACAAGGTTACGTAGTTATCACTCGCTAAGATTATAACAATGAAAAAGATTTTAATAGTTACAATCACATTAATTTTAAACATAGGGGTTTTTGCACAGCAAGACCCTATGTTTTCGCAATACATGTTTAATTACATGATTATCAATCCTGCCTATGCAGGTAGTAGAGATGTACTTTCTCTATCAAGTTTGTACAGAAAACAATGGGTAAATGTAGATGGAGCACCTCAATCTATGTTTTTTTCGGCAGATATGCCCATCAAAAACGAAAAAATAGGAGTAGGTTTAATGGCCTTAAATGATAAAGTAGGAATTGAAAATAGTACTACAGTTTCAGGTATGGGATCTTATAGAATCAGATTAGATAACAACCTATTACTTTCATTTGGGTTATCGGCTTCAACAAATTTTTACAAAGCGAATTTTACTTCATTAGAATCTGCTAAAACTCTAGACCCTTCTTTGTCAACCAACACTTTCTCAAAATGGCAGTTTAATTTTGGTTCGGGAGTATATCTTAATAATGATAGGTTTTATGTATCGCTATCATTACCTCACTTAGTAAACAATAAGAGAATAGCTACAGATACTCTTACAAAAACCAAACAAAGAAGACACTTCTTTTTAGGAGCGGGTTATGTTTTCAAAGTTTCTGAAACTTGGGCTTTTAAACCTTCATTTTTATACAAATACGCACAAGGAGCACCCATGCAGTTAGACTTGAATGGTAATTTTTGGTATGCCAACTTAATAGGTTTTGGATTGAGCTATAGAACTGGTGATTCATTTGTTCCCATAGTAGAAATAAATCCTACAGAACAATTGAGAATTGGGTATGCTTATGACTACACCTACAATCTAAAGAAAAACGGATTGAGTAACGGTGGCACTCATGAAGTATTTTTAAGATATGAGTTCGGAAAAACAGATAAGAAAATAGTAACACCAAGATATTTTTAAGATGAAAAAGAGTTTATTTTTTATGATATCAATTTTATTTGTTTTTGTGGGTTATACACAAGGAACACGTAAAATTGCCTTTAGAGAATACAAGGGAATGCGTTACGCAAATGCAGCTTCGTATTTAATTCCTTATGTAAAAAAACATACAGATGATGTAGAAGCAAAGAAAACATTAGCTGATTGTTATTATAAATTGAAAGATACCGAAAACGCAGAAAAGATTTATAGTGAATTGTATACTAATCATAGTACAGATACTGCTGTATCATATCCGTATGCCATGGTTTTGTTAGAAGAAGGTAAATCAGATAAGGCTTTAGAAGTATTCAAAAAACTTAAAGCTGTTCCTTCTTATGAGAAAATTGCAAATTCGTATATTAAATCTATAAATAATACAGCAAACTTGTATAAGGATAGTTCTAATGTACATTTATATAATTTGAACATTAATACACAAAATGCAGAATTCTCCCCAGTTCTCTACAACGATAAATTGGTTTTTACCACTGCCCGTACTCGTAACTATGGAAAAATAAAAGTTTTCGGGTGGAACAATACACCTTATTTGCAAGTGTATAGTATAGATACTTCTAAAATTGTTAAAACGAATGAAGTTGGTGGGGAAGGCAATACGTATGATTTTGTTGAAGCCTCAGATGGTAAACATTCAGATGAAACAGTTTTGGTTCCTAACGACTCAAAGACATTAGGATATTATGGTGATTATATTCATGTTTCAAAAGATACTAAGAAAAAAGATTCAGCCAGTGCAGAGCCTTTTTCAGGAATTGTAAATACAAAATATCACGATGGCCCTGCTGTTTTTACAAAAGACGGCAACACAATGTTTTTTACAAGAAACAATTATAAAAAGGGTATAAGAGGTAAAGACAAAAATAAAGTAACTAAACTTAAATTGTTTTATGTAACTAAAGAAAATGGAGTTTGGAGTACACCAAAAGAAGTACCTTTTAATAATAAAGAGTATTCTACGGGGCATCCTGCACTGTCGTTAGATGACAAAACTCTTTATTTTGTTTCTGATATGCCTGGTGGACAAGGAGAAACTGATATTTACAAAGTTTCCTACGACAATGGAAATTTTGGAACACCAGAAAATTTAGGTTCTACCGTTAATACTCCCTCAAAAGAAATGTTCCCAACAATAGATGGTAAAGGTAATTTAATATTTTCCTCAAATGGACATGGTGGTTTAGGTGGATTAGATTTATTTGCGTCTGATGTTAAAAAATTAGATAAAGTTGAAAATTTAGGCTATCCACTAAACAGCATTAATGACGATTTTGGAATTACATTTACTTCAAATAAATCTGGATATCTCTCAACAAACAGAAAAAGTGGTGGTTATGATGATGATATCTTGGCTTTTGGTCTAAAAAAACCAATTTCTTTAGGTAAGGAAATTAAAATAATAGCTTACGATGAACTTACTGGTGAAGAGTTAAATGCGGTTGATATAAAAGTAAATGAATTGAATATATCTACCAACACTGCTGATAAAACAGAATATACATTTTCTGCTGACGAAGACAAATTGTATCATTTTGCTTTGACAAAAAGTCAATATTTTCCAGTTAGTTCTAAAGTAATGTTTCCACATAATTCAAACGAAGATAGTTTTACATACAGAGTTCCAATGCTTAAAAATTTAGTTCCTACACTAGAGGCATTAGTTACAGATAAAGAAACGAAACAACCCATAGAAGCTGTTAAACTTAAAATAGTGGATCTTAAAACAAAGAAAACTCTATTTGAAGGATTAACATCTGAATCTGGAACTATTTCTAAGATTTTAGATGGTAAAAAATTAAAAGATACGCTACATTTATCTATTACTATACATAAGGATGGATATTTGGGTAAAACAGTTCACTACAACAATACTATAAAAACTCCAATTGTTAAATTACACGAAATGCTAGACATGAGAATTGAAAAAATGCAAGTTGGGTTAGACATAGGAAAAGTAATAGAAATTAATCCCATATATTTTGATTTAGATAAATATAATATCAGACCAGATGCAGCTGTTGAACTTGACAAAATTGTAACTGTAATGAAAGAAAACCCAACAATTGTAATTGAATTAGGCTCACATACAGATTGTAGAAGTAGCAAAGCGTATAACATGAAATTGTCTACAAACAGAGCTAAGGCCTCTGCAGATTACATTATATCTAAAGGAGTACCAAAATCTAGAATTTATGGTAAGGGATATGGAGAGTCGAAATTAGTAAATAATTGTGCATGTGAAATGCCTGTGAAATCTACATGTTCTGAGGCAGAACATCAGCAAAACAGACGTACTGAATTTGTAATAGTAAAAATGTAAAATATAAAACTACTTAGTTGTGTTTATTCATAACTAGGTAGTTTACCAATAAAAAAGGGCATCAATTTGATGCCCTTTTTTATTGGTAAATTTTGAACAAATTAAGAAGCTTGTTCTTCTTTTTTGTTTTTAATTTCTTGAACCTCTAATCTAATTTCTTGAGCAAGGTTTTTAAGTTCTTGCATGCCTTGTCTTACACGAGTACCAGCAGCTTGGTTGTCTTTAGAATAAAATTTGTCAAAGTCTGCCTCAAGAGACATAACTAAGTTTTTTAGTTGATCAAATCTTGCCATTTTTAATTGTATTTAAAGGGTTTCTGATTGTGCAAATTAAGGGGTTTTTGTTAAAACCCCAAATATTTTCTACAGAATTTTTATACTTTTTATTAAAAAAGTACAATTACATGTGAGCAGTTGTTAGTTTTTGATCGTAAGCCCCTGATTTTAACTTAGTTGCGACTTCTGAGAATGCATTAATAGTTTCTTGTACATCAGCCATAGTATGAGTAGCTGTTGGAATTAAACGCAACATTATCACGCCTTTAGGTACTACTGGGTACAAAACTATTGAACAGAATATATTGTAATTCTCTCTCAAATCAAGTACTAATTGACCTGCCTGATTTTCATCTCCACTCAAGAATACAGGTGTTACCGGAGACTGAGTTCTACCAATGTTAAATCCTTTTTCTTTTAAGCCTGATTGTAACGCTTTAACTACATCCCAAAGTTTAGTTCTTAGTTCGGGTTGAGTTTTTAATAATTCTAACCTTTTAAGAGCTCCAAGTACGATAGGCATTGGCAATGCCTTTGCAAATATCTGTGAACGTGTAGAGTATCTTAAGTAGTTAATAATTTTTTCAGGACCTGCAATAAATGCACCAACAGATGCCATAGACTTTGCAAATGTAGAAAAATACAAATCTATTTCACCTTGTACACCTTGCTCTTCACCTACACCAGCACCTGTTTTGCCCATAGTACCAAAACCATGAGCATCATCAACTAAAAGACGGAATTGGAATTTTTTCTTTAATTCCACAATCTCTTTAAGTTTACCCATATCACCAGCCATACCAAAAACACCTTCAGTGATTACCATGATAGCACCACCTGTTTCGTTTATTATTTTGGTTGCTCTTTCTAGTTGTTTTTCTAGGTTTTCTATATCGTTATGTGGGAACACAAATCTTTTACCCATATGTAAACGCACACCATCTACTATACAAGCGTGAGATTCAGAATCATAAACCACTACATCATGTCTGTCTAGTAAAGAATCTATAGAAGACATAATACCTTGATAACCAAAGTTGAATAAAATAGCATCTTCTTTAGAAACAAACTTTGCAAGTTCATCTTCTAGTTGTTCGTGGTAATTGGTATTACCTGACATCATTCTGGCACCCATAGGATACGCCAAACCGTATTGTAAAGCTGCATCTGCATCCGCTTTACGCACTTCAGGATGGTTTGCTAATCCGATGTAATTATTTAAACTCCAGTTTAAAACTTCTTTTCCTCTAAACTTCATTCTAGGTGCTATCTCACCTTCTAGTTTAGGGAATGAGAAATATCCATGAGAGTATTGAGAATGCTTACCCAGTGGGGTGTTTTCAACTGAAATTTTATCAAACAAATCCATAATAATGTTCAAATTTTAATTTTGTAAAATTAAACAAAATTAAAAATTTATATTTTAAAATAAAAATTTAGAAATACTAAGGTCACATAAACTTTATATTAAAATTTAATTTAGATAAAGTAGATTTTGTCTTAAGTTGTTATATTTGCCCAAATTTTTTATATAATGAGAAATTTTATTTCTGTAAATGATGTAACTGACTTGCAAGCAATAACTAAACTTGCACTTGATTATAAACATAATCCTTTTGTGGACAAAGGACTTGGTTCTAACAAAACTTTAGGGTTGATATTCTTAAATCCGAGTTTAAGAACAAGGTTGAGTACACAAAAAGCTGCCCAAAATTTGGGCATGAACGTGATTGTCATGAACATGGACAAAGAAGGATGGGCTCTTGAAACTCAAGATGGTGTGGTGATGAATCACAACACTGTAGAACATGTGAGAGAAGCGGCAGCTGTAATGGGACAATATTGTGATATCATTGGTGTTCGTTCGTTTCCTAGATTAGTAGATAAAGCAGAAGATTACTCGGAAGATTTTTTCAACAAATTTATCAAATATTCTGGCGTACCTATTGTGAGTTTAGAGAGTGCAACCAGACATCCGCTACAATCTTTTGCCGATTTGATTACGGTAGTGGAAAACAAAAAAATTGCTAAACCAAAAGTTGTTTTAACATGGGCTCCTCATATTAAGTCCTTACCTCAGGCGGTTCCAAATTCTTTTGCAGAATGGATGAACAAAGCGGATGTTGATTTTGTAATCACTCACCCAAAAGGTTATGAGTTGGCACCAGAATTTTCTGGCAATGCACAAATAGAATACAATCAAGACGAGGCACTTAAAAATGCAGATTTTGTGTATGTTAAAAACTGGTCTTCTTATGAAGATTACGGAAAAGTCCTTTCTATGGATAGCCATTGGATGATGACCAATGAAAAATTAGCCATTACAAATAAAGCGAAAGTGATGCATTGTTTACCCGTAAGACGTGGGATAGAACTGGCAGATGAAATACTAGATGGGCCAAACTCCCTTGTGATACCAGAGGCAGGAAACAGAGTTTGGGCGGCCCAGGCGGTACTTTCTCAGATTCTAAAAAGCAATTTTTAATATTTATAAATAGCTAAAAATACCACTGCAATCATTTGTATAATTGATGCAGTGGTATTTTTATTATATACAGAAGGTTACATTAACTTAATTTGAATTTCTTGAATAAACGTTCAAATATATCTAACTTGCGAATCAATAATTAATATAAAAAATAAATGAAAGGACCTGTTTCTCAGTTTATAGAAAATAACTTTTTGCATTTTAATGCGGCAGCGTTAGTAGATGCAGCAAAAGGTTACGAAACTCAATTGCTTGACAATGGTAAAATGATGGTAACACTTGCTGGTGCTATGAGTACAGCAGAGTTAGGTAAATCATTAGCAGAAATGATTCGTCAAGACAAAGTACATATTATCTCGTGTACGGGGGCTAACCTTGAAGAAGATATTATGAATCTTGTGGCACACAATTCTTATAAAAGAGTGCCAAATTATAGAGATTTAAGCCCGCAAGAAGAATGGGATTTACTTGAAAATCATTATAATAGAGTAACAGATACGTGTATTCCTGAAGAAGAGGCGTTCAGACGTTTGCAAAAACATTTGTTTGATATTTGGAATAAAGCAGATAAGTCTGGAGAAAGATATTTCCCACACGAGTTTATGTATCAAATGATAAAGTCTGGTGTTTTGGAACAATACTATGAAATTGATCCTAAAAACAGCTGGATGGTGGCTGCAGCTGAGAAAAACTTACCTATAGTGGTACCAGGTTGGGAAGATAGTACTATGGGTAACATCTTTGCTTCGTATTGTATCAAAGGAGAGTTTAAACCTACAACTATGAAGTCTGGTGTGGAATACATGATGTGGTTAGCTCAGTATTATACAGACAACTGCCAAGGTAAAGGTATAGGATTCTTTCAAATAGGTGGAGGTATTGCAGGAGATTTTCCAATTTGTGTAGTACCTATGTTGTATCAGGATATGGAAATGCACGATGTACCTTTCTGGTCATATTTCTGCCAAATTTCTGATTCAACTACATCTTATGGTTCGTATTCGGGAGCTGTTCCTAATGAAAAAATAACTTGGGGTAAACTAGATATTACTACTCCAAAGTTTATTGTGGAATCTGATGCTACAATTGTGGCACCATTAATGTTCGCATATATTTTAGGTTGGTAAAAGATTAAAATTGCTTAAAAAAACAAAAGGCTTACGATTTATATTGTAAGCCTTTTGTTTTTAATACTATCTGTTTCTTAAAGCATCTCTAATTTCTGTAAGAAGAACTTCTTCTTTAGAAGGTGCTGGTGGTGCAGTAGGTGCTTCAGCTTCTTTCTTCTTCATTGAGTTCATTGCTTTGATAATAATGAACATTGCAAATGCTACTATCAAGAAATCAATACAAGCAGTAATAAATGTACCCCATTCTATGGCAACTTCTTGTACAGCTTGAGTTACTACTGTACCAGCAGCATCTTTAATTTCGGGAGCAGCATCTTTTAAAATTAATTTTTTCTTAGATAGGTCAATACCTCCCATTAATAAACCAACAATTGGAGAAAACATTTTTTCTACAAATGCAGTTGTTACTTTTCCAAAAGCTCCCCCCATAACGAAAGCGATTGCCATGTCTACAAGATTGCCCTTTAGAGCAAATTCTTTAAATTCTTTGATAAATCCCATAAGTAAATTATTTTTTATTTTATAAACAGATTTAAAATAAATTATTTTTTTTTATATTTACAATATGGACAAATTAAAATACATCATCTTTTTTGCAATAATTGCGTTTAATGTATTTCCTGGTATCATAAAATTATTTAGAAAAAGAGAGACGAATACTTCACAAGATACAGTAGATGAGTCTAATAAATCGACCAAACAAACTGGTAATACTCATTCTATTAAATCATCAAAAAAAACTAATAAAACTCAAAAAAAAGTTAATAAGTCACATCAAAATGATGTGATTGATTATGAGACTAATCCATACGCATCTCAAGATTTGAGCATAAGTAAGTTTAAGATTTTTGAAGAAGAAACTAAAACCGAAAATGAATATTTGACCAAAATCAAAAATCCTCAAACTGTGAAGGACGCTATTATTATAAGTGAAATTTTAAATAGAAAATATGCTGATTGATGCATATTTAAATTATTTTTGTGGCTTAAATAAATAGTCATGCTTACCAAAAGGATCATTCCCTGTTTAGATATCAAAGACGGTAAAACAGTAAAAGGAGTTAATTTTTTAGAATTGCGAGATGCAGGTGATCCGGTTGAGCTTGCTAAATTATATGCAGAACAAGGTGCAGACGAATTAGTTTTTTTAGACATAACAGCCACCGTAGATAAAAGAAAAACATTAGCTGAACTTGTAAAAAAAATAGCTCATGTGATCAATATACCATTTACAGTAGGTGGAGGAGTTACCAGTATAGAAGATGCCTCTGTTTTACTCAATGCAGGAGCCGATAAAGTAGCTATAAATTCTGCTGCCGTAAAAAATCCAAAACTTGTAGACGAACTATCTAATGAATTTGGTAGTCAGTTTGTGGTGGTAGCTATAGATACTAAATTTGTAAATGGAAACCATTGGGTACATACACATGGTGGCCGTACTGCAACAGATATTCAAACTATACCTTGGGCTAAAGAAGTAGAAAATAGGGGTGCGGGTGAACTTTTACTTACTTCTATGGATCACGATGGTTGCAAACAAGGTTTTGCTAATGAACTCACTTCTGCCATAAGTGGAGCTGCTAATATTCCTGTGATAGCATCTGGAGGTGCCGGTACCATGGAACATTTTGTAGATACCTTTACATTGGGCAAAGCAGATGCAGGCTTGGCGGCTAGTATTTTTCATTTTAAAGAAATTGAAATAGCCGTATTAAAAGCATTTCTTAAAGACAAAGGTGTTTCTGTCAGAATATAACTATGAAACTATTCTGCAAGAGTTTGCTGCTGATTTTGGTATTTATTTCTTGTAAAAAGAAAAACAATAACGAAGTATTTATCCCTTCAGGAGCATTACTTACTTTAGATACTCTTCATGTTTTTTCAGGAGAAGATATTTATCTTACAGGAAAATTGGGAGTTTTAAATGCTGCAAAAATTCATCTGGATATTGATGCAAATTACCATACCATAAATCAAAAAGTCTGTTATAAAACTCAGCTTACAGGTGAACTTAATGGTACGGTAGATTTATTTAGTAATTTAGTGGATACATTTACTTCTTATGTCGATACGAGTTCTTTAAAGCCCGTTTATTTTGTAAGGAATCTGAAAGAAAATAAGTATAAATTAAAAGAATATTCTTACTTCAATTTTGATAAAAAAATGGTAGAAGTTCATCAGCTGAATACCAAAAGAGCTGATAGCGTTCGTCAACATGCAATTAGTGAACATACTCAAGATTTAATTTCAAGTTTTCATTATTTAAGAAGAATTGATTTTTCCAAGTATAAGCTTACCGATACATTAAGTATAGATTTGGATATAGAAGAAAACTTGCAAAATTTAAAATTTGTGCAATTGGGTTCTGAAATTATTTCTACTAAAATAGGTAAACTTAAAGCAATAGTTTTACAGCCTATAGTTCCTGAAAATGAAATGTTTATAGGTAAAAATCCTGTAAAAGTTTGGATTAGTGATGATGCCCGAAGGATACCGCTGAAAATCAAAGCTAAAACTTGGGTGGGAAATGTAACTGTAGAAGTAGATAAGTACACACAAAAGAGATAAAATTTTATTATTTTTGTGGCAATTGTTAAATACATGGATATCAATTTCGAAAAACAAGGCGGGTTAGTTCCTGCGGTGATTCAAGACGTACATACAAATACAGTTTTGATGGTAGGTTTTATGAATGAAGAAGCTTACAAAAAAACTCTTGAAGAGAAAAAAGTAACTTTTTACAGTAGAACCAAACAAAGACTTTGGACAAAAGGTGAAACTTCTGGACATTTTCTTATGGTAGTTGATATCAAGATAGATTGCGATCAAGATACGTTACTCATAAAAGCTGAACCAATTGGCCCAACTTGCCATACTGGTGCAGAAACGTGTTTTTTTGAAAAAAATGAAACAGTTGATTTAGCATTTTTAAATAAACTAATTGCTACTATACAAAGTAGAAAAAATGCGGATGCATCTACTTCTTACACAAGTTCTTTATTTAACAAAGGAATTAATAAAGTAGCTCAAAAAGTAGGTGAAGAGGCTGTAGAGCTTGTAATAGAAGCCAAAGATAACAATGAAGATTTGTTTAAAAATGAAGCAGCAGATTTGTTATTTCATTATTTGGTTTTATTAGAAGCTAAAAATATTCCATTTTCGTCAATTATTGAAGTGTTAAAGCAAAGACATAAATAGTTATGCTTTTTTTTATAAATGATGTTCCGCTAAAAGTTACCAAAAACACGAACAAGGTAGCTAAAAAAAGATTTGACATAACTATTTTAAGTCAGCAGTTCTTTTTTGAAGATTCTTTAGAAGGAAAAATTCTTTTGAAAAATCCTTCGGAAAAGCAAGTTTTGACATTGGTGAACTATCTACAAAGAATAAAAAATGATAAAATAATTGCTATTACAATTTTATCTGAAAATAAAAAAAGTTTAGTAGATGCCATCAAATCTTCATTTAAGAAAATAAATGCAGGCGGTGGATTAGTTCTTAAAAATGGTAAATTTCTAATGATTCATAGACTTGGGGTTTGGGATTTGCCCAAAGGCAAACTAGATGAAGGAGAAACCATAGAAGAGTGTGCCCTGAGAGAGGTAGAAGAGGAGTGTTGCATAAAAGCGGTACTTATAGATAAAATTACAGACACTTGGCATTCGTATACAACTCGTGGGGGTAATGATATGCTCAAAAAAACATCATGGTACTTAATGGAATGTACCGATGATAAAAAAATGAAACCCCAAAGAGAAGAAAGTATTGATGACATAAGATGGATGACTAAAGAAGAAGTGGAAGAGGCTCTGAAAGATAGTTACAAGTCTATTGCTCAAGTTATTAAAGAATATAATAAACAAAAAGAAATCAATTGAAATGATAAAAATAAAGGCGTTTGAGTTTAATCCAGTTTCTGAAAATACATACGTGCTATATGACGAAACTTTGGAAGCTGTGATTATTGATGCTGGAAATTTTGACGACTCAGAACATGAAGAATTAGATGCTTTTATTGCTCTCAATAAATTGAAAGTTGTAGCTCTTCTCAATACGCATTCACATTTTGATCATGTTTTGGGAAATTATTATGTAAAGAACAAATACAAAGTTCCTTTATTTATATTTAAAGAAGATCTAGAAACGCTACTTTCTGTGAGTACTTATGCTCCAAATTTAGGTTTTTTTGAATATCAAGAAGTAACTCCTGATGGATATTTGCATCTGGACAAACCTTTTAAATTTGGGAATTCTTCTTTAAATATTTTACCTACTCCTGGTCATGCACCAGGGCATATCATTTTTTACAACTTAGATGAAAAAATTGCTATATCTGGAGACAATATCATGCTAAACACTATCGGTAGAACAGATTTGCCTGGTGGGGATGCAAAGGTGCTTGCTCAAACTATCAAGAATGTATTGTTTAGTTTGCCAGATGACACCACACTATATCCGGGACATGGTGGTAAAACAACCGTTGGTCATGAAAAAGAAAACAATAAAGTTATTCAAGAATTGTTTAAATATTATTTATAAATGATAACAAGACACATACCTAATATCATAACATTATTAAACTTGTTCTGCGGATGCACAGGAATAGTGTTAGCCTTAAGTACACCACATGAGCTTTTTGGTGCAGCTTTAATGATACCCTTAGCTGCCATTTTAGATTATTTTGATGGTTTTGCGGCAAGATTATTACATGTAAAATCGGAATTGGGAAAACAATTAGACTCTCTAGCTGATGTAGTTACTTTTGGTGTTCTTCCTGCAGTTTTAATGTATGTGAGGTTAAAAGGATTAGTAACAGATAGCGAATTAGATTTTTATACATATATCAAATGTGCTCCCGTTTTTTTAGTTGCCATGTTTTCTGCACTTAGATTAGCAAAATTCAACATAGATACAAGACAAACTCAAGGTTTTATAGGGATGCCCACACCTGCTAATGCTTTATTTGTAGCGGGTTTGTTTCTTACTTTGTATGGTCAACAAAATATAAGTTTTTTAAATACTTTTGTAAATCCTGTTTTTATTTATGCTTATTCTGTGATAGCATCTTACATCATGATTGCAGAAATACCAATGTTGTCTTTAAAGTTCTCATCGTTTGATTTTGCAAGTAACCAAATGAGATATTTTTTACTTGTAGGTTCTGTGGTTTTTTTGGTTATTTCAGCAATTTTTGGATTTACTTTTTTAGGTTTTTCGTTATCTATACTGTACTACATCGTTTTATCAATTATTACATTTATTTCTAAAAAAGCATAATTACAACAATAAATGTGTTGTAATTCAAGTTTATATAAAAATAGACATTTAATATGAAAATAGTTAAAATATTAATTTTTACACTTTTTCTCAATACCTGTATAGCTCAAACATTTAAATTAGAATGGACAGAGCCGATGACTAGTTTGGATAATTCGGGAGCTTTATCTAGAAATTTATCATTCAAAAACGCCTCTACACCAGATACGGCATACAAAGTTTCTCCATTTATTATTAGAAAAGATTTTGATGTAGCTGATGTGTCATTTTCAGCGATTACCTATGAAGTGGCTAATGCAGATGAAGAATCAATTTTAGGCTCTAAAATTAAAAATACAACCATAAAGTATGAACTATTCAAAACTACTTCTCGTGGAAACGTGAGTTCTTTTGTGAGTATGATTCCCTTAATAAAAGGTAAAGACGGAAAAACATACAAGGTGAAGTCTTTTAAACTTAATTTTACTAAGAATACGCTGAAAGTTGCAACTAATAACACTAAAATAATTTCTACAGATGATAGCCCTCTTGCAACAGGTAAAATTCAGAAGGTATCTGTAATAGAATCTGGAATTTACAAATTAGATTATTCCTATCTGAATAATTTGGGTTTTACAGTATCTAGTCTAAATCCAAAAAACTTCCATCTGTATGGTTTTGGAGGTATGTTGCCAGAGCTTAATTCTGACAATAGATTCTACGATGTACCAGAGGTTAGCTTATATTTTTCAGGAAATGATGACGATAAATTTGATGCCAACGAATATTTTCTGGCTTATTTAGAAGGAGCTAATAAAATTTCAAATAATGGGTACACTTATCCCGATATCAAAACAAATTTATACGCAGATAAGGTATATTATTTTATAAAATTTGATAATAATGTTGGTAAAAGAATACAACAAACTAGTACCAATTTTAATACTTTTGAATCTAGTGTTTCTACGTACAACTATGTTTATAGACATGAAGTAGAAAATGTAAATTTGTTGGCATCAGGGAGAGACTGGTTGGGAGAATCATTGGTAACTACTCCATTGCAAACATTCAATATTTTTTTACCCAATCTAGAAGAAAACTCAGAGGTTGTCATCAACGGTGTTGTTCAAGGAGCAAACATTGCATCATCTACTTGTACCATTACTACTGGCAATAAAACAGCTAATTATACTTTAAATGCGGCATCAAATTATGATAAAGTCAGATATTTTAACTTTTATCATTCAATTTTATCCTCAGATATTTCTAATAATATTCTTCCTGTTACTTTTAAATATAATTCAACACAAGTATCGTATAAAACTCACATAGATTATTTTCAAGTAAATGCTTCTGCATTATTAGAATTAAATCAGGATCAATTATTGTTTAGAAATAATTCTGTTATTGATCAAGGGAAAGTACAATTTGAATTGTCAACTCAAAAATCTAATGTTGAGATTTGGGATGTAACTTTAGTTGACCAAATAGTTCGAATGAATACAAGTAGTGCTACCAATGTATTAACTTATATTGATAGTCTCTCGTCTCCAAAAGAATATGTAGCGGTTAATGTGAGTGGTTCATTTTATAGTCCGACTAATGAAGGTTCTTTTACCAATCAAAATCTACATGGTCTAGCAACTCCAGATTTGTTGATTATTACCAATTCGACCTTGAAGCAAGCTGCAGATTCTTTAGCAGATTTTAGAAGAACAAATGAAAAGTATGATGTAGAAGTAGTTACCCTTGATAAAATTTACAATGAATTTTCATCTGGAAAACAAGATTTATCAGCTATTAGAAATTTCGTAAAATATCTTTATTCTAAAAATTCTACAAAGTTAAAATACGTCTTACTTTTGGGTGCTTGTAGCTTTGATTACAAAGATAGAATATCAAATAATACGAATTTAGTTCCTGTTTACGAGACACCTAACACATACAATCAAATCTTAAGTTACAGTTCTGATGACTACATAGGAATGCTTGATGAAGATGAAGGCAATGGCTTGGAAAGAGCTTCTATGGAAGTTTCTGTGGGTAGATTGCCCGTAAGAGATTTATCAGAAGCCTTAAGTGTCGTAACAAAGTTAAAGCATTATGCAAATAATTCTAAGAATTATGGAAAATGGAAAAATGAAATAACTTTAACTTGTGACGATGATGATACCAACTTGCACATGTATGATGCGGAGTACATATCAGAAATATTAGTAAATAAAAACTCGGCTTTAAAAATAAATAAGTATTACTTAAATCTTTATCCAGAAGAGTCAACACCAACAGGGCAAGAATCTCCTGTTTTGCACAATAAACTAATTTCTAAAATTAACTCAGGAACCATGGTGCTAAATTACAGCGGACATGGTAGAGAAATAGGTTTAGCTGGGGAAAATATTATTATGGTGGAAGAAATCTCGAAATTAGTTAATTATGATAGATTATTCTTGTTTATAGCAGCAACATGTGAATTCGGCAGATATGACGATCCCGAGGTATTCTCAGGTTTACAAGGAGCAATTTTGAATGCCAAAGGGGGAAGTATCGCAACTATAGGAGCTACAAGACCAGTGTATCAGTCAGACAATCGACAATTTAATGGCTTTCTTTCAAACATATTTTATGATAAAGTAAATGGAAAACATTACACTTTAGGTGAGTTAACTATGCTCTCTAAAAATGCTACGAACAATGGAGCAAATAGAAGTGTAATAAATTATGCTTTATTAGGTGATCCTTCTATGAGATTGGCGTATCCTGAAGAACAAGTAGTAATTACTAAAGTGACTGATGAAAATGAAAATTTGGTAGATACAGTAAAAGCACTTTCCAAAACTATAATTTATGGTCAAGTAGAAAATGACGGTGTTGTAGATACTGCATTTAACGGGAAAGCTACTATTACCTTTTATGATAAAGAATCTGTAAAGAAAACCAAATATGATGCTGAATCAAATAGCGGAGTTTCTCAAGATTTAGTAATAGTAGATGTAAATGTAAGAGAAAGTGTTATTTATCAAGGAAATGCAGATGTTAAAAAAGGTTTATTTAAAACAGAATTTGTTGTTCCTAAAGATATATCTTACTTGGTTGGTAGCGGTTTGATACTTACGTATGCTCAAAATGAAGATTTTTCTAAAGATGCCTGTGGTGGCGATATTGATGTGTTAATTGGAAGTTCTAAAACGGATGTGGTTTTTGAGAATGTTCCACCAGTAGCTGAATTATTCATGAATGATACCAATTTTGTAAATGGTGGTTCAGTTTTAAGAAATGCTAATTTCATAGCCAAAGTATATGACGATAATGGAATCAATTTATCGCAATCCTCTGTTGGGCATCAGATAACACTTACTCTAGATGGAGATGTTGAAAATCAATATATTTTGAATGATTATTATAGTTCAAATGGAAGCTTTCAAAAAGGTATTATTGAATTTCCGCTAACTGACTTAAGTGTAGGTAAACATACGGCAGAATTTACAATTTGGGATGTGTTTAATAATTCAACAACCCAAAAGCTTGATTTTGAAGTTTCTAAAAATGATATTCAAATTTTGAGTCTCAATTCGTATCCTACTCCTGATGGTGATTATAGATTAATAGATTTTACTCATAACAGAGCTGGTGAAAACCTTAATGCAAATCTTGAAATATTTGATTTACAAGGAAGGAGAGTACTTGAAATAGAATCAGCTATAGATAGGGCAGAATCTAATGTTAAGGATATGAATTGGTTGGTAAAATATAACGGTCTATATAATATGAACAACACTATCTACGTTTATAGATTAACATTGACATCAGAGTTTGATGGATCAAGTACAAGTAAAACTCAAAAACTTGTTTTTATCAAATAACTAATTAATTTTACTCTCAGAAATTAGAATATGAAAATAAATAAAATATCGTTAGTTGCTTTGGGAACGTTTGCTTTTAGTTCTTTTTCTCAAACAACTTTAAACAGACCCATAACAACCGCTATACCATTTATAAATATCAATCCAGATCCTAGAGCAGGAGGAATGGGAGACGCTGGTGTTGCTACCTCTTCTACTACAAATGATATGTATTGGAATATGGGTAAGCTGGCATTTAATGAAAAAGATATGGGAGTGGCTTTGTCTGTTAACCCATGGCTGAGAAATATAGTATCTGATATGTTTTTGAATAATTTATCTGGATATTATAAGCGTAAAAAAGAAGAAGCTTTTGGAATGAATCTTACCTATTTTGATATGGGTAAAATAGAATTTAAAGATGCACAGAATAACTCTCAAGGTACCTATAACCCACGTGAGTTTGCTCTTTCTGGGGGTTACTCTAGAAAATTAAGTGAAAAATTTGGTGTTGGTTTGGCTCTTAAATACATACATTCAAGTTTAACTGGTGGTTATTCTGGTACTGATGCTAGACCATTAAATACGGCCGCTGTAGACATAGGAGCATTTTATACCATGCCTATACAAGTGAAAACTTCTCAAGATAAATTGAGTTTTGGTGCGAGTATAAATAATATTGGTAGTAAAGTAAAATATGTTAATTCTACTAGTAACACTAAAAAAGATTTTATTCCAACTAATTTTAGATTAGGATCTGCGTTTACTCACGAGATAGATGTACACAATAAGGTAACTTTTGCACTTGATTTAAACAAACTTATGGTACCATCCCCTAAGTCTGTATATGATGATTCTGCTAAAACATACGTTACGGTGTATCCAGACAAAGGTCTGTTTTCAGGAATGTTTGGCTCATTTGGAGATGCTCAAGGTGGAATGAAAGAAGAGTGGCAAGAAGTTGCTAAAAGTTTGGGGGTAGAATATAACTACAACGATATCTTTATGGCAAGATTGGGCTACTTTCATGAAAATGCAGCTAAAGGGGCTAGGAAATACATTACTTTAGGTTTTGGATTAAAATATAACGCTTTAGGCTTTGATTTTGCTTATTTGGTAGCACAAGGTAAAAATAATGCTTTAGGAGAAACCTTAAGATTTTTAATTTCTTACAATGTGAATAAGAAGTTAGACGCTGCCAGCGACACTATTCAAGAAGATTAAAACTAATATTTCAATAAAAATACAAAAGGGTCAGTTTTCATTGACCCTTTTGTATTTTATTTAAGGCATTAGCCAATTTTACTATTTCTTCTTCAGAATTATAGGTATGCATACATATTCTAAGTCTTTCTTTTCCTTTTTGAACTGTAGGAGAAAGAATAGCTCTCACATCTATATTTTGATCTTGAAGGTTTTGTGCAACTTTTTTGCAAGATTCATTACCAGGTATTTCTATACACAATATAGGTGTAGTATTATGCATAAATTTTATATCAGTACATTTACAAACAAGTGAGTTAATATTGTACTTCAATTGATTTTGAAGTGTTTCATAATGAGTAAAAATGTAGTCGTATGCCGTTTCAATGGATGCATACGCATGCAAAGGAAGTGCTGTAGTATAAATGAATGGACGACTAAAATTTATCAAATAATTTTTAAGATTTTCTGATCCTACAACTGCTGCTCCATGGCAGCCTAATGCTTTACCGTATGTATGTATTCTGATGTCTATTTCTTTTTCAAGGTTTAAAAAATTTGTATAACCAGAACCATATTTACCCATTATACCAGTACTATGTGCCTCGTCTACTACAAGAATGGTTTTATTTTCTTTAGTAATTTTGACTATTTCTGTAAGAGGAGCCATGTCTCCGTCCATAGAATAAACGGATTCTAAAACTATATAACAGAGCTTATCGTTAAATTTATCCAGTTTGATTTTTAAATCATCAAGATTATTATGTTTGAAAGAATATTTATCAGCAAATGATAGTCTCATGCCATCTTTTAAACTAGCATGGCAATATTCATCATATAGTATTACGTCATTTTTTTGAGGTAACGATGACAATACACCCATATTGGCATTATATCCAGAATTAAATAACAATGCGGCTTCGGTTTTGTGTATCTCGGCAATTTTTTTTTCTATGGATTCAATATATTTATGATGACCAGAGATCAGGCGTGAACCACCAGAACCGTTTACTTTGTGATGAAGATTTTTAATTTTTTCTTCTGAAATTTGTTTTAGTTCTAGATTTCGTGCAAGACCCAGATAATCATTACTTGAAAAGTCTATGTAATTATTGAAATCGTTGAGATGTCTATAATTATTTTGATTTTTAACATCTTCAAGCTTTTTAACTAATAGGTTTTCTAAATGTTTCATTATCATAAAATTAAAATGCCTTGAATGTGAGTATTCAAGGCATCAATAAAAGTAAGAGTAAAAAATTTAAAGTTTATATCTTTTGATTTTTATAGGAAGAATTTTCCTCTTCTAATTTTTTAATGGTTTTCTGTGCTTCATTTAGTCTGCGCTCAGTTTCCTCGGCTGTAGCTTGCATCTCCTCTTGATTTTGTCTCAATTCTTCTTCTTGTGATCGTAACTGTTCAGCCAACTCTCTTGATTCTTGTAAAAGTTTAGACGTTCTCTGATTTACCATTACAGAAGACAAAGTAGAAGCGGTACTTTGAGCTACTTTTTCAATAAATTCAATTTCAAAATCCTGAAAAACATTGAACGATGCCAATTCAATAACACCATTTACTTCTTCGTTGTAAATTAATGGAACGATTAATACACAACGTGGTTTTGCAAGACCCAAGCCAGAAGTTATTTTAAGATAACTTTCTGGTACATCAGTTAAGAAAATTTTATCCTTTTCTATCCATGACTGACCAATAAGACCTTCTCCTTCTTCAATTCTTTTTTGTAGAAATTTATTTCTATCATAAGCGTAACACCCTTTTAGTTCTAAGTATGCTTGGTTATGATGATCATGTTCTTTAATAAATAGTCCTCCTTGGTTTGCGTTGAGATATTTAACAAGATTTCTTATGATTTCAACAGCAAGATTGTCAATATTGGAGTTATCTCTCAATAATTCTGCAAATTTGGCAACACCTTCTGTCACCCATTTTCTTTGTTGTTCTTTTATGGCAACATCTTTTAGATTTTTTCTCATCTCTAAAAGCGAATTTCCTAAAATGTCCTTTTCACTAAGTGGTTTAAAATCAGAATCGTAATTTCCATTACCTATGTTTTCCGCAAAATTAGAAGTTTTTTCCAAACCTTCTACCAATAAGTCAACAGCTGCGGCCATCTGACCAATTTCAGTTTCAGATTTTTCTAGAGTACTTCTCATAAGTTCTCCTTTACTCAGTTGAACAATCGTATCTTTTATTTTTACTATTGGTATGGTAATTTGTTGGAAAAGCATGTATGCTAGACCTAGAACACTCAATAATAGAATTAACCCACTTATAGATAATACAGCTATAAGAATATTCATACTATCTTTAAGTGATTGCTCATTTACAAGATTTTCTTGTTTTTGATGCTCAAGAAGTTTTTTAGTAAGAATTTCTACTTCAGAACTTTTTTTATTTATATTAAAAATAAGATCCTCAATTTCCATACTCCTCAAAGGATCAGTTTCTATATCTCTATATGCTTCAAAATTATTTAATGAAGTCATCAGCGTGTTCTGATCAATCATCACTCCATTCATTTTATCAAATACTTTTTTTAAAGTATCAATATCATTTTTTGAGTTCCACTGTTGGCTAAGCTTAAGTAATAATTCTTTGTTTTTAGGATATCTATTTTTATGAATATCAACTAGAGCAACTTTGTCTGGGCTATCTACATCTAACTTTCTCCAAATAAAAGATAAGTTTTTTGAATTGTTTACAAGTGAGTTAAGTTCTGAAATGGCTAATAATGAAGGTCTTCTAACTGCCGTATTTTCTTCTAACGACATTTTGAAATTATTGATGTAATAAAAAAGTATTAAAATGTTTAATAGGGTTATGGTTCCTAAAATACTTACTGCCCAAAATATTTTCTTCTTGATAGTCATGCTGTAATATTATTAAATTGTTTGCTATTTAGCAATAGCAAGTTTTACTAAATCTGCCGAAACTTTTAATCCAGATGTATTTGCTTCGTTAGAACTATATTCGAATTTAACTTTTCCGTCAGCTTCTATAAAGTTGAAAACACTTCCTTTAGATAAATTTCCGTCGCCTTCACTTACACATAATACGTTTTCAGATTTAATAGTGTTTTTGTAATTTGATATAGATTCACTTTTATTTTCTGGGAAAAATATAATATTACATCCTTTTATATCAGCATTAGATTCTATTTTTTTAACTACAATTTTTCTGCCATTTATGTTTTTTGCTGTTGCAATACTTTCAAGTTTTCCTTTTAATGGACAATTACCGACTATTCCTATAGTGAAATCACCAGATTGTAGATGTGTGGGCCATTGCACATATTTTCCAAAGTATAACATCATACTTGAATAAATATCATATTGACTCTGTGCTTGTGATTGGTAATTAATTATTCCTAATAAAATAATTATATATGTTTTTAATGAATTAAGCTTATACATAACTTTCGTAATTTGTTACGCAAAATTACGTATATATAATTATATGGTTTCAATAATTTTATAGGATATTATAACTGATTTAAAAATATATTTATCTGGTCAATTTAATTTATAATTGTAAACTCTATACGTCTGTTTTGTTGTCTATTCTCATCGTTAGTATTGGGTACAACAGGTTTCGAACTGCCATATCCTTTGCAAATGATTGATTCTGTTTGAATTCCATTTTTAATTAAATAGTCAAAAACAGACTTTGCTCTTTGAGTTGAGAGTTTTAAGTTAGCGTCTACTTGTCCCACATCATCAGTATGACCAGATATTTCTACTTTTATGGTTGGGTTTGCAAACATAAAATCTACAAGTTTATTTAATTCTGTTATAGATTTTTCATGCAAATCATATTTTCCGCTTTCAAAGAATAGATTATTCAGAGTAATACTTGCACCCTTTTTAATTGGGTCTAGTTCTATATTAAGTGTAAGATTATCAAAGGTAGTTTTGTTGGTATAGTTAAAAGATAAGCTTTTAAACAAATATCCTTTTTGTGTGCAATATAAAGCATATTCTTTCCCTTCGTTAAGTACTAAAGTATAGGAGCCATTTTTTTCATCTGAATATACACTTGTAACTAGTTTGCTCGTAGCCAAGTCTATTACATCTATTTTTGAACCTATTTTTTTCTTTGTTAGGGCATCGCTAACTGTTCCTGTTGCTAAATTAGAGTGTGTTTTGCTTTTTAGTTCCGTTGGGACTTCAAATTCGAACAAATGTGTGTGTTGTTTTCCGTCAATGATAACATCAGAATTGTAATATCCTTTAGAAAAATCAGTATTGATTACTAAACCCATATCATCTTTAGACGTGTTTAGAGGGTATCCAAGATTTACTGGTTCGTTCCATTCACCGTTTTCTTGTATTTCAGTTACAAACATGTCTAATCCGCCCATACATGGTCGGCCATTGGAAGCAAAATATAATGTGGTGCCGTTAGGGTGTATAAACGGTGAAGATTCATTTTCAATTGTGTTTATTTTGGTTCCTAAATTTTTAGGCGTACTCCATTCGTTGCTTTCTTTTTTGTAAGTAACATAGATGTCTTGTTCACCCATACTACCCCTTCTCATAGAAACAAAATAGAGTGTTCTTCCATCGGCACTTAGAGAAGGTTGTGAATCCCATTCATTTGAATTGATGTTGCCCATATTTGTGGGGCTAGTCCATTCATCACCTATTTTATAGGAAATATACAAATCACAATTTCCTTTACTATCTCTCCTGCCACATCCTGTAAAAACAAGAGTTTTGCCATCTCCAGAAATAGAAGCAGTACCTTCGTTTTCGCGAGATGAGTTTATTTTTGAGGAAATGGAGGTTGGATTCGTCCATTTTTCATTTTCAAGTTTAGTAACCATCAAATCTTCGTTGCCGGTTAGCGAAAAAGAATTGGAAGATGTGTAAACAAGTGTTTTACCATCAGCGGTTACAGATGGGAAATATTGTAATATGTTATTGTTTACGTTTGCTGGCAGAGCTTTAGGAGTAAAATTAAGTGGTTTTTTAATTTGTTCTCTGGCAAAATTACAATCTATAAGTATTTTGTGACATGCGTTTGCGTATGGTAAATTTACTTCTTTACTAAACGACAAATATTTTTTTGAATAACTTTCAGCTTTGTCATAATTCCCTTCTCTTAGGTAAATTTCTGCTACACTGAAATAGTTCCCACAAAACTTAGGGTTTTCTGCTTGAAGTTGTATTCCTTTTTCAAAATATTCTTTTGCTTTATCATATTCATATTGGAATTTATATAAAAGTCCTAGTTTGAAATATGGCTCAGCAAATTTCTCATCTTTTTTAATGGCTTGTTGATACAAAATAGAAGCTTCCAAAAATCTTCTTTGAACAAATTCATTGTCAGCTTGTTGATACAAAACAATGGCTTTTTTCTTTTTTGTAGTATAACTTTCTTCTCTGAATTTATTTTGAGAAAATGTTACTAAAATGGAAAATACGAAACTAAAAATGTATATTTTTAATGACTTCACTCTAAATAATTATATTTTTTAAAGTTAAAATATAATTATATGAAATCCAATAGTTAAAATTGATATTTACAGCAATTATAAGCCAATCAATTCAAGACATTTGTTTTCGTTTTCTCTCATTAGAATTTCTTCTTCTTCTGTTTTGTCTTTAAAACCCAGCAAATGAAGTACACCGTGTATCAATACTCTATGAAATTCTCTTTCAAAAGTTTCATTGAGTGTTTTTGCATTGTCTTTTATTCGGTCTATCGAAACAAAAATATCCGCTTCCACTTCCCCTTCGTATTCACTGTTATCAAACGTAATAATGTCTGTATAGTAGTCGTGGGCAAGATATTGCTTATTGATTTTTAAAAGATACTCGTCTGAGCAAAAAATATAGTTTATTTTAACTGGAATATGTTGATGGTTTTTTATAACGTCTTTAATCCAGGTTTTTAAGGGTTCTTTTTTCTTTAGAAAACTTATGCTAGCGTCTTCTTCAATAAAATTTATTTTTTTACAAGGCATGTTTATAAACTAAAACTTAATGCAACTCTTCTACCCTCGTTATCAAACTCCACTTTGTCACATAAATTTTGCATCAGAAATATACCTCTGCCACCAGTTTTTAAAAGATTTTCTGGGGCTGTTGGGTCTGGGAGATTATTATAATCAAAGCCTCGGCCTTCGTCTTCAATCACAAAACGCAACTCGCTATTGCTCATTTCCAATGAAATGTTTACATTTTTAGATTTGTCACAATTATTTCCATGAATAATTGCGTTATTAACTGACTCAGTTACAGCAACCATTATGTTTCCGTATACATCGTCGTCTATATTAAACCTGTCTTTAGCATTATCTATAAAACTCTCAACAATTCTGACGTTTTCAGGCAAAGAAGGGATTTGTAGTTTAATACTATCCATAAAAAATTAAGAGAATCTGGTTATTAAAAATTCAATACTCGGTGTTTTACGTAATATTTTATTATTGGTTTAACTTTTGGTAAAATTCATCTACTTTTTTCTTATAGAAGTGATTTAAACTTGGCATATTATTTTTAATATTCTCTGTTGTCTTGTTTTTATTACGCAAATATTTTTGGAGAGATGGTGGAATATTTGGGGGTAATTCTTTTGCTGTATTAGATTCTCTTTTTTCTTCCATATCTCTTTCTCTGAGCGAGTTTTCAAACTCTAATAATCTGGTTGTAAGTTCTTTTTGTCTTTGAATAAGCTCAGGATTTATACGTTTGTTTACGATTTCTTCCTCTATTTTATCCATTTCTTTTAATAATTGTTCACCTTGGCCACCACCGCCAGAGTTGCCATTTTTTCCGCCATTGTTTGTGCCTTCGTTTTCTTTTCCGCCCAAACCATTTTTTCCGTTTTGGTTACCTTTACTAAGTTTGTCTAGTTCTTGTAAAGCTTTACGAATACGTTCTTGCTGTGCGGCCATTTTTGCTAATTGTTCAGAAGATTTGTTTCCACTTTTTCCTCCGTTCAACAAGTCTTGCATTTGTTCACTAAGTTGGCGTTGCATTTGTCCTGGAGACGGCTTTTGACCGTTTTTACCTTTGCCCTTTCCCTGTCCTTGTCCTTTTCCATTTGGGTTGTTGCAGCTTCCATTTCCTTGTTTTTGTTGCTGAGACTGTTGCTGTTGCATACTTTTCAGGGCATCGTCTAGCATAAGAGCCAAGTTGTTTATAGATGTCATGGCTGCTTGTTGTTTGGAAGCGGCAAATTGAGGCTCTCTTTTTTTAATGTATTTGGAGCTTTCATCCATGTACATTTTCATGTTTCCTACCTCTTTATTGATAAATGCTTCAATAGAAATTTCTCTTTTTGACAATGCGTATAAACTGTCTTCAATTACTTTGGCATCATCTTTCAGTTTTAGTTGTTCTTGGCTGTAAGACAAATATTTAGGGTCAGATTTGTTTACAGATTTCATATTTTTTAGCAATTCTTCTTGATCAAAACTTAGCTTCAATAAGTTTTCAAGTATCTGTCTTAAATCTTCTATACTCTCAGCTTTTTGGTTGCTTTCCTCATCTTGCTTCATTTTTTGCATAGATTTGGCCATTTGCTTCATTTTTTGAGCTGCATTTTTCTGGTTTTTTTGAGCTTGTTTTTTATTGTTGTTATTGAGCTCATCTGAAGCTGATTTCATCTCATTTTCAGCTTCTTTTTCCAGTTTATTGATTTCTTCTAGGTTATACTTTTCTTCTAGGTCTTTATTGAGGTCGTTTAATTGGTTTAGTTCTTTTTTAAGATCTTCAAATTCTTTGTTGAGTTGTTCTTGTTGTTCTTTTAATATATTTTTATCTTTTTGTTCTTCAGCTAACTTGTCTTGTTTTTGAGCTAATTGTTCTAGTTTGGATATATTTTCTTCTAATTTTCTATCAAACTGTAATTGTTTATAAAACTCCATGGCCCTATCCAATTCTTTTTCTAAAGATTCGTCTTTTTGGTCCATTTTGTTCAATAAATCTTGAATCTCATTATCTTTATTTTTTTCATTTATTAACTTCTGAAGTTGATCCCACATTTTTTGGGTTTCTTCATCCATAATATTTTCTATTAATTCTTGAAGTTTCTGAGCTTTTTCTGCCACTTTTAGTTCTTGTTCAGAAAACTTTTCTGATTTTTCGTTCAGGTTTTTATTCAGTTCTGATAATTTTTCTACTTCTTGTTTTAAATTCTCATGTTTTTTAAGGTAATTTTCTATTGATTTTTTGTCTTGCCAGTCTAGATTTTTTTTGCCTTTTATTTTATTTTGTAATTTTTCAAATTCCCTTTGAAGTTCTTCTGCTTTGTTTAGAGAACTTTCAATTTGTTTTTCTGTTTCATTGCTTGTTTGTGTTATTTGTTCTTTTATGGCCTTATTATCAGGCATTTTTAATAGTTGTTTTTGGCTTTTAGCAGATTTGTGTCCATTTACTGCATCATTATCCCAAACCTGTACATAATATTCTAATGATTGTTCTGGAGCAAGTTGTAGTGTGTCTATATTCCAATTATATATATAGTTTTGGAAATTATTTTTTAAATCTAAAGGTATTGCTTGGCTACCATTTTTGAGAACTTTGCCTTGATTGTCTTTGATTGCATAGAATAATCTAAGAGCAGAAAATCCATAATCATCTCTAATATTCCCGCCTATATTAATTTCTTTATAGAGATTTGTATCTTGAACAAACTCTGTATTTATAGAAGGACTTTGGTCTTTAATAACTTCTATGCTGTAATTTGTTTTGGCAGAATTATTAATTCCATCTTTAACCAAAGCAATTGAATACTGTTGAGATGATGTTACTTTTTTAGAAAATTCAAAAACACTGCTAAGTATCGGTTTGGGAAGTTTTATAGAGTTTTTTGAATCAAACTCTACCTTGATACTATCGGTTTGTTTGGTGTCTATTTTCCATGTAATGGTAGTTCCTTCTGGTACTTCTAAATTCCCAATATTCTCCATGGTTTCATTTTTCTTTTGAATATAACTTGGGTAATTCAATAAGATTTCAAAGTGAGCAATAAGTGGTTGTTGTATAACTTGTAAATTATATTCTAAACTAGAAAATCCGGATGCTTCAAAATTAAAATCAATATCTTTTTGAACATTTTTAAAACTGAATGAATATTTTTCATCGCTAATCTTCGTCATTTTGAATTTTCTACCATTTTGAACCAAGTATACTATTTCTGGAAATAATTTACCAACAAGTTTTAGCTCTACAGTGTAGTCTTCATTTTGAATAGTTTTTAAAGTTTTGTTTTGTATGACGAACTGAAATGGAGCATTTACGGCATAAGTTTTTTGGTAGTTAACTATTCTTTCAGACCCTTCACTTAAAATAGCTGGACTAAACAATAAAATTATCAATAAAATAGTAACAGGTATTAAAGAGATTTTTAGATACCTAAATACATTGTCAAACTTTATTGCATTTAAAAAAGGTATGGTCGATAGTTCATTTTTTTTATGTTTAATAGCTTCAATTACTAAATTATTGTTAGGACTATTGTTCAGTAATTGAAGATAATTAACTACTTTATCATTTACATTTTCAAAATTACTGCCCATCAGCTGGGCTGTTTTAATATCGTTTAATTCAGTCTCTTTTGTAATAAATTTATATGATGGAATAATAATATAAAAAATACTAGTACAGCAAGTACAAATTATAAATCCCCAAAAGAATATGCTTCTTACAATACTGTTAAAATTGCCAAAATATTCTAGAATATTTAAAGATAAAAACGCTGTAACAGTAATAGCGAGAAAAAGAATCAAGCCCGTGTACAAAGACTTTAAATACAGCTTTTTTCTAAACTGTTTTATTGTTGATTTAATGATATCGTTATTAGCTTCCAAAATATGATATAAATGGGAGCAATTTACGAATTTTACTAGATATCAATACAATATTATTTTTAAATTATTTAATACTTAAAGCAAAATCAATAAGTTTGAATGTTTCTTGATGATGTACGGTTTTACCTACTTTTTCTCCACGTTTATCGCCTAGTCTTACAATAATTGTTTTCTCTGAAGGGATAACAATAACGTATTGCCCATTCACCCCTCGGGCATAAAACATATCGTTATGATTTTTATATAGCGGTAATATCCACCATTGATAGCCATAATAATCAATGGGCTGTTTGGTTTCTTCGTCTATGAGGCCGTTAGGTGTTATAGCTTCTGTTATATATTCTTTATTTACAATTGTATCATTATTCCAAACACCGAAGTTCATCATTAGTTTTCCTA
The DNA here is from genome assembly GCA_046329305.1 of Cytophagales bacterium. Lineage (GTDB taxonomy): Bacteria > Bacteroidota > Bacteroidia > Cytophagales > UBA9547 > CAMFLX01. The sequence continues at coordinate 528,635 of JAXLUW010000003.1, forward strand.
ATCTCGCATAGTCTCTCGCATTGGTATTTACACAACAATATGCTTTTTCTATTCCATTTTCCTTATCTAATGACCAATACGCTGGATGTTCTGCACCTATTTTTTTCCAAATTTTTTCTGATAAAATTTCCGAAAGACTTTTGTTGTAAAGCTTCATCAGCATCAAGCCAAGAATTTGAGTGTCACCACTTTTATAAGAGAAATATTCGCCTGGTTTTTGAATAGGGTATATTTTTTTTATTAAACTTTGTAAATCCGAACCATAATATGCTTCGGTGGTCATACTTAACGGATTTTTATAAGATTCATCCCAATTTAGACCAGAACTCATGGTCAATAAATGTTTTATAGTGACATTGTTTCCTAAATTGTGTTTGTATTCAGGAAGATATTTTCTCACTGGATCATTCAAAGAATTTATTTTATGTTCATTTAATGCAATACCGACCAATAAGCTTACCATAGATTTTGCAATTGAAAAAGAATTGGTTTGCGAACTATCTGTGTAGCCATCCCAATACTGTTCAAAAACCACACTATCGTTTTTAATAACTAAAGTTGCAGCGGTGTTCAAACTAGTCAAGTATTTTTCTAGCGTGTCTGGCAATGCGGTTTTATTAAACTTTTTAGAATACTTCCAAGGTTCTGGTGTGCCATTTTCAATGACTCTTTTGGGGAAAATGTTACCATCGTCAATATTTGAAAAATTATACCATATAGTTTTGTATAGATAAAATCTGCCAGTGAATACAATAAATAGGTTTAACCCGCTAAGAATTAAAACCAAAAATAAAAATGTAAATTTTAAGGTTTTGTTCTTCATAATGATTTTTTCAAAATGAATACGTCAACTTATTTAAAAGGGTTGAAAAATTATTGTAAAAAACAATAATTAGTGAGTAATTTGTACAAATTGAAATAATACTGAATTATCTTTTAATAATATCACTCATCATTAACTTTTCTGGCTACTCAAATGACGACCCTGAAACAGTTTGCTTATCACAAATAATAATGTGTTCTTCATTTTTGATTGACCATTTTATTAAACATAGATTTGATAAGTTTAATCCTATTTTGGTTTTTGCAGCGGTTATGTTGTTTACATCTTATGGTCAATATATGGCATATGCAAATATTGATAAAAAAAATGGAGAATATTTTCAGTACTTTAAATATGCAATTCTAGAAAATTCTACAGAAGCCATGGAAATTTATTTTTGTGGAGTATTAACTATAATTCTTGGTTTCAATTTGGCACAAAATCAGAATATTACATTGCCGAGAATTGAATTTAAACTACAAAATACAAATAATTATGGCTATTTCTTTTTTGTTTCACTAGGATTATTAATGACTAGTTTAGAAAAGTATTTACCAGGTTCATTAGGTAAAATAGTATTATTATTTCCTTACTTTAGTATTTTTGTTCTAAATATAATAGGTCATAAGTATAACATTTCAAAATTTAAGAGATATGCAATTATCTTAACATATGTTTTAGTTGGTTTTCAATTTGCAAATTCTTTTTTAAGATTTAATATAATACAACCTATAATCGTATATATAATTTCATCATTTCTAGCTACTCAAAACACAAAATTTATATTTGAACTGAAGTCTTTAGGTATTTTGTTGATTTTGGTAGTTTTTTTTAATGTTTTCCATGTTTTAGGAAAACTAAGAACGATGTATCATTTAGATACCTATCAGAGGTTTCAATATGTAATGGAATCTTTAAACAAAGATTCTGAAGATGAAGAAAATGACGAAAAAGTAAGTGAAGACGATAAAAATCAGACTGTTTTAGCAAGGTCTACAGTTATTAATCAATTGACACAAGTAGTTAAACTCCAAAAGAAAGAAGGTTTTTACAACGGTGAAACTATTGCCTATTTGGCTTATGCATTTATTCCAAGGTTTATATGGCCAGACAAGCCTAAAATTCAACAAGGAGCATGGTTTGCAGAAAAAATTGGATTAGCTATTAAGAGAAACAACAGTATTAATAATTCCATAAATATGACTATCTATGGAGAGTCTTATCTTAATTTTGGATATTTTGGTGTTATTGGTATTGGACTTTTATTTGGATGGTTTTTCCTATTATTATGGAAAAGTACTGGCGAAATTTTAGATTTTTCAAATATTATTGGTATAGCATTAGGATTATATTTGTATTCGATAGCTTCTTTTCAAATGGGTGCAGACTTACAAATATTTATAACTTTAATTGCTGTATATCTTACTTTTTTAAGTTTAAGTTATGCCTTAAAAATGCTTTTTAATTAGGTAAAATCCAGTTTTTGTGTTCAAAACTTTCTTGCTCTTTCGCTAGATTAATTTTAGAATTTATAAATGGTTTCAATGATTTTCCATTTAAGGTTACGTAAACCTCTGCTCGTACTTCTGGTTCACAGTTCCATTTTTGTTTGTAATCTTTCGCAATTATATGGGCAAATTCTAAAATCATATCTGGCTGAAATGACATTTGTTTTTCTTGTACTGGATTTAAATAATCAGAATTTATAATTTCATATTCTTTATTGGTGAGTGTGTTTTTTACAAAAAACCGTGCAGAGCCAGATTTTTCCATAAGCATCACTCTCCACGAAAATCTATAACCTTCTTCTGTCCAAAATAAACTTCCCGGATACAACAAATATCTCCATGGAAAAATTAATTGAAATAGCAAAAACACAATTAGTATAATTTTTATTCCTTTAGCATTATATAAATATTGATATTGAGAAACATTACCAGGGGTGTTAATTTTCAGTATTTTTTCTAAACGAGTTTTAAGTAGGTGATGAAAATTACTTGAAAAGAAAATAGTTGCACTACAGGTCATCACTAGCGGGAAAATACCAATCTGAAACAAATATCCTGTTATACTGTGAAAAATGATCACTGCAAAAAAGGCAAAATATCTTGTTCTGTGATAAAATAACAAAAAAGGAATTGATAAATCGTATATCATTCCAAACCAAGAAAATAGGTATGCAGTGATTTCATAATTAAACAAATATCCAATTATGGGCATATCTGAGTTTGGAGGTAACCATAATTTTAAAGGCATAGCATCAAATAACCAATCCGTATTTATTTTACAGAGACCTGCATAAAAATACACAATACTTAGTTGCATTTTAATAAGTAAGATAGTCCATGCTGGAACTTTTTCTAAATATAGTTTTTTAGAAAAGTATGTGTCAAAAGATAATGATGAATTACAGGGTAAAAAAATGAGTAAAAAACTCATTAAACTTACAAAGTAGTAGTGATTGAGGTAATAAGTTTTATCAATAAGTTCTAAGTAAGTAAAACTCAAAAACTGAAAAATTGCCGCAAGTCTGTATTTGAATCCTAAAATAAAACAAATTGAGGCTATGATAAGAACTGTGTATAAGCCATAGATTCCAAAAGCATTTAAAGGTTTTACCCATTCAAAACCATAATAACTAAATCTATATTTGTTGTCAAGATATTGGGTTCTGACCCAGCCTAATGCTAAAAATCTAATGCTGGATATTAAAATCATTGCACCAAAAATAATTCTGTAAATTACTAGTGGTGCAATGTCTACCTCTTGGAGGAGTTTTGTTTTTAGTTTAAGCAACATGAAGTATTAATCTCCATCGTTAGAATTGTATGTAACATAGAACCCAAATTTAGAGTACATTTCGGTCTTTATTAAATGAGTCAATTCTACCATTGCGTCATATACCGCTTTAAATTCAGCAGGATTCTCCGCTATTGTTTTGTTAAATCTTTTTTCTGGTAATGCATCTATTGCTTTTAGTACATTATCGAATCTGGTATTTACATTTTTTATAAAAGTGGAATCTTTCACTTGAGCATACACGATATCGTCAAATCCATCAGTACGAGATGATGTGAAATTACCAAACCAAATAGTTTTTAAAGTACTGATATGTAATTTTAAATATTTTTTAGAATATCCTGCATAGTATGATTCTATGGATAAAGTGTCTAAAGAGGTTGTAAACCCACCAGGAATTTTAACTTTATCATTTTTTGAAGTTTCATAACTTTGGCAGAAGCTATTAAAAAATGTAGACAAATTACTACCAGCATCGTTAGATGCACTCTGTGCATAGGTACTTTTTTGCCCATTCCATGTGTTTAATGATAAACCTGCTAAACTGTCAATATATTTACTGTTTTTAACTAGATAGTTTAATCTTTTTGCATTTGAAAATTTATTGATTATAGAATCTTGGTTGCCATCTGTCCTGAATAGTAAATATTCTGTAACACTCAAACCTCTCGTATTTATATTTAAATCATCTGGGTTAAATTTATTTAAGTTAATCAGAGAATCGACAAACTTTGTTTTACATCTGAACACGCCAACATATTGATATAAAGTGAAACCCAAAGATACATTTGGTTGTATAGCTTCAACGTTTCTTAAAGCATCAATTTTAAGATATTGAGCGTAAGCTCTATCATGGGCAGATTGTAGTTCAGCAAGATTTTGCAAATTTAAATTTGTGGCAAATTTATTGGTTGCTATCACAAGACTGTCCGTCTTACGTTTGAACGCATTAAGTTCTACAGTAATGTAATTATCAGCAAGATTTTGAAGAAACCCTTCTCGTTGAGATTGAGTATCAATAGTTTCTGTATTCTTTTGTGGCTTACAAGAAGCAAAGACAATTGTAAGAATACTAACTAATATTGCATTTTTAATTGTGATGATATTCATATACAAATTTAACAATTATAAGTTTTCTAAAAAATCCAAAAGTTGTTGTCTTTGTTCTTTTGACAATGTAACAAATCTACTTTTCGCAGACAAAGCTTCTCCTCCGTGCCACAATATAGCTTCTTGTATAGAGCGTGCACGTCCGTCGTGTAACAAATAGCTGTGTTTATTAACTACTTTTATGAGACCAATTCCCCACAGTGGAGGTGTTCTCCATTCGTTTCCGTTGGCTAAGTAGTCGGGTCTATGGTCTGCTAATCCTGATCCCATATCATGCAAAAGCATGTCAGAATAAGGGTGAATGGTTTGATTGGCAAGATTGGGTATGTCAGAATTTCCAGTTATAAAAGTTTCTTTGTGGCATTTAGCACAGCCGATATCAGTGAATAATTTTTTACCAGCAATTACACTTGGGTTGTTTATATTTCTTCTTGCAGGTACTGCAAGACAGCGTTGATAAAATGCGATTTCATCTATGATAGAATCGCTCACTTCTGGAGTGCCGCCGTTTAATAATTTTTCGAGAGTTGATAATGCAGTTCCACCTGCATCCATATCTGGAAATAACGTTGATGTTAATCCTATATCTCCATTAAATGCCCCAGCATTTTGCTGTCTAATATTGGGTTGATTGGCTTTCCATCCAAATCTTCCAAGTGTAGTTTTATTTGCAGCTATATCCCAAACATAGTTGGCTTTACCACTGATGTAGTCTCCATCAGTATCAAACTCATCTGCGTTTGCTAAAATATCAGCCTCTGGTATGTTTTCAAGTAAACCAAGACCAATTACTTGCCTGCCCACTCTTGGCGAAACCATGGTGTTTGCGGCTAAAGCACCGTATGCAAGATTTGAAATGGTATAAGTTGGTTTTCTTAAAGAATATTCTGATTTGTCAGAAAACATTCCTGCTATTTCTTCATAAGTTATTTGGATATCGCCTTCTGGTTGAGTACCAAAGATAGCTCTATGTTGTAATTGTTCACCATAGGTAGGTTCAGGATTTGGACCGCCGTGAGCGTTTGTTCCTTCTACACTGAGTCTTAGAACCAGACCATTATCTGGATCTGGAAAACCTCTACCGTCTCCCACATGGCAGGCAGAGCAGTTAGTTGCATTCATAATAGGCCCAAGACCGTCTCTAGCAGTGGTAGTATTACCTGCGGCAACCCAAATGGTTCTAAAATCAGAATTCCCAAGTTTAAATCGTTCTAAAAGTGTAACTGAGTCCACAACTCCTTTTCCGTAATCTACAATTTTATATACAGCGTTCAGATTGCCAATAGAATGGTTAAATCCTTGTTCGCCCGCATCAAAACTTGTACCTATTCCTCCTGATAAAGCTTCCGAAGGATCTACGGATGGGTTTGTTTCTTTAGTTGGTCTCTTGCAAGAGACCAATACTAAAGAAAACAGAATACTAACTTTTAAAACTTTTAAAATCATTCAGGGATTACTAATTTATATCCAGCATTGTAGGCTGCTTCTTGCAGACTATTGCTAAAATTAAAAATACTGTTTTTGGCTACTACTATAGTTTCTGGAGTGTTAATAATAGCTTGATCAAATGGAGCCGGAATAGCATTTGAATTAACCAAGGCTGTATTCAATTTTGTTTTAACTAATGTTGCACCCGATGTATTTTTTTCATTAAGCACATCAATTATACCTTTACCTATTATAGAGTCACCACTAGAAGTAACATATTTTCCATAAATCAAATTGTTAACTCCTTTCATTGACAACTTGATATCTTGATCTGTAAGGTCGCTAAAGCATGAATGTTCTTCTTCTTGATCTTTGTTTTCAACGGCTTTATACATACGTTCTGTTGGTAATTCGCCTGCTGTGAACCAAGCAATACCTCTTACCATATATTGAAAACTAGAATCAGATGCTACAAAACTTTTTCTAAAACTACTTTCAGGAGCCCAAGCATCCATTACGTATTTAAGATCAGCAATTAAAATATCTGTGGCTGCTATTAAATATTCTTTTCTTCTATCTGCATTTTTTAAAGTAGTATAATCAGTGAATTTTCTTTGACCTGCTGTACTAGGATCTACGTTTAGATCTTGACCCCAAAGTAAAAATTCAATAACATGATACCCCAAAGTTAGATTTGATTCTCCACCTTTTTCGTGGTTTTCTATAAGTACTTCAGAAGTAATGGTAGGATAGTTGGTTTTATCATTAATTATACCTGTAGTTGAATCTTTTTCTATATAATCTACAAAGTTTTCAGCAAGTGGCCAGCCGTTAAGTCTACCTTCTACTGCATCAGTTCCGGTATCAATTGGGCCATTAGCAGTTCTAAAAGGTTCTGTTTGTTCGTACGGAATACGAGCATTTACATAAAGCACTTTCAGATTTTTGAATTTATCTTCTGTAGGATTTGAACAGAAATCTTTGATTCCATTTTGAAGTTTTATAGCCTCGTCATAAGCGTCTTTGTAGTTTGCATACGCTATGGCAGCATAGTTTTCTATTGCCAAATCTTCTGTAGAAGAGGGAGTAGGTGATTCTTTTTTGGGTTTACACGCAAAAAGAAGTGCAATTCCAATAGTGGTTACAATTAGTTTTTTCATTTTTTCTTAAAATGTTTACAAAATTAAATAGTGAAATTTATAATTCAAAGTTTATTTAGACTTAGTTTAAATAAAATATATGATTAAAATCATTTTTTAATCTAGAAATTTAAAAAAGTCGTTTTGATTACTTGTATAGGCCTTTTTCTTAAGTACTTTACCAGTTTCTGGGTCTAACACTACATACAAAGGTTGAGAGACTTCACAAAAAGATTCAGTTTCAAAATGTAGATTTTTTTCTCCCAATGTTTTTAAGACAGTTCCGTCATTCAGTTTTACCCATTGGTTTTCGGGAAGTTCTGTTTTGTCGTCTACATATAATGATGCAATAATGTATTCGTCTGATAATTTATCTTGAATATGAGGTTGAGACCAGATTTGATCTTCCATTTTTCTACAATTGGCACATCCGTGCCCCGTAAAGTCTATCAGTACTTTTTTGTTTTGGGCTTTAGCACAAGATTTGGCTTGTTCTAGATCAAAATACCCAGGAAGATTATGAGGAATATGTAGTTTGTCGCTATATTTTGGAGTGTCACAAATACTTGAATTATATATTTTTGAGGAATGTTCTGGTGGCACTATACCACTAAGAGCAGTAACAGGTTTGCCAAATATTCCTGCAATAAAATATAAAGAAAGACACATACATATTGTTGCAAATACAAATCGGCCTACGGATAGTTTCACAGGTTGGTCGCTATCATGAGACATTTTAATGATTCCTAACAAATAAAAACTTAAAAGTAAAGCAAGTATTGCCCAAATGCCCAAGAACGTAGATTTATCTAAAATATGCCATCCGTAAACAAGATCTATGGTACTTAGGAATTTGAGTGAAAGCCCAAGTTCTAAAATACCAAAAGTTACTTTTAAAGTGTTCATCCATGTTCCAGATTTGGGTAGATTAGAAAGAAGTTTTGGGGCTAAAGCCAATAATACAAAAGGTAGTGCAAAACCAGAAGAGTAGGAGAGCATACCGAGTAGGGGTTTATAACTAAGACCGCCATTGGCAGAAAGAATTAAAATACTACTTAAAAACGGAGCAGTACAAGAAAACGAAACCAAAGTAAGGGTTAGAGCCATGAAAAACAAACCATAATAGCCACCTTTGTCGGCTTCATTGTCGGCTTTATTGGTCCATTGGCTAGGCAATGTAATCTCAAATGCCCCTAAAAATGACATTCCAAAAACCACAAAAACAAGGAAAAATAGGGCATTCGGAATCCAATGTGTACTCAGCAAGTTGTTGATTCTTTCACTTCCTAATAACATACTTGGGAGTATGGCTATGGCAGTATAGATGACAACAATACTGAGTCCGTATGCACCCGCTTTTTTAAAAGTTTCAACTTTATTCATATTTCCTTTTGAGAAATAGCTGATGGTCATGGGTAGTAACGGAAATATGCAGGGCATGAACACCGTAGCTAAACCTGCTGCAGTAGAAACTAATAAATACCAGAGTAGACTTTCCGATTCTTTAGAAGAACTATTTTCTGTTTCTGAAAGTGGTTTACAATCGCTGCTTTCTTGTGGATTGGTTTGGTTATTGATATCATTCTTTTGAGCCATGGTTACGACCACTGCTTTGTTAGAGTCTTTGGGAACTGTGGCGGTTTTTAAGGTATGCTCAACACGTATTTTATTTTGATATTTTCCGGGAATACAGCTTTCATCTTTTTTGCAAGTAAGGAAATTTATCTGATATGCTATTTCTGCTTTGTCTGTTTTGAGTTTTATTTTTTGAACGAAATGAATGGTTTTTTCAAAAATTTTAAGGTCACATCCAAAATCTTCGTCGTGTTTAGTATGGGCATTCAGAGACTCTATGGTCCCTGTTTTTTCAAAATTAGCTCCTTCTAAAACAAGTTCTAGGGCTACGGGCCCGTCTGGACAAGAAAAATCTGTGGCATACATGTAGTAATTATCTTGTAAAGTTCCTCTAAAATGAATTTCGACTTCATTGGTGGGAGAAGACTTTAAGAAAACATAAGTAGGTGTTTCCCATTTTACTTTAGTATTGGTTTTACTAAAAGGCATCTGTGCACAAAGTACACAGATGTTAAAAATGAAAAATGATAAAATATGATTTTTCATAAATTTATTCTTTATTTAAATCCACTTTTAAGATAACACCGCCATTGCCTACAAAATACCCTACAGCATCAGAGACAAAGAAAGCATCATATAGGGTTTCTTCTCTTTGAGATTTGCTGAGTTCTTCAGACCAAGTAGATCCACCGTCAGTAGATCTAAATATTTGTCCGAGATGGCCCACAGTCCATAAATTTTTACCAAAATTATTCACCGCCAAACCATAGAAATAAAATACAGCATAATACTTGTTGGTCAAGTCTGTAAATGAGCCGTCTGAATTAAGTTTAAGTACAAATGCTTTGTCTGCATTGGTACTTAAACCACCCTCTCCACCACCAGTAATAAATAATTCGTTGGTGGTTGTAGAATATTTAGCGGTAGCAAAAGCTCTTTCTGCGGGTACGATGAGTTTTTCCCAGGTAGCTCCTCCATTGGTAGTTTTTAATAAGGTACCATACCCACCAACTACATAAGCAGTATTGGCACTCACTATGGCAATATCTTTTAATGTTCTGGTTACGCCACTGTTTTGTTTGATCCACGTTTTACCTCCATCAAAAGTTCTGTATATAAGGCCGCTATTTCCTACAACGTATCCATTGAAGGCATCATAAAAAGCCACGGATTGAAAGGTCTTAATCTCAGTATCAAAATTCATGTTGGTCCAGGTACTGCCACCGTTGGTAGTTTTTAGTAATGCCGTTTTTCTGGCTGTAGCACTAGTAGCAGTAGCGGTTGCTTTGGCGTTATAAGTCCCAATAATCCATCCATTGGTTTCATCTACAAAAGTCATATTGGTATACACCATGTTAGTGTCAATTGTAGTTTTGCTTGTATCTTGAACTACGGGTGTTGATTTGGTCCAGGTGAGTCCTTCGTTTACAGTTTTGTAAAGTGAGCCTGCCGCACCAAGTGCAAAGCCTGTACTGGTATTTGTAAAATGTATGGCTCTGAGGTTTTCAGTAGTACCACTATGTAATAAGTTTACATACACTTGTTTTTCGGCAGGTTCGGCAGATGTTTTTACTTTTTTACAAGAAATACATACACACATCAAAACTACAAAACAGCAAAATTTTATGTATAAGAATGAACGATTCATTTGTGAAAGTCTATTTATTTTTAAAATTCAAAATTTACCTCTGCACTTACAGTTCCAGCTTTGAGACCATCGCTTCTGAAATACTGAGCGTATCTTAAGTCGAGAGATTTTATGTTGATGAGTTTTCTGAAAGGAACAAATCTGATGGTTCCGCCAAATTTGTTAGAATGCACATTTGCTAAGTCAAAATCACTGGTATAGTACACATCTGATAGTTCATGACGACCATATCCTGCAAAAAACTTTGAGGCTGTTTGTGTATGAAATCTGTAAAATGGAGCAAAAGAGAACTGTTTGGTTACTTTTACTGGAAACGCTGCATCAAACGTGAACGAGTTGATGCCCCAGTCGTCTTTATAAAGCCTTACGCTGCTTCGCATAACTACCAATTTGTTCATGAACCAGTTATATCTGGCATATAAAGCTATCTTGTAGCGTTGTTCTGGTAATTTTTCTATTTTGGCAAGTTTAGTGTACTCGTCTGTTACACCATCTCTAAAATATACTCTGTAATAAGGAGTACTGAGCATTCCTTTTTGTAAGATTCCGTCTACACCTACAAGTCCGTTCATTTTTTTGTTGATAGCGAATGCGTAGTTAGAGCCTAATGCACCAGAATATCTGTAGTCCACTCCATAGGTTTTACCGTCTTTAGTTATGGTACGGCCTGTTACTTCTATGGGAGTTACATTTGGGTGTATTTTGGTTCCTTTGTCAGATGCACCCGAACTGGCGTCTACTTCGCTCGCCGTTCTGAACTCTCCAGGATAGATCAGCATCCATCTGTCTATTATGGCACTGGCTTTAAAGGTGAGTGCTGAGTTTTTTTCCTTGTTTTTGATAGAATGTGTGTATCCAAAAGTATATGAGTTAACATCATATTCTTTAGATACTCCAAAATATGGAGCAGCAGTTACGCTTTCATCTTTATTATTAATGTCTAATCCAATTCCACCATATTTTCTGGTTTCGTCAGAGCTTACTCCGCTGTTTCCTGAGCTTGCAGAAGTTTTGTATTTGTCAATATCTAAATAAGAAGCAGCCGTATAATAGTCAACTCCTCCGTTTAGTTTGATACCAATTTTCTTTTTTACGGGTAAGTATATGGTAGCTTCGTTGGTGTAGCTGTATAGTTCTTGAGAGCCAATACCGCCGTTGGTTGCACCTCTGTTGCCATCTTGCTCGTAATAGTTGCTTAAAAAGCTAACTTTTATAGGTTTTTTGTCTGATTTGGTGGTCAGGGTATCATTGTTCTGTGCAAAGCCAATACATGCACAAAACACTAATGCCAAATTTGTATTTATTAATTTAGATTTCATTTTTAGAGCTTTAAAAGATTTTTATAGTGCTGCTGATCTTTTGTGTTTTAATATGTTTAGTTGCATCCGCAACCGCCACCTATTTTGCCACCTTCTCCACCAGAAGCACCTTCACGATAGTTCAAGCCTTCGTTTTCTGATTTTTCTATAGACAGAGGCCCTTGCTCCATTTGCGAGTCGTTAATGTATTGTGACTGATACGGTTTCACTGTTTGGCAGCTGTAAACAGTACAAATTATTGATATACAGAATATAATATATTTCATAATTAAATTTTTAAAGTGTTATTTGACGTCTTGTAGTTTTACAATGTTCCCGTTGTTACCCACCAAATATCCTGTAGTAGGGGAGGTGAAAAAGCAAGAATAAAAAATATAAAATTGTTCGGGTGCTACTTCATTGCCCCAATATGTACCGCCATCTATTGTTTTAAAGATGTAACCATGTTCTCCAAAAACATAACCTGTTTGCTCATCTCTAAAATGTAAATCTCTAAAAGATCTGGTGTTGGCTTTGTTGGTTTTGTCTTCAAATACAAAGTTTGGATTCATTTTTAGTACACAACCATTAGCTCCACACAGGTAAGCCGTATTATCGTTTACAAATGAAATACCATAAAGTGCTTCCAAACTATGGGTCTCATACCATTTCCAGGTTTCGCCACCGTTGGTGGTATGATACACAATACCAGAAGAAGCCAATGCAAATAGTTCGTTTTCATTTTTGGCGTGCAGATACTGTATGGCTGTGCCCGCCACCGTACCACCCGTAGCGGTGATACTTTCGCCATCTTCCAATCTTTTTTCTATCCAAGAAGGACGCATACCTAAAGTGTCAAAATTGGTTTGTTGTACCCAAGTGCTACCGCCGTCTGTTGTTTTAAATATTCTACCAGCTGCACCAGCCACCCAGCCTATTTTTTCAGTTACAAATTTTATAGTATTGAGAGCTGCTCCAGTGCCTGATATAGACAATGGTTTCCACTCGTTTCCTCCGTCTGTAGTTTTTAAGATTGTAAAAGTTGCTGCTGTGCCCGTGCCTGTGGCTGCACCAGCAGCATAGCCCACATTTTCATTGGCAAAACTGATAGAGCTAAGATTGGTAGTGATTCCAGAATTTTGTTTGACCCAATTAGCTCCAGCATCTGTAGTTTTGAGAATTACGCCGCTTAATCCGGAGACGTAGCCTACGTTCGTATTCAAAAATTGTACCCGAGTAAGGCGTGTAGTTACTCCACTAGCCTGAGATGTAAGTGTTGGCGTTTCGTAGAGAGGTTCGTATTCTTTTTTTTGGCAAGCATTCAAACTAGACAAAGCTAGTGCTAGAGCTACGTATTTGGAGCTCTTAGTGAATATGTTAGTGAGCATTATGAGTAAAAATTAAACGTTAGTGTAGATTATATTTTTTGATAATATTGTTGTTTGAGATTGTCGGAGTAGTGATAGTCATCGTTTTCGTCCACAATAAAACACTTGATGTCTTCATAATTATTTGCAAAATCAAGACCTTTTTGCGTCCCCATTAAAAAAATAGATGTGGCTAACACGTCGCATAGTTCGGCGTCAGGGTTTACCACGGTTACACTTTTGATGCCTCTTACCGGATAGCCCGTGAGCGGATTGATGATGTGTGAATACATAGTGCCGTCTATCAATGCAAACCTTTCGTAGTTTCCAGAAGTAGCTACGGCTTCGTTATGAATGGGAAGCCAAGCTATGTGCCCTTCTTTTTTGTTGGGATCGGAGATGCCTATTTTCCAAAATTTGTGTTCGTGGAGGCTGTCTCCCCAGCAGGTCATGTCTCCGCCAGCGTTTACTATGCCCGCTTCTATACCTAGCGACAACAATTTGATTTTTATTTTATTGGCTATGTAGCCCTTCCCGATAGCTCCAAGTTCTATTTTGGTGCCTTTGTTGGTTATAAAAACAGTTTTTTGGGCTTCGTCAAGAACAATATATTTGTAGTTGATGTTTTTTACCGAAGCTTCTATTTTTTCTTTTGTGGGTTTTTCTACAATGGGTTTGTCAAAATACCATACTTTGTCTATAGAGGCAAAAGTTACATCAAAAAGCCCCTGAGTAATATCTGATAACCTCAAACTTCTTTTGATAAGGAAATACAATTCATCACATACTTTTACTGGTTTTATACCGGCCTGGCTATTTACTTCGTACAATTCTGTGCCTGCTTGCCAAGCAGATATGATTCCAATAAGTCTGTTTGCCTCTGCGTAGCCTTGTTCTATAATCTCGTTTGCTTCATTTTGTGCATCAACTTTGTATTTTATGCTGATGTCTAGCGTAGAGCTCATAGAAGGTCTAGAAAGGGAATATATAGTTTGAGATTGCATTTTATTTATGACTTTCTAAATGTTTCTCTGCCACTTCTACGGGTGTTTTGGCCGTTATTTTTTCTTTGATTTTTAGGTCAGCGTCGGCAATTACCAAAAGCGGAAATACACCTTCAGGATTTAGTTTTTCTGCAAGGGTTTCGTTTAGGGTTACGGTTTCTTTGTCTTGTTTGCTTCTTTGAGGGAAATCGGCTACATAGTACACATAATGGTTGTTGAGTAAACTATCCACTTTAGACTGTGTAAGAAAACTTTTCTTGAATTTGTGGCAAACACTGCACCAGTCGCTACCACTAAAGTACACTACAATATTTTTCTTTTCTTGTTGTGCTTTGGTCTGAATATGATTCGTGATCATTGTTTTGAAACTTAGGAGTAAGAGCAGACCAAGTAGCCCCGTAAGAACTTTTGAATAATATTTTTTCATCTTTATTTAGACTTAATTTAAACAATGCAAAATTAGAACGATTCTAAACAAGAGTAAATAGTCTAAATAAGGTAATTTTGTAATGGTTGGAATTTGCTGATTAGTGGAGTAGAATGAGACAGCTTGAAGCTGTGTTTATGTATAATTTATTATTGTTTTTAAAATCTAATTATTGAATTGATTTTGGTATTTTAATAGGTAGGGCAATTTTTTACTTATGTCAATAATAAACTAATTAAAATACTTAGTCACAATCACACATCCTATACCACCTGTATTGACTTTCGAAGCTAACGTGGGATTACCCCAATTTGAAGTTTTTTGCTAATTTTACCTAGCTCAAAGCAAGGCCTATTTTAATACTTTTGTATAATATCACATTGATAATTTAGGTTTAGATATTGAAATGGTAGTAAAAATCACCTAATCAAAACCTACATAAAAATTTATATTTAGACCTAAAAAGAAAATTGGGTTTGGTGAAAAGAATTCAAAAACAAATTGATAAATTTGCTTTGATTAATCAAGATTTAATTTAATAACTAGTTGATATTCAGATGTAATATTTCAGGTTAGTCACAATGTAAAAAGAAAGTGCAACAAACCTAGAAGTATTTAGATGTACTAAATTTGAAATAAAAGAAAATGATAAGCTCAATAACAATAAAGAATTTTATGGCTCATTCGGAATTGAGCTTAAAAGATATTCCTTCTATTAATGTGATAATTGGAAAGAATGATACAGGTAAGACAGGATTGCTCAAACTTTTATATGCAACTGTTAAATCATTAGAAGTTTACAGTCTTAAATCGAAACAATCAGATGTAGTGTTTAAGAAAGAACTTTCAGACAAACTTCTTGACACATTTATGCCACGTAAAAATGGACTTGGCGACTTGGTTCAAAAGGGCATTAAAGAAAAACTTGATGTAAATATTACAATAGTTGGAAACAATGGAAAATATAAGCAGCCTATTTACTTCTCATTTGGAGACAGGACAGAGAAATCTATTACTACTTGCATTGAACACGTAGAACCATTGACAAATAGTTCAATCAATGCATTATTTGTTCCAGCTAAGGAAGTTTTAACCGCTTTTACTGACATTAGAAATATTAGAGAGAATTTTTATGGTGTCGGATTTGATGACACATACTTAGACCTAATCAAGGCTCTTAGCTTGGAAACAACAAAAGGGCGTGTTGCAACTGAACTTAGTCAAGTAAACAAGTCACTTGAAGACTTATTTGAAGGAAAAATAGAACAAACAGGGCAAAAAGAGCAACCATTCGTTTTTAAGAAAGGCAATCAACAGTTTGCAATGCAACAGACAGCAGAAGGAATTAAAAAAATAGGAATTTTGACGACTCTTATAACGAATCGTCAATTAGGCAAAGGAACAATTCTATTTATGGACGAACCTGAAACAGCATTACACCCAGATGCAGTTAGACAAATGGTTGAAATGTTAGTTGCAATGAGTAAGGCGGGTGTTCAAATTTTTCTAGCCTCACACAGCTATTTTGTAATAAAACAGCTTGCTAACTGTGCAAAAAGAGACGATTTAAATGTTTGCTGTTGGAACTTAAAAAGGGAAATAGGGAGACCTGTAAGCAACACTTTTCATGACTTAATTGATGGGGTTTTACCTTCCAATTCAATTATTGATGAAGCTCTTAAAATGTATGATGAAGAAATAAATATTGACCTGAAATAGTTTTTGAAATGCAGATTACAGAAAGTTCTATCACATTAAATTTTCCCGACAACAATTACTTTAGGTTATGTGATTGTGATGGCTATAAAGAAATTCAAAATAATTTCGCTGAAATGGATGTTTGTTGGTATGACCAAACAAACGATACACTCTATATCATTGAATTGAAAAATTGGGAAAATAATACTCTCGATGAAGAAAGTGACCCAAATTATACACCTGACGAGATTCAAAAAATGAAAGCAGGAATTTCAAATTACAGAATAGGAAATCTTCTAAAAAAGTCTGTTGACACGACTTGTATGTATATGTCAATTTTACTCGGGAAGGTAAACGGCAATAAGATTCAACAATGTTCGCCTTTTACGATTTCTAATAACACTACAATCAAGCTATTATCAATCATTAATTGGACAGACATTGATAGTACATACATTTCAAATATAAACACCCAATATAAGTCAAAATTTAATTCATATGCAAAGTTGTTTGAAATAAAAACTTTTTTGGTTCTACCTAAGGACAAGGCATCTAAATTATTCACATGGTTAAGCTAAAAGCAAAGAAAAGACAACCTACTCTCACTTTCCTTAAACTACCCGCATAAATGTCTACGAATTAATCAATGAAAGTTGAGACTATGTATTGGAGAAGTACCCATTGCATTTCATACAGAACATCTAAATGTAATTTAAACTCTTGTAAAAAGTTATTTATGTTGTTTTTGCATATTTTGAAAATACAATTTTCATTGCTTTCAAGTAAAGTTTTAGATAGATTTGTTTAGGTAGTTTTTTACAAACTGCCGTAAGTGGCTATTTTACAAATACACGCAAGACACATATATAATGAAAGAACTTTTGACAGTATTAGCTTGTATTTTGTGCCAGACGACTTTTGGACAGTTTGGAATAATTTCGGACAAAGACGGCTTTGTGAACATTAGAAATTCGCCAAACATTTCTAATAATATCATTGACACATTAACTAACGGACAAATTGTTTTCTGTTTGGAAGAAGAAGGAGAGTGGAGACCGATTGACTACGATTTAAGTAGAAAAAATAAAAGTGGCTATGTTCACAAATCAAGAATAAAACTTATAGAAAACTTTGACAAAGTAGCTTATAGCAATTTAACTGATTCTATCATTGAATTTAAAAAGGATACAATAAAACTTATTGTTACAAAGACGAAGTTTATTACAAAGCACAATAATTTACAATTTCACAAAGGCGATACTTCGAAGAATGAAATAGGTTGGTTGGAAAAAATAAATGGAAATCAAATTTGGGGCACAGACGGAAATGTTCCTAAAAATCAATATAGTAAATTCACTTTGATCCTTGGAAAGAACAAAATCTATCTACCAATTGACAATTTGTTTGAACCAAATATAGATTATACGACCGTTAATATTGACGAAAAAAACAATACTATTTATATTTCAGCAATGAACAGTGATGGTGCAGGTGCTTATGCCGTTTTATGGATAATTGACAATGGAACATTTAAACAACGAATAACAACAATACCATTTTGACAAAATAAAAAGACGCAAACATGCGTAACTGTTGCACTACTCCCTTTTTAAAAACAAAATCTCAAAAACAGTAGTTTAAACGAAGCATTTTAAGCTCTTGTTTGAATGCTACTTTTTTAACTCCTTAAAACTCTAACTTCGCTATACATCATTAATTCTAATCATTTTAAGGTAGAGTTTGTTTTTTTAGTTTATTTTTTCTTATATTCTAAAACTTTAACTATTTATTATTCCTTAAAAAATCTTTAAATCAACATTAAAACAACAAAAAACCTTAAAATGAATTGGATACTATTAGTAATTGCGGGATCATTTGAAGTAGCTTTTGCCTTCTGTTTAGGCAAAGCCAAAGAAGCATCTGGATACGAAATGTATATGTGGTATGCAGGATTTTTAGGTGCTCTCACGGCAAGTATGTTACTCTTAATTAAGGCAACACAATCCTTACCCATGGGAACGGCTTATGCTGTTTGGACGGGAATAGGTGCTGTGGGTACTGTTTTGGTAGGCATTATCTTTTTTAAAGAACCCTCAACTTTCTTAAGATTATTTTTTATTACAACGTTAATTGGTTCTATTGTAGGACTGAAAGTCGTTTCGCACTAAATTAGCCGCATTTTTTCTTAAAAATTTATAATCAAAACGAATCTCTTTATATGTAAATCGTATTTTCATTTGGTGTGTAATTGTGCGTCTTTAAATTGTACATGTATATTCGTTTTAAGGAAATGAACACTCTAGATTATTACTATACAAATACTTTTTATTTACAAATAAACAATCTATATAAGTAAATATACTTATATAGATTAGAATATTTACTTAAAAAAATAAAAATGAGTATTGAAATATTACGCTAATATTATCAAATACGTATATTTGTTTCATAATTAAGTAACAGCTAAGCTATATATAAGTATGTTTGAAGATTTTTTAGTTAACGGAAGAAACCAATTAATGAATCATAATCTGGTTTCTGAAGAATGTGGAAATGTAGAAAATCATATACAAACCATGGATTATTTTAATGTTCATAGTTCCATTGAACATGATTTATTTGGTTTTGCAATCAATCAAAAACGTAGGCTGTTGGTATATCTAATGGTCAGATTTGGATCTATTTATAGAGTTATGTAAAAATTGATTTTTTAAACTTAAGTTCTTTATTTTTTTATCTGTTTTGATGTTTTGTTACTATTAAAATTTTGAAAACCCCAAGATGTTTATCTTGGGGTTTTTTATTAAAGTTCTGCCATTAGTTGTTCCCACTCTTGTTCTTTGGTGGCAATCTCAGTTTTGATTTTTTCGTAAGATTGTTGTGTTTCTTGAAGTTTTTGTGCGTTAGAATACAGTTCGGTATCAGAAAGCAGGGTTTCTATTTCTTTCTTTTTTTGTTCTAATAAGCTTATTTCTTCTTCAATTTTTGCAATCTTATTGCTGAGTGCTTTGCTATTATTTTTAGGTTTGGGTTCGGTAACCACTACTTTTGTTTTGGGCGTTTGTGTTTTTGTAGGTTCTTCTAGTTTCTTTTTTTGTTCTTGGTCCTGCATGTATACTTCCCATTCCTCAAAACTACCCGGAAATTCTTTAATCTCTTGTTGGTCTATCCACCAGATTTTGTTGGCAACGTTTGTAAGAAAGTGTCTGTCATGAGATACTGTTACAAAACTACCCTGATATTGGTTGAGTGCATGTATCAGAATATTTACAGACTGAATGTCTAAATGGTTGGTGGGCTCATCTAGCAACAAAAAGTTGGCTTCAGAAATCAACACTTTGGCCATGGCTACACGAGATTTTTCACCCCCAGAGAGTACTTTTATTTTTTTAAAAACATCTTCGTCGCTAAACAAAAAGCATCCGAGTACACTACGTAGCTCCAGCTCTGTTTTTTTAGAGCCAGCTTGCTGTAGTTCAGACAAGATGTCGTTATTCACATTGAGGCTTTCTAGCTGATGCTGAGCAAAAAACGACAAGTTTACGTTATGCCCTTCGGTTCTTTCGCCCTCAATAGCTTCTGTTCCGGCTATAATTCTTAAAAGAGTAGATTTACCTTTACCATTAGCACCTACCAGAGCTATTTTATCTCCACGCTCTATTCTTGCAGAGGTGTTTTTTAGCAAACGTAATTCTCCGTATGCTTTACCTATGTCTTTGAGTTCAAGTATGTTTCTGCCAGATTGTGAGCCAAAGTTGAACTTGAAATTTATTTTAGCATTTTCATCTATAACGTCGTCTATCATTTGCATACGTTCTAGTGCTTTTACGCGAGATTGTACTTGGCGTGCTTTGGTGGCTTTGGCTTTAAATCTTTCTATGAAACGTTCGGTTTGGCGTATTTGAGCTTGTTGGTTTTCAAAAGCCCCCTTTTGTATTTCATTACGCATTTCTTTTTCTTCTGTGAAGAATGTATAATTTCCTGGGTAATGATGCAGTTTTTGCCCTGTTACTTCCACTATAGAGGTACACACGTTGTCAAGAAAAAATCTATCGTGCGATACTACAATTACGGCTCCTTCGTAGTCTTCTAAATAGTTTTCTATCCACTGTATAGACGGCAAGTCAAGGTGGTTGGTGGGTTCATCAAGCATGAGCAAGGCGGGCTTCATCAAAAGAAGTTTTGCGAGCATCACACGCATACGCCATCCACCAGAAAATTCTCTCAAAGGTCTTTGTAAGTCAGCAGTTTTAAATCCTAAACCTTCTAGTATAGCTTCTGCTTTTGCTTGTGCAGAGTACCCGTCTAGCCTGTCTAGCTCTTCTTGTAGTCGGGTGAGTTTGTCTACCAGTTTATCTTCATAAGCAGTTTCCATTTCATGCAGTACGTCTTCAATTTTCTTCTGTAGATTCACTACTTCTTGGAATGCCTGCATAGCTACCGACAAAATACTGTCATCGGTTTGGTACGAAAGTAAATCTTGATTTAAAAAACCTATACTACAACTTCCGCTTTTAGATATTTCTCCTTCTGAAGGGGCGTATTCTCCTATCAATAATTTTAAAAAAGTAGACTTTCCTGTGCCGTTTGCACCTATCAGGCCTATTCTATCTTTGGGTTTAATATGCAGATTGGCATTTTGATACAGTGCTCTACCACCAAAATAAAACGAAAGATTGCTTACAGAGATCATTCTGCAAAAATAGGAGTTTTCATGGAATGGGTATAGAATTAAATTTAGAATTCTAGAATTACCTTTTTATGTGAAAACGTATAAATGAGTAAATCGCACCAAGCAGTTTAATAGAAATTGTCTAACACAACTTTTGCAGTTTAAAGGATTTCTGAAAGATTTCTATTTGTTTGATGTTGGTTTATCAATAAGTGAATTATATTAACTCACCTTTCTTAATTAATCATTTGGGAGTTTTGCGAAAGCAAAACTCTTTTTTTATAAAAACTCCGTTTCTTGTTTGTTGATTTCCTCTTCTATGTCTTTTAATAAAATAGAAAGGGCTTTGTTAGAAAGCAACACTTCGTATATAGATAACGCTAAAGACACCAGCAAACAAATGATACTCATTAAGAATACCCATGTTGCCCACGTTCTGATGCTTTCAAATACTAAAAACATGGTAAATGCTGCAAAAAATATACTGAACACACCAAACAGTTGCATGTTTTTGATCAAATGTATTCTTCTTCTCAAAATGTATATTTGCGAGAGCACAATGGTGTTTTTTTCTTTTCGGTAGGCGTCGTGCAATATCCTGATGCGGTTGCTTATGGCTATGTATCTGTTAGTGTAAGCTAAAAGTAAAAGTGAAATAGCAGGAAAAAGTACTGCGGGAGTAGTAATGCTCAGTTCTAACATAATGCTCTAGTATACTAAAAAAGCCCACATTGGGTTTTGTGGGCTTGGTGTAATATTATATTTATTAACGTATTTAGACAGCCTCTTTTTTAAGAGCTTCTACAAATTTGTACAAGTATTCTTTGTCTATATTAAGTGCAGGCAATAGTCTGATTACGTTTTTGTTTGAAGCATTGCCCGTAAACATTTTGTGTGTAAACAAAAGTTTTTTACGTAATTCTTCTATTGGGTATTCATATTCTATTCCTATCATGAGTCCTTTGCCTCTTACCTCTTTCACTCCTTTGATAGATTTTAACTCATTCATAATCTCTTCACCAAGTTGAGCAGCATAAGGCATAAGTTTGTCTTGAGCCATAATATCTAGCACAGCTATTGCTGCTGCACACGCGAGAGGATTACCACCAAAGGTAGTGCCCAAACTACCATATTTAGCTTGAAATTTAGGAGAAATCAAAATACCACCTATAGGGAATCCATTACCCATACCTTTGGCCATAGAGTATATGTCAGCATCTACACCAGCATAGTCATGAGCAAAAAACTTGCCCGAGCGGCCATAGCCACATTGCACACTGTCTGCAATCATGTAAGCTCCGTATTGGTCACAAAGGGCACGTATTTTTTGTAAAAATGAAGTAGTAGCTACATTAATTCCTCCTACACCCTGTATGCCTTCTAGTATTACTGACGATATTTGATCGCCTTGTTCTTTGAACGTTGCTTCCAAAGCCGCTTCGTCGTTATAAGGCAAGAAAATGATAGCATCTGTTTGGTTCACAGGAGCTACAATTCCCGGATTGTCAGTAGCCGCAACAGCCAATGAAGTACGCCCATGAAAACCACCTTTAAAAGCAATAATTTTTCTGCGACCGTTTGCAAAAGAAGCTAGCTTTAAAGCGTTTTCGTTAGCTTCTGCACCAGAATTGCACAGAAACAAGTTGTAATCTTTTTTACCAGAAAGTTCACAAAGTTTGTCTGCAAGCTCTTGTTGGATAGGCAATTTTACAGAATTTGAATAAAAAGCCAATTTATTTAATTGTTCGCTTACTTTCTGTACATAATATGGATGCGTGTGCCCTACAGATATTACCGCGTGGCCTCCGTATAAGTCAGTATAAGTTTCGCCTTTGCTGTCCCATAGGGTAGCGCCTTCGGCTTTTACTATTTCTATGTCGTAAAGTGGATAAACGTTAAATAATCCCATTTCAAAATATTTAGAATTGCAAAAATATACATTACTTACATTAATCTTATCTTTTTACCGCTAAAATAATCGCTCTTAAGCTAAAACAATGCTCAAAATGTTAGAATAACTCTGGTTGTCTCATGTGCTGATACCGTGTTTTTGTATAACTTTGTACCTTATTTAGTTTTGTATGAATACCACTTTTATAAAACACTTAGTATCTTCGTGCTTACTTTTACTCTTGTTTTCTTGTAAAAAACAAATCATAGTAACTTCTGCTCCTCCAGAGGCTTATTCGCAACGAAAATATAAACCAGGTGTTTCTGAGATCTTTGTACCTGTTACAGTGCCCACAGAAAACATTGCAGGTAAAATAAATAAAGAAGTTTCCGGTCTTTTATATGAAGACAATAGTTTTGAAGATAACGACAACGATAATTTACAACTCAAAGTGTGGAAACAAGCTGACTTTAAGTTGAATATTTTGAAAGATCAGTTGTCGTATCAGGTTCCTCTGAAAATATGGTCTAAATACAGAACCGAAATTCTAGGAATGACCGCCGAAGGAGAAGGTAACTTTGCATTGAATCTTAAGTTTAAAACCAGAGTGTCTATAGACAGCACCTGGAAAGTAATTACTCATACCGAACCTGATGGATATGAATGGATAACCTCACCGAATATAAAAGTGGCAGGTATGGAAATACCTATAAAATGGGTGGCGGACATCATCATAAAAAAACAAAAAAACTCTATGTGTGGCATGATAGACCAGCAAATAGGTGGTTTGGTAGACATTCGTGGCTATGCTCAAAATATTTGGAACTCGCTCCAAGATCCAGTATCTGTTTGGGACGACCCCAAAACTTGGCTACTCATCAATCCTAAGAAATTCGCCATGACTCCTTTTTATGGTGAAGCAGGGTTCCTAAAAACCTCACTCGGTTTGGTGGCTATTACAGAAACGGCCATAGGGGCTAAGCCAAATGTGTTGGTGAATAAATCATTGCCCAATTTAAAATTGTCTAACGACATAGCCAAAGATAACTTTTTCATTACCTTGGGTACTGATATTCCTTACTCTGAAGCTACCCAAATGGCAAAAAAAATGCAAGTAGGGCAGGTGTATGAGTTTAAAAATGGTAAGTATAAAATTAAAATTGAAGATATGGAGGTGTATGGTAGTGGAGAGCTACTAACCGTGAAGACTTTGGTTTCTGGGAAGATAAACGGCTATATATACCTCACGGGTAAGCCCACATACAACGAAGAGAAACAAAGTATAAGTATGGAAAATGTACAGTTTGACGTGAACACTAAAAACGCATTACTAAAAACGGCCAACTGGATGTTTCATGGGGTTTTTGAAAGAAAAATTCAGGAAAGTATGGTGTTTCCTATCAAAGATCAGCTAGATTTTAGTAGAGATAGGCTCAGACAAGCCCTGAAAAACAATAAAATTCCTCCATACATTTTATTGAACGGAAACCTACACAGTCTTGACGCTAAAGATATTTTACTTACCCCTTCTGGTATCAAAACTTATGTAGAACTTAAAGGCAATCTTAATGTAAAGGTTGATAAATTTTAAAAAATGGCAAAAATCACAGAACATATACTAAACGCAAAAGGCAAAACCTTATTTTCTTTTGAAATTCTTCCTCCACTCAAAGGAGAAAATATTGATAATCTTTTTACGGCTATTGAAGATCTGATGGACTTTAATCCGCCGTTTATAGATGTAACCTATCACAGAGAAGAATATATTACCAAAACAACCGAAAACGGTGATTTGGAGCGAATAGCACGTTACAAAAGACCAGGAACAGTGGCTTTGTGTGCCGCTATTATGCACAAGTTTAAGGTAGATACTGTGCCGCACATTCTTTGTGGTGGATTTGACAAAGAAGATACCGAAAACGCATTGGTAGAGCTGGATTTTCTAGGAATAGACAATGTGCTTGCACTTCGTGGTGACCCTGTTAAAGAAGAAGGAATTTTTAGACCTGAAAAAAACGGAAATGCTTATGCTTCTGATTTGGTAACTCAGATTCAAAATCTGAACAACGGCGTGTATTTGCACGAAGAGCTTACTATGAAAAAGACCAATTTTTGTATTGGTGTGGCGGGTTACCCAGAAATACACATGGAAGCGGCCACAGTAGAAAAAGATTTAGAATTTTTAAAACAAAAAGTGGCTCTAGGGGCAGATTACATTGTAACACAGATGTTTTTTGACAATACCAAATTTTTTGAGTTTGTGGAAAAGTGCAGAAATGCGGGAATCAACGTACCTATAATTCCTGGCTTAAAACCATTGGTAACTAAAAGACAATTGGAGATTTTACCAAAAGTATTTCATTTGCAAATACCCGAAGATTTAAAAAATGCCGTACTCCGTGCCGACGATGCAGCTGTTTCACAAATAGGTATAGAATGGTGTGTGCAACAATCTAAGGAACTTAAAAAAGCAGGTGTACCTGTGCTGCACTATTACACAATGAGCAAATCTACAGCAACCAAAAAAATTGCAAGTCAAGTGTTTTGATAGATATAAATAAAAAGGCTGTCCAAATTCTAGATTGGACAGCCTCCTTTTCTGTTTTAAACACCTTCTATATTAGAATATATAACCTATTCTTACAGAACCTGTTATTGCAGGTACCAATTGAAAGCTTCCTCCTGGAGAGTTAGAATCTTTTGTTACTGTTTTTAAACCTGTTCCATCAGGTGTAGTAACTGAAGATTTTACTCTGCTGTCTTTCATAGACAAAAAGCCCCATCCTGCTTCAAGCCCAATGTATGCTTTTTTAACAAAATAATACTCAGCGCCTGTTACTGCTCTTAAACCAAAACCAAAACCACCATTGCCGTTAGCATTAGTTCCTTTTATAGTTTTTGAGTAATCTTCGTCATAGCCACCGTTGTGGTATTTTTCTTCCACAAGTTTTGCAGATTTGATAGCCAAAGTTAAATCTCCACCTAAGTAAGTAGCCAATCTGTTGGTTCCTTTAAAGTGTTTTTCTACACCTAAGTTGAAACCATAGAAACCATTGCTTAATTTCTGATAACCAGAAGTTTTAGTGTCGTTTCCGTTGTTATCTGTATCATATACTTTTGATTTTTCAGAAACACTAGAAAAATTAAAGCTAGCTCTTACCGCCATTTTGTCGTTAAGGAAATAACGAACCTTTAGCATAGAAGGTAAACTTCCCGAATTTGAACTGTTCAAATTACTAGCTGTATTCAAAATACCACCAGACAAGCCTAATTCTACGGCAACATCACCAGATTTTGCTTTGAAACCTTCCGCCTCTTCTTGAGCATTAGCAGTAAACACTGTACATGCAAGTGCTAATACTGAATAAAAAACTTTCTTCATTTGTGTTTTATTTGTTTTGTTATT
The DNA here is from genome assembly GCA_046329305.1 of Cytophagales bacterium. Taxonomy (GTDB): domain Bacteria; phylum Bacteroidota; class Bacteroidia; order Cytophagales; family UBA9547; genus CAMFLX01. The sequence goes on from JAXLUW010000003.1 coordinate 554,920, forward strand.
TGGCAAATCTATAACAATTGATGTATGAACAAAAATAAAAAGTTTAAATTTTTCTCATTTTCAAAAGTGATCATTCGCAGTTTTTGTACTTATTTTATTTTAAATCCTTTTTTTAGGTATGCTAGACTGAGAGCATAAGCTTCTTTTGTAAACTGAGAATTATGTTTTGGGTTGCTCGGATTCGCAAAAGCATGTACTGCATCATAGGCTTTTATAGTTATCTTTTTATGATTTTCTTGTAATGACTTTTCAAATGTACTCACCGTTTCTTGGGTAATAAATGCATCTTGTAGTGCTTGTATATAGAAAATATCTGTTTGTAAAGCTTTTAATCTTGCTTCGTTTGTTTCAGGGAATCCATAATACATCACACATGCTTTTACTTGAGTGCCGCATTCAACAGCCGCCTGAAATGAGTAACTTCCGCCCATACACCAGCCAATAGTTGCAATTTCTGCTTTAGGTGCTAGTTGAGCTATTCCTCCTTTAATTATATTGAGTGCACGTTCAGGTTTTAAATTAGTCATCAGTTTACCTGCATCATCTGGAGTAGTGGCTACAGCTCCGTCATACAAATCAAAAGCGTAAATAGCTACATTTTCTCCCAACGAGGCATATAAATCATCAGCTTCTTTTTTGATGTGGTCATTAAGACCCCACCATTCATGAAACACAAAAAGAACTTTGTTACTTTTGGCTTTTGCAGGTATGTAATACGCCTTTCCGTTTTGCGAATCGGCAGTTTTAAATTCAATCATTTTTCCCAAAGCATTGGTATGTGTGTATTCTTCGGGGCTTTCGTGGGCAGTTTTAAAATCTGCGGTACTTGCAAAAGTAGACATCTTGTCGCCTATGGCTTGTTTGCAGCAAGAATGTTGTGCATAGGTTGCTAAACCCAAAATAGTGCTTAAAAATAGTATGCTTTTCTTCATAAAAAATATATTTCAACCTGAACATTATTTGTTTGGAATTAGTTTATGTTTGTACAAACTAATCTTTTTGTGCGAAAAGTATAGATTGAAATTTGCAATATGGTAAATACAAACATTAAAGACTTTTATAAAGAAATCTGTGGAGATTCTGGATGCCAGCTAGACTATTTTCTAGATCAAAACAGCACTATGGATTTGGGGCATTTCAATGTGTTTGATATTGCAAAGTTTTATGGCAATTCAAACAAGAAATGCAACATGTCTTACAACCGTAGGCTTTATTATAAGATTAGTTTAATAAAAGGCAAAAATCTAGTAGAATATGCTGATAAAACTAAGATCATAGAACAACAAGGAATTTTGTTTGCGACTCCACAAATTCCCTACAGATATACGCCACAAGATGAAAACCAAACAGGGAAGTTTTGTGTTTTTACCAAAGAGTTTCTTTCTAAATCAAAAATTGGATTACATATAGACGACTTACCTATATACAAACCCTCTAGTGATTTTGTTTATCAGCTTACTAATGAACAATTTGAAGAAATTGATACTTTATTTAATAAGATGGATGCCGAGTTGGCCTCAGACTATGAATATAAATATGATTTACTCAGAAATTACGTAATGCAGCTCATACATATAGGGCAGAAATTAAAACCTATAGAAACCGTACCTTCAATAAAAAATGCGGCTAGCAGAATTACAACACTTTTTATAGAGTTATTGGAGCGTCAATTTCCTATAGAAAATGAAATGCAAAGTATACGTCTCAAAAGTCCACTAGATTTTGCTACTAATTTAGGCGTGCATACCAATCATTTAAATAAAGTACTGAAAGAAACTACTGGAAAAAGTACTTCAGAAATTATAAATAGTAGAATTGCAGAAGAGGCAAAGATATTGCTCAAACAAACTCCATGGAACATCTCGGAAATAGCATTTGCTTTGGGTTTTGAAGAAGTGGCTCATTTTTCTAACTTTTTCAAAAAACACACACTTGTGTCTCCTTTAAAATTTAGAAATTGATTGAATATTACAAAACTATGATTGACTTTTACAAGCCTTGATCCAACAATAACTTCGACCTTTGTATCTCACAATTAAAAAAAAATCAATCATGAGTAATCACAAAAAAGTAGTTTTAATAACAGGTGGAAGCCGTGGTCTTGGTAAAGATATGGCACTTCAAGTAGCTAGTAAAGGTTTTGATATTTTATTGACCTATCAGACCAACAAAGAGTCTGCTGAGCAAGTAGTGGCAGAACTTACATCGAAAGGAACTAAAGCAGTAGCCTTACATCTGGATGTGTCTCAAAGCAAAACGTTTCCTGAATTTGTAACAAAAGTAAAAGAGGTACTGAACGCTGAATTTAACACAACGTCTATTCATGGTCTCGTAAATAATGCAGGCGTTGGGACTTATGCTTCATTTGAAGATACCACAGAAGAACAGTTTGACAACATGGTAAACATACATTTGAAAGCGGCGTATTTTCTTACTCAAAAGCTGTTGCCAATCATAAACGAGGGTGGTAGTATTGTAAATATTTCATCAGGTTTGGCAAGATTTAGTTTCCCTAATTATTCGGCTTATGCCATAATGAAAGCAGGTATTGAGAGTTTGTCAAGATATCAAGCATTAGAACTTGGGTCTAGAAAAATTAGAGTAAATACGGTAGCTCCAGGAGCAATAGAAACAGATTTTGGCGGAGGTGCAGTGAGAGATAATAAAGATATAAATCAAATGATTGCTAGCGGTACGGCGTTAGGAAGAGTAGGCTTACCAGACGATATTGGTGGTGTGGTAGCATTTTTATGCAGCGATGATTCAAAATGGGTAAATGCTCAACGAATTGAAGTTGCAGGAGGCTTTCATATATAAATAAAAATTTCCCCAACGTATCTAGAAATTTATACCTTGGGGAAATTCTTGTATTTTTTCGTATCAAAAACTAATTGCTCAATTCACTTACAGCCAACCAAGCCATAAGTCCAGATCCTATTTCCAGAGCCTTTTCGTCTATATCAAAAGTAGGTGTGTGCACACCAGAAACTATTCCTTTTTCTTCATTTCGTACACCAAGTCTGTAAAAACAGGCGTCGGTATGTTGTGTGTAAAATGCGAAATCTTCTGCGGCCATCCAAATATCTAAGTCCACCACATTTTCTTTTCCCATGTATTCTATTGCCGCCGACTTGGCATTTATGGTGAGTCCTTCTGCATTTTTAAGATACGGATATCCTTTTCTAATATCAAAATCACAATGAGCACCCATGGCATCAGCTATACCTTCTGCCATTTTCTTCATTTTTTCATGAGCCTTGGCTCTCCATTCTTCGTTAAGTGTTCTGAATGTCCCTTCTATTTTCACTTCAGTAGGAATTACATTAGTAGCACCTTCTGCTATAAATTTACCAAAAGACAGCACAGACGGAATCTTAGGATTAGCCACTCGGCTCACTATCTGTTGTAAGGCCACCAAGATATGAGATGCAATAATGATAGGGTCCACATTCATGTCTGGCATGGCAGCATGGCCACCTTTTCCAGTTACCGTTACATATATTTCATCGGCACTGGCCATGTACATTCCAGGTCTGAAACCTACTTTTCCTACAGGCATTAGGGTCATTACGTGTTGGCCAAAAATATTAGAAGGTTTTGGGTTTTCTAAAACTCCTTCTTTGATCATTAGTGCAGCACCACCTGGCAATAATTCTTCTCCGGGCTGGAAGATTAGCTTTACCGTTCCTTCAAAATCAGCACTTAACTTCTGTAGAATTTGTGCAGTACCTAACAACGATGCCGTATGCACGTCATGTCCGCAAGCGTGCATCACGCCTTCATTAGTAGATTTGTATGGAACGTTGTTTTGTTCTTTTATTGGCAAAGCATCTATATCTGCTCTCAAGGCTACCACTTTTTTATCAGGATTTTTACCTTTTATCAAAGCAACTACTCCTGTGTCGGCCATGGTTTGCACGTCTTCTATGCCAAAAGCTGCTAATCTTTGCTGGATGTAAGCCGCTGTTTTAAATTCTTTAAATGACAGTTCTGGGTTTGCGTGTATATGTCTTCTGTCGTTTACAACTTCTGTTGCTAAACTTGCAGACAATGACTTTATTTTTTCTCTTATGTTTTCTTTATTCATTTGCTGTGGGTGGATTAATATTTACCACTTCGGGTATAATCAAAGCATCAGGATAACGTATATTTATTTTAGCTAAAACCTCAAAGGCGTCGTAACGGGTTATAAAATCGCCAATACGCATCTTATATTGTGGTTGCTTGTATTCAGAAATAATATTGATGTTTGGATACAATGAATAAATATACTCTTTAGCTTTTTTGAGTTCGTCTTTGTTGGTGCCGTTGTATACACTTATACGGTAGCCTTTGGTTTTGTTGATGTTCTCATTTTTTTTCACTAGCGTGTCAATGATTGCCAGCACTTGTGTGTTTTCTTGTAATTTAAAATCTTTAGGCTCGGTAGTTTCTGTGTTTGTATTAGTTTTGGTTTTAGTGGGAGCATTTAAATCGGGCTCGTCAAACACCAATTGATAGTCTTTAACATCAATGTTAGTCTGTGCCAAACTCGTTTGAGCTTGAAAAACGAATACTACTAAAGAAAGAATTTGGATGAATCTTTTCATAAAGAACTGCAAGTTACAAAAATAACAAATTGATGTAATATTCTACCCGTATGAAAAGTGTAAAAGTGTATAAATAGTGTAGGTTATAAAGTAGATTTGGGATAATTATTTGTTTTTGATAATCTCAGTATAAGTTTTAATCTCTGATCTCAAAAGTTCATTTTCTCTTTTTAGATATTCTATTTCCTTTTGTAGTTCTCTAATTGCATCTGTATCATTAGCATAATAATTGAAGTTGCCAAACACTAAACCGCCTTGAGAATAATTTGGGGTGTTATTGATTTGAAAAGTTTCTGGTAAAAATTCATGAATAGGAACATCTAATGTTTTAGAAAAAGTACTTAATTGTTCTATATCTATGCTTGTTTCATTTCTTTCATATCGACCATAAGTGGAAGGGGTTAAATTTAAAAGTTCAGCCATTCCCTCATGGGTTAATTTTTTTGTTTCTCTAATATTTCTTAGTTTATTACCTGCTCTTATTTTCATTTGGTATTTTTTTATTACAAATATAATAACTCTATTTATTTTTTTGTGTTTAAATTATTGAATATTTCACTCATATTATAGTTTGTGGATTTTAACAATGGGAACTTATTTTGTAAAAAAACATTATGAAAAAAACAGTTTTATTAGTTACAAATGTAACGTTTTTAGTCTTATTTTCTCTTCTTTTAAATTCTTGTGGTAAAAAAGAGAAAGATCCAGATTTAGATTGTGATATTACAAAAGAATTTTCAAGCGGTAAATTCTCTGTAAAATTTTTAGATTTAGATAACAATTATTATACATTAGGGAATGTAAATTATTCTCCAGATTTATCATCTTGGACATTTGGTGAAGTATATAAAATTGGTAGTCAAACGCCCTTTAATTATAACAGTGGTAGTTTAAATAGAATTAATTTTGAAACTTGCGAAACAGGTAAGTATACTTTTGAATATACCTTTAATGATGGTAAATCAAATAGATACAAGCTTCTTTTGACCGATAGGGTTGACGAAAGATCTTCTGGTGGACAAATAAGATATTATTTTACCGATTCAGAAAATAATATGAAATATCTTTTTTATAAACTAAATTAACATAAGTAACCTCAGGTTTTTGCCTGAGGTTACTTTTATTGTCATTTATGAAGTATATTGTATTTCTTTTTTTCACATATTGTACATTTTCTCAAAATTTTGTTAAAGGGAAATTAATTGATTCCGAAACAGAAATGCCTTTAAACGAAGGTGTTGTTGTTTTTTTAAAAGGAGAGAACGAATATCAAACAGAGTCTGATAGTCTTGGAATTTTTTTGTTTGAAAATGTAAAAATAGGTAACTATAAATTAAAGATACTATCTGTTGATTATTATAATTATGAAAAACAAATTATTGTAGATTCGAATACAACATCCAATTTAGAGTTTAAATTAAAAGCTCAAATAACAAATTTATCATCGGTTGAAATTACTCAGTTTGCAAAGAATTATTTTAAAAGTACTAGTAGTTATTCTTTCGACAGTGAAAATTTTCGTAATACAAGTGCAACAATGGGAGACCCATCTCGTGTTGTACAGATTTTGCCTGGAGTAATTTCTACTGGCAATGGTTCTAATGCAATTTCAGTTAGAGGTAATAATCCTTACAATAATAATTGGTATATAGATGGTATTCAAGTGCCTAATCCAAATCACTTTGGGGTATCAGGAACAAGTAATAGTGGTTTATTAGGAGTATTTAATGAAAATAATTTAAAAGGTTTTGAGTTTTATAGCGGTGGATATCCTGCGATGTTCTATAATAGTAATTCAAGTATTTTTGATTTTAAATTAAAATCAGGAAGTATTCTTAAACGAAATACGTTTGCTAAAGTTAATTTTTTAAGTATTGGTTTGGGTTTTGACGGGTATTTTAAAAAAAATCGAAAATCTAACTACATTTTTACTGGTAAAATTTTTGATACTAGATTAGTTAATTTGACTAAATATTTGGATAATAAAAATTTAGTTATTCCAAGATTTGCAGATTTTACTTATAAGATAAATTTACCTCTTACAAACAAATTTACAATTTCAATATTTGGTTTTGGAGCCTCAAGTTTCATGCAATCATTGTACAGCAATTATATAGAAGAATTCCAAAATATAATTTCTTGTAATAATCTATCTGCCAATTTTTTAATTAATAATAAAATACAATTCAAAAGTATTGTTCAATTTAGTGAAACAAGTTTTGCAAGCATTACACCTACATTTTATGGAACAAATAAATTAAATCAAACTGAAAAAACAATAAGAAGTAATACATTTTTAACTATAAAAAAACTTAATAAATATAATTTAATGTTAGGTTATCAAAATATGATTGGTAGACAACAAATAAAAGAGAGATTTAATGCAGACACTAACATAAAAATAACTTATCCAGTAAATAATCACCATGTTATTTATATGAATATTATTAAAACCCTTACGTCTAAGTCTCAACTTACTACAGGTATAAATACTATTTGGACACCCATTTTGAATATACTTAGTTTTGAACCTAAAATTTCAATCAGTACTCAAGTTAACAAGTATTACGTATTAAGACTGAATGGTGGAGTATATTCACGAAGTCCGTATGTAATAGATCAATATGGGAATGCTCATAAATTTAATAAATCATATAAATTATTAAAATCAGGTCAATTTGTTATTGCAAATGAATTTGAACTAAACAATAAAACGTCAATCAAATTTGAGGCATATTTTCAACGATATTGGAATGTGCCAATTGGGGGTTTTTATGGCAACACATCTGTACTTAATCAACTTGAATATAAATTGAATTATGGTTATCCTATTACTGCAAAAGATTATACTTATGGTAAAAATTCAGGATTAGATTTTTATTTGAGTAAGTCTTACGCTTCTAGAATAAATATAACTTCTTCTGTTTCTGTTTTTAGTTCTAAATTTTTAGATAAAAATGGAGTGTGGAACAATAATATATTTAATAATAAATTTAATAGCGTTTTCTCAATAAACAAAGAGTGGTTTAAAACTAAAAATTATGGTTCAAAGGTGTTTAATTTGTCTACAAAAATTATTTATGGCGGCGGTTTTTATGATTATAACATAGATTTGAATTCAAGTAAACAAGCCAATAGAGAAATTATTGACAATTTGTATGTTTATAATAAGAAACTACCAAACACATTTAGAATTGATATAGGTTTTCAAATAACATATTCTAAATCTAAATATAAAAGTGAATTAAGATTCGATATACAAAATTTAACTAATAGAAAAAATATCATAAACTATTATTATAATACTACAAATCAGCAAATAGAAGCTCGTTATCAATTCCCAATTATACCAATAATTGGATACAGTCTTTATTTTTAAAAATCTGCATATTCTAACCATATTTTGAGTTGAATAATTTTTTTCAGATAATTAACTTTATAATAAAAACATGAAATTTTCTCTAAAAACTACATTTATTTTTTTAATCTCTCTTAGTTTAATTGGGTGTAAAAAATCTCAAACTACAGAATGTGAACATTCAAGTAATTTTGATAATGATACATATAAAGTATATTCTTTAGATGGCTATCAAGGTAATGAAAAATTTTTATTGGGAACTATTTTCTGCAATAAATCTAGTTATACTTTTAGCCTGAATAAAATGAATTCTGATGATCCTGACGCATTGATTTTTGCTCAATATGGTAAGTTAGATGTTGTATCCACATGTGGTTCTATTCAGATTCAACCATCAAATGAAGGTGTATGGTATAATATGTATATTAATAAAACAAATGTTTCTTCAAAAGATTTAAATGGTAATGGTGTAGTCGGGACAGAAGATGGAGGAATACATATCAAAGATTACAATGATATTGTAAATTACGAAATAGGATATACAGATCCTAACTCTTTATCTTATAAGTATATTAAATTTATCAAAGTCTGGTAAACTTAGTAAGTATTATCTTTATAAGTTTACCAAGAATATAAATTTGATTAAATACTTTGATTGTTTCAGTATTCTGAGTAAATATTAATTTATTTCTTAATCCTGTAGATTGATGGTCAACTTTTCGGGTTATTGTAGTCTAAAATTCAACCTATTTCTGTCAAATATTAAATCTTTATCAATAAAACTTGACATTTTAAATTTTTATACAAATATTTGAAGACTTATCAGAGACAATGACAATTTTAAACAAATATTGGTGGTCAAAACTCAAAATCAACTAGATTGATTCGTAGTTTTGTGTTCATACAAAAAAGCTCGTAGAATCAGTCTACGAGCTTTTTTGTTTTTATACTCTGTACTATAACGTTGGATTTAAGATAAAATGTGAAATGAAAAATAAACGATGGCGTAGAAGAAACTAGTGACAAATGGTTCAAAACAAAGTCACAACACACATAAGTATGAAAATAGATGCAAAGAATATCAAAATCTTTATTCTGCAATTTTTCTACTTCAAGACCTTTTAGTTATTTTACAAAAATTTTCAAATACAGAATTAATAAAAATGAATTCATATAAATTAGTTTCTACATACGAGCGTTTTTTGGCTGACGATATCACTCCTGTAAGTATATATCTGAAGCTCAGAGATAAGTTTGTAAATTGTATATTACTTGAAAGTTCAGACTACCACGGTACGCAGAACATTCATTCCTATATATGTTGTGATCCTATTGCGGGTATTAAAGTGGAAGATAATATCTTAAATATTTCTTACCCTGACGGACAAAAAGTGCAAAAAGAAATCACAAAAGACGTAAGTATACCTTACGAAATACAAAATTTCATCAGCTCTTTTGAAGTTACCAAACAAAATTTCTCGTTTATCAACAACGGTCTCTTTGGCTATACTTCTTACGACAGCGTTCGTTATTTTGAAGATATCGATATCAAAACTTACGAAACAGATTATAGAAAAATACCTGATATTCAGTATCATGTGTACAAATATGTGATTGCGTTCAATCATTTCAACAACGAACTTTATATTTTCGAAAACAAATATGAAGGAGATGTAACTGAAACTAGACTAGACTATATTCATTTCTTAATCACGGGTAGGAATTACGCCAAATACAAATTTGAACTAGTAGACAGAGAAGAATCTAACTTTACAGACGAAGAGTTTTTAAAGGTTCTTCAAAAAGGTAAAGAACATTGCCGCAGAGGAGATGTATTCCAGATTGTAATGTCTCGTAGGTTTTCTCAGCAGTTCAAAGGTGACGATTTTAATGTGTATAGAAGTTTACGTTCTATAAATCCATCACCGTATTTGTTTTATTTTGACTACGGTAGTTTCAAGATTTTTGGGTCTTCGCCAGAAGCACAAATAGTGGTAAACAATGGCAAAGCAACTATTTATCCCATAGCTGGTACTTTTAAAAGATCCGGAAACGACATCCGAGATTACGATTTGGCAAAACAGCTGCTGAACGATCCTAAAGAAAATTCAGAACACGTTATGTTGGTAGACTTGGCACGTAACGACCTCAGCCGCCATTGTGATTCTGTTAAAGTTGAGACTTTTAAAGAAGTGCAATATTATTCGCATGTGATACATTTGGTATCAAAAGTAACAGGAAGGCTCGACAACGAAGGTGCTATGATGGACATTGTGGCGGACACTTTCCCGGCCGGTACTCTTTCTGGTGCTCCTAAGCATAATGCCATGCAAATAATAGATGCTAACGAACACGGTAACAGAGGCTTTTATGGTGGTGCCATAGGTTATATTGGTTTCAACGGAGAGTTTAACCACGCTATTATGATTCGTACCATTTTGAGTAAAGACTATATCATGTTTTACCAAGCAGGAGCAGGAGTGGTAGATTTGTCGGTACTAGAAAGTGAGCTGCAAGAAGTGCATAATAAATTAGCTGCTCTTAAAAAGGCCATAGTGGAAGCAGAAAAAATAAATCCTTAATTTAGATTTTAAGATAATGAAAATATTAGTTTTTGATAATTACGATTCGTTTACCTATAATCTGGTACATTTAGTGAAAGCTTTAGGCTACACAGATTTAGAGGTGCACCGCAACGATAAAATTGCTCTGGAAGATATCCAAAGATTTGACAAAATTTTACTTTCGCCAGGACCTGGTATACCCGAAGAAGCAGGTATTTTGCATGATGTTATTAAAACGTATGCACCGTCCAAAAGTATATTTGGAGTATGTTTGGGGCATCAGGCAATAGGTGAAGTGTTTGGCGGTACGCTTACAAACCTTGAAAAAGTATATCACGGTATAGCTATAGAAACGCAAGTATTAAAACCGGATTTGCTTTTTAATAAACTACCTGAACGATTCAAAACGGGTCGTTATCATTCTTGGGTGGTAGATAAAAAGAATTTCCCTGAGACCTTAGAAATAACTGCGGAAGATGATATGGGTAAAATAATGGCACTGCGTCATAAAACTTACGATGTACGTGGAGTGCAGTTTCACCCAGAATCTATTCTTACAGAATATGGCGAAGAACTGATGCTGAATTGGTTAAAAAGCTAGTTTCAGTAAATGTATAAAAACACAAAAGACCTGATTTTTAAGGTCTTTTGTGTTTTAAATTAAATAGAATTAGAAATATGTTTTTTTTTAAAACACTTTTACTGCAACAAATTAGGTCTTGAATCTTGTGTCTAACATCTTCAAGGTCATATAAATAAGTTTTTTGTAAAAATTTCTGAAAGCGTTTACTATTTGATTAGTTAGAACTTAGTTTTCTCCATAACCACTCTAATGGGCCATATTCATGATTTTTTAACCAAAAATTTACAAAAATCAGTTGAAGCACCCAGAAAAATACACCTAAAAACAGAGCATCCCAAGATCTGATAAATGTATATCCATTAAGTCCAAAGCCATAAAAAATAGGCATACAAATCAGTGATTGCAGAACATATAAACTTAGACTCATTTTGCCTAAAGGAGCTAAATAATTCAGTATTTTTTGTAGAAATTCAATTTTATAAATTGTACAAAAAATACCTACACTTAATATAATTGTACTCAAGTCTTTATAAGAGCCATATATGGAATCTAACATCCAATATTTCTTAAAATTGTAAAGCACGGCAAAGTGGTCTTTAAAAGTTACAAAATTATACAATACAATAACTGCACATAAAGTTATCAGTAGATAGCGTTGAATATTTATTTTTTTAAAGTCGAAAAACTCCATTTTCCCTAGGAGATATCCAAGGAGTGAAATTCCTAAAATAATAGAAAATCTGCCTGATTCTAACATAAATGCCCATTTTGAAAGTTGTGTCTTCCAGAAGTTTGTTTGAATAACATCCCAAAAACTTCCGTGAGCGTATGCTTCTTGTACAGGTACATACAAAGCCCAATGTGCCGGTTGGGTATAAAGTTCTACATGGGGAACAACTTTTAAAGTAAAAAATACCCAATAAGGAATTTGTAATAGTAACAAAACACTTAATACTAGAAGAGTTTTAAAGTTTAATTGATGAACAACCAAAATAAAAATTCCTGCTATCGCCAATAATTGTAAAATTTCGCCACCATAATACAGACCATGAAAAAAACCTATAATCCATAATACAATAGATCTTTTAAAGAAATAGTTGTAAAACTCAGAATTGGATTTTTTTGCCTTAAAATTTTTTTCAATGAGATAAAAACTAACTCCAAATAACATAGCTAAAATGGCGTAAACTTTTCCTCCAAATAGAAGAAATACATTTTCCGTAAGTGGATCTGCTTTATACTGATACCAATAGAGCTCAAAAAGCTCAACCATGTGTACTAAGAACAAACCCGTAAGGGCGTATCCTCTCAGCGAATCTAATAATAGATTACGCTCATTTAATGAATTGTTTGTTTGCATATAATTGATTTGTTTACATAATATTAAGAATTTCTTAAGATAAAAAAAAGAGCATTTTGTTCAAATGCTCTTTCCAAGTTATAAATCTAATAGGATTGATTTAGTATGAGTCAATTAAAATATTTCTCATCATTCGATTTTGTAATTTTATTCTTTCACTAATTTTATAAATTCTGTATGTGAAGCAGTCTGTAATTTTAAAATGTAAACACCGCTTATTAATTCATGCGTCACTAATATTGAATTTTCTGCTTTTCCAGCTTTGCAAATTCTTCCAGATTGGTCTAAAATCTCAAAGTCAAATTCTCCGTTTTTGTAAATATGTAAACTATTTGTAAACGGATTTGGATAAACATAGGTTTGATTTGACATTTGAACTTTTTCCATTCCTGTAACCAAACAATTTGCATTGCTTATGCCTGTAGAGAAATAAAGCACGTCTAAGTTTGCCAAGCCGTCTGCAGTGACAGCGGTAACTAAGATTTCGTTTGAACCTTGTTTAAGATTCACGTTCATGCTTGTCACGATCCAAGAATCCCAACCTTCGGTTTGTGGCAATCTCAGCGTATCTACAAAAGTCCCGTTGATTTTCAAAAGTCCGTTTCTAGAAGCTGTTCCGCCGTTTGCATAACGGAATGTCAGTGTAATTGATTGATCTTTCACACTGTTCAATACCCAAGAAGCATAAGAACCAACGGAATTATTCGAATTGACATAACCTGCGCCTGAGAAACCTGAGTTTTTAGTTTCAGAAGCAATTCCGTCTACTGAACAGGCCGTTTCTGCCTCTAACGACGCGTTACATGGCAAATATGGACTTTTACCACCCACACAAACACCGCATGTATCCAAATAAGCCGAACCGTTTACGTCTCCGTTACAGTCTTTCACACAAGCTACTTTGCCAGTGGTTCCGCCCACGCACACGTTACACGCATCCACATACGCTGAACCGCTGATGGTTCCATTACAATCTGCGGTACAAGAACCTGCAGTCACTGAACTTGAGTACAAAACGAATTCATCAATATTTGGAGCTCCGTCGGCAGTTAAAGAAGAAAGTTGAATTTTATTTATTCCAGAAACCAAAGTCAGATTTACAGATTCTACTTTCCAAGTTGTCCAAGCTCCTGTTACAGTTCCTGTTGCGCTCACTTGTTTTGTGCCGTTCACCAATACGTCATACCCACGTGCGACAGTTCCGCCATTGGCATAACGAATTCCGATTTTTGCTGTTTGCGCTTTCGAAGAAATCACATAATATGTTGAAGTAGAGCCTACGGCGTTGTTCAAATTCAAATAGCCATCAGATTGAAATCCAGTATTGGTAGCTTCCAAAACTCCATCAGCCGAACAAAAATCTTCTGCTTGCAAAGCATCAGTACAAGCCGTCAAGCCCGTCGTTCCGCCCACACAAACACCACAATTGTCCAAAACTGCGGTACCATTGGCTGTTCCGTTACAGTCTTTCACACAAGCGGTTTTGCCGGTCGTCCCACCAACACAAATGCTGCAATCATCTAAATAAGCTGACCCGCCAGCCACACCGTTGCAATCTTTCACAATTACTGTATTGTCTTTTTCAACTAAAACATTGACTGTGTACGTGTATGCCGTTCCGTCCGAACCCGTTACTGTGAACTTAAAAGAAGCCATTCCATAAAATCCAGAAGTCGGGACAAAAACAGCTTTCTTTCCATCAGCAGAAAGAGTTACTGTCCCATTCGTAGCAGCACTTACCATATACGTTGGCGAAACTGCCGCAAAACCAGCGGTATGCGTGGTCATGTCAAAGGTCAGAGTCGTATTTTGTAAGGTTTGGGCGTGTACATCTGCTAGCCAGTTGATGTATTTTTCAATATATGCATAGCCGTCCGAGCCTTTCGTCATGGCATCATTTGCACTTTGGTTTAGCCCAAAAGTTTTTTCCCAAAAATCGGGCATTCCGTCGCCATCAGTGTCGGTTGGTTTTGTTCCAGTGGCTATGGTTCCATAACCGTTATTTCCCAGTCCTGTTTGTGTTTGGGAAGTGTACAAACCACTGTTTGGCCCCGCTGTTCCAACGCCATATCCTGTTGTCCCTTTTCCTACGGTACGAACTTGAGAAATCACCAAACGGTCCATTTCGTCATAAGGAAAAGTTCCGGCAAACGAACTTGTGTATCGGAAAGCTGTTGCCGCCGAATAAGTCGGAATGTTTTTCGTTTCCGTAGACCAAGGCGCAGATAAAACCGTTCCTGTTCCTTGATACCAATAAGGAGTTGTAGCTGAACCGTTTAGTATTCCATCGTAGTTTTTATCTTTTAAATTTCCTGAATAATAAATGCTTTGGTTTTTGTCTACTTGGTACCATTGGTTGTCGGTTCCAGTAGAGGCTGGTCCCATCACAAAATAATTGTTGATGATGTCATGCTTAAAATTGGTACTCGTGTGTGTGGTGTAACCCGCTGACACGTTGTAAAGAACATTGTTGACAAAAATATCATTTACCTTGTCTAAAGGATTTCGATTGTGCGAATTGGCAAAAATATTGTACGCCCAAGTCCAATTCGCATTTGGGGACTCAATATGCGCGCCAAACTGTTGGTAGGTTGGATTGGCGATCAAGCAGTTTTGAAACGTCACATTGTTTACTGGAGTAACGGACGAGTTTGTACTCACGCCTCCAATATTGTTCCACGGTGCAAATTCCACGGAACAGTGGTCGATAATCACATCATGCGCATCCACAAGGTTAATCCCAACATCTTCTTTACTAGCCACTTCACTTCCTGGTCGCACACGCAAATGTCTGATGATGATATTGGATTGCTTGCCGAAAGACAATTTGCCACCTCGAAGCGCAATTCCTTCACCGGGAGCAGTTTGGCCTGCAATGGTGATATTTCCTTTGGCCGAAACGGCAGATTTGAGTTGAATATATCCACTCACATCAAAAACGATGATTCGGTTGGAAGCACTTACTGCATCGCGGAATGAACCCGCACCTGTATCATTCAAATTGGTTACATGATAAACCGTTCCACCACGACCACCTGTTACGTTTTTACCAAAACCTACTGCGCCTGGAAAAGCCAATGTCTGGGAATTTAGGTTTGAAAATGAATAAAATGTAAAGATTGTATATTTAAGTATGGATAGTAATTTTTTTATCATAAAGATGAAATTATTACTACCAAGACATTTGAGATTTTGAAAAGTAACGAAAAATTTTGAAATTGTATAAATAAAAAAACCACTCCCTTATGAGAGTGGTTTTTGTGGGCCTGCATGGGCTCGAACCATGGACCCCCTGATTATGAGTCAGGTGCTCTAACCGACTGAGCTACAAGCCCGATTTGAGAGTTTCGCCTCAAATGGAATGCAAAATAAATATATAAAATTCATATTTTCAAGTAAATTTGTAAAAAAAATTATAAAAAAATCTGAAAATGCTAAATAGTCATTATAAGATATTGGGACTGAGCAATAAAGCGAGTATTGATGAAGTAAAGAAAGCGTATAAAAAACTTGCCAAGAAATATCATCCAGACAAAAACAGCAGCCCAGAAGCATTAATTAAATTTCAAGAAATTAATGAAGCATATCACTTTTTAATTGATCCGTCTAAATACAAGTCCAATGATGTGTTTAAAAATTCAGAGAATTACTCTATAACCAAAGATGAAGACTTGAATTATTCGGGACGATTTCAGACTTCTTATGATTTTATGGGGCATTGGTATTCAGAAAAATCCGCTCCAAATATTAAACACAATGAAGAATGGAGCGGCATATTATTTTTTATAACCTTGTTTTTTGTTGTGATAACGGCAATTTTTCTTTATGTTTTTTAAAAGTATTGACTTTGAAGAGAGGATTGCTTACCTTTGCAGACTTTTAATTAAAAATATTAAATAGAATGACAAGAAGTTACGAAACGGTATTCATTTTAACTCCCGTTTTATCTGAAGCACAGATGAAGGATGCCGTAGAAAAATTCAAAGATGTACTAAAGAAGCACAATGCTACTTTGGTAAATGAAGAAAATTGGGGCTTGAAAAAGCTTGCTTACCCAATTCAAAAGAAATCATCAGGTTTTTACAGTTTGCTAGAGTTCCAAGCGGAACCATCAGTAGTTGCTGCACTTGAGACTGAATACAGAAGAGATGAGAAAGTTATGAGATTCTTAACTACTCATTTAGACAAGAACGGTCTAGAGTATGCTGAAAAGAGAAGAAAAGGTTCTTTTGGTAAAAAAGATTCAGCAAGCAAAGCAAAAAAATAATTAACGCAAAACATTAGCAAAATGACACTTGTAAATGAACCTGTTGTTTCTAAACAACAAGAAAACAGAAAAAAATATTGCCGTTTCCGTAAGAGTGGTATCAAGTTTATCGATTATAAGGATGGTGATTTCTTATTAAAGTTTATCAACGAACAAGGAAAAATACTTCCTCGTCGTATCACTGGTACTAGCTGGAAATTCCAAAATAAAGTAGCTCAAGCTGTGAAAAGAGCAAGACATTTGGCTATTCTTCCTTACGTTGCAGATAATTTAAAATAAGATTAAAATGGAAATCATACTAAAAGAAGATATAAAAGGTTTAGGTTATAAAAACGACATCATAAAAGTAAAAGACGGTTATGGTCGTAACTATTTAATACCTCAAAAGTTAGCGTTGTTAGCAACTGACTCTAACAAAAAAATTGTTGCTGAAAACATTAAGCAAGCAGCTCACAAAGCTGAAAAAATTAAAACTGAAGCTACTTCACTTTCTGCTAGCTTAGAAGGATTGGTAATTTCAATCTCTACTAAAGTAGGTGATTCTGGTAAAATATTTGGTGCTATCACTTCATTACAGGTTTCTGATGCTCTTAAAGCTAAAGGTTTCTCTGTAGACAGAAAGAAAATCTCTTTCAAAGAAGATATCAAAACGGTAGGTGATTACACTGCTGTGTTAGATTTGCATAAAGAGGTTAAACAGTCAATTACAGTTTCTGTAGTTTCTGAATAATCATTCTTTAGCCATAAAGTTTTAAAAGGGAGCAACTGCTCCCTTTTTTATTTTGTATTTTTTGTTTAGCAATTATCTTTCCCAGTCTTGTGGGAAGGCAGAGATAATGCCGCCATCATCTCTCAGATACATCCTTATTTCTATGCCTTCTTTTGTGTAAGCTTTGTATTCGTTGCTTGAGCCGCTCACTAATGTTTTGTTTTTGTAGGCTTCAAGTATGGCCTTTTCGGTTTCTTGAACCGTCCATTTTTTAGGGAAAAATGTACTATATCCGCCGTTTGCTACTTTGGCTATCCATGATTTAGTTTGGAAATCGTATATTTCTACTTTTGCTTTGTATACGCCAGTAGTAGGATTTTCTTTAAGAGTTTTTTCTACTATTCTTGCGGTTTTTTTATCGGTGGCGTTGTGGTGGTGGCAGCCACTTGCTTGTAGCCTTCCTTTTTTATTTTTTACTTCGCCTTCAAAAATATGCTTTTTGGCTTTGTATCCAAGTATGGTTTGATTTTGAGCAAATAAACCAAAACCAAAAAGACAAATAAAGATATGTAGAATGTTTCTGTATGTTTTCATTATTCATTTTTTATTCTGCAAAATGTAGAAATTATTTTAATTTGCACAAAAATAATTTGTATGATTCAGAGAATTCAGTCGGTTTTAATGGCCTTGATAGTTGTAGCGTTACTTGTTTTGTTTTTTGTGCCAGTTTTTCAACTAAAAGCACCATTGTTAGAATTAACTCAAGGAGTATGTGTAAGTACTAAAACTGTGGGTGTTGTAAGTGAACAAAGCTATAATTTCTTATCTATACTTTGTGCCGTGGCTAGTATGCTTATAACTAGTTTTTCTATCACTCAGTATAAAAACAGACCCTTACAATTGAAACTTGGTTTGGGTAATACTATGGCTCTATTGGGATTGCTCGCATCTATGATTTTTTACAAATCTAGTCTAGTAGGAAACACTCCTGCAAATATACCTGGCATAGAAGCAAAGTTTGGGTTTGGCTTTTTTATTCCGGCCGTTTGTTTGATTTTGAATATGATTTCTATTAGATTTATAAGAAGAGACGAACGCATGGTAAAAGACGCATTCGAAAGATTAAGATAATGAAATTAAAAAGGTTTTTGAAGGCTATGGCTACGGCTTTGGGGTGTAGCTTATTTGTGGCATGTTCTGACGACCCTACAGAAAAGATTCCTGTTGTGAAAAAACAAGAAGCAGACACTCTTGTGGTTTCGGATAGTTCCAAACATCTAGATCCTCATCCTGTGGAGCCTCATAATCCTTACAAACACCTAGAAGAAATTATTAATAGCCAAATCCCTATATCTAAACAAAACTCAACACTTAAAAGTCAAGGTAAAGAAAAAATGATTTACAAGGCGGTGGATAATCCTAAAGATTCTCTTTTGCTGCTTAAGCTTGGCAGAAAAGTTGATACTGGTTTTGTGAAAAAATATGAGTTTTATGTCAATAAAAAAACGCAAGAAATTAGCGTTTATGATTCTGGAGAAGACAGATTGATACCACTAAAAGAATGGACAGAGCTACAACAAGGCGAATAATATGGGCTGTAGTATACAGTATAATGTTGTGGACATGTGCTGGGTTACATGCCACCGAATATGTACTGGATGATAGAGTTTATGCTAATTCTATTAAATCTGTTACGCTCTATCCGAGTTCTTCAGTGAGCAGTGCTAGTTACCAGAATGCAGTGGTAAATATAAAGCAGTCTGGTAGTTTACTTTTGCAGTTTGACGAGCTAGGCGATGAATATTTTAGTTATTATGTAAAAATCTTTAATTGTGATGCAGATTGGAAACAATCTACACTGCCAGATATGCAATTTTTAAGTTTATATAATGAATTTAATATTACTAAATACAACTATTCTATAAATACTTTTGAAAAATACATTCATTATTCGTTTAACGTTCCTGCGGTGAAAGTTTCTGGTAATTATGCGTTGATTGTGTACAGAGACGGGAATATAGACGATGTGGTACTAAGTAGACGATTTGTAGTTGTAGAAAATCTGGTAAACATAAATGTGACTATGGGTTTTGGTACGGGCAGCTACAGATATACGCATCAAAATCCTGATTTTTACATTGCTTATCCCACATTCGATATCCAAAATTCTAATCAAGTGAGAGTAGTGATTAGGCAAAATGGCCGATACGATACTCAGAAAATGATTACAGCACCTCTATATGCAAGAGAGTCTGAGAGAATATTAGATTATCGTTTTTTTAATAATGAACTTGCCTTTGCGGCTGGAAATGAATACAGAGTTTTTGATACCAGAAGTTTGCAAACAAATAGGCTAGGGGTAGATAACATTATGCTTGATGGAAAGGACTATGAAGCCACTCTGACTCCTCAAGTACCTAGAGCAGACAAAACCTACTTATTGTTACCAGACATCAACGGGATGTTTACAATTTACAAACAAGAAACCGCTGATGGATCTTATGATGGTGATTATTCGTGGGTTGATTTTACCTTAAAGTCTGAAATGCCTTATGAAAAACCTGTATATGTTTTTGGGAAATTAACAGATTGGCGTGCTCAGGAACAATATAAAATGACCTACAGCGACAAAGACAAGGCATACAAGCTCAGAACTAAATTCAAACAAGGATATTATAATTATTCTTTTGGGTTATATGATTCCAAAAAAGATGTAATGGACGAAGCAGCCATTGAAGGCAACTTTGTACAAACTAACAATATTTATGAGATTTTTGTGTACTACGTGCCGTTCGGAAGCAGAAATGAGATTGTGATAGGGTATAAGGCTCTTCAAATGAACTGATTTTTTCAATGGTTTTTTTCTTGAAGTTTTGGGGTTAAATCACAATTTTTATCAAATCTTGAAAAAAGTAATCCGTCTAAAATATTAAAATATTTTTATTTTTAAGTTACTCTGATTCAAAGCTTCACTACCACAATCTGAGCCCAGAATATGGTTTCAAAGATGTCTTTGTGATGTTTTGAGTTGGTGTTTTTATTGAAAATCAATTCGAGGCATTGGGTGTCATTATCAAAATAGAGTAGCCAAGGGCTCCCTAATAATTGACTAAGTTCTATAGTTTTAAAGTTGATTTCAGCAAAAGACTCAATAGGTGAGTGTATTACAAATTCTGTTTTATAGGAGTTTTCAAATTTGGGATAAGGCTTTGCAGAAATTTCATCTGTGCTTATGTTGTACACATGAGCTATTGAGTGCAGTAAATCATTTATTCTCTCAGAGTTTTTAGCTGTCGAAATAATAGTAAATGCTATCTTAAACATTTTTTCACCAAGTTTTAAGTTGGTTGAGTTCAAAAGTCCATTCAGGTGTGATCAATTCAGAAAGTCCTGCTAAGTTATACCAAGGGCTTATTTTTTGATTCATATTTCGTAGGATTTGTGTTTCTTGGGCAGGCATATAACTTTGAGCCAGCATAAACACTTTTTCGCCTTGTGGGTTTTCGGCCATATATATCACAATTACTGCATGGCCAGGAAAACCACCTTTGATAAATACATCACCAATTGCTAAATTTTGTAAAAGCTTGCTTTTTAGGCTTTTTGATAATGAGAAAGTACCTGCATATAAAAACACAAAATCCATATATTCTCTAAAATCTGCATAAGTATTAGAGGCCCCCTGTGCTTGATACCAAGTAGTTTTATTGTTGCTTACTTTTATTCTTTTTCCTTGCATCCATTCAGTGTAGTTCATGGTGAATCCGTTAGTCAAGGTAAATCTTATTTGGTCAAACGCTTTTATGGAATAATAATATTCTCCTCGTAATCTCATGATGGCATCGGCACATTGTTGCAAGTCTACGGGTGAAATTTCCATGTCAACAACTGCTTCATAGACTTCGTTTTCTTTAGTTTCACCGTTATAATAATGTACTTTTTCGCCAATAGGTTTAAGTGGTAAATTTCTTAAATATTCACCAAAAGAATTTTTGTTTACGGCACTTCTTTGGTAGCCTTTTGGGGTATTGAATCTGGTAGAAACACTATTACCTACCATATTTGTATAGGAGTTTTGAGAAAATACACCCAAATGTATTAAACATAATAGTGCTATAATCGAATTTTTGGGCATAAGCCGAGATATTAGAATGGTATATTTTTTAAAATGATTTTAGATGTTGAGTAGCCGAAATCATCTATTCAATTTAGCAAAAAAAGATGATATGGGGAGTATTATTATTTAAATATTTTCATGACGGTATTTGTAAAGCTAGGTTTGTTGAAAGAAGTCCAGTAATTCTTAGAGGCTGTCCAAAAAGATCAGCCTCTTGTTTTTTAGTGCAATTTATTACTTGTTCAATGGCTATATAACGATATAGGTCTTGAAATGATCCAATTAAGAATTTTATTTTTGACCTTTTTGGACAGCCTCAATACCAATGTTGAATAAAGCGTATCAGGTCAGTAATGAAAACAGTCAACTTTATTACCTGATAAATCCAAAAGACGTTTAAAAAGTTGTCCAATAACCATATCCTCCGCTGCCCAACGATAAATCATTTTATATCTTACTTCAAAATCATTTATAGGTCTTTCATATCCGATTACACAAAGACTAGAACCGTCTAAACCATATCTACCATTATCTTCTTCAAGTCCCCAAAAGTCTGAAACAGCAATCCCTTTTTTAAGTTCTTCCCAAACTTTATTGTCAACCTGCTTTATTGTATGCCTTATTGTTTTACATTTTGTTTGTTCATTATTGACTTGATATAAATAAAAGTCTAACGTTATTTCGTTTTTAAATTTTCCAATTGTTATTGTAACGACTTTATCACAAAATGCAGCACCATAATTAAATCTGTATGACTCTTCAAAATTTAGTTTATTAATTGGTATGGGTTCTTCGCAAGCAGGTAGTTCTTTTAGCTTTTTTCTATATTTCAATAATTCAGCTTTTTTAAAATACTGTTTCTTCAAATAACCTGTATCATTGTTATGGTAAGCTTTTAGCAATTTAAGGTTTAAGTCTAATGTGTCCGAATAAGGTAGAGAGTCGAGGGTTTGAAAGTATTTTGTCATAATAGAATCTCTATCCCGTGTATGATTAGTTTTATTTGTATTTTCTTTGCAACCAAAAATAAATGTCAGCAGAATCAAGATAAACAATCTGGTCATAAAGCTTTGAAAATGTAGAGTGTTAATTTTAAGTTATGACTAATGTAAATTTTCGCATCTAAATATCAGCTAGTTACTAGATTTAAATCCTGATTAGTCAAAGCAAATTTATCAATTTGTTTCTGTATTCTTTTCAAAAACCCAATTTTCTTTTTGGGTATAGGTACAAATATTCAGGTGGGTTGTGGTAGGGAATATTCTTCATACGCATATTCAACGCTTAAACTCAAATTACAATTTTGCTATTATGCAACAGTTTTAAAATAGGCCTTGCTTTGAGCTAGGTAAATTTAGCAAAAAACTTCAAATTGGGGTAATCCCTCGTTAGCTTCGGAAGTCAATGCAGGTGGTATAGGGAGGATTGCCGCCAACGTTCCCATGGCAGGCGTAGAAAGCACTTTAACCTAAAAAGTTTCTACGAAACCATGAAGCCCAAATCTACTAAAATGTTTTATACGAACCTAAATGTGCTTTTTACGCTTGCCATGTGTTATGGGTAGTTGTTTATTCATTTTTTTATTTACTTATTAGTTTGGTGTCATTTTACCATTTATAATTTTCCAAAATGTTCGATCATAATTTATTGTTAATGTAAATCTATGAGTTCCTATATTGTCAAGTCTATTTTCTGTTAAAGAAAAATTATAACCATAAAATAAATTTACAAGCGTTCCTAATGAAATGCCAATTTCAGGTGTGAATTTAAAGTCGTGATTTGTAAAGTTAGTAAAGTCGATTATACTTAATCTTGTCCCCAAGAGAGGTGTGTTAAATTCAAAGCAAACTTTTGGGGCTAGAATAAAATTCTTAGAATTAAAATTAAATTCTGTGGCTAATTTAAGTCCACTTGCTAGTATTGGAATTCCTGGTCCTTCTTTTGTCCAAATAGTTTTACCATATATGATTCCAAGTTCTCCAAAAAACTGTTTTTGAAAAGATAATCCACCTGAAAATATTAAATAATTTCCATTCGGAGCATTTTGAATTTCGTGTTTTGAAGTGTCAATTTGTCCAAAAACGTGTGTAAAGGAAATTGTCATTAAAAGCACTAAAGCATTAACTGTCAAATGTTTCATTTTGAGTCGCATTACAATTACCCATAACATATTCAATTACGCCACTTCCTATGTTTCAATGGTATCTATTTCTCAAATATAAGGTATATACACCATAATTTAAAGCACTTTGGGTTTAATAAAAATGAGTGTACTCCAGAAATGAATTTCCAAAGTACACTGCTTTCATGGAAGGAGTTGTGTGTAATCCTTACTCTTTCATAATCTTCAGGGTTTCAATTTTGTTGCTGTAATAAATATTCACTACATACAAACCCGATTTTAAATCGTTACCAATAATTAAATTTTGTTTGGTTTCAGTTTTTAAAACTTCTTTGCCATGTATATCTGTCACTTTTACTTGAACAGTTTCTGGGCTATTTTTTGGGAGGAATACTGTTGTAAAATCTTTAAAAACAGTAGGATAGATCAAATGATGAGTCTCATTTTCTGAATCAACAATTTCGGTAATTGTTGGGTCTGTAAACTCTAAAAAGCTGAGATTGTATCCAGCAGTATTTATGATTACCTTAATGGTGTGCTTGCCAGATGAAAGTTGTATGCTTCCTAAGTCAATTGTTTTCCATGTATCCCAATCTCCTGTTGATGTTACAGTTGCGTTATCAATTACCGTGGTGCCATCCACAGCAATAGAAATTTTTCCTCCGTTGCCAGCAATTCTGGCTTTTACGGTATAATAAGAACTTGCAGAAACGTTCACAGTATAGTTCATCCATTCGCCGTCTTCTGTCCATCCTACAATTGGGCCTTTTTCAGCAGTAGAATATTGCAAATCCACACCGTCGTTGCGGAAATACCAGCCCGTATTCCATGCGGTATAATCGCCGCCTGCAGCCCCGTATTGTGTAGTTCTGAATACCTTGTCGCTGTAAGCAAATCCATTTTTGCCTTCGTCATACTGTGCAGCATATATTTTTGTGGGAATGGTGTGAACTTCATAAGGCTTGGTTGTAGAAGAATAATCAGGAAACAGTGCAGACAAATAACCGCGGTTAATACTGCAATTGGCAAGTTTTATATTTTGTATCATTTCATCCAATATGGTTTGTGCTGCGGTAACAGATGGTTTAGCACCGTCGCCTTTAATGTAAGCGGCTAATGTAGACCAGTTTGTAGGTTCTTTAAACGCCAAGGCCCCCGATATGCTAGCCATTTTTTTGTATGGCCATATAGCCCAACCGATGTTGTATTTGTTCATAAGCTCTACGGTCTCAGCAATCCAATGGTTGGAGTTTTCACCAAACTCACCCATCCAGATGGGTACATTTTGTGCGTCTCTTACTTGGAAAATAAAGTTGAGCGAAGCATCTGTAACATCGTTCCAGTATTTATGAAAACTGTAAGCCATGTTGTTGTCCCACTTAGGTGTAAGACCATTGTAGTCGTTGGCATAACTGTTCCCTTCTATAAATACAAGATGATTATTGTCTACCGTTCTTATGGCTGTGGTAATGTCTTTCATTAAAGTAGCCAATACTAAATTGTTGTTTGCTAAAGTCCAATTGGTTTCATTAATCAAATCATAACCGCCCACTGTTTGTTCGTTAGCATATCTCCTAGCAAATTCTTTCCACAGTGCCACTGTTTGAGCACGATTTTGAGCACTGGTATATGTACTGCCAGATACATCTTCCCATAACGATGATTGACCAGAAACATAATCGCTGATGTCTCCACTGTTTTGCCCACCAGGTGTAGCATGTAAATCTAAAATAACATAGATGTTGTTGGCTTTGCACCAAGAAATAATCTGATCTACAAGAGTAAAACCTTTTTCTATAAACACTGTTGGTTTGCCCAGTTCAGTAAATAAGTTATAGTGCATGGGCAGGCGTATGGCATTGAATCCCCATTTGGAAATGCTGTCTATGTCTGCTTTGGTTAAATAATTGGTTTTGTAATCATCATAAAATTTTTCAGCATTAGCACTACCTACCACATCAATGATTTTTTGTTTGATAATATGCTGATATCCACCACCCAGATTGAGCATGTAGCCTTCTTGGATCATATAATTGCCAATGTTAATGGCTTTAATTTGGAAGTTTCCGTTGTTGTTAACTATGTTTTTCCCTTCTGCATGAAGAAATCCCATACTGCTATTCGTCAAGCTTTCAGTAGCTTTTATATAATTGATATTAGAGCCACCATTCACTACCAAGATTTTTAATTTATGCACTCCTTTGGTCAATGGGATGTTTTTGCGAACAGTTGTACTCCAAATTTGCCAACCGTTAGTAATAGGTAATACAATAGGTTCTGTTAGGTTTTTGCCATCAATAGAGACCAATATACTTCCACCAGCATTGGCACTAGCAGTACGGAAAGCTAAGTCGTAATTGGCTGTTTTGGTCACGTTGATGTCGTATTCTAGCCAATCGTTGGTGTCTACATAGCCTACATTAGAACCACCACTGCTGTCGGTAGTAGTTTCTGTTTGTATTCCAAACATATTGCTGTATGCTTCAGCTTCTATTTTTCCAGGAATGGTAATGGGAGAGGGGGTGCTTTCTCCATAACCACCTATCACTACTGTAACTTTGGTAGGAAAAGTACATTGTATAGTTGAAGATTGGTCTCCAACGTCGTCATAAGCAAAAGCATAAGTTTGAGACTGATAGCTCACGTCTGTACTGTGGAAGAAATTCACATATTGGTTGAAGGGAGCTATCTTAAAGAAACGTGTGGCGTCATGGTTGTATTGTACCACGTTGGCAGCCGTAGAAGTATATATAGCGTGTCTGTTTATAGCTGCACAAACTTGAGCTTGAATCATCAAATCTTCGTCGTATTTGGCACTTGGAGCGGTTGCGTAAGTAGTTGCCAAAGCACCTGCACCTTCTATGGCATCTTGTGTACTCGGCTTCCAGTATATTGTAGCTTGTGAGTTATCGGCTGGGTCGTAAAAATCAAAACGATCTCCAGTTACTCTACCTTTCCAAGTACCTCTGTCTCCTATGTTTAGTAATAAATCTTTGGTTCTATAGGTGGTCCAGATGTCGTTGATATAGGCATCGAAATAGTTTTTATATGCACCGTTAGCTTTGAAATCAGCAATTTTTGATGCTTGTTCTATAATAGGTTCATTATCCATGGAATGTGTTTTCACTACTTTGCAACGATAAAATGGCGTGTCTACTTTGGTCTTCCAAGAGTTTAGGATGGTTTGGTGCGACACAATTTCTCCAATTTTTTTATTAACATCAGGGCTGGCGCCGCTGTTTACACGAGTATTGTACGACGACGTGTATGAGCCGCTTATTCCGCCCGTGAAACCTGTTACTTCCAAGCCCATGGGGTATTGATACGCATCTACACGGCTCGTATTGGTCCACAAGCCGGCATTACCCCATGTCAACTCTACCAGTTCCCAGCGGATACCGTCGTTAGGGTCTGTAGGGTTTTGCAAATCAGCCCCAGCGTATCCACCCGTTTGGTGGAAGTAAATATACATAGGAGACTTAAAAGATATTAAAATACGGCAGCCATATAAACCCTGCGGAATCTGAATGGTTTTATTAGGTATGTCGCTGAGTTTGTAAAACATGGCTGCGTATTTATTTTTACCGTCGGGCGTATTGCCCCATGATGGACCCGGTACGGTGTTGTTGGTATATGACATAGTTTGCAACTGACTGCTCGTCATGTTCATCCATACATCCCCCATGTTGGGGTATTTACCCACTAAACCCACGTAGATTTCGGCATCGGTATACCTAGAACTGTTCTTAAAGGTATATGGCAAGGTTTGTGAAAATATTTGTTGAAAAATTAAGCAGCATGTCAACCATACTATATTTTTTAATATTTGAGTAAATGAGTTCATGTGTGTTATTTTTTAAGGTTCTACAAGCAATTATTAATTAGCATCATTTCATAAATTATTCTTTTATAAACTTTATAGGGTGTAAACCTGCATTTATGAAATAGGTACCTACGGGCAAAGAGCTAATTTCAATGTAGTTGCTGTTTGCTTGTATGAAAGTAGTACCGTAAATATTGTAAATAGTTTTAGTACTCTCTTCAGATACACCGTGTATGTGTATGTAATCTTTTGCAGGCGATGGATATACTTGTAATCCTATAGTTTCACTTTGGTCGTCTATGGCGGTGGTAGTTTGTTTTTTTTCTGCAATGGCAAACATGTTTAAGTTGTATCCTCCAGTTTTAATTGCAAGACCAATATTGTAAGTGCCCGCAGGTAAATCCACCTCTTGCGAAACAGTTTTCCATGTTTGCCAGTCTCCAGATGCAGGAATGGAGAGTGTGCCTAATAGTGTTTTGCCAGCATCTTTTTCTAGATTTATTTCACCCGTACTATTAGGTGAGGCTACTCTGTAATATACCATGTAGGTACCTTGTTTAGGAATGGTGATGTTATAGTAGCTAAGCCAGTCTCCCGTGTCTAAATAGCCCACATTTACACCACCTTCATCGCAGGGTTCTGTTTGTATACCTGACATGGTACCGTAAGCCTCAGCTTCTATCGTCATCAGTGGTTCATAGGCAATAATTTGAACGTTTGAAATTTCTTTTTTAACCAAGTTAGAGCTAGCATCACCACCTACGGGTCTTAACTCACAAGTGTATTTGTACTCATTGCCTGTAATTGTGGGAGTGTCTACTGCTATGGTTATTTGTTTTTCACTAGAACCACTAGTTACGGTATAGCTTACCTTGCCAATATCTTTACCTTGAGAATCGCTGATGCGTACTACCAAATCTCTATTTGCAATGGCAGTATAGTTTACAGTGAATGTATAGCTCAGTTTAGAGCTGGTTATGATTGGAGCTGATTTGAAATTAACTTCGTCAGTAAGTTTGCCATAATCATAAGATTTTAAAATAGTTCGTACAAGAGAACCAGACCATGTTAAATTACTACTAGACCAGTTGCCCGTGCTGCTTGCTCCTTGCGTAAGTGCAGAAGCCCCTTCGTTTTTATCGTTGATACTCCAGTTACAATGACTGATTTTGTTTTGATTTAAGAAATTTATCCAAGCATAAGTTTCACTTTCATCTACATTGCCGTTACCGTCTGCGTTTACAGCACCCCATTCTGTTGCAAACAAAGCTACCCCTTTAGATAATGCATATCTGCATCTTTCTCTATAATCATCTTTATGTTGTGCTGCATAAAAATGTATGGTATAGGCAATATTTTTTTTGTTGATAGGGTTGTCTGCTGCTTCATTTACATAGGCAGAGTAAAAACGTGTTCCTACTATAATCAAATTGTCAGGATCTATAGATCTGATTGCATCAATTACTTGCTCGGCATAGGGCTTGATGTCGTTTGTCCAAGACGAATTGATAGGTTCGTTATACACTTCATAAATCACATTCGGTTTGTTGCCATACGTCTGAGCCATTTCTTTAAAAAAATTGATTGCTTCGCTTACGTTAGCTTCGGCGTTGTGTGTGTGCCAGTCAATAATCACATACATGTCATTAGCTATGGCGGCATCTACTACCGCTTTCACTTTGGCTTTGTTACTTGTTTTGTTGCTGAGATAGCCTCCATCTGTTTCTACACCCATGGCTGCTCTTACAATAGCCGAGTTCCAGTCGTTTCGTAACCATGCTACAGTGCTTGCATTGTAATATTTCTCTCCGCCCCAGTTGGTGTTGCACCAGAACAAACTATTGCCCGCAAAGTTTACGGCAATACCATTCTTGTTCACAATTTTGTTACCACTTACTGATAAATCTCCATGAATAAGTGCTGGCTGTGCAAAACTATTGATTCCGATAAGAATAAGTATAATCGGGTTAGTTTTGAACAGACCGAAACTGAATCTTTTTACTAAAGATTTTGATACAGCTATCAACATCTTTGCTTGTGCCCTAATTGAAAGTGTTTTCATAACGAAATAATTATATTTTAAATTATTATAGTTCAAATTTACGTCTTCATATTTGCTTTTGCACTCATTTAGATATTAATATTGTCATAAAAAATAGGCAAATAATCATATTTTTTTAATTTTAATACGTAATAATAACCATCAGAATATTAATAGGTTAACTCATGTTTAGATACTTTCTACATATATTTTTATACGCAATAGCTTTTGGGCTGTCAGCTATTGATACTTTGCGTATAAATGGCGTAGAACAAACGCCAATTTCAAGACCTTTTTTACGCTACAAGTCTGCCAATTTGATTAATGAGAAATGGCAGATTATTAATAACGATAACACAATTTTGAAACCTTTGCAGTATTTCGATGGTGAAGCAAGCTTTCAAACACAGCTAACAACTCCACTAGTTTTTGAGTGGCCAGATAACAAAATAGAACAAATATATGCCGTGGTAACAAATGCTAAAGGTGATACAGTAGCAGAAGCAATGTATCACGACCAAAATGGATTTCAAAATCAGCTATTTATCAAAAATAAAGTATTGATACTTTACAATCCTCAGCCGCAAGAGACGTATACGTTGCATTATAGACTGTTTGCTCATAACCCTGTTTATGTAATCTGTTGGGCTAGAAATATAGATGCACTGTTCAATAGATTTATAAAAGAGTATTCATGGTATGGGATTTTTTCAGGTATGATACTCATTGTCTTTGCACTTAATTTATTATTATTTTTATTGCTCAGAAACCATACATTTATATGGTACGGATTGTATACGCTCAGTTTGGGCTTGTTTCATTGGTCTTATATTGGAGTTGGTTTTCAATGGATTTGGCCACATCTTACTCTCTGGAACAGATACGGTTACATTTTTTCGTCGTTTCTGATGCTGAGCTTCCAATTTATCTATTTCAGATTTTATATTCAAAATTTGTTCACGCTTCACAAATGGTACATTCATGGTATAATTCTCGTTAGAATGGTCATATTGTTGGCTTCTATTTTTAATACATCAGTTATAGAATGGTATTTTCTTATAGACTTTTGTACGTTTTCGTATTTATTGTTTCTGGCACTAAAAATTAAGCTGTATCATTCACTTCATGGTAAAATGTTTGTGGCGTCAATTAGTTTATTGTTGATGTCTTATCTCGTGTTTATATTGGCCTATTACCACATGATCAATAGTAGTTTTTGGGCTTATAATTCCATAGCTTTTGGAGGAACGGCTGAGCTTTTGATAGGTTTGTTGGCCTTGGCATTGCGTTTTAAATTTCTCAGTGATGAAAAAAACAAATTACAACATTCGGAAATTGTAGCACTTACAGAGATTTCAACATTAAAAGACCAGCTGATAACCGAAATTGAAGAAAAAGAACGCATACAAGTAGATATTAATAAACAGCTTGAAGCGAAAATTCAAGAACGAACGCTAGAAATAGCTCAGAAAAATGAAAAACTTGAAGACTTAAACAAAAAACTACTCGAAATGAGTAGCCAGCTTGACAAGCAAAATTATTCTTTGCACAAAACTCTTGCTACTGATAGACTGAAATTGATGTGGGGTAAAAATATCAATTTTGTGGACTTTCAAAAAACTTTTGATTCAGACCAAAAAATTTACAGGTTTATAGCAGAACTCAAATGGCAAAACGACACTTTTAAATGCAAGAAATGTGCTTCAGAAACCTGCCAAGAGGGTAGTCAGTTTTTATCAAAAAAATGTACAGTTTGCAGATATGAAGAGTCTGTTACGGCCAATACCCTGTTTCATGGTATCAAATTCCCGATAGTGAAGGCCTTGTATATTAGCCTACATACAGTAAACTACAGAGATACTTTGGCTATAAAAGATTTAGCAGAAGAAATAGATTTGCGAGACGCCACCGTGTGGGCTTTTAGAAAAAAAACACTAGACAAACTAGAAAAAATAAACACCAACAAAGGCGATGTGCTCCGTAACTTAATTGTGGATTAGTGAGGTGGAGCCAACACCTGCTAACAAAAAAAGCCTCAAATTGCAGTACCGCTGTTTGAGGCTTTTTTCTTTTCTTGATGTTTCGCTGTCATTTTATTAAATAATGTGTCGCCAAGATAATACCATAAATCCAAAAGTTGTAAAGTGTCGTGTAGCCAAGTCCATAAGCAATGCTTGTTGTTAAGTCACCTTTGCATTTGTTAGAGTTTTTGAAAACTAGTCGTAATGCTCTAAAGAAAATCCAGTAAAGCATTGCTGCAAAAACTAAAATCATTGTCCAAATAACTGCACTAAAAAACCAAATAAACAATAGCAGTAAAATTGAAAATAAAATCCAAGCTAAAAACCCAATTATAATTCCAGCAATCCCTTCTCCAACGTCTAGAACGTCCGATGGTAATTCAAGTCCGCCTGACAAGTCTGGAATTTTACCAAATTTTATCTTGTCAGTAATTTTTCCAATGTCGTCTTTGAGTTTAATTCCTTTGTAAAGTCCAACGGTTAAGAATAGAAAAAATGCACTAGATAAAATAGTTGTCGATAAAATTGAATTTTCAAATATTGTCCTATGTTGTCCAAGTTCCAAAAGCCAAATGCTCAAAACTGTCAATACGATAACAACAATTGTTACTGTAAAAAAAGTCTTGCTTGTTACATGAATTTTGTCAATTGGTTTTACATCGTTTTGTTGTTGCATGGTTGTCTTTTAAGCTTCTAACTAACGTAAATTTTCGCATCTAAATATCAACAATTTACTAGATTTAAATCCTGATTAGTCAAAGCAAATTTATCAATTTGTTTCTGGATTCTTTTTACTAAGACCAATTTTCTTTTTGGGTCTAGGTACAAATATTCATGTGGGTTGTGGTAGGGAATATTCTTCACCACCATAATTAATTTTTAAAATGATTTTCTATTCTAACCTAATATATGTAAACACCCCTTCGGATATTCTAAGATAGAAAAGGTATGAGCCAACACCAGCTAACAAAAAAAGCCTCAAATTGCAGTACCGCAGTTTGAGACTTTTTTATAAGGCTTTTTTCGCTAGCTGGGTAAATGTTAGCGACTCCCTTCTTATCAGTTCAAGTTAAAGATGTCGTTAACTTTGTTGTCAGATAGTAGGTTTACAAATAGTTTTTTGCTGTGTTCTTTTTCTTGGAATGGTTGAGTTTTAAAAAGGTCGGCATATTTGATTTCTGTCAAGTCATTTAAATCGTTTGACTTGTCAGGTGCTACTTCTAAAATTCGTTTTAAGTATGAAGTGTTGAATTTCAAATTTTCCTTGTCCACCCAACCTGCTTGAATAAATGCTTTTGTTTTTTTGTCGCAACGACAAGGATTTGATTTGTTGATAAGCCCACATTTGTTATTCATAAATTGGTAAAGGTCTTTTCTTGCTCTTGAAAGTCGTTGGCGGAAATTATCTTTGGAAATGTCAAGCATCTCAGAGCCGATTGTGTGGTCTATACCAAATATTTCACCAAGTATATAAACAAGTCGTTGCTCTCTGTCAAGGCACAGAAGCATACCGCTCATACAACCAATTTTTGCATCTTCAATAAATTCTCTCATTTCTGATTTTTCAATCAGTGAAAGTTCTATGTCTTGCATTTGGTCCAGTTCTATTCCGTATTTAGAAAATGATGTTATATAATCTTCCAACCAATACTTTTTCATTTTTAAGAAATGGTTAAAAGTTATGCGATAAAGCCAAGTTCTAAAATTACTTTCGCCTTTAAAATTGGCAAGGTTAGTAATGACTTTTATCAAAACTTCCTGGGTGATGTCTTCGGCATCAAATGGACTTAAAGTCATTTTCAAAGCAACATTGTAAATGTAATGTTGATGTTTCTTAACCAATGTTTCCAGTGATGATTTAGAACCGTCCTTTGCAGAAGTAATTAGTTCTATATCGTCTCCGTCATTGTATGCTGTATGAAATGGATTTTTCATTTTTTCTTTTTGAATTTAAGCAAAACATTTTGATATGAAATATCTAAAAGATGTTTTACTGTATCTGCGTTGTTTGCTGTTGGGTTGTTAATAGCTACCCAACCCAACCAAGCATAGATTGGGTGAGGCATTAGGACATCAAGTTCGGTGAAATCAAAGTCGTAATTTATGATACCACCTTTTGCTGGGCGATTTGGAATGTTGCCAAACAAATTTTGATAATACTTTTTTCCAATTCCAATACTTAGTCTATAAATGCCGTCTCGGTCAAGGTTTGAAGCCTTATCGTTTGGTCCATCGCTTTCCTTAATGGTCGTAAAATAAATGCCTTTGGGCAACGAACTATCAGGATTGTAAAAAAAGCTACGCTCTCGAAATGCGTCTGTTACAATTATATCCTGATAGTTTGTTAAAATCCATTCTTCCAATTCTTTTGCTGTCATTCGTTGTTTAGCATAGGATTAGTTAAATCCATTTTTACTGAATTAAAATCAATTTTTTCCATAAAGGGAATTACTGCTTCTGTTTTTTCGGCAAGTTTCATTGCTTGGCTGTGGTTCTCCTTATTTGTCCAATAAACAATGTCAGTCCAAAGTGTGTCGCCCGATTGTGTAAGGGTTCGTTTAATAAATCCTTCCTGTCTTTTCAGAAAGTCGTTTTGCATCTGTTCAGCCGATTTTACAAAGTCAGTACTTGAAACACCATTGTTTAGTTTGAAGGTGGTAATTTCTACCAGTCCAACTGTTTGTTTTTGTTCTGTCATAACATTATGATTTTCTGTTTTTGATTGATTGCAAGCCGTTAAACTTGCAATGGTCATTACTGTTAAAATTGTCTTTTTCATTTTTTTCAAATTAGATGATTTAACAGTTAGATACTCAAAATGTCAGAGTGTGACAGTTGTGTCTTTTCGGTGTTTTAGGATTGCCGATAACGTCAACCAGTGAAAAAACTCACTAAACAAACCTATCTAAAACATTGCTTAAAAGCAATAATAATTGTATTTTAAAGTAAACTTCAAACCTCCCAAATGGCTTCTTATAAAACAAAATTGATGTGAATTTTAACAAAAAATGAGTTTTTTTACAGCCTGACGTTTTGTAGCTACCCAAAGCAACGAACTACGGTATGATTAATTATCTTCAAGATAAAATTTAAAGAGAAATCTAAATTTACCAATATTTTATCCATTTCGTGAAACTGCTTTATACTTCAGTTTTTTTAATTCTTTTTCTTCCTATTGTTAAATGTTAATATTTAGTATTTGAAATATTATGTGTATTTTTACCATATTAAATACTTGATAAATAAGAAGATTTGTTATTGACTTGCAATTTTGCTGTTTATAACTTTGAAATCTTTCTGTTTTACTTTTGAAATCTTTATCAATAAATATTATGAGTAAAGCTATTTTTAAGCCTTATGAATTGAAATTGATTAAACCTAGTTTTGATTCGGAATTGACCGATTTAATTATAGAATTAGAACATCTAAGAAAAAAAACATTAGGAGGTTCAACCCATCCACAAGTTTTTTTTCAATTAAAACACTTATTTCATACTTTAGAAAGTATTGGTTCTGCCAGAATTGAAGGCAATAATACTACCTTTCTGCATTTCTTTTCGCCATAAATTTGTCATACGCTTCTTGTCCGTCAAAGCAATTTGCCCCTCGCTTTGTAATGAATGTTGTTTTAAGCCAAATTTGTATCTGACTTGTGATTTTTTCAAACTGCTCAGATTTGTCCTTCACGTTTCCTTTGTCAAGATATTGATTACAAAAATTTATGTAATACAAAAGACCATAACCCATCATTACGAATGGTGCTGTTAGTTGTATTATTTCATCCCTTCTCCAAATCCCTTCTTTTAAATACACTCCATTGTCATCTGTCAGTTTAATATAGCTTTTCGTGTCAAGTTCATTAGCCGAAAAATAGAAGTTTAGGTATCTATGATTAACAGTGATTATTTGTATTGCTTTGTCAAAAGTAACCATTTCAAATCTCCTTTTATTTTCTGGATGCTGGGAAAACCAACAATAAACGTTTAACTTCAAGTCGAAGAAAATGAATTTTAAAAAGTCGCTTAGGTTGTCACCTGACCAATAACTTGTCAATTCCTTAAACTTATATTTAATGTTCGGTTTTTCACAAAAAATAATTGGATTTTCAATTAGTGCTTCTGTTGGCGAATAATCAATGTCTATAGAAATTGGCTTGGAAACTTTATTACATTCTGTGCAAGTTGTTGTAATTCTTATTTCCCTAATGTCGTCTGTCCCCTGTCTTGGTATGTAATTAAATGCCACATAAAACCATTCGTTTTTACAGTTACATTTTTTCTTTTTAGGATATTCGTTTTGTATCAAGTCATACCAATAGTCTAAACTATCAAGAATAAGATAGTTTTCTTCATTTTTAGTTGTCAAAAGTCCAACTCCATCGTCTTTAAGCAAACGAACTTGAAATTCATTTGCTCCGTTTTCAGTCGATATATTTTTAGTCACTTCTTGTTTCACGGTGTCTGTCTATGCTTCTTACTAACGTAAATTTTCGCATCTAAATATCAGCTAGTTAGTAGATTTAAATCCTGATTAGTCAAAGCAAATTTATCAATTTGTTTCTGGATTCTTTTTACTAAGACCAATTTTCTTTTTTGGTCTAGGTACAAATATTCATGTGGGTTGTGGTAGGGAATATTTTTCACTACCATAAATTATTTTTAAAAATGGTTTTCTATTCTAACCTATTATCTTTAGACACCCCTTCGGAAATTCTACGATAGAAAAGGTGTCAGTCAACACCAGCTATAAAAAAAACCTCAAATTGCAGTACCGCAGTTTGAGGTTTTTTTATAAGGTTTTTTTTCGCTAGCTGGCTAAATGTTAGGCACAGTGCATTTGTTTTTAGAGCTTTTCAATTTCTTCTTTTGTAAGTCCTGTCAGCTTAACAATATCTTCAACTTTTAATCCCATTTGTTTTGCATTCTTTGCAACTTTTAATATGCCTTCGTTTATTCCTTCGTCAAAAGCTGTGTCGATTACGCCTTTTAAATCCCTGTAGGTTTTCAAGCTATTTTCATAGCTAGCAAGTTCTGTTTGTCCAAACTTTGCTAATTCTGCTTTCTCAAATGCTTGGCTAAAAACTTCGTCTGAAAATATTGATGGAATAGTTTGAAAGTCTTCCAAATGTTTAATAAAATACAACCATTTGTCTAAACGAGTGGTGAGTTCACTTTCTGTCTGCTTGAAATTTGGCACTTCAAGATAAATAAAAGTTAGCTTGTCGTAAAATGTCTTGCCGTGTTGGTTTTTAAGTTTGATAGTATGAACAACTTCGCTTCTTTCAGGTTCAGTTTCATAGTCGTCAAAGGTAAAGTCTAAAATTCCAACACAATAAACAGCTTTCAAGTTATAATTCCATTCTCCTTTTTCTGCTTGTTCTCTAATTGGAAAAGTTGAGTAGTAGATGGTTCTTTCTTTGAAATAATTTTGTTTGGCTTTTTGTAGTTCTACGATAAATTTTTCTCCTTTTTCGTTTTCACAATAGATGTCATAAATCGCTTTTCTGTCAAGGTCGGTCTGTCCAAGTTGTTCGTTATTCTTGAAAGTTAAATCAACGATTTTGTCGGCATTGGGCAAGAGAGCATTCAAAAAGTCTATAAGCAAAGGCTTACTAGCTTCTTCACCAAAGATTTTTTTAAATCCAAAGTCCGTAAATAGGTTTAAATATTTCGCTTTCATCTTTTCGTTTGCCATAAACTTCTCAATCTGACAAATTTACAAATATTTCTTTAAGGAGTTTTCAAAATGTTCAGCTTTGTGATGTGGTTGGTTGCATTGTGCCTAACGAACGGTATTTACGCTTTTTTCGGGATTGACGAAGACGGCTGTATCCCCCGAAGTGAACTGAATAAAGGCGAGTAACCTATCCCAAACCATGAAGCCCGAAAATGAGTAAATACTGTGTGTGTCTAGAATGGACGTAGTCCATTCACAGACACACTGTTACAAATATATGTAAATATATGAGAAAATCAAGTCATATTTTCTGCGGAATTACCCAAGAAAATGGTTGTTTTTTTTAGTAGTAACAGTGTGAAGTGAATGGAAATGAATCGCTATCAAGGTGTAAGTCCTTGAGATGTGGAGCTAAAGGTAGGAAGTTCTCAACGCAAATTTATAGGGAGAATTTGAATCCTTTGTTTTAATGAACCGCCGTGTACGAGACCCGTATGCACGGTGGTGTGAGAGGGCTAAGGTGCTTGTATGAAGCACCTTACTTTACTCGATTGGTGGCTGGTGTTTTTGTCAGTCGTATGCGTCTACCAATTTTCAAATCTTGTGTTTTTAAGCCAATAGTCATAATAGTCAAGCATTTCCTTTATTTCCTTTTTCTTTGTCAAATAGTCTTTTAGGTCAATTTTTTCTTTTTCTCTTTGCTCTTCAAGGTCAGATTTTTCTTGTCTTTTTAATTGTCTTTTCTTGACGTTCTCGTAATGTTCAAAATCCTTTTTTTGTTGTTCAATTATGTCTTGTCTTATTCTGTTAGGGTTTTCTTGGTCAGTAGTCTGTTCTAATGAAAACCCACACCTTTCAATATATGAGATAGTCTGTCCGAATTGAAAAAATGGCTCTTGCCTAATCCATTGTATAAATCCGTCAGCTGTAAACTCAATATCGCCTTGTTGAGTAATAATTGTCCATTGAAGTTTGTTGTCTGACTTGTTTAATTCAATATCTTCAATTTCAACAGCTTCGTCAAAAGCGGTATCAATCTCAAATTGAATGTTACTTATATTCTTAAAAACCAATGTCGCAGGTGCTACCCAAAAAGTAAAAGGCAAACCTTCTATGTCTGGTTTATTCCACTGCAGAATATAGTCAACGTCTAATTCAAGATTATCAGTCAACCTGATTTTATAAATACGGCAGTCGTGCCAACCCATTTTTTCAAAGTCGTCATCTGTCCATATTTTCTTTTCAAGTTCGTATTTGTCCATTTATTATAGTTTATTTCGGCCGTCCTTACACTTGCCACCAACGAACTGTATTTACGCTTTTTTCGGGAGTAACGAAGACGAATTTACCCCCCGCTGGAAACCGAACTGTGGCGAGTAAACTAGCCAAACCAGAAAACCCCCAAAATTTCAAAAGCACACTGTTAGGTGAGGTTATTTAATTTCAATCGAAGTTTAGGTCCTTTTTCTTCAAAGCCGTTTTCGATATAAAACTCAATCGTTCTCGGCCATTCTGTCTTAGTAGGTGCTCCAACTTCTAATTTTGTCCAATCGTTATGTTTTGCAAACTCGTACGCTTTTTCTAAAAGAAGTTTACCAATTCCTCTACTTCTCTTTTCTCTGTCAACATATAATTCTGTAATGACACCAAAATCACCACCATTGTATATTGCGAAACAGTGAGATATTGTAATTAATCCAACAGGCTTTTCTTCCTCAAAAGCAACATAACATCCAAACTTCTCTCTGTCGATAAGCTTATTAGTTGTCTCTTGAATAATATCTTTGTCTATAACAAAATTACTACCACTTCTTTCATTGAAATCTCTCAACAACTCAATAATTAAGTCAGTCACAATTGCTGATTGACTTCGATCACATTTTTTAATTTTGATTGTATTCATTTTTTATAATCTCACCTAACGGTTTGCATATGGCTTGTGGCGGTTTCGAAGCACTTTCCTGTCCAATGAGACCAAAGCTGGCTACAAAGCGAAAACCATGCTGGTAGCCGTTCACCCGCCATAAGCTATATGCCTTGTGTGTGTCTGTGAATGGACGTACTCCATTCACAGACACGCTGTTACAAATATATGTAAATATATGAGTAAATCAAGTCATATTTTCTGCGGAATTATCCAAGAAAATGGTTGTTTTTTTTTAGAAGTAACAGTGTGAAGTGAATGGAAATGAATCGCTATCAAGGTGTAAGTCCTTGAGATGTGGAGCTAAAGGTGGGAAGTTCTCAACGCAAATTTATAGGGAGAATTTGAATCCTTTGTTTTAATGAACCGCCGTGTACGAGACCCGTATGCACGGTGGTGTGAGAGGGCTAAGGTGCTTGTATGAAGCACCTTACTCTACTCGATTAGTGGCTGGCATTTCTTTTTTATTTATTTCTTTTTGTAAACTATCCAATTTCGCATTTGTTATTTTATGTATTTCTTTCAAATCATCAATGTGATTAATTAACATTTTTTTATTAATAATCTTAGTATTAAAATCATTATTAAACTTCTCCACACTCTTATCACAAACTGTAATTAGAGAAAAGACCGTACTTATCAAACTAGTACCGATTGCTGACCAAATTCCTATCCAAGCAAGTTTAATCGAGTCTTTTTGTCTTTTTTCATCTCTTGAAATAAATCCGTTTTTCACAAACTCATTAAATTCACTTGTAACGATTAAATAC
Organism: Cytophagales bacterium; assembly: GCA_046329305.1. Taxonomy (GTDB): domain Bacteria; phylum Bacteroidota; class Bacteroidia; order Cytophagales; family UBA9547; genus CAMFLX01. Next base: position 594,844 of record JAXLUW010000003.1, read on the forward strand.
TTATCCGTATACTCGAATAGTAATTGTTTAATGGTTTCGTCATTTATTTCATTTAAAACGCCACAATCTCCTAAACTTTTATCTCCAATTGTAATTTTATCTTCTGTGGTTTGGCTTCTATATAAACTTATATAACCTTCCTTTTCAAAATATTTTACAAGAGTTACTGCTAAATAAATTCTTTCAAATAATTCATTGCTTTTTCTATCTATGTCAACTAATTCATCTTTGTCGGGTTGAAAAAACTTAGTTTTATATCTTACATCAATCCGATTAGATTTAGAGTCAATGGTAATTTTTAAATTCAAAATCTTTTCAGAAAACAATGTCTGAAATTTAAAACCATTCGACAGGTCAAGTAATTTAAGAATTTCCTTTTCTTTTTCGTTGAATAATCTCATCAGTATGTTTTTTTCATTTGCTTGACCGATAACGTTTGGCAGCTACCCGAAGGTGGCGATTTAGAAGCATTTCTCTGGCAACCAAGCACAAACTTTGATAGAAGCACAAAGCTTGATTTAACCACTGAACCGCCACTTTTGGGTAGGTGCTGTTATAGCCAGTTGTTATATTCATCTCGTCCAATAGATTTCTAATAATTCGTGTGCGGTTTTTGGTATGAGTTGTCTGTCTTCTTTACTCTGTCCACTTACTGCTTGCAATTTTTCTTTAAGGTCAATGTAAATGGGGTGTTTTATACTCGAAAGTAACAAGCCACTCTTATTGAGTTCTTCTGTTATTTCGGTTTTGAGTTTTTGCGTGTCAATTTGTAAATCGTCTATGTAGTCAAAGCCACGTTTGATAATTAAGTTAGATTTTAGTCTTTCAACTTGTCTATCAATAAATGGAAGTCCATATATTTTAAAGTCACCAAATATTTCTTTCACTGTTTTTGTTGTCGTTTCAACTTGTCCGTTGTGGAAATAGTAAGCGTCTTCGATATTTAATGCACCTAAATTATGTCGCAAAACTTTCAAGTCTTTATGTGGATTTAAAAGTCCTGTATTGTAGTGGTTTGAAAAAATGTAAACTGGATTTAGAATTGAAGAAATTGAGCAAGCAAAGTTTTTATCTTTAAGCGAAAAGATTATGTGAAGCATTTCGTGAACTGTCAAATTATTTACCTGTCTTAATCGTTGAAATGTGTAGCAACTATTTTTATATGCTAAAAATTCAAAGTCAGGCAATACTTCACTTGCGGTCTGAATGAGAATTTGTTTTATCTCTCCTTTTTTCAGTTCGGGTGATTTGTCCTGCTTAGTTGTCAACTCTTTTATTTTGTCTATCCAGTTCAATTTGTCTGTTCGTTTGCGGTGTCATTCTACAATTGGCTATAACATCCTCAATTACGCCACTCGTTCTGTTTCCATGGCGTCTATTTCTCAAATATAAGGTATAGACGCCATAAGTTAAAGTGTCAAATCATATTTTATCTTAAAACCAAATCCGCAAGTAGCTCCCAATATGTACATTAAATGTTGGTTTTATTTTAACACCTATTTATACCGCAGAATCTATTATCTTTACAACAAATTTTAGTGAATTATCGTAACACTAGCCGTCTTATAAATTTCAGGGTATGAATTCAAACGAATATTATCATTTAGAAGAAATGTTTGCCGAAGCCGACAAACTCATATCTAATGGTCAGATAGCCGAAGGTGCTGAAATGTTAGAAAACATTCTTGCCGCAGATCATACCTTTGGGAAAGCATACAACCATTTGGGCTGGCTCAACGAAACCAAGTTTAAGAAATACGACAAAGCTGAAGAAAACTACAAATTGTGTCTCAAATACGCAGAGTTTTATCCGGCCATATATTACAACTACGGGTACTTGCTTTCTACTCTCAAGAGATTTGATGAGCTAGAAGACCTGCTCAACAAAGCTTTAAAAGTAGACGGTATAGATTTTTACACCATCTATCACGAGTTTGCCATTATGCGAGAAACCCAAGGCAAATTTGACGAAGCCATTCATTTTTTTAATCTGTGTGTGTCGTTTTGTTACAACAACCAAACCCTTGACGGTATTCAAGAAAACATAGACAGATGCAACAAGAAAAAGTCTATGCTCAAAAACACAGGATTCAACTTTTTTAATTGGATTAAGAATAAGAAATAATTAAATCTCGGGCAGTTTTTTTATGAAGATTTTAGTTATTGACAAAATACATCCTCTTTTTTTTAAAGAGGCAGAACTTATGGGCTGCACATGCGACTACAGACCCGAAATAGGTTTTGAAGAAATACAAGAGTGCATAGCTCACTACGAAGGCCTCATAGTACGAAACAAAAAAATAAATGCGGCTTTGCTAGAGCGTGCTCATAAGCTTCAGTTTATAGGCAGGGCAGGTGCTGGGCTAGACAACATAGACTTGGTACAAGCAGAGAAACAACAAATAACCGTAGTAAATGCCTCAGAAGCCAACGCTGACGCAGTGGCAGAACACACTATGGGCATGCTCCTTGGGCTACTGCACAAAATAAACTTCTCGCACCAAAAGCTACGAAAACTAGAGTGGAACAGAGAAGCGGGCAGGGGAGAAGAGCTGAAATCTAAAACGGTTGCTATCATAGGTTACGGTGTCATGGGCACGGCCACTGCACAGAGGCTCTTAAGCTTTGGCTGCAAGGTCATGTTTTACGACATCAACCCAGAAAAACCCAACCCTTATGTAAAAGTACAAAGAGCCAGCCTAGAGCAGGTGTTTGAAGAAGCAGACATCGTGAGTTTGCATATTCCGTACACTACATACAACAAATATTGGGTCAATCAGGCTTTGCTCAACAATTTCAAGAAAAATATATATCTGCTAAATGTGGCAAGAGGAGAAGTAGCAGACACACAAGCACTGATCAATGCTCTCCAAACAGGTAAGCTAAAAGGTGCAGCACTAGATGTGTTTGAAAACGAAGATATCTATGCTCTCACAGACCTGCAACGTGTACAATTAGAAACACTTATAGAGCACCCCATGGTCATTTTTACCCCACACGTGGCAGGGTGGAGTGTAGAATCATTTGAAAAAATAAGCTCAGTGTTGATTCACAAATTGCAAGATTTTATAAAAAACCACTAAAAATCTTTAAAAAACAGAATTAGAATACGTATTTTTGTTATAAACTAAACATAAAACATTATCGAATGGAACCACTTGATGACGACTTAGATTTTAGCGATGAGGGCATGTATGCCAGCTATGATGCGTTCAAGACTCTGGTAGACGCGGGATTGTCTCGCACAGAGGCTCTCAAGAGAACAGGCCTTACAGAACAAATTGTGAAAGATTTGGAGCTGGAAGAAGAGGAGATGTCGTTCCGTTCAGAATTTGAAGAAAGATGGGACAAAGGAAGTTCTGAAGACGACTTTGACGATTTTGATAAATGGAATGACGACGAGTTTGGAGACGATGACGACTGGGGAGGTGATGAACGCTCGTCTTACGACAGCGGCTACGACGAATATTAATTTTTTAAATTATTAAAAATAATAGTATCTTTGTACTAAACATAAGAACGGCCTCTAAGGCCGTTCTTTTTTATTAATGAGTTATGAGTAAATTATCATATTACACAGAAGAAGGGCTGAATAGACTAAAAAAAGAACTTCAAGAACTAAAAACCAAAGGTCGTACAGAAATGGCTAGACAAATAGCCGAAGCAAGAGACAAAGGTGACTTGAGCGAAAATGCAGAATATGATGCGGCTAAAGATGCACAAGGGTTGTTAGAATTGAAAATTTCTAAACTTGAAGATTTGGTGGCTAACGCTAGACTCATAGATGAATCTATGTTAGACACAAGTAAAGTTTCTATCTTGACTAAAGTAAAAATCCAAAACCTTAACAACAAGCAAACTGTTGTGTACACGCTGGTAGCGGAAGAAGAAGCAGACTTAAAAGCAGGTAAAATCTCTGTGAAATCTCCTATAGGCAAAGGTTTGCTGGGTAAAAAAGTGGGTGAAACCGCTGACATACAAGTACCCGCAGGAGTGATTAAATTTGAAGTATTAGAAATCAGTCTTTAAGACTGATTTTTTTTTGAGCCATACAAAAAATTATATAAATCAGACATGTCTAGTATTTTTTCTAAAATTGTAAATGGTGATATCCCATGTTACAAAATTGCAGAAGATGACAATTACTTCGCTTTCTTAGATATCAACCCGCTAAACGAGGGGCATACCTTAGTAATACCTAAAAAAGAAGTAGATTATATTTTTGATTTAGACAACGAGACCTATGTAGGACTCATGAGTTTTGCTAAGAAAGTGGCCGAAGCACTTAAAAAAGCCATACCTTGTTTGAGAATAGGCGTAGCAGTGGTGGGCCTAGAAGTTCCTCATGCTCACGTGCATTTGATACCCCTGCACTCTGCACATGATGTAGACTTTGGGAGACCCAAACTTAAACTGAGCAAAGAACAGTTTGTAGCACTTGCAGACAAAATTAAAAGCCAGATATAAAATTAGTTATATGGAAAAAATACATTCTACAACCGTAGTTGCTGTGTATCACAATGGTGAAATGGCTATAGGGGCAGACGGACAAGCAACTATGGGAAGCACCGTAGCTAAAAGCAATGTCAAAAAAATACGAGTACTGGCAGACGGAAAAGTACTAGCCGGATTTGCAGGTGCTACTGCTGATGCCTTTACACTCATTGAGCGTTTTGAAGATAAACTTACTAATTATAACCATAACTTACGCAGAGCCTCTGTGGAGTTAGCAAAAGATTGGCGTACCGACAGATATTTACGCAAACTAGAAGCTATGATGATTGTAGCTGATAAAAACGAAATGCTTGTGATTTCGGGTACGGGCGATGTGCTAGAACCAGACAATCATGTGGCGGCTATAGGCTCAGGGAGCATGTACGCACAGTCGGCGGCTTTAGCTCTTAAGAAGCATGCCACGCATTTGTCAGCCAAACAAATGGTAGAAGAAGCACTGCATATTGCGGCTGATATTTGTATATATACCAATCACAATTTGGTAATTCAAGAATTAAAATAAGGTTTTTTTGATTCAGAATTTTTACAGACGTGAATTTTATAAATAGCATAAAACCAAAGGGTTATATATGTTCATTTTGGGTTATTTATGTTCATGTCATTGTTTGTAATGTATTAAATATCAGATATTTACGTTTTTGTTTTCAAAGATTTGTAGTATATTTGTATCAACAAACCAGAGCAATTGTTTTTCTCTTACATATAAAGCGGTTCACATGCCCGGTCTGTTAGTAAACAAATCAATAAATTATGATAAATCCTAGAGTGAAAATTCTAGGATTTTTTTATTTCTGGTAAGTAGCCTGTATGTGCTTGGTGAGCATTTGGTACAGCTCTTCTAACCCTTGTGAGTCTTTGAGCATATCTAAATGAGCGTCTATGATGCCTTGGTCATTTCTGATGGCTGGGCCAGTTTGAGAAGCTTCTGGGCCTATATCAAATGCTTTCTGAACGGTGTTCAAAATAAGTGATCTGAATAACCCGAAATCAAGACCTTCAGCATCTGCTATGTCTTTCACTATTTTTAAAAGATGATTGGTAAAGTTGCTCCCAAACACTGCCGCTAGGTGCATTGCCTTTCTTTGCTCGTCAGAATATCTGTACACATTAGGAGAAAGTTTACTCGCTAGTTTTACTAACAAGGGCAGTGTACTTTCTTGGTTGCAATTGATAACAAGGTTAACCTCTTGCCATTGTGTAGATTTTTGTAAGGATATAGATTGCAAAGGATACAGAATACCCACGTTGCTGTGGTAGTTGGTAAGTAGTTGCATGGGAACAGAGCCCGAAGTGTGCAAAAGCAAAGCCTGTGGCGGTAGCATGATGTTTTGAGCTATTTCTTCTATGGCGTTATCAGACACACAAATAATAAAAACATCGGCAGGGGAATTTCTAAAATCTAAGCTAGAAACATAATTGGCAATATACAGTTTGTTAATCAGAGCCTTTGCTTTGGAGGCATTTCTACCATAAACTTCTACCACACTAAGTCCTTTCTGTTCTAGTCCTAGAGCAAGCTGTGTAGCTACATTTCCCGTACCAATAATGGATATTTTCATAAACTAATTGTGTATGCTTATTGGGTAAAAGTAGCCATTTTTTAGAAAATATGTGAAAAATGGTAGCTTAAGTGTATTTGTTGGGGGGGAATAGTTTTGTGGGGGGGATAAACTGGTTATTAAAGTTTTGCTGTCGAATATAGGATACGCTCTCTTATTTTAATTATTGGTGTTTTATTAAACTTACTTTTTCTTCGGTAATAATCTGATTACTTTCAATGACTTTTACAGTTGGTGGTTCAGAGAATTCATATTCTTTTAATTCCAAAATCAAATTGTTAAATTCTTCTGATGTGGCAACTATAACATCATCAAGACCAATGACATCACCACTTTTTATTTTTGCCTTTACGCTTCTTGCTTCATTTTCTTCTAGGGTAATTAATTCAAAATAAACCAATTTCAAAAAAGCTGCTTCAAAAGGGCCGCTTTTTTGTTTAATATATCTAAAAATTGACATAAGAATATATAGTTTATTTTTGACTGAATTTTAATTCTATAAAAATAGTGTTAGGGCTTTATGTAAGATTTATAAAAAAGCTATATTTCAAGTGTCAAAATTTGAAAAAATGGATGTAACTAAGAAAATTGCCAGATTGATTGGACCTTCAATAGGTGTAATGGGTTTTTTAGAAATGAAATTTTGGAATCCTACTCTATACGATACTCAAATTGTACCTCTCATATATTTAAATGGTCTACTCCTATTTGTGGCGGGTTTGGCCATTGTAAACAATCATAATATTTGGAGACTTTCTTGGGAAACTCTTATCACCATTTTAGGATATGCCCTTATGATACTTGGTGCATTCCGTATGTTGTTTCCTGAAATTCAAAATTCTGAATTTAACAATGATGATACCATTTTTCTGGTAGAAGTAGTACTATTTCTAATGGGTACATACATAACTTATAAAGGGTATTTCTGTAAAAATTAGTACAATCATACTTCCATGTTTTTACAAATATTACAAAAATGAAGTTAGCTAAAAAAGAGTATTTTTAACAATAATGAATGAATAAACATTATTTTAAGTATATTTGGTAGTACACCTCGGTGGTAATTTGTACGTCTGAGGTGTACTCAGTTTTATAGATTTTTTTACGATGAAATATTTTTTAAAATTCAACTATTCTGTGCTTACCCAAAAAGTATTTGAAGATTTATTGAGTAAACACCATCTAGATGGTACACATATTTCAATGTCTGAAGTGGAGCTAGAAGCAGATGTTTGGGACGAAGATAACCGAGATTTTGTAGAAGAATTAGAAAAGTATGGGATAGCATTTGTAGAAAATCAGAAAACGGTGTTGGTAGAAAAAATTAAAGAAAAAATCGGCGAATATATTACAGATGAGAAATCGCAACAAATAAAATTTTCAAACTATATAGCTGATACTTTAGGTTATACATACGGATACTTGTCAAACGTTTTCTCTGAAGTAACCTATACATCTATAGAAAATTTTATGATGATTCAGAAAGTAGAGAATGCCAAAATGTTGCTAATTTCTGGCAATATGACACTCACAGAGCTCGCCTATAAACTTAACTACTCTAGCGTGGCACATTTAAGTACACAGTTTAAAAATGTTACGGGTATTACTCCTACAGCATTTTTGAGAATTTTACAAAAAAGAAAAGAAATTAGAGACTGAATTTTATGCCTGAACCTATTAAAGTAATACTTGCAGACGACGACGAAGACGATAGATTGTTTTTTGAAGATGCATTTAACGAACTCAAAATGAACACAAAAGTACAAATGTATCATGACGGCGTTCAGTTGATGGACTATATAAACTCTGAAGTATCACGTTTGCCTCATATACTATTTTTAGATTTAAATATGCCCCGTAAAAATGGTATAGAATGTCTGAAAGAAATAAGAAGTAACAGTGATTTTAAAAATATAACCATTGCCATATATTCCACTTCGTCTTCTGAAGCGGATATAGAAAATACCTTTGCTTTGGGTGCTAATATTTACATAAAAAAACCAGACAATTTTAACGAACTCAAAAAAGTACTTACAGAAGTATTAACAACAAGTTGGCAGTTTGAAACTTCTGGTCTTAACAAAGAACATTTTTTTTTAAGAGTTTGAGATTATGAAATTACCCATAAACACATCCATTATGTTGAAGGTCTTGTTTGTTACAAGTATCTCCTTAATATTTTTTATTGGTGGAGTTACTTATAAAAAACTAAATGATATTTCTAAATCTTCAAATTTGGTTTTGCACACATACGATGTAAGTTTAAATCTAGAAAACTTAATTTCAGAACTTAGTAACTATGAACTTATAGAAAGAGATTATTTACTATTGGGAGATAATGCCAGCAAAAAATTAATATTATTAAACAGACAAAAACTGTATAACCAAGTTAGTGATCTAAAAAAAATGATCAGTGACAACTCTAGTCAGGTAAACAAAATCGAAAAAATAAATCAGATTCTTAATCAGAAATTTCTATTGTCTGACTCTATTTATTTTACCACACAAACCAACGAAACAATCAACAAAAACCATCTTACTAAACAATTACTCAGAGGCTTACGCATAAACATACAGTTTAAGCAAATCATACGTGATATGATTGCCCACGAAAAACAACTGCTGAGTCACAGAACACACAAAGCTAAATACGACTTACTTTCTGCACCATTGATTCTGTACTCTGTTCTTATTTTTACTTTGTTTTTTATAGTGCTGGCATATTTTAAAATATCTAAAGATTTAAACAATCAAAAACAATTAAACAACACTTTAGAGATAACCAATGAAATCATTACTCTAGGAGAGAACGTAGGAAAATACGGTAACTGGCAATGGAACATTACAGACAATTCCTTGTATTTTTCTGACAGCTTATATTCCTTACTGGGTAGTGAGCCTGGAGCTTTTGCTCCCACAGCGGAGAATTATATAGAAAGAATACACCCAGAAGACCGTGAACGAGTGGCACTTGCTACAGAAAATTTGTTTCAGAATTTTACCTTTCCAGACATTACCTATAGGTTGTTGCTCCCTCAAAACGAAATTAAGTATATAAGAGCTGGAGGTAAATTGGTTACCAACAAATCTGGTGAAAAAGTATTTGTGGGATGCTCCTCCGATATTACCGAGGAATATTTGCGATTGGTAGAGCTAGAAAATAGATACGCAGAGTTGGAATCTAAAAATAAAGAATTGGAAGAGTTTAACTTTGTGGCCAGTCATGATTTGCAAGAGCCGCTGAGAAAGATCCAGACTTTTATTTCTAGAATAGAGGCTTCCGATGATTATGAACAGTTCTCTGAAAACAACAAAAACTATTTTTCTAGGGTAAGCAATGCTGCTACGCGTATGCGTAAACTGATTGACGATTTGTTGCAATATTCCCGATCTAGTAAGTCTGAGTTGGTGTTTGAAAACTATGACCTCAATCTGATTTTAGATGCGGCCTTAAAAGAACTAACACCTATATTGGAAGAAGTGAAACCTATATTTGAAAAAGAAGAGTTGCCAACCTTGCAAGTGGTACCCTATCAAATACAACAGGTGTTTCTGAACCTGATAGGTAACTCTTTAAAATATAAAAGCGTGTCGGAAGAGTGTAAAATTGTTATTAAATATAGTTTGACAGAATTCAACTCAATCCTTAACGATAACCTGACTGCCAAAAAGTATCACCTAATAGAAATTTCAGATAACGGAATTGGTTTTGAACAACAATATGCCGATAAAATATTTAATTTATTTAGCAGGCTACATTCTAAAGACCAATATTCAGGCACAGGTATAGGTCTGGCTATTTGTAAAAAAATCATTGAAAACCATCGTGGATTTATGGAAGCTCAGGGTACGCCCAATGTTGGAGCTACTTTTAAAATATACTTACCCGCATAATCTATCTTATTTTTCTTTAGAAATCACCATCTTTAGAGTCCTGAACAGTTCTTCTAATAGAGAGAATGTCAAGCATATGTATAAGAAGTTTACGAGAGTAGCTTAGTATATGATGTCAAAAATGTGCGAGAGTATAAAATTGAAATCAACTAAAGCCAATCTAAATGGCTATTCTAAATAGTTGTTATATAATTATAGCATCTGACATGGAAATTGTATAAACATCTCCCAAAATGCTGTAACAAAAAGCCCTTCTTGCTCCGCTACCTTTGTAATGTAAATCAATCGAAAAGCAAAGGTTATGAAAAAGATAGTAAGAAAAATAGTATTGGTAGGTTTAGGGTTGGTAGGCTTGCAACAAGTTCAAGCTCAAAATACAGAAGACCGCAAAGAAGAGGCAACAATTGGTATCAAAGGAGGAATAAACCTTGCCAATTTTCATACTAATAATAATGATATCGACGATCAAGATATGATCTCAGGTGTTAATTTGGGTATACTTATGTATCTGCCACTTTCTAGAAAAGTAATATTACAGCCAGAAGTAAACTACACCACCAAAGGTTCTGCCGTTTCTTATAACAATGTAGTGGCAAACGGTATAGCACAGTTTAGGCTTCGTTACTTAGAAGTGCCGGTATTGTTGAGATACAACCTAAATAAACACGCTCATGTGCATGCAGGCCCATACGCAGCTTATTTGTTAGATTCCCGAATTATCAATAAAACAGAAAACGGAGATTTCGATTTTAACAGAGAAATTAACAAAGACGACCTTAACTCTATTGATTGGGGACTAGCTGCCGGAGTGGGTGTAGACATGGGTAGCTTAGGTGTAGGATTGAGATACAATTACGGCATGGCAACTATTGGTCAAACAAAAACTTATGGCACTAACAGCTACACGTTCCCTGATGCCAAAAACAGCAATCTTTCTTTATATGTTTCACTAAAATTTTAAAACTATGAGAAGCCAATATTTCAAATACTTAGAAGTAATAATAGATCTGAGTTATCTGCTAGTAATGATTTATTGGTGGATAAGTAATGGTGGTGAACAAGTGATAATGACCATTATAAAAGAAAATTATATTTCGCGATGGGTTGTGTTGAGATTGAAACAATACAAAAAATCCTTATTGGAATGGCTGTAGTCGTTCTTGTATCAAGTAAAAGTACAATTTAAAAAACTCTTTAAAAATCATGGTTATGAAAAATTTAGAATTAACATTAGGCTTAGTAGGCGGTTTGGCCATAGGTGCAGTAGTTGGTATTTTGTTGGCTCCAGATAAAGGACAACACACTAGAAGAAGAATTCTAGAATACGCCAAAAGTATCATTCAGAAAGAAGGTGCCATAGAAGAACATTTGGCGGCAGAATTCCAAAAGTTTGTAGAGAAAATATCTGCAAAATACAAACTTACGCAAGCAGAGCTTGAGAAAATTTGGGAAGAAGCAAAGGTTTCTATTGCTAATGCCAAAACAGAAATAGTAAATAACTAATTGCTAATAAATCAATTGTTGAACACTGTAAATTTTAAAGTTATGGGAAATATTTTGTATTTGATCGCAGTCATATTGGTAATAGGCTGGGTCCTTGGATTCTTTGTGTATAGTGCTGGTGCATTGATTCACGCATTGTTAGTATTAGCACTTATAGCTGTCATTTTCAGGATAATAAGTGGTGATAGGGTAATTTAAATTTTCTAAAAACACATTCATGATAAACACTAAGTTGATGGCTGGCATCCTAGGTGGTGTAGCCTCTGGTTTGGTTTTGGGTGCGGTATTAGCACCTAAACTAAACACCTTCAAAGACCCTCTGAAACAGAAACTCAAAAAGCTAGTTTCAGATATACTTGACGAGCCCATTATTCATAATACGGCTCCAGTAACAAACGCTGAAAACACACATTCAGAAATTCAAATCAAAACACCTGTAAGCAGAGAAACTGCTGCATTAGTAAAAAATTATTTAGCATATAAATATTAAGAAGATGAAAACTAGAGTATTTAACGTAGCTACAGTCATTGGGTTGATGACTACTATGATTTCATGTGCCGAAAAAACACCCGCTGAAGTAAAAACAGAAGTGGTGCAAGAACTAGATCAAGATCAAAAAGACTGGAAACTGGAAATGAAGGAGTTCAAAGAAGAACTCAAACTGAAAATTGAAGAGAACAAACTCAAAATTGCCGAGCTCAAAGATAAGTCTGCCGACAAAAAAGCAGAAGCTAAGCTTGAATACAAAAAGGCAATAGCGAAACTAGAAGACAGAAACGAAGAGCTACAAGAAAAACTTGATAAATTCTCTGACGAATCCGAAGACAACTGGAAGAAGTTTAAAAAAGAGTTTAATCATGATATGGAGGAACTTGGGCACGCAATCTCGGATTTATTTAACAAAAACACATAATGTACAACAGCTACAGAGGTTTCCTCGCACACCACCTGAGCCAGGAAACCTCTTTTTAAACCTTCAACTGTTATGGAAAAAAACACCAATATTTTCGAAAATGCAGAACAGGCTTTACAAAACAGTACTGAGCTGCTAAAGCTTAAAGTAACTCAGACGGTTGCTACAAATTTGAGTAAAATAATACCACTGGTCATAGTAACTTTCTTTTTTGTAATGTTTTATGGGTTTTTAAATATTTCCATAGCCTTGTGTATAGCTAAACTGTCTCACAGCTTGTTTTTGGGGTTTTTCAGTTTGGCCATATTTTATCTGCTCATAGGAGTACTGATTTTTTGTACAAAAGACAAAATCATCTCTCAGCCTGTTTTCGAAAAAACTGTAGCCTATCTTTTAGGTGACAATTATCTTACAGAATATATTCGGAAAAATATAAAAACAGAAGCAAATGAATCCTCGAAATAACTCTCAAGAAATGTTGGCACATTGTATTGGCATAGCCCAACAGAAACACGAAAGTAGTCAAGAAAATTTGAAACAAAGTTTTCAGTTTCTCAAATCTAGATTAGAAACACAAAACAGACTTTTATCTTTTTTTGATTTCACAGACCAGCCCAAAGAGCACAAAAATGATGTTTTGAAAGTGCTATTGAAAATTTTTGTAGGCATGGCCTCTGAGAAAATTTTTCAAAAAATACATCAAAACACACACACCTCCAATCCATTAACTAAGGTTCTCGTAGGTGTAATAGACAGACTTCCGTTTTTCAACACATTACCCTAAGCACAAAAGCAAACAAAAGCTTTTGTGCTTTTTATCATTCAATCAAAAAACCCTACCTATACCAATTACCCCACACCTCACATTAGGAAAATACACCACAAAACCTTAAACTTGTTTATGAAAAAAATCTAGGACTAAATCTGTGAAAGCTTTAATGGTTTTTAGATGAATAAGTTATATTTCTTAGGATTTCTATTTAAAAGAAAGCAATTTTCGAAATCGATAAGTCGTTAATAATCATAACCAAACACCAACTGAATGACAAAACTTCTAAAATATTCAAGAACATATCACTGCTTATTATTTTTATGTTTGAGTTTGCCATTCTTTTATACAGGATGTGCTCATAAAACTGAAGCTACTGTAGAATCGACAAAAGTTGATTCAGTAAATATAGTTGTAGATACATCAGCACAAGTAGACAAATATTCACAAACTGATACGAACCTTGATAGTGTTAAATCAATTTCACGTGACCAAGAAATAAACCAAAATGAAGAAAAATTACTTTCTCAAAAAATTTCTATTTGGTCTCCATTTTTTAAACCGATTCTCATTCCTCAAACTGATACATTTACTGGACTTGCAATGTTGATTGACAGTGTTGCTAATATTCAATATTTTAGTTTTTTCTTGTTTTGGTTTTTACTTTGTTTAAGTTTGCTAATCAAGTTCATAGAAAGAAATGCATTTAAGGTAATCTTACTATTAGATACACTTTCACTGATATTTCTTTTATTAGCCAAACCTGTAGCGTTTGAATTTCATAGACTTTATGGAGTTTGGGTGACAATTGGATTCCTTTTAATATTAATTATAATTGATTCATTTATACTTAAAAATGAAATTAAAAGATCAAAAAGCTCCAATTTAAAAGTGTTTTAACCTGATTGTAAAAATTCAAATTCAATAAACTTTTCATTTTCTAAAATAACCCCTTCCCTCAAAATCAAAATTCATTTCGCCCCAGTTCCCTAGCTACAAGCACAAAAGCTGTTCTATTCATACATCAATTGCACAAATGCACATAGGGTTCAAATATATTTTAGTATTTTTGCATTTATGGAATATTTGCAGTCTCTTAACGAACCACAGCGTGAAGCTGTAACTACCACCGAAGGGCCACTGATGATAGTAGCAGGTGCAGGTTCTGGCAAGACCAGAGTACTCACGTACCGCATCGCCTATCTCATAGGCAATGGTGCTGAGCCATTTAGTATTTTGGCTTTAACGTTTACCAACAAAGCCGCCAAAGAAATGCGTGAGCGTGTGGAGAAAATAGTAGGCACAGAAGCCCGCAATCTCTGGATGGGAACCTTCCACTCTGTATTTGCAAAAATCCTCCGAATAGAACACGACAGACTCGGATACCCGAGAGATTTTACCATATACGACACCGACGACTGCAAGTCGCTACTGAGAAGCATTATAAAAGAAATGCAGCTAGACGACAAACTCTACAAAGTATCGAATGTGTTGGCGAGAATATCGAGCAGTAAAAACCGCCTCGTAGGTCCACAACAGTATGCCGCAGACCCTATCATCAGAGCTGACGACATAGCCGCTCAAAGACCCAAAATGGCAGAAATCTACATCAAATATTGTGATAGATGCTTTAAGTCTGGAGCTATGGATTTTGACGATCTTCTGTACAATACCAACGTGCTCTTTCACAAGCATCTAGACGTGCTCAATAAATACCAACAGCGTTTTCAGTATGTGTTGGTAGATGAGTTTCAGGATACCAACCTATCTCAGTATCTGATCACTAAAAAACTGGCTGCCAGACATAGAAATATATGTGTGGTGGGAGACGACGCCCAAAGTATCTATGCTTTTAGAGGAGCTGATATTCAGAACATTCTGAGTTTTCAGAAAGAATATCCAGAACTCAAAACCGTAAAGCTGGAACAGAATTACCGTTCTACTCAAACCATAGTAGAAACGGCCAATAGTGTCATAGCCAAAAATAAAAATCAGCTCAAGAAAAACGTCTTCACCTCAAACGAAGACGGAGAACTGATACAGCTCATAAAAGCAGGCTCAGACAACGAAGAAGGTAGATTGATTGCTGGTTCTATCTTTGAAACACGTATGAACGAAGGCCTCAAATACAGTGATTTTGTAATCTTGTATAGAACCAACTCTCAGTCTCGTGCATTTGAAGAATCGTTGCGTAAAATGCAAATCCGATACAAAATTGTAGGTGGGCTTTCGTTTTATCAACGTAAAGAAATCAAAGATTTGATAGCGTATTTGCGTTTTACCATCAACCCAAACGACGAAGAAGCTTTTAAAAGAATCATTAATTACCCAAGAAGAGGAATAGGAGAAACCACCCTTAGCAATATCATTGTCAGAGCAGACGAAAACAAAATCACTCTGTGGGAAGTAGTTGAAAATGCTCCCAAATATATCAGTGGCAAAGCAGGGGAGCTTGTCAAAAATTTTGGCATGCTCATCAAGAGTTTTGCAGTGATATCCAAAACCAAAGATGCTTACGAGACCATCTCGCATATAGCCAAAGCTTCGGGCATCTTGAAAGAGCTGCACGAAGACAAGACTGTAGAAGGACTTGCCCGCTACGAGAACTTACAAGAATTGCTCAACGCCGTGAAGAGTTTTGTAGAAGACCCTCAGCGTGAAGAAAAAAGCATAATGTCATTTTTAGAAGAAGTGGCTTTGCTTACAGACATAGAAGATAAAGAAGAGGAAGACGAAAAAGACTATGTCACACTCATGACAGTGCACTCTTCTAAAGGGCTCGAGTTTAGGAACGTATACATCGTAGGTTTGGAAGAAGATTTGTTCCCTTCTCAGATGATGCTCGGCAGCAGAGAAGATCTAGAAGAAGAACGCAGATTGTTCTATGTGGCCATCACTCGTGCAGAAAAACGTTTGACACTCTCTTACGCCAACACCAGATATCGTTTTGGTCGGCTGGTACCTTGCGAGCCAAGTAGGTTTTTAGATGAAATAGATACCAAATATGTGAAAGCCAACAAGCCCAAAGCGGCACTGCCAAGCTTTAATGAGATGCCTACTTTTGGTAAAAACGAACCTTTGATTAAAAAATCAAACGTAACTTCTCTGAAACCTAAGTCTGTTAACCCGAATTATCAGCACAAGCAGTCAGAGAACTTTACGCCGTCAAATCTTTCTCAGCTCAAAGAGGGTATGAAAGTGGAGCATCCTAAATTTGGGTTTGGTTTAGTAAAAAACATAGATGCCAGTGGCAATGAAAAAAAGGCAACGGTAGACTTTGACATGGCCGGAGAAAAAACATTACTTTTGGGTTTTGCTAAATTAATGATTTTAGAAGAATAAGAACTATAAGGCAGAAAGCCATCACATAAAAATATAACAAACAAAAATATACAAAAAGTAGTAGTACAATGTCATTAGAATTACAACTTTCAGGGCTAGTAAAACAGGCCATAAAGTCATTATATAACGAAGAAATCTCACAAGAAATAGCGTTTCAGGCAACGCGTAAAGAATTTGAAGGGTCGCATACTTTGGTGGTATTTCCGTATACCAAATTAAGTAAACTGTCTCCAGAAGCAACAGGTACAGCCATTGGCGAATATTTGCTATCCAACTCAACATTAGTATCCAAATTTAATGTGGTTAAAGGGTTTCTTAACTTGAGCATCTCAGACCGTATTTGGGTAGATTCTGTACAACAACTAGTTCAAAGCCCACAAGTGGCTCAGTTACCCTCAAACGGACAAAAAGTAATGGTAGAATATTCTTCTCCCAACACCAACAAACCGTTGCACTTGGGGCATTTGAGAAACAACTTTTTGGGTTATGCGGTAGCAGAAATCCTGAAAGCTAGTGGCTACAACGTAACCAAAGCCAATTTGGTAAACGACCGTGGCATTCACATTTGTAAGTCTATGTTGGCATATCAAAAGTTTGGCAATGGCGAAACGCCAGAAAGTTCAGGCTTAAAAGGCGATCATTTGGTAGGTAAATATTATGTGGAGTTTGATAAAAATTTGAAAGCTCAAGCAGCAGAACTGAAAAATGAGGGCTGGAGCGATGAAGACATAGAAAAGAAAAATCCACTGTTGCTTGAAGCCCAAGAAATGCTTCGTAAATGGGAACAAGGCGATGCTGAAACAGTAGCACTTTGGAAAAAGATGAACAGCTGGGTGTATGAAGGCTTCGGGGCTACCTACAAAAAAATGGGTGTAGACTTTGATAAATTCTATTACGAAAGCGATACCTATTTGCTGGGCAAAGAAGTGGTAGAAGAAGGGCTTAAAAATGGCGTATTTTATCAGAAAGAAGATAAATCTGTGTGGATAGACCTAACCGCTGAAGGTCTTGACAACAAACTAGTGCTTCGTGGCGATGGAACCTCTGTGTACATAACCCAAGATATGGGCACGGCAGATTTAAAATATAAAGAATTTGGCGTAGACAAATCTATATATGTGGTGGGCAACGAGCAAGATTATCATTTTGTGGTTTTGAAACACATCATGAAAAAATTGGGCAGACCTTTCGCAAACGAGATTCATCATTTGTCTTACGGGATGGTAGACTTACCTTCGGGAAAAATGAAGTCTCGTGAAGGTACGGTAGTAGACGCTGACGACCTAATAGCAGAGACCATCAGCGAATGTGCTGCTTATACCAAAGAGTCTGGTAAAATAGACGATATTCCAACTCAAGAAGCAGAGCTGTTGTTTGAAACACTAGGCTTGGGAGCACTGAAATATTATCTATTAAAAGTAGATCCTAAGAAAAGAATGCTTTTTAACCCACAAGAAAGTATAGATCTTCACGGGCACACGGGGCCGTATATCCAATACACGCATGCACGTATCAAGTCTATCTTACGCAAAGCTGAGGAACTTGGAATACAGGCTTCTTTTGAGGTGAATATAATAGAACCTGCGGAGAGAGAATTGGCTATTGTGTTGGCGTCTTTAGATGCGAAAATAAAAGAAGCAAGTGCTGAATTAGCTCCTTCTGTCATCGCTAATTATGTGTATGATCTTGCTAAAACTTACAATACATTCTACAACGAGCTGTCGATACTAAAAGAAAACGAACCTGCAAAATTGCAGTTTAGAATTGCACTTTGTACAGCTACGGCGGCAGTTATAAAGGCATGTATGAAAATGCTCGGAATACATGTGCCTGAAAGAATGTAAGAAATGAGTTTTTAGAATTTAAAGTATTCTCTAAGAATGATTTGGTGCATATTACACAATGTGCACCTTTTTAAATTATTTTTTCAGTGGCTAGTTTCATGATTTGGAATGATTTATGTATTATTACTTTCTTAAAATTTACATATATGAAATATACAAAATTTTTATTTTCAATATTACTTACCTTTAGTACACTTTCTTATGCACAAAAGAAATCTAATCTACATGTGTATCTTTGTTTTGGGCAATCAAACATGGAAGGTCAAGGTGTGATAGAAGAAAAAGATACCAAACCCAACAAGAGATTCAAAGTATTACAAGCCATGGATTGTCCAAATTTAGGACGTACCAAAGGTAAATTTTATGAGGCGGTGCCGCCCAACTGTCAGTGTTATTCTAAATTATCCCCATCAGACTATTTCGGGAAGACCATGGTGGCCAACTTACCAGATTCTATTTCTGTGGCTATCATTAATGTGGCTATTGGTGGCTGTGATATTCGTTTGTTTGACAAAGACATTTATCAACAATACACCAACACGTATACAGAATCTTGGTTTACAGATAAACTCAATTTTTATGGGCACAATCCTTACAAACATTTAATAGATCTTGCAAAAATTGCACAAGAAAAAGGTGTAATTAAAGGTATATTGCTGCACCAAGGAGAAACGAACACCGGACAAATAGAATGGCCAAGTTATGTTAAAAAAATCTATAACGATATGCTTACAGATTTATCGTTGAAAGCTGAAAATGTGCCTTTAATTGCAGGAGAAGTGGTTTCGGTAGAAGGTAGCTGTTGTGGCAGTATGAATCAGATTATTGCTACTCTACCTGCAACTATTCCCACGGCTCATGTGGTGTCGTCTAAAGGGTGTACAGCTCAAGATAACGCACATTTTGATGCAGCAGGTTACAGACTTTTGGGTAAAAGATATGCCATAAAAATGCTGTCACTCATGGGGTACAAAGTAGCAGAAGAATAGATTCCTTTTGCTGTACATAGTTCTATTTTAAAAACTATGGAAGCTAGGAAACAAAAATATAGTACAAACATATTAGGTTAAATGATGTAAAAACATTTAACCTTTTTTAATCTTAAATTTTATATGGTAGACATAACCGAAAAGAATCATTCTTTAAGATACGCCAAAGCACAGGCAATACTTAAAGTAAGCAAACAAGAAACCATAGATGCCATTCAAAACAAAACTGTACCCAAAGGAGACGTGCTAGAGTTTGCTAAAGTTGCAGGTCTTTTTGCGGTTAAAAAAACGGCTGAATTGATTCCAGATTGTCACCCTTTACCCATAGAGTATACCAAAATTTCTTACGAAATATCAGGACTGGAAATCTTGATTTTTGTAGAATTAAAAACTGTTTACAAAACGGGCGTGGAAGTTGAAGCCATGCATGGGGCATCTGTGGTGGCACTCACTATGTATGATATGCTTAAGCCTATAGATAAAAATATAGAAATAGGAAATATCAAACTTTTAGAAAAAACAGGTGGAAAATCTGATTTCAAATCTAACGGAAAAGTTTATTCTTCAGAAATAATTGTATTTTCTGACAATGTTGCTTCTGGTAAAAAGCAAGATAAAGTGAGTGATAGTTTGGTAGCTTTACTTTCAAAAATAGATGTCAAAAATACTTCTACACTTTTAATGCAAGAAGATTTGCAACAGATTCGTACATATTTTGAAAACAAAAAATATGAGCAGGTAAATGTTCTGATAATTGCTGGTGGTACGGGTGTAACTCCTAAAGATAAGTTGCCACAATTGCTGAGCGGTTATTTTGAAGTGTCTGCAAACAGTCTTATGGAAGCGTCTAGAATACTCAACATGCCAAGAGATGCCAAAGCTATGTTGTCTAATTCGGTAGCTGGAATAGTAGGTACTACTTTGGTGTTGAATGTTCCTGGTTCTAGTAAAGGAGCAATAGATTCTGTAAAAGTTATTTTGCCTCAACTGAGACATATCTTAGAAAATCAGGATTATTTTTTGTAGTTATTAGTTATTAGTTATTAGTTATTAGTTATTAGTTATTAGTTATTAGTTATTAGTTATTAGTTATTAGTTATTAGTTATTAGTTATTAGTTATTAGTTATTAGTTATTAGTTATTAGTTATTAGTTATTAGTTATTAGTTATTAGTTATTAGTTATTAGTTATTAGTTATTAGTTATTAGTTATTAGTTATTAGTTATTAGTTATTAGTTATTAGTTATTAGTTATTAGTTATTAGTTATTAGTTATTAGTTATTAGTTATTAGTTATTAGTTATTAGTTATTAGTTATTAGTTATTAATTAGTTATTTTATTAGTTATTAGTTATTAGTTTTTAGTTATTAGTTATTAGTTATTAGTTATTAGTTATTAGTTATTAGTTATTAGTTATAGTTATTAGTTATTAGTTATTAGTTATTAGTTATTAGTTATTAGTTATTAGTTATTAGTTATTAGTTATTAGTTATTAGTTATTAGTTATTAGTTATTGTGGTTGCTTATAAATTTTTTAAAATGTGATTTTTTATCCTAATAATTCGCCCAAGCCCACGGTTTCAACCGTGGGATATGGTAAATGGAAAACTGCTTTTAAGATTTTTTCAAATTCTTAAATTATATTAAAGACCAGAATTCAAATATTATTTTACAGATTAGGATTTTCTCTAAGCTCACTGTTTCAACCGTGGGATATTGTAAATGGAAAACTGCTTTTAAGATTTTTTCAAATTCTTAAATTGTATTCTAGACCCGAATCTAAATACTATTTTACAGATAAGGATTTTCACTAAGCCCATGGTTTCAACCGTGGGATATTGTAAATGGAAAACTGCTTTTAAGATTTTTTCAAATTCTTAAATTATATTAAAGACCAGAATTCAAATACTATTTTACAGATAAGGATTTTCACTAAGCCCATGGTTTCAACCGTGGGATATGGTAAATGGAAAACTGCTGTTTAAGATTTTTTCAAATTCTTAAATTATATTAAAGACCAGAATTCAAATACTATTTTACAGATAAGGATTTTCACTAAGCCCACGGTTTCAACCGTGGGATATGGTAAATGGAAAACCTCGTTTTAAGATTTTTTCAAAATCTTAAATTGAATTCAAGACCAGAATTCAAATACTATTTTACAGATTAGGATTTTCTCTAAGCCCACGGTTTCAACCGTGGGATATTGTAAATGGAAAACTGCTTTTAAGATTTAACAGTTTTCTTCTTTCTGCCCCACCAAATTAAAAAGCCAGTTATAGGTAAGCTAGCACATATCAAACTAATTCCAAATGCTAATATTTTTCCTGAAATACCCGCTATTGCCCCTATGTGTACATCGTAGTTCATACGTTGGAGAAGTTGGGCAAAAGTAGCCTTTTCATATCTTCCAAAACTATGTGTAACGTCCAATTCTTTAAGCGTGTTTTGATCGTAATAGACAAAATCATTCTTCCAATAAACAGACTCATCTTTACTACTCACACATGAAATAGCCTGAGTTTTATTTTCAGGAATATGAACTTCTATCATTTGAGCATCGGGGTTATTCCGTAAGGTTTGTTGATACGCCCAATCCACTTTTTGATGAATAGACCAATGATGGATTTTTGTAGAGTCAGATTGAGGCTCGTAGTAGGGGACATATTTTTCACCTCCCGAGCTTACATAAAAATAGGAGTCTCTAAACCATTCAAAACCCCATACCAAGCCTGTGCATGCAATTACAAATGCAATACCGAAAGCATAAAATCCTAATATATTGTGCAGATCATAATTTTTTCTTTTCCATTTTACAGAGTTTTTCCACGAAAACCACACCCGTTGTTGGAGTGCCGACTTGTTTTTTGGCCACCAGAGCACTAATCCAGAAATTAACAGTACAACAAATATTAAAGTTGAAATAGCCACTATGGGCTGACCTATTTGTATGGGTAAAAGCAAACAATAATGTAAGTATTTAACTATGAAAAAAAAGTTTTGAGTTTCGTCGTGGTAGTGAAGCACTTTGCCCGTGTATGGGTCAAGGTACATGATATAATAATTGAATGGGTTTTCACTATAAAATACAGCTTTAGTGGCTCTGTTGGTGTAGAAATATTCTATACTATGTATAGATTTGTTAGGCAAATGCTCAGAAGCTATTGTAGCCATTTTGCTAGGGGCTAGATAGGCTTGAGCCTTTTTAGTTATAAATCTATACGGTTGCATCAAGTCTTGAATTTCTTTTTCAAATGCATAGACACAGCCCGTGATACTTACTATAAATACAATAATGCCAGAACTCAGTCCTAGCCAAAGATGAATTTTTTGAATTACTTTTTTCATAAAAAAACATGTGGTGAGTATTACTGCTCACCACTTGAATATTCGTAAACGTATGAATTAAAACTTATATGCTATCGTCAGCCTATAATTTCTTAAAGGTTCTGCTTGCCAATAGTAGATACCATAATAAGGACCTCCTGAAAACAAATATGCGTTCAGAATATTATTGACATTTGCAATTACATCTAGTTTTTTGCTTTGATAAGATATGTTACCATCTAATCTGAAATAATCAGGAAGGCTTCTGTCTGGGTCAGTAGTGATATACCAAGAAGATCTACCTTTCTGGTATTGATAACCCACTGCCGCACCTAAACCTTTTTTAGATTTGTAGGTAATCCAAGTGTTCTGAATGTGTTTGGTTGCCCCTGCAGTTGCAGTTCCTACTATTTTGGGGTCGCTATCTTTGGTTACTTTGGTGTCTGTATAAGCATAGTTTGCTACTATTTCCACATTTTTAACTATTTCACCTCTTAGATCTACTTCTACACCTCTAGCTTTTTGTTGGCCCGTTTCTCTCATGTATGTAAACTGACCCGTATTTTCATTTGGATGTTCAAGGTCTGTAGTTAATACATTGTTTTTGGTAATTTGATATACCGAAAAGGTTGTATTAAATTTTCTGTTGAACCAGTCTTTTTTCAAACCCCATTCTAGGTTGTTACCCGTAACTGGATCAAAGCTTTTACCCTTGTAATCAGCTCCGTAGTTTGGTAAAAATGCTTGGTCATATACAGCGTAGGTGTTCGTGTTTTTATCTATAGAATAACTCAAACCTACTCTTGGTGTAAATTTTTTATCATTTGCAGTACCACTGTATGGGTTTATGTTTGCGTTTGTAGTATACCTTCCCGCAAGAGTTAGTCTTAGTTGATCATTAAGAAAACCCAGTTCATCTTGTATATATAACGACGAGTAGTTGTTTACATATCTTACACCACGCTCTTTTATGTTTTTAGATCTGTCCCAAGTAGGTAAATTTTGAGCAGAAACAGTACCGTATACCGGATTGTAAATATCAAAGGTAGTGTCTCCAAGAGCCGCACCCTGATTCCAATCTGCATAGTAATCTTTAGTGCCCATATCTAAACCTGATAAAATTTTGTGATGGATACTTCCTGTATTTACGTTACCGTTTACAAAAACTTGACCTGTTTTATTAATGCCAAGAGCATCCCACACACTCATACCTCTTTGTATTTTAGAATCGCTACCTGTTACAAAACCACTTGGCCATAGAGACTGTCCTACTTGATTGTAGTTAAAATACCCCAGTTGTGTAGTAAGTTTCCAATTGTTATTTATTTTATGTTCAAGTATACCAATCACGCTTTTGTCATTAATGTTGGTAGGTAACAAATTCGGCTCAGCAGTGGTAAAGTCTACAGGTATGTAATCATATTTCTTCTTTGAAAAAATATAATTAGACCCTATCACATTCATTTGTGAGAACTGCTGAGTATATTCAAGCGTAACGCTTGTTTTGTCGTCAATTAAATATTTGAGAACGGGTACAATAGAATATCTGTTGTTGTATTCGTATTTTCTATGCGAGCCCTTGAGCTGCCCCATTAGATTTAGTCTATATAATAGTTTGCCGTTTTTGCTTAGTTTACCATCTAGGTCTACAGTAGTCCTATAAGTTTCAAAGCTACCCACAGTCATTGCAATTTCTCCTTTTTCTTTACCAGTAGGTTTTTTAGTGACTACATTATAAAATCCTGCTGGTTCGCCATTTGACAACATAAATCCTGCTGGACCTTTTACAAATTCTATTTTTTCTACCATGCTCATATCCTCTGAGAGTGGTCCAAAGGGCATAGCTACGTTAAAACCGTTTCTAAATGCTGTAATTTGTGATCCACGCATCATTATTTGGGCATAATTATCCCAGTGTTCTACACGCTGCACACCACTTACATTTCTTTGAATACCCTCTAGCATGTCAAACGACTGCTGACTTTTGAGGGTCTCCTTACCAATTATTTGAATATTTTGTGGTAATTCTTGTATGGGTGTGGTTACTCGTAAGCCATCAGAAACAGTTGTTTTTTTATCAGAAATTACTACTTCTTCAAGTACCGTATGGCTCACAGAATCCTTTTCATTTTTATTATTTTCTGTAAGAATTTGTTCTTGTGAAAACACATGAGTTGCTACCATTAAGAGCATACAACTTAAGTAAACTTTATTCATTTGGGTTTTATTTAGAATAATTATAAACAATGCAAATATAGAACGATTCTAAATAGTGTAAAATAATCTAAAAAAGGTAATTTGAATCATTTGTAATAAAGTGTATATGTGGTAAAATTTTATTCTGAAAATATTCTTTGAATTGACAATTACAAAATATAATTTTGCAATAAGTTTTTGTTTCGTCAAAAAACCAAGTGGGTTCTTGAAAGAGTGTTTCAAGATTAAAAAGGAATCGTGTGTAATTCACGAACAGACGCTGCTACTGTAAGTGGTACTATCAAGGTGTTGTCCTCAATGTCCATTGTGATAAATAAATTGTCGCGAGAAGGATGTCAGCACTACCACAAGTCAGGAGACTTGCCCCCTTAGGTATATTGACTAGGCTTACACGCACATGAGCCAAGTCAAAAAGATGTATGTAATTAAAAAGGTGTCAATTTTGAGGGTCAAAATTGTTACACCTATAGGTTTATGTTTCTTTTTGAGATTTTCATGTGTGTGGGCTTGCCTTAGTTCAAACAAAAGCGAGGTTTCACTAATCATTTAAAATTTCATTAAAACATGAAAACTCAAAACCTTGGTTATCCGCGTATTGGTAGCCACAGAGAACTCAAGAAAGCTTGTGAACAGTACTGGTCAGGTGCTATCAGTCAGCAAGATTTGTTCAACTCAGGACGAAAAATTCGTCTAGAAAACCTTAAAATACAGCAGCTCGCGGGTATAGACCTGATTCCCTGCAACGATTTTTCTTACTACGACCATGTCTTAGACATGTCACTTTCTTTAGGGCTTATTCCAGAAAGATTTAAATCGTTAATAGACAAAAAGAATTTCACTCCCACAGATCTGTATTTTGCTATGGCTAGAGGCTATCAAGCAGATGGTGAAAATATTGCTGCCTTAGAAATGACCAAATGGTTTGATACCAATTATCATTATTTGGTACCAGAGTTTGTTAAAAACCAAAAGTTTACACTTTTTAGTGATAAAATCATTAATGAGTTTTACGAAGCCAAAGAAATTCTTGGTGTAACTCCCAAACCCGTACTTATAGGGCCGCTTACTTTTTTACTTTTGGGAAAAGAGAAAGAAAAAGGATTTCATAAGCTAGAGTTGCTAGATTCTCTTTTAGAAACTTATGTAGATTTATTACAAAATCTTCAAGATTATGGTGCTACATGGATTCAGTTCGATGAACCATTCTTGGCTTTAGATTTAGATAACGATATCAAAATTGCCTACAAGCATGCCTATGATTTCTTGACAGAAAAATTCAAATATCTAAATTTTCAATTAGTAACTTATTTTGACGGTATCTCAGCGAATTTAAGTTTAGTAAATTCGCTGCCCGTGCAAATGTTACATGTAGACTTAGTTCGCAGCCCCAGACAGTTAAATGATATATTATGTTCGCCGTTTGTAGAATCTAAAAAGATATTGTCAGTAGGCGTTATTGACGGACGAAATGTATGGAAAAACGATTATTCAAAATCTCTAGAACTTATTCAGAAAGCGTTTAATGTATTAGGGGAAAGAAGAGTTGTAGTGGCTCCTTCATGTTCGCTCATACATAGCCCTTGTGATTTACAACTAGAAAACCAAACTACCAGTTTACCCACAGAAGTGAAAAATTGGATGGCTTTTGCCAAACAAAAACTAAATGAAACCGTGGAATTGTCTAGAATAGCTTTTGAAAAACATAGTAAAGAAACTAATCAGTTTTTTGAAAAAAATCAAAAAGCAATTTTATCTAGAAAAACCTCAAATTTGGTAAATAATACCAAAGTTCAAGAAGCATTAATAAGCCTGAAACACCAGAAATTTGACAGAAAATCAAGTTTTGTAAAAAGACAAAAAATACAGAAAGAGTATTTAAAACTACCATTATTACCCACAACCACCATTGGGTCTTTCCCACAAACTCCCGAAGTGCGTGTAAAAAGAGCTCAGTTTAAAAAATGTGAAATAAGCACCCAAGAATACGAAGATTTTTTAGCTCAAGAAATTAAAGAATCAATACTATGGCAGTCACAGATAGGATTAGACGTGTTGGTACATGGGGAATTTGAAAGAAACGACATGGTAGAGTATTTTGGAGAATTGCTTGAAGGATACGGTTTTACCACTAATGGCTGGGTTCAAAGCTACGGCAGCCGTTGTGTGAAACCTCCTGTTATTTACGGTGATATTTCTAGGAAAGCCCCAATGACTGTGAGGTGGTCACAATATGCACAATCTCTAACCAATAAGCCCGTTAAAGGTATGCTCACTGGGCCAGTTACAATGTTGCAGTGGTCATTTGTAAGAGATGATCAAGCTCGTAAAGACACTTGTTATCAGCTAGCTTTGGCTATTGCGGAAGAAGTGAAAGATTTAGAAAACGCTGGAATAAATGTAATACAGATAGATGAACCAGCAATAAGAGAAGGCTTGCCTCTAAAAATTTCTGATAGAGAATATTATCTCAACTGGGCTGTTACGGCATTCAAAATAAGCTCATTTGCTGTAAAAGATAGTACACAAATACATACACATATGTGTTATTCAGAATTTAATGACATCATAAAAGAAATAGCTCAGATGGATGCCGACGTGATTACTATTGAAACTTCTCGCTCTCAAATGGAGCTCTTAGATGCTTTTGTAAATTTCAAATATCCTAACGAAATTGGTCCTGGGGTATATGATATCCATAGTCCAAGAATTCCTTCTGAAGAAGAAATTTCCGATTTGTTAAAAAAAGCATTAGAAGTTATTCCATATCAAAACTTATGGGTAAATCCAGACTGTGGACTTAAAACTCGTAAATGGCCAGAAACAAAAATTGCACTAGAAAAAATGATTTCTGCAACTAAAAAATTAAGGTCTGAATTAGAAATTGTAATAGAATAATTATTTAATTGAAATTTATGAAGAGCAGTTTAAATTAGATTTAAATTGCTCTTTTTTGTTTTGGATACTTTTAAAACTATGTAATAATATAGGTAATATTAAAAAAAATGATTTAAAGACTAAATTATTGAAGCATTTTTAAAGTATTATCCTACCACATATCAGGTGTATAAATACACTTAGTAAAATTTTTTAAAAGATTTACTTTAAAATTCGTTTGAAAATATATAAAAAGTGAAATGATCATTTTATTATTGTTTGAAGTAAGTTTAGTTTTTTTATTCACAAATCTATTGAGTTGTCATCACGTATATTTGTATGTTAAATTACATAGTGATGATACGTAAAATTATAATACTACTTCTTACATTAACGTTGTTTAGTGGAGTTGCTCAATCATTATCAGTTTGGGGTACATCTACAACCACAACCATTTCCAGTACTGCAACATACAGTAGTGCTAATATTGGTCAAGGTACATTGATCGTTACCAACGGAGCTACACTAACCATATCTGGTACCATGGATGTAAATAATGGTGCTACGGTATATGTGATGCCAGGAGCTACTTTAATTGTAGGCAGATTGGCAATCTCAGGTTCGTCGGTCGTTAATATGTATGGGCCACTTACCGTTACATCTAGCGGCTTAGATTTGGCAAATACTGCAACACTAAATATTGATAACAATTCAACAAATACTATTACAGGGAATGTTACTATTTCAAATAGTACTACTTTTTATGTGGCTACTGGTTCTACATTAAACATAAATGGTAATTTTAATAATGCAAATACAGGCTCTACAATTGTAGATGGATCTATAGCTATTTCTGGTAATTATTCGGCTAGTAACAATACTTCTGTAGATGGTTCTGGTTCGTTTACTTCCACAGGTTCTATGAACGCAGTAAACAGCAGTACCGTGTTTGGAGTAAACCCATTTAGTTGTTCTTCTAACTGTGATGGACGCAATCCTTGTGGGTCTTTTACTAACTCAATATCAACTTCATCTGCTACAACATTATGTAATACCTCTACTACAGTTACGCTTTCTGGTAATTCAGTAACAAGTGCTGCATATACTTGGGAGGTAAGTACCACTTCATCAGCATCGGGATATTCTTCAATTAGTGGAGCTACTGCTCAAGATTATTCTACAAACTCTTGGTCAAATAATACAACTTATTATTTTAGAAGAAAAGTTGTTGCGAGTAGTTGTACAAAATATTCTAATGTATTAACTATTAGAATAGGTACACCTAGTACACCTTCAACTATTACAGGTTCATCAGTGGCTTGTGCAGGTTCTTCAAATATTGGATATGTTATTCCAGCAGTATCAGGTGCCACATCTTACACTTGGGCATATTCTGGATCTGGAGCTACCATTACTTCAAACTCTAACTCTGCATCATATTCTTACAGTACTGCCGCTACATCAGGTAACGTTACTGTTACAGCTAACAATACTTGTGGTAGTAGCACAGCAAGAACTTTGGCAGTTTCTATTGACAATGTTACCATTGCTGCTTCGGTTAGCCAAACATATAATTGTAATACTTGGACAGCTACTACATTTACAGGAACTGCCACATCTACTTCTGGCTCTAATACCGTAAATTGGTATTCTTCTCCTAGTTCTACCACTGTTTTAAGTACAGGTACAACCTATACTATTTATCCCACTGCAACTACAACCTTATATGCTGAAGCTACCTCTTCTGCAGGCTGTGTTTCTCCAACAAGAGCGTCAGCTACTATAAATATTTATGCAGCACCGACTATTACAACTCAACCCTCTACAACTGCGGCAACTTATTGCAGAAATGCAACCGCTATACCTTTATCAGTTGTGGCAAGTTCTACAGTAGCTATGACTTATCAGTGGTATAATAGTTCAGGAGTAGCTATCTCTGGAGCTACAAGTAGCTCGTTTACACCTCCTACTACAACTGCTGGTTCTGTTACATATTATTGTAGAGTAACAAATATATGTGGTACAACTCAGTCTAATAACTCAGGAACAATAACCACTTCCTCTACAAATGCTACATCTGCTGGCACTATTTCTGGTACTAACACTATATGTAGAGGTTCTAATTCCACTTTATCTTCAAGTGTGTCTGGTGGAACATGGTCTTCTTTAAATACAAGTATTGCAAGTGTAGGTAGTTCATCAGGTGTAGTTACAGGTGTGGCATCTGGTTCTACAACAATATACTATTCAAAAATTACGAGTGGATGTGTGAATACGTCAAATGCAACTGTTACTATAAATGCCTTACCTACTGCTGCTACATTGAGTGGAACTGCAAGTATTTGTAGTGGTTCAAGTACCAATTTGTCGGCAAGCATTACAGGCGGTGCTAGTCCTTATAGCGTAGCGATAACAAATTATCCATCAACACCAGCAACAAACTACACAAGTGGTTCTAACCTTAGCGTTAGCCCAAGTTCAACTACTACCTATACATTAACTTCGGTAACAGATGCAAATGGCTGTAGTTTAACGGGATTAAGCAGTGCAGTTTCTGTAAGTATTATAACTCCAAATACTGGCACACTAAGTGGTACACAAGCGATTTGTACAAATGGAACTAGTACCTTTACTTCAACTGTGTCAGGCGGTACATGGACTTCAAGTAACACAGCGGTAGCAACAATCAACAGTTCTTCAGGTGTTATTACACCCGTAGCAGCTGGTACAGCTACAATGACTTATACGGTAACTAGTGGTTCTTGTACAAATACTGCTACAAGAACGGTAACAGTAACCTCAGCTCCAACCGCAGGTACTTTAAGTGGTACTACTGCTTATTGTGATGGTTCAAGTACTAATTTATCAGCAACAATTACAGGAGGTTTAAGCCCGTATACATTGGCAATCACAAATTATACAAGTGCAACTATTACAAACTATACCAGTGGAAGTAATATTTTTGTTAGTCCTAGTACAACTACAACCTATACTCTAACAAGTGTAACGGATGCCAATGGTTGTAGCTTAACTGGTTTAAATAGTACAGCTTCTGTAACTGTAAATCCAAAACCAAGTGTATCTATTGATAAAACTGCCGTAACGTATTGTGGTACAGGTGTTACTTTAAATGCTACAGGCGATCCAGGGAATACGCTTACTTTAGGGGCTAATCAATACATTCAGTTATCAGGCTCTAATCCTTTAGGTTCTTCTAATGATTTTACCTTTGAAGCATTAGTTTATTGGACCGATAATACAACTTATTGGCAAAGAATATTTGATTTTGGTAGTGGAACAACAAATAATATGTTCTTTACAACCAAGTCAGGTTCTAATTTTCCAAGATATGCAATCACTACAACTGGTAATGGAGGGGAACAACAAATAAATACAACAACAGCAATCCCAACAAATACATGGGCACATGTTGCAATTACTTATAACTACGCTTCTTCTACAGGTATTATGTATATTAATGGTGTTAATGTCGGTAGTAATACATCAATGACATTGTCTCCAGCTTCTATTACTAAAACTTTCAGTTATTTCGGAGAATCTCAATATGTTGCAGATCCGAACTTTGCGGGTAGAATGGATGAAATCAGACTATGGACTACAACTAGAACCTCAACAGAAATTAATACTTATAAAAATTCTACAGTTCCTTTAAATAGTACCGGACTCGTAGCTTATTATAAATTAAATGAAGGTTCTGGTTCAACCTTAACAAGTGTTGTTGGTTCATCTACTGCAACTACTTCTGGGTCACCTACATGGACAACATCTACAGCTTCTGTTTCATCTTATGATGGACTTACACCAACATATACATGGACACCAAGTTCAGGATTAAATACTACAAGTGGAGCTACAGTTATTGCAAATCCAGCAACTACTACAACATACACTGTAACTGCTTCTTATGGAAATGGCTGTAGTTCTTCGGCTACATCAGTAATAACAGTTCCAACTCCTATTACTACTCAACCAAGTACAAGTACTTTTGCATATTGTGTGGGGTCTACAGCAACAGCTTTTACAGTTGCAACTTCTGCAGTATCTCCTACATATCAATGGTACAGAAATACCACTGCTAATAATTCAGGTGGTACTTTAATTGCTTCGGCTACATCTAGTTCTTATGCACCCTCAACTGCTACTGCAGGCACTTTTTACTACTATTGTGTTATTACTAGTTCAGGTTGTAGTAATACTAGTGCAGTATCAGGTGCTGTTACAATAACCACAGCACCAGTAGCAGGTACACTTAGTGGTACGCAAGCGATTTGTAGTAATGGTACAACAACTTTTACCTCATCTACATCAGGTGGTACATGGACTTCAGGCAATACATCAGTAGCAACTATTAACAGTTCTACGGGAGTTATTTCACCAGTAGCAGCAGGTACAGCTACAATGACCTACACAGTAACAGGAACAGGTGGTTGTTCAAATGCTACAGCTACAAGAACGGTGACCGTAACCGCAGCACCAGTAGCAGGTACACTAAGTGGGATTCAAGCAATCTGTTCTAACGGAGTAAGTACTTTTACTTCCACAACTTCAGGTGGTACATGGACATCTAGCAATACATCAGTAGCGACGATTAACAGTTCTACAGGAGTTATTTCACCAGTAGCAGCAGGTACAGCTACAATGACCTACACAGTAACAGGAACAGGCGGCTGTTCAAATGCTACAGCTACAAGAACGGTGACCGTAACCGCAGCACCAGTAGCAGGTACACTAAGTGGTACGCAAGCGATTTGTAGTAACGGCACAACAACCTTTACATCCACAACTTCAGGTGGTACATGGACTTCAGGTAATACAGCGGTAGCAACGATTAACAGTTCTACAGGAGTTATTTCCCCAGTAGCAGCAGGTACAGCGACAATGACCTATACAGTTACAGGGACAGGTGGATGTTCAAATGCTACATCTACAAGAACGGTGACAGTAACTGCGGCTCCAATAGCAGGTACACTAAGTGGAGTTCAAGCAATCTGTTCAGTAACGGCACAACAACCTTTACATCCACAACTTCAGGTGGTACATGGACTTCAGGTAATACAGCGGTAGCAACGATTAACAGTTCTACAGGAGTTATTTCCCCAGTAGCAGCAGGTACAGCGACAATGACCTATACAGTTACAGGGACAGGTGGATGTTCAAATGCTACATCTACAAGAACGGTGACAGTAACTGCGGCTCCAATAGCAGGTACACTAAGTGGAGTTCAAGCAATCTGTTCTAACGGAGTAAGTACTTTTACATCCACAACTTCAGGCGGTACATGGACTTCTAGCAATACATCAGTAGCGACGATTAACAGTTCTACAGGAGTTATTTCCCCAGTAGCAGCAGGTACAGCGACAATGACGTACACCGTAACAGGAACAGGCGGCTGTTCAAATGCTACAGCTACAAGAACTGTAACCGTAAGCACTGTTCCAACATCTGGAACATTGAGCGGAACCGCAACTGTATGTAGCGGAACAAGTACCAATTTAACAGCAAGTATTATAGGAGGAGCCAGTCCTTATACTGTAGTTATTACAAACTATCCAAGCAGTCCAGCAACGAACTACACGAGTGGTTCAAATCTAAGTGTGAGCCCAAGTGCAACTACTACCTATACATTAACATCTGTAACAGATGCAAATGGCTGTAGCGTAACAGGCTTAAGCAGTGCAGTAACAGTAAGTATCCCAAGTGGGAATTACACTTGGACAGGTAATGTAAACACAGGCTGGAACGTAGCCGGCAACTGGTGTGGTAATGCAGTGCCAACATCAACAGATAACGCTACTATAGCTGTAGCAAGTAATCAACCGCTTATCAGTGGCTTTACAGGTAATGTAGGAGATCTAACGATCAATAGTGGAGCAAGCCTAGAACTTAGCAGTACAGGCCAATTGAATGTCTATGGCAATTGGGTTAATAACGGCAGCTTCACGGCAGCTTCAGGAAGCAAAGTAAGCTTTAAAGCAAGCAGTGGTGTACAAAGTATAGCAGGAACTACAAGTAAAGACATCTTCTATAATTTAACCAAAGAAGGAAGCTCAACATTGTTTTTAGCCAAAGACATAGAGATTTCAGAAGGCGGATTGCTAGACCCTAAATCAGGGATTATCAATATGAACAGCAAAGAAGTACGACTAAAATCATATGTAGACGGCAGTAATTTTGACAATACGGCATCTTTAGGAGTAGTAGGAGCGACTCTACAAAATACGAGTAATTTTGTAGCGGAGAGATACAACGCAGGAGGTCATAGAAATACAAGATACATCTCAGTACCAGTACAAGGAGTGGCTATATCAGATATTATGAATAGCAACGTGTTTATAGCAGGTCCAGCATCAGGAGGTTTTGATGTACCCAACGTAAGCACCTCAGCGTTCAAATACTACATAGAAAACAGAAGTCCAGTTTTAGCCAAAGGCTGGTATCCATCTACAAGCAAAACAGACGTTTTAGAATGCGGAAGAGGCTTTAGTTTATACATAGGCGGTTATTACAACAGAACTACCTCTGTTTATACCTTAAACGCACCAGTAACTATCAACTACAAAGGCGTACCATTTACAGGAACAAAAACCTTTAGTTTGTCATACACAGCAAGTGCATCACAAGGCTGGAACTTACTAGGTAACCCTTATGCTTCTGCAATAGATTGGGATGCAGCACTAAATAATGGTACCAATATAGACGATGCATATTATACTTGGGATCCAATATTAAACGCATACTACTCATATGTAGCAGGAACCTCTTCAGATGGTAGAGCTAATGGTAATATTATCTCAATGGGTCAAGGTTTCTTTGTTAAAGCCAATGCCGCATCACCGAGCTTCTATGTAACAGAAAGCACAAAAGTAAGTTCTATAAGTGCGAAAACGAACTTCAGATCAGGAGTGGTAGACTATGTACGCTTAAAGATAACAGATGCACAAGGTAACATAGACTATGTAGTAGTAAGAGCAGACGATGTAACAACAGGCTTTGCGTATAAATTGAGCAATCCAAAATTGAACTTCTATGCGAAGACGGATGTAAGTGCCAGCACGATGTATTCGATAGTACAAGCAGGCAGCACAGCAAGTTTATATGTTCCGTTATACATAGAAAATACCACAAGCACCAACAACTACAAAGTAGAAGTGGTGACGGTATCAGGAGGCTTTAATGCAGACGGAGGAATCTATTTGAAAGACCTAAGTACGGGTAAATCAGTACCAGTAGTAGCAGGTAGTGTGATGAATTTCAGTTCAGACGGAACGATACAAAGACTAGCATTAGCAAGAACGGCAGAGACTACGGTGATAACCTCAAGCACAGACGAAACGTTTAGCAATATTCACGTATATCCAAGTCACTTAAAAGACGGAGAAATGCCGGTATTGACGAGCGGTACTAGTGATATGAAACAAGTACAGATTCTGAATTCAGAAGGAGTAAAAGTAGGAGAGACGCACCATCATTCGCATCATTTTACCTTACATGCCTTCAAAGATTTGCCAGCGGGTATGTATGTGGTTAATGTGATTGTAAACAATAAATCACATGTGTATAAAGTGGTGAAGTAATAAAGGATTCACTTTAGAATATAAAAACAAAAGACAACTCAAATGGGTTGTCTTTTGTTTTGTAAATGGTAAGGATAACTGTTTTAATTATATATTTTTATAATATTTACTTATGGGGAAAATATTAATTTGATTCAAAGATATACGATATCAAATTTTTTAATTTTTTTAAAGTATGAAATGCTCATTTTTAATGACAAAATATTTGTTTTGGATGATGAATATGATTTTGATTTATAATCTGTTGTGTGTTTTCTGTAAATCGTTGTTATATTTGTTTCATAATCAATAAATTATCATAATTTGGGTAAAAATTGTACTATATTATTTTTTTTAATAATTTTTTTAAGTTCTTGTACTGTTTATCATAAGTCAGTTGATGTACTGAAAAATAAAACTGTTTTTTATTACAATACACTAGATAAAAGTTTACCAATAAGTAAAGTTTTATCTCAGGACGTTCAAAAAGAATTTAAAGAATATTCACGCCAAATTTTACAATTCCCTATTGGCTATGATTATCATTGGATAAAATTTGAAATTAGCGGAACAGAGTTGGATTCTACTACACAATGGTTGCTAGAATGCAAACCTATTGGCTACTTAAGTACCATGGATTTGTATGTTGTTAATTCTCAAAATTACGTAATTGATTCACTCAGTTTATATAATGTAGCTCCCCAAAAATTGCCCTATGAATCTATAAAAAGTGTTTTACCATTAAATATTCCGCATAATAACTCAACATATACGGTGTATTTGAGAGTATTTATGAATTACCGAGGTATTCAGGCAACTTTAAATTTCTGGAAGCTTCATGATTTTTTACAATATCAAAATTTAAGTTTTGGTTATAGCTGTTTTATTTTAGGGATTGTATTGGTAGTTGTTGTATTGTCATTTGTGATGTTTTTTGCATTTAAGTCGCTCAAATACCTGTTTTATAGTTTATATGTGTTGAGTGTAACCTTGTGGATTTATACAGATTCTGCATTTGTTTATGATTTATTCAATTTTAGCCCTCAGAATGCTTATAAATGTAGTTTCGATATACCTTTGTTAGGTTTGGCGGTAATGTTTTGTATGTTGTTTGTAAAGGAGTTTGTTTGCAAATATGTACCTAATTCCATTCTACTTAATAAAATTGTATGGATACATGCTGTTTTAGTATTTCTTGTAATTTTTATTCAATGGAATATCTCTTATAAAAATGTTACGGAAGGCTACAATTCTTTGGCGTTTTGGCAACAATATTTTTATTTCATAATGTATGCCTGTTTAGCAACGGCAATGTTAGTTCTTTTGTATGCTATTTTTGTAGGAGTTAAAGCAAAGCTTAGTAATGCCTACTATGTGGTATTGAGTACTTCTCCATTGGTATTATTTGGCTTAGTTTCTATTTTGAATAGTTTAGATTTTTTTTCCTTTAGTTTTAAAATCAACTCTTATTTTATTGAATTTCTTTTGTTTGAATTTATAGTATTGTCGGTAGCGTTGGGTTTGGAATATAAAAAACTAGTTACGCTTAAAAAGGAAAAAGAATTGAACTCTAAAGTTTTAGAATTGAAAGTGAAAGATGCAGAAATTCATGCTCTCAAAGCTAAAATAGAACCACATTTTGTGTTTAATGCGCTTAATAATTTACAAGGTTTAATTTTGGCTAATCAACCTTATGATGCCATAAATTATTTACAAAAATTTGCAGTTCTTACTCGTGAAACTTCCAAACTGGCTGATAAAAAATTTATTACGATTCACGATGAAGTAGAATTTCTACAAAAGTTTCTTAGTATGGAGACTATGAGGTATAAAAATCGCTTTGAGTTTAAAATAAATGTTGATAAAAATATTGATACAGAAGAAGTTAAAATACCTTCACTACTCTTACAGCCCGTGTTGGCTATTCTGATTAAGTATGGAATTTTAACTTTGAGCAAAGAGGAAATAGGCCTGTTAAAGATACATATAGCTCTTGAAAATGATACTGTTTTGGTAAGGATAAAAGATAATGGCACAAATCTTGAAAGTAGATCGCTTGCTATGTATAAATCAGAGACAATGGTATCAGTACGGGAAAGGTTAAAGTTACTTAATGAAGAATTTGAAACAGATAAATTTGGAATTAGAGTAAAGGAAATTGAAAATAGACAACATGAAACTACTTGTAGTTTCTTAAATAACTTATAATTTATGAATATTAAAGCCATAATTGTAGATGATGAAGAATCGTCTATTCTTAGTTTGAAAGGGCTGTTGAAGGCGTTTTGTGCAGAGGTAGAAGTAGTAGCAACTGCTAAGTGTATTCACGAAGCCGTAATACATATAGAAAATTTGAAACCAGATATTGTTTTTTTGGATGTAGAGCTAGGTGCGGAATTAAGTTTTAAACTTTTTACCTTAATTCCTGAGCCTTCATTTCAGTTTATATTTACTACCGCACATGAGAAATACGCTCTAAGAGCACTTAAATTGTCTTGTATTGACTATTTGCTGAAACCGATACAAACGGGTGAGCTGATGGATGCAATCTACAAATACAAAAAAAACATATCTTTCAAAACACCTACAGAAAAGATTCAATCATTACTGGCAAATACATACGAATACGAGAAGCCTGAGAAAATTACAGCTCCTACTTCTGATGGGTTTTCGTTAATTGATATTGCAGATATTGTGTGCATAGAATCTGACGGTAATTATTCTAATATCTATTTTTTGGATGGATCTAAAATATATACAAGCAAAACGCTCAAAGAATTTGATGAACTGCTCACACCCATTCACTTTTTTAGAAGCCACAGGTCTTTTTTGTTGCAGTTGAAACATATCAAAAAATACAATAAGCAAGAAAATAGAATCTTGATGAATAACGG
Source organism: Cytophagales bacterium (assembly GCA_046329305.1). GTDB lineage: Bacteria > Bacteroidota > Bacteroidia > Cytophagales > UBA9547 > CAMFLX01. The sequence continues at coordinate 633,059 of JAXLUW010000003.1, forward strand.
CCGATGGGTGGAGTTGTCTATTAAGAAAAAAGAAGAGTTTTTGGAGTTGATTAAAAATATTTCGTTTTAAATCCGCAATTTAAAACGAAATATCATCTAACTAATTACTCACCAGATTGGTAAGTTCTACAAAGTCTTGTACCGAAAGCTGTTCTGCTCTTTTGTCTAAAGTAGTAGCTGGTATTTTTTCGTAAGGTAAATTGAGACTTTTGAGTGCATTTCTTAGCGTTTTTCTTCGCATAGAAAAGCCCTGTTTAACGAGTTTTTTAAACAAAACCTCGTCGCATTCTAGTTTCTTTACATTATTTCTTTTAATTCTGATTACGGCACTTTTTACTTTGGGTGGCGGATCAAATACATGCTCATTCACTGTAAACAAGTATTCTATATCGTAATAGGCTTGTAGCAATACACTCAATATGCCGTAGTCTCTATTGCCTGGAGGCGAAGCCAACCTTACGGCTACTTCTTTCTGTATCATGCCTACACTTTCTGTGATCTGATCTTTGTGGTCAAGTATTTTGAAATAGATCTGAGACGAAATATTGTATGGGAAATTGCCAATAATGGCTAGTTTTTCACTAGTGATTTTATTGAAATCAAATTGTAAAAAATCGCCTTGATGTATTCTGCCTTCAAAACTAGGAAAGTGTTTTTTTAGATACACAACACTTTCGTGGTCTAGCTCTATAAGGTGTGTACTAAATTTATCGTTTTTCTCTAGATATTTTGTAAGAACACCCATACCAGGCCCTACTTCAAGCACATGCGTGTAGCCACCGTGCTGAGACAAAGCAGCTGTGATGTCGTAAGCAATACTTTCGTCGGTAAGAAAGTGCTGTCCTAAATGTTTTTTTGCTTTTACCTTGTTCAATAGCCTAGTTATTAAAGATGATTTTTTTATAATTAAATCTCCCTATTGCCACTAGTATCATAACTACCATTAATACATAAAACAGAGGCATGATAAATGAAAAGTAGTTCATAGGTTTACGCATATCAAACTGTTCTAAGTTGGCGTAGGTAATCATGACAATCCACAAAACAAATATTATATTTAAGATAGCCCCAACGGTATAGATCCAATTGCTGATGAGAGATTGCACATAAGTACTGTTTTCTTTAGTGCTGGTCCAGAATTCTTTCTGAGGAATGGGTAAAGCACTTGTTGGAAGTTTGGCTATGGACGATACTAGAATGTAAATAATCATATTGTAGGCAATCATAAATGCCGTGATGGCATAAAACAACGATGATTTTTCTAGTACAAATTTGCTATCTCCAAGATTATCTACATGTACAGATACGTGATCTGGCCACTGAAAATAACAGATAAATAATGTAACGAAATATACTGGAAATGTAAGAAACCAGAAGAATTTGAATAAACGGACTATTGCTAACACAAGAAAATATTTTTAGCAAAATTACGCTTAATGCACTAATATTCTACTGTTTTTTTCCGTTTTTTGTAGGGTGAAGTTTTTGCTTAAATATATAGCGGTTTTGGTATTGTATGTGTCTGTTTTGCAAACACATGGGCAAGATGTGCAATATTCGCAGTTTTATGGCAGTAATATACTCATGAATCCAGCCTTTGCAGGAGCTACTAAGTTCGCTAGAGTTACGGCTTTTCAGCGGATGCAGTGGTCCAATATCAGTGGAAAAACACTTAGTAGTGCGGTGGCTTTTGATAGATATTTTTACGATTACAAAATTGGGCTTGGTGGAAGTTTGCAGTATGACAGGCTCGCAAGTGGTGTCTTAAATAATATTTCAGTGGGTCCGTCAGTGTCTTATTTGGTTTTAAATACTCAAAAACAGTTTTTGAGATTGGGATTGGGAGCCAACTATGTAAATAAAAAATATACCACCCAGTCGCTTGTGTTTGCCGACCAGCTCGATGCTAATTTTGGACAAATACTGAGCCAGTCTACCGATACCTACGCTCAAACAAATTATTCCAAATCTTATTTAGACCTTAACTTGGGGGCATTGTACAATACTAAAAATTTTTGGATTGGGGCGTCTGTGTCTCATTTAAACAAACCTGCACAAAGCTTGGAAGCAAACACCATTAAAACTCCTAGAAAAATACATATACACAGCGGTTATAAATTTATATTTAAAGACCAAAGAGGTTTAGCAATACAAAAAGAAAGTCATTTGAGCTTGGCAGCCAATGTGAAAAATCAGGGGACAGCCACACAAGCAGATCTAGGCGTTTATTATGTAAAAAACATGTTTTGTGTAGGATTGTGGTATAGAGGTATTCCGCTTATAAATTCTAAAAATGGATACATTAACCAAGATGCACTTACACCCCTGATAGGTTTTGAAAATAGAGGATTTAGGATAGGGTATAGTTACGACATCACTATTTCTAAACTCGGTTACCAAACTGGGGGCTCACATGAACTCAGTATGACATGGGATTTTGGCGACGTAAGCGACAAAAGAAAAAAGAAACCAGGTAAAATGAAAACTATGTATATGCCATACCCAAAGCTTTAAAAACGAACATCTGTAATTATAAATGTTGGATTTTGAACTATAAATAGCCCACGGTTGAAACCGTGGGAATAGTTAGTAAAAATGAATTTTTTAAAAACTTTGTTCAACAACAGAATATTCAATTTTGTTGAAGTAAGGATAAAGGGGCAATGACCGAATTGTAGCTTTTACTTCTTTCAAAGACAAACTTTCAAAAATAAGTACTGCACCCGCATTTCCCTCTTTAATATAAAGACTTTTCAACACTCCTTTTTGTTGAAGGTCTTTAACTTTAAGATATTCTTCTTGAAGAACTGATTCGATGTTTTCTACTTTTTCTAATTGTGTGTTTACTATAATATTACTCATTTTATTTATTTATTACTTTATTAAGCTTTGTGCTATTTAATATAATTTCAAAGTGATTAGATATTTATTTTAAATTAGTTTTAAAGAACGTTTCTAATTTATCAAAAGGGATATGATTAATTTTATCGTATAAATCTACATGAACCGCATTTGGAATAATCATTAACTCTTTTGGTTCATTAGAATTAGTAAAGGCTGTCTCGCTAAAATAGCGAGAATGTGCTTTTTCACCCGCAATTAATAATAGAGGTCTAGGAGCTATTTCTTTAATGTATGTTAAAATAGGCATATTCATAAACGATAGCGGATTGGTTAAAGTCCATCCTTTAGTTGAATTTAAAGAATGTTCATGGAAGCCTCTTGGTGTTTTATAATAATCAAAATAGTCTTTAATAAATTGTGGTTCGTTACCGTTAAGCTTTTCAGGTAAATGAGTAGTTGGATATGCCGGTGTACCATTTTCGGCATCTTTCCAGCGCTGTAGTCCAAGTAGTTCAAGGCTTTGGGTGCGTTGTTCTATCGTAATTACATCGTTATAGCCTTTAGCAATTACCCTTGTCATATCATACATGCTTGTGGTAGCAACAGCTTTGACACGTTTGTCAATTGCGGTAGCATTTAATGCAAATCCTCCAAAACCACAAATACCAATGATTCCTAATTTTTCTCTGTCTATATTTTTTTGAAGACCTAAAAAATCTATGGCAGCACTAAAATCTTCGGTGTTAATGTCTGGTGAAGCTACATTTCTAGGTTCTCCACTGCTCTCTCCTGTATAAGAAGGGTCAAATGCTAAAACAGCAAAACCACGGGCAGCCATTTGATTTGCATATAATCCAGAGCATTGCTCTTTTACGGCTCCAAATGGTCCACTAATTGCGAGGGCGGCTATTTTTTTATTACTTAGATTTTTAGGTAAGTACAAATCACCTACAAGGGTTATTCCATATCGGTTCGTAAAGCTTACTTTTTGTCGAGTTACCTGATCGCTTAGCGTAAAGGTATAATGTTCTGGATTCATTTTGTTCTGATTTAAATTAACTTTTTTCTTCTGAGCGAATATTTGACCTGTAATTACTATGAGAAATACCGTTATGGTTACTTTTGATTTCATTTCTGAATTTGATTTAAATTACAGACGCAAATTTAAGTGAGACCTCATGGTTGAGGTTAAAGAAAATCAAACTATATATTAAGAAAATCAAATAATTTATTCTCTTAGTGTTTTCGGGTTTGTTCCTGTAGATTTTTTAAAAAAGTTATTAAAGTAAGTTGGATACTCAAAACCAAGAGTGAAAGCAATTTCAGAAATATTCCAATCGGTATGTTGAAGCAAAGCTTTTGCTTCAGCAACAATTCTTTCTGATATATGCGTAGTTGTTGATTTTCCTGTAACTTCTTTTACAGAGCGATTCAGATGATTGACGTGGATATTAAGATGCTTAGCATAATCTTTGGCTGATTTTAATTGAAGCGGTTGGTTTGTTGTTTCAATGGGGAATTGTCTTTCTAACAATTCAATAAATACTCTGGTTATTCTTGCTGATGAATTTTTGTTTTGATTGATGTTTTCGGCAGGTTGCAGTTTCAAAGATTCGTGTATGATCAAGTTGATATAGTTGCGAATAAGTTCATCTTTATAAGTGTAATCGCTTTTTTGTTCTTCAATCATTTTTTGAAAAAGAGTATTGAGAAACAAACGTTGTTCTTCAGAGATATTTAAAACTGGTGTGCCTCCAATTTTAAAAAAGGGCGATTGTAATAAACTTTCTGAACGGTCAGATAGTTTTAAAAAATCTTCCGAAAACAAAATGGTATAGCCTACATAAGTGGTAGTTAGTGTTTCCCAAGAATAAGGAATATGTGGATTTCCAAAAAACAAAATTACACCATCTTGTTCAAAACTTCTGTCTGCATAGTAAATTTTACTTTTGCCTGTCGTGAGGCAAATTTTGTAAAAATCTTTTCGGCTATAGGTTCTTGTTTCTTGACTATCGTCATTAATCTGAAAGGCTCTAAACCCTTTTAATTTTAGTTCATTGTTAAATTCAGATAGTATTCGTGTTTGTTTCTCTTTCATTTAACAAAATTAAGAAATTCAAATATGTACTACGAAGTGAATACTTAAATTATTTCAAACACATCATGATTTTGGTGTTTACTCTCTATCCGTAAAGTTCTTATTACTTCTAATGTGAGGCACTGAGATTTTTCCCGAGAATTCATCCCTAGACAACCCTGCTGAAGTCTAAGGATGGTTGGGACAAAAAAGCCTCTAAGTACTTTCCGTATTTAGAGGCTTTTTTATAGGGCATTTTTTGCTTTTTGGCTAAATGTCACCAGCAGTTGTTTTCAATAGGTCGCCCGTTTTGTCTATCGTAATTGTTTTGTGTCTTCGGTTAAGTCGAATCGCTGTCGCCATACTAACTATTAGTACTGATAAAAGTTGTGCGTAAAAGTGAGGGAAACTAGCACTATAACCAAAACTTAGATCAAAATAGAGGGAGTCAATTTGAAAAACAATTAGCACAAGATACCATAAGAAAAACAAGAAAAAAGGTGACCACGCAATTGTTGTCCTTATCGGTTTACTTGTCAAAAATCTTTGTTTATAAAGAAATAAATATGTCAATGAGAATATAAGTGTTTTGATAATGTAACCACCTATACCGTACAAATAAACACAATTAGCACTTTTGTTGTCAAAATAAAGTATTGTACAAACAAAAATTAAAAGCGTTGTCAGTATAATCGTTCCAGTAATCGTTGTGCCAAAGTAAAGTAATAGTGGTCTCGTTTTTGTCTTCATACATTTTTGACTTACATAAATATCTCACTATAATATCATGTAGTTACTAAGTTTAAATCCTGAAAAGTCAAAGCAAATTTATCAATTTGATTCTGAATTCGTTTCAAAAACCTAATTTTCTTTTTGGGGTTAGGTACAAATATTTACCTCTAATATTTATATCCACCAACCCATTTGTGTTAATAACCTCAAGCATGTTTGTCAACACTTGTGTTTTCTCAAGTCAACAAAAATAAACCCTCTCAGTTGGGAGAGGGTTCAATACTTAGTTTTAAAAAACGGATGCCTAAACTGTAGGTCAGACGCATTATAAACTTTTGGCCAAATGATAAATCTCATACCAATGCTCATGGCTCAGGGTGAGATTTGTAGCATTGGCGGCATTGGTGATGCGTTCTTTGTTAAGAGTGCCCACTATGGGCAATGTACCCAGTTGCAGCAGCCAAGCTACAGCCACTTGTTCTATATGTGCCTGATGCTCTTGGGCTATTGCCTCCAGTTTGTTGCGTATCAGTTCAGACTTTAGATCTTTACCATGGCTTATTTTACCACCTGCCAAGGGTGCCCAAGCCAGTGGTTTACAAAACTGTTGCTTTAGAAAATCCACACGTCCGTCTTCCAGTGCCGAGAGATTGTGTAAATTGAGCTCTATGTGGTTGGTAACGATAGGGAAAGGCAAAAAACTAGCCAACTTCTGATGCTGAAACACACTAAAATTAGAAACACCCACACGCTTCACTTTGCCTGTAGCTACCACATGGGCAAGTGCTTTGGCGGTTTCTTCTAGCGGGGTTATATGATCCGGATGGTGCAGCAGAAATACGTCTATGTAGTCTGTATGTAGTTGACGCAAACTCTCATCTATACTCTTGAAAATATGCTCACTACTGGTATTGTAATACGTTTGCCCTTGAGAAGTTTTGCAAATTCCTGCCTTGCTAAACAGTACCACTTCTTCTCGCTTGATAGATTTTGATTGGAATATTTTCCCAAAATTTTCTTCTATCTGGTAGTTGCCGTAAATGTCTGCATGGTCAAAGGTCTGTATACCATTTTGTAAACAATGGTTCACTACCTCTTCGGTTTTGCTGAGATCTTCGGGAGCGTTCCATCTCCAGAAACCATATATTATTTTGGACACCTTAGGTCCCGAATCGCTGATATATACTTTTTCCATTGTTTTATCTTTAATTGAATTAGAAATATGACATAATTTTTTTAAACACCTTTATTGAAACAAATTAGATTTTGAATCTAGTTTCTATCATCATAAAGTCTATTTATTAGCTTATAAATCCTCTCACATATTCTTTTGTTAATTCCTCTTTGGGATTTAGTAGCACCTCTTCTGTAGGGCCAAACTCCACAATCTCGCCTTGGTTCACAAAGGCAACGTAGTCAGACACACGCCTAGCTTGGCGTAATATGTGAGTAACCAGCACTATGGTGTATTGCCCTTTTAATTGCAGAAAAAGTTCTTCAATTTTTTGTGTTGAAATAGGGTCAAGGGCAGAGGTAGGCTCGTCTCCCAAGATAATCTCTGGGTTCACCGCCAAGCCTCTTGCAAGGCAAAGTCTTTGTTGCTGACCAATAGATAATGCCGCCGCTGGGCTTTTTAATCGGTCTTTAACTTCGTCCCACAGGCCAACACCTTTCAAGTTGGTTTCTACCAAAATATCCAGGTCCGCTTTTTTCACCGGAGCGTGTAGTTTGGGACCATAAGCAACATTGTCGTAAATACTCATAGGCAGAGGAAACGGACGCTGAGAAAGCAGCCCCATTTTTTTACGTAAGCTTGTAATTTCTGCTTTAGAGTCGTAAATATCTTCACCGTCTACCAATACTTTACCCGAAATATGAATATCGTTTTGAGTATCATGCAGTCTGTTTAGGCTTTTGAGCAAAGTGGTTTTTCCACAGCCCGATGGGCCAATAAAAGATGTTACCTTTTTTTCGGGGATGTCAATATGTATGTTTTTGAGCACATGGTGTGTGCCGTAGTGTAAATTTAGATTTTGAATACTAATATGTGCAGTTGGGTTCATAGATTTATATTTTGTTTTTGATATAATATTTTGAAAAAAATCTGGATAAAATACTTACTGTGAGTACAATAATAGTAAGTAACAAGGCCGATGCGTATGCTCTTGCTTGTACTTCTTCTAGTGGACTACTCAGCTGAAAAAACACGGCCAAAGGCAAGGTTGCCGCAGGGTCGTGGACAGATGTGGGTATGTTGTCGCTAAAGCCTGCTGTAAACATTACCGAAGCCACATCGCCTATGCCTCGGGCAAATGCTAACAAGAATGCTGTTAATATTCCTGCCGTACTTTGTCTGAGAATAATACCAACCGTTTCAAACGAAGTGGCTCCTAAAGATAAAGCCGCATCTATCAACTCTTTGGGTATGGTGAGAATCACCTCGTCCATAGTACGAACCATGATAGGTAGCACCAGAAGCGTACAGGCTATTAAACCACCTAGTAGAGAAGCTTTCATGCCGAAATACATCATGATTGTAAATCCAAAAGCTCCATATACTATGGAAGGTATGCCAAACAATACGTCAAAAGAAATTCTGGTTAATATGCCAAACCAATGGTTTTTTTTCAAATACAAATTTATGTACAGCACTATGGGCAGACTAAGAAAAAACGCTATCACAGACGAACCCGTAGCTATGTAAAATGAACCCAAAATGGCATTTAACACACCTCCTTCTTTTCCAATGTAAAATCCACCGTCAGGGATTTTAGTGACCATATCCCAATTAAGTGCAGGTAGGCCTTTTTTAACAATCACATATAAGATTCCAAAAAAACTAAGTAAGACCAGAGCTGTGGCCAAGATCATCAGTATTTTTGCCAATTTTTGTTCTATAAATTTAAATTTGATCATGAAGGAGTCTGTTTATTTATGTTCAATTTTGTACAATATTAATCTTGATATAGTATTGAATATCAATATAATAACAAACAACAGGAAAGCGGCAAACAGCAATGCAGAATCGTAAAGAGGTATACTGAGCATTTCGCCGTAATTGTTTGCAATAAGTGCAGGCAACGGATACGCCGGATCAAAAACATTTTCAGCTATTGTGGGTACATTTCCACAGACCATAAGTACGGCAATGGTTTCTCCAAAAGCTCTAGAAATAGCCAAAACCGTTGCGGCTAAAATGCCTGGTGCGGCTTTTACGAGCAATACTTTTTTGAGCGTTTGCCACTGTGTAGCTCCCAACGAAAGTGAGGCATCTTTTAAACCTTGTGGTACTGTGGCAAATACTTCTAACAAAATGTTGATGATTAAAGGAAAAATCATTATTGCCAATACAATTCCTCCGGAAAGCACACTATAGCCTGTAGAAAATTCTACAAAATGCGGTGCGAGTACATCACCTACAAAGGGCACTACCAGCAACACACCCCAAACCCCAAACACAACTGGCGGAATGCCAGACAGTAAGTCTATCACTGGCACTACTATTTTTTTTAAACCTCTAGGAGCAAACTCATAAAGGTAAAGTGCCGTAGCTAAACTCAGCGGCAAAGCCAAGACAATAGCTATAAAATTTACTTGTAATGTGCCAATGATAAAGGGATAAAAGCCAAATTTGTTCTGAAACGGCAACCAGTCTGCTCCGCCCAGCAATTGAGACAAAGACGACGACGCTATCAGCGGGTAAGACCTTACAAATAAGCCCACTCCAATAGCTACGGCTAACAACACCGAAGTAATTGTTAACCCGAGCATGCTAAAGTTGGCTAGTTTATTTTTTAGTAATCTGATTTCTAAATACTTCATAAGAAAATTTTAGTTTTTTAAAAAGGACTCACTGTACCGCCCAACCACGAAACTAGTACAGTGAAGAGCCTAATTAGGGTAATTTTTGAATTTCTGCATTTATTCTCTCTTGAGATAGTTGAATGTAGCCTACCTCTGCCACATATTTTTGGCCGTCTGTAAGTACCCATTTCAAAAACGCCAGTACTTCTTTTCTTTGAGGTTTGCCTTTGGTTACAAATAACAAATCTCTAGCAGGCGGAGAAGGATATTTGCCGTTAGCAATGGCTGCACGTAGTGAGCTCAGGTCTTCGTAAAAGTTTTCGTCAGCGTCTATTTTACCATTACCGTTTTTGTCTATAGGTAACACTTTTATACCAGCAAGTTGTTTGCCTGTGTGTGCGTCATAAGCGTAGCCAATGTTATTGAAGCCAATCGCCGTTTTGTCACGTTTCACCGCTTGCAAAAGTCCAGGGTCGCCATATACGCCTATACCTTTAAGTTCTTCTTGTTTCTTATTTCCCAAATATTTTGCCCAAACTTCGGCAGCACCTGAGGCGTCAGAACGTGTGTAAACATTAATGGGAGCACCCACCGTATAGCCTGCTTGTTTCCACGTTTTCACGTTGCCATTGATGAAAATATTGGTCAAAACATCTTTTTTTATGCCTTTAGAAAGTAGCTGTTCTATATTAGGATTTTGAGCATTTATTGTAGGTACAACGGCGTCTTTAGTTACTGCAATTGCGTACGCTCCTTTTTTCTTTTCTTCAGGATAAATATCTCTAGAAACAGCCCCTAAGTCTACCAAGCCTCCGAGTGCATCAGAAATTCCTTTTCCTGCACCACCTGCAGAAATGTCAAATTTTACATTTGGGTGCAATTTTTTAAACTCTTGCCCCCATTTTACAGCTATAGGGTACATAGCAAAAGCACCTGAAATACTGATAGTACCTTCAAGCTCGTCTTTGGCTTCTGTTTCTGAAGTGTATGCCGACGAAATGAACAAAGAAACGGCAAGCAATGCGAATATTTTTATTTTAGCGTATGTAGTTTTCATAAAAATTTGATTTAAAAATTAGACAAAAGAATCCTAGGTAAGGTAAAATTGTACCTTACTAAATTTTGTAAACAACTATTAGTTAGTTATTTAAATAGTTTTGTTTGGATTAGAATTTAAATTTGAAAATTTGTGGTTTGAAACTAAACGATGCGTAAAACCAAGTAGGAAGCAAACCTGCTCTTCCGTAGCCTTTAGCAGAAGAAAGTACCTCTTTCATGGCAACAGTTGGCAGTGCATAAGAGTAACCTATATCTATTTTGGTGTATGAATTGGGCTTATAAGTTACCAATAAGTCGTTTTCAAAACCAAGATATTTATTTATGGTTGCACCTTTAGCGTAATCTTCTGTTGCTTTTTTGGTTACGTAATTATTTTGTGAGTAAAACGTGTGGAAATCTGCACGTATCTCTAGTTTTTTACCTATATTTTTGATTACAAAGAAATACGGGTTTATGAGTCCGGCATTGCCTAGGTCGTTTGGAAATCTGGTAAAAAAGTCCATTGAACCGTTAAATCTGTGTGCCACACCATAAAGAGCCACAAAGTTATGATCTAGCGCAGGTGTAGGTTTTTTGCCGTTGTCTCCGCTCATCACTTCAGCTCCTAAACGTAAAGTGTAGTTATTGTCTTTTGTATATTTAATTTCTGGCTGAATATACCAAGCTTCTATTCTTTTTCCACTTGCCAAAAATCCTGATTGCCAATATCCGCTGAACGTCAAATAAATATTTTTCTTTTGATATTCTATACGGCCACCGTTAGTAAATCTGGTGTATAGTTTTTCTTTATCATCTCCTTTTACAGTAGTTTGAAAAGCATCTGCGGAGTTGATAGAAGAAAGTGTTATGGCTGAATTTAACAAATATTTCAAATAACTGACCGCTAGACCTTTGTATGGCGTTGCTCCGTTGTAATAGTTGTCGTTAAAACGCTCCAGTGTGTTGGCGTCTTTTACGTTTTGGTTCCATGCTACGGCAAACTCACTGCTTAGTTTATTGAAATTGTACTTCAAATTAAAGGCATCGTGCGTACCTGCATTTTGCCTCCAATCGTTTTCCGCAAACAAACGTTGGTTGTCAAAAGCAAGTTTTTGTCTACCAATTCTTACAGATAATTTTGAGTTGATATACGGTTCGCCGTAAGCTTCAAATATTTGTACCGTACCGCCGTTATATCTTGGGTTTTGGTCGCCCCACATTCTGATATCTTGTACAGACATGTGAAAGGTAAACTTGTTTTCATGCTTAAAAGTAAAACCCAATCGAGCTCTTTGTGTGGTGAAAACGGTTGGTCTCGTAGTGTCAGTTCTTAGCTGACCGTACCCGTTTCTCATTTCTGTTCTAGGTCTGTAATCTAGATCTATGGTAAACAACTTGTCTTTAGGACTTTTTTGTTGCTCAAGGGCAATGTCTGCACGTAATGAATCTATTTTTTCTTGAGAAATAACTTTTTCGTTTCCTAAAAAATTGAGTAATTCTTCTGAACTCACCTGTGCGGTGCTTCCAAAGGTAATACCTGCTAGAAGTATTTGTAAAAATATTTTCTTCATCTTTCTAATCTTTATTATTTGGTTTTTGTACAATCAGTACACTGCCCCAAAGAAGCATATTGTTTTGTGCCACCATTGCAGTATGCCTTAGACAAACAGTGTTACTGATTGATTTTTTTGCAATTTAATTTATTTAATGTCTATTCTGGGTGATTATTGTTACTTTATGGTTGCAACAATCTGTAAGTAAGCTACTGTAGCCAAATAATGCTGTGTAATGTGTTTTCATCTCTGCTTTTTTTAATTTATTTGTCCAACAAAATTTTATTGGTAGGATGTAGCACCTTGTTTCCAGGTTGCTGAAAGTTCTCTGAGCCTATTCTCTCCCTTTCTCTTTATAAATCAATCGGTGGCGGATTGAAATATTTTTATAATCTCTACTAATTATATAGACAAATGTAGATGGAATATTTTAACTCTACAAATATAGTAGAGATAAATTTTAATTATTTTTTCAAAAAACATGTAACGTGTTGTTATATAATTATTTACAAATATTTATTTTTTATAGTAAATAGATTCTAAGAATAAATTATATTGCGTAAACAAAAATTTAACATTTATGGAAAACCAACAAGAGCAGTTTATTTACGCGTTCAAGAAAATCTGGAAAGTACTCATCAGTTTCTTTCTTGTACTATTTCTTTATTTTAGTTTTGATTATTATAAAGACTATACTCGATACCAATCAAATCTAAATACAACTGCCCCTATAGTAGAAATATCATATACTGATACGGACGAATCTGTACTAATTAAAGTGAAAGATTCGGTATTAAATGTAAACTTATATCGTACATGCTACGATTGCCAGAAACTACACCTAAACGACAAAATCTCTTATTATAAAAACGACAAAAACAAATATGTAGCCAATTGCCCACCCAAAAGGGTAGCCAGAGTACTTATATTCTTTGTATTAACAGTTGGAACCATGTTGATATACAACTGGAAACTGAAAAGTTTGGAAAATAAAAGAGACGAAGAAATGAAAAAGTAAAGGGTGGTGTAGGATAAATATACATAAAGAATCTTAAACGGTAAATTGGTGAGAGCTTTAAACTAGTGGATGAAAATATGAATAAATTTAAAAGTCATACAAGAGAATTAAAGTACTTAATTTCGTTTGTCTTTATTGCAGGGTTCGTGCTTTTCTTGTGTTGTAAATTAAAATTAATAGTATGTACTTTATTTACATCTGAATTTATATTTGGAGGAACTATAATTTCTATATTTATTATCTATTACTATTACGGGATCTTAAATTTTGATATAACGCTAACAGATAAAGAATATGTTCAAGTGTAAAATAAATATTGTTAGAGTTGTATTTATTTTTTTTAATTTATGTATTGTAAAAATGTTTTCACAATCTCAATATTCAGATTTTATTAGTTTTGTTGATACAACTCCTAAACCATCAATAAATCATTCAGAATTTTTACAATCAAATTTTAAACATCCACTCACCGCTGATAGTAAATGCACAAAGATACCGTTAAAATTCTATGTAATCTTTTATATCGAAAATGATGGCAAGTTGGTGTCGCACAAAATAGTGAATAAATCTAAAGATACTTGTACCTGTGAAGATTATCAAAAGCAGATTAGTGATGAACTACAGAGAGTTATACAAGAATACAATAAAGTAAATATATGGACTACGTATTCTAAACTTGAAAATAAAAAATATCAAACAGCAAGATTTGATATAAAATTGAATTAGAAAAATGATTTTTTGATTATCAGTCAATTTTAAAATACTATTCTTTATATGTAAATATTTATAATTGAAACTTTTAGGGGCCATATTCATGAAATCTTAGGTTTGTTTTTCAAAAAATACCTCACCATAAAAAATACACCTAAGAGCGTAGCTAAACCTAGCAACCTAAAAACCCAGATTACTACATGTGAAGTAAAAAAACCAAAGCTCTCGCCACTGAAATACCAATATACTAAATCTATACCCAAAGCTGGTATTTAGATGAAATCTTAAGCGATATATCTTAAAAATTGAAATGATAATCCTAAAATAGGCTATTTTCCGTATTTTTTTAATTACAAATCTGAAATACCTTTCTAAAAAATTCAGATGAAAAAATTAGCTGTATTTTGGTTTCTATGCTTCAATATATCATTTATTGTTGCTCAGACAGGTACATATAAAAAGAAAGATCGCCAAAATGGCTTCAAAAATGCTGTCGGTTGTACTAATGATAAACTCATTACTACACTAAACACCAAAGAAGATTTTATAAATGAGGCTATTTCAGAAATCAACAACTCTGTGAACAATTGTGCCTTAAAAGCTTACATACAAGAGAAAAATATAAAGAAGTCGGCGGTGACTTTAACATTAACCATAGGTAATAAAAATAAAATTATAGCCATATATGTAAAAGATAATCAAGGTGTTGAAATTCCAGTTCTTAACGATTTCAAAGATTATCTTCAATATAATTCAAAATTCTATTTTAAACTTACAACCATAAAAATGTTCAGTTTCGATTACACGTTCAATTTTTAATATTCTCATAATGATCAATTCAATTTTAAAACAATCTATTTTGAGCAGTCTTTTATGTTGCTCCTATTTGTATGCACAAAAAGCAGAAGAAATGCCTCAAGTTTGGGAAACTAAACTTGATCACAGCATAGATTATGCTTTTGCTCAGTTTGGTGGAATTTCTATTGCTGCAAGCGATAAAGAAATCACAGCTATTAACTCAACCACTGGAGCTAAATTATGGAATAAAAAGTTTAAAGAAATAGCTCCAAAACTAAGAAAAATAGACGAAGCAGAACCTATTTGGGATGCTAATGCGGTATTTTTGTTTGATAGAAAAGCCGGAAAAGATCAAGTGTGTGTGATAGATGTGGCTACAGGAAATCCATTGTGGACTTCTGAAAAATATCAAAATCTGGACGACGAGAACATCATTTATATAAAAGAGAAAGAAACATTTATTCTTTGTTTAGAGAAGTCTATAGTTATGGTAAATGCTAAAACTGGGGAAGAAAAATGGCAACTGAGTGGTTTAAAAGGAATAGTAGGTGCTTATGTTTACGATGGAGCCGAAGATGCTTTTTTGTTTTTAAATGCTAGAAATGCATCTATGATGGAAGAGTTGTTTGTGGGCGATGCGTTTGCAGGATGGAAAAATCAACTCATGAAAGTAAAGGCAAATACGGGTGAAATAGTTTGGGAAAACAAATTTTTTGGTATACCACAACGAAAAGTAGTTACTAGAGAAAAATTATTTGATCTGGACCTAAAAGGAGATAAAGTTATACTTACCTTGTCTGGAATACAAACCTACGATTACGCTTCTGGAAAGCAGATTTTTACTGCGGCATTTGATTACACTCCAGAAAGGGTGAGAGGTGTGAAATTTAATACCTACGGCTGCCCTACCCGTACTGCCAAAAAAGGCGTTTATGGTGCAGTTGCAGAACCTGTAAATGTTGGTGATGAATTGTATGTGATGGATGCTCAAAAACCCAAAGAACAGTTTATTAAAAAATATGATATTAAATCTGGTCAATTGTTGTGGACTAGTGAAGACATCAAAGGTGCAAAAGTGTTACCTTATATGGGTGTAACAAACGACAGAGTGGTGGTACAAGTAGGTGGCCAGATTGAAACACAAGCTAAAGGCTCTTGTATAAAAAACAATTCTGATGGTTCTACTTCACGTATTACCTACGCTAGTGTAGATTTTAATGATGTAAAACCTTATGGACTAAGAGGTATTGACACTAAAACAGGCAAGCTAGCGTGGGAGTCAGAAAAGTTTAAAAAAGGAATTACTAATAGTTTTTTAGGAGACGATAACAATATAATAATATGTAGCGGTGTAGCAGTGTATTCTATTAATCCTGCAAATGGAAACGAAAACTTCGAAATTAAATTAAACAAATCGGCTATAGGTGAAGCATCAAGAGTGTTGAATTATAACAACAAAGTCATCGTAATTGGGGAAAAGGGAATTGCTGCTCATAATGAAAAAAATGGAGCAGAAATTATTTCTACTAAATATAAAAAATCATCTTTATATAGAATGTCTAAAGATTTTCTGATCATGAAAACTGAAAAAGAAGATTTTGCAGCATTTGATACAGAAACATGTAATTACAAATATTATGACGCAAGAAATGGTTCTACTGCCTTGCTTTCTGATGACGGAAAAGAACTGATGGTTTATGAAAAAAAATCAGTAACCTTGTTAAAAACCAAATAACTATAAATTAAAAAAGGAACTTCAAGTTCCTTTTTTAATTTTCACTAAGTCATAGTTTTTAATCTTTATTATTAACAAAAATTTAAAATTAAAAACCTATCTAGACGTTGCATAATTGTTATATTTGAGAATAAACTTAATGTGTAACAAATAAAAACTTTTTCAATATGTCATACCAATATTTTGCTTTAATACAGCCAGATTCAGACGCTGATATCTCTAAATTAAAAGAAAACTTAGAAACTTTTTATGCAAATAAATCAAAGCAGCCTAGTATATCGCTAGAAGACAATAGTATTCTTGTAGACTTTGAAGATTTTGATTTTGAAATTTATTATGCAGAAGACGAACACGTGATAGACGAGTCTATAGAAATGGCAGAAGATTTTGAAGTTGATTTCAATGAAATGGCCATTGATAAAGAAAAAGTAAAGCTTTGTGCAAAAAGATTTGAAATTTCTGGTTCTGACGATGATTTTGACATGAATTTCATGAATGATTCTCTTTTTATACTAGAACAAATTGAGAAATTCAAAGGCGTAACTATCTTGAACCTTAATTAACAGATACGCATAAGATTTTTTTTGCCCAATCCTTAAGATTTCAAAAAGTCTTAAGGATTTTTTATGTCCGAAAAAGTTTATCCATTTGAGAATAAATTTGTCTATTTTTCAAAATTATAAATTTGCTTGTATTTAGTTAAAAGGTAAAGAAAACACCACTCATCTACTTTTTTTTGACCTTTTGAAACGATAATTGTCTAAGTAAATATTTGGGTTTTATATAATTCAGTTTCGTTACTCCTAACCTTAGTAACCGAATTGTCGTATGTAATAAAAATCCCTTTTTTATGAAAACAATACTATTTATTTTATCGATTATGATGTTAACAGTCTCATGTTCACGGAAGATGAACGGAGCACATCAGTCTGCATATAAACAAGCAGAGCTTAGTAAAAATAGTAACTTTGATTTGAAACAAGCCAAAGCCATAATTGGGACAAATCATAAACACAAAGCAGTGAGAGACAAACAGGCTAAATCGTACCAAGAAGAAACCGCCAAGCAGTTAGAAACTTTAAATAAGAAAAAAACAGAACATCCCTTGTCTAAAAAACACAAAGGTGGTGGAGAGTTTTGTTTTTATTAATAATTTCTAAGTTTCAGATTTTATAAAATGCAAATATTGTTCTTTGCTGAGTGGCTGGTTGTTAAACCTAAAAGTCCAAGCTATAGCCACTATGGCGTCATTTTGTGCAGCCACGGCTTCAGGAACATATAAATAATACACTTTTGAAGTGCTCGTACAGCTACATTTAACAAAATAAATACTAGGTGTGCGAGCTATATTTTCAAGGCCTAGCTCAAAAGCAGAAATCTTATATAGTGCGTACACATCGTAATATTCATAATAGTAGGGTGTGAGATCACTTTTCCAGCGTAATTGTTTTTTGTGAATTTTTTGCTCGTCTAGCAGTTCTGCATTTATGTTTTCAACAATCTCTTCTGGAGTAAATACAGTGAGTGCAATCATTCTTTGTTCTGCATTTTGTAGTGCAAGAGCATCTGACACGGTCATCTCAGAAATATCATCATAGTTCATGAGAATAAAATTTCTGTTTTGAGAATTTGAAAACTGAGACAATACTTCTTCCAGACTTTTGTTCATTTTTTTGTAAAGTCTCAGCACTACCTCCAATTTTTCAAACTTTATCTTTTTGAAATAATATACCACAACAGATTTATTTATGAATAATACTACAAATTTAATTGCTTTTGGATTGATTTTTGAACTTATTCATACAATTGTATATTTGTATAAATAAGAAATAAAAAAGCATGAAGAAGATAATAGTGTTACTATGTACTTTGTTGAGTTTGGGTTCATTTGCTCAACTTATGAAGCCTGTAAAATTTATTGTAAAGTCAGACAAGACGTCTCTTAAAAAAGGAGATACTTTTACGCTCACTTTTTCGGGAACTATACAGAAAGACTTTTATATGTACAGCTCGGAGTTCAAAGCCGAAGGACCACTGAAGTCTACATTAGAGCTAGACAAATTAGAAGGAATTAAACCTGTAGGTAAATTTATGTGTATCAATTGTAAAACGCATTATGACGACTTATGGAAAGGTGACGTAAGCACCGCAACTCAACTGATAGTTTTTACACAAAAGTTTACAGTTACTAGTGATAAAGTATCGGTTATCAATGGTAAAATAAGCGGACAAGCATGTAAAAATGATGGAGTTTGTGTGCCTGTTAAAGAAAAGTTTTCTTTTGACATAAAAGTGAACAAATAATCATGGGCGATATTTGTAGTTTTGATCAGTCGTTTGTAAGCTTTTTATTATTGGCGGCATCGGGAGGGTTTATAGCTCTGCTTACACCATGCGTGTTTCCGTTATTACCCATGACGGTTACTTTTTTCTTAAAAAGAAATCAGTCTAGAGGTAAAGCAATTTTTGAAGCTAGTCTGTACGCTTTTTTTATTGTATCTATCTACACACTTGTAGGTTTTTTACTTACCGTACTTTTTGGTAGAAATGCAGCCAATGTACTAAGTACTCATTGGTTGCCCAATATGTTGTTTTTTATAACATTTATAGTTTTTGCATTATCATTTTTAGGCCTTTTTGAAATTACCCTACCTCACACGTGGGCAAACAAAACTGACGAAAAAGCCGAAAAAGGGGGCGTTTTGGGAATATTTTTCATGGCTCTAACCTTGGTGGTGGTGTCATTTTCATGTACAGGCCCCATAGCCTCTACGTTGCTAGCGGGGGCTGCCAGTGGTTGTTATTGGAAACCGACTCTTGGTATGATGGCCTATTCCTCAGCATTTGCTTTACCATTTGCCTTGTTTGCTGTTTTTCCAAGTATGTTATCATCTCTGCCCAAATCTGGTAATTGGATGAACACCGTAAAGGTTTCTCTAGGGCTTATAGAATTGGCGTTGGCATTTAAGTTCTTGAGTCAAGCGGATTTGGCATACCATTGGGATATCTTACCAAGAAATATTTTTATAGCTATACATGTGGCTATATTTGTAGTTTTAGCACTGTATTTACTGAATATAGTAAAAATAGGGTATGACCACACACATGAGAAAGTTGGAGCTTTACAAGCAGTAATAGCTGTTGCGGCTTTAACAATGGCCTTGTACCTTATACCTGGTCTTTTTGGTGCACCTTTAAATGCATTATCAGGATATTTACCTCCAGCACATTATCAGGAATTTTCTATAGATAATTCACAAAAAGAATCAAGTACACAAAAGAGTGCTTTGTGTGCTCAAGTCAAATATGCCGACAAATTACACGGTATTGCGGGTGTGCAAGGTTATTTTGATTACAAACAGGCTTTGCAGTGTGCCAAAGAACAAGATAAAATGCTTTTTATAGATTTTACTGGTCATGCTTGTGCCAACTGCAGACGCATGGAAGCAAATGTATTTACCAATTCTGAAATTAAAAGTATTTTGAACGATAAATATGTGGTGGTTTCCTTGTATGTAGACGACAAAACCCTATTGCCCGAAACAGAATGGGTGCAATCAACATACGATGGAGAACTTAAAAAAACAATAGGTGAAGTGAATGCAAATTTGCAAATTGAAAAATTTAACATGAATGCACAACCTCAATATATTATTGTGAACCCTAAAGATGAAAAACCACTAAGAACTATTTATTATTCAAGTTTTGAAGCATTTAAAAAATTTTTAATAGGTTAATTTTTTGTAAGTATGAAGATCAAGTTTTTAGTATCACTAGCATTAGTTTGCTCTACTATGCTTTTGGCTCAGGAAGGTTCTGAAAAAAAGAAAAGAAGCTGGTTTAAAAAGAAGAAACCTCAAATACCTGTATGGGTAGCAAGTAAAGGGGTTTATCATGGAGAAGAAACTAAGTTTTTTGATCTTATTCATACTAAACTTGAAGTTAATTTAGATTTTGCAGCTAAGCAACTTATAGGTAAGGCAACCTTAAAGCTTAAACCTCATTTTTATGCTCAAGATACTTTAGTGCTTGATGCCAAAGGTTTTGATGTGTACTATATAAATATTACTACAAAAAATAAGTTTTACAGCCCAACGTACACTTACGACAAAAAGCAACTGAAAATAAATCTAGGTACAAGTTTGTCGGCTAAAGATACCTTTTGGGTATCGGTGCATTACAAGGCAAACCCAGAAAACTTGCCCAAATCTGGTAGCCAGGCTATCTCAGAAGACAAGGGTTTGTATTTTATAAACAACGACGGCAAAGATACCTCAAAACCTACCCAAGTGTGGACTCAAGGCGAAACAGAGGCTTCTTCTTGTTGGTTTCCTACTATAGACAAACCGAATCAAAAAACAACTCAGGAGATTTATATTACTGTTCCCGCAAAGTATACTACACTGAGCAATGGCTTGTTCCAAAGTTCTACCAACAATGCAGACGGCACCAGAACCGATTATTGGTTTCAGAAAGATCCACACGCTCCGTATTTGTTTATGATGGCCATAGGTGAATTTGAAGTTTATAAAGACAAATGGAGAGATATAGAAGTCAATTATTTGATGGAAAAAGAATTCGCTCAGTATGCCCCTAAAATATTTGGTCACACTCCAGAAATGTTGGAGTTCTTCTCTAATAAATTAGGAGTGAAATATCCATGGGCAAAATATTCTCAAGTTGTGGTAAGAGATTTTGTGTCTGGAGCTATGGAAAACACATCTGCGTCTTTGTTTTATGAAGCTCTAAACGTAACCGACAGGCAATTGCTTGATAGAAACTGGGACGGTATCATTGCTCACGAGCTATTTCATCATTGGTTTGGAGATTTGGTTACGTGTGAGTCTTGGTCTAATCTCCCTTTAAACGAATCTTTTGCCAACTATTCAGAATATTTATGGAACGAATATAAATACGGTAAAGATGAGGCCGATTTTAATTTATTAAATGAAATGGATGATTATCTGGACGAGTCTAAAACGCATCAAGAACCGCTGATCAGATACCATTATTTTGATAAAGAAGATATGTTTGACAATCATTCTTACAATAAAGGAGGCTGTACACTCCACATGTTAAGAAACATAGTTGGAGATGATGCATTTTTTAAGAGTTTACAACTGTATTTAACCAAAAACGCATTTAAACCAGCAGAAATCGAACACCTGAGGCTGGCTTTTGAAGAAGTTACTGGAAAAGATATGCATTGGTTTTTTGATAAGTTTTTTATGAAACCAGGACATATTCAGCTAGGTGTTTCTCAATCGTACAGCAACGGTAAACTGAAAATTGCCATAGCTCAGATGCAAGATTCTTTGTACACACCTATCTATCAATTGCCTATACAAATAGAGATTTGGGCAAACGGAATCAGTCAAGTTAAAAATGTAGTTTTATCAAAAGCCCTAGATGTTTTTGAATTTGATTATACTTCTAGTCCAGAATTGGTTCTAGTTGATGCCAAACAAACTTTGTTGGGAGAAATATTTCATAAAAAATCAACCAAAGAATATATCTTTCAGTACATGCATAGCAAATCTTACAGGGCCAGATACGTGGCTGCTGTAGCACTTGCAGAGCTTTCTGCCAAAGATACACTTGCAGAAAATGCCATGCTGCAAATCTTAAGCGATCCGCACAATTCATTGAGAGAATTAGCCATCTCAGTTTTGCAAAAATCTAAAAGAATATCTCCAGAAATATTGAAATCTAAATTTTCAAATATTGCCCAAAATGATAAAACGCCACGAACAAAAGCAGTAGCTACAAAAGCTTTAGCTCCTTATGCTACTTCGTATGAAAGTCTTCTAAAATCAAATCTTAACGATAGTGCATATTCTGTAGTAGGAGCAGCACTGCACAGCTACATGTACACAAACGCTACAGATAAATTGCAGGTGTTAAATTCATTTAAAAATGAAAAATATTTGCCAATTCTGGTAAGTGTGTCAGATTACTACATTCGTACTCGTGATACCGCTCAACAGACTTGGTTTGATACAAATTTGCAAACTCTACAGAGAAGAGAACAATATCATTTTACAAATCAATATGTGAAATATTACACAGAACTTGGTCTGTTGAAAAGCAATAAAGTAATTGAAAATTTAAAAAATGTGGCCATTTCAAAGTCTACTTTCATATGGTCTAAATTAAACGCTTTTAATAAAATTGCAGATGTTAAAGATTTGAAAAATAAAAGAGAAGTTTTGCAGTCTATAAGAGATGTAGAAACCAACGCTAAGTTGCAGAAAGAATATGATGCTGTTATTAACAAACTGAAATAGTTCGGTTTGAAATTTTTTATGATTTTTAAAAGCCTGTTTTTTACAGGCTTTTTTATTGTGAATTTTATTTATACTTACTTGATACATAAAATTTTCAAAAGCCCTCAGAAATGAAAATTTTCGATTTTGTAAGATAAAATACGTAAGTATTGTGCATGAATATAGTTTTTAATTCTTTAAATATCAGCTATTTTATTACGTGTAAAATACAAGTTTTATTTGCTGAGTCATAGCCTTTAGAAGAATTATAGAGTATATATGTGTATATTTGATTTATAAAAATCGCAGCGCCATGCAAAATTCTATAGTTCAAAAAAATGATAAAAAGAGCTTAAATAGTTCTTCATCTAGCCAAACATTTATGGAATTCCAAAAGAATTCTTTTCCTATAAGTGAAAGTAGTTTTATTAATCTTAAACTTAAAAACAAGACAGAATTTTACGATAAAGTAAAAGGTGTTTTTATTTTATGTCTATCAGGCTTATGGATTTGGGCCATATTTAATGTACCCAACCTAAATATGGTAGTGAGTAGCATGCCATGGATGTTAAAGTCAGCTGTTATAATAGGTCCAATATTGTTTGGAATATTGTATTTAATTAAAGGTTTATTTAAGTTAAACAATTTATAAAAAAATAGTAAGATTGTTTTTAAAATAATTTTCAAATACATTACTTAAAGTATTGCTTTAATATTTTAACATAAATCACATATAATAAATACTATATAAAATAAGATTAAAAAATATTTGTAAATTACAAAATAAATATTAAAGTTGTGCGAAACTATATTTTCTTCTATTCGTTATATGTATACATAAACAGTGAAGGAAATGAGAAATTGTCCTATTATTTAAGCAAAACACCAAGTGTATGTGCTTAGAGTGAAGTTTCAAGTATGTAGATTGTAAACATGTAAACTATTAGAAAGATGAAAAACAAAGCAGAGTGCCCAATAATGATGGAGCCGATTATCAAAAACTAATTGGTCTGTCAAAGATACAGAAAGCCACAACTAGGTTGTGGCTTTTTTTGTGTCATAATGGCATTTTTTCAGAATTGGAATATTAATTGAAATAGGAGTAACAAACATAAATTGATTGTTATGCAAGAAAAAGGAACCATTTCAATTCATACCGAAAACATTTTCCCAATTATTAAAAAATTTCTATACAGTGACCACGAAATTTTTCTAAGAGAATTAGTTTCCAACGCTGTAGATGCTACTCAAAAAATAAAAAAACTAGCACAACTTGGTGAATACAAAGGTGAACTAGGAGAATTAAAAGTTAAAGTTTCGTTTGATAAAGATGCCAAAACTATCACAATCAGTGATACGGGAATTGGTATGACTGCTGACGAAATTAAAAAATATATCAATCAAATTGCGTTTTCTGGAGCTACAGAGTTTGTTGAAAAATACAAAGATAAAGGCGACGAAAAAAATATCATCGGTCATTTTGGTTTAGGATTCTATTCTGCATTTATGGTTTCTAAAAATGTGGAAATAATAACTAAATCGTATCAGGATGGTAGCCAAGCTGCTAAATGGAGTTGCGATGGTAGTACTGAATTTGAAATTTCTGAAGCTGAAAAACAAGATAGAGGTACAGATATTATTTTACATATTGCAGATGATTCTGAAGAGTTTTTAGATAAGTGGAAACTTCAAGGTATTCTAGATAAATATTGTAAATTTTTACCTATAGAAGTTGAGTTTGACGGTCTTGTGGTAAATAAAACCCAGCCTCTTTGGACGCGTCAACCTTCTGAACTTAAAGATGAAGATTATCTAAACTTTTACAAGGAACTTTATCCTGCGGCAGAAGAGCCATTATTCTGGATTCACCTGAACGTAGATTATCCGTTCAATCTTACTGGTATTTTATATTTCCCAAAAATTAAAAAGGAAATGGAACTTACTAGAAACAAGATCCAATTGTATTCTAGACAAGTATTTATTACTGATGAAGTTAAAGATGTAGTTCCGGAGTTTCTGATGTTGCTTCATGGTGTGCTAGATTCGCCAGATATTCCATTGAATGTTTCTAGAAGTTTTTTACAGGCAGATAGCAATGTTAAAAAAATAAATAGTCACGTAACTAAAAAAGTGGCCGATAAACTACATGAACTATTCAAGAAAGATCGTACTGCTTTTGAGCAAAAGTGGGAATACATTGGTCTTTTTGTGAAATACGGAATGTTGTCTGACGATAAATTCTATGAAAAAGCTAAAGAATATTGTTTGCTGGTAAATACCGATAAACAGATTTTTACGATTTCGGAATACAAAGAGAAAATTAAAACGTTACAAACAGACAAAGACGGAAATCTTGTAATACTTTATACACACGATGCAGGCAAGCTAGATACTTTTGTGCAGTCGGCTAAAAAACGCAGCTACGATGTACTTCTTTTAGACAGCCCAATAGATAATCATTTTATAGGATTCTTAGAAGGTAAAGAAGAAAAAACATCTATAAAGCGTGTAGACTCTGACTCAGTAGACAAGCTGATTGCCAAAGATGAAAAAGCTGAAATGGTATTGAGCGAAGCTGAACAGACTCAACTGAAAGAAGTATTTGAAAAATCTATCAATAACTCAAACTATAAAGTTCAACTAGAGGCATTGTCTCCTGACGAACAGCCAGTAACGGTGGTTATGCCAGAGTTTATGAGAAGAATGAAAGATATGGG
The DNA here is from genome assembly GCA_046329305.1 of Cytophagales bacterium. Taxonomy (GTDB): domain Bacteria; phylum Bacteroidota; class Bacteroidia; order Cytophagales; family UBA9547; genus CAMFLX01. Next base: position 658,352 of record JAXLUW010000003.1, read on the forward strand.
CGGTATGGGAGGTATGAGTTTTATGGGTAATTTCCCTGACTCATATAATGTTATCGTAAATGGTAATCATGAAATTGCTAAAAAAATATTATCTTCTGATGATGCTCACAAAGAGTTGCTGACAAGACATTGTTTTGAACTCGGATTGCTTTCTCAAGGATTACTCACAGGAAATGAATTGTCAAGCTTCTTACAAAGAAGTGTAGATTTGATCAAATAGACTTGAAGATGTTAGACATTAGATGTTAGACCTAATTTGGTTAAATAAAGGTATTTAAAAATTAATTAGTTATATTTCTAATTCGGTTTAATTTAATTAAATAAAAATAGAGGCTGTCCGAAAAGGGCAGCCTCATTTTTTTATTCTTTGATTAATTTTATGATTTCTGAATAACTTTCTGAACTTACTTTTAAATAATATATTCCGATAGGTAAATCTTTACCAAAAATTATAGTTGATAGTTCATCGTTTGTTTTTAGTTCTTGTAATTGACCAACTGAATTATAAAGTGAAAGTGAGTACGCTTTAGAACCGTGTATTTGAAGTTTAAATTCACTATTAGTTGGATTAGGATAGATGCTAAAAGTTTGATTGTTAGTATAAACTTAAAATCAAAAATGTAACCTTTAAAAACAAATAAATCTTTAATTTTTCTGTCATTCATAATTCAACTAACTTTGGATTTAATCTTAAATCTCAAAAATGACTCAGTCTACACAATTTAAAAAGCATCTTGGATATTTATTGCATATTGCATGGCCAATATCATTAAGCCAATTTGGTCATGTGATGGTCGGGTTCATAGATTGTATTTTGGCTGGGAGAATTGGCAAGGTAGAGCTGGCTGTAGTGGCTGTTTCCAATAATATCTTTTTCCCATTACTTACATTACTGATAGGTTTTACATCAGGGATTACGCCCATTGCTGCTTTCTCTTTTGGGTCAAATGATGTGCAAGGCCTCAAAAACCAATTCAGACATAGTTTTTGGTTGAGTATTTCTTTTGCAGTGTTTATGTACATCCTGATTTTGATAAGTGGGAATTGGGTTATAAGTTTTTATTCAGAAAATAATTTATCAACAGCTACAAGTGTTTTTTTTGAAATATTTTTGTTTTCAATAATTCCCATAGTTTTTTTCCAGATTATTAAACAATATGCCGAGGCATTGGGCAAAACTAGGCATGCGTCTTTCATAACCATTTCTGGTAATGTTTTAAATGTAGTACTTAGTTTTGGCTTAGTGAAGTTATATGGACTTAACGGCATAGCCTGGGCTACTTTGTTTGCAAGAATGTACATGGCGGTAGCTATCTGGATTATTTTTTATTTAGACAAATCATTTCAAGCGTACAGAATACCCTTCAGTAGTTTATTTACAGCTCTTGATTTTGATTTGTGTAAAAAAATTGTCTCAACTTCGCTTCCTTTTGGTTTGCAAATGGTGATAGAATCTGCTGCTTTTGGTGTAGCAGGATTAATGGCCGTAAAAATAGGAATCATAGAAGGTGGTGCACATCAGGTAGCCTTGCAAATAGCCAGTGTAGTGTATATGATATCTACAGGTTTGGGTGCTTCAGCTACTGTTTGTATAGGTCAAGAATTGGGAAAAGGGGATTTTTCTAATGTAAAATCTTATGCCAAGGCCGTTATAGTATTGATGTTTATCTACAATTGTATTACCGCAAGTCTTTTGTCTTTTGCAAGAGAACCCCTGAGTATGATGGGTACTCAAGATATAGAAATTATACACCTTAGTATGATTTTATTGTTATTTGCGGCTTCATTTCAGTTTTTTGATGGTCTACAAGTGGCCTTAATTGGAGTACTTAGAGGATTAAATGATACCACAATTCCAACGGTCTTAGTAAGTTTGGCATATTGGTTAGTGGCTATTCCTATTGGATATTTTTTGGCATTTAATATGCAAATGGGCGTATATGGTATTTGGTCCGCACTTATTTTAGGTCTAGTCTTAGTTTCTTTAGTTTTGTATATTAGAATGGCACGAATGCTGAAAAATTTATCCTAAAGACTAAGAATTAGAGCAATTAAAATTCCAAATAAGATAATAGTTGTGAGTACGTAATTCTGAATTTTTCTACTTTGCAAACTTGCTCCTACTCCTCCAATCCAAGAACCAATTCCTGCCAATAGTGCATAAAAACCATCAACTAAGTATTGGTCTGTAACTTTTAATGTATGTGCCAAAATAACATTCGCTATTCCAAATCTATCTATTGATTTATCTAGAATTTTTGTGTCTAGTTTATTTAGTTTTTTTGCAAATACTAAACTCATGGGCATTAATATTCTCATATAAAACTTATTTACATAAAAATGATTGTAGGCAATGAGCGGGAAAAAACTCCCTTCTTCATCTTGTTTTAATCCCTTTCTATGCATGATATACGCCAATCCGATTCCTATAAAAGTAAAAGATATAGAAATGAACATGGCCGAAGTGTGGTTTGTAATAGTGAAATGATCTACTTGTAAATAATGTAACAAATAGCTACTATGTGCATCAAAAGGATTACTAGCGGTAAAAATAAAAATACTAAATACTCCTAACATAAATATAGGTATTAACATAATAGGAGGAGTTTCGTGAAAATGCACCTGTGAATGTGCTCTGAATTCTCCCCAAAAAACTAGAATGAGCTGTCGAGTCATGTAATATGCCGTAAGTGCTACTGTAATGATAATCAATGACGTAGAAACATATTGAAGAAAATTGCTTCTAAACATGCTCACATCTAAAAGAGAACCAATAATAAAATCTTTAGAAACAAATCCAGAACTAAAAGGGATTCCTACTGCTGAAATGTAACATAACAGATAGGCCCAATAAGTAAATTTCATGTGAGAACGCAATCCTCCCATGTTTCTAATATCTTGAGGGTCAATAGTTTTTCCGTTTTTAAGAATTTTATGATGAGCAATTTCATGTATGATGGCTCCAGCACATAAAAATAAACCTGCTTTAAAAAATGCATGGGTGAATAAGTGTAAATAGGCCACTTCTTCTTTTCCTGTACTTATACCCACAACCATATAGCCCAACTGAGAGATGGTTGAATACGCAAGAATTTTTTTAATATCGTTTTGAAAACATGCGGTAATGGCAGACATAAATGCTGTAAGTGCTCCTATGAATCCAATAATTACTAAAGCGTCTACAGTACATAAAGTTACGATACGCATCATTAAATAGATACCTGCGGCAACCATAGTGGCTGCGTGTATCAACGCAGATGCGGGAGTAGGACCTTGCATGGCATCTGGTAACCACACTTGTAAAGGAAATTGTGCCGATTTGCCAATGCATCCACAGAATAAACACAGGGCTATAACTGTATCTGCCGCATTTTGACTAGAAATAATTTCTGTTAAAATACTAATATCTAAGTTTTTATATCTAGCCCATAACAATAATATTCCTGCCAAAAAACCAATGTCTCCCACTCTGTTTATGATAAATGCTTTTTTGCTTGCCATAGTTGCTAAAGGATTTTGATACCAAAATCCGATCAACAAATACGAACTAAGCCCCACAAGCTCCCAAAATGCATATACAAACAATAAATTGTTGAAGAGAACAATGCCTAACATAGAAAATGTAAACATACCCAAATAGCCAAAATATTTGTGATAATGATTTTCTCCGTTCATATACTTAATAGAGTAAATACATACTAGTGATGCTATAAAATAGACTAATGTAGTCATACTTTTAGCAATTACGTCTGAGCGTAAATGTATGTCTAAGGCTATATCTCCTACATGAAACCAAGTAAAATTAATATGAGCATCAGCATTGAATAATTGGTATACCGACAAGCCAAATCCAACAAGGAATCCGCTTGTTGCTATATAACCCGCATACGATTTGATTTTCCCAAATTGAAACAAACTTAAGAAAACCAAAAGTGGTATGAATAATATGAATATAAGTATGAATTGATCAGCCATAAAACACAAAAATAGAAATTATTAAATTAAAATTATTGAAATTGAACTCTTTTGCATTATTTTAGTTTTAATCCTTTATAAATTTAAGAAAGTGAATTACAGAATACTTGTGTTTTTGAGCCTCCTCTTGATGGCCGAGGTTTATGGTTTTATTGCCTTAAGATACTATACCGCCAATTCTAGTCCGTTTATTCGTAATGGATTTCAGATTGCTTATGTTGTCTTCTTTTTTGTGTTATTATTTAGTTTTTTATCATTTAAATCTTTGTTGGCAGATGATAAATACAGAATTTTTAGACTCATAATGACGGGAGTTTTTTTTGTATCTTTTGCTTCCAAGTTAATGGTTTCTATCTTTATGCTCTTAGATGATATCCTAAGATTTGGGAAATGGTTGGTGTCATTTGTAGTACCAAAAACAAACACCGTACAGGCTGTAACACAAACAGTTTCTGAAGGTATCACCAGGAACGAATTTTTGGTGAATACGGCTTTAGGCTCTGGTGTTTTACTGGCAGGTACATTAAGTTTTGGCATCATTTCCGGTGCTCATGATTATCGTGTTCGTAAAAGAACTATCACCTTGCCTAATCTACCCAAATCTTTTGACGGAATCACTATGGTGCAGTTATCTGATATTCACAGTGGTAGTTTTTACAATAAAGTAGCCGTAACGGGCGGTATAGAAATGGCTCTAGCTCAAAAACCAGATTTGATTGTTTTTACAGGTGACCTAGTAAACGACAGAGCTGATGAAATGAAAGGCTGGGCAGACGTGTTTGCGAAGCTCAAAGCTCCTCTAGGTGTTTACAGCACTTTAGGAAATCATGATTATGGAGATTATACTTCATGGCCTAACGAACAAGCCAAAATACAAAATTTAAAAGACTTAATGGCTGTGCATAAACACATGGGTTGGGATCTTTTAATGAATGAGAATAGAATTTTTACAGAATCGGGAGATAAAATTGCACTTGTGGGTGTAGAAAACTTTGGGGCAAAAGGTCAGTTTATTAGAAAAGGTAGACTAGATTTGGCGGTAAAAAATACAGATGAAGCTTCTGCTAAAATATTACTTTCTCACGATCCTAGCCATTGGGATTTTGAAGTAAACAAAAAATACAAAGATGTAGATCTAATGTTGTCGGGGCATACACACGGTATGCAGTTTGGTATAGAGATTGGTGATTTTAGATGGAGTCCCGTTTCAATGATGTATGAACAATGGGCCGATTTGCATAAAAAAGAAAATCAATACTTATATGTTAACAGAGGTTTTGGATTTATAGGTTTTCCAGGAAGAGTTGGTATTTTGCCAGAAATCACGGTTCTAACTCTCAAAAGTGCATAAGTAGATACTTCAAAAAGAAATGAAAAAGGGTTTGAAATTTTCAAACCCTTTTTCATTTAGACTATCTTTTTTTCTTTCTATTCATGTTTTGAAGAGAAATTACTTCTTTTTCAGTTAAATACCTCCATGAACCACGTGGTAAATCTCTTTTGGTAAGTTCTGCATACAAAACCCTGTCAAGTTTTACTACATCATAACCTAGTGATTCGAAAATACGGCGAACAATTCTGTTTCTACCAATGTGTATTTCTAGCCCTATATTGATACGATCTGGAGTAATTATAGCTATGTCGTCAACGTTTGCTTGTCCGTCTTCTAAGTAAACACCTCTAGAAATCTTTTCATAGTCAGATTCTTCCAATGGTTTATCAAGAGTTACTTGATATATTTTTTTAATCTGATTAGATGGGTGCGATAACGTTTCTGCTAGTTCGCCATCATTGGTAAGCAAAAGCAACCCTGTAGTATTTCTATCAAGTCTACCAACAGGGAAAAGTCTTTCTTTAGCTGCACCAGATACCAAATCCATTACCGTACGTCTATCGTCTGGGTCAGTGGTAGTAGTGATGAAATCCTTTGGTTTGTTCAGTAAAACATATACATTTTTTTCTCTTTTAAGAGTTCTTCCTGCATATTTTACCACGTCCATAGGCTGTACAATAAAGCCCATTTCTGTAACAATATTACCATTTACAGTGATTTCGCCAGTAGAAATCAACATATCAGCATCTCTTCTAGAGCACACACCGCTGTTTGCTATGTATCTATTTAAACGTATACCTTCTTTCTTTTCTTCTTCCGAACGTTTATTTCTGTTGGTTCTAGAAGGTTTAAAAGCTTCAGTATAGTCTGGAGTTTTAATTTTGTTATCCTCATTTCTAGCATCTCTAGATTTAGAAACAAATTTACTCTTAATAGTTTTAGCTTTGTCTACAGGTTTTCTGTCTTCATCGCGTGAGGTTCTACCAAAGCCAGATTTGCCAAAGCTTTTACTTTTAGATTCGCGAGAATCATTAAAAGAGAAGTCGTCAAATTTTGGCTTGTCATCTCTGTTAAAGCTCCTTCCTGGTCCTTTTCTAAATTCAGAAGGTTTTGAAAAATCTTTTTTACCGAAATCATTATCTGATTTTGGTTTATAACTTCTCTCAGATCTGTCAGAAAAAGTTCTTTTGCCAGAAAATTCTTTATCTTCTGAGTAACTTTTTTTACCAGAGAATTCTCTTCTGTCAGAAGAATCTCTTTTGCTAGAGAAATCTCTTTTACCAGAAAATTCTCTTTTGTCTGATGAACTATTTCTAGACGAAAACTCTCTTTTGCCCGAGTATTCTTTTTTGTCAGAAAAATCTTTAGACTTTGAAAAATCACGTATTCCCGAAAACTCTTTTCTGTCTGAGTTTTCAGATCTGTTAGAAAAACTACGTTTAGCCCCAAATTCTTTGCGTTCTCCAAATTCTTTTTTGTCTTTAAATCCAAATTTTTTAGGAGCACTACTGTCGTTGCCGAATCTAGGTTTTTTGTCAAAACTTCTTTTTTCGGTTCTGTCGTTATTACGACTTTTGTTAAAATTATCTTTACGAGGTCCAGAAGGTCTTTTGCCCCCTCCTCTGTTAGAATTTCTGTTTTCCATTTTGTAATTTTCTCAGTATCACTACTGTGATTTTAGTTTTTTAACTTAAATGTTATTATGCACAAGCTATTTTGTTAACTCTGTTTTGATGACGCCCACCTTCAAAATCAGTGTCTAAAAATGCTTTTACAATTTTTGCCGCTTCATCAAAACTGATAAATCTGGCAGGCAAACAAACAATGTTGGCGTCGTTATGCGAGCGAGCCAGTTTAGCAATTTCCTCTTGCCAAGCCAAAGCCGCACGTACACCTTGGTGTTTGTTAGCGGTGATTGCAATGCCATTTCCACTTCCGCATATTAAAACTCCTTTAGTAAATTCGCCAGATTCCACAGCATTTGCAACAGGATGCACAAAGTCTGGATAATCACATGAATCTGCAGTAAACGGACCAAAATCTTTTACTTCAAATCCTTGAGATTGTAATAATTCTACTAGTTGTTTTTTGTACTCGAAACCGGCGTGGTCGCCACCCAATGCTATTTTCATTATTTTGATTTTTTGAAATCGTTAAATTCTTTTACAAGTTTAAATACATCTTTAGTTTCTAAAACTAAATCTTTCTCACCAAACTCATAAAATACCATACTTTCTATTTCGGCAGAATCTATGGTACAGTAGTCTGATCCTCCCCATGACCAATAGTCCATTTCTCCTTTAATTACTTTATCAAGATTCTGAACCGTTTCTGATAAATGAGATGAGGAGCAATTTGAAATGTCTGATAACATGTGATAAGGCTTTTCTACTTCAACCCTTTTTTCTCCTTGTATAGTGACAAATTTATATTTTAGTGTATCCACTTCTTTGAGCAGTTTAATATACAAAGTACCACCAATTTTGCCTTAATTGCAAATATTTTACATACTATTGAGTAACTGAACCTGTTTGTGAGAATTGTTGTCAATACAAATATCTGAAAATGAAAACCGTTGCGGTTCTGTTTAGTTCACTACTTTTAGTTTTATTTGATTACGAATAGTGTCTTGGTGGTGTAATAAATTTGAGGTAATTATTTGATAATTATATATGACAAAATGAGAATCTTTTTTTATAAAATCAGTTGGATGTAACATGATTTTGAGTTTTTTAGTGTCATGATATTCTATAGTTTTCATAAGTTGATTTTTTGCAAACTCATATCTATGATCTCTCATGTTTAGTTCAATACATATTTTTTTACGAATATCTATGGGAGTGTTATAAACTTTTGTTTCAAACAGATCTACATCTAATTTGCTCGGACAATATGCAAGATTCTTGCAAATAGAGTCAAATTCGGCTATCAAATCCATTTTTTTATTTAATGATGATTCCATAGAAACTGTTTGCAATAGGTGTTTGAATCGTTTTTGAGTTTCGAGAGGTAATTCTGATGTTCTATCTTCAACTATTTCCTTATACAAATTTTGTAATTCTTTCTTAAAATAAGGAAATGTTGCTGTTAAGGCAGTGCTTAGTTTCTGGTTTTCTATGGCAAGATGTTGGATTTTCTTTTTTAAAATGATGTTTGAAACAGTTAGGTATATTACCACTAACATTAATATAATGTAGAAGAAATTATTTTTCATAGTACAAATTTAAAAGACCTTTTTTTGCTAGTAAGTTTTTTTACCCACATTCTCCCACAATTTCTTTTTCAACGCTCTTTTTGTGTAAAAATACAAGTTTTTTTCATCCAAATTACTTTATAGATCTCTCTTAAAAACATTATTTTTAGAGCGAAAATGAACTTTTTTGTAATAAATGTAAAAAAGTGGGAAAAAGTGGTAAGATTTTCCAAATTATTACTATTTTTGTATCAGCGTTTATTGCAATAAGTATATATAAGTAACAAGTAGCGAATGGCTTATTTTTCAGGAGAATACGATTGTTCGGTGGATGCCAAAGGCAGGATGTTAATCCCGTCTAAGGTTAAAAGCCGCTTGCCTGAAGGGTACGCACATTCCATTTATTTGGTGAAGAGTACAGATCCTTGTTTAGTAATTTACTCACTACCAGAGTGGGAAAAAGTGGCTGACAAAGTAACTTCACTTAACGAGTTTGACCAAGACACGGCATTTATCCAAAGAAATTTCTTAAGAAATAGCTTGGAGATAGAGCTTGACAGTCTCGGTAGATTCTTAATCCCCAAAAAGCTGCTCGATTACGCAGGCTTAAGCAAAGACGCCATACTGGTAGGGTTGGGTAACCGACTCGAACTTTGGGAGCCAAGTAGATATGAGCAATATTTGGCGAATGACCCTAAAGAGTTTGCTCAGTTACTGAAAAAACATTTAGGTTCTGCCAAAAATGAATAATACTGTTTATCATACTCCCGTGATGCTTGCAGAATGCATGGATGCTCTGGCTATAAAGCCTGATGGAATCTATGTTGATGTAACTTTTGGTGGTGGTGGTCATTCTAAAGAAATTCTAAAGAATCTTAGCACAGGCCATTTGTATTCTTTTGATCAAGATGCAGATGCGGCGGCAAATGCTGAAAAAATTGATTCTGAAAATTTCACTTTTATACCAGCTAATTTCAGATACTTAAAAAAGTTTCTGAAACTAAATGGAATTACTAAAGTGGACGGCATTTTGGCTGATCTTGGGGTTTCTTCGCATCAGTTTGACACAGCCGATAGAGGTTTTTCTATCAGGTTTGACGGCGAACTAGATATGAGAATGAATCAACAAGCGGGTGTGTTGGCAAAAGACGTTTTGAACACCTATTCTCAAAATGATTTGCACAAGATTCTTGGAGAATACGGTGAAGTGCACAATGCTAAAACACTTGCAAACAAATTGGTGGCTTTTAGAAGTAATACACCTTTTGAAAATATTGCTCAGTTGCTAGATGTGCTCAGGCCAATGGCTCCACGTAGAGAAGAGAATAAATATTTTGCTCAGGTTTTTCAGGCATTAAGAATAGAAGTAAACGAAGAACTAAAAGTGATAGAAGAATTTCTGACACAAGTTCCTGAAGTGCTTAGTGAAACGGGCAGGTTAGTGGTAATGAGTTATCATTCGCTAGAAGATAGATTGGTGAAAAACTACATTGCCAAAGGTAAGTTTCATGGCGAAGTAGATAAAGATATTTATGGTAATGAATTAAAACCTCTGAAGGCGGTAAATAGAAAGATTATAGTACCTACCGATGAGGAAATAGCAAGAAACAGCAGAGCACGAAGTGCAAAGTTGAGAATAGCAGAAAAGAGCAGTTAGATAACAGTTGCGAGTAATTAGACTATTCGGTGTTGAAAGTCTAATTACTCAAATCTCAATATTAAGTACTATTAAAAATGGCAAATACTTATAAAAAAACAGAAGAAGAACCCGTAAAAACCGAAGCCAAAGCCTCGGTGCCTAAAGGCGATTCTTTGTTTTCGAGAATTGATAAAATTCTCCGTTTAGATAAGTATTTCGATAACGGCTTGCCGGTAGAAAACTTGCCAAAAGTGCTTTTTACGTTTGTGATGATTTTGCTGTATATAGCAAATACGCATTATGCAGAAAAGACAGTTCGCAAAATAGAAAAACTAAAGTCAGAAGTAGAGGACTTAAGAGCAGATTTTACAACGCTAAAGGCAAGTTATATGTACGAAAGCAAACAGTCTGAAGTAGCCAAAAAGGTAGTTCAGATGGGACTTGAAGAAAGCAAAATGCCGCCGTACAAACTTGAGGTTACTCAAGACATGATAGATAAATTACCTTAAAAAATAAGAGTTTAAAAAATTGAATATTAAAAAGACCATATTGTTACGTGTGAGGCTAGCGTTCTTAGGAATGTTGGTGTTCTCGCTATTGGTGATATGGCAAATATTTCAAATTCAAACTTTTGAAGGGTCTAAATGGCGTAAAATGGTAGAAGAGGTAGTGTTTAAATACATGCCTGTAAAAGCTACCAGAGGAAATATTTATTCAGATAACGGCAGTTTGTTGGCTACGTCGTTGCCGTTTTATAAAATGACATTTGACCCTACAGTTGCTTCAGAAGAAGATTTTGATGCTGGTATAGACAGTTTGGCAATGATGTGTTCAAGGTTTTTTGGTGAAATGTCTGAACGAGAACTGAAGCTGAAATTTAAAAGATACCGAAGAGAGAATAAAAGATACATTGTTATCAGTCCTAAAAAACTGAACTATCAACAAAAGAAAAAACTTGAAAATTGGCCATTGGTGCGTTTAGGTAGAAATAAAGGCGGGGTGGTTTTTGAAAAAATGGATAAAAGGTACATGCCTTTTGGTCAGCTATGTTACAGAACTATAGGTTTTGTAAACGAAGAAAACAATGGAGTGGGATTGGAAAAAAGCTACGATTCCAGACTGGGCGGACAAGACGGTAAGACTTTGTTTCAGAAAATTGCGGGTAATAATTGGAAACCTCTTCACGACGAAAACGAAATAAAACCAGTATTGGGCTACGATATTCAGACAACCATTAACATTAACCTTCAAGACGTAGCTGAAGATGCTCTTTACAGGCATTTGCAAAGTCACGATGCAGATTATGGCTGTGTGGTACTTATGGAAGTGGCTACTGGTGAAATTAAAGCCATAGCAAATTTGGGTAAGTCGCCAAACGGTGGATATATAGAAGACTATAACTATGCCGTGGGTAACCAAGGTCTTACAGATCCAGGTTCTACGTTTAAGTTGGCATCTTTAATGGCTTTGTTTGAAGACTCTGAAATGGATGTGACCGACAGTGTTTTGATTGGTAACGGAGAAATACATTTCAATGACAAAGTAATGAAAGATAGTAAACCTCCTCATAAAAATTATTATACCATAAAAGAGGTGTTTGCCAAATCTTCAAACGTGGGTACTTCTAGGCTTATTTTTGATCATTTTGGAAAGAATCCTAAGAAATATACAGATTTGATTCATAGTTTTCATTTGAACGAGCCTATAGATTTTCAAATGAAAGGCGAAGCCAAACCTTATATTAAAGACACCAAAGATAGTACTTGGAGTTTTTTGTCGCTGCCGTGGATGTCTGTGGGTTATGAAATGAAAATGTCTCCCTTGGTGATGTTGAATTTTTATAACGCAGTGGCGAATAACGGTAAAATGATCAAACCTATTATCGTTAAAAAAGTTTGGAAAGGAGAGCAGGTAATAGAAGAATATAAAACAGAAGTGGTAGACAGTAAAATATGTTCTCAAGAAACTATTGAAAAGCTCAAAGAGTGTTTGGTGGAAGTTGTAGAACATGGTACCGCCAAAAATATATACACAGAAAATTACAAAATTGCTGGAAAAACAGGAACTGCACAAAAAATTAAAAATGGTCAATACACCAAAAATTATTACACTTCTTTTTGTGGGTTTTTCCCTGCGGAAAAACCTAAATATAGCTGTATAGTGGTGATTGATAGCCCTAAAGGGTTTTTACAATATGGAGCAGATGTGGCAGCACCCGTTTTTAAAGAAATAGCAGACAAAGTGTATTCGCAAGATTATGAAATGCACAAAGATTTGAGAAAAGAACCTATTCTTACTAAAAGTGGAGAATTTCCATTGCTTAGAGCAGGTAATAAAGAAGAGCTACAGTATTTGTGCAATATGTTTGGGATTTCTAATCACTATGAAGGTGAAGACGAATGGGTTGCGGCCAATGCTGTGGACAATGCGGTTATCTGGAATAGTCGTAAGGTAATAGATAATTTAGTTCCAAACGTGACAGGCATGTCTTTAAGAGATGCTCTTTATGTGTTGGAAAATGTGGGTTTAAGAGTAAGACATACTGGACGCGGAAGAGTGGATTCGCAGTCGTTAAGTCCAGGAACAAGGTTTTACAAAGGAGCTACGGTTTATTTGAATTTGAATTAAAAAAAGAATCAAGATGCTAGACATAAGACCCAAGACTTTTGATAAAAGAAAAGATTTGAGGTCGCAAATTTTAACATCAAGATAAAGAGGAAATTGTTAAGAAAATAAATTTTGCATTCCAAGAATCCCCTCTCTTAAGGAGAAGGGGCAGGGGGGTGAAGATATGAAAACATTAAAAGACATATTAACAGCTGTTAAAACACTCGAAACCTTTGGTTCAACGGATGTTTTGGTAAAAGATATTCAGTTTGATAGCCGAAAAGTTACGGAGGGCAGTATGTTTGTGGCTACCGCAGGCACAGCTGTAGATGGACACAATTTTATAGCTAAAGCTATTGAGTTGGGTGCAAAATCTGTGGTTTGTGAAAAGCTTCCTGCTCAGAAATATGATAACCTGACCTTTGTGGTGGTAGAAAATTCTGCCAAAGCATTAGGGTTTTTGGCATCTGCATTTTATGATTTTCCTTCTACAAAAATGAAAGTAGTGGCCGTAACGGGTACCAATGGAAAAACAACTACAGCAACTCTTTTGTTTAAATTGTTCAGATTGCTCGGTAATAATTGTGGTTTACTTTCTACTGTAGAAAACAAAATTAACGACGAAACCATTCCGTCTACTCATACTACACCAGATGCGATAAGTATGAATGCACTTATGGCTCAGATGCTTGCCAAAGGCTGTACGCATTGTTTCATGGAAGCGAGTTCGCATGCTATAGTACAAGAAAGAATTGCGGGTATTGATATAGATGGAGCAGTTTTCACTAACATCACTCATGATCATTTAGATTATCACGTTACGTTTGATAATTACATAGCTGCGAAGAAGAAGTTGTTTGATGAACTACCCAAAACGGCATTTTCACTGATTAATGCAGACGATAAACGCAAAAAAGTAATGGTGCAAAATACACTTTCTAGAGTGTATACTTTTGGTTTACGCATACCTTCTGACTTTAAAGGCAAAGTCTTGGCAAATACTTTACAGGGTATAGAAATGGATATTAATGGCCAACAAGCATGGTTTCAGTTGATTGGCGATTTTAACGCATATAATATTTTGGGTATTTATGGGGTGGCAATTTTGTTGGGAGAAGATAGTACCGAAGTCTTAACAGCCTTGTCTGCAATAACTCCAGCTCCTGGAAGATTTGAGCAGATTCAATCCACTACGGGAATTACTGCGGTGGTAGACTATGCTCATACACCAGATGCTGTAAAAAATGTATTAGAAACTTTACAAGAATTTAGAAAATCTACTACTCAAATCATAACTGTAATAGGCTGTGGTGGAGATAGAGATAAAACTAAAAGGCCAATTATGGCAGATATTGCTTGCAAGTTGAGCGATAGAGTCATCCTTACGTCTGATAATCCGAGAAGTGAAGATCCTCAAACGATCCTCAATGAAATGATGCAAGGTGTAGGACCTGTGAATTATAAAAAAACAATATCTATACTAGATAGAAAAGATGCCATAAAAACAGCGGTGTCTTTAGCAAAATCTGGTGATATAATTTTAATAGCAGGTAAAGGTCACGAAGACTATCAAGAGATTAAAGGTGTAAAATACCCTTTTGACGACAGAGTGGTTGTGAAAGAAATGTTTGAAATTTTCCAAACTTAGTTTTGGGTTTTGAGTGTTGAATTTTGAGTAAATGATTAAGGATAAAAGTTTTGAATTTGCATTAAAAATAATAGAACTCTATAAGTGTCTTGTAAAGTCAAATGAATATGTTATTTCAAAACAAATATTAAGGTCAGGTACAAGTATTGGAGCAAATGTTGAAGAGGCAAGTGCTTCTGTTTCAAAAAGAGATTTTATACATAAAATGTCGATAGCATCAAAAGAAGCAAGAGAAACAAAGTATTGGTTAAAATTATTAAATATGAGCTCTTTGGTTGATATAAATCTTGATGAATATTTGAATCAAATAGATTCGATTATCAATATTTTAACCAAAATTGTAAAAACCTCGCAAGAGAATTTAAAAACAAAAAATGAATCATAAATAGGAGAAAAGTTTAGGAGAGAGTACTTATTCATAATCCAAAACTCAAAACCCAAAATTATATAAAGTATGTTATATTATTTATTTGATTATCTGCACAAAAATTACCACATAGCGGGTACGGGATTGTTTCAGTACATATCCTTTAGGGCGTTTTTAGCGGTAATTTTATCGCTGGTTATAGGTGCTATTTTCGGAAGAAGACTTATAGATTATCTAAGATATCAACAAGTTGGAGAAACCATCAGAGACCTTGGCCTTGAAGGGCAAATGGAGAAAAAAGGTACTCCTACCATGGGGGGCTTAATTATTATTGGTTCTATTTTAATACCAGTTCTTTTGTTTGCTAAGATTACCAATGTATACATTGTGATATTGGTGGTAACGGTAATTTGGTTGGGTTTAATTGGTTTTCTAGACGACTACATAAAGGTTTTTAAGAAAAATAAAGAAGGTTTGGCTGGTAGATTCAAGATAGCTGGGCAAATTATCATTGGCTTGTTTGTAGGGCTTACGTTGTTTTTTAACAAACACGTACTTGTGCGAGAGCCTTTACCCAAAACACATCATAAAATGGAAGTAGTAAACGGAGTTGAGGTTATGAAAACACATCAAAACGTGAAGTCTACCGCAACCACAATTCCTTTTGTTAAAAACAATGAATTCGATTACCAAAATTTAGTTACATGGTTAGGTGCAGAAGATTATTTATGGGCGGTGTATACGTTAGTAGTAATTTTCATTATTACGGCAGTTTCTAACGGTGCTAACATTACAGACGGTATTGACGGTCTTGCAGCGGGTACATCGGCAATTATTGGGGGTGTTATAGCCATATTTGCTTATGTATCAGGAAATACTATTTTTTCCAATTATTTGAATATCATGTACATACCGCATACTGGAGAATTGGTGGTTTTTTGTGCAGCATTTATTGGAGCTTGTGTAGGATTTTTATGGTACAACACTTATCCGGCTCAGGTTTTTATGGGAGATACGGGTAGTTTGATGCTCGGAGGTACTATTGCAACCTTATGTTTATGCGTGAGAAAAGAATTGTTAATACCTGTGCTTTGTGGTATTTTCTTAATTGAAAATCTATCGGTAATGATACAAGTATCTTATTTTAAATATACTAAAAAGAAATACGGTGAAGGGCGAAGAATATTTAAAATGTCGCCATTGCATCATCATTATCAGAAATCAGGATACGCCGAACCCAAAATTGTAACTCGATTCTGGATCATAGGTATCATTTTGGCTATTGTAACATTGTTGACACTTAAAATTAGATAAAAGATTTGAGATATGAGTATTGAGACCTCTCAGTACTCATATCTCAATACTCAATACTATATGAATAAAAGACTAGTCATATTAGGTGCCGGTGAAAGTGGTACAGGTACAGCACTTTTGGCTAAAGCCCAAGGCTTTGATGTTTTTGTGTCAGACATGGGGGCTATTTCTGATAAGTATAAAAATATACTTACAGAAAATGCTATAGATTTTGAAGAAGGTAAACATACAGAAGAAGTTATTTTAACAGCAGAAGAAGTGGTGAAAAGTCCGGGAATACCAGACAAAGCTCCTATTATTCAGTTGTTGAAAAAGAATAAAATTAAAGTAATCTCAGAAATTGAGTTTGCAGGTAGATATACAAATGCGAAGAAAGTGTGTATTACAGGTACAAATGGTAAAACTACTACCACACTTTTAACGCATCATATATTACTAAAAGCAGGTTTTAATGCTAAACTAGCGGGTAATATAGGCGAGAGTTTTGCAAAGCAAGTACTTGAAGAGAGTTTAGAGGTTAGTGGTCAGAGTTTAGAGAATACTTCAAATCTCATCTACGTATTAGAATTGAGTTCTTTTCAGTTGGATGGTATGTTTAAGTTTAAGGCGGACATTGGTATTTTAACAAACATTACACCTGACCACCTTGACAGATACGATTATAAAATTGAGAAATATGTTCAAAGTAAATTTAGAATTACACAGAACATGGACTCTGAGTGTACATTTATTTATGGAATAGATTCTGAACTTATAGAAAACGAGCTTTTTGAATTTGAAACGGATGCAGAGGAACTTCCATTTAGTGTATATCCTGATGAGTTTGACGGTGCTTGCGGTGACGAGGAAGGGATTACTATTCAGATAGATAGCGTAGAATATTATATAGATTTAAGTAAATCGGTTCTAAAAGGACAACATAATTTGTACAATATCATGGCGGCATCGTTAGCGGCTATAAAATTGGGTGTAAGTACCGAAACTATTGAAAATGCTTTGGCAGATTTTCAAAATGCAGATCATAGAATGCAGCTGGTAGCGGAAATTAAGGGTGTGAAATACATTAACGACAGCAAAGCTACTAATGTGGATAGTGCGTGGTATGCCCTTGATGCATACAAAGAACCCATAGTTTGGATAGCTGGAGGCGTAGATAAAGGTAATGATTATACGGCTCTTTATGAGGTGGTTAAAGATAAAGTAAAAGCCTTGGTTTGTATGACCAAAGATGCTGAAAAATTACAAATAGCATTTAAAGGTAAAATACCTGTTATCAAAATATCTGAAGATGTGCAGGAGACCGTACGTATTTGTGCTGAATTGGCAGAAGCAGGAGATGTTGTGTTGCTCTCACCTTGTTGTGCAAGTTTTGACTTGTTCAAAAACTACGAAGATCGAGGGAGAAAATTTGCAGAAGCAGTGAAGGATTTACAATATAGAGGTTAGACTTTAGACTTTAGAAATTGTTGAATTTAAAAAATAGAAATGAGACACCATTTTAAAAATTTACAGGTATGGCAAATTTCAATGACTTTTATTAAAAAAGTTTATGAAGCTTCTGTTTCATTGCCTGAAATTGAAAAATTTGGATTAATTCAACAAATGAGAAGAAGTGCTGTTTCTGTAGCTTCAAATATTGCTGAAGGTACGGGTAGAAGCACTGATAAAGATTTTGTTAACTTTTTGCATATTTCATTAGGCTCTACCTATGAAATTGAAACTCAAATTTTGCTATGTGATCAGTTAAATTATTTTAGTAAAGAAACAGTGGAAATATTGTTAAAAGAAGTATCTGATATTCAAAAAATGTTAATTGGTTTAATAAATAGTATAAAATCTAAACTCCAAACTCAAAACTCAAATGTCTAACCATATCAATTCTTGGCTTAAAAAGAACCTTGGTGGCGACCCAGTAATATGGTTTGTGGCAATAAGTTTTGGCATTATTTCTACTTTGGTAGTTTACAGTGCTACAGGAGCTATAGCTCAAAAAAAACTTGCTGCTGGAGACACAGAGTACTTTTTGAAGAAACACATCATGTTTATGCTCATAGGTTATGGGTCTATGTGGCTTGCTCATAAAATAGATTACAGATATTACTCTAAGATCTCGCAGCTGGCTCTATGGGTTTCGTTACCCCTTTTGGGGTTAGCATTTGTTTCTGGTACATTAAATGGTGCGGGTCGTTGGTTAAATGTTTTTGGGTTTAGTTTTCAGCCATCTGACTTGGCAAAATTTGCACTTATTGCAAATCTAGCGAGTAGACTGGCAAAAAGACAAAAGGAAATAGACAATCTCACCACTACATTTATTCCCATGGTGCTTTGGTGTGGAATTATTTGCGGAGCTATAGCATTGAGTAATTTTTCTACGGCAGCCATGATGTTTGCTACCTGTATTCTGCTCATGTTTATAGGTAGAGTACCATTTAAGTATTTGGGAATGTTGTTTTTAGTAGGAATACTCATTGTGGGTATAGCCCTAGCATCGGGTCAGCGTATGGGTACTGCGGTCAGTCGTATCAAGAAGTTTTTAGATAAAGATGAAATGCCTTTTCAGGCACAACAAGCACGTATAGCCATCTCATTGGGTGGGCCATTGGGCTTGGGTCCTGGAAAAAGTATATCTAGAAACACCATGCCTCACCCATATTCAGATATGGTTTATCCATTTATCATAGAAGAATATGGTATTCTAGGAGGTGTAGTGGTGCTGGGCTTGTTTTTGTTACTTTTATATAGAGGAATGATTACCGTGCAAAACAGTGAGCGAGCCTTTGGTGGCTTGTTGTCAGCCGGTTTAACCTTTATGATAGTCATACAAGCAATGATTAATATGGGTGTGGGTGTAGGTTTAGGGCCTATAACGGGTCAGCCTTTACCGTTCATAAGTATGGGGGGAACGTCTCTATTGTTTACAGGGATTTCTTTAGGTATTATTTTGAGTGTAAGTAAAGGAGAAGGAGAAGAAAGTTTACAGTAGACAGTGGTTAGTAGACAGAAAACAGTGGTCAGTAGACAGTTTAAAGATAACAGAATTAAGTTGATAGAAGTTAATAATCTGAAGAATTAAAAATAGTTTAGAAAGTACGTATCAAAATATGGAAACAGGAGCACTCAACATTCAACACTCAACACCCAAAATCATAATCAGTGGTGGTGGTACTGGTGGGCATATATTTCCTGCAGTAGCAATTGCTGATGCCATAAAGGCTAAATTGCCAGAAGCAGAGATATTGTTTGTGGGGGCTAATGGACGTATGGAGATGGAGAAAGTTCCTGCTGCTGGCTATAAAATCATAGGTCTGGATATTGCAGGATTTCAAAGAAAATTCACCTTTTCTAATTTACTGTTACCGTTCAAAATTTTGAGCAGTTTGTTAAAATCTAAATCTGTCATTAAAGAATTTAAACCAGATTTGGCTATAGGAGTTGGAGGGTATGCAAGTGGACCATTATTAAAGATGGCACAATGGCAGGGAATTCCAACTTTAATACAAGAACAAAATGGTTTTGCAGGCAAAACCAATAAAGAATTGGCTAAAAAAGCTGATAAAATTTGTGTAGCCTATGACGGAATGGAAAAGTTTTTTCCTAAAAACAAAATAGTTGTTACAGGAAATCCGGTACGTAAGGTAATTCAAAATGCAGTATTGCCAAAACTGGCGGGCTCGTTGCATTATAAAATGGCAGACGACAGAAAAACTGTTTTGGTGATAGGTGGCAGTTTAGGAGCTAGAACCATAAACGAAAGTATCGCTGGTGGTTTGGAGAAGCTTAAACAAAATAATATACAGCTGATTTGGCAAACAGGTAAGTCATTTTACATGCAAGCAAGAGAACTAACCTTGCAGCAAGGAAATGGCTGGGGCGAACCAAAAGTTTTTGATTTTATAGCAACTATGGATATGGCTTATGCCGCTGCAGATGTTGTTATTTCAAGAGCAGGAGCTTTGTCGGTAAGTGAGCTGTGTTGTTTAGGTAAGGCGGCTATTTTGGTGCCTTCTCCCAACGTGGCTGAAGACCACCAAACACAAAACGCCATGGCACTTGTTCGCAAAGATGCAGCTGTATTGGTGAAAGACTCAGAAGCTAAAGAAAAACTAGTAGATACACTCGTAGAACTAATAAACAACGAGCAGAAACTAGAAACTTTAAAAACGAACATCAAACAATTAGCAAAACCAAACGCAGACGCTGAAATAGCGGATATTGCTTTAGGTTTATTGGTAAAAGTTAATAGATAAAAGTTAATTGTTATTAGGATGAAAGGATTCGAGGAATTGGAATGTTGGAAAGAAGCAAGAGCTTTAAGATTACATCTGCGACCTTTGATAGAAAAACTTCCTAAAAATGAAGAATATCTGTTGAAAAGTCAATTGGTTAGAGCTTTAAGGTCAGTTACAAACAATATTGCTGAAGGCTATGGAAGGTTTCATTATAAAGAAAACGCCCAGTTTTGTAGGGTAGCTAGAGGTTCTTTATATGAAGTACTTGACCATTTGATAATTGGATATGAAGATAAATATTTAACAAAAGAAGATTTGTTGAAAAATAGAGAATTAGTGGTTAAGGCTATAACAATTTTAAATGGATACATTAAGTATTTGATTAATGCATCCGAAAATAAAACGATTAACAAATAACTAGAAACAAATAACTAGAAACGAATAGTGAAACTATTAACAGACATAAAGAACATTTATTTCCTTGGTATAGGAGGCATAGGCATGTCAGCGTTGGCCAGATGGTTCAAAGCACAGGGCTTTCATGTGGGTGGATACGATAAAACAGAATCTGATCTTACAAAAGCACTTGTAGCCGAAGGCTTAGACATTCACTATGACGACCAAGTAGGTAGAATTCCAACTGTTTTCTATAAAAAAGCTGAAACTTTAGTGGTTTTAACTCCTGCTGTGCCAAAAGATAATATAGAATACAAATATTTTGAAAGTTCTGAATATCAGATACTAAAACGTTCGCAAGTATTAGGTTTGATTACGGAAAGTTACAGAACGGTAGGAATTGCGGGTACACATGGTAAAACTACTACTACTACCCTTACGGCACATTTGTTTAAAACAGCCGGTGTAAATGTAAGTGCATTTATGGGCGGTATTTCTGCCAACTATGGCACCAATTTATTAATAGGCGACAAAGACGCTCCTGTTATTGTGGAATCTGACGAATACGACCGTTCGTTTTTGACATTAAGACCAGAGGTGGCTGTAGTAACTTCTACAGATGCAGATCATTTAGATATTTACGGTGACCATAACGCCGTACTGGAGTCTTTTAATATGTTTGGAAATTTGGTTAGTAAAGCACTGATAACCAACAAAGGCTTAGAAGTAACTACCAATGCACAAAAATTCACCTATTCTAACAAGGGAGAAGGAGATTATTTTTCAGACAATATACGCATTGTGAATGGAAAATTTGTCTTTGATTTTTATGGTAAGAATGGATTAATTATTAAAGATATTGCTTTGTCTATGCCAGGCTTTCATAATGTAGAAAATGCCACCGGAGCCATGGCAGCCGCTCTTGAATTCGGATTAAATCCAGATACTTTTAAGTCGGCTATAGAGAGTTTTAGAGGTGTCAAAAGAAGGTTTGAATACATCGTTGATGCTGGAAATGTTGTTTACATAGACGATTACGCACATCATCCGAAAGAATTGGAAGTACTTTTGACGTCTGCAAAATCGCTGTTTGAGGGTAAAAAAGTAACTGTAATATTTCAGCCACATTTATTTACTCGCACAAGAGATTTCTATGTAGATTTTGCAAAAAGTCTGGATATAGCAGATGAGGCAATATTGCTGGACGTGTATCCTGCAAGAGAATTGCCTATAGAAGGAGTAAATTCTGAAATGATAGCAAATGAGATGCAAAACAAAAATGTGCGTGTGCTCAAAAAAGAAGAATTGATGCCTTATGTGCAAAATCAGTTAAAAACAGATGTGCTCATCACCGCAGGTGCAGGAGATATAGATAGATTTATAACAGAGATAGCAACATTCTTAAAAAAATAATCCTATAAAAAGATGTTAAATATAAAAAACATATTGCCCATACATAAGATAAAAACTGGTGTTGTACTGGTGCTATCTGGGTTGATAGTTTTTTTAGCTATAGGTTTTACTACTGCTAAGCAGGAGTTTAGAACGGTGAAATCTATAAAAATAGATATTAGCAAAGATCACAACCACGAGTTTATAGACGAAGCCGATGTGCTTAAGCTTATGACTAATTCGGGTACTGACGAGCTGATAGATCAAGAAGTGAGAAGAGTAGATTTAAAAGAATTAGAAAGAAGAATTAAGAAAAACACCTTTGCTTACGAAGCACACGTGCATAAAGATTTGGCGGGAGACTTGTTTGTGAACATTGAACAATGCCACCCTATAGCTCGAGTATTGATGCCGAGTGGAGATTTTTATGTGAGCGATAAAGGTACTATTCTTCCCATGTCTGATAAGTTTACGGCAAGAGTGCCTATTGTTTCTGGGTACATGACGGGTAAGCTACTGAGACAAGACTTTGCGATGGATAGCACTACGGCTCCCTTTTTTACATTTTTTCACATGATAGAAAAGGATAAGTTTCTGAAAACAATGATTGCCGAAATAGACTTAAATCACAAAGGAGAAATAACCGTGTATCCGCAAATGGGTAAGCAACGCTTCGAGTTCGGAAACCTTGAAGATATAGAAGATAAAGTTCTCAAATTCAAGATATTTTATAAGCATATTCTTCCTGTAAAAGGATGGAATTTTTGCGAAAGAGTTAATTTAAAGTTTAAAGATCAAATAATTACTGAGTAAATATGAGCAATACAGACAAAATCGTAGTAGGACTTGACATTGGTACAACTAAGATTTGTGCCCTTGTGGGTGTTAAAAACCAGTTTGGTAAACTCGAGATATTAGGTATGGGTAAATCTGTATCAGAAGGAGTGAGCCGTGGAATGGTTGTGAATATAGACAAAACCGTAGATGCTATCAAAAAAGCAATAAAAGAAGCTGAAGAATCTGCTGGTATTGATATAGGTGTGGTAAATGTAGGAATTGCGGGTCAGCATATTCGTAGCTTTAAAGCACACAACGGCTTCACTAGAAGCAACACCGAAGATGAAATTTCTGTAGCGGATGTATCATATCTTACTCAAGAAATGTACAAATATGTGGTTCCAGCGGGTACACAAATCATAGCGGTAATGCCACAAGAATATATGGTTGATTATCAACTGAAAACAGATGACCCTGTAGGTATGCCAGGAACACGTTTAGAGGGTGATTTTCATATAATAACAGCGGAAGCAAACGCTGTAAACTACATAGATAAGAGTGTGAAGCGTTCTAATTTGCTTACTGATGAGCTCATCTTAGAACCTATAGCTTCTAGTTTGGCGGTATTAAGCGAAGACGAAAAGCAGGCAGGTGTGGTGCTGGTAGATATAGGTGGTGGTACTACAGATGTAGCTATTTTTCACGACGGTATCATCAGACATACGGCAGTGATTCCTTTTGGGGGTAACATTATTACACAAGATATTAAAGAAGGTCTTCAATTGCTCAATCAGCAAGCAGAAGCGTTGAAAGTTAAGTTTGGTTCAGCACTTTCTAGCGAAACCAAATCTAATGAAATAGTGTCTATTCCTGGTCTTAGAAATAGAGAGCCTAAAGAGATTTCTATTAAAAACTTAGCAAGTATTGTAGAATGTAGAATGGAAGAAATTATTCATTTGGTAAATGCCGAAATCCATTCGTCAGGCTATGAGAAAAAATTAAGTGCGGGCATTGTAATCACTGGTGGTGGTTCTCAGCTGAAGCATTTGAAACAATTGTTCGAATACAAAACGGGTAAAAATACCAGAATAGGGTATCCAAATGAGCATTTGGGTAAGTCTAAAGTGGAAGTAGTAAAAAGCCCTATGTATGCAACAGCTGTAGGTTTGGTATTGGCAGGTTTTTATGGTATTGACGAAAGAGAAAACAAATACAAAGAAAAATCTCAAAGCCATGGAAGTACCGCTGGTACTGCCAAATCGCAAGATCCTATTATTTTAAAAAATAGTGAAGAACATGGCGGAGCTAAAAAAGAAACAAATTTAGGATTTGGTTTATTCAAAAACATGAAAGAAAAAATTTCGGGCATGTTGATAGACGATTTTGATGACAAGTCAAACTATGAATAATATTTTCTAAAAATCATGCAAACCGCCCTCAAGCTCAGTAATTATAAAAGGGTGGTTTGCGTGACATTAGTAACTCAAGAATTATATTAACTACACAAAAATTAAACATAAACGCTTATGTTAGAAGTATCTTACAAATTCGAAGCTCCTCAGGCAGCAACTAAATCTATCATCAAGGTGATAGGTGTTGGGGGTGGTGGTAGCAATGCCGTAACCCACATGTATAACAACGGTATCAAAGATGTAGAATTTTACATCTGTAACACCGACGCACAGGCACTTAAAGCAAGTGCAGTACCTAACAAAATACAAATTGGGATCAATCTTACAGAAGGTCTTGGAGCAGGTTCTAAGCCAGAAGTGGGTAAAGATGCCGCTATAGAAAGTAAAGAAGACATCAGAAACCTGTTGAGCCAAGATACCAAGATGGTGTTTATCACTGCGGGTATGGGTGGTGGTACGGGTACGGGTGCAGCACCCGTAATAGCTAAAATAGCTAAAGAACTAGACATCCTTACGGTGGGTATTGTAACTGCTCCGTTTACTTTTGAGGGTCCTCAAAAAAGAATGAAAGCCGAAAAAGGTATTTCGGAAATGAAACAGTTTTGTGATACCGTTTTGGTAATCATGAACGACAAGCTACGTGAAGTATACGGCAACTTGTCTATCAGAGAAGCATTTTCTAAAGCAGATAATATATTAACTAACGCTGCAAAATGTATAGCAGAGATTATCACTGTGACGGGCGATGTAAACGTGGATTTTAACGACGTACGCACTGTACTTAAAGACAGCGGTGCCGCTGTAATGGGTACGGGAAGTGCCAACGGTAAAGAACGTGCAAGCCTTGCTGTGGAAGCAGCTCTTAACTCTCCGTTGCTAAACAGTACAGATGTGAGCGGTGCTAAAAACGTACTCATTTTTGTAGAATATGGCGACAGCCCAGAGCTGACCATGGACGAAATGGATATGATAACGGGGCATTTGTACGAAAAAACGGGCTACGACGCTGAAATTAAATTTGGGCAGGTGCTGGTACCTTCGCTTGGAGATCATATCAAAGCTACAGTGATAGCAACAGGATTTGAAGAAAAAAACAAACAGTATTTTGAGAAAACTGTTTATAACTTGGAGTCGAACAAGGCAGAGAAAGTGGTAGACAACACAAAAATTCAAAATTACATACCTGATACTCCCGTGCCTACGGTGAACTCTTACAAAGTACCGCAGAACACGGTGCCTCCTCAAAATACCAACAACG
Source organism: Cytophagales bacterium (assembly GCA_046329305.1). Taxonomy (GTDB): domain Bacteria; phylum Bacteroidota; class Bacteroidia; order Cytophagales; family UBA9547; genus CAMFLX01. Next base: position 683,892 of record JAXLUW010000003.1, read on the forward strand.
GATTATTTGAGGCGAACTCTAAATATTCGGTGGTAAATTCTCAGCCCATCATTGACCCTATTATTCCTTCTTCAGACCCTATCATTTTGAAAGAAGAAAAGCCCATCATTCAAAAGTCAATTTTTGATGAAGACGTTCTTAATAGAGTTCAGGCACAGAAAGCCAAAGAACAAGCAGATTCTAGAATGGAAAAGCTTTTGAATTTGAGCAAAGGTTTTGGCCCTTCTAAGCCCTTTGCACAGCTGAAAACAGAAGAAGTAAATAACATGTTTGAAACCCCTGCTTATCTAAGAAAAGGTAAAGGTCTAGACGACACACCGCATTCTTCTGAAAACAACATAAGCAGATATAACTTAAACGACGACAACGATATATTAGGCAACAACAAGTTCCTACACGATAATGTAGATTAAAAACGAGTATATAAATTGGGGCAGTAAGAGTGTATGACTTTGAAACAAAAGTTTCAGAACCATAAACCTGTCTCTTGTATTAAAATACTCATAAGACTATAAGTTCCTTGTGAACTTATTGCATAAGCGTTGCATGAGGAAAATCCCCCGTTTTTTAAATGGGGGATTTTTATTTTAGGAGTTAAAATGAGTTTTAGAAATGTTATAATTCCTTTACCGAAAGCTTTAAATTTCTATTTTAAGTTATAGAACTTATGGTGTCTATATCTTATATTTGAGAAATAGACGCCATGAAAATAAGGAGTGGCGTAATTGAACAAGTTATGGGCAAGCCAAGAATCAGCAACCGAAATAGCATTGCAATATGAATAACGAAATTAATCCAGAGGTTTTAGAAGATTTAAAACAGCGTTGGGATGCAATGTTGAAAATTCGGGACTCTAGGAGAACTCAAGAGGAAATTATTGATGAACTATCATCTTTAATTAAAAACTTGAGTAAAGAATCTTTTATACCATATCTGATTCAAATGATGATTTATATTGACCAGAGAAATACATCTGAGGCATTTAAACATTTAATGTCTCCTATGAAACAGTTTGTTTATTTGATTGATTTATACTTTTCTGTTGAGACAAATGGCAATATTGATGGGTTTTCAAAAGAAGAGTGGATGAAAATTACTCTTTTGCTTAATGAGATTGAAATGACCTATTTTGGTGATATTGGCTTTTTTAATGAAAATACTGAAGAAGGGATTGATTTTGATAGAGTGTCTGTTTCATTAAAGGCATTCTTAGATTATTTTGGAAATGCTCAATTATCCTATGATGAACAAACATTAGAACGATTTGAAACTATTTGTGGAGCATATGAGAATGATGTTTTAGATTTGTTTGGATTTGGTGTTCTTGATGCAATAAAATTTTGCTCTCACATACGAAAGTTGATTAATAAAAAACTTAATGATTGTAACTATTATTTATTGCATCAGGATGAGTGGCCAAAATTAACAGAGGAGTTTCTAAAAAGAGGATTGAATGACCCCAGAGATTGGTGGGATGAGCCTGAACTAAAAATGATGAAAGAGTTTAGGACTAAGCCTGGCTATGTTTTTATACATTCCCTTGCTGACATAAAACAAGCTGATTTACTTTCAGAACAAGTAGATAAGATGCTTGATTTTTTATTGTATCAAGAGGATATAAAAAAAGGGCAAACGGTTTATTATGCTGACAAAAATCCTTTCTTTGATAAACCATTGATTAAATTGAAAGAAGATGAATTTTTATGTCCTCAATACAAATTTCTAATTGAATGTTTTTACAATAGAATTAATGAAGAATTAGCTAAGAAGAAGAAAGAAAAGTACACACAATTTAAAAATCAAGCACTTGAAAAAAAAGCATCCAAACTATTTAGAAAACTGTTTGGTAAAGATGCAATGATTTTCGAATCTTATTACTTTGACAAAGCACATTCCGAACAAGATTTATTGGTGGTATTTAAAGGTTTTTATTTTATAATTGAGATTAAAGACACTCAATTTCGCGCACCAATGAGAGACCCAATAAAAGCTTTCGACAAAATTAAAACTGATTTTAAAAAGTCAATTCAATACGGTTATGACCAATGCAAAAGAGTTGAAAATAAAATTGAAGAAGGTAAACCGTTTAAAATCTACGACATAAAAACAAATAAATGTATCAATGAAATAAACCCCAACAGAATTAAAGACTATTTTTCAATTATTATTACTCAATTCAAATATGGTGGCATCCAAACAAATCTTGAAGAATTATTAAAAAAAGAAGAGGAAGATTTATATCCTTGGTCTGTATGTATTGATGATTTGGAAGCTTTTATTTTGGCATTAAGGAAAATCAAAAAGGGCATGGCAAAAACAAGTTTCGTTGAGTACTTAAAGCACCGAGAAGCATTTCACGAAAGATTAGTATGTAGTGATGAACTTGAATTGTGTGGATACTTCATAAATTCACCAAAAGACTTTAAGGAACAATCTAATGCTGAGGAAATATTTGCTGCAATCCCTGGTATGTCAGACTTGTTTGACGCAGAGTATAAAAATGGAATTGGCTTTGACAATGAATTAGATATAGATATTAAAAAACATTATAGTGTTCCAAAGTATCCAAAGAATTATGATGTAAATAAAGTAAGTGTAATGGATTTTTTAGATGATTATAAAAAGGCCAGCCACTAACATTTTGTAGCATTAATGGCGGGTGAAGCTCGTTCCGCAAGGTTCGTTTCCCGAATCAGCCATTTAACGGTTTGAAAGTTGATTCGCACGCAATCCGCCACTAATGCTACACTACCCGTTATACGTGATTTTATGAAGACAGAGATAATACATAGCTATTTTCCCAGAGAAGGTTATTTAATCGACTCAGCCTTGCTATTGACAGAGAATAAAATCGCAATTTTCACATCAAAATATAAAGAGCCTTCCTTTTTAGATGTTATAGATTTAGATAATACAAATCGTTCAATTGACCTCTCTAAAATTTTAAATTTTGATACTAGTAATTACTACAAGTGCTACTTCAACTTTGGCGACAAATTTGGACTTATACATCGGGCAGAAAAATTACTTTTATTTGACCACAATGACTTTAATAGTTTTGAAATTTTTGAAATACAAAATCCTTTCAAACCTGATAAACACGATAGAAAAACAAATGCAGAATTAGCATCATCTTCATTAATTGAAAATAATCTATTATTTGGTTTAGCCGACTATGCACATTATGGTTTTCCACCCCGATATTTATGCCAACTAGAAAAGTCAAAATCTAAAAAACTATTAGGTTTTGGAAAGGAAGATATTCAATATAAATGGGGCAAGTTATTTGAGTTACCCAAACATCATTTTCCAGAAACTGAATTTAATAAGTTTGGCAGTGACAACGATTGGCTCAACATAAGAGCTATTTCCCAAAACGATGATTCCATTTTTATACATTCGACAGGTGGTTCAAATACGAGATTGAAAAGTGGCAACCCTTTTGAATTCAATATAATTGCAAAATTTGACAAACATTATAAATGGTTAGAAAATTTTCAGATAGAAAAAGGAATTGGGCGTTTTTCAACCGACAGGAAATATTTCATTTTAAATCCACTAGAAAAGAAGAATAAACTTTATTTTTATTCGACAATAGATTTTGAAATTAAGTTTGAAATTTCATTAACGGCAAAACAGAATATTGGACAAGAAAAAGCAACTCAAATTAAAGCAGACAAAATAAACAAAAGACTACTAGTTTACAACCATCGATTCCTTAACGTATGCAGACTAATCGATTAAAAACCACGTATAACACGGGTTTTGCGTCAGGCGGGGTGACGTGCAAACTTGGAGCTTTGTGCTTCTATTCAAGTGCAGTGCTGGTTGACAGTTTTTGTGCTCCGAAAACCCGCCCGAACGCAAAGCTCGAAACCGTCAGGCTGTGAAAAAACTCATTTTTTGTTAAAATTAACTTCAAAGTTGTTTTATATAAAGCTATTTGAGCGGTTTGGATTTTTCCCTAAAAAATACAATTTTTATTGCTTTTAAGCACAGGTTTAGATAGGTTTGTTTAGCTAGTTTTTTCACTGACTGACGTTATGTGACATTTTTGGCGAATTGGTCGTTTTAAACCAATAATCAAAAATAGGCTTAAAAAGACCAATCGATCTTTTTAAGCCTACACTGAGGCTGTCCAAAAAGGTCAGCCTCTTGTTTTTTAGTACAATTTAATACTTGCTCAATGACTATATAACGATATGCGTCTTTAAATAATCCAATTAAAAATTTTATTTTTGACCTTTTTGGACAGCCTCAGTGTAGGCAAAAACACTAAATTGGTCAAAAAAGGGCAATTATTGAAAAAAGGCTTTTTTTGACCAATTATATTTTATATTTGTATAAATCTCATTAAAATAATGATAGCAGTAATTACAGGTGATATAATAAATTCAAGAAAAGTAAATTCTGAAATTTGGCTTCCAAAACTTAAAGAATATTTTTCAAACATTATATCAGACCCCGAAAAAAGGGAAATATATAGAGGTGATAGCTTCCAAATTGAAGTTAATTTGGAAAGTGCGTTAGAAATTGCACTATGTATAAAAGCATTAATAAAGTCTAGTAACAAAATAGACGTAAGAATGTCAATAGGTATAGGAGAGAAAAATTTTAAAGGAAAAAAAATAACAGAATCCTATGGAACTGCATATATAAATTCTGGAGAAAGTTTTGAAAATATTAAAAATAACACTTTAATCTTAAGAAGCCCATTCAATGAATTTGACGATTATTTCAATCCAATATTAAAATTACTAAGCTTCATTAGCAACAATTGGAAACCAGTAACTTCACAAACTATATTCTATACTTTAACACACCGAGAATTAATGCAAAAGGAAATAGCTGAAAGATTATCAAAAGATAAAACTACAGTAAATAAAGCTTTAAAAAGAGGTGGTTATGATGAAATTATAGAAATCCTAAATTTATATTCTAAAAAAATACAGCAATGTTTGAACTAATAATAAAAATTACCTTAGCTCATCTAGTCGGAGACTTCGTACTTCAAACCAAAAACATGGTTGATGACATTGAAAGCAAAAAATTTCAATCGAAATATTTGTTCATACACGCAATCATCCACCTATCGTTAATTTTAATTATTACAAAATTCGAAAAACAATACTTGTTACCTGCAATTGTATTGTCTATTTTGCATTTAGGTATAGATATAATAACAAAAATATTAATCAAAGATAAAATCAATAATATTAGTAATTTACTCCTTGATCAATTACTACATTCAATTACTATAGCTTTATTTATAAAATACTTCCACAATTATGAAATAGATTTTAACATAATATTTAATTCCAAAAACTATTTATTACTCATCGCTTTAGTCAGCATTACATATGTTTCTGCAATTTTAATGAAAAAAATAATGGAATTATTTAACTATCCTTTGCCTAATGATGGAATTGAAGATGCTGGAAAATACATAGGAATGCTAGAGCGTCTATTCATTTTTGTTTTTGTAATCACATCTTTTTGGGAAGGAATTGGATTTTTATTAGCCGCAAAATCAATTTTTAGATTCGGAGATTTAAAAGAAAATAAAGAAATTAAGTTAACTGAATATATATTGATAGGAACTCTACTAAGTTTTGGCATAGCAATATTTATAGGGAAAATATATTTAAAATTAAAAAACGTCACATAACAGCGGTTTTAAGAAATAGCGGGTTCAGTGTTAAATAAAAGGTCAGTACTTTTAATAAAAGTCAGTGCCAAACTGAAAGTGAAGTGCTTTTTAATCCGCTACTTCTCATACACGCAAAACGTTAGGCGTCATTATAAGAGAACTTGACTAAAGAATAAGGAATGTTTGAAATCGACCATATTAACAGAAAATTATCAGAGCTTCAAAGTTCAAGTTTTAACTGCGGTGGGACATGGGAAGCGAGATTATTTAACAAATTCGATGAAAAAGATAATGCTTTGTCTGTATTACGAAAAGTATTTAAAGATAATCCTAAATATGACAACTTAACTCGACATAAAGAATTTGAAGAGAAAGGTGAATGGAATCCTGAAGAAAACAAACTGACAAAGAATTTAGAATTAATAAATCTATTAAATTGGGAGAATTACTTTGACGAAAGAATTGATCATTGGTCAAATTTTGAACTAATTTCAAAAGAAGAAATGGCTCTAAATTTTAAGCAAGACAAATTTTTAGAGGAAAAAAAGAGATTCAAAGAGGAATTAGATAAAATATTATTGGATAGAAAATTATTAAAAGTTTATAAAATTAACGAAGATAAATTCGACACATATTACTTATGGAAAGAACAAATTTTTGAAGATTTTGTATTTGAGTTAGAATCTGAAATATTGACAATAAGTTTTGGATGGAGCTCTTAAAAAAAATAACGAACGCCCAACAAGCAGTTTGGCAAAATCACGGCAGTAGTGCAAAATTCAACATTTGGAAATCTATTTGGTTTTTGTGCTAAATTTGAGCTGACGTTTTCCAAAGCCGTGCCTTCGCCAAGCTGCTGGACGTTGTGCGTGATTTAAAAACAGAAACTGCAAAGATAAACTGACCAAAATAACTAATTGACAATGCTAAAAATAAACAGTATAAAAATCACAGGAATTGGACCAATTAAAAATTTGGAACTAACCTTTGATAATCATTTCAATATTATATGTGGACAAAATGGAATTGGCAAAACAACAATTTTAGATTGTTTGGCTCAATCATTTGGTATTAATGACACATCAATAAAGCGAAACGCAGGATTAGAAAAAGGAAATTGGAGTGTAAATGTTCTAATCAATGGTACAAATCAGAGCAAATCTTTTGACATTACTGCATTTCATCCAAATGAACATCGTTATCAGTCTCAAGGTTTTTATCAAAATGCTAATGATATTATTGTTTTTAAGACGCATAGAGATATTCCCTATCAACATTTGGATTCGTTAAACACAGACCCTCAAAAAGATATTGGAACTTTTGCAAGAGAAACAATGCAAGGTTCACTACCAAATGACTTAAAAAATTGGTTTGTGAATAGACATTTGTGGTCAGCTCACCCAAATCATTTAGATGAACAACAAATAAAAAACATCAATCTTGCAAAAGAATGTTTTAGTATTTTAAATCCAAGTATTTCGTTTAGTAAAGTCAATATTAATTCAAATGACATTATGCTAAACACACCAAACGGAGAAATCTACTTTGAGTATTTGTCTTCTGGCTACAAATCTTGTATGGCTGTGTTAATTGGATTAATTAAAGAAATTGAGTTCAGATATAAAAATCCAAGTAAGTTCATTAAAGATTTTGATGGTATTGTATTTATCGATGAAATTGATTTGCATTTACATCCTGAATGGCAAGCCAAAATATACGAAGCATTAAAAATTATTTTATCTAATGCCCAAGTTTTCACTTCAACTCATAGCCCCCATATTATCCAAGTTGCAAATGCCAAAGAAATCATTCCTCTTACACTTGACGAAGCAAATGAAGTCAAGTTGAACCCAATAATAAATCAAGACTATGGTTGTCAAGGCTGGACAGTTGAAGAAATTTTGACTGATGTTATGGGAATGACTGAAACAAGAACATCTACTTATTTAGATACTATTTCAAATTTCAACACTGCAATTGATAACGAAGATTATGAAACAGCAAATGCACAATTTCTAATTCTTGACGCAATGTTGCATCCAGAAAACTCATTAAAGAAAATATTAAAAATTCAATTAACTGGAATTTCAACAAATGATTAAGTTAGACAGAACCCCAAAACCTGTCGAGCTTACAACAGATTTACAAGATGCTCTGACAGATGAGTTTAAATCAACAGGAAAATCAGTTTGGAATGTTGACTTTATTAAAAAAGGGTTATTAGGTTTTTCTAATGACAAATGTTGCTACTGCGAAGCAAACATTAATGAAGAAAGCAAATACTTGGAAGTAGAACATTTTCATCACAAAGACACGTATAAAGACGAAGTTTTAGAATGGGAAAATTTACTTCCTTCTTGTAAAAAATGTAATGGAACAAAAAATGACCACGACACTAAATTAGAGCCAATAATTGACCCAAGTAAAATTGACCCCAAAAATCATTTAAAATATTGGCGTTATAGGATTAAAGGCTCTGATGATTTTGGTAAATTAACTGTTTCTGTTTTGAAACTTAACGACCAAGACAGACTGGTAAAGAAAAGATTTGAAATTGGAAACGCAATACAGGAAAAATTGGAACAACTGAATGAATTGGCTGATGATTATATAAATGGAATTCAAACAAGTACACGTAGAAAGAACAGAATTGTGAACGGCACAAAAGACCTTATGAGAGAAGGACTTCCAACAGCTATTTATTCAGCAACATCCGCAACTGTAATTATAACCGACACAGAATTTGAAACACTAAAAAATAAATTGACCTCATTAGGATTTTGGGATGCAGAATTATCTCAACTTGAAGTTGACCTAAATAAAACCGCATTAAAACTTGAAAAATAAAAGCTACAGCTAACATTTAGCCTCATAAAAAAAGCCTCAAACTGCGGTACTGCAATTTGAGGCTTTTTTTGTTCCCAACAATCCTTTTACTTCACGCAAGGTTGTTTATAGATATTAGGTTAGAATGGAAAACATTTTTAAAAAATTAATTACAGTGGTGAAAAATATCTCCCACCACAACCCACACGAATATTTGTATCTAGACCAAAAAAGAATTTAGGTTTTTGAAACGAATTCAGAAACAAATTGATAAATTTGTTTTGACTAATCAGGATTTAAACTTAGTAACTAGCTGATATTTAGATGCGAAAATTTACGTTAGTCAGAAGCTTAAACCAAAATTACGAAAATAGAAATTGAGAATATGAATAAAGTACTTTGGAGAGAAAATTGGTTAATCTCAATTAATGAACTAACTGATTATAACTTACAGAAAATATCTTGGCTTAACAAAGAAACTAAAAGTCCACATTGGTCTTTTGTAGAGTTTATGTGTTCATATTTTAACGATTTGACTCTTGAAAATGGTTATGAAGAATATTTAAAAATAGATTGGGTAACAGAAAAGGAATATTTAGTGCTGAAAAATTGGCACAATCAATTGGAAAAATACAAATCACCTAACGAAAATGACTGGGCTGACGATTTAATCCTAAATGATAAAAACTGGATTGAAATAGTAAAAATTGGAAAAACTGCAAAAGAAAACTTGTTTATTGGATTAACGGAAAATGAAAAAGAAATCCTTAAAAAGAATCTCGTTTCTGAAATTCAATAACAAAACCTACTGATAACATCCGTAACTATTGCTCAACTACCAAATTCAAATCCAAAATCTAAGATAGAAAATAAAAACAAAGCATTTTAAGCCCTTTTGTAAGAGGGCTTTGGTTTTTGTTGGGTAAAAAAGAATTTAGGTTTTGAAACGAATTCAGAAACAAATTGATAAATTTGTTTTGACTAATCAGGATTTAAACTTAGTAACTAGCTGATATTTAGATGAGATATTTTCCTTTGGTCAGAATTATAAAATCACAGGTTTAAACATGGAATTACTTAATTCAATAAATGACTTTTTTACACGTTTTCCTGAGGCAAGACAATTGGGGAAACAGACTAATCTTTTAGAGTTAGAGAAATTACCGAGAGTTGTATATAATAACTTACCCGAGTTTTGGAAAACAGCACTAGTAGAATTTCCACTTTGTAACTTGGCTATAGGCATTCCTAGTGATTTTGGACAAACTCAACTAAAAAAACTGCCTAGAGAGAAATTGCCTTTAATGTCAATTGAGTTTCTATCCCCAACTGAAATATTGGAAGAAACTATTGATTCTTTTCCTGGATATAAACTCTTTGAGAGTAGTGTGTTTTTTAGAACTAAATATATTTGTATTGCAACTGAAAAAGAAAGTACGAATGAAGGGATTTTTATATCAACAAAAGGCAAGAATCCAAAACCTTTACTTGTATTTCATGATTTTGGAGAGACCAAAAGATTATTAATTAAGAATTCAGAAATAATTTCATCAAGTTTGTCGAACTTATTTAAAGAAGCACATTTGAAAAATCGGAATAGAGTAATATCCGAACAACAATTGAATTTAGTAAAAGCACAAATAGCAAAATTACATAATGACTTAAAGAAGGTAACACTCTCTACACCTGACAGAATTCCAGAAACTAATTCCGTGACAGAGCAAAGCATACTCAATTCGATTATTGATGGTTATTCAGTGGGAATTTTAAATTATGAAATTGGTGCATATATGGAAAGTTTGACTAGTTTAGTTGAATTATCAATTCCAAATAAAAAAGAATTGTGGCAACAGATTCATAAACTTTACGAAATCTGTGATTTACATAAAGGAGACTTATTCTTCAGTGAAGCAAATTCTATGATTGAAAAGTAAAAGTGGATAACATAGGTAACTCTTGCTCAACTACCAAATTCAAATCCAAAATCTAAGTAAGGCAATAAAAACAAAGCATTTTAAGCCCTTGTAAGAGGGCTTAAGTTTTTATTGGGTAAAAAAGAATTTAGGTTTTTGAAACGAATTCAGAAACAAATTGATAAATTTGCTTAGACTATTGATGATTTAAATCTAGTAACTAGCTGATATTTAGATGCGAAAATTTACGTTAGTCAGAAGGCTTACAGACCATTTCCGCAAGCCAAACCCTTTGATATGATCTTCGATATGAAACACATTCTTCTAATTGCGTTTGTTTTGCTGTCATTTCGTTCATCTGCACATCAGGACATAGTTTATTCTATTAACAAGGGCAATGTGCATTTGCAATATCTATCAGGATGGGGACAGTTGGAAGTAGGAAATAAAATTAGAATCTTTCTTGAACTTTCAGACAAGTTGATTAAGGAAAAGTTTCCCAATTCGGAGCAACTCTATATTTATTTCGGACACGACTATACAAAAAGCGACACTACTTACTATACTTTAGGCTATGGTCAGTTTTCGTTTTGGGATTATGAAAAATACAAAACTTCAAAAGATGTAAAAGCAAATGGTCTTAAAATACTGATTAGAGACCGAGACTTTGATATAAAAAAAATGCTACAGCTTGTAAATTCTGGTTTCGCTAATATAGATTTTATAAAAAGGAATCAGTCAGAGTACATCATAAAAACAAGATACTACAAGGTAGACACATTAAAATCAATTCAGTTCAACCTAGTTGCAAAGTATTTGTCTACTACTGACGCTACCATTGAAAAACTCTTACAAGAGAAACATTACCGAAACAGAGAAAAAGCAAAAGAGGAAAGAGATATTGACTACTATTTTCAGAACAATAAATTTCACTTTTACAACACAAGAAAACCTAAAGAAGAATGGTCGGAGTCTCAAGGCAAGTATGTTGTGAGTAAAACGTTTGGCGAAGATATTTTGACTATAGACAACATCTTTGAAATTTTTGGAAGTGTTGATGATGGACACTTCGTTTTTACTAATGACAGCACTTTTTATTTCATACCGCAATTTAAAGCCCCAGTTCGTGGACCATTTAAAATTGATAGTATAGCATCAGGGAGACCCCCAATTACCAAATATTATCACGAATACAGACCGATTGAGAAATTCATATTATTCATTGACAATTACAGAAACTATGAAAAAGCCCTTTTTATTCCAGACAGTAACTTTTTAGTTTCAAACTATGACAAAATTGAAAATGACGTCATCAATGGTTTATTTAAAAAAACAGACAATCCGAAAATAAAAAATAGTCCAAGCAAGACAACCATCATTCTGATTGTACTTTTAGTATTGTGTTTGACAACCATCATTTGGTTGATAAGACGACAAAAAAGTGGCAGCAGCGTTTGACCCAACCATCCATATTCATCCCGCAAGGTTATCTACAGATGAATCAAAAAGGTTGGTACTCAATCAAACTTATAAGCCAAGCACGATAGGGAAGCTTTCTAATAAAGATTATAATGCTGAAATACCACCTATTAAATAAATATAGGCATCACTTTAGTGTTTTTGTAAGTGTTTAGGTTCACCATTGATCGCATACTTCCTATTTCTTCTATCTGGCTCAGGGTGTCCAAGATAAGTTTCTGATAACTAGGAATGTCTTTGGTAACTATTTTGAGTAAAAAATCACCTTCGCCAGTTATATGGTGGCATTCTATTACTTCTTCTATATCTTCAATCTTTGCTATGAAAGCGTTGATTTGATTCATTTTATGGCTAGACAGAGTGATTAAAACGTAGATATTTACACCAATACCAGCTTTTTCTTTGTTGAGCTCTGCGTGATAACTAGATATGATACCCGAAAGTTCTAGTTTTTTTACTCTCTCAAGAGTGGGAGCTGGAGACAAGCCAATTTCTTTTGCAAGTTGGGCATTGGTAATATTCCCGTTTTCTTGCAATATTTTTAAAATTTTACGGTCTGTCAGATCCAGTTTCATCTATCTTAGGAGTTTAAAAATCGTTTTATAATTGTTTCTACTTCTATCAGTGCTTTGTCTAAGTCTTCATTAACCACAACCACGTCAAACTGGTCCTGAAAACTAAGTTCAAACTGAGCTTTAAAAATTCGTTTTTTTAAGCTTTCTTCAGATTCGGTATTTCTGCTGCGTAGTCTTTCTTCGAGCACTTCTATTGAGGGTACTTTTACAAAAATAGACAATGCGTGTTCTTTGAAATATTTCTTAAGATTGATACCGCCTTTTACGTCTACATCGAAAACTATGGCTTTGCCATTGTCCCACAGACGTTGTACTTCGGTTTTTAAAGTGCCATAATAGCCCCCTGCATACACTTCTTCCCACTCTACAAACTCGTCTTTTTGTATTTTTTGCGTAAATTCTTCTATACTCAAGAAGTAATAATCTTTACCATTTTCTTCTCTACCGCTACGTTTTTCTCTAGTGCATGCTGAAATAGAAAAACCTAACTGTTCGGGAAACTTTTTTAACAAATACTGAGCTATGGTAGTTTTGCCAGAGCCAGAAGGAGCGGAGAATATGATTGCTTTACCTATGGACACAAAAAAATATTTTTATACAAAATTAAATATTTTTATGCTATTTTTAAACATAATTTGGTTACTGAGCCAAATTATATTTTGAAATCAAATTTTATGAAAAAGCACGCTTTCCTTTTTATAATTATTTTAGGTTCTTTCTTGAATAAAATTTTTGCTACACACATAGTAGGTGGTGACCTGAGTGTGCAGCAGGAAAACTTAAATTCTTTGAAATATAAGATTACGTTTACATTGTTTTATGATGTTATCAATGCCAATCCGGCAAATCTCAATGCACAATATTTTGTGGTAGTTTTTAATAAAAACACAAACACTGTCATAGAATATTTTGAGCTTTATCAAGAAAATACCGTAACAGCACTTCCTTATGGAGACAGTACCTGCAATGAGATAAACTTAAAAACTAACGTGTATAAATATTCTGTTGTTAAAACTTTTGATTCGTTTTATTACAACGTTCCTACCTATTTTGTGATAGAAACGTGTTGTAGAAACAAAATCATAGAAAATATCAAAACTCCCATAACTACTGGAACCGTGTTTTATACAGAAATGCCAGCCTTGTGGAATAGCAGTTCAAGAACCGCTACCAACAGTTCTTCGCCCGTATTTACAAGCACTAAGGGGGAATATGGTTGCACCAATCAAGAACTGATATTGGATTTTTCATGCACAGATGCAGATGGGGATAAACTTTTGTATTCCATGACAGACCCTTTAAAAGGTTTTATTAATCAAAATAATATTTCTTACTATACGTATTCAGCAGGGCCTTATCCAAGTGTGAATTGGGTAAATAATTGTGATAACTCTACCATTTTTTCTTCTGGGTACATGAAAGTGAATGAGACTACTGGTAAAGTAACTATGTTCACCAGTAGGCCTGGGCTGTATGTATTGGCCGTAAAGTGTTCAGAATTTAGAAATGGAATTAAGATAGGAGAAACAACTAGAGATTTCCAGATTTTAGTTTTAGAATGTCAAAAAATAGACAGATTATTAAATAAATATGATCCTGATTTTCCTATTACCAGTCCTAAAAATGCACTGATAGAAATAAATATTAATGAAAAAGACACAATTACGGCTACTTCTATCAATACCGATTCTTTAAAGACCAATCTAGGAGTGTTTTATTCGCAGAAGATTTTAACACCTAACCAAAACTTGACAGTGACAAATTTGAAAAGTACTGTAGGAACTATCAAAAACCAAATTGTTTTTAGTCCAGATTGTAATTTGTATAAACAAAACCGATTGTTTTCTTACAGAGTAGTGTCAAGTAAAGAATATTGCAAACAACACTACAATGATACAGTAACCTTTACGTATGTTATTAAAGATCAAATGTATTCTCCAGATTCATTAAAACTAACCAATATTTTCACACCGAATCAAGACGGGTTTAATGATCTTTTTATAGTACACGGCGTGCCGCTAGACAACTGCGACTATAAATTTGAAGATGCACGTATTTACAACAGATGGGGAGTGCAAGTTTTTCATACTAAAAATAGAAATATGTATTGGGATGGAGCACACACCGATGACGGAATTTATTTCTATGAAATCAAATACAACATCAAAACCTACAAAGGTTCTGTTGAACTCAGAAGATAGTTGGAACTCTCACAAATGCTTTTGAATGTGCCATATAGATATTTTTCTATCATCACTTACTGATACAAGTTTATCGTCAAGATATAGTATTTTGTTTATAGAGGTGCCATGAGAGGCATGTCTTGCTTTGTCTATCACTTTTAGTAATCTCAGGGTAGAGGTATCCCATATTTTTATAGACTTGTCCATGCTACATGTGTACGTATATTCAGCATGGGTGCTTAAAACAATATTGTTAATTGCAAACAAATGAGCGGGTACGTCATACTGTAAACTTAAATCATTAACATTCCAAGATTTTAAGTGAGCGTCTCTTCCGCCACTGTACACACTTGAACTTGGCTGGTGGTAACATAAGCTAAACACTGAATTGTTATGAGCTTCAAAATCTGCAAGCTGAGCAAAATTGTCTAAGTCATAAATTCTGATTCTATAATCACTGTAACCAATCCATATTTGATTTTTTTCAGGAACAATCACAGCACAACGAGCACTTTGTGTGGCAGTGGTAATTTTATGAATTATTTTTTTGCTGAGAATATCTACTATAACCACTTCGCCAGTGTGGGTACATATCCACAAATAGTTGTTGTGGTATTTCAGATCAAAGAAACTTGTCTGAGGGATAGCAACGTTGAATATTTCAGTTTTAGTTTTAATATCTAAAAATCTTATGCCTTTTGTGTTTTCGGCAACCGCCAATAGCTGGCAGTCTTCAAGAAACAACAAGGTGTATACAGAGTTTTCTAGTTTACAGATAAGTTCACCTTCGTCTCCAGATTTTGTGTTCCACAATACCACCATACCGTCTCCACCAGAAGTGAAAAATTCTTTCTCAGTAGAACCAGCACACAGAGCATATATGCAATCGGTGTGTCCGGTGTAGGTTGCTATTTTTTCTACTACTATTTGTGGTTTTGTCATAAAACAGTACTCAAAACTTTTTGCAAAGCTACAATTTGTTCAACTTCTAAAGCAGGAAAATTTGCAATTCTAAAAGTATTTTTTGCCCAAGCACCATATCCTTTCCCAAGCATAAATCCATTGTTATAGCAAGATTTCAGTAAATGATCTATTTTTTCAGAATCATAAGAAATACAAAATACAGTTTCGCTTACAGTTTCTGGGTTTGTGCATATGGTTTGCAAATTATTTTCTTTTAAATAATTGTTCCATAAACTAGCTTTAAGGCTAGTGTTTTTATGTATTGTTGAAATATCAGCACTTTGTGCCATTAATGCACCCAATGCATAAATATTGATTGTGTTGGGAGTATGTATCGTTTGAAATATGCTAGCTTTATCATATAAATCATACATATTAGTAGGATTGTTTCTGGTTGAGGCATATTCTACAACCCTTGGCGACATAACTAGGACACATAAGCCCGCAGGTAAGCCAAAACATTTTTGTACAGATGCAAACCATATATCTGCATTTGAAAAATCTAATTCCACACCTGCCATGCTAGAAGTGGCATCTACGGCAATTAAAGCATCCGGATATTGTGTTCTTATTTCTTTTAATATTTCATTGGAAACCATACTGCCATTAGAAGTTTCTGACTGGCAAATACCTATAATTTGTTGGTTAATATTGGGTAAAGTAGAGTAGGGGAGTATATGATTAATCCCAAAAGGAATACCCGAAGTATTTTTGTTAGAGGAATTATGTACTTGATACCATTTTTCTCCAAAACTACCGTTGTAGAAAAACGTTGCAGGAATATTTGTAAATGAGTTGGCAATACAAGACCACGCTTCTGTAGCGGAAGACAAAAAGCCTAATTGATAGTCTTGGGGTACATTCAGTTTTTGAAATAGATGAGTTCGGCAGTTTTTTATTATTTCAATAAAATACGAACTTCTATGATTGTAGCCCGTTATATTTTGCTCAAATGCCTCTTCATAAATAGTCTTAATTTGTGAATGTATCTGAGAAGGACCCGGATAAAATGAAATAAAAGGGATGTGCATAAATAGAATTCAATATAAAAGAAAAGGGCTCGTTAGAGCCCTTTTCTTATTTTTTTGCTGATTTAGCAGCAGCTGCAGATGTTTTAGCAGTAGTAGCTCTTTTAGGTCTTGATTTACCAAATGAACCTCTAAAGATTTTACCTTTTTTTGATTTTACGTCTCCTTTTCCCATTATAGTAGTTTCTAATTTTTGTATAAAAGTCAGCAAAAATAATTTATAGTAAACTATTTTGCAAAATTTACTGAGCGAGTTTCACGAATTACCGTTACTTTTATTTGCCCAGGATACTGCATTTCTTTTTCTATTTTGTTAGCAATCTCAAAAGAAAGGTTTCCTGCTTTCTCATCGTTTACGTTTTCTGAGTTTACCACCACTCTTAGCTCTCTACCTGCTTGTATAGCGTAGCATTTGTCTACACCGTCAAAAGACAAAGCTAAATTTTCAAGATCTTTAAGTCTTTTGATGTATGACTCCACTACCTCACGTCTTGCACCAGGTCTAGCACCAGATATGGCATCACAAGCTTGGATAATTGGAGATAACAAAGAAGTCATCTCTATTTCATCGTGATGGGCTCCTATTGCATTGCAAATTTCTGGATGCTCCTTGTATTTTTTAGCAAGCTCCATACCCAGCAAAGCATGCGGAAGTTCAGACTCCTCAGGGTTTACTTTGCCTATATCGTGTAATAAACCAGCTCTTTTTGCCATTTTAGCGTTAAGACCTAGTTCTGCTGCCATAATTGAAGCCATTCTTGCAACCTCTTTTGAGTGCTGAAGCAAGTTTTGTGCATATGAAGAACGGAAACGCATACGACCTACCATTTTGATAAGTTCAGGATGCAAGCCATGTACGCCAAGTTCTATACAAGTCTTTTCTCCAATTTCTATGATTTCATCTTCTATGTTTTTAGTAGTTTTAGCAACTACTTCTTCAATTCTTGCAGGGTGAATACGCCCATCAGACACCAATCTGTGTAACGAAAGTCTTGCAATTTCTCTACGAACAGGATCAAAACCAGAAATGATGATTGCTTCTGGAGTATCATCTACGATAAGCTCCACACCAGTAGCTGCTTCTATAGCTCTAATGTTTCTACCTTCTCTACCAATGATTTTTCCTTTGATATCTTCGCTTTCTATATGAAATACAGAAACACAGTTTTCTATGGCGTGTTCAGTAGCGGTACGTTGTATAGTTTGTATAACAACTTTTCTCGCTTCTTTGGTTGCTGTAAGTTTAGCCTCTTCTACTATTTCTTTAATATGAGAACTAGCTTTGGTTTCCGCTTCTCTTTTTAAGTTTTCAATAATTTGCTCACGAGCTTCAACAGCAGTTAAGTTTGCTATTTTTTCAAGATTTGAAATTTGTTGCTGACGCAATTTTTCAACCTCTTCTTTTCTTTTGTTGATAATGTCAAGCTGAGCAGCAACTTGTTCTTTAGCAGAATCAAGTTCGGCTTCTTTTCTAGAATTTTGTTCTAGTTGTTTCGTGATTTGCTGTTCTCTTTGTTTGATTTTTTGTTCGTTTTGAATAACGTTGTTTTTTCGTTTATTCATTTCGTCATCAAACTCAGACTTGAATTTTAAATATTTTTCCTTTGATTCCATAAGGCGCTGATTCGAAATACTTTCAGCTTTAACCTCGGCTTCTTTAATAATAAGTTCGGCTTTTTCTCTAGCCGCAGATTCGTGTTTGCCCAGTAAAGACATTAATAAGTATCGGCCCACAACGAAACCTCCACCTGCACCTACTAAAGCTCCCACAACTACCAATAGTGTGTTATCCATGAGTTTGTTTTAAAAAAAGTGAAATTGGCAGTACGTTATAAGAGAAGTGTATTATTGAAGAGTATCCTCAATAAGCTTGTTTAGACGTATAACTTCGTTTAAATCTAATTCCAAGCCTGTTTGTTGAGTACCGCTAGTTGCTTTTTGTTTCACAAAGCAATCGAATAGTGTCATGGCTAAAATATCTTGCATATCCGTAATACCCAACTGAAGACTTCTTTGATCCAAAGCTTTGTTGGCATTTTGGGCAATTTCTTGTATGGTAGCCACACTTGATTCCTCTACTTTTAGAGGATATTCTCGATTACCTATGCGTATTTTTAGTGCAACTTCGGCCATCTATTTATTCTTGTGTTGCCATTAAGGCAATACATACATCTATCTCTTTAATGTACTCAGCAAGTTTAGACTTTATGTCTTCAATTGCTGCACTGCTTTCCTTCACAGGTTCTACATTATTTTTTTGTTCGAGCATGTCCATAAGTTTAAGCATTTTGTCGCTTTGCTGCTGATGAACTGCTTCTAAATTTTTATATTTTTCTTTGAGTAAGTTATATTCTTTCAGAAGAACTTGAATATTCTTCTTCAGAATTTCAAATTGATTATTGTCTGAAAACTCACTCATAAGAAGATTACAAAATTATAAATTTGTTAAATCTAACACAATTATATGACAATTATGTGAAAAAAAATTTAAATTATTTAAAGATATACTTCAAATTTACTTATTCGTGTTTTTAAAACTATGATTATCAATAAAATTAGTGTTTGAGAGTCTCAATATTCGTTATTTTTTCTATAACAGTATTTTTAACTAATTTTTCAATATATACATTTCCAGTTTCCTTTTCTTTAATTTCTATCCATTTTTGAGAAAGTTCTTGAACCGTATCATAATTACCTAAAAAGTAAATCATATCCCCAGTTTCTGTAGTAGAAGATTTTAAAAGAGGATATTTCTCAAAAATTGGATCAGAAGTGTCTATAGGTTTTTCACTTGTTTTAATCACTATTCTAAATTTAAATTCAGAATGTTGATTTCTATCTGCTTCCAAAATTTTAATTTCTGTTCTTCTATTTGCCTGATGTTCTTCTTCACTTTGTGCATTTGAGATGATAGGACGTGTAGAACCATACCCTTTTGCCACTAATTTATGAGAGTTTACCCCATGTTTTACTAAAAATTTAAATACGGCATCCGCTCTTTTTTGTGATAAATCCAAATTATATTTTGGGTTACCTCTACTATCGGTATGTGATGCTAATTCTATTTTTATGTTTGGATTTGATTTTAAGAATTTTGCGATTTTCAATAAATTTGTTTCAGATTCTAATTTTAAAGTTGCTTTGTTATAGTCAAAATATATTTCTTTTAATTGAACGGTAGAACCTTCAGTAATTCTTTTTAATTCAAAACTTAAGTTTTTTACCTTAGAAGTGTCGAGGATAAAACTAGTGTCTATTCCTATGTATCCTTTTTTATTCAATGTTAAATTTATGAATTCATTTGGAAATCCTTTTATTTCTATATTACCGTTGTCGTATGAATAACTTTGGTCAATAACTTTTCCTTTGTAATGAAATTCTACATCTACATTTTTAATTCCTTGTTTTTCGTTTTTATATATTTCATAAACATTTGCGTTGATAATGTATGAAGGTATTTCTTTTAGAATTGTTTTAAGAATGAATGTGTCTTGAACTGCTGCTAATTTAATATTAACAGATGTGTCACAATTTAAATGATATTTTTTTGAGAAATTTATATTTAATTGACTATAGTTAGGGACTCTTATAACATTTTCTTGCTCAGTTCTAAAAGTTAAAAATGTTTTATTGTTTTTTGTAATTTTAATATCAACATTATTTATAAAATCTCCTTTTGAATTTTGTATCAAAAGTTTTAAATATTTGGGTTTTAAATCTTTTGGAATACTATCTAGTTTTACAAATCTATAATCGGTATTTGCTTTACAGTAGTAATTATAGGTGCCATCTTTTTGTGTTAAAACAGTATCAATCAATACATCATTTTCAAATACGTAAAGCTTTGTAAATTTTGTTTTAACATTATTAGGGTTATACTTTCCATTTAAATCTAAATCTTTTTCAGTAGAGTTTATTTTTACTCCATACTTTGTTTCGTCAGTAGGTTTTTCAAGAATAAAATGAATTCTATTTTCTTCAATTCCATTTTTTTCTTGAATAGCGGTGTATGTGCTGTCATTTTCTGGTAGGGTTAAAATTGAATAATGAGGGTGATTGTTGTTTGCTTCAATTTTACCATTACTTATATATGAAGTTATGATTCCATTAAAAAATGTACTTTTACTAATTTTTACTATATTATGATCTAAATTTAAATGAGTTACGTTTTTTGTAAATACATAAATATCTTCAGCTCCTGTGCCTCCTAATCTATTACTTGTAATAAAACCACTTCCACTTTTGTTGTATTCAAAATAGGAAAAGTCATCATACTCGCTATTTAGTGGAGTTTTTAAATTTACGGGTTTCTCCCAATCATCTTTGTCTTTATTATATTTGGCTACAAAAATATCTAGTCCTCCATATCCGGGATGTCCATCAGAAGCAAAATATAAATTCATATTTTGATCAAGGAAAGGATATAGTTCATTTTTGTTTGAATTAATATGGTTTCCAAGAGGTCTAAATTCACCCCAATTGTTTGTTAATGGATTATATTTTCCAATGTATAAATTTGCGTTTGAAAAATTAGAACCTGCATCTGAAAAAAATATAATTGTTTTTCCATCTGCTGAAACTGTTGGATGCCCTGTGCTGTATTCAGGATCATTCATGTTGAAACTGTTTGTGGCTTCAGACCATTTGTTTTCAACTTTGTGAGACGTGTAAATATTTAATGGATTAACACTCTGATTAGGATATTTAATACCTTTATGTGTTCTGGTAAAAAGTATGGTATTGCCACTATCCGTAAATGCCAATGGACCTTCATGATGCCCTGTTTTAAAGTCAAAATAAGACTCAGCGTTTAAACTAGAATAGTCATTTGTATTGCTGTTAAATTTAGTGACATAGAAATCTAAATGAGGTATACTGTATTTGTTTTTTATCACTCCTTTATTTTGGTAAGAATTGCTTTCTCTGTCTGATATAAAAAAAACACTATCTCCGTGTATCATGGCAGAAAAGTCTCTTTTTTCTGTATTTGCTGGTTTAAATTCACTTACTTCATATTGTCCTGAAAGATTAAATCCCTCTTTTAAAAGCGAATCACAAAATTTTGATTTTAGCAATGATTCATCAAGATGTGTATTGTTATGATGCAAAAGAAAGTATTTTTTTGCATTTTCGTATTGTTTTAATCGTAGACTAATATCTGCTTTTAAGAATTGATAATTAAGATTATTAGGTTTTATACTAATTAATTGGTCAATCCATTTTTGTGCAGCATCGTAGTCATTTATTTTTATGTTTGTAACGGCTAAAAGTTCTTTTGCTTTTAAACTATAAAGTGTATCAGGATTTGTTGATTCTTTTTCATAATATGCAATTGCTTGTTTAAAATTATTATGATGAAAGTATTTGTCTCCTCTTTCAAGGTAATTTTGAGCAAAACTGTTGATAAACTGAATTGTAAGTGTTAGTATGGCTATTTTATTCATTATTAATAATATCTAGGGTCAATAGTTTTGTCTGTGTATGTACCAAAGTCTACAATATAATTTAATAATAATTCATGGTTGCCCTTGAAGTTGTTTTTAAGTGAATTTCCAAATGGAAAATCATAGGCATAACTGATGTATATTTTTTCTACGATATTGAATCGTACGATAGAGGCAATAGTATTATTTGTTCTAAATGTGCCACCTAATGCTACAATATCTTTATAGCCTAAAGTTAGGTTTAAATCTAGTATAGACAAATCATTATAGAGGAATTTAGTTAGCCCATTATCTCTTTGGTTTGATTTAAGTTTGTTTTGATAAAAAATGTTATTGGTGTTTAATTTGTATAGAATATTTGGTTGTAAAAAGAAAGAATTGCCTAACCCAATTTTATATCCAGCACATATAAAAGTTTGTGGATAGTTTAAGGCAGATATTTTATTGGTAAAATTTTCATTCCATTTAAAATGAAATGCAGCTAAATTCTTTTCTGAAATTCCAAAATAGTATTTTGGGGCTTTAAAATAGATTCCGAGCCCAATGTTTGGTTGGAAAAAATTAAAAGGTGCAGAATTGTCTGTTTGAAACGCTTGATCGTTGTTTGAAATTAGTTTAAGATTATTAAAGTTAATGTTAATGTTTTTAACACCTATTTCAAGACCTAAAGATAATAGTTTATTGAAGCCTATTTTTTTTCTTTTACTCGCATAAAAAGTAAGATAAGTGTAGTTGATAATTGGTTGTTTATCTACTTCCAATCGCCCACCAATGGCCATATTTCTTTTTTTTGATGCACCATGAAATGCGAGATTAACAAGTGTAGGTTTATTTAGGCCATCTAATACTTTACTTTTTGATTCTTGTGTAACATCCGGAGTAAAGTCATACAAATATGATTTTACAGATATAGCGCCTTCTACAGAATTGGATGAAATACCAATATATCCAGGATTGTAAAAGTTTTTTTCATACATAAATTGTGTATACTGAGCAGTCTGCTGTGCAAACACAGCAAAGTAGCTAAAGTAAATTGTTAAATATAGTTTTATTTTATTCATTATCTAAAAATCAATAATTTGCCTTTAAGTTCTCCAAATGGTTTTTCTTCACAATCATAGTCAAATATACTATATGGGTATTGTGAAATTTCAGAATATGTCTTTGCTTTGAGACCCATTTTGTCATTGTTAAGATGACTAACACCATCTATTCTTAATTCAAAATAATATAGTCCATCACTCATAAGGATACCGTCATTACTGTATCCTTCAAAATTATTTTGATAATCATCAGATGAGTATACAAGTTGCTCCCATCTATTATATATTTTAATACTTTTTTTCCCGAGTCCTCCTTTAATTTCCCATTTGTCATTAAATCCATCATTATTTGGAGAAATAGCATTTGGGATATATAGTGCGGTATCACAATAAAATGCACAAAGTTTCAAAGTAGTCTCTAAGCATTTTAGTTTTTTGTTTTTAATGGTTACTTCCGTGTTTGAAGATTTTTTTATTCTTACAACAGTAAATGAATCAACTAATTTATATCCTTGAGGTTCTTCACTAAAATAATTTCCCAGGTCAGATACAGAATTAAAACATTCGTATTCTTTTTCTAAATCTTTTATGGTTACCGTATCTTTTTTGTTTGCACAATATTTATAAACTAAATCATGACATTCGTTTAATCGCTTAAAGGATGTGTCATTTTCTGTAGAATATGCTATTGGGCAGGAGTATTCATTATAATATTTAATGGTGTCATTAATACCAATAGTATTTCCTTCAACTATTGTATTACTACTTTTATAACTTGAATGGATTTCGTTTTTTAAATAATTTCCAAGTATTGAAGATTGAGTGGGGCCATTAATACTTAAACTAGTCTCAGTAACTGTTCTTGCAATCTTGTAGTTTATAATTCCAGGGAAGGTATTAAGAAAACTAATTAATTGTAGGCTATCGAATTTAACTTTGTAATGATAGGTCCAGTCAGGCATAGTGCATTGAATAGAGTCTAATACATAGCTAGAAACAATGTTATAAATAACAGGGTTTGGTTTTACTCCAGCAATGATGGGTTCAATTAATTGTTTGACAGATCTGTTACAAGCAAAATGCTCACTTGTTGTTATCAAATACACAGAAGAATCTTTTTCGCTGTAAGGGATACTTACTGGCATATTGTAGTACTTGAATGTAGTATCTATATCATTGTTTTTTGAAAAATAATAATGATAAATTGGATTAGGATTTATAACATTTAAAACTAAATTACTTGTAGTTTCGCAAGACTTATTTAATTCAAATGAGTATCTAAAATTAGTACTATCAGGTTTTGGGTCAATATATACTATTGCTGATTTTGTTGTTTTTGTGCAACCTTTTGATCTGGTACTATCTTCTATTGAAACCTCAATTTTAAATGGACTATCTTTAATAGTTAAGTTACCCGTATTGAGTTCAGTATTTGTTCCTTTAGTATTATTCCAATAAATAATGTATTGCCCAGAAGGACTCACAATGTTGGAAATCTTATATGTTACATTCCCGTTCTCACAAATTTCACTTTGAATAGGGCTTAAATCAAAATCTAATTTTTCACAAGGTATGGTTTTACAAACGGGTGCGTTACTAATCAGTATGCTGTCACATGGGTATTCGCCTTTTAAAACACTTTTTAAAACCAAATTATATTCAGTATCAGGATCTAAATCTTTGGATATGTAAGTGCCTGATGAGCTTATTTTCACAAAATTAATACCATCAGTACTTATTTCGTAATATTTTGCATTCTCAAGTGTATTAAAATTGTAAGTTATGGAATTGAAACTAGATTCGATACAATTTATACTTGGTGCTAAAGTTGGTATTTTAACCTTAATGACTTTAGTAACAGTGTCACTACATCCGTCTTTTTTACCAATAATTGAAATAGTACTGTTTTTTGAAATGTTCACAAAATTTAAACTATTTGATATAGTGTCAGTAAGTTTAACATTGTCTAGAAAATATGAATACATGTCTAGATTCGATGGCTTTACATTAGCAATCAATTCACTGCCGATACATATTGTGTCATTTATAGAATTTGTGCTAAGTGAAAGCGAAGGTTTACTAGTTGTATTTAAAATGATTGAAGTATCTTGTTTGCACCCATTTACATCCGTAAGAGTAATTTTAACATCATTTGTTAATTGTAAATTATTTAACAGAACTTTGTTATTTTTTGAATTATTTACTGTTTTATCATTTAATACCACTTTATAATTTTGAGCAATTGATGGATTTAAACTCAAGATCTGTGAACCAAACTGACATAAAACATTAGGAAAGGTATCTATGGCTATTTTTGGTTTCTCATATACATTAAATGTTATCAAAGTGTCAGAAGAGCAACCATTGTTATTTATGGTTAATCTAGATGTTAATAAACCGCCAGAGTTAAAATATGCGGTAGTAATATTTTGTGAGATTGAATTAAATATGACAGTATTTGTATCATTCCAAATAAATGAAGAATTTTGAGGGGAGCCTTTTGCTGTAATTGTAATGCTGTCATTATAACAAGCTGGAATTTTTGAAATATTTAAATCTGTTAGAATTGGAGATTGTTTTACAAATACATTTGCTGAAGAAGAATTGGTACACCCCAAAGTGTTGGTAACAGAAAGTGATATTTCTTGAAGTCCATCAGAGAAAAATGTAAATGAGGTACTGTCTAGATTTTGTTTTAGTTCATTAGTACTTGTTTGCCAGAAAAAAGAATTATTTACAGCTACGCTGTCATTTAAAGTTGTATTTTTTACATTCACAATAAATGGCTGACAACCAATGAATTTATCAAGTTGAAATTCTACATTAGGAGCAGGTTTAATATTTATTTCTTTACTAATTTTGTTTTTACAACCACGCTCATTTGTTACTTCTAACATTACATTATATTTCCCGGCAATTGTATAAACGTGAGCTGGAGATTTTTTAGTAGAAGAGGTGTTGTCACCAAAATCCCACTCAAAAGCTAAATTATCTTTTGAAGTATTTTGTGTTACTAATGAATCGCTAAAAGCACAAATGTTATCATTTATTACAGTAAAACTTGCACTAGGTTTTGCAAAAACTTTTACAGTTCCTGATTTGTTAACTACAGTACCATTTAAAAACTATGTTTCAACAGAAGCTCATGTACAACTTTCTAAGAAAAATTTCAAGGTTGTAGACTATGTTGTGGGGGAGTCTTCTGCTACATATATTTGTTTAATTGGAGGTTTATCTAAAAAGGCGTTAGTTGAAAAAGCAAAATCTGAAATGTATAAAAATGCTAATATGGTTGGCAATGCAAAAGTTATTTTGAACCAGACTGTTAGTTTTACGTCTGAACATTATCCATTTGTAAGAATTTTGAAATGTACGGTTAGTGGGTATGTATATGAATTTACAGAATAAAAAAGAGCTTTTTGGCTCTTTTTTATTCTGTAAATATTTCTCAAAAATCTAACTTTCTTAATTTTTTAGCTCTGAAGAACATAAAAATTACTACGGCTTGAGAAATTAATGAACCTACAAATACAGATTTTTGCAACCCAAATATTTTAGCTGCTACTCCTGATTCCACTTCCCCAAGTTCGTTAGAAGAACCCACAAATATACTGCTCACCGCAGATACTCTACCCTTCATGTTTTCAGGTGTTAGAGTTTGTAACAGAGTTTGTCTTATTACTACACTTACTGCATCAAATGCACCACTAATTGCTAAAATTACTACGCCTAATATGTAACTAGTATTAAAGGCAAAGGCTGTCATACAGAGTGCATAACAAAATACACAAAACAGCATTTTGAAACCAACATTTTTTTGGAGAGGTATATACGCTATCAGCATCATCATAGGTACTGAGCCTAAAGCTGTTGCTGATCTTAAAAGACCTACACCTTCTGCGTTTACATGATATACTTTATCACAAAATGCAGGCATTAACGCCACCGCACCGCCAAATAACACAGCTAACATGTCTAAAGACATGGCTGCAATAATTTCTTCTTTTTTAAAGACAAAATTTAAACCTTCTTTCAGGCTTGTGATGATAGAATCTTTCTTCTCAATATTGGGTAATGGCTTATGAGCCATAAATACAAACATAAACACAGATAGTATAATGAGAATTAATGAGACCATATACGATTCTTGAACTCCCACGTGAGCGTAAATCAAAGCTCCAATGGGTGGCCCCGCAACCATGGAAGATTGCCATAAGACACTGTTCCAAGATATGGCGGTTTTGTAAAGGTCTGCACTTCCTACAGTTTGAGGTAAAAGGGCAAATTGGGCTGGGCCTAAAAATGCTCTCGCTATACCCGTACAAAAAATAATAACATAAATAGGATATACGCCCCATTGGTTAACCACATAATCAATATTTAATGAAAAACTAAATAGAGCAAAACTCAGAACACTTAAAGCAATGAGAGCCACTATTAATATCTTTCGTCTATTAAAATGATCAGCTAGCCAGCCTCCAAACAAAGAAAGAATTATAGCAGGAATGGCCTCCGCTCCACCAATCATTCCCAAGGCAAGTTCATCTTTTGTGAGGTCATAAACTTGCATCCCAACTATGGTACCTTGCATTTGGAGTGCTAAAGTAAAAAACAATTTTCCGACCAGAAAAAGAGAGAAATCTTTGTTTTTTAATATAGAAAAGAGGGGATTTGATGTATTCAAAATATTTTTTTAAAAATAAATACAAAAGTAGGTTTGTATAAGCATTAAAAAAAATTATTTTTGTAACCGCAGAATTAAATCCTGCAAAGTAATCACTTAAAAACTAAAATATTTCAAAGAAATGAGTGTTCTCGTTAATAAGAATTCTAAAGTAATCGTTCAGGGTTTTACCGGTTCTGAAGGTACGTTCCATGCAGGACAAATGATAGAATACGGAACTAATGTAGTAGGTGGGGTGACTCCTGGTAAAGGTGGTAGTTCACATCTAGACAGACCTGTATTTAATACTGTTGCTGAAGCTGTACAAAAAACTGGTGCTGACGTGTCTATAATATTTGTACCTCCAGCATTTGCTGCGGATGCAGTAATGGAAGCTGCGGATGCTGGTATTAAAGTAATCATTTGTATCACAGAAGGTATTCCTACCAATGACATGATTACTGCTAAAGCTTTTGTTAAAGAAAAAGGTTGTACTCTGATAGGTCCAAACTGCCCAGGTGTGATGACTCCTGGTGAAGCAAAAGTAGGTATCATGCCAGGCTTTATCTTCAAAAAAGGTAAAATTGGCGTAGTATCTAAATCAGGTACTTTAACTTACGAGGCTGTAGATCAGTTGTCTAAATTTGGTCTTGGTCAGTCTACTGCTATTGGTATTGGTGGTGACCCAATCATTGGTACTACTACTAAAGAAGCTGTAGAATTACTTATGAATGATCCTGAAACTGAAGGTATAGTAATGATTGGAGAAATAGGTGGAGGCATGGAAGCTGAAGCTGCTCGTTGGATCAAAGCAAATGGAACTAAACCTGTGGTTGGTTTTATTGCAGGTCAAACAGCTCCTAAAGGTAGAAGAATGGGGCATGCGGGTGCTATCGTGGGTGGTGCTGAAGATACTGCTGCAGCTAAAATGAAAATTATGGCAGATTGTGGCATACATGTTGTACAATCTCCTGCAGATATAGGTGAAACTATGGCAAAAATTTTAGGTGTTGTGAAATAATTTTATCACATAATTTATCTGTGAGAAAGCTCCCAAAAGGAGCTTTCTTTTTTGGTACCATGTTAAAAGTTTTTTTACAGAAAAAGTTTAATTTGAGTGATTTGGCTTGGCAAGCTTTAGAACTTAAACTTGTTTACAAGCAATATGAGAAAAACGCTTTTGTATTGAAAGAAAATTCAGTATCCAATTTCATGTATTTTATAGAAAAAGGATGTGTGAGAGCATTTTACAATACAGAAGAAAAAGAACAAACAACATGGTTTGCTCTTGAAAATGATTTCTTTTGTTCCTATTACAGTTTTTTAACACGTAGCGTAAGTGCAGAAAATATTCAATGCCTAGAAGACTGCACATTTGTTGGAATAAGTCATGATAATTTATATGAATTATATAGCCAACATATAGAAATTGAAAAAATGGGTAGAATAATAGGAGAACAATACTATATAAGGCTAGAAGAACGCCTTATTCATATCCAATATCAAAGTGCCCGAGACCGATATTCGTGGCTATTCAACAACAAGCCTTATTTATTTCAAAGAATTAATCTAGGATATATCTCCTCTTATCTGGGCATTAGCCAAGAAACCTTGAGTAGGATAAGAGCTCAGAAAATCCTATAATATTGATTTTGACAAATGTCAAAAAAAACTAGAAAGTAAGTCCGTAATTTTGATTATCAAATTTAAACAAATGGAAAATAATCAAATTTCAGGTAAGCCTTCTGGGGCATTTGTGGCGGCATCATGGTTTGCCTTAGTAACAGGAATTGTTTCTTACTGCATAGGTTTGTGGAACGCATCTATGTTGCTCAACGAAAAAGGATATTACTTTACAGTTCTCATGTTTGGACTTTTTTCTTCCATATCTTTACAAAAAGCCGTTAGAGACCAATTGGAAGGAATTCCTGTAACTAATATGTATTTTGGCTTGGCATGGTTTACTACCATCTTATCCATAGTATTGCTTACCGTAGGATTGTACAATGCAGAGTTGCTACTAAGTGAGAAAGGTTTTTATGCTATGTCTTTTGTGCTCAGTATTTTTGCAGCTATTGCTGTGCAAAAAAATACTCGAGATAGCCAGAGTGTGGAAAAGTAGGTAAAACTGATAAAACACAAGAATAGTTTTGAACTATTCTTGTGATTTAATATTTATATTCTCCATAATTGTTTGTAAAAAAGTCTTTTATACCCAAAAGTATACTTTTAATTTTCTTTATTTTACTTTTCTCCCAAAGTATTATTTTGATAGTTTCAAAAATTAAACCTTTAATTTCTGATAAAAAGTAATTTGGATATTTATTGAAATACTTAAAGATTACAAAAAGTCTATTTCTTGTAATATAATAACGCCTTATAGGATTATGATTAGTATAAGATACCGTTTTTGATAAAATTTTTACAGTATTTGTGTCTCCTAAGTTGTGCTGTAATTTTACAGTATTGTATTATTTTTCCTCCAAATGTGTGTATTCTTAAACAAAATTCATGATCAACATAATCTATAAAAAGTTTGGTTTCGAAAGTTCCTATTTTTTTTATCCAATCAGTTCTAATTAAATTTCCTGAAGTCATTACTGTTAAAGGATACTCAATTTCATTAACATAGGTCTCATTTTGGTATGTTTGATGAAAAGGACAGACCAACGCAATTTTAGAATTTTGATTATATGCAAAATCAATTATTTCTTCTATTTCAGAATTTTTAAAAAAACTATCTTGATCCATGGTCAGTATCCAATCTGTATCTGAATTCATACATTTATCGATACAATAATTAAGTGCAGCTGCTATACCCAAATTTATACCTTGAGTATAATATTTCACTTTTTCAATATTCTGAATATTTTTTATTAATTGCTGATTTGGTTGTAGAGAATTATCGAATACATAAAGTTCTGTTAATGAATCAATGTAAGTATTTATATTACTTAATACATCATTTTGAGGGTTATATAAAACTAGACAGCCTTTAATGGTCATTTATTATATAGTTTTGAAAGTTTTGTTTTCCCAAAATTCAACAAATCAGCTATAATTTCAGATTTAAATATTACATATTGAACAAGAAAATATATTGTAGCTGAAAATGGGATGGAAATTAATAAAATTAAAACTGCATTATTTTCAAAAATAAATTTAATAAATTCAATTGTGGGAATCATTAACAAACAAGAAATAAGAGCATTTCTTAGTGGTTTAAACTTTAGTTGTATATTGAATCCTTTGGAAACAAAATAA
Source organism: Cytophagales bacterium (assembly GCA_046329305.1). Lineage (GTDB taxonomy): Bacteria > Bacteroidota > Bacteroidia > Cytophagales > UBA9547 > CAMFLX01. Next base: position 714,923 of record JAXLUW010000003.1, read on the forward strand.
AAGTATGTTAAACTCACAAAAGCTTCACTTATTATATTAGCTAAGGAAGCTCCATTATAGTCCCAAATGGGTATTAATATTAAATTAAATAATATTCCTGAAATCATACCCATAGAAACTGATATAAACATCTCTTTGTCTTTACCGGTTGCTATTAAAATTTGCAATCCAAATAAAAATCCAAAGCCAATTAAAATAGGTAGAAGTGAAAGAATTTTCATACTTAAGTTTGCTTCTAAGTATTCAGAGCCAGAAAAAATTAAAATAAATTCTTTTGAAAGAAAGCAAAGACCTGTTGCTACAGGGAAAGATATAAATACTAAAAAATTATATGATTTTGTAAGTACATTATTGAAGTTAACAGAGTCTTTTTGGCTATGATATAACGCTACTTGAGGCATTAGAACTGTACCTAAAGATGTCACTAACGGTATCGTAACTTTGCATAGTTTCACACCTGCGGTGTACAAACCTACGGATCTGTCATTGGTTAAAAAACCCAAAATCAGAACATCAAATAAAGTATACATACTTGATGCTAAAGTGGTACTAAAAACTAATATTAACGGTTTGAAGTGAACTTTGAAATTAAGCTTTTCGGAGTTAAAGTCTACCTTTTTCCAAACAAATATAAAATTTAAAATATTATTTCCTGTGATTACAAATACCATTATCCAATGATAAGATAAAACATCTGTTTTGTTTACTACAAAATAGAACATTGAAATTAATGCAATCAATTTTATTAAAATATTTCTAATTGTGATAAAACCAAATTCCTCGATACCATTGTAAAACCAATCAATAGAAGAAAATGATAATAGAACTATGGAGCCTGCTATAGTAAATAAATTTAAATCCTGTTTAAATTTCTCAAAACTTAAAATAGTTGTATAATAGATAATTGTTAAAACTATACTAGAAATAAAATATATAATACTTAGTTCCGTGAATTTTCTAGACAATTCCGATTTGTTATTTTTAACTTTTGCAATTTCTCTTATCCCATAAATTGGGATTCCTAATGCAGCAAATAAAGCAAAATATTGCCCAAATGTAATTGTAAATTGTACTTTGCCAATTCCTTCAGGACCAAGTATTCTGGACGCATACGGAAAACTAAGAATTGGAAATAATAAATTAATTACTGTCGAAAGTAAATTAAAAATATAATTTGATTTAACTTTTGTCACAAAACTTGTATTGAATTCAAAATTAAATATTTTTCCTTACTTCCCATATTTTTCCAAGAATCTAACAATGGTGGCTATACCCATTTTGTAATTAAAAAGCCCAAAGTGTTCATTGGGAGAATGTATGTTGTCAGAGTTGAGTCCAAAACCCATCAAAAGTGTTTTTACACCTAATTCTTTCTCAAACAAGGAAACTATAGGAATACTTCCTCCTTCTCTTGTAGGAATTGGTTTTTTACCCCAAATTTCTTCAAATGCTTCAGATGCTATTTGGTATTCTTTGGTGTCAGTAGGTGTTACAGCTGGTTCGCCACCATGATGTGGATGAACTTTCACTTTTACATAATCGGGAGCAATACTTGTAAAATATTCGGTGAATAACTGTGTGATTTTTTCTGAAGTTTGATTCGGTACCAACCTCATAGACAGTTTGGCAAAAGCTTTTGACGGTAACACCGTTTTAGCTCCCTCTCCAGTATATCCACCCCAAATGCCGTTTACGTCAAATGTAGGTCTGATAGCAGTTCTTTCTAGAGTGGTGAATCCTTTCTCTCCAAATACCGCTTTAATTTCTAAGTCTTTTTTGTAGGTTTCTTCATCAAACGGAGCTTTGTTTAGTTCGGTTCTTTCTGTGTCAGACAAAACTTCCACATCCTCATAAAAACCAGGAATTTGTATGACCCCATTACTGTCTTTTAGTTTGGTAATCATTTCACACAAAACATTTATAGGATTGGCAACAGCTCCGCCATATATTCCGGAGTGTAAATCTCTGTTAGGACCTGTTACTTCAATTTCTAAGTAGCTTAATCCTCTCAAGCCTACGGTTATAGACGGACAATCATTTGAAATAATTGAAGTGTCTGATATTAAAATAACGTCACATTCGAGTCTTTCATGATTGTTTTTCACAAAAATCTCTAAGTTGTTGGAGCCTATTTCTTCTTCACCCTCAATCATAAACTTAACGTTACATTTAAGTTGGTTTTGGGCTAAAAGAGTTTCTACCGCTAATAAGTGCATGTAAAATTGTCCTTTGTCGTCGGCGGCACCTCTTGCATATATTTTCTCATCCACAATTACAGGTTCAAAAGGTGGCGAAGTCCAAAGGTCTAGTGGTTCTGCGGGTTGCACATCATAATGCCCATAAACTAACACAGTAGGCGCGTTTGTATTTACTATTAGTTCTCCATAAACTATCGGATGCCCCGCAGTTTTACAAATTTCTACATTTGTGCAACCTATACGTGTTAATTTTTGAAATATAAATTCGGCACATTTTAATATATCTTCTTTGTGTTCAGATTTGGCAGAAATAGAAGGGATTCTTAAAAGCTCCATGAGTTCTTGAACAAATCTATCAGAATTTTGATTTAGATAATTCATAAGGGAAAATGTTAACTAAACATTTACAAATCTATTTAATATAATTTTAAAATATAAATTATGTTTTCAAATTTATAAGAAGTAAAATATTGTTTAAAATAACTGTAATAGTTTTTATGGTATCAATAATATGCCTTCAATTTTTATCTTAATCACAAAAATATTTTCTTTGTGTTATTAAATATGGACACTAGCATCAATCAGAACGAAGTAAAGGCCTTATTGTATTTATTGGATGACGAAGATCTTGAAGTACAAAAACAAGTAAAAGCTAAAATATCAAGTATAGGTGAAGCCATTATTCCTTTTTTAGAAAAAGAATGGGAAAGTAACATGGATGCTTTTAATCAGCGAAAAATAGAAAACCTCATTCATACTTTACAGTTCGATTTACTTAAGAAAAGACTTGTGGAATGGAAAAACACAGAACAACAAGACTTGCTTACGGGTTTGTGGCTGGTAGCAACCTATCAATATCCCGATCTAGAGCTAAGTAAGTTGAAGTCTATGCTGGAAGAGCTGTATTACGAGGCTTGGCTAGACATGCGAGATGACCTAGAACCACACGATCAAATTAGATTGCTGAATAATATAATTTTTAGCAAATTAAAGTTTTCTGGTAATACCAAAAACTATTACTCTCCGGCTAATTCCATGATAAACATGGTGCTAGAAAGTAAAAGAGGAAATCACATCAGTTTGAGTATGGTATATTTACTCATTGCTCAAAAACTCAAACTACCCATATTTGGAGTAAATTTACCCATTATTTTTGTGCTTACTTTTAAAACTACTGAAAACCAGTTTTACATCAATGCCTTCAACAAAGGAATAGTTTTTAGTAAAAACGATATTTCCAATTTTCTTGATCAGCAACATCTAGAACCGCAACCTTCATATTTTGAACCTTGTACAAGTCTTGAAATTATTAAAAGAATGTTACGGAATCTCATTGTAGCATTTGAAAAACAAGGTGAAACCGAAAAACAAAACGAAGTAAAGGAACTTATACAAACAATAACAGATTTAGACATATCTGAACTCTTATAAAAAATGGATTCAAAAGAATATTTAACTACCAGACAAATAGTTGCAGAATTAGATGCATATATCATAGGGCAATCAAACGCAAAAAAAACAGTCTCTATAGCACTGCGTAACAGATGGAGACGAATGAACGTGCCTAAAGAAATGCAAAAAGAAATTTCTCCTAACAATATACTCATGATAGGCAGCACGGGTGTGGGTAAAACAGAGATTGCTCGTAGATTGGCAAAACTAGCCGATGCACCCTTTGTGAAAGTAGAAGCATCTAAGTTTACAGAAGTAGGCTATGTGGGCAGAGACGTAGAAAGTATGGTGCGTGATTTAGCAGAACAAGCCATTAGTCTAGTAAAAGCTCAAAAAAAAGAAGAGGTAAAACAAAAAGCCAGCGAAGTAGTTACAGAAATTCTCCTGAATCATGTGATACCGCCAGTGACTAGCTCTGGTACCAAAGGAAATTTCGCAATTAATGGTTTCGGAGAAAAACACGAAAACTTTACGCCCAACCAGGAAGACCAAGAGCTGAATGAAAAAACCCGTGAGCGTTTTAGAGAAAAAATTAAAAACGGAGAACTAGACGATAGAAAAATTGAAATAGACATACAGGTTAACAGTTCAGCAAGTGTAGGATTTGTGGGTGGACCGTCAGGGATTGACGAAGGAGCTTTACAAGGTATACAAGACATGCTGAGTAATATTGCACCTAAAAAAACCAAAAAAAGAAAAGTAACCATAGAAGAAGCACGCAAAATTTTGTTAGAAGAAGAATGGGTGAAGCTGATAGATATGGAAGAAGTAAAAGCAGAGGCTATAGCTAAAGCTGAAAACACAGGTATTATTTTTATAGATGAAATAGATAAAATTGCCAGAGCTAGTGGCTCAAGTAGCGGAGCAGATGTGAGCAGGGAAGGGGTTCAAAGAGATTTGCTACCCATAGTAGAAGGCAGTTTGGTAAGTACTAAGCATGGAGTTATCAATACACAACATGTATTGTTTATAGCTGCGGGAGCTTTTCATGTGAGTAAACCTTCCGATCTTATTCCTGAGTTACAAGGTCGTTTCCCGATACGAGTAGAGCTAGAAAAATTATCAAAAAATGATTTCTATAGAATACTAAAAGAACCTAAAAGTGCTCTTACCAAACAATACGAAGCCTTACTTAAAGCAGAAGAAGTAAATTTGACCTTTAACGACGACGCTCTAGAGGCTATTGCCGATACTACTTTTCAAATTAACAATGAAATTGAAAACATAGGTGCTCGTAGATTACATACCGTAATGAGTCATTTGCTGAATGAAATTTTATTTGACGTACCCGATCTTATTCCACGCAACTCTCATATCGTAGTTACCAAAGAACTTGTAGAAGAACGCTTATCTGGTCTGGTCAAAAACCGAGATATGGCCAGATATATTTTATAAGTTAAACTTAAATAATTCAAATAAGGAAAATTTTAAATTTTTGTTTGGCCAAAACCCTCTCCAATAGAGTGGAACAAAAGGTCGAGCTTAGAAAATAATGCTATTGAATTATTGGACTTGAAAAAAACAAAGGCGAGGATCAGTACCTCGCCTTTGTTTTTTGGGGTAATTATTTATTGTAAACATTCAGTTATGAATTACTTAAAGTGTAATATTTCATTCTTTAAGTACAATTTTTCTTGGTATTTTTTTATTATTTAGCTAACTTTGGAGTGTTTTAACAAAAATTTGAACATTAACAAGAAGGTATGAAATTTAGACTTACTAAATTCAAAGCAACATTAGTCTCTGGATTAATGTTTTTGGGCTTAGGGTCAATGGCACAAACTGCCTATTTTCCCTATCCACAAAACAAGACTTACTTGGGTGGTATTAAACCAACCAACGTAACTGCGACTCAAATGTCTGATGCAGCAAAAGCATCATACGAAACATGGAAAAGCAACTTCGTTACCTCATCAGGTGCATGTGGTTTCAGAAGAGTAAAATTTGACTTCTATTCAGGAGGTCTAGGTAAAACTGACGGTTCTACTACGGTATCAGAAGGTATTGCATATGGTATGTTACTATCTGCATACGCTGCTGATTATTCGTTGTTTTCTGATCTTTGGAACTACTACAAGAAAAACGTAAACCAAAATGGCGTGATGCATTGGAAAATCGAAAACTGTGGTGTTGTGGGAGCAAACGGTGCATCTGATGCTGAACTAGATGTAGCTATGGCATTAGTTGTAGCATCTTATCAGTGGCAGTCTGATGCTTTTTTAGCGGATGCTAAAAAAATGATTGCTATCATACGTAACACAGAATTTGAAGGAAGTATCTTAAAGCCAGGTGATATGTTTGGAGGTTCTTCTTTAGTGAACCCTTCTTATTTCTCTCCTGCTTACTATAGAGTATTTGCTAATTTAGATGCTGGATATTCAACATTCTGGACAAGTGCAGCCGCTAAGGGATATGAAATTATCAACAAAGCAGATAAAAATCAAAATGGTTTTGTGCCTGACTGGTGTGATGCTAACGGTAACACTGGTGTTGGTGGTGCTGCTGGGTATAGCGATGGTGGTAAATACTTCTTCTTTGATGGGGTACGTACTCCTTGGCGTTCAGGTGTAGATGTTTTATGGCATGGTACTACTACTGCAAAATCTGGTTTAGATTATTGTACTCGTTTAACCAATACAATTATTTCTAAAAACGGCACTACAACTGCTGGTACAGGTTCTAAATATGACCTTAACGGTAATGTGCTACAAGCTTACCATAACAATACTTTTGTTTCTTGTTTTGCTGTTGCTGGTATGGCCGCTTCATCTACTAATGCTCAAACTTATGTGAATAACGCTTGGACAGATAACGCCAATACTAATCCTGGTTATGGAGAGTACTTTAACTATTCATTCAAAGTAATAGGTCAATTTATAATGTCGGGTAACTTCTATAACCCAACTTCGGCTTCTTGTACTTCGGCTAACTTAGGTGCTAACCAATCACTTTGTAAGTCATCTTCTATTACATTAAACTCAGGTATCACTGGTGCTACTTCTTATACGTGGTCTAAAAACGGTGCTACTATCTCAGGTGCTACTTCTGCTACATACACAGCTACTTCAGCTGGTGATTATCAAGTTATTGTTAATCAAAATGGTTGCGTTACTCGTTCTAGCGTTGTAGTTGATCAAGCTACGATCACTGCTGATTTCACGTATTCAGTACAAGGTATCAATGTTATTTTAACAAATACTTCTGTGGGAGCATCTGATTACACTTGGGAATATAGTACTAATGGTACTACATTTACTTCTTTAGGTACTACAAAAGATATTTCTACTTCTTTTGCTACTGCCGGTAACTACAGTATCAGATTAACTACTAAAAATACAACTTATGGTTGTACAGGTACTGCTACAGTAACTAAGAAAGTTGCAGTAGGTGGTGGTAAAGGTTGGGTTATAGATGACTTCAACGAACACTTAGTAGGTGACGCTTGGGTGTCTGGTAACATGACGGCTCTTCCTAAAATCAAATGTTCGGCTACAGCTACTACAGCAGAGTGTCCTAATAACCCTTGTGGTTTATTAGTTGCAAATGTTACTTCTGCTGGTCAATATAATCCATTTGGGGTTACAATAAACGATACTACTGGTACTAAAGCAAACTTAGACATTTCTACAGTTCCTTATGTAGCTGTTAGATTAAGAGCAAGTACTGCACTTAACATTGGTATTGGTGTAAATGCTGATGTGGACAAGACAGCGTGTTCTACATGTTCTACATCGACAACTACTAGAAAATTTGTTCAATTAGCAGCAAATAAAGATACAGTAGTTTATTTAGATTTTTCTTTAGCTGCGGATAGAAAAGGTTATTATAATACTGCAAACCAAAACGTTGCTTTAGACTTTACTAAAGTTCACGGTATTGAGTTTTATCCTAACGAAAAAGCTTTAACTTGGACGGGTGCAGTTACTGTTGACTGGATTATCGTAGGTGCAAAATCTTTAACTCCTCCTAAATTCAACTTGAAGAGAGATGCAAACGGTTACTTAGTATATGAAGATCCTGATGGTGATAAAGTATATACTACAGTTCCTGATTGGAAAAGAACAATAAGAGCTTGTACGGGTACTGCTACTATTACTGCTAATGCATGTACAGCAACTGACATTCAGTGGTTCAAAAATGGTGCTTTGATTTCTTCAGGTGCTACTGCACAAAACCTAGCTCCAGGTAAATACTATGTAAACTTAATCAACGCAGGTGGTGTTACTAGAGATTCTGTTGAAGTTGTGAACGGTGTATTAAACGCTGATTTTACTTATACTAGAACAAATTATGATGTTCATTTCAATAATGCTTCATCTGCTGGTTACACTAGCTGGACTTGGGCTTACGGTGACGTAGCTAATGACCTTGCAGGTTCTACTACTTGGGAAGAAGGTTACCATAACTACAAAACTAAAGGTGCTGGTACGTATACAGCTTCTTTGACTATCAAAGATTCAGTTTGTGCTACTACCAAAACGGTTTCTAAATCTATCGTAATTGCTTGTGATAGTTTAGTAAAAGTTCCTTCATTCACTGCAACTGTAGATTCAGTAGGTTGTGAAGGTAAAGTAATTACTGTAGCTGCTAAAGTGGATAATAATGCAAACTTCTATGGTTTCTATGGTCCAACAGGTACAACTTTTGCTCAAGTAGCTACTACAGTAGATACTTTAGATAGAACAGTAACTTTTGGTGCGGTATCTGGTCCGTTAACTCTTAAAGTAGGTAATGATTGTGGTCAAAAATCTAAAATTGTAAACTTAGTAATCACTGCTAAGCCTACATCTGATTTCGCAGCGGTAGTAGCAGCGAATGTGGCTACATTTACAGCAGCTTATGCTTCTACTCCAGCAGCTACTTATGCTTGGACATTTGGCGATACTAAAGCTTCTACTGGTACTGGTAAAACTACTTCATTTACTTATCCAGATGTTACTGCTACATATTCTGCTTCTTTAGTAGTTACTAATACTTGTGGTACTTCTACTAAAACTACTAAATCTGTACAAATAGTAAATACAAGTTTAGAAGATTTATCTGCTGCTTCTGGTGTTAAATTATATCCAACTGCTGTTACTTCAGAACTTAACGTTGAAGTTAACGGTACTGCAAACATTGTTATTTCTGACTTAACAGGTAAAGTTACTATGAACAAAAACGTTTCTGGTATCGATACTTTAGATATGACTGGTTTAGCAAACGGTATGTATTTAATTACTGTAACTAAAGATGCAAAATCTTATGTTACAAGATTTGTAAAACAATAATAGTATCTAAATACTAAAAAAGGCTGCTCTTGTTTAAGGGCAGCCTTTTTGTTTTTTATATGGTTATTATATTTGAATTGTGAAAATGATTTAAACTTAACCGAATTAGAAATATGACTAAATTGTTTATAAATACCTTTATTGCAATAAATTATGTCATGAATCTTGTGTCTAATATCTTCAAGTCTATTTATTTCAAATATATGAAACTTTAATCTTACGGAGTTACAATTTTTAAAACAGTATTTACTTTTTGTCTCACAGTTTCGCCTTCATGTTGAGCAGGAGTCCACAGGCCACTAGATTTTGTAATGACTCTGATAACCTCTTCTTTTATTTTATCTGGGCAAGGAGTAGTTACTGTTACATCTGACAGACTACCATCAACTTCTACAATATAATTTGCTACTACATTTCCTACGAAATTAGTTCTAGGCGGGTAAATGAATTTCTTCTTAAAAAAAACTTGGATACCACCATCAGGTAACGTAGCTGGTTTTTCTACTTTTGTGAGAGCTGGTATGCTTTTATCTATTGTTTTCTTTGCAGTTTCGGTACTAGGAGTATCTTGTGCATTAGCCACAATACACAATGCAGCTATTGAAAGTATGGTTATTATTTTTTTCATATCAATTTTTAAATTTTTTACTTTCAAATATAATACCATTTTTGAGGTAAAAATTGGAGAATAAATATTTTTCTTGTGAGAAAATTAAATTTTAATAATTATCAATTTTTAATTTCTTAATTTTGTGGGCTATTTAGATGATGAACGCAAAACTGAAAGGTCTTTTTAAATTAATGAAAGTAAGATTGACGTTGACAATTTTATTTTCTGCTTACGTGGGTTATTATATGGCCGATAGGAATTTGTCTTTTAATTGGTCTCATTTTCTTATTTTTACATTAGCAGGTTTTTTAGTAACTGTGAGTAGTAATACGGTAAATCAGATTTATGAAAAAGATTCAGATTTACTTATGAATAGAACCCAAAGTAGACCTCTTCCTCAAGAAGTTATAAGCAAAAAAGAAGCAATAATTTTTTCTGCGATATGTTTATTGGTCTCCATGTTTTTATTTATTAAATACATAAATTTAAATACAGCCATTTTAGCATTAATTTCATTTGTATTGTATTCATTTTGTTATACACCATTAAAAAGAATTCACCCTGTGGCGGTATTTGTTGGAGCTATTCCTGGTGCTTTACCTCCCATGCTGGGTTGGTTAGCAGTTACCAACTCTTACGGATTAGAACCAGGCATTTTGTTTGCAATTCAATTTTTTTGGCAATTTCCACATTTTTGGGCCATAGCTTGGGTCTTAGATGAAGACTACAAAAAAGCGGGTATCAAATTATTACCTGGCAATGGCAAAACGGATATTAATACGGCATTTCAAATTATGATATATACAGTTGCATTGATTCCACTAGGATTCGTACCATATATCTTAAAGATGGTAAGCATAGAAGCGGTTTATATTTCGACATTTTGTGGAGTTTTGTTTTTGGTTCAAACCTTCTATCTAATGAAAGAAAGAACACGTAAGGCAGCATTAGCTATTATGTTTGGGTCATTTATATATTTACCAATTGTACAAATAGGTTTCTTGTTTTATAAAATTTAGAATATGTCAGTTACAGTTCAATCAATCGAAAACTCTACAGTGTCCTTATCAAAAAGGATGATTTTGTGGATATTTATAATCACAATAGTGATGTTATTTGGAGCATGGACAAGTGCTTATATTGTGAGTAAAGCAGAAGGGAGATGGATGGAGTTCCCAATGCCCAATATGATGTTTTTTAGCACTCTGGCATTGTTGGCTAGTAGTTTACCCATGCATTTGGCATACAAATCGGCTAAAGAAAATAATTTAGAACGAATAAAAATAATGTTATTTTTAACATTATTCTTAGCGGTAGTTTTTATTGTTTTACAACTAGAAAGTTTTAAAGAATTGATTTCCAATCAGATATATTTTACAGGAAAACAAAGTAATGTTTCTTCTCAATATCTTTATTCATTAACTTTTTTTCATGCTTTGCATATTGTTGCAGGAATTGTATTTTTGTTGACAACTTTGTATAAATCTATCGTAAAGAAGATTCATTCAGGTAATACACTCACTATAGAATTGTGTGCTACATTTTGGCACTTTTTAGATGGTTTGTGGTTGTTTTTGTATATTTTTTTGTATTTTAATAGATAATTAATAGTTTATGGCATCTGTTGCTACTTCGATTGACAAAAAAACACTTTGGAACGGTGGTGGTGTATCACCTTTTAAGGCGAGCTATGGGAAAATGATGATGTGGTTTTTCCTGCTGTCTGATGCATTTACTTTCTCTGCATTACTGATTACGTATGGTATGCTTAGATTTTCAAGCTCACACATGAATCCTATTGCTGCTCCATTTTTGGATGGACACGGTGGTGTATGGCCAGTACCTGAAAAAGTTTTCACACACGTGCCTTTTTTACATGGTGTACATTTACCACTTGTATTTGTGGGTATAATGACATTTATTTTGATTATGAGTTCTGTTACTATGGTGTTGGCTGTAGAAGCGGGTCATAGAAATGATAAAAAAGCAGTTGAAAAATGGATGTTGTGGACTATAGTAGGTGGTTTTGCATTTTTAGGTTCACAAGCTTGGGAATGGTCAGTGTTTATTTCTGGTCATGAAGGTGTTGGTGCTTCTTTAACTGGTAATCCTTACGGCCCTCCAGCGTTTGCTGATTTGTTTTTCTTTATTACTGGTTTCCACGGTACTCACGTATTTAGTGGTGTGATTTTGAATATCATTATTTTCTTAAATGTAGTATATGGTACTTATGAGAGAAGAGGTCATTACGAAATGGTTGAAAAAGTAGGTTTGTACTGGCACTTTGTCGATCTAGTATGGGTATTCGTATTTACATTCTTTTATTTGGTTTAATTTTTAGAAATATATTTCAGTCATAAAATGGGAGCACACGTTTCACACGCTAATTTAGAAAAAGAAATAGCACCAGCTAATACTAAATGGATATGGAGAGTATTTTGGATTCTTCTGGCTATTACTGCTGTTGAGTTTGCAATAGCTTTTGCAAAAGAACCATTCCATATACCACATGCAATTGTAGTTTCGCTTTTTGTTGGTTTAACCATAGTTAAAGCTTTTTATATTGTTGCAGAATTTATGCACCTTGGACATGAAGCGAAGGCATTTGTTTATAGTATAATTTTACCTTTTGTTATGTTTATAACTTGGTTTATCATTGCTATGTTAAACGAGGGTTCTTATACTCATGATCAACATGTGAAGTCTAAAATGACGACAACTGTTGAGATGTCTCACACAAAGTAATTTTTAATGAATAAATATTTCAAAATCGGCGGTTTGCTATTACTTATAGCACTGCCGATTTTTTTGATTTTAATGTTACATGCTTTTGGTAAAAATAAATATCAAGTAACAAGATATTTTCCTTTATCTACAAAAGATACCGTAATTAACAATGAATCTGTAGTAGATACGGTCTTTCATAAGATTCCTAATTTTTCACTTACAGATCAAGATTCTACTAAATTTGATTTAAAGAAAATTGAAGGAGATATTTTTGTGGCCGATTTCTTTTTTTCTACATGTGGTGGAATTTGCCCTAAAATGACTTCGCAGTTAACTCGTGTACAAGAGCGATTTAAAGATGTACCACATCTCAAGATTTTGTCTATTACCGTAGATCCTGAAAATGATCAGCCTAAAGTATTGAAGTCTTACGCTAATAGATACAAAGCTAAAAGCGGTTTCTGGTATTTTTTAACCGGTGAAAGTGAAAACATTTACAAGATAGCCAAAGTAGATTTTATGTTGAATGCTATGGATAGTAATGTGGCTTCTCAAGAAGACTTTGTTCATAGTGACAAACTTGTTTTAGTGGATAAAAACAGAGTAATTAGAGGGTATTACGACGGCACAAATCCTGAAGAAGTAGATAGATTAATGGTAGAAATAGATATTTTACTTTTAGAGAAATAAAATGATATTATCAGTAGAAAAAGTTACAAAACTAGTTGAAGCAGAAATTAGTAATATTGAATCTTCTAAATTTACAAAGTCATTATATGCTCCTATTACGTATATAATGTCTCTTGGTGGTAAAAGATTACGACCAGTAATGTCTGTGTTTGCTTATAGTTTGTTTAAAGATAATATTGATGCAGCTTTAAAGCCTGCTGTGGCTTTAGAATATTTTCATAATTTCACTTTGATGCATGACGATATTATGGATAACGCTCCATTGAGACGCGGTAAAACTACCGTTCATGAAAAGTGGAATTCTAATACGGCCATTCTTTCTGGTGATGCAATGTTGATAAAAACGTATCAGTTGTTTGAAAATATAAATGATTTAGAAATTTATAATTCTATCTTAGAAAGATTTAATAAGACAGCATTGGAAGTTTGTGAAGGACAAATGCTAGATATGGAGTTTGAGAAACGTTCTGATATTTCTTTATTTGAATATATTGAAATGATACGTTTAAAAACATCTGTTTTATTAGGTTTTAGTTTGGAATTAGGTGCTTTATTGGCTAAACAAGATAGCCAAGTAGCTTTAAAACTCTATTCAGTTGGTGTAAACGCTGGAATTGCTTTTCAAATAAAAGATGATTATCTGGATTTATTTGGCGAAGCTGCACAAGTGGGAAAGAAAATTGGTGGAGATGTAATAGCTAATAAGAAAACATATCTATTGGTTAAACTTCTAGAATTGGTAAATAGTTCTGATAAAAAACTTGTTTTAAACTGGTTGTCAAAATCCGAATTTGATGAAAATGAAAAAATAAGTTTTTTCAAATCTATGTTTGCGAAATATGACATTAAAGCTTTAGCTGAAAAAGAAATGAATGACTATTTTGAAACCGCTATGCAACAATTAGATTCGTTAAAAGTTGATTTGGTAAGAAGAGGTAGTTTGAAACGTATTTTATTGAATTTAATAAATAGAGAAAAATAAAAGTAGTTTACAATACAATTTTGAAGGCTGTCAGTAAATGGACAGCCTTTTTTAATAGGCAATCGTGATACCTTTTTTGATTTTATTTTTTTCTAAATATGCGGTATAATACCCAATTGGAAGTCTTTCATTGTTTATTTTGCCATCCCAGATACATGGAGCTATGAGTTCTGCAATTAATTTGTTGTTTTTGTCATAGATTTTCCAATTTCCACTTTCTTCAAAATAGTATTCGTCATCTATTTGGTCTTGATTGGGTGTTATAACTATTTCTTTACAAGGTTCTATAGGCAACATAATCGAATCTATACTGATCTGACATTTGTAAGAATCTTGAATGATTAGTTTGTAGCTAGGATATACTAGGTTCGTAAATTTAGGTAAAGAGGTGTAAGTTGTGTCATTGTTGAATAGTGAAACTAACACATAAGTGCAAGTGTCTTCATTGTTGTTAACTATAGAAAGACTTCCTTTTTTTAAACATTCTATAGGTTCTGATGTGTAACTTAATAATGATTTTTGCAAACAATTTATTACGTTTATTTTATAGGTTGTAGGAGTGATAGATAATTTAGGCAATAGAGTATGAGTAAGTGTTACTGTATATAAACCTGAATCTGCATACTGTAAACTGGCTATTTTTTGTATATATCCTGTTTTAAAAGATAAATTATTTTTTGTCCAAGAATAATTTATATTGTTAACAGCTGTATCTAAATCTGTTTTGAGTATAAAATCTCTATTTAGTTTTACAGTAATGTTTGTTGTGGTAGTTTTAATATTTTGAGGTGCGTATTTTACTACCGTCTCAAAGTTTTGGATTTTGGTACTGTAAGGTATTAAATCCTCAAATGAAAATAAGTTTTTTTCCAGTCTTAAGTTTTTTAAAACCAACGGAAAGCAATTATTCGGGAGAGATGTTAATAAATTGTTGTTTAAGTATATTTCTATAAGTTTAGTAAGTGTACCAAGTGATGGAATATTTATTAGATTGTTGTAAGATAATTCCAGTTCTGTGAGGTTGGTAAGGTTGTCAATATTGGGTATTGTGGTGATATCATTATTATTCAATGCTAACGAAGTGAGCTTTGCGTTTGAGATTTGAGTATTTATTTCGGTAATGTTATTGTAACTTAAATCTAAAATTTCCAGTTTTTTACAATTAGCAATGTTCGGGAATATTTTTATAAGATTATAAGAAGCATTTAAATATTGTAAATTGTTTAGTGTATTAACAGTAGATATATCAGTTAGTTTATTTCGAGAAATATTCAATTGAGTTATAGTACTTAAACTTGACAAATCAGGTAATACAGAAATTTGATTGCCTGAAATATTTAAATCTACAAGTGTAGTTAGTGATGAAATTTCTGGCAATAAATTAATTTTATTGTTTGACGCATCTAGTACTTTGATTTGTGTAAAGTATTGTATTTCAGAAATATTCTCAATTCCTAATCCTGAAATATTTATAGTATCAGTGATGTTGGCAGCTGCATTTGTATTTAGATTTGAGCCGTTTTCTATTACTTGTGGAAAATTACTTTTGAGATATTTTAAAAATACCGTATCACTTATAGTTTGTTGAGCTACAAGATTCGTGAAAATCAAAATATAACAATATAAAAACGTGTTTTTAAACATAAATTTTATTCTACAACTGTTATAGTTCCTGTTTGGATGATTTGTTTGCCAGATAAGGTAAAGGTAAATACACCCGATCTATAAATATTTGATTTTGAAAAACCATTCCATTCAAATGTTTCATTTTTTTGGATTTGAGTTTCAAAGTGTAAGTTTCCAAGATTGTCAATAATTTGCAAAGTAGTGATTTCATTGAATGGTGAAAATATTGCATTTTCAGATGCACTTACTTTGTAGTGTTGCTGACATATTTTGTTTTTAACAATAACTGAAGTTGTACTTTTACAATTTTGAGCATCAGTGATCAAAACATTATATTTACCAGCATGAAGTTCATTAGATGTTTCAATTATTTGTTGAGCTTCATTTAAAATTGTAACCTTGTAGGGGGCTTGGCCGCCAGATATTTTAGAATTTATGATGATTTTACCTTCATTAGAATAGAAACAAGTAGATTCTGTAGAAATATTAGCTAAAATTTGAGTTTGATTGCAATCAAAATTGGGTTTTATAGTTTTATGATTTTCATTTGGAGTAGGGTTTGAAACTACTTCAGCACTTGGAACTATTTCTGGTTTTGTTGTAATTGCAGTTATTTTTGTTTCTATATGAGATGTAGTTTCCGTTGATTTAGGTTCTACTTTGATTCCTTGATTTTCCGTTGAAGTAGATTTTTTTGGATTCTTTGGCAAAATATTATTTTGAGTTTCAGAAGGAATTTGAGTTTCTGAAACTTGAATATGAGCTGTTTGAGTATCCTTGACGATTACCAAATTGTTTTCTTTAATTGGTTTATGGTTTATAATGTTCAAAGAAAGGGCAATTGCAGCTGAAAAAAGCATTACCAAGCCCACTCCAATTATGATTTTATTATGGACAGATTGTTTTTTCTCTTCTGTTTGATGTATTTCTTGAGTTAATTCTTTTAGAGAATTCAACTTGTTTGCAAGCAGAAGTTTACTTAATGATTTTTGTTCATCTACAAGTGAACGTAAATTTTCATCAGTAGACATATTACGTTCAAAATCGTTCTTGTCTTCTTCAGATAATCTGTTTTTTAAAAAATCATTAATGTCTTTATATGTGTAATCGTTGTTACTCATGTAATTTATCTCTTAACATTTTTTCAATTGTTGGGTATTTTTTTACCATTTCTATCATTTTGTCTTTGCATCTTTTGTGTTGCATTTTTACTGCCCCTATTGATGCAAACTCCATTTTCTCTCGTATTTCTTCTAATGAATACTCAAGAATTATAGTATTCGTTAAAAGTTCCACACATTTATCTCCCAAAGCCATAAAATATTGTTTTAGAACTTGGGTCTCATCTGCTGACTCTGAGAAAACAGATTTAGGTTGCTCACTATTTAAATAAATTTCAAAATCTACAATTTCTTCTTTGAATTGTATCTTAAAATCGCGTTTCGATTTATTGAGCCATTTGAAATTACACATTTTATACAAAAATCCTCCTACAGAATATTTTTCGTCAAACTTATACTCTATAACCATTTGGTAAAGTTCAAGTATAGATTCTTGAAAAATATCGTAAGCATCTTCGTTATTTCCGCCGCGCTGAATCACAAATTTCTTCACGTTTGGAAAAACATTTTTATAAAGAAACTCTATGGCATCTTTATCTTTTCCTGAACGTAATAGACCAATAATTTGGCTTTCTTGTGTTGCTGATTTCAACATTCTATAGGTAATAAATTAATGGAATTTAAAAGTAATGAATTTTTCAAAATTATTTTTTTTACTTTGTGACTTTAATGAATAAAAACATTAACATAGTACTAGTTATTTTTTTATTTCTAGATGTAATGTATGTGACCAAAGCACAAAGTTACTATCCGGAAGTAAACGGCTACTATGTTTCTCAAAATACACAATACAATACAGCAGTAACTACAGACTCTTCCAAGTTTCTTTTAAATATTAGACACAAAGCTTTTTCAAATACGAATATTTATTGGAGTGGATTAGATGCAAATTGGCGTTTTTCTAATTCTAGAATACGGCAATGGTTGGGTGTATGGGTAAATAATTCTCAACAAGGACCTTACATTACTTCACCGTCATTTTATTTTAAGTATAAAATATCACTTCCATTGTCAGAAACCTATAGTCTGGCTATTGGTACACAAATTGGTAATAATTCTTTTTTAATTTCAATTCCTGGTCAAGGGTTTAATTATTCTTTGTTGGATGGTCAAGTTGGTTTATTTCTCAATCATCCTAAATGGAATATGGGGGCAAGTTCTGATCATATTTTTAATAACAAACAACTGAATGTATATTTTAAAAGATATTATAATTTTCATTTAAATTATATTTCAAATATTTCAGCATTTTGGCAAATTGATAATGGTTTCTTAATAAGATATTTTTCTGATTACACACCTGATGTTAGAGTGGGTAGCAGATTAAAATTCAAAGATGCTTTTAGAGTTGGAATATTTGCTAATAGGTTCAATTCCTGTAGTTTAATTGCTGAGCCAATTTTTAAAATTGGTAATACAGACTTTCAAATATCACTAGGATATAACTTTCAATACCTTTCTTCTGTTTCATATCTACCTAATAGTTTTGAGTTAGGAATAAAAATTCTAAAATAATTCTATTTTCCGTTACTTTAATTCACGCAAAATTTATTGTGATTTACGTCCATTTCCGTGTGTTTTATGAAACAAAATATCCAACTATTTGTAACCGCTGTGTTATTTATTTATATCTCTACTATTCAATCATTTGCACAAGTTTGTCCAGACGGCACAGCTACCGCCAATCTGATTTCTAATGGAGCTTTTACAGCAGGGGCTGACGGTACATTTTCTAGTGGATTTACATACGTAGCAGGAGCAACCAGCCCTGGTACATGGGGCGTAAGTACCAATCCTCAAAATAAAGATTCGGATTTTGCATCCTTAGGGGATCATACCACAGGTACGGGCAACATGATGGTTATTGACGTGGATGCGTCTGTAGGTAAGGCAGCGTATCAAACAACAGTGAATGGGATAGTGCCAAATACAACCTATTTTTTTTCGGCTTGGTTTGTAAACATTAATAAAAACTACACCAATAGCCCTCAGTTAAGATTTTCTATAAATGGAACACAAGTAGGGGCAACCGTTACTGTAGGATCAACTAACAGAAATTGGCAACAATTTTTTGTGTCATGGAATTCTGGGAGCTTCTCAGGAAATGGACTTGTACTTAGAATTGATAACATGAGAAATACTGCTACAGGTAATGATTTAGCCATAGACGATATAGTTTTTACTTCAAGTTGTAATTTAATTTCTAACAGAACTGCCTATGGACCAGTGAGTAATTTACCAGATACTTTATTCATTTGTGATATGGTTTTGCCTGTAACTTTAAATCCGCAATTGAACAGTTCAAAACATACTTATAATTGGAAACTAAATTCGGCTACAAGTTTAGCTACCACAAGTACCTATAGTTTAAGTACAATTCCCTCTTATTCAAAGTTGTATTTGTGTTATGATTCTATCCCTGACAACATCACGTGTCCTAAATTGGATTCTGTTATTATTATAAAGAAAATTAATGCAGATTTAGGAGCAGACCAAAAGCTCTGCGAACCATTTTCGGTGACATTAAATTCTAATAATTCAACACCTACCGCAACATACACTTGGAAAAAAGACGGCAGTACAACTACAGGTAGTGCATCAAGTTTGGCAGTATCGGCAGTTGGAACTTATGAAGTGCAAGTAGCTCGTGCTGGTTGCCCCACAGCTACTTCACAGGTTACGATATCTACTTATACAAATGCATTAAATGGTTCAGGATTTTATTGTGTTGCGGGTAATGAGGCTTATTTTACAGTAAATAATGCAAGTAGAATAAATAATACTTTAAACTTAAAATGGTATAACTCCGCTACAGGAGGGCTTGCTTTAACAGGGACTAGTATTAACGATTCAACTATA
This sequence comes from Cytophagales bacterium, assembly GCA_046329305.1. Classification (GTDB taxonomy): domain Bacteria; phylum Bacteroidota; class Bacteroidia; order Cytophagales; family UBA9547; genus CAMFLX01. The sequence goes on from JAXLUW010000003.1 coordinate 734,458, forward strand.
AAAGTGAGTTTGGCACAAGTTGGTAGCCAAGGTAGTTGTACAAGAGCGTTATGGATAGAAGATCAGAATGCTTTTCAAACAACACTTACGCAACCAACAACTACCGCAAGTACCACTACAAGTACAGATGCACGTACTCGAATTACGGTCAAAAGTAGTACACTTACTATTGATTCCTTAAGTTTTTATGCAGATAATAATACAAGTGCTGCAGGTACTAAGCCCTATCAAATTTTTATTTATAAATCTACCGACCTCACCAATCCTATTTATACCTCTCCGATTTTTTACTTTCCTAATGTTACTAATCCTACTTTGAGGACGATACCTATAGGTTATGAGTTGGCTGGAAATAATACAGGATTACAATATTGGATCATGATTACTGGTCAAATAGCTTATTATACTAACGACCCAGTATATCCTTATGTTAACACTGGAGCATACCAAGTATTAACCACCAACGAATTTTACAGAAGTGGATCTTCTAGACCATCAGAAGTTGGATTTTTAGCAAATATTCAAGCAACAGTAGGTAAATTAAATCCGTGTACGAGATCTTTGATATGTGCAAATGTTCAAAATTGTACATTACCTATAGAAATTTACAATTTTTCTATTATACAGCAAAGTGCTGATTATTTGGAGTTTAATGCTATAGTTTCTAATGATTTGACTTCCAATGCGGAGTTTTATATAGAATATAGTGATGATGCTGAAAATTTTTTTACAGAACCCGTTACTTTGCAAGGCACATCTTTTATTAGTTATAAACAATCTGTTTTAAGTGCAAAATATGTTCGTTTGAAAGTAGTAAATGGTACCGAAACTACATTTTCGAATCTGATAGAGATAGAACATAATTCCACTGAGGAGATTGAAATTTATCCAAATCCAAGTTCAAATGTTTTTAACATAAAAGCTGATGATGAATATGCTTATGAAATAACAAACAGTGATGGCAGACTGCTCGAGAGTGGTACCATAAATCAAGAAAAAAGTCCGGTAGGACAAACCATATTCAAAAGTGGTATTTACATTTTAAAATTACAAAACGAAGAAAAAATTCAACAATTCAAAATTGAAAAAAGATAATTTATGAAGAATATTATTTACAAAATATTTCTATTTATCGGTATAGCGATAAATTCAATCTTTGCCCAAGATTTATGTAAAGTAGTGGGTTGGGCATCACAAAATGGTGGAGTTACTGGTGGTGGTAGTGCTACAAGCCAAACTGTAACTACTTATTCGGCACTTGCTGCGGCATGTAGTTCTTCAACTGTAAAAGTGATATATGTGAGTGGAGCTATTACTTTACCCACAAATGGCAGAATTGGTATCAGTAATCAAAGTGGTAAAACTATTATTGGACTTGCAGGTTCATCTATCACTTCTGTAGATATGACAGCCTCTGGTTCTGGTATTTTTTACATTAAAGGATGTACAAACTTTATCATCAGAAACTTGACTTTGATTGGGCCTGGTGCATACGATGTAGATGGAAACGATAACATGACTCTAGATAATTGCCAGAATTTTTGGATAGACCATTGTGAATTCCACGATGGAATGGACGGTAATTTCGATATCAAAAATATGTCGGATTATATCACAGTAACATGGTGTACATTTAGTTATGAGAAAGCACCAAAAGCTGGTGGTTCTGGAGGAACAGATGACCATAGATTTTCTGATTTGTTTGGCTCTTCAGATTCTGCAACTGGCGATGACGGTAAGTTGCGTATAACTATGCAATATAACTGGTGGGGACAAGGCTGTGTGGAGCGTATGCCTCGTGTGAGATTTGGTAAAGTACATTTAGTAAATAACTTATATACAAGTACAGTTTCTTCTTCTTGTATAAGAGCAGGGTACAAAGCTGATTTGTTAATAGAAAGTAACGTATTTATTGGAGTAAAAAAACCTATAGATTTGTATAATGGAGATTACACTGCGGTAACAGCAAAAAATAATCTTTTCACTAGTACTTCTGGTAATACTGCTAGTGGAACAGGTACAGCATTCACTCCTCCGTATTCTTTAACTATTGGAGCTGCAAGTACTGTAGAAGCTGTTGTTAAAAAATGTGCGGGAGCTACACTAGTAAATCCTAGTCCATCTGCATGTTCTGCTTGTAGTACATCTACTACTACCACTAATGTAGCCCCAACGGTATCAATTACTAGCCCAACAGCAAGTGCTTCATTTACAGCTCCAGCTACTGTTACAATTACTGCTAACGCAGCTGATAGTGATGGAACAATTGCTAGTGTAGCATTTTATAATGGATCCACACTTTTAGGTACAGACGCTTCAAGTCCATACTCATATTCTTGGACAAACGTAGCTGCTGGTACATACACTATTAAAGCTATAGCTACCGATAATTCAGGTGCTACTACTACATCTGCTACTGTTACTTTTACAGTGATTGCAGCTACTACTAACAAAGCCCCAACGGTTTCAATTACAAGCCCAACGGCTAGTACTTCATTTACAGCTCCAGCTACTGTAGCAATTACTGCTAACGCAGCTGATAGTGATGGATCAATTGCAAGTGTTGCATTTTATAATGGAAGTACATTGTTAGCTACTGTCACTACAAGTCCATACTCATATTCTTGGACAAACGTAGCTGCTGGTACATACTCTCTTACTGCTGTAGCAAAAGATAATTCAGGTGCTACTACTACTTCTTCTTCAGTTTCAATAACTGTAACATCAGGTACTAGCACTACTGCCGCAACACTAACCAAAAAGGGTACAGGGTCTTCTACACAAACAGTAAGTTTAGGCTCTGAAATAGTGAGTTTCTATTACTTGTGGACAGATGCTACAGGAGCTACTGCTACAGGCTTACCTACGGGTGTTACAGCAACTGTAGACGCGGCAGCATCAACAATTACTTTTTCTGGTGCACCGACAGTAACAGGTACTTTTAACTTTACAGTTACTACTACAGGAAGTACAACAAATGCTTCTAAAACAGGTACTATTACAGTTTCGGCTGTTACAGATGTAGTAGATGCAAACGTGGCAACAGGTTTTCATGTATATCCGAATCCTACCTCTCATGCAGTAACAATAGAGAATGAAAACTTTGCTGGAACTATGAAAGTTTATGATGTGTATGGTAACCTGATTCAGCAATTACAATTTTCAGGAACTGCACAAATAGGTGCTGAATATCCCAAAGGCATGTACATTGTACACCTAGAAAATCAAGGTAAACTCCAACATCTGAAATTTGCAAAAGAGTAAGTAGTTTTTAAAAACTATACAAAAAAGCAAGCTAGTGAAATAAACGGCTTGCTTTTTTGTTTTTGGAGGATGTATGAAGAGTAAATGATTTTATTAATCAAGCGTTGTTTCTTATTATAAAATATGAGTTTAATTGAAAATAATGCCATGTAGTTATTCTTATTCAGAAATTGCTTCTACAAACAAAAAATATATAACATTTTAAATATTTTTTTGTATAAATACGTTACAATTCTTATCAATGAATGTATTGGTATTGAACGAAGGGTTGTAATAAAGATGGAGCAAGTATTTCAATTTGTAAAGTTAGGATTTGAACACATTAGCGATGTAGGCGGATATGATCACATATTGTTTATAGCGTCAATGTGTGCATATTATTCTTTTAAAGAATGGAAAAGTCTTACCTTGTTGGTAACAGCTTTCACAGTTGGGCATTCTATTAGTTTGATACTTTCAGTATTGGGTTGGGTAGCTGTAAATTCTCAATTAATTGAAGCGTTAATTCCCATCACTATATTGTTTACTTCTATTTTCAATATCCTCAGTTTGTCAAGTTGGACACCTCAATCTATGAGCATAAAGTACTTAACTACCATAGGTTTTGGGGTAATTCATGGTTTAGGTTTTTCTAATTTTTTCAAAATCATTTTCAGTGAAGGTATGTCTGTTACTATACCTTTGTTGTCATTCAACATTGGCTTAGAGATTGGGCAACTCGGTATTGTGTGTAGTATTTTGCTACTAAAATACATTGTTGATTTTATCAAACCAGTGAAATATTATTATTGGGTTTGGATTATATCATGTATATGTGGGGTATTGTCTATTTTAATGTTAATTGATAGAATATGAAATTGTATTTAAAAATATTATTAATAGTTTCTGTGGTAAATCTTTTTGGTGAAGAGATGCACCCTTTAAAAATGTCAACCACAAAGTTATATACTCAAAATCACAAACTGTATTTTCAGATAAAGCTTTTTGCCGATGACCTTAGTGCTGGTATGAGTCAAGTTGTGAAAAAAGCAATAAATTATGAAGAAGGAGAACTCTCACTCTATCATAAAAGTGTGCTACAAAGTTATGTGAGCAATAATTTGATATTTAGTTCTCCGCAAAAGAAATATAATTTACAGTTTGAAAAGGTGTATGCTGATCACACAAATCCTGATATGACAGTAGTTTGGGTAGAAGGATATGTTGATTCAAATACAAATATTGAAAAAATTGATAAGATTCTAATTGCCAATACATTACTGTTTCAATATTGTCCTGAACAAAAAAATCTAGTAAATGTAGTTGACGTTAATGGCTTGACTACCACACTTATATTTAATAATGATGAACAAAATAAAATTGAAGAATTAAAATTTAAATAAAATGAAAAGGTATTCTTTACTTATTAAAATTTTACTACTGTTATTTGTAAGCCAAGTTGTTAGCTATGCACAATATGGTATGGAGAAACTTAGCAGAGGCTTGGTTGCGGTACGCTCAGGAAGCAACAATTTCATAAGTTGGCGTTGGTTAGGGTCTGAAGATGATGGAATCACGTTTAACCTCTACAGAAACGGTACCAAAGTTAATTCAAGTCCATTAACCGTTACAAACTATCAAGATAATGGAGCTGCAAGCACAGCCACTTATTATGTGAAAGCTGTGTGGAATGGTGTAGAACAAACAGCCTCAGAAACGGTATCAGTTTGGGGTGCACAATATTTGAAAATTCCCATAAAAACTCCTGCTGGAGGAACAAGTCCTGATGGTGTCGCTTATACATACAATGCTAACGATGCCAGTGCCGCGGATTTAGATGGTGATGGAGATTTAGAGATTATTTTAAAGTGGGATCCTTCCAATTCAAAAGATAACTCACAATCTGGATACACAGGAAACACATACGTAGATGCATACCAAATGGATGGTACGTTTATGTGGAGAATTGATTTTGGTATCAATGTGCGTTCAGGTGCACATTACATGGATTTTATGGTATATGATTTTGACCAAGATGGCAAAGCGGAATTAATGGCTCGCACAGCTGACGGTACAGTAGATGGAGTGGGTACAAGAATAGGTACTACTACAGATTACCGCAGCACTGCAGGATATATTCTTACGGGACCTGAATATTTTTCGGTTTTTAATGGACTTACGGGTAAAGCTATGGCCACGTCTGACTATTGGCCTGCCAGAGGAACGGTTTCTTCTTGGGGCGATAGTTACGGAAACAGAGTAGACCGTTTCAGAGCTGGTGTAGCGTATTTGGACGGTAAAAAACCTAGCGGAATATTTTGTAGAGGCTACTATACTCGATTAACAGTAGCTGCATGGGATTGGAATGGTACCACACTTACACGAAGATGGACCTTTGATTCAGGAACAAGTTCGTCAAATGCCTATTACAGTCAAGGTGATCACTCTTTGAGTATTGCAGATGTAGATGCTGATGGTAAACATGAAATAATTTCTGGTGCGGCCATAATAGATGATAACGGAACGGCATATTATTCTACTCAAAATGGGCACGGAGATGCTCTTCATGTGGGAGACCTTGACCCGACAATAGATGGAATAGAGGTTTTTAATATTCAAGAGCCTGTTGGAAATTATGGTGCATATATGTACAGTGCTAAGTCTAAAAAAATACTTTGGAATAAACCAAGTTTACAAGATGGTTCACAATCTGAAGGTCCTGGTCGTGGGGTATGTGCAGATATTTCAGCTACTTGGCCTGGTGCAGAATCATGGGTGTTAGGTGGTGGAGTGAGTGATAGTCTTATGAATTCTAAAGGAAAATTTGTAGGTGGTGCCCCTAAATCTGGTTCTGCATCAACTTGTAATTTTTTAGTTTGGTGGGATGGAGACCCTCTACGAGAGCTTCTGAATAATACTATGATAGATAAATATGGAGCGGGTAGGTTGTTAACTGCTTATAACATTGCTCCAATTTCTTCAAACAATGGTTCGAAATCTACACCTTCACTCAGTGGAGATCTTATTGGTGACTGGAGAGAAGAAGTTCTTTGGAGAGCTTCTGATAATACAGCGTTGTATTTGTTTACTACCGTAAATACCTCTACGCTTAAGTTTAGAACTTTACTGAGTGATCCACAATATAGAGTTGCTATTGCGTGGCAAAATACAGGTTATAATCAGCCGCCACATCCTAGTTTCTTTTTAGGCGATGGTATTACTACATTAGCTAAACCTGCTACTGCTACTGTATGTACGACTTTATCTGCACCTACAGTGGCAGACGTAAGTTATTGTCAAAATGCTAGCTCTGTTGCTCTTTCTGCTTCGGGGGGCGTTTCTTCAAATATTTTATGGTATGGTACTAGTGCTACAGGAGGTACTGCTAGTTATATAGCACCTACTCCTTCTACAAGTACTGCGGGTACTACAACGTATTATGTTTCTCAAAATATTGCAGGATGCGAAAGCCCAAGAGCTGCAATTAAAGTAACAGTTTCGTCATCAATAACTTGGTACGCAGATACTGACGCTGACGGCAAAGGAGACCCAAACACCAAAGTAACTTCATGTACTCAACCAAGTGGCTACGTGGCAGACAATACAGACCTTTGTCCAACAGACGCCAACAAAACTGCTCCTGGAAATTGCGGTTGTGGCAAAACTGAAACTTCTTGTGTAGACTGTAATAACACCATAAATGGTACTGCCACTTTAGATAATTGCGAACGTTGCATAGGAGGTACTACGGGTAAAACGGCTTGTACTTCTGCCGCAGAAGCAGAAACTGAAGCTTGTTCTTATGAAGGAATTATTGAAAGTACCAATGCAGGATACAAAGGTACGGGATACATCAATGTTCCCAATGCTATAGGTGCTAAAATTGGTTTTACTATAAACGCTAACACAGCAGGAACTTATACATTGAGTTTCAGATATGCAAACGGCTCGGCAAACGACAGACCTGCAACCGTTACTGTAAACGGAACGGCTTTAGCTTCAGCTTTGAGTTTTGTGAACACCACGGCATTCACAACCTACAAAACAGTGGATGTACAAGTAACGCTAAAAGCAGGTAACAACACTGTAGATTTATCTGCAACTACAGCCGAAGGATTGGCAAATATTGATCAAATCATTTACGTGAGTGCGGGTATCAGTAAGGGTGCATGCGTGGTAACAGATTTGAACTCTCAACTTGAACAAAATGGAATAGAATTGTATCCTAATCCTTTTAAAGATGAGCTTATCATTACTTCTAAAGAAATTGTTCATTATGAAATTGTAGATTATCAAGGCAAAATAATAAATTCTGGTTCATTGAATAGCAAACTAGTGATTGGTCATGAACTTTCAAAAGGGGTTTATGTATTAAAAATAACTAAGGGCGAAAAAGTCCTTCAACAGAAAATTGTAAAAGAATAATTTTTTGAGATTTTAATAAAAAAATGGAGCACACAAATGCTCCATTTTTTATGTATATAAAACCGAATTAGAAATATGACTAAATTATTTTTAATAGCTTTATTTCAGTAAATGAAGTCTTGAATCTTGTGTCTAACTACTTCAAGTCTATTTAATGATATATCTATATCCTAAATAAACCATTCTTCCAATGGTTGGTCCCCACACCATGGTAGCATCAAAATCTGAATTAAGTGGATTATTTGGAGAGATAATTAATGTTTTTTGAATTACATTGCCTATGTTTTCAACACCTATATATAGCTCACTTTTTTTATTAAAAACTTTAGTAATTTGAGCATTCTGAGTTATATAGTTTTTTGAAAAGCCCTCTTTTGTTACATTTCCATCATTAGTTATTAGCAATGGTACTTTTTTAGTACCCATGTAATTAATGGTGTAATCTAGTTTCCATTTTCTGTTTTTACTTTGATACGCAATATTTACAAATCCCCTATGTTTTGCAATAAATGGCAGCTCTTTTTTGATTCCATTATATAGAGTTTGAGCATTCACGTATCTGTAAGCAAATCTTAATTCTAAATTTTTAAATTGTTGATTTACTTCTATTTGTGCATTGTGAGTAAAAGTGTAATAGTCGATAGAATAAAACGAAAGTTTATACGGCTCCGAATACATGTCTGCAACTACTTGATGCGTAAACATAGTGCTGTAAAAATCTACATTTACAGAACCTTTTTTTTGTGGATATTTCCACTCATGAGCCAAATTGCTTCCCCAATTCCAAGCTTTTTCTAAAGGTAGTCCATAAGCATACTTAGAATTTACAGTCTTTAATTGCCATATTCTATTACTCATGAAATATTTACTATTTTCTGCAAAAATATTTACTTCATGTACACCTCGTCCGCCAGAGATTCTCCAAACCGTATTTTTACCAAGATCATATTTAGTATGAATTCTAGGAGAAACTACCCAGCCGTATAAGTTGTAATAATCCAAACGAACAGAAACTACACTAGAAAAACGGTGTTTAGTATAAGTATATTCTGTGAATCCGCCAGTTTGTACTACAGTTCTATTGTAATTTTTAAAGAATACAGTTTCTAAATATCTGTTTAATTGGCTAGATAGTCCAATTCTGAATTTATGAGCCGTATTTTTAATTATACTTTGATAAATTCCTGCTATGTACAAAAAATCTTCATTGCCCGTATATAGGGTAGAACCGTAGCGGTCTTGTTGGCGATGTACATAACTTTTGGCAAGAATACCTATACTTTTGTATTTTTTCTGAGGAAACACATACCCAATTTTTGCAAATGTCTCTAGTCGTTTGGTACGTAGGAGTATCTGATATTTTGCAGAATCTGAAATGGAATTATCTAGCGTTCCTCCCTTTTTTTGGTCGTTCATTACTTGAAAACCAAATTGTGCAATCCAGGACTTGTGTTGGTATTTCCAGCGATGGAGCATAGTGCCTAGAGAGCCTTTTGGAATATTTGCAAAGCCGTCTGAATTTACATCCATCAGAATAGCTTGATTGCTCAAATGATACATACTCAGTTGAGACCATTTGTCAGACAATTTTAGTTGATGATTAAAATTGTATTCAGATCTCAACATGTTGTTGATGTAAAAATTAAATAAGAGTTTTTCTTTTGAATCTGGTTTTTTGAGTTCAGAATTAATTTCGCCACCAATTCCCTCCGATGACACCGCCGCAGAGCCAATGCCTTTGGTTATTTGTATACTTTGCAGCCACGTTCCTGGAATATATTGCAATCCGTTTGAAGTATTTAAGCCACGAATAGACGGTAAATTTTCAGTATTGTATAGCGTATATTTGTTAGACAAGCCCAGTAGCTGAATACTTTTAGCACCTGTAAGTGCATCACTATATGACACATCTACCGATGGGTTTGTTTCAAAACTTTCTGCAAGATTACAACATGCTGCCTTGAGCAGTTCGCCCGAGTTCATGGTTTGCATATTTTGCACTGTTTCTAAATTCAGCATTTTGGAGTCTTGAAAATTTGTAATAACAACTTCTTTAAGCTCTGTAGTAGATTTTAAAATGAATTTTACTTCATTAGTTCCAGATATTACTAAGCTGTCAAAAAGTGTATTTTCATAATTCACTACCAATATTTGATTCGAAGGCAAAGCTTCTATGCTGAAATATCCTAAAGTATCCGTAACAACAGCACTGCTGTCTGAGTTTGCCCAATAAACCAAAGCTCCTTGTAAAGGAATGTGTTTTTCAGATTTTTCTTCCTCAAACACAAAGCCTGTTATTGTTTGAGCAGAGCACACAGCCATGCTCAAACACAATATTGACTAGAATATTGTTTTCATAAACAAAAATTTAAAATAAGAGCTTATTTTTTCTTTTTGTATTGGCAGCAATCTGGCAAATTATTGTAAGCTTCTGTGTTGGCAGGTACACGAGAGGTAGAATAGCCACTTAAGGCAACCTTTTGATGGATTTGATCCAGAGAAATTTTATCAGGATTATAAGTTACCGTCAAAATATGAGTCTGCATGTCCCATGAAGAGTTTTTAACTCCTTTTGTGAGTAAAGATTCTTCTATGTTTTTTTTACACATTTCACAGTTACCTTGAACTTTCAAAGTGTCTGTTATATTTTTTGTGTTTTGAGAAAATGCATTTGAGGAAAATGCTAAAGTTATGATGAATATGAGATTTTTCATTTTTTTAAAATTTAGAATTTGAATATTGAACTAATTGTTAATCAATACCTTTTGGGGTATTTTGAAGAATCAAATAGTTGTCAAATTCTAAATACACATATTCTTTTATAAATTTTATTGAATAGTAAGTCTGGTGGAGGGAGGTTTACAAAGGCTACGTATAATAGTTTACTGATAAATGCTTTGTAATACGTTATAGAATGTATATATGTATTAGATAGAATACTAAAACTGAATTTTTCAACCTTTATTTTAAGATGATTGTCATAGTGTTTATCTGAAATCTTGACAATTTTAGCTTTGTTCTGGCAACAAGATTTCTTTTTAGAACAGCTAGAACTACACGTATGTTTGTTTTTGAATAATTTGCTAGATACTAAATTGCCAGAACAGTAATGGCTCACAACGGGTAAACCAATGCTTCCTAATAAATAAAACGCTATGACAATAAGTATCTTCACCCTCCTTAAAACAATATCTTACTGAATTTAGTTTAAATAAATTGTAAAAAAAAATATAAGATTACAATTTTAATTCAGACAAACTTAATGTTAAAATTTGATGTTTGACTCAAACAATGTGTTTTTTGTTAAATTTGTAGTTCAATTGTAGTAATTTGAAAAATCTATTAGCACTCAATAAATATTTTTACAGATATAAATATCATTTTTTCTTGGGTATTTTGTTTGTAATCTCCCATAATTTATTCAAAGTATTCATACCAGAATATGTAAAAGATAGTATTAATTCTGTAGAGCAAATTTTGAAAAGCTCTGAAGTTGCCAATGTTGGCATGGTATCAGAAAACGTAAAAGAATCTATACTCAATGTACTCAAAATCAAGGGTATGTGGATGTTAGTGTTTGCATTGACATCAGGATTTTTTCTGTTTTTAACTAGACAAACAATTATAGTAATGTCTCGTTTGATAGAAAATGACCTTAAAAATGATTTATATGCTCATTTACAAGAACTTGACACTGCATTTTATAAAGCCAACAATACTGGAGATATTGTGGCAAGACTCAGCGAAGACGTGGGTAAAGTGCGTATGTATTTAGGACCAGCTGTTATGTACGGTATAAATATGTTGGCGTCTACCATAGCTACTATTTATTTCATGTTTAGAAGCAATGTAGAATTATCTATTTACGCACTTTTGCCAATGCCCATATTGTCTTTTGCTATTTTTTACATCAATGCAAGAATAGAAAGGTATTCTACCGAATTACAAGAAAACCTTTCAGATTTATCAACGGCTGCTCAAGAGGCTTTTTCTGGAATTAGAGTCATAAAATCTTTTTCAAAAGAAGACAATATTCAAGAAATGTTTACTCAAAACAGTCTAGATTATAAGCAGAAATCAATGAAACTTACTCGTATTCAAGGGCTATTTCAACCCATAATGACGGGTCTTGTGGGAGTAAGTATTGCTTTAGTAGTATACATAGGAGCTAAAAAAGTAATGAATAACGAGCTTGAAGTAGGGCATATAGCTCAGTTTGTTCTGTATATAGTAAACTTAACTTGGCCTTTTACAGCAATAGGGTGGGTTACGAGTATTGTTCAAAGAGCAGAGGTTTCGCAGAAAAGACTTAATGAAATAATGGATCAGAAGAACAGTGTTCAGTCTGATAAAAATCTGACTACAGCATTGCAAGGTAATATCAAGTTTAAAGATGTGTCATTTACATACCCATTAACAGGTATCAAAGCACTTCAAAATGTGTCTTTTGAAATTAATTCTGGACAAACTCTTGGTATTTTAGGAAGCACAGGTTCTGGGAAAAGTACCATTGCGGCTTTGCTTACACGCCAATACGATGCCACCGAAGGGGCAATTTTTATAGATCAAACAAAAATACAAGATTTTGCTCCTAAACATATCAAAGAAAATATTGGTTATGTGCCTCAAGATGTGTTTTTGTTCTCAGAAACAATTCATAACAATATAGCATTTGGTTTAGAAAATGCTTCAGATGAAGATGTGATGAGAGTTGCAAAACTGGCTGATGTGCATGATAATATCATGGATTTTCCTCAAAAATATGAAACCATACTAGGAGAAAGAGGAATCACTTTGTCGGGTGGACAAAAACAAAGGGTGTCTATTGCACGTGCTCTTATAAAAAATCCTACAATTGTATTACTAGATGATTGTCTTTCTGCGGTGGATACACATACAGAAAATACAATTTTAAATAACTTACAAAAAGAATTGCAAAACAAAACAGCCGTAGTGATTTCGCATAGAGTTTCTTCGGTGAAATTTGCAGATCATATCATTGTTCTAGATAAAGGCAAAATACTAGAACAAGGGAATCACGACCAACTATTAAGCCTAAATGGTACTTATGCTCAGTTGTTTGAAAAACAGCTAAAATCTAATTTGATTTAGTAAAAATGATAATACAGCCCATAATAAACATAGCAGAGATTTGTTTTCAGAAAGGTGTAAGACATGTAGTATTAAGTCCAGGTTCCAGATGTGCCCATTTAGTGGTTGCCTTTGTGAGGCATCCGGGTATTCAAACATATACAATTTCTGATGAACGCACTGCTGCTTTTGTGGCATTAGGTATGGCTCAACAGCTACAGGAAACGGTGGCACTGGTCTGTACTTCTGGTACGGCCGCATTAAATTATTATCCCGCTATTGCAGAAGCTTTTTATCAAAAAATTCCTCTTTTAGTTTTTACAGCTGACAGACCAGATGAATGGATAGACCAACTAGACGGACAAACCATCAGGCAGAAAAATGTTTATCACAATCATATCTTAAAGAGTTATCATTTGCCTGTAGATTATTCACATAAAGATGCCAAATGGTATTTGGAACGTTCTGTAAACGAGGCTATTAATATTATTCAGAAACCATACCAGCAAGGCCCAGTACATATAAATGTACCCATAAGAGAGCCTTTTTATCCAGAACCTTACGAAGAGGTTAACTATGAGAAAGTGAGAATTTATGAGAGTATAATCGCTGAAAAAAAACTTACCGAAACTATGGTGAGTAAATTGAACCAGCTGATAGCTCGTTCTTCAAAAATTCTCATTGTAATAGGTCAACAAAGATTTGATCAAAAATTAATACATCTAATAGAGCAATACAGTACCATATATAATATCCCCGTTATAGCTGATGTAATAGCAAATTGCCCGGTTAGTAATAGAATAAAGCACGTAGATATAACACTTTTCGATTCTACTTTACATGATAGCTTACAACCAGATTGCGTTATAAGTTTTGGCAAAAGTGTTTTATCTAAATCAGTAAAATCTTGGTTGCGTAAATGTACTGTCCAAACACATATTCATATACAAGAAGGAAATGAAATTGCAGATTATTCGCAAAGTATCAGTCATTTGGTAGAAACTGATGTGTTTGATTTTTTTGCTCAAATTCGTCCCTTAAATCCACAAAATAGCTCATATCTAAATCTTTGGAAAAACACGGATAAAGATTTTAAAACAAAACTGGAAACTCATTTTACAAAATGTGAATTTTCTGAATTTGAAGCAATTAAAATTATTCTAGATACCCTTCCAGAAAATTGCAATCTACATCTTGCAAATAGCATGGCCGTTAGATACGTGAATTACCTAGGTGTACCAGAAGGAGTAGAGGTTTTTGCGAACAGAGGAACTAGTGGAATAGACGGTAGTACAAGTACTGCAGTTGGAGTGTCTATTTGTTCAAATAAAAAAAATATTCTAATAAGTGGAGATATGGCGTTCTTATATGATAGAAACGCTTTTTGGCATAACCAAATACCAAATAATTTATTTATTTTTGTGCTTAATAATAACGGAGGGGGCATTTTTAGGATTATTGAAGGTCCTAACAAATTGCCAGAACTTAACACTTATTTCGAAACCAAACAAAATAGTAATATGAGTATGCTCGCTGAAGAGTTTGGTTTGAATTATTATACCGTGAATGATAAAAAATTATTGAGTGAATTGTGTTGTTTACAAATTTATAAAAGTGAAAAAGTTTTGTGTGAAATAAAAACTGATAGTGTGTTGAATACCACCGTTTTGAAACAATTTACCCAAAACTTTAAAAAGTGATTTTTATTAGTGTGTATATTGTAACTAAAAAGGAGAAACTTCGTAGTTAGGCAAATATAGTGGAGCATAACGGATTCGAACCGTTGACCCCCACGCTGCCAGCGTGGTGCTCTAGCCAGCTGAGCTAATGCCCCTTTTTAATGATTACTAATATATGCGTTTTAATTTTAATCATTAAATACAAACGTATAATTATTTTTTTATTTATGTCTAAACTAAAAAATGTAATAAGACAGCTGAGTGACGCTGATTATCAGGAGATTTTTAACTCTTTGATGGACAGCGGTGCCGAAAAGTCAGCCCATCTTTTAAAATATTTCAAAGAGAAGCAATTGAATGATACCAAAATCATGGATGCCCTTGACCTCAATACGAGTGCATATTATACCATGAGATCGCGTCTCAATCAAAAAATAGAAGAATATTTACTCCAACAAATGGAGAACCCAAGAACTGACTTGGTAAAAAAAACAGCCAGTATACATGACGTAATATTCTCCAAAAACAGATCTTTGAGTATTACAACTCTCAAAAAGTTTGAAAAAGAGCTCCAAAGCTACGACTTATCTAACGAATTAACCTTTGTATATAAACTGCTTAAAAAAATGCATGCCCACACTCCAGAAGGGTATCATTATAAGCAAATGTATAACAAACATGTTGCTTACATGTTGGCATTAGATAAAGCAGAAGACCTCATCACAGAATATTTTAGAAAATACGGGGAGTTTTTTGTTAGCTCTGATAACAATAGAAAACTTGAATTGGAATATTCTTTGAAAGAGCTTATAAACGTTTCAAAACTATATCAGTCTCATCGTCTTTATGTTTACCAGAGTTTGGTTAATATTTTTCACTTGATACATGTAGATGATAGATTTTCAATTTCTGAATCTGACGAAACCATAGATGAAATATTTGTAAAGCTTGATAAAATATTTGAAGAGTTTTACTTAGATACGTTCTATTTTAATATAAAAATAGTGTTTGAATACCTTAAACTTGAATACTATTCAAAATATAAACTTTTTAAAAACGTAGAAAAATACCACGATGAAATCAATTCTGTTCTTCCTAAGTTTTTAGAATGTTATTCATTATTTACATTCCCGTATAGAATTTTACTTACCAAACTAGAACGTAACCTCAGATTGTTTTATGAACGCAGTTTGTATGATGAATCAAGGGTTTTGTTAGATGCTATATATTTAGATAAAGATGATAAACCAAGTTTTATTATTTATCATTCATACCGAGCTCTAACTTGTTACTATGTAGATAAATACACTGAAGCTCTCGAATGGATAGATAAACTCATAGAAAATGTTGTGTTTAAGTATTATCAAGAAGCTTTGGTGCAAGTAAAGCTGTTGCAGATTTTGTTATATGCTTTAAATAAAGATAAAAAAGGTTTTGAGCAGGCATTTGGTAGTATCAAGCGTATCATAAATGTAGACAATGAAGATAAAGAGACTGATGCTGTTACGTCTTATATCTTAGCATATCTTAAAATGTTAAGATATTCATTTTCTGAAAACAACAAATTGAAATCTCAAAAAATGAAAGAGTTTATGCAGAAAATTGTGCTTCCAGAAGAAGGATTCTGCATCTTGAACTATATCAGATTAGATGAAAGATTATTACAAAAGCTCATGTAATCTTTTAAAGAAATAAAAAAGCCCCAATTTCTGGGGCTTTTTTATTTTAAAATCTGACTTGTATGTGTTTTTGTGTCAACTTTTGAGATGATTTCGGTTATAATACCTTCTTCGTTTATGATGAAGGTGGTACGAGCTGTACCCATGTATGTTTTACCGTACATCGACTTTTCTACCCAAACACCATAATCTTCAACCATCTTTTTTTCTTCATCTGAAATTAAATCAAAATTGAGTTCATATTTGTTTATGAATTTCTTATGAGATTTGGGTGAATCTATGCTTACGCCTAATATTTGATAACCTTGTGCTTGTAGAGCTTGGTGATTATCTCTTAAATTACAAGCTTGAGCTGTGCAACCAGGTGTATCGTCTTTAGGATAAAAGTAGATAACTAGTTTTTTACCTAGATAGTCACTTAATTTTAGAATTTTCTCATCTTGATTTGGAAGCTCAAAATTTGGAGCTTTGTCGCCAACTTGCAATAACATATTATCTTTTTTTAATTTTTCCTTTTTTAATAGATTCATTTCCTACCTTATCGGTCACTTTAATAACATATTCACCAGCAAATGGTTCAAATTTTGACTTGTTAACGGCCCAAAAAAATTGTCGCTTGTAGTCGTAATTAAGTAAAACCCATTCGCCATTAAGGTAACATTCGTATTTCGCTATTCCACTTCCTGTATCTGAGGCTCTAAACGACAATTCTTTTTTATTGCTTTTAAGAATTTTTATAAATGGTAAACTTTTGTCAACACCAGTTTTGAGAACACCTGGACCTTTTATTTTGGCATTTAGTGTTTTTTTAGCGTCACTCCACCAGCCTCCTGCATATCCGTAGTATCCTCTGCCAGCGTCAAAATACACAGAGGTGTGTTCTTTGTCTTCAAGGTCATTAACTGAATTTATTTTCACATCTAAGTCTTCAAAAAATGGAATGGTATAGTCATTAATACTAAAATTTGTCCCTTTTTTAGTAATCCTTAAATAGAGCGTATCAAACAATGTCATTTCATGAAAATCGAGTGTTATGTTATCTTCAGAATAACTGATTTGTTTGTGAGGAACAATCATTTTTCTGAAATTAAGTTTATATACAAATTCGCAAATAGAGATTGAATCTGGCAAATATTTTTTAAGATCTATTAAATAAACCGTAGTATGATTACCTTTTAAATAACTGGGAGTTATTGCAAATTTGCCATTTTTACAATGCAATTCTGCTAACAATTTCATGTTTTCTTGTTTGTCAGAATATTCTAGTTTTAGTATGTTTTCAAATAATTGTTCTGTCATTTTAGGTTTAATACCAAATATATTTTTCAGATTACCTTTTTTATAAAGTATATCGTGTTTTTTAGCATTTAAATGTATTACAATTTGTGAACTATTGCCGTGATAATCTTTAACTGTAGCTACTAACTTATGAGTTTTGAGGGTGTCAGAAATGTAAACATAACCTTTGTTTTTTGTTTTGTAAGCATCAAGAATGTTACCGTCAGACAAATAACATTTATGAAACCAGCTGCCTTTTTTTCTAAGCACTTCATAATCCACGTGTGCGTCTATACAGTGAGATTGCTCCAAGTTAAATTTTGTGAGAGAATAGTCAAAGATATCCTTTCCATCTAAACTTAAACTTATATAATTTATTCCCTGTAGGTTATAGATGCCATCCATAAAATCATATGAATTTATTTCAAGACCAATAGGATAGTTTTCAGAAACATAAATAGTGTCTTTTACTACATATAGATTCTCATTAATTTTTTTTGTGGATAGCTCTAAATTCGAAAATTCGTCATTTATTCTGGATAATTTGTGCATAGGCTTAAGAATCACCTTAGAAATAAAAGGAGGTTTAGAATCTTTGATTTCACTAAATCCCGCTTCTAAAGGATTAAGATATCTGTTTAAGGAGTCTCTAATTTCAAAATGTAAATGAGGCCCGCCAGAAGCACCAGAATTTCCGCTATAAGCAATAATGTCTCCTTTGTTATAGATTAACTCATTAGGTCTAAAATTCAAGTCAATCTCATAGGTCTTGTTAGCATATTGAGCAAATCTCACCAAACTGTCTATTCTTGGAGGGAAATTACGGTTATGAGCATACACCGTTGTGGTACCATTAGGATGTTTCATGTACAAGACAATACCATATCCTCTTTCAGAAATGTTAATCCGGCTTATATAACCACTCGCGGCAGCATACACGGGTAGTCCTTCTTTAAAAGCAGTTTTTATATCTAATCCCGCATGAAAATGCCCTGGTCTAAGCTCCCCCATATTGCCTGTTAAAAAATTTTGTTTCCCTGGCATGATAGGGAACATATAATACCCTTTAGTAATGGTTTGACTAAAGGTGTTTATAAAAATAAATATGCTGGCTAGTGTTGTAAATAAACGTGTCATAACAAAATTGAAAAAGTATCTCAAAATACGTAAAAACGTGTATTTTGTATCAAATTAAGCAAAAAAAAAGTGGACGTTTATAGTCCACTTCGTTTTATTAGTATAGCTTAAATATTAAGCGTTTACTTCTGTACCGTTGCTAGTATTTTTTAAATACGTAGGGCAAGTCTTATGAGTTCTGCAAGATGCAAGAGCTAAGATAGCCAATCCACTAACGAATAACACAAATTTTTTCATCTTCAAAATGTTTAATATCACAAAATTAACACAAACTTTTAAATATCAAAATATTCAATTTGACATTTTAAATACTGAGTAAAATCAATATCAGTTATACTCAGTATCAATTGTTATGCCAATAATCTTATTGGGTCTTCTAATAATTGTTTGAATGTTTGTAAGAATGCAGCACCTACAGCTCCGTCTACCACTCTGTGGTCACATGCTAAGGTTACTTTCATTACATTACCAGGAACTATTTGTCCATTTTTTACTACAGGAGTTTGTTTAATTGCACCCACAGACATGATACACGCTTCTGGTGTGTTGATGATTGAAGTGAATTGTTCAATACCAAACATACCTAAGTTAGAAACAGTAAATGTATTGCCTGTCATATCAGCAGGAGCTAGTTTTTTACTCTTAGCTTTAACACCAAAGTCTTTAACTTCAGCAGATATTTGTGACATTGATTTTCCATCAGCAAATTTTACCACAGGTACAACAAGTCCATCTTCGATTGCCATAGCAACCCCAATGTGTACGTGGTGATTTACACGAATATTGTCTCCTCTCCATGACGCATTTGCCATTGGGTGTTTTTTAAGTGCAGCAGCAGCAGCTTTGATCACCATATCATTAAATGATACTTTTACTGGAGCCACTTCATTTATACTTGTTCTTGCCGCAATTGCCTTATCCATATCTATTTCAATAGTTAAGTAGATATGAAGTGCCGTAAATTGACTTTCAGAAAGTCTTTTTACGATTGTCTTTCTCATTTGACTGATGTTTAACTCGTCAAATTTCTCTTCACCCACAAAAGTAGGGAATGATATTGCTGGAGCGGCAGCTGCTGATTTTTCTTGTTTAGGAGCAGCTGAACTTGGAGTAAATGTTTCTACATCTTTTTTAGTAATTCTACCGTTTTCTCCAGATCCATTTACAGTACCTAAATCTATACCTTTGTCTTTTGCAATAGCTTTTGCTAGTGGAGATGCAAAAATTCTACCGTTAGAGTTTGAAACCGTTTGAGATGCCGCACTGCTTTGTGCTGCTTCAGTTTTTGCTTCAGCTTTTGGAGCTTCGCTTGCTGCTGGTGCAGCTGTTGCAGAACTCGTAGCACTTGCTGCTAATAGAGTTTTCCAATCAGCATCTTCTTTGCCTATAATAGCTATTACTCCGTCAACTTTAACAGAATTGCCTGCTTCTACACCTATATATAATAGAGTACCGTTTTCATACGACTCCAATTCCATCGTAGCTTTATCAGTTTCTACTTCTGCTAGTAAGTCTCCAGATTTAACTTTATCACCTACTTTTTTATGCCATGCTACTATGTTTCCGTCGGTCATAGTATCACTCATTTTAGGCATAGTTACTACTTTTGCAGCAATTTTTGAAGTGTCTACGCTTGGAGCAGCTGGTGCTGTAGTTTCTGCTACAGGTGTGCTTACAGCCACTGTAGAACCACCACTTAATAATGCAGAGAAATCTTCGCCAGGATTACCAATTACAGCTATAATTCCATCTACTGGCACTGACCCTTTTTCAGGAATATTTATGTGTAATAAAGTACCATTGTCATAAGATTCTAATTCCATAGTAGCTTTATCAGTTTCTACTTCTGCTAATAAATCTCCAGACTTTACTTTGTCACCTACTTTTTTGTGCCAAGCAGCGATAACACCATCAGTCATAGTGTCGCTCATCTTAGGCATTCTTATTACTTGTGCCATTTGTTATGTTAATAAATTTAAGGATCTATCAAAAACTATTACCGACAAAATTAAACTTAAATTGTTTTTAAAACAAAATTTTGTGCGGGCATTAGCTGTTTATTGTATACTTATTTTAATATTTTGATATTTATACCCTGAGTATAATGAGTATTTTTTAAGTTGTTTTTTTCTTTACTCTGAAAAAACCACTTATAACAGCAGAAGTGGTTACTACCAAAAATCCTAAAATTATATAATGGAGATAATCAAAAATGCTTGGAAACTGGGTTCCTAAAAATGCCCCTATAAGTACAAGTCCATAACCCCATAAAAGACTTCCTATAATTGAATATCTGATAAACTTAGGAAAATTCATTTCTATAGTACCCGCAAGAATAGGGGCAAAGGTTCTTACATATGGAAGAAACTTGCTTAATATTAAGGTATTGCCTCCAAATTTCATGAAGTATAATCTAGTTTTTACTAAGTGAGATTGTTTGAAAAACATGGAGTTGGGTCTTCTGAAGAGATTTTTCCCTACATATTTTCCAAAAAAGTAACCTGTTATATTTCCTAAAATCGCGGAAATAACAACTGTAGTAGAAACCACAAATGGACTGTAGCCAAATGTGTTGTTGCTACATAAAACACCTGCGGCAAACAATAAATAATCTCCTGGTAAAAAGAAACCAAAGAACAAACCATTTTCTGCATACACAATAAGTGCTAAGAGCATTAGACCTCCTATTTGTAATAGATGTCTAAGTTCGTCAGGGTGTGTAGTTAAAGCTTGTAAAGCTCTTATAATGTCCATTTTGGTTTTTTATGCAAAAAAGTAAACTAAATTCTAATTAGCAATAATATGCATCATTTTTTCGCAGTTCATTTTGCTTTTTTATACGATTGAACAATTTTTTGTTTTTTTTCGGGAGGAAGATTGTTGAAATAGAATAATTCTTTCATAAAATCTCTCTTTTGGTCTTCGTTAAGTTCTAACCAAAGTTTAAATACCGCTTCTATTTGAGGTTCTAGTTTAAAATCCATTATCGTAACATTTTAAGTGCTTTATGTAAAGCGTTTATAAAAATATCTATTTCTTCGGTTGTATTGTACAATGCAAATGAGGCTCTAGTTGTACCTAGAATCCCAAATCTACTCATGAGTGGTTGTGTGCAGTGGTGTCCTGTTCTAACAGCAACTCCTGCTTGGTCAAGTATAATAGCTAAATCTTGATGGTGAACTCCTTCAATAACAAAAGAAGCAATGCTAACTTTATTTGTTGCAGTTCCTATTAATTTCAAACCGTCAATTGATACTAATTTGTCTGTAGCATAAGCCAACAACATATCTTCATGAGCCGCAATATTCTTTTTCCCAATTCTGTTCAGGTAGTCAATGGCTGTTTTTAATGCAACTGTATCTGCGATGTTTGGGGTACCTGCTTCAAATTTATAGGGAAGTTCGTTATAGGTAGTTTTTTCAAAACTAACATCTTTTATCATTTCTCCACCTCCCATATACGGTGGCATTTTTTCTAAAATTTCTTTTTTACCATACAGTGCACCTATACCCGTAGGGCCATAAAGTTTATGTGCAGAGAAAACATAAAAATCACAATCTAAGTCTTGCACATCTATGTCAAAATGAGAGCTTGACTGTGCTCCATCTAATATTACAACACTGCCTACCTTATGAGCTTCATGTATAATTTCTTTTACGGGGTTTATGGTTCCAAGAGCGTTAGAAACATGAACTACAGAAACTAATTTAACTTTAGGTGTAAGTAACTTTAGATATTCTTCAAAAATCAACTCACCTTTATCGTTTATAGGAATTACCCTAAGTACTGCACCTGTTTGTTCGCACAACATTTGCCAAGGAACAATGTTTGAATGGTGTTCCATGGTAGTGATGAGAATCTCGTCGCCTTTTTTTATAAATTCTCTACCAAATGTATTGGCAACTAAGTTGATCCCTTCCGTTACCCCTCTTGTGAAAATTATTTCTTCTTCGTGTTTGGCATTAAGAAACTGTTGAACAGATTTTCTCGTTGCCTCATAATCTTTAGTTGCCTTTTCTGCAAGTGTATGTATGCCTCTGTGTATATTGGCATTTTCAGTGATATAGTAGTCTGAAATGGCGTCTATAACCACTTTTGGTTTCTGTGTGGTAGCCGCATTGTCAAAATAAACAAGATTGTTGCCGTTTACTTTTTGTTTTAATATTGGAAAATCTTCCCTTATTTTTAATATATCTATCATTTTGGAGCTTCAATTTATTAAAATACTCAACAGTATTTGCAACAAAATTAATTCATAATTTGTAAAGTATGCTCATATAAATATAAAATCTATCTTATTTTAATCAGAATATCCAATGATACATCATATCTCATGATTATTGCATAGTGAATACTCATATATTATATGTATAAGTATCAATAGAAAACTGAATATTTTGATTTTAAAACAAATTAAATCAATTTTGTAAAAAATGAGTTTATGATTTATTCAATTGTTGCATACGGAGACCCTGTTCTTAAAAAAGTAGCCACTGATGTAGTCGGTTTTGATAGTGACTTAAAAAAGTTGGTTCAAGATATGTACGAAACCATGTATGAAGCTCACGGGGTGGGCTTAGCAGCACCACAAATTGGGAAATCAATTAGACTTTTTGTAGTAGATGCTTCACCTTTTGAAGAAGAAGGAGGTAAAGATTTTAAGAAAGCTTTTGTAAATGCTCAGATTACAGAAACAAGCGAAGATCAAGAAGGATTCGAAGAAGGATGCCTAAGCATACCTGGTCTTAGAAAAGAAGTAAAGCGACCTTCTAAAATTAAATTAGATTACTACGATGAAAATGGAAAACATTTCCATGAGTGGTTTGATGGAATCAAAGCAAGAATTATACAACATGAGTATGATCACATAGAGGGTGTGTTGTTTACAGACCGTCTTTCGTCTCTACAAAAACAATTAATAAAAAGTAAACTTACCGATATTTCAAAAGGTAAAGTTTATGCAGATTATAGAATCAAATTTTTTAAAAAATAATTGTGGCAACTCATACAATAGAAAATTCATTTTTAAAAATAACCGTATCTGAGTCAGGAGCAGAGCTACATTCGGTATTTCATAAAGAAAAAAATATAGAATTGTTATGGCAAGCAGATAAATCTGTATGGGGAAGACATGCTCCTGTTTTGTTCCCAATTGTTGGTAGATTATTTAACGACTCCTATATATATAAGGACAAAACTTACAAAATGTCTCAGCATGGATTTGCAAGAGATTTAGATTTTGATCTATTGTTATCAGGTGATAATCAACTTACATTTTTACTCACAGAAAACGAACAAACATTAGAGAAATATCCATTTGCATTTAATTTGTACATAACTTACACACTAACAGATAAAAAGTTGCAAATTACTTATGAAGTACAAAATACTAATGAAGAAGAATTGTTTTTTTCTATAGGTGGTCATCCCGCATTCAATACTCCTTGTTTTGAAAACACCAAATATGAAGAATATCAAATAGAATTCAATAAAGATAGATATGAAATGTATCCTTTGAAAGGAAATTTTCAATCTGGCACAACCCAAAAACTAGAATTGTCGAATAAGACTCTAAGTTTACAAAAAGAATTGTTTCAGAATGATGCTTTAATTTTCAAGAACAATGAACTTTCAAAAGTAACTTTAAAACATAATTCAAAGGGCAATATCTTAAATTTTGAAACAGATATGCCTAATTTTGGAATATGGTCACCCAAAAATACCGACAAATTTGTTTGTTTAGAACCTTGGTGTGGTATAGCAGATTATGAAAAACAAACAACCCTACAAGAAAAAGAAGGGATAATTTGTTTACTACCAAGTCAAATACATAAAAGTAAATATAGTATAGAAATATAATAATTTAAATTAATGAGTATTTTACCTTTTACGAAAACAGAAGTGGTAGAAGCTTGCCTAAAATACCAATCGGCACAAGTAGAAACCATAAAAAAACAATTAAGCCAAATTCTAGAAAGTGCCAATGACGAAAGCGATGGAGAAGACGAAGGCGGAGAGTCTTTTAAAGAACAATTGCAAGTAGAAAGAGAAATGTACAATAAAAAACTAAGAGAAGCTACTGAAACTCTTGAACTTGTAAAGAGAGTAGATGGAAAGAAATATTCTGATCAAATTTCGTCAGGTTCTTTAGTTAAAACAACAGAACAGACATTTTTTATATGTACAAGCATAGGAGAACTAAAACTAAACGGTAGTTCATGTTTTGTTATTTCTACATCATCTCCAATCTATTCTATATTAGCAGGCAAGAAAAAAGGAGAAAAATATAAATTTCGCGATAAAGAAGTAGAAATATTAGAAGTAAAATAGTTTGAAATTAAGTAAAAAAATATTTTTCGTTCTGGCAGTAGCATTTACAATCCTCATGATTATTCTCACCATAGATATGTCCAGAAAAACATCCAAGCCTTGGGATCGAAAAAAAAATAACATTTTAGAAAAATATAAGATTGATAGGTAAATGCTTGAATATCTTATATTTTTTTGAAATTTTACATACAAAATTTGTAGACCAAAATAATTTCATTATCTTTGCAGTCCCTTTTTTGGGGGAAGTATTGCAGTGGATGCAATATGCTGTAATTAAATACATTAAGTAACATGTCCGGTTTAATAGGAAAAAAATTAGGAATGACAAGTATTTTCGACGGTGAAGATGGTAAATTTACGCCATGTACACTTGTTGAACTAGGTCCGTGTGTCGTTACGCAAATCAAAACTGTTGAGAATGACGGATATTCAGCAGTTCAGTTGGGCTATGGAGAGAAGAAGGATAAAAATTCGACTTCGGCTCTTGTAGGTCACTTCAAAAAGGCGAGTACAACACCTAAAAGAAAGGTTGTTGAATTCAAAACTTTTGAGAAGGATGTAACATTAGGACAAGTACTTTCAGCAGTAGACGTTTTCGAAGAAGGAGATTTCGTAGACGCAGTTGGAACCTCTAAAGGTAAAGGTTTCCAAGGGGTTGTAAAAAGACACAACTTTGGTGGTGTAGGTATGTCTACCCACGGTCAGCACAACAGACAAAGACACGCAGGTTCTATCGGTTCGTGTTCATTCCCAGCTAGGGTATTCCCTGGTATCAGAATGGCAGGTCGTATGGGCGGTGATCGTGTAAAAGTTCAAAACTTAAAAGTATTGAAACTTATACCAGAGAAGAATTTGGCTTTGGTGAGTGGTTCATTACCTGGAGCAAATAATTCATTTGTTGTTTTAGAAAAGTAAGATGGAATTATCAGTAAAAAATATAAGCGGTAAAGATACCGGTAAGAAAGTTACCCTACCTGCGGAAATATTCGGTATTGCCCCAAATGATCACGTGATTTATCTTGATGTTAAGCAATATCTTGCTAACCAAAGACAAGGTACTCACAAATCAAAGCAAAGAAATGAAGTAAGCGGTACTACTAAGAAGTTTAAAAAACAAAAGGGTACTGGTGGTGCTAGAGCTGGTTCAATGAAATCTCCAGTTTTTGTAGGTGGAGGTAGAATATTTGGTCCACAGCCTAGAGACTATAGCTTCAAGTTAAATAAGACTACTAAAGTTCTAGCAAGAAAGTCAGCATTGTCTTACAAGGCAACTGAAAATGCTATTGAAGTTTTAGATCAATTGTCTTTTGCAGCTCCAAAAACTAAAGAATATGTTTCAGTATTGAACAATTTGTCTTTATCTGAAAAGAAGACTTTAGTAGTTGTAAGTGAAGACTCAGCAAACGTTTACCTGTCTGGTCGTAACGTTCAAAATACGAAAATTGTATTAGCACAAGATATCAATACCTATGATATTCTAAATGCAGACAATTTGGTACTAACAGTTAGTGCATTAGAAAAAATTCAGGGCGTTCTTAATTAATAAAAATGAGTGTATTAGTGAAGCCTTTAGTAACTGAGAAAGTTACAAAAGAAAACGAAAACAGTGTATTTGGATTTATTGTTAGCAGAGATGCAAACAAAGTTCAAATTAAAAACGAAATTCAAAAAACATACAACGTAACAGTTGAAAGCGTAAGAACAATGAGATACGCTGGTAAAAAGAAAGTTCGTTACACAAAATCAGGAGTACTAGCCGGAAAAACTCAATCATTCAAAAAAGCGATTGTGAAAGTAGCGGCAGGAGAAGTTATAGATATTTATAGCGGAATTTAGTAATTAAGAAATGGGAGTAAAACAGTTAAAACCCGTAACACCAGGTACAAGATTTAGAGTAGCCCCTGATTTTAAGGAGATTACTAAATCATCACCAGAAAAATCACTTCTTGTTTCTATCAAGAAAACAGGCGGTAGAGATAACACTGGTAAAATGACCATGAGATACAGTGGTGGTGGTCACAAAAAACAATACAGAGTTATTGATTTTAAAAGAAATAAAGATGGTATCGTTGCTACTGTAAAGTCAATCGAATACGATCCAAACAGATCAGCTAGAATTGCATTATTGTTTTATGCTGATGGTGAAAAAAGATATATATTAGCACCAGACAGTTTATCTGTAGGTACTAAAATTGTGTCAGGTTCAGGTATCGCACCAGAAGTAGGTAACTCACTACCATTAAGTGAAATACCAGTGGGTACAGTACTACACAACATAGAAATTAAACCAGGTCAAGGTGGTGCAATTGCTAGATCAGCAGGTGTAAGTGCTCAGCTTGTAGGTAAAGATGAGAAGTATGCTACTTTGAAAATGCCTTCAGGAGAAATAAGATTAGTTCTTGCAAAATGTAAAGCTACAGTTGGTACAGTTTCTAATTCTGACCATATCAACTTAAAAGTTGGTAAAGCAGGTAGAAATAGATGGTTCGGTGTACGTCCTAGAACAAGAGCTGTTGCTATGAACCCGGTAGATCACCCAATGGGTGGTGGTGAAGGTCGTTCATCAGGAGGACATCCTAGATCTAGAAAAGGTCTTTATGCTAAAGGTAAAAAGACTAGAACTCCAAGAAAATACTCTGACGGTTTAATTGTAGCTAAAAGAAAGAAATAATTAGATGGCACGTTCACTAAAAAAAGGACCTTATATAGATTATAGATTATCTAATAAAGTTGACGCATTAAACAACTCAACCAAGAAAACTGTTGTTAAAACTTGGTCTAGAAGATCAATGATTTCTCCAGATTTCGTGGGTCATACATTTGCGGTACATAATGGTAACAAGTTTATTCCAGTTTATGTTACTGAAAACATGGTAGGTCATAAATTGGGAGAATTTGCTCCAACAAGAACATTCAAAGGACACCAAGCTAAGAAGAAGTAACATGGAAGCAATAGCAAAATTGAAAAACATACCTACATCTCCTAGAAAAATGAGATTGGTAGCTGACATGATTAGAGGTCAGAAAGTGGTTAACGCACTTGCTCTTTTGAAATTTGATTCAAAAGCAGCTTCTACAAATGTTGAAAAACTTTTGAAGTCAGCTGTGGCTAACTGGTCTGAAAAAAATAAAGATCAGAATATTGACGAAGCTGGATTGGTTGTGAAATCAATATCAGTAGATTGTGGTAAAATGTTAAAAAGATTAAGACCTGCACCTCAAGGTAGAGCGTACAGAGTTAGAAAAAGATCTAACCACATTACAATAGTAGTAGACTCTTCAAATAACGCATAATATTTATTTAAATGGGACAGAAGATTAACCCGGTAGGTTTTAGACTAGGAGTAGTTAGAGGTTGGGAATCAAATTGGTTTGATGGTAAAAATATGGCCACTAAACTAATTGAAGATGAAAAAATTAGAAATTATGTTAACGCTCGTATTACTAAAGGCGGAATTTCTAAAATTATCATTGAGAGAACTTTAAAAAGAATAACTCTAACGATTCAAACTGCTAGACCAGGTGTTGTAATAGGCAAAGCTGGTGCAGAAGTTGATAAACTAAAAGAAGAGTTAAAGAAATTAACAGGTAAAGAAGTTCAAATTAATATTTTTGAAATTAAAAGACCTGAATTAGATGCTAAATTAGTTGCAGATACAATTGCTCAACAAATTGAAGGAAGAATTTCTTACAGAAGAGCAATGAAACAAGCAATTGCAGCTACAATGAGAGTAGGTGCTCAAGGTATAAAAGTTAAAATATCTGGACGTTTAGCTGGTGCTGAAATGGCAAGATCTGAAATGTACAAAGAAGGTCGTATACCTCTTCATACATTAAGAGCTGATATAGATTATGCGTTATCAGAGGCTTTAACAGTTTATGGTTTGATAGGTATCAAAGTATGGATCTGCAAAGGAGAAATTTTCGGCAAAAGAGATTTGTCTCCAAATGTAGGTTTAATATCTGCTGATTCACAAGGAGGTAATAACTCTAACGAAGGTGGAAGAGGCAAGAAAGTTGAAGGTAGAAGAAAGAAAAAATAAATTTATAGGAAATGTTACAGCCTAAAAAGACAAAATTTAGGAAACAACAGAAGGGTAGAGTTAGAGGCTTAGCTACAAGAGGAGCAAATATCGCTTTTGGTGAATTTGCAATTAAAACTTTAGAGCCAGGTTTTTTAACATCTAGACAAATAGAGGCTGCTAGGGTAGCAGTATCTAGAGGAATGAAAAGAGAGGGTCAACTTTGGACACGCGTATTTCCTGATAAGCCAATTACTAAAAAGCCTGCTGAGGTTCGTATGGGTAAAGGTAAAGGTGCTCCTGAATATTGGGTAGCTTGTGTAAAACCAGGAACTATCATATTTGAATCAAGTGGTGTTTCTGAAGAAGTAGCTAGAGAGTCTTTAAGACTTGCAGCTCAAAAACTTCCATTTAGGACAAAGTTTGTAGTTAGACCAGATAAAGTAACTTTCTAATTTTAACAAAAATGAAAGCATCAGAAATTAAATCATTGTCAAAAGAGCAATTGATTCAGAAAGTGAATTCTGAAAAGGAACTACTTGCTAAATTAAAATTTGCAAATGCGATCTCACCAATCGAAAATCCAATGAGGATCAGACACTCGAGAAAGCTAATTGCAAAATTGTTAACTCAATTGTCTTCAAAATAATAATCCGAATGGAAGCAAGAAATTTTAGAAAAGAAAAAATAGGAAAAGTTGTGAGCAACAAAATGGATAAGTCCATAACTGTAGCAGTTGAACGTAAAGTTAAACACGCTATGTATGGTAAATTCATGAAAAAAACTAATAAGTTTATGGCTCATGATGAAACAAATCAATGTGGTATTGGTGACATCGTGAAGATATCTGAGACTAGACCACTTAGTAAAAATAAACGCTGGAGATTAGTTGAAATTTTAGAAAAAGCTAAATAATATGTTACAGCAAGAATCGAGATTAAACGTTGCTGACAACAGTGGCGCAAAAGAAGTATTAGTTATCCGTGTTTTGGGTGGTACTAAAAGAAGATATGCATCAGTTGGCGATAAAATTGTTGTTACTGTAAAATCTGCAATTAGTTCTGGTAACGTTAAAAAAGGAACAGTTTCTAAAGCAGTAGTTGTAAGAACTAAAAAAGAGGTAAAAAGAAAAGACGGTAGTTATATCAGATTTGATGATAATGCAGCTGTTTTATTAAATGCTAATGATGAACCAAGAGGTTCTCGTATTTTTGGCCCTGTAGCCAGAGAATTACGTGATAAACAGTTTATGAAAATTGTATCATTAGCTCCTGAGGTTATTTAATTAAAAGGTAAAAATGAGTATGAAATTTCATATTAAAACTGGAGATACTGTAAAAGTAATTGCTGGTGACAGTAAAGGTTCTACAGGTATCGTTAAGAGAATATTAAAAGAAGAGAATAAAGCTATTGTAGAAGGTTTAAATATGGTTAAAAGACATATTAAACCTTCAGCATCTAATCCAAATGGTACAATAGTAGAGAAAGAAGCTCCAATTCACATTAGTAATTTAGCTTATTTCGATGCTGCAACTTCATCAATCACTAAAATTGGTAGAAAAGTTGATGAAAAAGGTAAAATAGCTAGATATTCTAAAAAAACTAATAAGTTTATAAAATAATGGCAGCTGCAAGATTAAAGGAAATATATTTAAAAAACGTAGTACCTCAGTTACAAGAGAAATACAATTATAAGTCTTCTATGGAAGTACCTAAAATTGAAAAAATTTGTATCAACAAAGGTTTAGGTATTGCTGTTACTGATAAGAAAATTGTTGATATCGGTGTTGAAGAATTAACTCAAATCACTGGTCAGAAAGCTGTAGCTACAAAATCTAAGAAAGCTATTTCTAACTTTAAATTAAGAGAGAATATGCCAATTGGTGCTAGAGTTACTTTACGTGGTGAAAAGATGTATGAATTCCTAGACAGACTTATGACAGTTGCACTTCCTCGTGTAAGAGATTTTAGAGGTGTAAGTGAAAAAGGTTTTGATGGTAGAGGAAATTACACTTTAGGTGTTAAAGAACAAATCATATTCCCTGAAATTTCAATAGAAAAAGTTTCTAAAATTTCTGGTATGGATATTACAATCGTAACTTCTGCAAAATCAGATGAAGAAAGTTATGAATTACTAAAAGCATTTGGAATGCCATTCGCTAACATCAAGAAATAATCATGGCTAAAGAATCAGTAAAAGCAAGACAAAGAAAAAGAGAGAAATTAGTAGCTAAATTTGCTGCTAAAAGAGCTGCTCTTAAAAAAGCTGGTGACTATGAAGCACTAGATAAATTACCAAAAAATGCATCACCTGTAAGATTAAAAAACAGATGTATGTTAACTGGTAGACCAAAAGGTTACATGAGAAAGTTCGGTATTAACCGTGTTACTTTTAGAGAAATGGCATCTGATGGTAAAATTCCAGGTGTTACTAAGTCAAGCTGGTAATTAATTTTTGTTTTTAAAATTAAATAATTATATTTGCAACCCGTTTAAAAAAGGGTTGCTTTAATTTTGTTATTATGACAGATCCAATTTCAGATTATCTAACCAGACTCAGAAATGCTGTGAGAGCAAATCATAGAGTCGTAGAGATACCTGCATCTAATTTGAAAAAAGAAATCACTAAAATTCTTTTTGATAAAGGGTACATTCTGAATTATAAATTTGAGCAAACTGAAAATAAGCAAGGGCTTATTAAAGTTGCTTTAAAATATGATGCAGTTACCAAAAGATCAGCTATAGTATCTCTTGAGAGAGTTTCTAAACCAGGTTTAAGAAAATATACCTCGGTAGAAAAAATACCAACAGTACTAAATGGTCTTGGTATTGCAATATTGTCTACACCTAAAGGTGTAATGACAGATAAAGAAGCTAAATTAAATAAAGTAGGTGGAGAAGTACTCTGCTATGTATATTAATATTAATTAAATGTCACGTATAGGTAAAAAACCAATAGATATTCCTGCTAAAGTCGAAGTTACGATTGATAAGGGTAACGTGGTTACAGTAAAAGGCCCAAAAGGATCACTTTCTCAAAAAGTAGATGTTGATATTTTGGTGAAAGTTGAAGATGGTAAAGTTTTAGTCGAGAGACCTACAGACCAAAAAAGACATAGAGCAATGCATGGCTTGTACAGAGCATTGTTACAAAATATGTTAGTCGGAGTAAGTGAAGGTTATTCTCTTAAATTAGAGTTAGTGGGTGTTGGTTATAAGGCAACAGTAAATGGATCTAATTTGGATTTGAGTTTAGGTTTTTCTCATACAATAGTATTTGTATTACCTAAAGAAATTTCTGCAAAAGCAGAAACTGAAAAAGGTAAAAACCCTATAATTACTCTTGAAGCAATTGATAAACAATTGGTTGGTCAAGTTGCTGCTAAAATCAGATCATTAAGAAAAGTAGAACCATACAAAGGTAAAGGTATACGTTTCGTTGGTGAACAAATAAGAAGAAAAGCTGGTAAAACATCTGCTAAATAATTAAAGGTATGTCATTAGATAAAACTAAAAGAAGATTAAAGTTAAAAAAGAAAATCAGAGCTAAAATATTTGGCTTACCTGAGTGTCCAAGATTAACTGTTTTTAGAAGTAATGAACATATCTATGTTCAATTAATAGATGATTTAGCAGGTAAAACACTTTTTAGTGCTTCTTCAAAGAAACTTGCTGAAGGATTATCAAAAACTCAAGCAAGTGTTGAAGTAGGTAAAGAAATAGCAAAATTAGCTTCTGCTAATGGTATCGCTAAAGTAGTTTTTGATAGAAATGGTTATTTGTATCATGGTCGTATTAAAGCTTTAGCAGATTCAGCTAGAGAAGGTGGTTTACAATTTTAATTGAAATAAATATGTCACAAAGCAATATAAAAGCTGTTAAAGCAAGCGAAATCGAATTAAAAGATAGAGTTGTTGCTATTAACAGAGTTACTAAAGTAGTAAAAGGTGGTAGACGTTTTAGCTTCTCCGCTATTGTAGTAGTTGGTGATGGTCATGGTGTAGTTGGTTATGGTTTAGGTAAAGCTAATGAAGTAACTGATGCAATCTCTAAAGCAATTGACGACGCAAAAAAGAATTTGATTAAAATACCAATTTTAAAAGGTACTGTTCCTCATGAAATGATTGGTAAATATAGTGGTGGTTTGGTTTTAGTAAAACCAGCTTCTAATGGTACAGGTGTTATTGCAGGTGGTGCAATGAGAGCTGTATTTGAATCAGCAGGTATTAAAGACGTTTTAGCAAAATCTAAAGGTTCTTCAAATCCTCATAACGTAGTTAAAGCTACATTTGATGCTTTATCAAAAATGAGAGATCCTTATACTGTTTCTAAAGATAGAGGTTTAACACTTAATAAAGTTTTTAACGGTTAATTTTATGGCAAAAGTACAGATTAAACAAGTTAGAAGTTTAGTTGATCGTCCATTTGATCAAAAACGCACAATTAAGGCTCTTGGTCTAGGAAAGATGAACAGAATCGTTGAATTTGAAGCAACTCCTCAGATTCTTGGAATGATAAAAAAAGTTAATCATTTAGTTGAAGTAACGAATCTATAATAATGAAATTACATACGTTAAAACCTGCTGAAGGTTCTGTAAAAAACATAAAGAGAATTGGTCGTGGTACTGGTTCTGGTCATGGAGGAACTTCAACTAGAGGTCATAAAGGTGCTAAATCAAGATCTGGTTATTCAAGAAAAGCTGGTTTTGAAGGTGGTCAGATGCCTCTACAAAGAAGAATTCCTAAATTTGGTTTTAAAAATATTAATAGAGTTGAATACAAAGCAATTAATTTGTCTACTATTCAATCATTAGTAGAAAAATCAAATTCTTCTGAACTTACATTTGATGTTTTGAAAGCTAATGGTCTTGCATCTAAAAATGACCTTATCAAAATATTAGGAAATGGTGAATTAAAATCAAAAGTAACAGTTTCTGCACACGCTTTTTCAAAATCAGCTCAAGAAGCAATTGAAAAACTTGGTGGATCAGTTAACATTATAAAATAATGAACAAGCTAATTACTACCATTAGTAATATTTTTAAAATAAAAGAGTTAAAAGATAAAATTCTTTTTACTCTTTTATTACTATTAGTCTACAGAGTAGGCTCATTACTTCCTCTTCCGTGGATAGATATAAATGCTTTATCAAATTTAGAAAGTAACAACTTAGTATCTAAATTTAGTAATAGCATAGGCTTATCTTTAACTAATTATTCTTTATTTAGTTTAGGTGTAATGCCTTATATATCTGCTTCAATTATTATGCAATTAATTTCTTTTGCTGTGCCTTCTTTTCATAAAATGAATGAAGAAGAAGCAGGTAGAAGAAAAATTAATCAATATACTAGAATATTAACTATTGGTATTGCTGTAGCACAGTCTTTTGCTTACATGGGTTTTATCTTCAAGCAAGAGATTTTACAAAAAGGCATTTTACTTGAAGATGTCATGTTTTTGTATGTAGTATTGCTTACTGGTGGTACAATGTTTAGTATGTGGTTAGGTGAAAAAATATCTGATAAAGGTATTGGTAATGGTATAAGTTTACTAATTGCAATTAATATTATTTCTCGTTTACCTAAAGCTTTATTAGGTGAATTAGATACAAATGGTTTTTTAAACATCGGTTTTTTCTTAGTTGAATTAGCTGGTTTGTTTTTTACTATTTTACTTACAGTTGCAATTGTACAAGCTACAAGAAAAATTCCTCTACAATATGCCAGACAAATGGTAGGTGGTGGAACAATTTCTAGTGGTCCTAGATCTTATTTACCTTTTAAATTGACTTTAGTAGGTGTTATGCCTGTGATTTTTGCACAGACTTTAACAATGATTCCTCAATTTTTAGGTAGTTCATTACAAAATGTACCTTATTTAGGTCAGTTTTTAGTATCATTAAGCATGCAAGATTCTTGGTCTCACAATTTATTTTTGTGTGTATTAATTGTTTTGTTTACTTATTTTTATACAGCATTAACAGTTAATCCTAACAAAATAGCTGATGATTTAAAAAGAAGTAACGCTTATATACCAGAAGTTAAACCTGGAGAGGATACGGTGACTTATTTAGATAATGTTTTATCTTTAATAACTTTCCCAGGGGCTATTTTTCTTTGTATTATTGCTATTTTACCTGCAATTGTAAAGAACTTCTTTGGGTTAAGTGCTGATGTATCTAGTTTTTTTGGAGGTACTTCATTATTAATTATGGTAGGCGTAGTACTTGATACATTACAACAAGTTGAAACATATTTGTTGATGCAAAAGTATGATGGCATGGTTGATGGTGGACGTATTAAAGGTAGAATAGAAAACGATTTTGCTTCTGTTCAATAATGATTTATTATAAAACAGAAGATGAAATAGCTCTAATTAAAGAAGGAGCAAAAATTTTAGGTAAAGCTCACGCTGAAGTTTGTAAAAATATCAAAGAGGGGGTTACCACAAAGTTCTTAGATAGTATTGCTTTTGAATTTATTTCAGACCATAATTCAAAACCTTCTTTTAAAGGATATGGAGGATTTCCAGCTACTTTATGTATCAGTGTAAATGATGCTGTTGTACATGGGATTCCTAATAATTACATTTTAAAAGATGGTGATTTAATATCTATAGATTGTGGAGTATTTTATAAAGGTTATCATAGTGATTCAGCTTACACTTATGGTGTAGGTAATATAAGTGATAATGATAAAAAATTATTATCAGTAACTAAAGAGTCTTTATATTTATCCATAGCTCAAGCAAAACAAGGTAATCGTATCGGTGATATTGCTTTTGCATGTCAATCTTATGTTGAAAAAAATGGAATGTCTGTTGTTAGAGAATTATGTGGTCATGGTTTAGGTCGTGATTTACATGAATCTCCTGAAGTTCCAAATTATGGTAAAAGAGGTGCAGGTCCAAAATTATTGGAAGGATTAGTGATAGCTATAGAACCAATGGTTAATTTTGGTAAAAAGGAAGTCCAATTGGAATCAGATGGATGGACTATAAAAACTAAAGACGGTAAGAAGTCTGCACATTTTGAGCATACAATTGTTATTAGAAAAGAAAAAGCAGAGGTTTTAACAACCTTTGAATACATTGAAGAAATTTTAAATAATGGCTAAACAGACATCGATTGAACAAGATGGCATAATTATCGAAGCTTTGTCAAATGCAATGTTTCGTGTTGAATTACAAAACGGACATCAGGTAATTGCTCACATTTCAGGAAAGATGCGTATGCATTATATAAAAATTCTTCCAGGTGACAAGGTTAGAATGGAAATGTCTCCATATGATTTAACAAAAGGTAGAATAGTTTACAGATATAAATAACAAGAAAGATGAAAGTTAAAGCTTCCGTAAAGAAAAGAAGCCCTGAATGTAAAGTAATCAAAAGAAAGGGCAAGATTTACGTTATTAACAAGAGAAATCCAAGGTTTAAACAAAGACAAGGTTAATTAATTTAATATGGCAAGGATTGCAGGTGTTGATATCCCTGATAATAAGAGAGGAGAAATATCTCTAACCTATATTTTTGGTATAGGTAAAAGTTCTGCACAAGTTATACTAGCAAAAGCTGGTGTAGATGCAGACAAGAAGGTAAAAGAATGGTCTGACGCTGAGTCAAACGCTGTTAGAGCTATTATAGCAAATGAGTTTAAAACAGAAGGTGTTTTGAAGTCTGAGATTCAACTTAGCATCAAACGTCTTATGGATATCGGATGTTATAGAGGTTTAAGACACAGAAAAGGTCTTCCATTACGTGGTCAAAGAACTAAGACTAACTCAAGAACTAGAAAAGGTAGACGTAAGACAGTTGCTAACAAGAAAAAAGCTACTAAATAATAATTAAATGGCACAAAAAAGAAAAGATAAAGCTAGAAAAAGAGTTGTTGTAGTAGAACCTACAGGACAAGCTCATATTAAAGCTTCTTTTAATAACATTATCATCTCTATTACTAACAATGCTGGTCAAGTTATTTCTTGGGCATCAGCTGGTAAAATGGGTTTTAGAGGTTCTAAGAAAAATACTCCTTATGCAGCACAAGTTGCAGCTCAAAACTGTGCACAAGTTGCATTTGATTTGGGATTAAGAAAAATCGAAGTATTTGTTAAAGGTCCTGGTGCTGGTAGAGAGTCTGCTATCAGATCATTACAAAACACTGGTTTAGAAGTATCAGTTATTAGAGATGTAACTCCATTACCACATAATGGTTGTCGTCCTCCAAAAAGAAGAAGAGTTTAAAATTAATTAAAGAAAAGAAATGGCTAGATATACAGGTCCTAAAGCAAAGATTTCGAGAAGATTTGGAGAGCCAGTTATGGGGCAATCTAAAGCTTTACAAAGAAAAAACTACTCACCGGGACAACACGGAAAGGGTCGTAAGAGAAAGAAATCAGAATATGCTGTTCAGTTAAATGAAAAGCAAAAGGCTAAATATACTTATGGTGTATTGGAGCGTCAATTCTCTAAAACTTTCCAAGAAGCTGCAAGAAAAGGTGGTGTTACAGGTCTAAACTTGTTACAATTACTTGAATCTAGAATAGACAATGTTGTTTATAGACTAGGAATTGCATCTTCTAGAAGAGCTGCTCGTCAGCTGGTGCTTCACAAACATATCACTGTAAATGGTGAGATTGTAAATATTCCTTCATTCAGCACTAAAGTTGGTGATGTAGTTGGAGTAAGAGAAAAATCTAAATCTCTAGAAGCAATAACTCAAAGTTTATCGGTAAGAGCTGCTAAGAAATCAGCTTGGTTAGAATGGGATTCTAATTTGATGTCAGGTAAAGTGATTTCTATGCCTGATAGAGAACAAATTACTGAAAACATTAATGAGCAATTGATCGTCGAATTATATTCAAAATAATAATAAATATATTAATATGTCAATCTTATCATTTCAAATGCCTGATAGAGTGGTTATGGAAAAGGCAGACGATTTTCATGGTCTGTTTGAATTCAAGCCACTAGAAAGAGGGTTTGGTGTAACTATAGGTAATGCTTTAAGAAGAATTTTATTGTCTTCTTTAGAAGGTTATGCCATTACTAATATCAAAGTACCAGGTGTTTTACATGAGTTTACTACCATACCTGGTGTAGTTGAAGATGTGACTGAATTAATTTTAAATTTAAAACAAGTTCGTTTTAAAGCATTAAATTCTATTGTTGACGGTAAAATATCTGTTACTGTTAAAGGGAAAAATGTTTTTACGGCTGGTGATATTGCTAAGTTTACAAATTCCTTTACAATTCTAAATCCTGAATTGGTGATTTGTAATCTTGACGAAAACAAACAGTTTGATATTGAACTTGTAGTAGAAAAAGGTAGAGGTTATGTACCAGCTGAGGAGAGTAAACCATCAGAACAAGTTTTTGGTGTGATTCCTATAGATGCTATTTATACACCTATCAAAAATGTAAAATATCACATAGAGAATACACGTGTTGAACAAAGAACGGATTATGAAAAATTAGTTATTGATATCAAAACTGATGGTTCCATACATCCGGAAGAGGCTCTTAAAAGTGCTGCATATATTTTGATTCAGCATTTCATGTTGTTCTCTGATCAGACAATGACTTTTGAAAAAGTTAAATTACAAGAAGAAGAGGTTGTTGATGAAGAAGTACTGCACATGCGTAAACTTCTTAAGACGCCAATATCTGATTTAGATTTATCTGTAAGAGCGTACAATTGTTTGAAAGCTGCTGATATTAAAACTTTAGGAGATTTAGCAAAATTAGACATTTCTGATATGATGAAATTTAGAAATTTTGGTAAAAAGTCTCTTAATGAATTAGAACAATTAATGGCAGACAAAGGACTAAACTTTGGTACTGATTTAGCAAAGTATAAATTAGACGAAGAATAATAGTTCTTTTAAAATAAATTTTAAAATGAGACACGGTAAAAAAGATAATCATTTAGGTAGAACAGTAACTCACAGAAGAGCTTTACTTTCTAACATGGCTTCGTCTTTGATTCTAAATAAAAGACTAACTACTACTGTCGCTAAAGCGAAAGAATTAAGAA
Organism: Cytophagales bacterium; assembly: GCA_046329305.1. Lineage (GTDB taxonomy): Bacteria > Bacteroidota > Bacteroidia > Cytophagales > UBA9547 > CAMFLX01. The sequence goes on from JAXLUW010000003.1 coordinate 773,373, forward strand.
AATACGTTGAACCTCTTATAACTAAATCTAAAGTTGATTCAGTTCATACAAGAAGAACGGTTTTCTCTTACTTACAAAATAAAGAGTCAGTAAAAGAATTGTTTGGTGCTGTTGCTGATAAAGCTAGCAATAGACCAGGTGGTTATACTAGAATCATAAAGCTTGGTAATCGTCTTGGTGATAACGCTGATATGTGTTTAATAGAACTTGTTGATTTCAATGAGTTATTATTAACTGAAGCTACTGAAGTTAAGACTAAAACAAGAAGAAGTAGAAGATCTTCTGGTAAATCAGAAGAAACATCTGCTCCTGCAACTGAGGAAAGTTCTTCAGAAGAATCTACTGAAGCATAATATTAAAAGGCTCTCATTTGAGGGCCTTTTTTATTTTTTAATAAACTTGAAATTTTTAGTACCAATTTTTACAATATATAAATTACTTTTAAACTGAGTTAAGTCTACTATTAGGTTTTCCTTTTTTTTATTTTCATAAATTATTTTTCCTGTATAATCATAGATTCTTACTTCTTGATTATTTATATTTTCGATGTTTAATATGTTTTCTGCAGGGTTGGGATATATTCTAATCTCTTTTTCTAAATCATTTTCATTTATTTTTCCATAATATTTTATTCCTCCACCAACACAGCCAAGCCATAGTTGTGTAGTATTTGATTCGTTAATTGTTTGAATTTTTACGTTTTTAGGTATTCTTAAAGTATCTAATTCATTGTTTAATTTATTTTTATTTTTAATCGTTTCATAAGTTCCATTTAGTATATTTTCCCAATCATAATTTTCTATATATTTCATGGTTTGGTTACTTGTATAAATTAAATCTAGAAGTGTGTCGTTTGTAATATAAGCTTCTGCTATTGTATAATTTTCATTTTCAGATTTTAATTTAATATTTTGAAATAATTCCCAATTATTAGTGTATTTATAGATTTGTAATGTACCGTTACTTTTTGGTATATATATTATTTTATCACTATTTTTCTCTGAATAATATGGATATTCATTTGAGTTGATTGGGATGTTTAATGTATCTATTTTTTCAGATGCTGTAAAATAAGATGCTGTATTCCCATATATAACATAAGAGTATGCAGCATAAAATTCATTTACAAGTGAGGTTGTCAGTAAAATATCTGGTTTGTTGTCATTATTGTAATCACATTTTTGTATATGAATGTTTTTCATGTTATTAGTTATCATTTGTAATGGATTGTACGAATCATAACTGAAAGTATGTGATTGTTTTTGAAAATATGTTTTTACAACTGTTTCAGAATTGTTTAAATTACTAGTTTCAGAAATTGTAAGTAAATCTATTTTTTTGTCTCCATCTAAATCTATGGGTAATACTGTCGTGTTTCGGCCTCCATCTAAAGTGTTATTTTGTAGAAATTGTTTTGTGATTATTTTATTATTTTCAATGAGATAATTGCTTTCTAGTGGATTATAGAAATTATTTGAACTATTAATACCGTAGGAAACAATGGTTGATGGGATTGTTTGGTTATATAAAAAGGATTGATATGTAATTGGATAGGTTGGTAAATTAAATGGTGTATTATTGATTTGGTATTGAAGGAGTTTTTGCTCAAAAATTGGATTTACTATATTGTTTTCGTTTTTTAAGTAATTTATTGTGGAACAATCTATTTTAGAGTATGTCAAATCATTAATTCCGTCATTATTACAATCAAAATAATTTACAGCTCCATAGCCAATATGTGCTACTCTATTTGTAGATTTTTTAGTTTTTATGCTACAATCTAGATTTGTTGTTATGGAATCGCAGTTTATTTCTTCAAAATTTCCCCAGCATTCATCTATTTGTTTAAAATGGAGACTATCAGAATTATTATATGTTTCCTGACTTAAGTTTTTGTGATATTCAAGCGTAGCTCCTGTATTTATATTAAAATTAACTATATCTAGGTCATTGTCTCCGTCTATATCTTTAATGAGCGGATAGTCATTGACATTCGTATTTATTGTTCGTTTTATGCCATAATAGTCAGTATACAATCCGTTTTTAATTTTTTGAAATTGAGGGTATAGTAAATTTCCATAGTTTTCATAAACGTTAATCTGATTATTTTCTAATAAGAATAGATCGTAATCTTTGTCGTTATCGTAATCTTGAAGTTGCAGCCAACCATTTATTTTTGGGAAGATCTCAGCGTATTCTGGTTTGTAGTAATATTCATATTTGCCTGATGTGTTCAAGCACAAATACGGTAGTAAGATTTGGTTGCTTTTTTCATAAACAACAAGATCTAAGATGTTGTCTTTGTTCAGGTCTATGTTATGAAAAGAGGCTGCATTAAAGCCTCCTGTAAATGGATTTAAGATTTGTGTATTATTGTAGAAAGTGATGGAATCAGCATCGAGGGTTTGACCGATGATGCTGATGATGGATAATATAATGCTTGAAATTATTTTAGTTTTCACTAGATAAAGTTTTTAAGAAACTAATAATATCATTTTTTTCTGTTTCTGTCAAATTTAATGATCTAATGATTTTACTTTTATTGGGATGAGTTTTGCCACCACTGTTGTAATGATCGAGCACTTCTTCAAGAGTTGCAAGAGAGCCATCGTGCATGTATGGAGCGGTGTGTTCTATGTTTCGTAAAGACGGAACTTTAAATTTTCCGATGTCGTAGTTTTTTTGTGTAATTCTAGCACGACCAGAATCTTTGTAGGTTTCGTAGAGTCCGTTGTTTTGAAAACTGAAATCGGTCATAAATGCTCCTTGGTGGCAATGGAAACAGTCTCCTTGTTCGTTAAAGAATAACTTTAATCCGTTTTTTTCTGATGCACTTAACATACTTGAATCTTGAGAAAGTAAAAATTTGTCATATTTAGTAACTCCAGAAATGAGGGTGCGTTCATAACAAGCAATAGCTCTTGTAAGTGCAAAATTACTGGGAGCTTGCTGATACGCTTTTTGAAATAAATCAGGATAGGTTGGGTGTGCTAATAGTTTTTTTACCACTTCATTAATGTCGTAATCCATTTCAAAATGAGCATCAATAGGGGCCACCACTTGTTGTTCTAAAGTAGGGTTGCCGCCATCCCAAAACATACTGGTCTGATATGCCACGTTGTACAAAGAAGGTGCGTTACGTATACCTAACCGTCCTTCAATTCCTATGCTGATACTTAGTCCGTCAGTAAAATGTAATTTTTCTTGATGACAACTCGCACAAGAAATGCTACTATCTCTGGACAGAATAGGATCATTGAATAGCATTTTGCCAAGCTCAATTCTATACGTTGTAGGTTTATTGTCTTCAGGAAACTCAAGTGCTGGAAATGTTTTAGGAACTGAAATATTGATGACTTGTGCCTTTTCATCTGCTTTTTCTATTGTTTTTTGAGGTTTACAGGAAATGATAAGCCCTAAAAATACAATTACTTCTATATGATTTTTTAAAAGAATTTTCATTTGACCAATTATGTGATTTTTAAAATCAATCTTAGTTTAAACCCAAATTACGCACTAGCTGTTTTTTCATTCCTCACCCTTTGAGCTTCGCTCGAAAACTTCGCACTCTCGTGCTTGTTTGTCTCCAAGCGGAGAGGGTTTTAATAGGAGAAAAATCAAAGATTTTTACTATTGCGTAATTTGGATTAAAGATAAAACAAAACCCCCAAATTTGATTCTGGGGGTTTTGAGTATTATTTGCTTAACGTAAAACTTGAAGGGAAATTATTGGCGACTTTTTTAGCTAAGCCATAGCCACTCATCATAGAATGTGTAGCATTTTCTTTTTTAATATTTAATCCCTTCAATATTTTATTGATATCCAAATTCAAGTTTAAATTATTACCAGAATTGGTAGAAACAGAAAAGTCATAACTCAAAGAGATATTTCTTTTGAATTCATCCATTCCGATATGATAAAACATTGCTTGTGGGTAACTACCAAACTCTGTAGTGCCGTTATTGTTCTGTGTAGTGTCACATGAACCCTCAATCATCATAAAAATATATCCTGTGTTCCAACTCCAATGTATTGCGGGGCTTTGGTATGCCAAAGGGTGTGAAAGTGGGTATATGGCTGGATCTTTGTGATTTAAGACAGAATCTAATCCCAACGTAAACTCAAACTTTGAGTATTCAGAACTAGGAATGTTCTTTAACGTAAATGCAGCTCTGTTTGGTGATACAAGAAATACGGTATCTACTTCTACAATTGTACCATTTTTTTGTGTTAACCTAATATCAGACAAATAATATCTGCATGATGATATGGTATAATTTGCTGAAGAATCGTTTACTAAAGGTGTATCAAACGAAAAACTTTGTGTACCCGCACTAAATGTTGGGGTAATACTTAAGTCACCAGCTTGTGGTGCTATACTTTCTGTTTTTGTAGATTTATTACACGAAAGTAAAATGGAACATGAAAGATAAATAATTAATATATGTTTCATTTTTATATCACTAATAGTTATTTAATGATTAGTTTGATTGATTTTGAGGCTTTTTCAGCAACTACAAAATACATACCTGGTGCAAAGTCTAATAAATTATTGCTATTAGAAGAAATCTTTGTTGAAAACACTTCCGTACCTTGATGATTGTACACCGTGATTTGTTCATTAGCCAAAGAGGTTGTAATTTGTACTTGTCCTGTACTTGGGTTTGGATAAACCTGAACTTCATTTCCTGTGTTTAATACGAAGTCGTTTGTGCCGGTAACTACTGTTGGTAGTTCAGAAAGGGCATTAGAATACAATCCGTTATTTTCTGTGCATACAAAAACTCGTGTGTCTACAAAAGAAATTTTATACACATGAGTAAAGCTTGGAAGGTTGAATTGGTTACCGCCCGCAATCCAAGTTTTCCCTGAGTCAGCACTTGCAAGTAAACCGCCTTTGTAAGATGCAAATACGTAGTTGTTGTATGCCGCTAATGATTCTATTTGAGAACCATCTAGTTGCATCAAATCTGTGTGTGAAATTTTAGTATCTGTAGTTTTGCTCCATGAGTAATTGCTCGTGTCGCAGATCCAAACCCCTGAACCCAAAGTGCCAGCGTATAATATACCTTTGTAGAACGTAAGAGATGAAACTTGTAGGTTGCCTAAATCAAAATTAATAGGCATAAAGTCGTTAGAGTTATACGTTCCTTTGTATACACCACTTCCTAAAACCGAAACGTAAATATTTTGTTCACTAAATGCTAAGTGTGTGATATCTCCATCTGTAGAGAATATTTCCGTCCATTCGCTGTTTTCATATTGTAAAACAGAACCGTTATTCGCTACAGCGTAGACGATATTTCCATTTCCAAAAAGTTTTTTTACATTTAGATTTACTTTAGTGCTTTTAGACCAGTTTTTTCCAGAATCGGCACTTACAAATACACCTTCGTTTGCGGAAGCTGCAAAAAGTTTACCGTTGTACAGTAAAATATCGTTGATGTTTAAACTATCAGAAAGCCCTTTGTTCGATTTCGTATACGACGCGGCTAAATCTTTACTCACAAAAACCCCTTTTTCTGTAGCGGCTGCAACAAACAAAGCTCCCGAAGTGGTTAAACTGTAGGTTTTTAGATTGTTAAAACCCGTGTTGGTTGCTGACCAAGTTAAGGCGGTAGTTACATCGTTTATTTTATAAATACCATCTCCTTCTGTTCCCGCTATTATTCTTGTTCTGAAAGGTACCACAACATTAACCTTACTATTTGGAAATCCAGTTCCAAGATATTGCCAGTTAAAACTTGTAGCAAGTGAAGCATAAACGCCAGAAGAAGTTGCCGCATACCAAACGTCGCCGTTATTTGAGATACTTTGAATAGTTACAGAATCTGGTAAGTTAGTTTCAGCAAATCCAAATGATGGTTTAGTGCTAGCTACTGAAGATTTTAACAATCCGTTGTCGTTTAAGATGATAATCTCTTCTGTAGCAGAGTTATAAGAAATAAACGAAGTGTTTTCTATATGGTAAGAATTTTCATCGTTATAGTCATACCAAGAAGCCCCATTGTTTTCCGTTGCCCACAAGCCTTCTGTAGTAGCAACTATGATTCTCGTTTTGGTTTTCACTAAACCTACTATTTCCAAATGATGCAAGTCAGTGTTATTGATGGCTGTCCAGTTGGCACCTTTATTGGTTGTAATGAATACACCACTACCGTTTGTTCCTGCCATAATGGTTGCCGTATCTAGTGCTAACAATGCTGTAATCTTTAGATTATCGATACCATTGTTTATTTTTCTCCAGTATCTATCTGAGCCTACGTAGCCATTGAATATGAAAACTCCAGAATCGGCAGTACCCGCAATCAAATATTTGCCTGTGTGAGCAAGTGCCGTAATGTGACCTTGTTTTAACCCAACGGGGCGAGCCGTCCAATTTGCAATTTTTGAATTAGCACTTTGGTATACACCACCGGTTTTAGTACCAAGGTATACAATAGAGTCGTAAACGGTAGCACAAGTTACAGTACCACCGTAGGGGCCTTTAGAACCAAAATGTGCTTCTGATGTAAATAATATAACCGTTAAAAAGCTTAATATGAGTTTATGAATGAGATTTTTCATTTTTTATAAAATTTTGGAATAAAGAAGCTCAAAAAAATATTCACATGTAGTGCATACAGTTTTGTAATTTCCTTTTAGAAATATTGAATTAATTTTTGATTCTGATAAGAATCTGATTGATACCCACAATACATATTTACAACAATGTATGAGATCTAGATACTAGTTGAATAGTATCAGAGAGAATGCACATTGAATAAGCCTGTGGTATACAGAATTATGATTTTAAAAAATCTGGAGGTGAAAATAATGTATGTAAGTACCCGTTAGAGGTAGTAATAGAAATTTGTGTCAAGGTAAATGTCTTATCAATAAATTCGATTTCAAAACTTACAAAAACTGAAAAAGACGCATGAGGTATATATTCTTTTTTGATTTCATCCAAAACTTTTTGTTGAGATTCAGATGTCTTTAGTAACTTCTTTAGCTGGCACTTTCCTTGGCATTTATTGTTTTTGGTATTTCTTTTTTCGCAGAGATTTTTGGAAATAAATGCTCGTTGCGACTCAAAATACCACCTTACACACTGGAACGTGAGTATGTTGAGAGTTAAAAGACAAACAATGATATATGAAATTACCGATTTCAAGTGTGGCAAATGTAGTATGCAAAATTTTAAAAGTCAATGATATGAATCTTACATCTAAAATATTTTAAAATAAATACAGCCAAGCAAATTGCCTGGCTGTAAGTAAACAATAACGATATATTTGATGGGAAATCAAATGCTTTTACACATAAGAAGCCAACATGAAATAGAGTGGCATGCCTATGGTAATGTTTATTGGGAATGTGATTGCAAGAGCCATGGGCAAAAATAAGCCTGGGTTTGCTTGAGGTGCTGCTATTTTCATGGCTGCGGGCACTGCTATGTATGAAGCACTCGCACCAAGTATGGCAAAGATGAATTTGTTCGCTACATCATGTGTAACCATATTACTTGCAAGTGCTACTATGCAGCCGTTTAGGATGGGTATGGCTATCCCAAAAATGATAGGAAATGAACCGTAATTGAGAAATGAACTTAGTTTTCTGCCACTTGCTATACCCATATCTAGCAAAAATATAGCTAAAAATCCTTTGAAAATATCTGTTGTAAATGGTTTGATACCTTCGGCTTGTTTAGTGCTTGCTAGTAATCCTATAACTAAACTGCCTAAAATTAGGAGTACCGAACCGTTGGTAAATGAATGTTTGATAACTTCTGTTTTGTTGATATGGCTATCTTCCGATTTGTTAAATTTAGAAATCAAAATTAATCCTACAATAATGGCTGGTGATTCCATCAGTGCCATTATAGCTACCATGTGGCCGTGTACTTGTAAGTGCATACTCTCTAGGTAGTTAGAAGCCGTAACAAAGGTGACCGCCGAAACCGAACCATACGCTGCTGCTACAGCTCCAGCATCAAAAACATTGAATTTTTTCTTTAAGATAAAAAATGTATAGGTAGATATAATTGCGGACAGTACCACTCCAAAGACCATTGAATACACTATTTCTGTACTGAATTCTCCATGAGCCAGCTCCTGACCTCCTTTAAAACCAATACAAAAAAGTAAGTACAAAGAAATGAATTTTGATGTACCCGCAGGTATTTCCAAATCACTTTTTAAATACACCGCCAAAATTCCCAAAAAGAAAAAGAGCAAAGCAGGATTAGTGAGGTTTTCGATTAATAAATTGAAGTTCATAATTTTTTAATTTTAATGTGAAACATAGGAAGTTTACTGCTCCCTTTTTGTATGTCACAAAATTAGCGGGTTGGATTTATAAATTTTTATTTATATTTGTTATATAAACTATAAAATTGTTTTATGAATTATACGCTGAATCAACTCAATATTTTCTTGACAATTGCCAAACATGAGAATATTTCTAGAGCGGCAGAAGAACTACATCTTACTCAGCCAGCGGTTTCTATTCAACTAAAAAATTTTCAAGATCAGTTTGATATCCCACTTACAGAAAATGTGGGCAGAAGAATATATGTAACTGAGTTTGGGAAAAAAATTGCATTAGCAGCTCAAAATATAATAGATGAAATAAACGCAATTAATTTCCAAACGGCTGCATTCAAAGGCTTACTCACAGGGCGGCTGAATGTCTCTATAGTTTCTACAGGCAAATACGTAATGCCTTTTTTTTTGAAAGATTTTCTTGGACTGCATCCGAATATAGAGTTAGTAATGGACGTTACCAATAAAACACAAGTAATTGAAAGTTTGGTAAACAATAAAGTAGACTTTGCCTTGGTGTCTATCTTGCCGGAAGATATAGACTTGGAAGTAATAGACTTGGTAGAGAATAAACTGTTTTTGGTGGGTGCTACAGATTTTCAAATTTCAAACATAGAAAACACCAAAGAATTTCTAGAGCAGATTCCCATTATATTCAGAGAAAAAGGTTCTGGAACAAGACAAACCATGGAAACTTTCATTAGAAATCATGAAATAAAAGTTCAAAAAAAAATGGAACTTACCTCAAACGAAGCTGTAAAGCAAGCGGTAATAGCAGGTATGGGTTTTTCGGTGATGCCTCTCATAGGTATTAAGAGTGAATTGATGGCTAAAACCTTGAAAATAATACCTATAGAAGGGTTGCCCATACAAACAACTTGGCAGCTGATTTGGCATAAAAGCAAGAAACTTTCTCCAATAGCGGCGGCGTATGTGCAACATTTGCAACAAAATAAAGAAGTAATCCAAACCAAATATTTTGTATAGTACTCATCTGTAAAATTCAGTCTTGCATAGGTTTGAAACAAGAATTAAGGCCCCAATTGTAGCAATAAATGTATTCGAAAATAATTTTGCCATATTTCTAATTCGGTTTAATATATATACTTTTATTAGAGCTATAATTCTTACATTTGTGGTTGTTAATTTTTGAAGAATTGAAAACTACAGAGCATCATACACACGCCGTTGATTCATTAGATCCCAAAGAGTTTATTATCATAAAAAATGCTCGGGTAAATAATTTAAAAAATGTGTCGGTGGCTATACCAAGAAACAAACTAGTGGTCATCACGGGTTTGTCTGGTTCTGGTAAGTCTTCGTTGGCGTTTGACACGCTCTATGCAGAGGGGCAACGTGTGTATGTAGAAAGTTTAAATTCGTATGCACGTCAGTTTTTGGCTCGTATGGAAAAGCCAGACGTAGATTATATCAAAGGTATTTCTCCAGCCATAGCTATTGAACAAAAAGTAGGGTCTAAAAATCCTCGCTCCACGGTAGGTACAACCACCGAAATTTACGATTATCTCAAGCTGTTATATGCTCGAATAGGTAAAACCTATTCTCCCGTATCTCTACAAGAAGTTAAAAAAGATACCGTTGCAGATGTCATCAACTACATACAGTCATTACCAGCTCAAACAAGATATTTGGTTACCACACCCTTGCTTCCTAAAGAAGACAGAAGCATACAGAAAGAATTAGAAATATTACTCCAAAAAGGTTTTACCAGAGTTTTATATAAAGAAGAAACGGTATTCATTGAAGACATCTTGGCTCATCAAGATTTGAAACATGACTACGTTCAAGTCTTAATAGATCGTGGTGTGATTGCCGAAATAAACGACGATTTTCTATTTAGAATTTCAGATAGTGCACAAACAGCTTTTTTTGAAGGAGATGGCGTATGTACCATTCATGTAGTAGGAGGGGAGCAAAAGACATTTTCTGACAAATTTGAACTAGATGGTATTTTATTTGAAGAACCTTCGGTGAACTTTTTTGCGTTCAACAACCCTTACGGTGCATGCAAAACTTGCGAAGGTTTTGGAAATGTTCTTGGGATAGATGAAGATCTGGTGATTCCGAACAAAACACTTTCGGTATATGAAGGATGTATAGCACCTTGGAAAGGAGAAAAAATGGGGGAGTGGCTCACACCACTAGTCAAAAACGGAATCAAGTTTGATTTCCCTATTCATAGATCTTATAAAGACTTAGACCCAGAGCATAAACAATTGATTTGGGAAGGTAACGAATATTTTGATGGATTACATACATTCTTTAAATATTTAGAATCTCAAGTTCATAAAATACAATACCGAGTGATGCTTTCTAAATACAGAGGCCGCACCGTGTGTCCAGACTGCCGAGGTACCAGATTGCGTAAAGATGCATCTTATGTAAAAGTAAACGGCAAGTCTATTCAGGATGTAGTTCTGATGCCTGTAGACGAGGCCTTACAGTTTTTTAATGGCTTATCGCTTACTAGTTTTGAAGAAAAAGTAGCTAAACGCATTTTAGTTGAAATTCAAAATAGACTCAGTTATCTAGATCAGGTTGGTTTGGGCTATCTCACGCTCAACAGGCTCACTCAAACACTCTCGGGTGGTGAGTTTCAGCGTATCAGGCTGGCTACGGCACTAGGTTCTGCCTTGGTAGGGTCTATGTATATTTTAGATGAACCCAGTATAGGTTTGCATCCTAGAGATACTCAAAGGCTGATAAAAGTATTGGAACAGCTCCGAGATTTGGGTAATACCGTGGTGGTTGTGGAGCATGAAGAGGAAGTGATGCGTTCCGCAGATCAGATTATAGACATAGGACCTGATGCAGGTGCTAGAGGTGGAGAGCTGATCTTTCAAGAAAACTTGGAAGAACTCTTAAATAAACCAGCAACAGATACTTTGAAGACATCGCATACCTACCGTTTTTTGGCGGGTATAGATAAAGAAGAAGAAAAAAGTATATACCGCCAAGCTACCCGATTCATAGAAATATATGGTGCTAGAGAAAACAACCTTAAACATGTAGATGTGAAAATTCCCCTGAATATTTTTACGGTGGTTACGGGTGTGAGTGGTTCTGGAAAATCTACTCTGATAAAAAAAATATTGTATCCGGCACTGTACAAAGCTACTGGTGGCTTTACCGACGAAACTACGGGTAAATATGACAGTATAGACGGTTCTCTCGCGGCTGTACAAAGGGTGGAGTTTGTAGATCAAAATCCTATAGGTAAGTCATCAAGGTCCAATCCTATCACTTTTATAAAAGCGTATGACCATATTAGAAATTTATATGCTTCGCAACATTTGTCTACAGTGAGGCAATACAAGCCTTCGCATTTTTCATTTAACGTAGAAGGTGGCCGCTGCGAAACCTGCCAAGGAGAAGGACAAATCAAGATAGAGATGCAGTTTATGGCTGATATTTATCTTACATGTGAAAGTTGCCACGGGCACAGATTTAAGCAGGAAATATTGGAGGTTACGTATCAAGAAAAATCTATATCTGACGTGCTACAGCTTACCGTAGACGAAGCTGTAGATTTTTTTAAGAACACCAAAAAGATAGTAGATAGAATAAAAGTTTTGCAAGACGTAGGGCTTGGGTATATACAACTTGGGCAATCTGCCAATACCCTCAGTGGTGGAGAAGCCCAGAGAGTGAAGCTGGCATCGTACTTAGGGGCAGGGGCGGCAGACTATGCCGAAAATATGTTCTTTATATTTGACGAACCCACCACAGGCTTGCATCCGCACGATATTAGTAAGCTTTTGAAATCGCTCAACGCACTCGTAGAACAAGGCAACAGCGTACTGGTAATAGAACATAACATGGAAGTAATAACACAGGCCGACTGGGTGATTGACTTAGGCCCAGATGGCGGAATCAATGGCGGAAATATTTGTTTTGAAGGAACTCCCAAAGAACTTACAAAACTTATCAATAACCATACAGCAAATTTTTTAAAAAAGAGAATAGGGTAAGAGAAATAATAAATTTATGAAGCAAATTTTAGATATCAGGAATTATAAATATTTTATTTTAAGTTACTTACTACCTTTAACATTTGGTTTAAGATATGACGAATGGCCTGTAGTTTTTGCATTGCCATTAATTTTATTAACTGGTTATCATATCATGAACACTAAATATGAGGTTTTGGGTTATTTAACTAATTCTAAAATATTGACTTATATATTTTTAGTTCAAATTATTGGTTGGATTTTAGCATTTGGATGTTATTTCTTAAGTTTTAAATTTGGATTTGACTTGCTTAGTTATTGCCAAGGTATTGCACATTATGCTATTGATGGGAACTATTACAATCAGTCATTGAACATTAAAGCTTTATGTGATCATTTTACTCCATTTTTATTAGTATTTACACCGTTGTTTGCATTAAGTCAAACAGCTTTATGGATATTAGCTGCTAAACTTGTATGTTATTTTTTGTCCATTATACCACTGTTTAAAATAAGTGAATATTTTAAATTAACTACATTACAGAAAAATGGAGTTATCATAATGTATTTGGTATTTTATCCGAGTTCTATATTTCTTACATATGATTTTCATCCTAGTAATTTCGCTATTTTGTTTATTCCTCTAGCGTTTTATTTGTATTTAGTGAATTATCAAGTGTTATTTTATTTGGTAATGATAACCATGCTGACACTAAAAGAACAATTTGGAATAGTATGGATTTCTTTTGGAGTATATATTTTCTTTTTTGAGAAAAAATATGCAAAAGCAGTTGTTTTTGTCTTGTTGGGAGTCATTTTTTCATTGTTAATTTTTTATAAGATAACTCCATTTTTAGCTGGTTGTGAAAATTTCCATAAAGAAAATTATTTTGCACCCTTTGCAAACATTCCAAAGAAGTTTGAATTCATTTTTAACTTAATTATTGGAGTTGGTTTTTTAGTAGTAATTGATTGGCGAGTATTATTGTTCTTTCTGTCTTCATGTGCATTAACTTTTGTTTCTGGTCAAGAAACAATGGCTACAATTGGATTTCATTATCATGATGTTCCAACTGCCTTTTTGTTTTTAGGGGCAATTTTAGTGTTTAAAGAATTTAACCTTCATAAATATGGTTTTATAAATCATTTTAAGTTTAAGAATTATTATTTTTTGATATTTGTAGTTAGTATGTTGTTTTATAATAAGCAGTTTGCTACAAGATATGTTAAAGATAATATACCCACTAAGGAGCATTTAGATTTTTATTCAACTTGTAAGTTAGCGTCAAGTACATTAGACAAAACTAAGAAATTATGGGTCCAAAATGTATTAGGAATATATTTTTTAAACTTCAAAAACCTTAATTCAATACAAGGTTTACGGTCTATTACACATACAAACGAAATCATTTATAAGAACTCTGAGGTAGGGCAGTATATTGTGTTGTCAGATTTAGTCAGTAAATGGCCATTTGATAGCGAATATGAACAATTGAAGAATGATTTAGATACTGAAACTTTAAAGGGAAATTATATAAAAATAAATAAGTTTGAAAATTTACTTGTATATCAAAAAGTAAAATAAGGAGTAAAGAATTAAAATTATGAAGAAACTATTTTTAGGGAATTTGGAACTTATAAAATTCATAGGGATTTTAATACTGTTTCACTTATTAGTCTTAATCTGTTTTATGACATACTTTAATTTTAACTTTGAGGTTTTAAAACAATGGGACAGCCAACATTATTTTTTGATAAAGGAATATGGATACCCCAAAGCTAGTGCTGCTTTTTTTCCTCTGTTCCCAATTATTTGGGGGGTATTTAAATTTTCAACTCTTCAAATTTCAATTTTAAATTTAGTTTTTTATTCTATTGGGATTTTTGTTTTATTTAAAGATAATCATCTTAATATAAAAGATAAACTTTGGGCGATAAGTTTAACTATGTTCTTTTATTTTTCGGTTCCATATACAGAAAGTTTATCTTTTTTGGGAGTTGCTTTTCTAATATATTGTCAGAATAAAAAAACTATTTTGGGGTATTTATTTCTCTCGTTGTAGTACTATTGACAAGACCGCTATTTACAACACTTTTGTGTTTGAGTATAGGGCATATAGTTTGGAATATTTTTAAAAAAGAACATCAAAATACATTTTTGTATTTGTTTATGATAGTTTCAATATCCATAATAATGGTTGGTTATTTTAGCTATCTCAAATCAATAACGGGTAATTTTTTTATTTTCTTTGAAGAACAAAAAAAATGGAATCATAATATTCAGTTACCAAATTTGCCACTTAGATTATCAAATTGGTATGTAGGAATTACAGAGGTATTGGCATTATTTGTAGGTATAATTTCTATTATTTCCTTAATTAAGTTTTTTTTTAGTAAAAATAATTTGAATTCGATTACAATAGATACATATATGTATATCTCAATTATTGTTTTGATAATGATATTTGTACAAGGGGGGAGTTTGCATAGTATGAATAGATAAGTTTTGTGCAGTCCATTTTTTATAATGTTGCTTTTAAAATGTGATTACGAATTATTATTAAAAAAATATTTAAAAGTAATTATTTTGATTCTATTATTTACTTTAATATTATGTTGGCAAACATTTCCAGAACATTCAATATTTATTTTAGTATTTTTTATGCTAAATATACTTTATTTGTTTTTGAAGGTAAATCAAAAATATAGCATTATACAGTTTGTGATTATTTTTATAAATTTTGTTTTACAACTTACTTTATTTTACAATTATTTACAAGGAGCTTGGGTTGCTTAATTAGTAAATAACTTTGTAAATACCCAAGAGCTGACTGATAAATTATTTCAGTATCCTATTGCAAAAGCAGATTTTATGGAGTCTTTAATCCCATAATTGGAAACGTTTCGGTTTTGAAATCTACGAATTGCTTATGTAAGTTTGAGTACGTATATTTGCGTAAATTTTTAAACTTTATTGAGCATCATGATAAAAATAGACAAAGCAAAGCTTATAGTTTTGCTACTATGTGCTGTAGCAGTAGCTAGTTGGGCTCAGGTGGGTATCAATACCAAAAACCCTGACGCAAGTGCCGCCTTAGATATCAAACCACTTGTAGGAAAAGGTGCTGTGGGGCTCATAATACCTAATCTTAGCCAATCCGATATCACAGGCCTTACATCTAAAAGCTTGGCTGACGGACTTTTGGTGTACAACACAAGCACAAATAAATTTCAATATTTTTCTAAAGTGTTAAGCAAATGGTTTATCCTCAACGGCCTCAGTACACAGATAACCACTACGGCGGGTATAAATGATACCACCAGCATACATTACGGGAAATTAGAGCTGAGCACAAACAAATCTACACCTGCTTTGGTAGTAAACGGAACCACCAAGTTTAATGGAGAAATAGACGGAGCCGTGAGAGCAACCAGTTTGCACGGAGAAGGTGCCGTACCCGCTGGTACCATAGTTATGTGGAGTGGTAGTGTTACGGCTTTGCCAAAAGGTTGGGCACTATGTGATGGAACAAATGGTACGCCCAATCTTAAAGGACGATTTGTAGTTGGATATGACCCTACAGATACAGATTATAATACCCTACAAAAAACAGGACCTAGCTTTACAGATGCCGATGGAACTTCTGATGGTACTAATACACAGGATGCTAAGCAGGTAAAGTTGTTGGCAAGCCAGAGTGGCTTGCCTAGTCATACGCATGGGACAACAATTACAGATACAGGTCACGTACATTTTGTTGCTGGGGTTTCTTCATCTGGTTCATCACAACAATTAAGAGTTACTAATGCGAATGTATCTATCAACAATGGATATGTTGGAATTCCTTATGGAATAGGTACCATATCTAATGGTAATGATGTTAAAGCATTGAATTCTAAAACTAACATAAGTTTGTTAGTTAATTCAAATATAGCTTTAAACGCAACCTCTACGTTTGAAAACCGCCCTCCCTATTACGTGTTGGCATATATAATAAAGCTAGATTATTAAGTAAGTCTATGATATAACTGTAATAAATGGAGCTTAAAAGTTTGTATTTTAAGTTCCATATTTTGTATTTCATGAAAAAAACAAGATTATATAAAGCATATTTATTTGTAGGTCTGTTAGCGGCGTTTGTACTTTCTGCCCAAGATTTAGGCAAAATAGATTATAAAAAGCCCGTAGTGGTTACGGGAGGGTTCAGTGCTACACAAACGCTGTATGCTGCGGAGGGTATCAAAGCTCGTCGAGATCCTTATTATTGGATGCTGTCGGCTAATCTTAACATCAATTTATTTGGAGTTTTGAGTATTCCACTTTCTGGGCAGCTTACTCAGCAAAACAAATCGTATACACAGCCTTTTAATCAATACGGCTTAAGCCCAAGTTATAAAACTGGACGGCACATTTGGGCTATCGTAGTTTGCAATATTCTAGTTACAGCCTCGGGGGCAATCAGTGGTATGGTGCAGGGCTAGAATATGCAGGTAAAAAAATTCCGATTACGGTAAGTGCTTTTTGGGGAAGACTGCAAAGGGCTGTGGGGGCATTTACTCAAGAAGGTGTTGTGGGGGGCGAATACGCCTACGAACGTTTTGGAATGGGATCTAAAGTAGCCTATCAAGGGGCTGGAAGAACCTACGGTGTGATTTTGTTTAGAGGCAAAGACAATGCGGCTTCGTTACAAAGAGCATTTACAGACACGGTGGGGCTTAAACCTGCCGAAAACATTATAGTAGCTTTGGTGGTTAAGCACCCTATTCATAAAAATTTACTTTTGGATGTGGAATACGCTACCAGTGCTTATACCGTCAATTCGTACATGGATAAGCAACAAACAGATTATTTCTTGCTGAATAATAGCGGTTCTTTGTTTAAATACAACGCTTCTACACAAGTAAACAATGCACTGGTTAGTAGTTTGGCTTGGAGTAGACCAAAGTATCAGCTCAAATTGGGGTATAAGCGTGTAGATCCAGAATATAAGTCTATGGGTTCGGTGTTTTTAAATAACGACATAGAAGATATCAGTGCGGGATTGTCTTGGAAAATGCTGAAACAAAAAATAAATGTGAGTACTACTTACGGAGTGCAACGAAACAATCTGGACAAAAAACTTACCCAAGAAATGCTCCGAAATGCATTTGCTGCAAATGTGTCTGTAATTGTAAGCAAAAAAGTAGGTTTGTCTGCATCTTACACCAATTTTTTGTCGGAGACTAAATTTAATAACAAAAATCTTACGGCTAACCAGCTCACATTAAGCCAAAACACAGATTCGCTTAAGTATAATCAAATTACAGAGAGTGGTAATGTGGGAGTGTCTTATGCGTTTGGAGACAGCGTGAAACAAAGTTTAAATACGGCATCATCTGTACAAAGAGCTAAAGACTCTAAAAATAACAATTCCATATTTTACAACTTATCGCTTGGGTATACTCTTTCTATTCCTAAAAAGAAATTTTCCTGCGGAATAAATGCAGTAGCTACACAGAGTCAGTTGGTTAGTTCTTCAACAAAGTCCTTTGGCCCTTCTTTAAACATTTCAAAAACAGTATTTAAGACCATCAGGTTAAGCTATTCTTCTATGTATTCGGCAAATTATGTAGAAGATAATCTCAGCGGTTATACCCTTAATAATAGGCTGGGAGGGTCTGTCAAGATTAAGAAAACACATGGGATCTCGTCGGACCTTAACTATATGACAAGAAATACTGCGTCCAAAACCATTAAAGAATTTAGGGCGAGTTTGATTTATACCTTTAATTTTTAGAATATGTACAAATATCTATTTCATATATTTTTATTTTTTACAATTTGTAGCAACTATAATACGTATGCTCAAACGCATATTATTGTAAAAAATCAAGAAAGTGTTAGTTCTGGTAAAGGTATCATTCGCATAAAGTGGTTTAGCGAAAAGCTCCTACAAGAAAAGCCCGTGTATGTGTATAGAAAAGAGAAAGGTACAGAAAAATGGGTACTTGTGAGCTCAAAGCCCATGACAGTGGGGGCGTCTATTCCTGCCGCATTTAAAGCGAAAGATTCTGAGTTGCAAATGTATGAAGACCTCATAAAAAACAGAAAGTCAAAGCCTATAGTTGGCATTCTCATGCTTTCGTTATGGGTGAAAGCTATACAAAGTGATCCTTTTGCTCAGTATTTGGGAATTACACATACTAATACTACAGCAAAAGTGGGAGAAGTGTATCAATATGCTTTAAAAGCCTATGAGCACGCAGAAGCAGATAATTTAATAATCTCTTCAGAAATCAAGTGTACGGGCAAATCTGAATCTATAGCAAAAGCCGAAAATGTATCTTTTGTAGCCGAAAAGAAAAGTGTGGGAATAGACTGGAAACAAGAAAACTTAAGATTTTGGGCAGTAAATGTATACAAAAGGCACAGCAAAGACTCTGCATTTGTATGGGTGGGCGGAGCCCCTACTATGGCAAATTTGCAAGAAAAGAATAAACCAGAGGCTTTTAAGCACATCGCTACAGACGACAAGGTGAAAGAAGGCGGTTTGTATTTTTACAAGTTGGCTCCAGTAGATTTTTTTGGTGTAGAAGGGCAAATGTCAGCCGTTTTTCCTGTTTTTGTCAAAGATAACTCTGCCCCACAAAAACCAGTTTTACGAAAAGATACGCTTAAAAATCAGCACATACGTTTATATTGGAGTATTCCAAAAGATGCTGACCTCAAAGGCTTTCATGTTTACAAAAGTATTGGGAATAATGAAAATTTTATCAAAGTTACCAAAACGGCAATTCCTAAATCAGAACCATTTTTTTCAGAAAAGTTAGCTCAAGCAAATGATTATTATTATTTTGTAACTTCGGTAGATACCGCGGATAATGAATCGCCAAGCAATACCATTATTGCCAATATAGAAGATATAACCCCTCCAGCTGTACCTTCACATTTAAAAGCAAAGTCAGATTCAGGAAAAATCATGCTTTCATGGAAAAGCAATACCGAAACTGATCTTTGGGGCTATAAAATTTACAGAGGGCTAAAAGGACAAAGTTTGGAACAATTTGTACTTCTTACAAATAGCCCAATAAAAAATAATGCATATACTGACGTTATCAACAAAGCTAGTACCAATACGTTTATCTATGCACTTACAGCGGTAGATTCTAGTTATAATCAAAGTGAAAAGTCTGACAGTGTACGTGTTACGCTTTTGGATTTGGTGCCACCTGTAGCACCCTACATTAAAGATGTAGTGATGCAAGCAGACGGTTATCTCAAAATGGTTTGGTTGGCACCTTCAGAATATGATTTGCAAGGTTTTGATGTATATCTTAAAAATAAAGAAACTCCAACTTACGAAAAGCTAAATGAAAAATACCTAGCCGCTTCTGTGCGTGAGTTTAGTTTTAAACTTCCTCCGTCTTATTCTACAGACTGTGAATTGAGAATAAAAAGTATAGATATACATAAAAACGAATCTGAATTTTCAGAAAAATTTATGGTGCATGTTCCCACAGTAAAAAATATAAATACTAACGAGGCTCAAAAAATAAGTTTAAAAGGTTCTTATAATAAAAAAAAGAAATATGTAGACTTGAAGTGGAAAGCTAAAAATGAGGAAGGACTAAGCAAATACATGGTTTTTATGAAAACAAAATCAGGTGAGTTTAAGCCTGTAAGTCAGTTTATGACCTTAAATCAGTTTGGGTATAAAGTGCTTGAGTCGCAAAATAGTTCTAGTTGGCAAATCAGAGCATATTTGCCAAATGGTATTATGTACAAGTCTGATATCTTAGAATTAAAACATTAATCAAATGAAAAAAAATATAAAAAATATATTTATAGTATTATTTATAGTCCTTAGCTATTTAGCTAAAGCACAGCAAGTATATCCTGTACGTGTAAATGTGAACGCAATACCACCTTACAGTACTTATTTGTCTGACTATTTTGGTGAAGGTGCCACTAAGCTGCAAGCTACATTAACATTAACAGATAATTCTGAGCCTGTAATTGACGTAAAACTAAGAGTGAGTATTGAAGGGAACGGTATTAAGATTCAGACCAAAAGTTTATTGAATTTAAGTACACATTCTCTGTATTCGGGTGTTCCTTCTGTGTTACAAGGTGGAGATTTGGCAGATTACTTTACTACAAACAATCTAGACTATCAAGGTACTACCAGCACTCAGTTGCAGAAGAATAATAATAAATTAGCAGAAGGGGGCTATAATATTTGTGTAGAAGTATATGAAGCCACCACCGGAAAACTTATTTCTAACAAATCATGCACCTACATATATGTGCAGCTCAACGACGAACCCACGCTGTCATTACCAGCTTGCGGTACTGTAATAGGGCAAACCAATCCACAAATCGTCAATTTCTCATGGCAGCCTTCAAATGCGGTGGCAGGGGCTGTTCCTTTAGAATATCAATTGCAAGTATATGAAGTAAATACGGGTGTTACGCAGCCTTTATACGCAATAAAAAACAATCAAGCTCAGCTTGTATTTGAAAGTGATTGGCAACAAGCTACTACATATCAGTACACTGCCACTGATGCGGCACTTACTTATGGTAAAATTTATACATACAGGGTTCAAGCTAGATTCCAAGATCAAAGCCAAGAGCTGAAAAACAACGGTTATTCTCAGCCTTGTTATTTTTATTTTGGTTACCCTACGGGTGGTACCATTTCTCTTTTGCAACCAAGTGCGTCCGCAAGTTTTAAAGAGACCGATCCGCTCGTTTTTTCATGGTCTAAACCAGATAATGTACTCATCAATCAAAAGATAGATTATGTTTTAAATATTTATAAACTTGATGAGGGTGTTACAGACCCCACCAAAGCAACCACACAAGGAGAGCTTTTTTATACTACAACCTATTCCG
Organism: Cytophagales bacterium; assembly: GCA_046329305.1. GTDB lineage: Bacteria > Bacteroidota > Bacteroidia > Cytophagales > UBA9547 > CAMFLX01. The sequence goes on from JAXLUW010000003.1 coordinate 794,529, forward strand.
ACGTATTACCTACAGGAGCTTATACCACACTTGTTACACAAAAACTAGATAGAAAAAGTAATTATGCTTGGGAGGTAAAAGCCCTAACAGATGAAACAATAATAGCTACAAGTGTACTTTCTGGTTTTGCGGGTCCCTCCTTAGTTACTGGTTTTTATGCTGGAGACTATTGGGTAGAAGTGCAAAGTACGAGTAATTCAGATTTAACCAAGTTGTCGGGTAAAGGTACGGTAGAAATAGACGCTACGGGAAAAAAACAAGATTTCGATTTCAAAGATTTGAAAATTTCTTATGTAGCAGGTAACATGGTATTGAGTTCGGGTACAGTACAAGCCTTACTTTCTGATACCTCACTTATTGCATTAGAACCCACATTAGAAGAAAACGACAAAGCCTATTTTCATCCCAAACAATTTGAACTAAGTAGTAATGGCATAAGTCTTTATGGGCAAATATGGTGGCAGCTGCCGCATGCGGTTCAAAATGTTGGGATAGCCTACATAAAATCATCTGCCACATGGGCAACATATACAGACTACAAAATTGGGGGTACATTTAAACTTGCCCGCAACAACGATTTTGTGCTGATGGAACCTTACGATTTTACGTTGAAGTTTGATCCTATTTCTGAGTTTTCTGTAAGTAATAACATTTATTCTATAACGCTGCATGGAGACGTAGTAATGCCAGCGGTGGTAAAAAACCAATTTTCAACGGACAGAAACGTGTATTTGCCTTTTGCTGACGCTAACCAGTTGTACTACTTTACTAACAAATCCAAAACACCAAGCCACAAAATACAACCGGTAACTAATGTGGGGTTGTACATAGAGCCATTGCTTTATACTTTTGATCTTAGTGAGAGCAAATCGCCTATTCGTAAAACTACTGATGTAGCTTGGAAAGGCGTGGTTTTTGAAAAATCAAATATTTTTTTCCAAAAAGAATTTGATAAAAACAATCAGCTTAATTTTAATGCAGATACAAGATATGTATTGCAGCTAGACGAAAAAGATACTATAGATAACTACATAAACTCTGATGGACTCACCTTTACTTTTTTGAGAAAATTCAGCTCTGGATACAAAGTAAGCTTTAATACTTTTCCTGCAGAATTACTGACTTTCACGGTTGATATTCAGAAGTCTTCATTGCATACTAGTGCTTTAGCAGGTAACATGTTTATACCTTTTATAAGCACTACACATAAGTTTAATTTTAATTGTCCTGTTACTGTATCAGGCATAAATTCTGGCTATATGCTAGATTTAGAAAATTACAGTTTTGTGTTTAATCCGTCCAAAAATCGTGAAAAACTAGACCTTAAGATAGAAACAGCCGTTTTTAAAGATAAAGAAAGATTAGAAATTAACTTCTCGCTCAAATGGCCATTTTTAGGTCTGGATTTGGGTACCATTACGCAGCTTTCTTTGTGGGGCAATTACAAAGCAGGATTCTTTACTCCAAACGGTACACGTTTACTTCAAAATCAAGTATCGGGTACATACAGTTCGTATCCTTATGTGGCCACAAAAATAGGAGCCGGACGTAACGGTGGAGCCTATTCGCTGGGAGTAGGAGGTACTATTACCATCAGCGAAGACATAGCAGGTAGCTCTGGAGCACCAGAAGCAAATTTTTACAGTATTGTGCCCAATAGTATGATTCCTGTAGAAGCGGGTCTTGCAAGTTCTGATGACGACGACCAAAGCACAAGTACATCTACCACATCTACCAATGCTTCATCTTCCGCATCCATAAATACCCTCAGTGTAGATCAGCAGCAAGAGGCTGTAGCAGAAAGTTATAACAAAAAAGTAGGAGCCAAAGTAGATTCTATAATCTCTATAAATACCACGGTGTCTTCACTTCTGAAGCTAGACAGTGTGGCTGCCTCTGAACTTATACAAATTCCTGAAGCGGGTAATACCGTTCTCGACACCAACAAACTTGAAATAAAAGGAGGACTGAGAGCCAAGTTGTCTGAAAAAGAGTATGAAGTACTCGAGCAGTTTATAGATGAGATTATTAAACTGAGTTATGGGCTACTTGGTAAAAAACTAGAGGGTATTGCCACTAAGCTAAATACCAAAATAGATACAGTGTTTAACAAGGGCTACAAGATTGGCGACAAATACATCAGTAAGCAAACTCATAAGCTTGTAGATATAATAGCTGATAAAACCAAAGAGGCTTTTGAAAATTCCAAATCTTACGACCCCTCAGAGCTGATAGATCAGGTAGCAGATACCGTAGCAGATGAACTAGCGAGAGAAATAAGCAGAAGTGTGAGGGCCGCTGTAGATAAAAACATTAAAAACCCAGCCAAAAATATCATCAAAGTACAAATTGTGGACAGCCTAAATATATTTATGGTGTCTTTTTTGCAAAAATCTGCTCATAAATTATTGAATGATGAAATCACAGGTGAAGATATTTTAAAAGAATTTGCAGATACACTACCAGAAAGGCTTGAAAAGTCTGCCCAGGAGGCTATAAATTTCTTAAAACCTAAAAAACTGCTGAAATCTTTAGAAAACACTATAGGTGACGCTATTGAAGGAATAGATTTGGGCAATGTAGCCTCTAGGCTTACCAATGGCTTTGTGTCTAGTTCCAAAAAAGAATTGCAAAAAAAATGGGAAAATTTTGCAGAAGATAAAATCAATGGTTTAGTATCTGATGCAGTAAAAGATATACCTGGGCTTAATGCCGTGGCTGGACCCACTATTCAGCTTAATTTTGACAATCTAGGAGAAAAACTAAAAAAGGGAGATGTTAAGGGCATCATAAGTGTAGACGCTACCAATATTTCTGTAAATACAAAATATGTTTCTTTTTCTGGGAAGCTCAAAAACGACACCAGCGAAGTCTATGGTAATGTGTGGAGAGCAGACGTAAAAGTGACTATTAAAAGACCAAAGTCATTTGCGGTAGACGCTATATTTCTAAGTGGGAAAAAGAAAGGTAGAGAATACTGGTTTTGCCAGATAGCTCCAGGAGACGATAAAAACACCAAACCTGGTGGTAAACTTTCAAAAGAACTTAAGAAATTTAATGAGCCAGTAGACATAGGTCCTGTGCAGCTAGTGGCGGGTACAGGCCGGGTATACAAACACATGAAGGAGGTAAACAATGGGGACGGCATAGTACCTGATACCACTGTAGATTTTGGAGCTTACCTCAGTTTGGTATTGTATGACAAACAAGCAGAAGGTAAAAACTTAAGGCTAGCCTTAGAGGCAGAGTTTATCATGAACGAAGACGATAACTATACCATATCGTTTGACGGAAACGTACAGGTGAAAAGCTCAACCGTTTCTTTTAACAAGATAGACCAAAATGCCATGGTAATTGGAACTTTGAGTATAGATTATAGTTCAAAAAACAGCCATTTTATAGCATTAGGAACCATGGAACTCAAAAACGAAGCCTTATGTGCCAGCGGTACCATAGGCTTTGAATCTAAGCCTGGCTTTTTCTCTGTAGATATAGGTACTGAGAAAAATCCTATACGGGTAGTGCCGGCTTGCAACGGATGGGGAGGTTTAGGATTTTTACATTTAGACACCTACAATGCTGATTTTGGGGCAGGAATCTCTTTTAGTGTGTATGCCAACGAGAATTTTGATATTGGAGTGGTAAGTGGTGCTGTTGGGGTTAAGGCAGGTGCGGAGTTGATGCTTAAAGCTGGAATTACTCATAATCCTAAGTTTATACTGAATTATGTAGAACTCTGGGCACACGTTTATGCAGAAGTATATGTTGATTATTCCACAGCTCTCAAGTCTGGGCATATAACGCTGGTGTCTATAGACGTGGAAGTGGCAGGTAGAATACAGTTTAATCCTAAACCTGCAAAGCTTAGTGCAAAAGCCAAAGGAAGAGCCTGTTTCTTAATCTATTGTGTGAGTTTTGATGCCTCTTTTGAGAAAAACGTTTAATATTTAGAAGATATGAAAAAATATATTTTAGCTATTCTGAGTTTGATTATTTCTGTTCAATATGTTTATTCTCAGGATTTTACGGGTATGTATATTTCTAAAGATGCAGAGCTAACCATAGCCTCTTCTTCAGACACTGTGTATGTAAATGGCACATTGGCTCTTGTGGGTGATATGAACCATTCTGGGCTGTTGAGCTTAACAGGAAATCTAGAAAATGAAAATACAAGCTCTGTACCTATTCTTGGCAAAGGCATAGTAGAATTTGTAGGTAGCCAAGCTCAAGTGTTAAAATCTACCCAATATATTACACTTAGTCAGATACATATAAACAAAACTGCCGAGGAACTTAAGCTCCAAAAAAGTGTGCAAATAGACAGTGCCATACATCTATTTGCAGGAAATATAAACTTAGATACCTGCCATGTGAAACTAACCGACTACAAAGGTATGCTCGTAAATGAAACTTCGGCACATAGAATATATTCAGATACCTCAGGGTATATTACCCTTACACACATACCCCTCAGTAATCAGAATACGGGAGGTATGGGTTTGGTAGTAAAAGCACCAAGTCATAATTTTGGGGTTACTACTATACAAAGAAGCAACCAAGCAGCTAGCAAGGCCGGACGCGGCTCTATCTATAAAAAATTTCAGTTTGTACCCTCTGTAAAAGCCACAACCGCTGGGGCTGTGCAGCAGGTAAAGCTTGCTTATCATGAGCCTGACGTACTTAAAAAAGGCTATGATGAAGCCAATTTAGAACTTTACTACAAAACACCAGCAGCCTCTGAATGGCTCAATAAAGCAGGCACTGCACTTACCAGTACCGATACCGTAGCTACCACTGCCATAACGCAGCTAGCAGATGACACCGCTTGGTTTACTATGGCTCCACCCGTGAGTGTTTCTAGCTGTAGCAAGGGCGACAGTTTTTATGTAGAACCTCGATTTTTGATGGCCTCAGAGGCTGTTGTGGGAGATACCGTGCATATTATTGATCTGAGCCAGTCTCGTTCTAGTATGGCTTTAAGTTATCTGTGGGCTTTTGGCGATGGCACCAGTAGCAATGCCACCGACCCGTCTCATGTATATAAAGACGCAAATACATACACGGTGCAGCTCAATACACAAAACTCTTTCTGTAAGGCTTCGGTAGTTAAATTTATAGAAATAGCTAAAAATTTACAACGTAAAGACCCTACAACAGGTACTGATGTAGCCACACTTTTTGAAGTGTATCCGGTTTGCTATCCGGTGCCAACAGACCACTACGTGTATTTTGCTACCATACTTAGCCAAAAACAAACAAGTACGCTACGCCTTACTGATATGCAGGGAAGAGAACTGCAACACTGGGACTACCACCAAGCAGCTCTTAAAAACACCTTGGATATGAGCAAATACACCGCAGGTATGTATATGCTCATGTACGAAGTAGCAAGTCAAGTATTTGTACAAAAAATTATATATGACAAACCCTAACGGAGTTTAGACGTGAGAAGTTAGACTTTAGACTTTAGAGTTTAGACTTTAGAAAAAAGACTTTAGACTTAAGAAAAAAGAGTTTAGAAAAAAGATTTTAGAAATTAACTAAATAACAAATAACAAATAACAAATAACAAATAACAAATAACAAATAACAAATAACAAATAACAAATAACAAATTAACGAATAACCAATTAACGAATAACAAGACCCAATAGTTTAGATTAAAGAGTTTAGAAAAAAGATTTTAGACATAAGATTTTAGAAATTAACTAAATAACATAATAACGAATAACAATTAACGAATAACATTTAACGAATAACATTTAACGAATAACAAGATTTTATAAATAAAGATGAAAGAGTACATACATATATTAATAACAATAATACTCTTCTGCGTAGCAAGTATGGCTCGGGCACAGGAGTATTATAGTACACAAGATACAGCAGACCTCAACAAGGCCATGCAAGTACAGCCTAGTGAGGTGCAACTCAGTGCCACAGATAAAGCAGCGGCAAGCGATAGTATCAAAAAAGCCTCGTATCTGTTACAACGCCTCAAAGATGTGATAGCCGTAAAAAAAGACGTGCTTTATGGTAGCGAAATTACCCCACTCACACGCCAGCTGCAAGACAGCAACTATGTGCTGGTGCAGCCCGTGGTAAGTGTAAAAGGCAAAGGAGTACTCTTGGGGCTCATAAACCAAGTGGGTAGCCTGTTTGAGGGTAACAACACTGAGCCATGGCTCAAGCTAAACACAGAAATAGTGCCTCAGCAAGACAAAAGCATACCTTTTACCCTCGATGCCAAGCTCACGGGTAGTGCCAAAATACAAGCCAGCTGGCTCACCACTGCCGAAACCAAAATGGATAGTGTGTACAAAAACAAAAAATATCAGAAAATAGAACTAGCACTAGAAGATATAAAATCAGCCAATGCCGTGGCACTCGCTTATTTACAAAAAGCTATAGGCAAGACCCTAGCCCCACCCTTTGTGCTTAAGGTAAACAATACCAAGTACTGGGGAGGCGTTAAAATACCTCTATGGCAAAAAACAGGTGCCGACAGCACACACCTCATAGAGTTTGTGACCCGAAACGGACAAAACCCCGAAGGAGACATAACATGGACCTGCAGCACATTAGTAAAAACCAACTACGACCAAGCCTGGGTAAACGTGAAAAAAGCAGGAAACAGCACCCTTACCGTTACCTACCAAGACAGCCTCACACAAACCTTTACGCTTAATGTAAGCACCAGCGATGTAAAGGAGTTGTTGGTAGCTAAGGCAAAAGATGTGATGATAGTTTGGTTAAAGATTTTGTATCAATCGGCGATTGAAGAACTAAAAGACCAAGATAGCATAAAGCTAAAGAGATTAAACGAACTAAGTCCGCTACTAACCACTATGAACACCAATATGCTGAATTTAGATATGCTTGGGACACAGAAAGATTCATCAGATGTTACAAATATATCAAGTTCAATAATCTTATCTCAAGGAGACGAATTGAGTGTTTCCAGTAGCTTAATTACTACGGCTCAGAGCCACCAAAAAACCAAAGAGATTTTTGAAAAAAGTTACACCGTAACAGCTGCAGGAAGAATGGCGAGTTTTTTAGAGAAATACAAACAAGTAGTGTATAACCTTATGGAACCCAATGGCTACAAGCAGCTAGAGAAAGACTTTGAAGCAAATTTGGGTAAAATAGCCGCCAATGTGTTGTTTACAGTTGTAAATGGCGGCACAAGTGCTATGGAAGACTATATCATTACCTATTTGCTAGACATCACCACCCAAAAAGCCAAAGAATAACCAAAATTATAAATTTTTAGTAAATTGCATACGTTGAAAAAAAGAATCATCATATTACTAAGCTTACTGTGCCACACCCTACTGATGGCAGGAGGCAGGGTATTGGGTACTGACAGCCTGATCAAACTTACTGTTGACAGCCTGTTTAAGTTACACAAGCGTAATGTGGAGCTGAGGCTTGCAGGGCAAACGGCAAACATAAGCTACCTTTTGGACATGAACGAGAAAGTTTATGGCCTCAGCACCCTAGGTACCGACAAGGCATCTATAAACACACAATTATTAAATTACAATAAGAATCTTTTGCCAGAAAAAGCCGCTTATGTGATTATTATTGGGTATTTTGGAGATGTTGAAAGTACTTCTGGTGAGAATAATACTGATGGTGTTCCACAAAGTAACCTTGCCTTTGAGAACGCAAGTTTCAAAACCAAGCTAGAAAATGCCATAGCAGAAAAACAGAAGATATTGGCGGGTAGCTTTGAGGGCTTTGTATTATGGACAAGGGTGGACTGGCACGCAGACAACAACGCCACCATCAGTTTTAAGGCCGATAAAGCCAATCAAAAGACCACAGCAACCGTTACAGATAACAAAATTGTATACACTGAGAGTGTTTCTGGGCTCATCCTTGGCAAAGGCCTAAGCCCCGACCAAACCACGGCAACCGTAAATAAGATAAAGGCCGATTTTAAAAAGCCCAGCAAGGGCACAACGGTGGCGAGCTTTTTGAAGACCAGCCTAAATTTGGTTTTTGGAGCTTTAGAAAATACACAATTAGCTAACACTGTTATATACAAATTTATTACTCCAAATGGTAAGGTTTTTGGGATGCCTGCTGGAAGTATTGCTATAATAGAGGCTGCCAAATATGGACCAGTATTGTCATTTGCAAATAATTTTGGAAACCTAGCAGTAACTTCAACTGGAGAATTAGATCTTAATCAAGTTTATACTTGGAATAATACTCAGAAAAAATATTTAAATAAAAATAACCAGATTGCGGGAATTACTATTATAGAGCTTGCCGATTTTGTTGATTACAACACATCATCTGAGGTGTTAGTTTATAAAAATTATTCACCATCAGGGAAAGCATCTGTTTGTAAACCATTTGTAAATTTTAAAATTATATATAAAGACAATAAATGTTATTTCACCAATACAAATGGAACAGAATCAAAGATATTAGATTATAATTCAGACTTTATTTTCGATAAGATCGCTTCTGAATGTTCTTCACTTTTAAGTACAGAGTCAGACGACAACGTTCCTAGTTTTTATGGTAACTTAGAAGAAGTAACCACAAGCAAAAAGACAATTCTTGGTAAAGAATATGAAGTATACAAGGCAAATATAACTGGTAAGCCTCTTGCTTTTGATGTCAATATTAAAAATCTGATAGAAAACCTGCCTGATGATGCCAAAAATGGACTTACGAATCAGGATGTGTCTATAGTAAAACCTGATGGATTTGTTTATAAATATAATAAAGACACCAAACAGTTTGTTAAACAGAATAAAACATTGGTTCAGTACAAAGCCGACTTACATGCAGGTAATATATCTAAAGACTCTGAAATACTAATAGAAGAAATCTCCAATACCAATGGATTATCGAGTTTCAAAGCAAATATTGGGTATAATAAAAACTTAAAACCCACAAACTCAAAATTTACATTTACCGCCACCGACAGAGCCAAGATACAAACCTACCAAGAGAGCAAGTTCGATAAATTTATATCAGACAAAAACATAACGAGCCTTAGTACTAAAAATGAGCAAGAAAGTTCTGATAAGTTTTTAGACGGCAAGGCCATAGTAGTACATGAGCAGAACACCTTTGAGCTGTTTTTTAAAATAGCCAAGGAGACCTCAGCGTTTGTGAAAAGCTGTAACATACCCGAGCGGTTTTATAACTCAGCCAAGGGCACAGAATATAGCAGCTGTGTGGTGAATACCCCACCATATATGACGGGCGTAGCCAACGGAGTCATAGACGAGGTAAAATCAATACCAGACATGGTATGCATGGTTACAGACTTGGCACTAGATGCCGAAGCAAGAACCGCCATGCTCAATGCATTTTCAAAACTGACCTGGGCCAAGGTAGGAGACGGAATAGTAAACTCGGGTAAGAAAGCAATAGCCGATTTCAAGAACCCCACCGACGTAACGTATCATTCTGGCGGAGTACTAAGCAGCCAAATAGTACTAACGGTCTTGTTTCCGGAGGGTATACTCAAAAAAACCGACAATGTACTAGACGATGCCGCCGACAACGCCCTAGACAATATGTCTAATGTGGTGGACGAAATCAGTAAAAAAGCTGATGAGGTGGTCAATACAGCGGGGGACTTCATACCAAACCTTTTAAATAAAGTAGATAACGTTATTGACGATGTAGGAAATGCATCTTTACAAGTTGCAGATGTTACCGATGAAATTGTAAAAGGTTCTAATTCCTTATCAGATGCAGCTAAAAAGTTTTGGGCTAATCATGAAGTAAACTGTACAAAATACTTACGAGAAACTTATGGGAATGCAAATGTTGGCAGGCAAATAACAGTTGATGTAACTCTTAGCAACGGTCAAGTTGTAACCTGTCGTTTAGATAATTTGGTAAAACAAGGTAATACTTATAAAATTATAGATGCAAAAAGTAGTATCATCAATAATCTTGGAACTAAAAATGTTGATGATTTGATAAACCAATACGCTACTACCAATCAAAAAACATTTTATGATGCTTTGAAAAATGGACAGGTACAAAGTATTAAACCAAGAGGACAAAATGCACAACAGTTTTTTAAAGTTGACTCAAATGCCGACCTCTTTAATATCAATGTTGGAAATAACATTGAATTCTTGGTGAACGATGTAGCAACAGACGGTTACAACATTTTCAAAAAAACATTTACATTCTAAAAAATGAAATTATCAGAAGTAAAAAATTCTTTGTTAAAAAAAGCTCTTGAATCATTCAAAGATTTAGGATTTAAAAAAGAAGGGAAATTTTTAGTTAAAAATAGTGGGGATTTCAAAATTTATCTTGGTTTTGGAATAGTTAATAGTGACAATTCTTTTCCTACAACTTTTCATTTTGGAATATCCTCTAGAGTTTTAGCAAATTTTAAAAGGATTATCTTTCCTGAGAAGGGGTTTAAGTCAGATGATTTTTCAGGAGCTTATGGTCAAAAACAAGAAAGTTTATTTGACAAAAAAGAATACCCAATATTGGAATATGATATTAAGAGCAGTTCTGACATTGATGGTTTGGTGACTGATTTAAAGAAATACTTTGAAGATGGCTTAATAGATAAACTTGAAAAATTACAAAATAATGATGCTTTATGTAATATCCTGAATTCACAAGAAACATTAGATGAATCTATGCACTTACCAAGTACCTTGATTAGTGCTTTAATCTTTTATAAAATTACAGAAAACGTTAATTATGTTTCTTCAAAAAATAAGTACAGAGAATTGCTAAAAGAATGGAATGATTGGGATAGGAAAGACTTAGAGAAAGCAATTGAATTTTTAGACAGTCACAGCCAAGAAGAATTATTGAAAATATCAGAAACCGCTTAACAGCGGTTTTTTTATTTGTATGCCAAACGAGTTTTGGCATGTTGTATCAATCCATCCCCGCAGTCGCTCGGCTCAGGCCGAGTGACGACTATGGATAGGCATCTTGCCGAATAAAGACAAAAAGTGGTAATTTGGCAATTATAATTTTAAATTTAATGTCAGAATTACGAAAAACGTATGCCGAAGGCTTGTTTTATTTAACTCCACTATCCGTAGTCTTTAACGAAGTGGAGACTACGGATTAGTCAATGAATGTAGAGACTTATGTCTCGGGAAAGTGCCCAAAACTTTAGGTAAAAGAGAAATGGTGTTATATTTGCGTTATGCCAGAAGGAGGTTATCAAATAAGGGATCAATAAACAAACGCAACGAGAAATACCAGTTTTGGCAACAAGAAAACCATCCTATTGAGTGTTTTAATACTGAAATTCTAGAATCAAAGAAAAAGTATATTCATGAAAACCCGTTGAGGGTAGGGATTGTAAGGAATGAATGGGATTATGTGTATTCAAGTGCTATTGACTATTATTGTAATAAAAATGGGTTATTGGCTTTAGATTTCGTTTAAAAATAATATCCGAGACGGAGTCTCTACAATCATTGACTAGTACGTAGACACCCCTACGGGAAGTCTACGTACAGTTTGTGACCCGAAACGGACAAAACCCCGAAGGAGACATAACATGGACCTGCAGCACATTAGTAAAAACCAACTACGACCAAGCGTGGGTAAACGTGAAAAAAGCAGGCAACAGCACCCTCACCGTTACCTACCAAGACAGCCTCACACAAACCTTTACGCTTAATGTAAGCACCAGCGATGTAAAGGAGCTGATTAAGAATAAAGTAACTGTCATATTGTCAGTATTAGTGCAAGAATTGATACAACAAACCTATAATACCTATAAATCAAGGAGAGATAGTATGTTGCTGAAATCAAAAGAAATGGAAGCATTACCTGTAGTGACTTTAAATGAAACTACTCAAATAGGAGAGGATGTTGAAAATCAACTAGATAGCTTAATATATGCTAATGAATCAGACGAGATTATAATTTCTAAAAATGAAGCAAATAATATACTAAATAATGATATTTTTAAAAAGACTGTTGAATATAAAAAGAAATCAGAAATAATGGCAAAAAGAATAAATTTAGAATTGCAGTTAATATCAATTGCCAAATTGATGGTTACTCCAGAAAAATTTCCTACATTTAAAAACGAAGTTACCACCAATTTACTAACTAATGTGGCGGCTTTAGGAATAGGTACTTTAGATGCCTTAGTTAATTCTGATGAAAAAAATTTTAAGAATCTATTACTCAAGGTAGTAATAGATGTTTTAAACAAGATTAGTGAAAGTGAATTTGGTACAAATGAATAAAATTAAAATAAATATTTATTTTTTACTTCTCTTTTTTACAAGACTCATGGCGGGTCATGAGGAAGTATTGTATTGGGAAAAAATAGTAGCTGAGGGCGTTTGTAAATTAGATAGTTTGGTTGAAGCTAACGCCTCTATTGGTAATGAGAATAGTGCAGAAGCCAGCACTACTATACCGAACTACTTTGTAGACCTTCGTTCATCTAAAGCTATAGGAATTTCTGAGTCATTTATTAAAACCTTAAATGAATATATTTATAATCAGCAGTTAATAAAAGGGTATAAAGACAAAAATTATGCAGTCTATGTTTTACTAACCGATAAACTTGCGTCTGTTAACAAAGAAGATCTTTTGCTTTATTTTCAAGGATTAAATAAAATAAATCAGCTGTCTGATGTAAACACGGCTTCTGTCTTAAGTTTGAAAAACGCTTACGAGAATGCATACGGAAAACGAAATTTAGGAAAAGAATTAAGCGTTAATAGCACAGTTACATTTCCTTCAGAAACCACCCAGAATCAGGCAGGAAAAACGGCTGTAGTTTCTAATGTATTTAAAATCCAAGAGTCCGCTCACGATTTGGCTATTAAAAGAATATTTAAACTGAGTAAAATAAGTAGTTCTGATAAGCTAGGTATTCTCATGGGGCTAGATTTGGACTATTCAACATTGGGATATTTAATTAACACAAATACAACCTCTAGTCTTAAAATCAATATTAATGCATCTGTGGCTGTAGATAAGCGAATGGCCTCAGAGCTTGCTACAGATTTATCTTCTAAAATAAATAATAAAAGTACCGAAACTACACTAGAGGGAAAAATTAGTTCTAAAACTCATCTGTTTTTAGAACAGTGCAAAAATTTCAACACCACAACGGGTGTATTAACAGCTGAGTTGGAGGTATATTTAACGGACTTTGAAACTAAAGCACAGAATAATAAATTAGAAAGTACCGAAGTATACAACAAACTTACAAAGGAACATCTAGCTCAAATTACCGAAAAACAGATAACAAGATTGCTCGCTATTACTTGCAAGTTTAAATCTTGGGATTCGTACGCATCCAAAGTGGTATATTTTATTCTCAACAATATACCAAGCACCAAGGCCTATAAACTCTATAAAGAATTAGATACAATACCTTCAGGTTTAAAACAAAAAGTTCTAGTATATTGGTACAATCAAATTAAACCTGCGGCTTTGGATTTGGAGTCCAACATGAAGGGTCTGAGTAGTAGTCTAAAAACATTGCTCTCAAAAATACCCGTAAGTGTTTTACAGGAGGAAATTACAAATGCTTTAAGCGATGCCACTAGGAGTCTTAATATAGACTATGATTATCCTTTTACAAGATGCAACACCACCACTACACAACTAAAGCCATTATTTAAAAATGCATCTATAGACAATGCAACCAATACATTAAGATATGAATATTACGGCATAGAGGTATACCCTACATACAGAAAATGTTGCCATGAAGTCATCTATAAATCAGGGACACCCACCCCGCAATGTTTGTACTATGATTACAGACTTCGCGGAATGGCCACTACCCAAACATGCAGCCCCATATCCTTATTTTATTTGGCAGATTACAGCGGCGGAGCAGTAAAATATTATTACATGCCAGCCATATTTCTGGCAAACTTGAGCACAGACGCATTTCAGACCATAAAAGAGAATATAGCTTGGTTAGGGGTAGAGCTAGCAGTAACGCTTGTTACATGGCCAGTGGGAGGCGAACCAGGCTTAGCTCTGTACCTAGCACGCGTTTCAGCCACTACAGGTCTAATAGGTACTAGTGCCAACATAGCAAGTAATCTGGGAGCCAACACGCTACCTGCGGGTATCAAAAAATCATTAGATGCCATAGGTACCGCCTCAGGTATGGTAAGTTTTGTTACGGGGGCGGGTAGTTTTGTAAAATACTACCAGAGTGCGAGTAAAACCATAAGCAATGCCAAGCTAGGCAATATACAAACAGCTAGCGAAAGCCTACAAGACGAGCTCTACACCGCCATACAGCATTCTGATGAGCTAGGCATAAGCCCCACCGAGATAGAGAAATACCAAGTAGCCCTGAGAGAACTAGACAACAACTACGCTAAAGTATTTGGGAAAGCATACGTTCCCAAGCTTGTGGGGAAGGTTGTTAAGGGAGCGGGGAAGGTGCTTACACATATAGTAGAAGCAGACATTATAGCACTTCAAAAAGTTACAACTACAATTCGTTCAGGAGGGGTTAGAGCAATTAATAATGTTAAGAATTTGGTTAATGAAGGAAAAGCATTGGTTGTTAAACCTATTGCTAATTCGCCACTTGCTCAAAAGATGGATGATTATATTGCAGCATTTAACAATAACAATAGTGCTTTACAAGGTCAATTAGGTGAAGACATTGCCGAGCTGATGGGTAAAGAAATAAATGCTACAGGCGATGTACTCAATATCAAAATCAATAATAGTGGGAATGGTTTTGATGTTCTTTCATTTTCTCCTAATAAAACTAATCCAACTTCTGTAAGAATATTTGAAGCTAAACCATTAAATGGAACTTCTGTCGAATTGCCTAATACTGTTAGCGGTGGAACTCAAATGAGTAATCCATGGACGCAGAATAATATTGCTTTGATGGTTCAGCATTCTGATCAAAGTATCAATCAAATTGGAGTTGTTATGAATAACTTATACAATCAAGGTAAGATTGAAAGATTTGTAGTTACGATTGATAAGGATTTAAAGCAAGTTATAATATTGAAACTAGATAATTTTTAAAATGGATACTAACAAAATAATAAGTCAATATTTTTTCTATAAAGAGAATGAAAAAAATATTCTAAACAATTTCAATTCCCCTGATTTTAGTCAAGAAAATATGTGCTTTAGCCTTGTTTTTAGCTCTATATTATTTGCTACTCATGACATTTTTGTAAAACATGATTTCAAAAAAGCTAAAATCGAATTTTACCAAGCAGGTTTATTAAAAATATTTCTTCATGAAAAGTTTGATCAACAAAATTATACAAGCAGTAATATTTTTTTAGTTGCAACAGGGTTTACTTTTTGCATTTTAAGCGATAGTCAAAAGCTAATAAATCAATATTTAAAATACACTGATGATTTTTTAGATACTTTTAGCTCATCATTTGCCAAAGCAATACAGGCTTGTGTAAAGGGCGATGATACTAGTTTACAAGAGCAAATAGAAAATTTAGAAAGGCACACAAATAAAAAAAGTATTGCTAAAAATTATGCGGGTGTACCAACTGCATTTAAGGGTATACTACAAAAAGATAAATCACTAATTGAAGATGGAATCAATGAGATATTAGCCAAGCATAACAAACAAGAACAACCTGCGGTTGTCAAAGACTATATGAATTTAGAGGCTCTTACATTAGCAAAACTTGCATTTAGAAAAGGCATTGTAGTTGAAATAGATAATCCATTGTTGCCCAAGGAAATGATACCAACACAGGAAATAGAAGGATATAAGTCTTATGATTTTTTAAAAGATTTAGAAGCGACATTATAGTCGCTTTTTTATTTTACATCCTGTAATACGCCACTTAGTGCATCTTTTAATTTTTTCTTGCCAGCAAAAGCATCAATGATGCTAAACACGGTTCTCTTTTCTTCCTCGCTAAGGGCTTCAATGGTTTTTACCTTTTCCATAATAGAGGCATCATAAGAATTTATATCATCAAGGCTTTCATCGGCTACAAAAAAGTCGGCCAGTTTTACGCCAAGTGCTTTTGCTATTTTTTCAAGCGTTGTAAGAGAGGGTTCGGCTTTGCCCGTTTCGATACGGCTGTACATGGGAGCTCCCAAACCTACACAGCTGTTCGCCATGTTTTGCGAAGCAAGCATGTCGAATTTTTGATATTGTAGGTTCTCCGAACCGGATTTTATGCGGTGGTTTAAAAGTGTACCTCAGATGTTGCAAATATATCAAGTTCAATAATCTTATCTCAAGGAGACGAATTGAGTGTATCCAGTAGCTTAATTACTACGGCTAAGAGCCACCAAAAAACCAAAGAGATTTTTGAAAAAAGTTACACCGTAACAGCTGCAGGAAGAATGGCGAGTTTTTTAGAGAAATACAAACAAGTAGTGTATAACCTTATGGAACCCAATGGCTACAAGCAGCTAGAGAAAGACTTTGAAGCAAATTTGGGTAAAATAGCCGCCAATGTGTTGTTTACAGTTGTAAATGGCGGCACAAGTGCTATGGAAGACTATATCATTACCTATTTGCTAGACATCACCACCCAAAAAGCCAAAGAATAACCAAAATTATAAATTTTTAGTAAATTGCATACGTTGAAAAAAAGAATCATCATATTACTAAGCTTACTGTGCCACACCCTACTGATGGCAGGAGGCAGGGTATTGGGTACTGACAGCCTGATCAAACTTACTGTTGACAGCCTGTTTAAGTTACACAAGCGTAATGTGGAGCTGAGGCTTGCAGGGCAAACGGCAAACATAAGCTACCTTTTGGACATGAACGAGAAAGTTTATGGCCTCAGCACCCTAGGTACCGACAAGGCATCTATAAACACACAATTATTAAATTACAATAAGAATCTTTTGCCAGAAAAAGCCGCTTATGTGATTATTATTGGGTATTTTGGAGATGTTGAAAGTACTTCTGGTGAGAATAATACTGATGGTGTTCCACAAAGTAACCTTGCCTTTGAGAACGCAAGTTTCAAAACCAAGCTTGAAAATGCTATAGCTGAAAAACAGAAGATATTGGCGGGTAGCTTTGAGGGCTTTGTATTATGGACAAGGGTGGACTGGCACGCAGACAACAACGCCACCATCAGTTTTAAGGCCGATAAAGCCAATCAAAAGACCACAGCAACCGTTACAGATAACAAAATTGTATACACTGAGAGTGTTTCTGGGCTCATCCTTGGCAAAGGCCTAAGCCCCGACCAAACCACGGCCACCGTAAATAAGATAAAGGCCGATTTTAAAAAGCCCAGCAAGGGCACAACGGTGGCGAGCTTTTTGAAGACCAGCCTAAATTTGGTTTTTGGAGCTTTAGAAAATACACAATTAGCTAACACTGTTATATACAAATTTATTACTCCAAGTGGTAAGGTTTTTGGGATGCCTGCTGGAAGTATTGCTATAATAGAGGCTGCCAAATATGGACCAGTATTGTCATTTGCAAATAATTTTGGAAACCTAGCAGTAACTTCAACTGGAGAATTAGATCTTAATCAAGTTTATACTTGGAATAATACTCAGAAAAAATATTTAAATAAAAATAACCAGATTGCGGGAATTACTATTACTGAGCTTGCCGATTTTGTTGATTACAACACATCATCAGAGGTGTTAGTTTATAAAAATTATTCACCATCAGGGAAAGCATCTGTTTGTAAACCATTTGTAAATTTTAAAATTATATATAAAGACAATAAATGTTATTTCACCAATACAAATGGAACAGAATCAAAGATATTAGATTATAATTCAGACTTTATTTTCGATAAGATCGCTTCTGAATGTTCTTCACTTTTAAGTACAGAGTCAGACGACAACGTTCCTAGTTTTTATGGTAACTTAGAAGAAGTAACCACAAGCAAAAAGACAATTCTTGGTAAAGAATATGAAGTATACAAGGCAAATATAACTGGTAAGCCTCTTGCTTTTGATGTCAATATTAAAAATCTGATAGAAAACCTGCCTGATGATGCCAAAAATGGACTTACGAATCAGGATGTGTCTATAGTAAAACCTGATGGATTTGTTTATAAATATAATAAAGACACCAAACAGTTTGTTAAACAGAATAAAACATTGGTTCAGTACAAAGCCGACTTACATGCAGGTAATATATCTAAAGACTCTGAAATACTAATAGAAGAAATCTCCAATACCAATGGATTATCGAGTTTCAAAGCAAATATTGGGTATAATAAAAACTTAAAACCCACAAACTCAAAATTTACATTTACCGCCACCGACAGAGCCAAGATACAAACCTACCAAGAGAGCAAGTTCGATAAATTTATATCAGACAAAAACATAACGAGCCTTAGTACTAAAAATGAGCAAGAAAGTTCTGATAAGTTTTTAGACGGCAAGGCCATAGTAGTACATGAGCAGAACACCTTTGAGCTGTTTTTTAAAATAGCCAAGGAGACCTCAGCGTTTGTGAAAAGCTGTAACATACCCGAGCGGTTTTATAACTCAGCCAAGGGCACAGAATATAGCAGCTGTGTGGTGAATACCCCACCATATATGACGGGCGTAGCCAACGGAGTCATAGACGAGGTAAAATCAATACCAGACATGGTATGCATGGTTACAGACTTGGCACTAGATGCCGAAGCAAGAACCGCCATGCTCAATGCATTTTCAAAACTGACCTGGGCCAAGGTAGGAGACGGAATAGTAAACTCGGGTAAGAAAGCAATAGCCGATTTCAAGAACCCCACCGACGTAACGTATCATTCTGGCGGAGTACTAAGCAGCCAAATAGTACTAACGGTCTTGTTTCCGGAGGGTATACT
The DNA here is from genome assembly GCA_046329305.1 of Cytophagales bacterium. Lineage (GTDB taxonomy): Bacteria > Bacteroidota > Bacteroidia > Cytophagales > UBA9547 > CAMFLX01. The sequence continues at coordinate 813,302 of JAXLUW010000003.1, forward strand.
CAAAAAAACCGACAATGTACTAGACGATGCCGCCGACAACGCCCTAGACAATATGTCTAATGTGGTGGACGAAATCAGTAAAAAAGCTGATGAGGTGGTGCAAGGGGTGGGGAATCTATTAAATGCCGAAGGCAAATTCATTGATAACCTACTGGAAGCAGACTATGCGAAATACTTAACACGTAAAGCAGGGCAAGGAAAAACACCAAGAGGAAGACTTGATTGGAAAGAAGCAAGAGATTATTGGTTGTTTGATTCTCCAATGGCAAGAGGGAATGCGTTTAATAAAAAAGCAGTTGATAATTTTTGGGACAGGTATAATGAAGTAACATTAGCTAATGGAAAAAGAGTGGATGGCTATACGCCACCATCAGGTGGTAAACCAGGAGAAATTGTATCAAGGAAAGCAACCAACTTAGAAGAAATTGAACTTTCAACATTTGAAGGTTACTTGAAAGAAATGAAAACAAAATACCCAGCAGGAGAACCTATCAATGCTCCTAAATATGGCAACGAGTTAAAAGGAAAAGTTTTAGAAGGAAATCAGATTTTGGAAATCCCACTCAGCAATCAAAGCTATAGCCAAATACAAGACTATATTGATTTGGCTAAAAATAAGTACAACATCGAAATACGATTTAGAACAGAATAGAAAATATAAACATGGAATTGAATAGTAAAGAATACCTCATTTATAAGAACATAGATTTTGTAAAACGATACGAAGTGTTGAGTAATGGTTTTCAGTTTGAAGATAGATTAGATTACAAAAATGATGAAGTATTAGATTTAATGGCAAAGCTTGGATACAAAGCTAAATATGTAAAAAGCAACAACTTTTTTAAGGTAGAAGACAAAACAAATGGAATAAAATTCTATCTGAATATATGTTTGAAATACAGTAACGCAGAATTAATTATAGGTGCTACGGATATAAAAACAGATAGTTTTATAACAGGGAGTGTGTTTTCTGGATTACATAGAGATTTGAAATATGCTGAAGGAATTGATTTAGATAGCTTTATTAAAATGCCCAAATTCCGCACCTACGAGGACTTAGAATTGATACTAAAAGAAGGATTTAGTATTTATGAAGATTTTAAAGCAGAACTTTTAAAACAAGAAACCGCTTAACAACAGCTGTTCGCCATGTTTTGCGAAACAAGCATGTCGAACTTTTGATATTGTAGGTTCTCCCGCAGTCGCTCATATCTTTGTAATGTTAAGAAAAAGTACAATTTTTACCCCACTACTCGCAGTCGCTCGGCTCCAGCCGAGTGACGACTATGGATAGGCATCTTGCCGAATAAAGACAAAAAGTGGTAATTTGGCAATTATAATTTTAAATTTAATGTCAGATTTACGAAAAACGTATGCCGAAGCCTTGTTTTATTTAACAATTACAGTGGTTGGCTGGGCGGATGTCTTTACACGGAATTCCCCACTATCCGTAGTCTTTAACGAAGTGGAGACTACGGATTAGTCAATGAATGTAGAGACTTATGTCTCGGGAAAGTGCCCAAAACTTTAGGTAAAAGAGAAATGGTGTTATATTTGCTTTATGCCAGAAGGAGGTTATCAAATAAGGGATCAATAAACAAATGCGACGAGAAATACCAGTTTTGGCAACAAGAAAACCATCCTATTGAGTGTTTTAATACTGAAATTCTAGAATCAAAGAAAAAGTATATTCATGAAAACCCGTTGAGGGCAGGGATTGTAAGGAATGAATGGGATTATGTGTATTCAAGTGCTATTGACTATTATTGTAATAAAAATGGGTTATTGGCTTTAGATTTCGTTTAAAAATAATATCCGAGACGGAGTCTCTACAATCATTGACTAGTACGTAGACACCCCTACGGGAAGTCTACGTACAGTTTGTGACCCGAAACGGACAAAACCCCGAAGGAGACATAACATGGACCTGCAGCACATTAGTAAAAACCAACTACGACCAAGCGTGGGTAAACGTGAAAAAAGCAGGCAACAGCACCCTCACCGTTACCTACCAAGACAGCCTCACACAAACCTTTACGCTTAATGTAAGCACCAGCGATGTAAAGGAGCTGATTAAGAATAAAGTAACTGTCATATTGTCAGTATTAGTGCAAGAATTGATACAACAAACCTATAATACCTATAAATCAAGGAGAGATAGTATGTTGCTGAAATCAAAAGAAATGGAAGCATTACCTGTAGTGACTTTAAATGAAACTACTCAAATAGGAGAGGATGTTGAAAATCAACTAGATAGCTTAATATATGCTAATGAATCAGACGAGATTATAATTTCTAAAAATGAAGCAAATAATATACTAAATAATGATATTTTTAAAAAGACTGTTGAATATAAAAAGAAATCAGAAATAATGGCAAAAAGAATAAATTTAGAATTGCAGTTAATATCAATTGCCAAATTGATGGTTACTCCAGAAAAATTTCCTACATTTAAAAACGAAGTTACCACCAATTTACTAACTAATGTGGCGGCTTTAGGAATAGGTACTTTAGATGCCTTAGTTAATTCTGATGAAAAAAATTTTAAGAATCTATTACTCAAGGTAGTAATAGATGTTTTAAACAAGATTAGTGAAAGTGAATTTGGTACAAATGAATAAAATTAAAATAAATATTTATTTTTTACTTCTCTTTTTTACAAGACTCATGGCGGGTCATGAGGAAGTATTGTATTGGGAAAAAATAGTAGCTGAGGGCGTTTGTAAATTAGATAGTTTGGTTGAAGCTAACGCCTCTATTGGTAATGAGAATAGTGCAGAAGCCAGCACTACTATACCGAACTACTTTGTAGACCTTCGTTCATCTAAAGCTATAGGAATTTCTGAGTCATTTATTAAAACCTTAAATGAATATATTTATAATCAGCAGTTAATAAAAGGGTATAAAGACAAAAATTATGCAGTCTATGTTTTACTAACCGATAAACTTGCGTCTGTTAACAAAGAAGATCTTTTGCTTTATTTTCAAGGATTAAATAAAATAAATCAGCTGTCTGATGTAAACACGGCTTCTGTCTTAAGTTTGAAAAACGCTTACGAGAATGCATACGGAAAACGAAATTTAGGAAAAGAATTAAGCGTTAATAGCACAGTTACATTTCCTTCAGAAACCACCCAGAATCAGGCAGGAAAAACGGCTGTAGTTTCTAATGTATTTAAAATCCAAGAGTCCGCTCACGATTTGGCTATTAAAAGAATATTTAAACTGAGTAAAATAAGTAGTTCTGATAAGCTAGGTATTCTCATGGGGCTAGATTTGGACTATTCAACATTGGGATATTTAATTAACACAAATACAACCTCTAGTCTTAAAATCAATATTAATGCATCTGTGGCTGTAGATAAGCGAATGGCCTCAGAGCTTGCTACAGATTTATCTTCTAAAATAAATAATAAAAGTACCGAAACTACACTAGAGGGAAAAATTAGTTCTAAAACTCATCTGTTTTTAGAACAGTGCAAAAATTTCAACACCACAACGGGTGTATTAACAGCTGAGTTGGAGGTATATTTAACGGACTTTGAAACTAAAGCACAGAATAATAAATTAGAAAGTACCGAAGTATACAACAAACTTACAAAGGAACATCTAGCTCAAATTACCGAAAAACAGATAACAAGATTGCTCGCTATTACTTGCAAGTTTAAATCTTGGGATTCGTACGCATCCAAAGTGGTATATTTTATTCTCAACAATATACCAAGCACCAAGGCCTATAAACTCTATAAAGAATTAGATACAATACCTTCAGGTTTAAAACAAAAAGTTCTAGTATATTGGTACAATCAAATTAAACCTGCGGCTTTGGATTTGGAGTCCAACATGAAGGGTCTGAGTAGTAGTCTAAAAACATTGCTCTCAAAAATACCCGTAAGTGTTTTACAGGAGGAAATTACAAATGCTTTAAGCGATGCCACTAGGAGTCTTAATATAGACTATGATTATCCTTTTACAAGATGCAACACCACCAATACGCAACTAAAGCCATTATTTAAAAATGCATCTATTGACAATGCAACCAATACATTAAGTTATGAATATTACGGCATAGAGGTATACCCTACATACAGAAAATGTTGCCATGAAGTCATCTATAAATCAGGGACACCCACCCCGCAATGCTTGTACTATGATTACAGACTTCGCGGAATGGCCACTACCCAAACATGCAGCCCCATATCCTTATTTTATTTGGCAGATTACAGCGGCGGAGCAGTAAAATATTATTACATGCCAGCCATTTTTCTGGCAAACTTGAGCACAGACGCATTTCAGGCCATAAAAGAGAATATAGCTTGGTTAGGGGTAGAGCTAGCAGTAACGCTTGTTACATGGCCAGTGGGAGGCGAACCAGGCTTAGCTCTGTACCTAGCACGCGTTTCAGCCACTACAGGTCTAATAGGTACTAGTGCCAACATAGCAAGTAATCTGGGAGCCAACACGCTACCTGCGGGTATCAAAAAATCATTAGATGCCATAGGTACCGCCTCAGGTATGGTAAGTTTTGTTACGGGGGCGGGTAGTTTTGTAAAATACTACCAGAGTGCGAGTAAAACCATAAGCAATGCCAAGCTAGGCAATATACAAACAGCTAGCGAAAGCCTACAAGACGAGCTCTACACCGCCATACAGCATTCTGATGAGCTAGGCATAAGCCCCACCGAGATAGAGAAATACCAAGTAGCCCTGAGAGAACTAGACAACAACTACGCTAAAGTATTTGGGAAAGCATACGTTCCCAAGCTTGTGGGGAAGGTTCTACAAGGGGCGGGGAATGTCACAAATGTGTTTTTTAAGAATGTCGATGAGTTTGCTCAAACCTTTGATAAAGCTGGAAATGTAAGTCAGGCAATCCGTAACCAAGCGTTTGATTTATACAAACAAGGTAAATGGAGTGAGCTTGAAACTTTATTTAAAAACAATAATTTGAATGGCAAATGGCCACCTGCAAATGGTGGTTTTAATATTATTGACGATGTAGATTTAAAAGCTGGGATGAAATTTGATAGATATGGTGGTGCTTTAGGAAATTACAATGGAACAGGGACTCCAAATTTAGGAGGTAGTTTTACTAGTCCAATGCCAAATGGAACAACTTATAGTTTTGGTCAACGAGCGTTAAACCAAGCTGAAAATGCTTACGATTTTTATTATGAAATAGAAATATTAAATGACCTGCCATTTAAAGGGCAAACTGGAGATATAATTCCATGGTTTAATCAAGTTGGTGGTGGGAAACAAACAATGTGGAAAATTCCAATTGACCCAGCAACGGGCTATCCGAAAACATGGAATAAATTAGCACAAGAAGGACATGTTAAAATAACTATAAAAAGCAGTCCGAGTGGCAAGTATAACAATTTAGCAGGTACAGTTATTCAATAGTTGAAAATGTATTCAATATCAAAAAAAATAAGTATTATAGGGAAAGCAAATCTTTTAAAAAACAGTTTTTGTAACGAAGAAATTGGTCAAACAGTAGTTACAAAATTTAGTTGTTGTAATTGTGGTCATAAGAATAAAATAGAAATTACTCCCTATGAATCTGGGTTTCCGATTTTTCAAATTTACAATGAAGAGAAAGTTTTATCAAGAAGTGAATTAATTGAAAAAAAAGTATTGCAGGAAACATCTCATTGGATGAAGCATTACGGAGAATTGACTTTAAATGACTTGCCTACTTTGTATTTTGGGATAGACTGTGAGAGTTGCCAATCTAGTTTTATTGCTGTGTTTTGCTATGGAGAAAAACAACCAGGGTTAACATTGCTTGAAATATCAGGGGTTTGGCAATACGAAATAAGGATTGGATAAAGGTGGTGACTTGACAGAAGGTATCGTTTCTGAAGCACTAAGAAAACAAGGATATACCGTTACAAAAGATTTAGGTAAATACGGCTCAAACAATGGTTTTGATGTAGTAGCCTATAAAGGAACACTGGATAATCCTACGGAAATTTTAATAATCGAAGGAAAACAATTTAAACAAGGACAAATATTGGATGAATTTGATGATATAAAAGCCGCTCAAGGATACGATGAACCAAGTGGTTTAACTCTAAATGCGGCCAACCCGAACACAGGATTACCTACGCAGATGAGTATGGACTGGTGCTTTGAACATGTGAGGTTAAAACTTTTTGATAAAGGTGGAGATTATCAGAAACTATCCAATGCAATTCGGTTTAACAAATCAAAAGTAGAAAGATTTGTTTTTGCAATTGATAAAAGCAATGGTTCAGGCTATTTTACAAAACTTTCAAATAATTTCTAATAAATGTTTAATATAAAGATTAAAAATGATTATCAAGAACTAGAAAGATTGAATTTAATATCTGATATCGATAAATATACTATTTCAGATCTAAAACGATGCAATCTAATCTTTGCTCTTCATTCCTATTTTGAAGAACAAAACCTACGAAAAGCCAAACAGCATTTTTACAATTGTGCTTTGTTAGACTCTTTTCGGATTAAAACCTATAACGATAGAATGTTTGATTACGACTTACATTCCATTGGCTATGCAATGCTTTCAGATAATATAGATTTTATAAAAAATGATTTTGCAAAATTGACCTATCAAAGTACCTATTTGGAAGATGTAACAGAAAAAGTCATTCCCATTACGATGGAAGAAAACGTACTTGCAGGTGAAGGGGCGATTTTTACACACACGGTACAACAGTTTTTATTGGGAAATAATTCCTTGATTGAGCGTAATTTAGAAATTATGGAGACGGTTTGGTTTAATAAACCCAATGAAAATAGCACCTTACAATATGATGTGAACTTTTTAAAAAACCTTTATCTGAAAGATTTTTCTAAATGTGAAGAAATACTAAAAGAAATGCTTTCACCAAAAATTCATAAAAAAAGAAACGACGATGCTTTATTGAACAAATATATTTCTATGCCAGCATTAGGGTATGTAAAATTAGCTTGGATTTTAGGGTATGAGTTCGAAATAAAAAATAAGCTAATTCCAAAAGATTTGTTACCAGTTCAACCATTAGAAAAGTACGTAATTCCTTATGATTTTTTGAAGTAGATGAGATTATTCCTACAAATACTCATTTTCATCTTCATTTGCTTCACCTCAAGTGCTCTCCCGATAGCTATCGGAACTGCCCCAACCCGGCACTGGTCGTAGGTTAAGCGTCAGCGATCCTACGACCAAGATTTGCCCACTAATATAGAGAATTGTGTATAATAGTGTTTAATAGTTTTCAGCTATCCCCACTATCCGTAGTCTTTAACGAAGTGGAGACTACGGATTAGTCAATGAATGTAGAGACTTTTGTCTCGGGAAAGTGCCCAAAATCCTCTACTAACCACTATGAACACTAATATGCTGAATTTAGATATGCTTGGGACACAGAAAGATTCATCAGATGTTACAAATATATCAAGTTCAATAATCTTATCTCAAGGAGACGAATTGAGTGTCTCCAGTAGCTTAATTACTACGGCTAAGAGCCACCAAAAAACCAAAGAGATTTTTGAAAAAAGTTACACCGTAACAGCTGCAGGAAGAATGGCGAGTTTTTTAGAGAAATACAAACAAGTAGTGTATAACCTTATGGAACCCAATGGCTACAAGCAGCTAGAGAAAGACTTAGAAGCAAATTTGGGTAAAATAGCTGCCAATGTGTTGTTTACAGTTGTGAATGGCGGCACAAGTGCTATGGAAGACTATATCATTACCTATTTGCTAGACATCACCACCCAAAAAGCCAAAGAATAACCAAAATTATAAATTTTTAGTAAATTGCATACGTTGAAAAAAAGAATCATCATATTACTAAGCTTACTGTGCCACACCCTACTGATGGCAGGAGGCAGGGTATTGGGTACTGACAGCCTGATCAAACTTACTGTTGACAGCCTGTTTAAGTTACACAAGCGTAATGTGGAGCTGAGGCTTGCAGGGCAAACGGCAAACATAAGCTACCTTTTGGACATGAACGAGAAAGTTTATGGCCTCAGCACCCTAGGTACCGACAAGGCATCTATAAACACACAATTATTAAATTACAATAAGAATCTTTTGCCAGAAAAAGCCGCTTATGTGATTATTATTGGGTATTTTGGAGATGTTGAAAGTACTTCTGGTGAGAATAATACTGATGGTGTTCCACAAAGTAACCTTGCCTTTGAGAACGCAAGTTTCAAAACCAAGCTAGAAAATGCCATAGCTGAAAAACAGAAGATATTGGCGGGTAGCTTTGAGGGCTTTGTATTATGGACAAGGGTGGACTGGCACGCAGACAACAACGCCACCATCAGTTTTAAGGCCGATAAAGCCAATCAAAAGACCACAGCAACCGTTACAGATAACAAAATTGTATACACTGAGAGTGTTTCTGGGCTCATCCTTGGCAAAGGCCTAAGCCCCGACCAAACCACGGCCACCGTAAATAAGATAAAGGCCGATTTTAAAAAGCCCAGCAAGGGCACAACGGTGGCGAGCTTTTTGAAGACTAGCTTAAATTTGGTTTGTACCACCTTGTCAGACGTGAGGGTCAATAAAGATTTGGCAGTTAGTACACACAAATGTCTAAGCCCTGTTAGCAATATTCTAGGACAAAACAGATTTGACAATACCACCAACATAAACAGAGCCACACGCACAGGCGAAAACTTTGCATGGTTGGTAGACGAAGCAGGATGGTTAACAGCCAGTGAAGAAACCGCCCTTGATGCCTACGCTAAACAAAAAGGTGTAAAGTTAAGACTTTATACCTCAAAACTAGAAGTAAGTGAAAACTCAAACCAAACCAACAACACTAACACTGACATCAGCAAAGGTATCATAAACAGTTCCGTTAGCAAGGACTTGCAAACAAGTGCATTGCAACAGATGGCCTGGCAGAGTAACTTTGCTTCCGACGAGGTGGGGATAGCCATCAATGTAGTCAAGAACAAACAGTTTTGCTTTGAGGTAAGGTTTGGCGATGCCTATCTTGACCAAGGCGAAGCAACTACTACTTTAAAGAACAAGTTCATCATACTATTTACGCCCTTGGCTGCGGACGTAACCACCACCGCCAACGTGCTTGCCGCCTTTAAGGGAGTGGTGGATGCACTAGCTTACAGTGGAGGAGATGTAATCGCAGAACTAGATAAAATGAACGAGAGTACTGCTACTCAAGCCGACTCTAAAAAACTAGCTACTCTCTTTGAGAGGCAACCAGAACTCACTTTGCTACGATTGACTGTAGCCCAAAGATTAAAAGCTCTTAAAATATTGTGTGCTGGCTCACTCAAAAATTCATTATGGAGTTCTTTTGTGGGAGGGAAAGAAAATATAGCAATATCCATAGCCACAAGAGTTGTTTTTGCAAATGACACCGAACTAAAAACCTATATGGATGGTCTTCTTTCCAAAGGTATCTTGGAAAAGCTCTACAATGACCTAGTAGGTACGGTATTTGAAGACCAAGGTGCCGATAGACTCGCAGACTTCCTTGTTCAAAAAAGTTTAAGGCTCAGTTACAGCTCCAACCCACAAAACCTTAACTTTTTGTTCCATAATAAAGGTACTAATTACACCTTTGCACTCAACACCAACAAGGATCAATACACGATCACCAAAGAATATTCCAACACCTATATTTACCTTCTTTCAGAACTGAACCCTACCCATGAAAAAGTCATCGCCAAAAACGTTTCTCCTTATCAGCTATGTTCTATTCTAGCAACTGAAGACCTTAGCTATGGTGGGCTGAGCCTCAAAAAAGGGCAAACGATTCATATCAACTATTTCATGCTAAGGCTCATGAGCAAAAGACAGCTCACCGCCACCACCCTTAAGGCTATAGAATTTGGTGCTTCCGTCATAGGTGTCGCTGCAGGTGGTTATGGCCTGTTTACCCTTAGCGGAGAACTTTTTGCCTTGGCGGCCATAGATGCTACCACCAGCGGAGCTGACTTGGTATTGAGCCCCTACAAAGACGAGATTGCAGCAGGTGACAATGACATTTTGAAGGAAGTGGTAGCCGGTGTACAGGCACTACAGGTTACTAGCTCGCTGGTGGTTACGCCTGCGGCTTTTGCCAAGTCAGCAGAGAATTTCGTAAAGGTTGGGGCGTTTTTGAAGAAAACCAATAATCTAACACCTGCCGCCAAGCTAACGACCGCCAAGCTGTTACAGGGCCTACAAGAATACAAGTCAGCGTGCTGGAACCGTCTTATGGGCGGTAAGATAGATAAGCTAGCCACCAACAAGGTTCTGGATTTTACAAAATTTGGCTTTAGTTCCAAAGACGCGTTTTATGACGTAGTCATCCATTACAAAGACGGGAAATACGTAGTCCAGACCGAGTTTGAAGCGGTAGAGAAATCAATAGAGGAATTAGCCGAACTCATAGACAATGTGCCTACGGGCAAAACCGCAAGGCTATTGACCTGCAACGATGCTGCCGCCAATCTGAAATTGTCAAAATTCACCAACAAGCCCTTTTATGGAAGCGATGGAGTGGTAGAGATTACCCAAGACGGCTTGGTATATTGTGAAAAGAAATTCTATAAGTATGCCAATGGCGTAGAATCTACATCCGATGCCTTAGACTATACCAAAGTCAAAAGTTTAAACAGCAAAAAGACTTTTTATGGATTGGGGGATGCTGTGAATAATGAGGTGGGTAGTATATCTACAATTTTATCAAAAATTACAAAACTCACCACTTCTGAGAAAACTACCCTCAAAACTCTCCTAGAAACCGATGCCGATTTAGCCAAAGCTTTTGCCAAAGCACCCGAGGAAATGGCTGTGGCGTGGAAGCTTTTGAAAGACAATGGGAGGGATAAGTTAATGAAAAAAGCCAATGCAATTGAATCATTAATGAAAATACAAAAAAATTCCAAACTGAAACAATTAGGTTTTATAGATGAAACATTTGCAAAAGTTAAAGCCAGTAGGCAAGATGATGGTGATTTTGCAAGTATTTTAGACGATTTGGATAATTTTGGAAAAACAATGGCTTCAAAACCAAGCATTGAGTTTGAAAATTTTAATAATATAATAAGCAAATTAACCGACAATAACCCACAAAATTCACAAGCTGCTCATTGGATTATACAAGATATTACCCAAAATGCAAACGAATTTGTAGGGAAGAAATGGGAAATAGAATTTAAAGTGAAGAATTTGGATGGAAATAATGCTGCGGTAGATGTGGCAGCACGTGATAAATCTAAATTTATAGAATACAAATGGCTTACTAGTGCTACAGTGAACAAAGAAGATTTTGTAAGAGAATTTATAAAACGAGATTTGTATAATCCAGATATTAATTCTCTTTCCCAATTAGAATGGCGTATAAAAGGGATGAAGTTGAGTAAGACAAAAGCATTAGAATATTTAAAGAGTGTTGAGGCAAGTAGTGCATTGAATAATCCAAAAATTAGAAAATTATTTGAAAATTTTGGTAAGCAAAAAAATCCTTCTTTATCAATTGATGATACAGAAGATTTATTGATTTTTTTAGATAATAATAATGATTGGTATAATTTAATTTTTAAATAAAATGAATTTAATAAAGATAATTACAAAAATTGTAGAATTTAGCGTAAGTAATTATAAAATTTACTATAAAAAAAATGATAATACATTAAATTGTTATTCACTAAGTAATAATATTTCTTCTGAATTAGTTAATAACGTATCAGCATTCTTCTTTTTTAATGACCATTTATATTATCAAATCGATAACGGAACTAATATTTTTATATTAAATGAAAATAAATTTGAAGGAAAATATTATTTAGAATCTAATGTTAAAGGAACTAATAAAATATTTATTAGAGGTAAAAATATAAAAAATGAAAAAGTAATTTTTGAAATTAAAGACACTCAAATTAAAGAAACAACTATAAATATTCTTCCAGATATAGTTTTAATTGATAAGTATATTAGTTTAATTTTAAATGGAATTTATTTATACGACTATACAAATCAACTCCTCTGGCAACACTCTTTTTCAAAATTATTAGAGGCTGAGCAAGGAGATGACTTTATTTTTCAGAATGGTAATATAGTTGTTCATGATGGAAAACTATATTTCTCTTTATTTGAGAGAAATAGGCATTTGAATACCGTTACTGTGTGTATAGATATAGAAACAGGAAAAATTGAAAAAAAATATAAAGGATTTGCTGGCAATCTTACCCTTTTTAATAATAAAATAGCAATAGCCGGGGATAAAGTTGTGGAGATATTGGATTTAAAGACGCATTCAATTTATAAAAAAGATTACTCAAATTATTTAGGTTCAGACAAATTGAGTATTAGTTGGAATAGTTTTAAAGTTTCCGAAGATGAATTGTTTTACTTTATAGCAAGTGATCACAGACAGGGTTCTTATATTGGAATTATAGACTTAAAAACAGACGAATTGATTTGGTTGTACGCATTGAACCCAGACAAAGAAACGTATGATATAGGTGCGTTAGATTTTAAGCTATCTGACAATAGAATGTATGTGCATTGTTCAGACAATACCCTACACATCTTCGAGAAAGAATGAGAAATAAACCCGCAATCGCTCGGCTCCAGCCGAGTGACGACTATGGATAGGCATCTTGCCGAGTAATGACAAAAGTGGTAATTTGGCAATTATAATTTAAAATTTAATGTCAGAATTACGAAAAACGTATGCCGAAGGCTTGTTTTATTTAACATTTACAGTGGTTGGCTGGGCGGATGTCTTTACACGGAAATCGTATACCGATGAGTTGGTGAAGAATTTGATTTATTGTCAGACCAACAAAGGTTTGAATATTTATTGTTATGTAATAATGACAAATCATTTGCACATGATAGCATCAAGAGAGGGAGATTTGTTATAGTCAGATTTAATCCGAGATTTTAAAAGCTATACAGCCAAGCAGCTTATTACATTGATATTAGAAAATCCACAAGAGTCTAGAAAAGAGTGGCTTGAGATGATATTTAGATACCATGGAAAAGGGACCAAACAAAATAAGGATTTTGCTTTTTGGCAAAAGACCAGTCATCCCGTACCTTTATGGTCGGCAGGCGTAATTGAGCAAAAAGTAGATTATATTCACAACAATCCAGTAAGAGCAGGTTTTGTTGCAGAACCACAAGAATGGTATTTGAGTAGTGCTAGCCCGCACAGCCCAATAAAAGTACTAGATTTGTAGGAACGGCAAGATGCCTAACCGATAAGTGTCACTCGGCAGAGCCGAGCGACTGCGGAAAAATAGTGCTTTGCATAAAGAAGCTATTAAAAGAGGATTGTACGATGTAGATAGAGCAGGTAATGGTAAGTTTTTAGCAGAAACAGATGAAGATTTTGTTGCATTGTCAGAAGCTTACCCTACTCACTTTGGAAGCCATCCGAATTATGATATAGCTGTTAGGCAAAAAATTGATATTTACGAAAATGCCTTAAAAACAAAATATGGTTCTATGGATAATATACCAAGTCTCGAATTGGAAAAGGCTATAGCCTTGATAGAAAGTGATGCATTAAATATTTTAAAAAATTGGGTTCCATCTAAATTAAACTAATATGAAAGTATATAAAATAAATTGGGATTTTAGCCATTTAATCAAAAATCAATATGACTTATTAGTTATTGATAAATTTGAATCCATCCCAAACCATGCCTCGATAAAAAGCATATTAAATGAGGAAATTCCAAAGGAAATAAACTTCAAGGCAAACTTTAGCAATATTCATAATGTTAATTATCCTGTGAATGATTTGGCTTTACCAATAATAAATAGAAAAATTTTCGATGTTTTTTTTGAAACAGTAAAACCTCGTAAGGTGGTTAAAATAAATATTTATCATAATGGAAAACAAATTGATAATAGTGTTTTTTGTACATTTCAGTTAAATGAATATTTTGATTGTTTTGATTATGATAATTCAGTATATGAGAGTAATTTCATTCTGCCAATAACCAATATTTCAAAATTTTTTGTGAAGCAATCAAATTTTCCAGATGTATTTAGAATTAATTTATGTATTCCAGATCTTTATGTGAATGAAAAAATAAAAAATAAAATAGACGCAATTGGGATAAAAGATATTGTCTTTGAAGAAGTTGAAATTTATGACAAATTAAGCTGATTAATGGTTTATCATTGAACGTTTTAGAAAATTGGATTCCATCAAAATTAAATTAATGAAAGTTTACGAATTAAATTGGGAACGTAGTCATTTGGTTGACGAGAATGAGGATTGCTCTGTAGTTGTATTTGACGGATTAGAAGAATTTAGATTTCAATTAGGAGGAATACAAAAATATTCTTTAAACAATAGAATCATTGTACAAGGAAATTTTAATAGAATACCTGATAAGACCGATTTTCCAGTAGTTGATTTGGGAGTACTCCTGATGAGCAATAAAATGTTATCAATATTAGAAGAAGACTATCAAACGACTTTTAATATGGTTGATGCTGTAATAGTTGATGATACCTACTTGGAATCTTTATTTGATGAAAAAGGACAGTTAATTGAAAATGTTCCTAAAAATATTGATTATAAATTTTTTCAAGTTTTATGCTATACAGATGTGTTTGATAGAAGTAACTCTTTGTTTAAGCCAATGAGAAGTAACCCTGAAAAAATTGGAATTATCAATAAGTTAGTATTGTGTGAACCCAAAAATGGTTTTCCTGCCATTTTTAGGATAGAAGAAAAACCAAGTATGCTTTTCATTAATGAAACAACTAAGAATAAATTTGAAAATTGCAAAATAAAAGGGTACTCATTAAAAGAGATTGATACAACTTCTGAAACCGCCACGTAGGCGGTTTTTTCCCCACTATCCTTAGTCTTTAACGAAGTGGAGACTACGGATTAGTCAATGAATGTAGAGACTTTTGTCTCGGGAAAGTGCCCGAAACTTTAGGTAAAAGAGAAATGGTGTTATATTTGCGTTATGCCAGAAGGAGGTTATCAAATAAGGGATCAATAAACCCCGCAGTCGCTCGGCTCTAGCCGAGTGACGACTATGGATAGGCATCTTGCCGATTAAAGACAAAAAGTGGTAATTTGGCAATTATAATTTTAAATTTAATGTCAGAATTACGAAAAACGTATGCTTGCTCTTCCTTTATCTTTATTCCATATAAAAAACCAAGAAACGACAAATAATTTACTCTAAACGGAAGTTTTGAAAAATAAAAATGCTTGGCTTAGGTAGGGTTTGATTGTGCCAAGCTCCTAAAATTTTGGAAATAGTGGTTAACAGAAAATAATATCTCTTTATTATTTTTCTTAGGTGTATCTTTGTATATCAAATCATTTACATTGGCAAATTTCGCAGAATTAGGTATATCAGAGGCTTTCATAAAAGCATTGTTAGAAAACAAAATAGAGGTTCCGTCAGAGATTCAAAAAAAAGTAATTTCTGCCGTTATGGGTAAGCAAACAGATCTTGTAGCTCAAGCTCAGACGGGAACAGGCAAAACCGCGGCATTTGGTTTGCCTATTTTAGAGGCCATAGATTCTAAAAATCCCAAAATTCAGACCTTAGTGTTAGCACCTACACGAGAGCTTTGTCAGCAGATAGCCAAGCAGTTGTTTAAGTTTACCAAATATTGCGATCATAAAATATTTACCAACGCCATTTACGGAGGAGCAAATATGTCGGAACAAATAGCTGGTTTGCAGCGTCCTACGCATATAGTGGTGGCTACGCCCGGTAGGCTTATAGATTTACTAGACCAAAAAGCCGTAGATCTTTCTTTTGTGAACACGATAGTGCTAGATGAAGCCGACGAAATGCTCAGTATGGGTTTCAAAGAAGCCATAGATCGTATCTTGCACTTCACTAACGGACAAAGAAACACTTGGTTGTTTTCTGCAACTATGCCCGCAGGTATCAAAGAACTCATCAAGACATATATGAGTGCCGATGCCATAAACATAGTAACAGACTCTAAAAATGTTGTAAACAAGGGTATAGAGCACATGTTTGTACTCTGCGAAGACGACATCAAGCTGAAGACACTCATGAGTTTTTTAGCCTCAGAGGGTGCCAACAGAGGAGTAATATTTTGTAGAACCAAAGCTAGCGTACAGTTTTTGGTGCAGAAACTGCAAGCCAAAGGCAAATCAGTAGAAGGTATACACGGAGACCTCACTCAGCCCGAGCGTGACAAAGTTATGCGTGCTTTTAAAAAAGAAAATATACAAACGCTGATAGCTACAGACTTAGCCGCTAGAGGTATAGACGTGGAAGGGCTTACGTATGTGGTGCATTATGAGCTGCCAGACCAGATAGAATATTACACACATCGCAGTGGCCGTACTGCCAGAGCAGGGAAAAAAGGTGTTTCTTTAATCTTGATAAACCCTAAAGATGTGAGCAAGATAAAGGATCTTGAAACTAAACTCCATATCACCATTAAGAGAATTAAATAGCTAAAATGTGTTGGTTATATACTAGAATGTACGTTTAGCCAAATTTTACATAGTATTGTTTAAACCCAAATTACGCAATAGGAAAAATCTTTGATTTTTCTCCTATTAAAACCCTCTCCACTTAGAGAGGGTCAAAGGGTGAGCTATACAAAGAAGAGCTATTGCTTAATTTGGGTTAAAATACCTTCATTGCAATAAAATAGGTTTTGAATCTTGTGTATAACAGTTTTAGGTCTAATTAACCAGCCCAATTAGGTTTACGTTTTTCAAGAAATGCCGCCATACCTTCTTGGCCTTCTGCCGAAATACGTTGTTGAGCAATCATTTGAGCAGTATATATTTTAGATTCTTCCAAGGTCTGATGGTTCACTACATTATCAATCAGTATCTTGCAGTTTTCTATAGATTTTGGCCCTGCGTTTAGTAGTAAATCTATCAATTCGTTTAGCTTGGTTTGGAGCATATCAGTGCTAAGGCTGTAATTTATCAACCCGATTTTTTCTGCAAAATCACCTCCAAAACGCAAGCCTGTGAGCATCAATTCTCGTGCTTTGCCTTCGCCTACTTTCTTAATTATATAGGGAGAAATACATGCAGGAATCAACCCTATTTTTACTTCACTTAAAGAAAACACCGTACTGCTGTCAGCAATAGCCATATCACAAGACGCCAAAAGACCATTTGCACCACCCATGGCTGCACCATGTACCAACGCTATGGTGGGTTTGGGGCACGTATATATGGCATGAAAACAATCCGACAAATTGCTACTTTCTTCTAAATTTTGTTGATATGTGTAGCCACTTACTTTACGCATCCAGTTGAGGTCGGCACCAGCACAAAAACTTTTTCCATGGCCACGCAGTACTACCACACGCACGTCTGCTCTGTTTGCAACAGAAAGAAAACAATTTTTAATTTCATCTATTAATAATTCATCAAAAGCGTTGTGTACCTCTGGTCTGTTTAAGTGAATGGTCATCACAGCATTTTGTACCTCTACTTGTAAATAATGCATAAACGTTTTTTTGTATGAATACTCATTAATTTTAAAAAAGGTTAAAAAAAATGGGAAACATTTTTAGTGTTTCCCATTTTTTGTCAATATGGCAGGTATTACTCAGAAAGGAACGCCAATATGCCTCCTTCTAGATTTCTTACATTTTCAAAGCCATTCATCTCCATGTAAGCTTGTGCATTAGCACTTCTTTTTCCTGATCTGCAATGTACAATCACTTCTTTGTTTTTCCAGTCTTCTATTTCAGACAACTTCAAAGGAAGCGTACCTAGCGGTATCAATTTACCGTTGATGTTAGCTTCTTCATATTCTGCGGGTTCTCTTACGTCTAGAATATATAGGTTTTCTCCTGCTGCTATTCTTTCTTTTAATTCTTTTGCGGTAATATCTGGCATATTAAAATTTATTTAACTATTTCGTAATCAATGTATTCTCCATCATTTTGTGATGAGCTTTTTTTGGAATGTTGTGCAGATTTTAAGTTTTCTACGTGTATATCTCCCGTAGGTCTTTTTGTAGATTCTTGTTTTTGTTTACGCATCATTTCTTCAAAAATATCATTTTGAGCATGCGTAAACTTTTGGAAGTAGAATCTTCCCAAAAATTTATTTACTACATATATAATATAGAAAATTACGAAAATATAAATTAAGACTTTCATTCGCTTATCATTTCAAAAAAGATGCTCAAATACATTGCCAAACTCAATATCTAGAATCTTTCTAGTTTAGAAAAGAAAAAGCTAGCTTCAAGTTCTGCATTTTCGTCAGAGTCAGAACCGTGTACCGCATTGGACTCTAACGATCTGGCAAACAATTTTCTTATAGTACCTGGTTCCGCATTTGCAGGATTTGTGCTACCAATCAGTTTTCTGAAGTCAGTAACAGCATTTTCTTTTTCAACTACCAAAGCATAAATTGGTCCGGCAGACATTATTCCTAGTAGCGTTTCAAAAAATGGTTTACCAGTATGTACTTCATAAAATTTTGCGGCAGTTTCTCTGGTTAGTAGTGTTTTTTTTAATGCTACAATTCTAAAGCCTGCTTCTTCTATCATCTTTAGTATTGCCCCAGTGTGTCCGTCTTTTACGGCATCTGGTTTAATCATCGAAAATGTTATTTTACCTGACATATATAATAGTTTTATAGAGTAAAAGTAGCATTTTTTTTGACAAAACAATGAACTTTCGCAAGTTCTTTGGCTCAAATTGGGTAGTAAAATATAAGTATTTGTGAATCAAATATAAAGAAATTGTTATTTTGAGTCATCAAACATACTTTTTATAAAAAAATGTAAAATTTAGAATCTTTTACAAAATCATAAGCCCTTTACTTACATAAGAATCAAAATTAACTGTAAATTTGCAACTTAAATAAAAAGAGATTCTTAAAAATCTCTCATATCAACAAAATCAACATTTTTATTGTGGTTCGTCAAGAGATATTAATTTTAGATTTTGGCTCTCAGTTTACACAATTGATAGCTAGAAGAGTACGTGAGTTAAACGTTTATTGTGAAATTCACCCATATAACAAAGCACCAGAGCTTACGTCTAATATAGCGGGTGTTATTTTGTCTGGTAGTCCATGTTCTGTGCGTGAGGCTAACGCTCCCGATGTTGATCTGAGCAAATACGTAGACAAAGTGCCCGTGTTGGGTGTTTGTTACGGTGCTCAACTTATAGCCCACAAAAACGGTGGAGAAATATTCCCTTCGTCTATTAGAGAATATGGACGTGCCATGATGACCGTTAAAGACCAAAACCCACTCACTCAGGTGCTTTCAGAAAACTCTCAAGTTTGGATGTCTCACGGAGATACCATTACCAAGCTCCCAGAGATTTTTGAAGTAATAGCAAGTACACCTACCGTAGAAAATGCAGCCTATAAGTGGAAAGGCAAAGAAGTATATGGTATACAGTTTCACCCAGAAGTAACGCACAGTATAGAAGGGAAACAATTAATCAAAAACTTTGTAGTAGATATTTGCCACTGTGCACAGAGCTGGACTCCAAGCTCATTTGTAGATACCACTGTAGAAGAGCTGAAAGCCTTGTTAGGAAATGATAAAGTAGTACTAGGTCTTTCTGGAGGTGTGGATTCGTCAGTGGCGGCCATGCTTATACACAAGGCCATAGGTAAAAACTTGTATTGTGTGTTTGTTGATAACGGATTACTTCGTAAAAACGAATTTCACGATGTACTAGAATCTTACAAGCACATGGGCTTGAACGTGAAAGGTGTAGACGCTAAATCGAGATTTTACACGGCACTGGCTGGTGAATCAGATCCGGAGAAAAAAAGAAAAGCTATAGGTAAAGTATTTATAGATGTTTTTGATGCGGAGTCGCATGCCATAGAAGATGTGAAGTGGCTTGCTCAAGGTACTATTTACCCAGATGTGATAGAGTCTGTATCTGTAAAAGGACCTTCTGCAACTATCAAATCGCACCATAATGTGGGTGGCTTACCAGATTTTATGAAACTTAAAATTGTGGAGCCTCTTAAAACTCTGTTTAAAGACGAAGTGAGAAATGTGGGTAGAACATTAGGTCTGGATCCAAACATCCTGAACAGACATCCGTTCCCTGGACCAGGTTTGGCTATTCGTATTTTAGGAGATATTACCGAAGATAAAGTAAGAATCTTGCAAGAGGTAGATTATATCTACATAAATGCACTTAAATCTAGTGGTTTGTATGACCAAGTATGGCAAGCAGGTGCCATCTTGTTACCTGTAAATTCGGTAGGGGTTATGGGCGATGAGCGTACTTATGAAAAGGTGGTGGCTCTGAGAGCTGTAACTTCAGTAGACGGAATGACGGCCGACTGGGTACATCTGCCTTATGAATTTTTAGCTGATGTTTCAAATGAAATCATTAATAAGGTAAAAGGTGTAAACAGGGTTGTGTATGACATCAGCTCTAAACCGCCTGCTACTATAGAGTGGGAATAAAATAAAAAAAGCCAAAATTTAAATTTTGGCTTTTTTTATTGTTAAAACTTTAGTACTTTAGATTTATATTAATTATTTATTTTTGGGGATGAATTAGAAATCATTCAAAACATTTTTTTAAGCTAAGTTATTTTTAATAGAATTAGTAATTTTTAATATCCATATTTTTTAAACTTTTAAATATTTTTTGTGAATTAAACTAAAGTAAAAGCTTTTTTTGAACTAAATTATATGAATGAATATTAGCATTTGGTTAAATTAATGCCTATATTCATTGTAAATTATAAGTTGTCTGAAACGTTTTTTTAGACAGCCAAGAAATGAAAAAATCTATAAACTCTTTAAAATCCTATATATGTTAAAAACCATTGAATTACCAACACTTTTGAAGTTAATTGACATTAGTGCCCCTTATTTTGCATTTGACAAAATACAAGTTGATGAAACAAACACCTTACATGCTAACGTACCAACACAGCAACCTTTGGGCTTAGAATTAGGCCCCATAACAGCTGCTGAAGCAAGCAGACATTTAGCAATTTTGGGTGTTTGTAGTTGTGCTTTAGCAAATACTACTGTACAAAAACATTATTATTTAGCTTACAGAGGTGTGTATGAAAAAACTGCCAATGCTTCTCCTGACAGTAAATTAAGAGCAGAAGCACGCTGTGTAAGTGTAGACAGACGAAAAGCCGAAGCGGAAACCAGACTAATTGATGAAAGCGGTAACGTAATAGTAGTATTAAGAGTGTATTACCACGTAATCTTAGATACTACATTTGCTAGATTTTATAAAGACAATTTTATAGAAAAACCAGACTTTAAACTAAGTAATCCTTATGCGGTGAAACATCCGTTTGTAAAAGAAGAATTCACAGAAACTCAAATGACGGCGTCTATGGGTAAAATACCAGAATATTATTGTTCGGGTCATTTTCCTCAATATCCGGCCTTGCCAGTTGCAATTTTAGTGTATAATCTATTCGATATGGCATGTAGGCTCATGGCTCATAACTTAGGAGAGCATGATGCTATAAACATAGTAAAGCAATATGAAATAACTGCTGATAATCTTGCATTTGCAGGTGATATGGTGGAGCTAGAGGCTAATTACATAAGTAGTGATGAAAATCTACATAAGATTGAAGTTTCTGGCACTGCTAACGGTACCAAAAGTGTAGGAAAAATAGAATTGATTCTAGAACGTAGTCTCGTTGGAGAAGAATTATATTCGTAATAAAAAGCCCGATGAGAACAATACATTTCTCATCGGGCTTTTATATTTTAGTTGAAAGTATCTATTATTTTTCGACAGCAACTTGAACTCTCTCTTTAATCCATGCCTTAGAAACTTGTAAGTCTTTAAAGCTCTTCATTTCAAAACCTAAACTATCTAATCTCACTCCTAAATCTGTTGCAGATAATTCACCAAAAATATTAGGTGATACCACAAATGCAAAATTTTTAAGACCTGCTTGTAGAGCTCTAGGTGTCCATTCTTTTTCTATCCAATCATTTGCGTTTTTCCAAGGACCTGTCAATCTTGTATTATCGTTGATAAAACTTGGACATTTTGTTTTTTCTAATAATTCAGCAACTTTTGTAGCGCCTTCTATTACGTTTTCTACAGTAACAAAGCCTATCCAGTCGGCATAAATATAATCTTCGTTTTTATTGTATTCTAATGTGAAAAATACTTTTCCAAATGAATTTTTTAGTTCTAACTTCTGCATTGTAATATATTTTAGTTCAACGACATTATTTTATACGCCATATCCGAATTTTAAGTTTTTAGGAATTACAATCCTTATGTTTTATAAATTTTGCTAAAAGTCTATTTTTATTTATAAAAGTGGTTTTTTGTTATACCAGTAGATAAAATATTGCTGTAAAAATTTTTAACTATTTTTTAAAATATACATAAAAAACTAACCTTTTGGGTGTTTGTTTAGGTTATTTAAAGAGATTTTGGCTCTAATTTGGATGGAAAAAGTGTTAAACAAGAAATATTACGCAACTTATATGAGTAAAAATACTTAATAATTGAGATTAATTGAGATATGAGAGTACTATTTCAAACAAGCCTATAAAACAAAAAAGCAACACTGGCTAGTGTTGCTTTTGCTCCCCCTCTTGGGCTCGAACCAAGGACCCCATGATTAACAGTCATGTGCTCTAACCGGCTGAGCTAAGGAGGATTGTTTTGGGATTGCAAAGGTAGTGTTTTTTTTTACAAGTCCAAAAAATATGGAGTAAAAACTGTTATTTTTTTACACTTTTTATAAAATCATCAATACGTTCTTCTAAACTACCCTGATTATCAAGTGCTTTTATAAATGCACTACCAATGATAGCTCCCCCTACATATTGGCAAGCAGTATCAAAACTTGTTTTATCAGAAATTCCAAAACCTACAATGGGTACATTTTTCAGGTTCATTGCTTTTATTTTTTCAAAATAAGCAATTTGTTCTGCTGTGATACCCATACGTGTACCAGTGGTACCAGCAGTTGCTACCATATAAATAAAACCGTTTGAATTTTCGTCTATCCAACGTACTCGTTCTTCAGAGCTTTGAGGGGTAATTAAGAATATATTTGATAAATTGTATTTTTCAAAAATTGCTTTGTAGTCATCAAGATATTCTTGCATGGGTAGGTCTGGTAGAATCATTCCATCTATGCCTATCTCAGCCGCTTTTTTACAGAAGGCTTCCACACCGTACTGAATGATAGGGTTGATGTAGCCCATTATTAACAAAGGGAGTTGAACCTCTTTTCTAATATCTTTTATTTGTTCAAAAAGCACTTCTGTGCTCATACCATTTTCTAGGGCTATTTCACTACTACGTTGTATAGTGGGGCCGTCAGCAACAGGGTCAGAAAACGGAAGTCCTATTTCTATAAAGTCTGCACCAGATTTTTCAAGTGCTTTTATGATGCGTGCTGTATCATTGATTTCTGGATAACCAGAAGTTAAATACACGGATAGTATTTGGTTTCTTTTTTGTGAAAAAAGCTTCTGAAGTCGATTCATAAAAAATATTTTATGCAAAATTATAAACTTTGACTGAACTACAATGTTTTTAATACATTTAAAGATTTTGTATAAATTGCGTATATGATGAATCCGCAGATTTTAATAGAGATAACACGAACGGTTATGCCTTTTGGCAAATACAAAGGAACACTTATTTGTAATTTGCCTGTTTCGTATCTGGAGTGGTTTCAGCGAGAAGGATTCCCAGACGGTAAACTTGGGGCAATGTTATCTACCATGTACGAAATCAAACTTAACGGTTTAGATGATTTACTTACACCTATTAAAAAATTCAAATGAAATCAGCTCCACTAAATCAGATAAAATCAGAACTTAAACACCTAGATCATCATCAACTCTTTGAGATATGTTTGAAATTGTCAAAATCTTCAACACTCAGCAAAGAATATTTAACTTACTTATTGTTTTATGCAGATGATGAATCGGGATTCGTGGAAGATTGTAAAAATGAAATCAATGAACAATTTGAAACAGTGCATGTTACTAATGTGTATTTAGCAAAGAAGTCTATAAGGAAAGCTTTAAAATTGGTGCTGAAATTTTCCAAATTTTCTAAATCAAAAGAAACTGAAATTACTTTGAGAATACATTTTTGTATCATGCTTAAAAATGTAGGAATTAGACTCAAAGCCTATCCTGTACTTGATAATTTGTATTTGAAACAAATAGAAAAAATTCAATCATTAGTGGCTACTTTACATGAAGATGTTCAGATAGACTATGAAGACCAGCTGATGAGCCTAACTAAATATCACTAATATTGGGAGAGATTATAAAAAAATATTAAAATTGTAAAAAATAGCATACGTATGATAGCAATTGCAGATAGCGGAACTACCAAAACTTCTTGGTTGTTTGTAGATAAAATCAATAATCAAAAATTTGAACATAAGTCTATAGGATTCAATCCATATTATCAAAGTTCTGAAAATATAACAAGTAACATTATTCATGGTCTGATTCCTCATTTAGAGTTTAGTTCTGATAAAGTTGAAAGTATATTTTTATATGGTGCAGGTTGTGAACTAGAAAGTAGAAAAGAACAAGTAGCTGTAGGTATACGTAAGGCATTTCCTAAGGCGAAAGTAAATGTGTATCATGATTTGCTGGCAGCGGCAAGAGCATTGTTTGGAGACTCAGAAGGTATTGCGTGCATTTCTGGCACTGGTGCCAACACTTGCCACTACGATGGTGAGAAAATTGTAAAAAATGTAGAATCTCTTGGACTAGCATTGGGTGACGAAGGTGCTGGCGGATACAAAGGGAAACTATTGGTGCGTGATTATATGCGTAAGCTTATGCCGCCTCATATTCACGAAGCTTTTGAAAAGAAATATACTGAACGTACTCCAGATATTATGGATGCGGTGTACACAAAGGAGTTTCCAAGTAGATATTTGGCATCTTTTACGGTGTTTTTGGCAGAAAATATTCAAGATCCATATATTCAAGGTATTGTAGAACAAAGTTATACAGATATGTTTGATAATATGCTTGTTAATTATGAAAACTACAAGTCATTACCTCTAGGATATATAGGTTCTGTGGCGTATTATTTTCAAGATAGTCTTAAAAAAGTAGCTAACAAATATGGCGCTACTGTTACTAAAATAATTAGAAATCCATTAGAAGATTTGGCAGAATACCATTTCCAAAAAGGGATTTAAAATATTTGATAAGTTTGCGGAAAATATCCGCAAACTAACTTCTGGTTATGGTTAGAAATTTTCTATTTCATAGAGTAAATCCTGAGAGAGATCCATTATGGGATCCTATGGATGTGAAATTGTTCGATAAATGTATTAAACATATAAAAAACAACTATGACATTGTTCAAATAGAAGATTTCGAATTCTTAGATTTTAACTCTAGACATAACCGATACGCAACCATCTCTTTTGACGATGGCTACAAAGACAATATAGATTTTGCAGCTCCAATATTAGATAGGCAAAATGTAAAGGCATCATTTTATGTAGTTACAGATTGTATAGATAAAAACATACCAACCTGGACGCACGAACTTAAACACAGATTTACATTTAGCCAAAAATTAACCATCAACTTAGATTTTGATTTTTTACCTGCCGACTTTAGAGTTAAAAAGTTTCGCAATAAATCACATAAAATCAAGTATGTGTTGGCGTTAAAAAAGCAACTTTTAAAAACTAAATTTGAACATAAAACATTTTTGTTAGATGAAGTTAGAAGGGCTTTTGATGACGTAACCTTGCCACAAATCATGATGTCTTGGGATGACCTCCGAATCTTACAAAATGAAGGTCATAAAATTGGATCTCATTCAGAAACACACATTATGCTTGGGACTACCTCAAACAGAGATGTGATAAGAAAAGAACTTCAATTGTCGTTTCAGAAAATAAAGCAAGAAATAGGGGAGTCGCCACAGACAATTGCGTATCCTGTGGGTAGCTACAACCAAGTTACAAAAGATTTGGCCAAAGAAGTAGGTTACAAGTATGGGCTCGCCGTAACACAAAATGTACACATCCCTAATCAGCACGATTTATTTGAAATACCTCGTATAGAGCTTTACAATGAATCTTGGTTGAAAACCCGCATGAGAATCAATAACTCTTTAGAAAAAATAAAATCGTTTATTGGATATAAATAGCCTAAGAAACAGTGGATATGATATTGTTTTTAATTTCAAAAATTTGGGCATGAATATTTTTTTCTCTGAATAATGCCTCCGTTCTGTCTCTCCGTGCATCTGTAATAAATACCTGTCCAAACTCGCCATTCTTACAAAGATTCAGCAAATGATTGATTCTATGGTCGTCTAGTTTGTCAAAGATATCATCAAGTAATAAAATAGGTTTTAAGAGAGTAAAAGACTCAATAATTCTGTGTTGAGCAAGTTTTAAGGCTAACAAAAAAGTTTTCTGTTGCCCTTGTGAGCCAAATTTTCTTAATAATAATCCATTAATTGAAAAAACGTAATCGTCTTGATGCAAACCTTTGGTGGTTCTACAAGCACGAAAGTCGTCAGCCAAACTATTATCAAAAATCGATGCCCAGCCAGAATCTATGTAGTCGGTTTCGTGATTTATGTGTGTCTGTTCCACAGTTCCAGAAAGTTCATTATAGGCATTAATTACAATGCTAGAAAATTGTGTTATAAACTCTTTTCTTTTCTGAGAAATGTAATTCCCGGCTTGTATGAGAACAGATGTATAACTTTCTAGTAAAGTCAAATCTCGGTAGTTCAGCTCAACAAATTGTTTCAAAAGTGCATTTCTGGCTTTTAAATATTTATTATAGACGATCAGTTGTTCTAGATACACCGCATCTATTTGTGAAATTACATTGTCTATAAATTTTCTGCGTTCTTCACTTCCGCCTTTTATAATTTCGATTTGGTCAGGAGCAATCATAACACAAGGAAATTTGCCAATATGTTCGTTGATTTTAGAATATGGTACACCATTACAAGTAAGAATTTTCTTTTCTTCTTTTAGTCCGCAAATAATCTTGTAATCAGAACTATTCTTATAAAAAACACCTATACTCGAAAAAAAAGATTCATTTCTTTTGACTGTATAGCTGTCTGAACTATGAAACGCACTTTTGGTTAAACACAAATAATGAATAGCATCTAATAAATTGGTTTTACCAGCCCCATTATTACCCAAAAAAACATTAATGCCACTTCCGAAATTTATAGAAGCTTCATCGTAATTTTTGAAAAAATAGAGCCACAACGATCTTAAATACATGTACACTACAAATGTAACTATTCGTGCTTTAGATATGAAAAATTAAATTCGAAAGCTCCGGAAAAATAACTTTTTCATAGTTTTTTGAGGGTTTAAATACTCAATTTTAGACAGTTTCATTAAATTTATTTTTTATTTGTGAAATAAATCGTAACTTGCGTGGCAATTTTTCAAGGTATGCAGAAAAGTCAATTTCAAGATTTTGAAATAAATATCTATCAATTAAAGAATCAAAAATATTCCTTGGAATATAAAGTTGATGATGCTTTTTTTGCAGAAATTGAAGGCAGTTTAGTAGATAAAGGTAATTTGGCTGTAACTGTAGAGTTGGTAAAATCAGAGACTAGTATGGTTTTAGATTTTGACATCAAAGGTACAGTGGAGTTGACTTGCGATAAATCTCTTGAAGTATTTGATGAACAAATCAGTACAAAAGAGAAAATTATTTATAAATTTGGCGAGCAGGATGAAGAGCTGAGTGAAAATTTGTTTGTAATAAAAGCAGACACACAAGGGATAAATCTAGCATTGGTAATTTATGAATTAATTGCTGTAAATGTACCTTACAAGAAATTGCATCCTCGCTTTAGAGATGAAGACGATAATTTAGAAAACGGAGAAGTAGTGTTTTCTAGTGAATCAGAATCTGAAAGCGAAGAAAATAAAGAAGAAAATATAGACCCACGTTGGTCTGAATTGCTTAAATTAAGAAAAAATTAGTAACAATTAATAAACAAAAATGGCACATCCAAAGTCGAGAATTTCGAAACAAAGAAGAAATAAGAGAAGAACTCACTACAAAGCCACTCCTAAAACATTGGCTATCTGCCCTACAACAGGAGAACCTCATATTTACCACAGAGCACACTGGCACGAAGGAAGACTTTACTACAAAGGTAAAGTAGTGTTAGAGAAAGAAGCTTTAGCGTAAAAATTCAACTTTAAATTGTAATACTCATATTACAATTGTACTTTTGAACAAAGGGTTTCCTTATGATAAAAATAGGTGTTGATGTTATGGGGGGCGATTTAGCTCCTGATGAAATACTTACGGGTGCTATTCTCGCATCGAAAGAGATTTCTTCTGAAACAAAGATTGTCTTGATTGGTAAACAAGAGGCAATCACAGAATCTTTAACAAAACAAGGCCTTACTTCTTCTGCATTTGAAATAATAAATGCAGAAGAAGTAATAGGCATGAATGAGCATCCTACAAAGGCTGTTTCGTCTAAACCTAATTCTTCAATAATGAAGGGTTTCAAGGCTTTAGCTATGAAACAAATCGATGTATTTTCTAGTGCAGGAAATACAGGTGCCATGATGGTAGGTGCTATGTTTACTATAAAACCAGTAGAAAAAATAATGCGTCCTGCAATAGCTGGTTTTATCCCTAAAGTGAATAATAAGTACGGTGTATTATTAGACGTAGGAGCAAACGCTGAATGTAAGCCAGAGGTTTTACAACAGTTTGCAGAACTAGGTTCTTTGTTTTATCAGCATGTGTTCAATGCTCCAAACGTAAGAGTTGGGTTGCTGTCACTAGGTGAAGAAGAAGAAAAAGGTACACAAACAATACAACAGGCTCACCAGTTGTTAAAAAACAATCCCAAAATTAATTTTATCGGTAATGTTGAAGGAAGAGATATTTTCCTTGACAAAGCAGATGTAATCGTATGCGATGGTTATGCAGGGAATGTTGTCTTGAAAATGGCGGAGTCGATTTATCCAATCTTAACCGAAAAAGGTTTTAAAGATCCATTTTTAGATTTATTTAACTGGAAAAACGTAGGCGGAAGTCCCATCTTAGGTGTAAATGGTAATGTAATCATTGGCCATGGATCATCTGATGCTCATGCTATTAAGAATATGATTTTGCAATCAGAAATTATGGCAAATTCTAATATTACTCAAAAAATAATTGAAGCTTACGCTTAAGTAAAGATAAATGAATAAAATTAATGCTGCTATAACTGGAGTTGCGGGTTACGTTCCAGATTATAGACTCACAAACGAAGAGTTGTCTAAGTATGTGGACACCAATGACGAATGGATAACTTCGCGAACTGGAATCAAAGAGCGTCGTATTCTAAAAGGAGAAGGTGAGCATCCAGGAGAACAACTTGGAACTTCACACATGTGTAAGCATGCAGTTCTTGAATTACTTAAGAAAACTAATACAGATCCACTAGATATTGATTTAATACTTGTAGCTACGGTTACTCCTGATTATATTTTCCCTTCTACAGCGAATATTTTACAAGATATGATTGGTGCAAAAAATGCATGGTCATATGATTTGCAAGCAGCTTGTTCTGGTTTTTTGTATGCTTTAGCAACAGGTGCACAATTTATTGAATCTGGCAGATATAAGAAAGTAGTGGTTGTGGGGGCTGATAAAATGTCTTCTATAATTGATTATGAAGATAGACGTACATGTATCATTTTTGGTGATGGTGCTGGTGCTGTTTTATTAGAACCTACTACAGACGGCACAGGTATTCAAGATTTTATATTAAAAGCTGATGGTTCTGGAGTGCAGTATCTAAACTGCAAAGCAGGCGGAAGTAGAAGACCTGCTTCAGTAGAAACTGTTCAAAATAAAGAGCATTATGCTTTTCAAGAAGGAGCAACAGTATTTAAATATGCTGTTTCTAACATGGCTAGCGTATCTTCACAAATACTTGAAAAGAATAATCTGACAGGTGACGATGTACAATGGCTAGTACCACATCAAGCAAATAAAAGAATAATTGATGCTACAGCAGAAAGAATGGGATTGAGTGCAGATAAAGTGTTGATGAATATCGAAAGATATGGCAATACTACTGCTGGTACGATTCCGTTATGTTTCTGGGATTTTGAAAAGAAGTTTAAGAAAGGAGATAATGTAATTCTTGCTGCCTTTGGTGGTGGATTTACTTGGGGGTCTTTATATTTAAAATGGTCATATAACGCTTAAATTATAGCAAAAATGAAAGCAAAGGAAATTCAAGATTTATTAGATTTTATCGCAAAAACTGGTCTAGAAGAAGTTAATATTGAAACAGAACAGTTTAAAGTTGCTGTTAAAAGATCTAATCAAGTTGTAACAACAGTTGCATCAGCACCAGCAATAGCTCCGGTGGCTGTTTCTGCACCAGCTGTGGCACCAGTAGCAGCAGTAGCGGCACCTGTAACAACTGCACCAGTGGCTACGCCTGCTAGTAATACAGTTACAATTAAATCTCCAATGATTGGTACATTCTATACTTCAAGTAATCCTTCTACTCCTGCGTTTGTAAATGTAGGTGATGAAGTGAAGAAAGGTCAAGTTGTTTGCATCATTGAAGCAATGAAGTTATTTAACGAAATCGAATCTGAAGTTTCAGGAAGAGTAGTTCAGATTTTGGTTCAGAATGCAACACCAGTAGAGTATGATCAACCTCTATTTGTGGTAGAACCAATGTAATTTCGGTGATTTAACTAAATTTATCAAAAGTGTTTAAAAAGATTTTAATAGCAAATAGAGGCGAGATTGCTCTTAGAGTAATTAGAGCTTGTAAAGAGCTAAATATAAAAACTGTTGCGATATATTCAACAGCAGATAGAGAGAGTTTACATGTAAAATTTGCTGACGAAGCTGTTTGCATTGGACCTCCTACAAGTGCTCAGTCTTATTTGAGTATTCCAAACATTATTTCTGCTGCTGAAATTACTGCTGCTGATGCAATACATCCAGGATATGGATTTTTATCTGAAAATGCTGAATTCTCTAGAGTTTGTCAAGAACATAACATTAAGTTTATAGGTCCAACGCCTGAAATGATTAATGCTATGGGCGATAAGGCAACTGCTAAAGACAATATGAAAAAAGCTGGTGTGCCTGTAGTTCCTGGTTCTGATGGTCTTTTGTCGTCTTTAGAAGAAGCTAAGAAAATTTCTGCTCAAATTAAATATCCGGTAATCTTGAAAGCAACTGCTGGTGGTGGTGGCCGTGGTATGAGAATAGCTCAAAATGAAGAAGAAATTGAAAAAGCATGGAACGATGCGCGTCAGGAATCTGGTGCTGCATTTGGTAACGATGCTCTTTATCTTGAGAAGTTTGTAGAAGAACCAAGACACGTAGAAATTCAAATACTAGGTGATAACCACGGTAATGTGATTCACTTGTCTGAGAGAGATTGTTCTGTTCAAAGAAGACACCAGAAACTAGTAGAAGAAACTCCTTCTCCTGCTATGACTGATGACTTACGTAAGCGTATGGGTGAAGCTGCTAAATTAGGAGCTAAAGCTATTAATTACGAAGGTGCTGGTACTATTGAGTTTCTTTTGGATAAATACGGTGAGTTTTATTTCATGGAAATGAATACTCGTATTCAAGTAGAACACCCAATTACTGAAGAGGTAACTGGTATAGATTTGATAAAAGAGCAAATAAAAGCTGCGGCTGGTTTTGAACTAACTATTGGTGACCAAATACCGAATGGTTATTCTATGGAAGTTCGTATCAATGCTGAAGATCCTGCAAACGGATTTAGACCAGCAGCGGGTAAAATTACTAATTTACATTTTCCAGGTGGTTTAGGCGTGCGTATAGATACTCACGTGTATAACGGATACACTATTCCTCCAAACTATGATTCTATGGTTGCTAAGCTTATAGTTAAAGCAAGCACAAGAGAAGAAGGTATTCAGAAAATGAAGAGAGCTTTACAAGAGTTTGTTATTGAAGGACCTAAAACTACAATTCCGTTTCATTTAAAACTAATGGATAACGAAATATTTAAGTCTGGTAAATTTAATACCAAATTCTTAGATGGATTTGATTTTTCAAGTTTAAAATAAATAACTAAAAGCCCTTGTAAAAGGGCTTTTTTAATTGATACACTATGGAACTGTTAAGTGGAAAGCTTGTTTCTGAAAAAGTTTTGGCAGAAATAGCTGAAGAAGTAAAAAAGATTAAAGAATCGGGGAAAAGAGCCCCGCATTTAGCTGCAATATTAGTAGGTAATGATGGTGCAAGTGAAACTTACGTGAACAGTAAAGTGAAACATTGCGGTATGATTGGGTTTGAATCTACTCTTTTGAGATTTGACGAGAACGTTTCTGAAAGTGAATTACTTGCGGCGGTTCATAAGCTGAATAATGACGATAATATAGACGGTTTTATTGTTCAATTGCCATTACCAAAGCATATAGATGAGAAAAAAGTAACTTTGTCTATTGCACCAGAAAAAGATGTGGATGGTTTCCATCCTATGAATGTGGGTAGATTGACATTGGGCTTGCCTACTTATGTTTCTGCTACTCCGCTTGGTGTTATTGAAATACTTAAAAAATACAATATTGATACCGTTGGTAAAAACTGTGTTGTTGTTGGACGTAGTAACATTGTTGGGTCTCCAATGAGTATTTTGATGAGTCAGAATAAATATCCTGGGAATGCTACCGTTACACTTTGCCATAGTAAAACACAAAATTTAAAAGAGATTTGTGCTAGTGCTGATATCCTCATTGTAGCTATGGGTAAGCCAGAATTTATTACAGCTGAAATGGTGAAGCCAGGTGCAGTAGTAGTAGATGTGGGTATTCACAGAATAAAAGATGAAACTAAGAAGTCTGGATTCAGACTTGTTGGAGATGTTAAATTTGACGAAGTTTCTGAAAAATCTAGTTTTATAACTCCAGTTCCTGGAGGTGTAGGACTTATGACTATTTGTTCTTTAATGACTAACACTTTACAAGCGGCAAAAAAAGAAATTTATTCGTAATATGAATATTTTAAAAATATCATATTGTCCCAAATGTAGATGGCTAATGCGTGCAGCTTGGATGCAACAAGAATTATTAGTTACTTTTGAAGAAGAAGTACATGAATTCATATTGAGTCCATCGGAGGTTTCGGGAACATTTGATGTGTTTGCCAATGGAAAGTTAGTGTATAGCAGAAAGCAAGAAGGTGCTTTTCCTGAACTAAAACTACTGAAACAGATTATAAGAGATGAGATAGCTCCAAATAAAAGTTTGGGGCATTCAGATAACAAAAAAGAGTAGCTTTTTGCTACTCTTTTTTTATTTGTGTTTCTCTAATATATAGATTTCTAATGCATCTGCAATTTTTCGGTCGTTTGCTAAACGTGGTACTTTGTTCTGACCGCCAAGTTTGCCAATAGACTTCATGTATTCAATAAAGGCATCTGGTTGCAAACTGTTTAGAACCAAAGGTCTTAATATGTTTCCTAGAATTAAATCGCTATAATACACATTGTATTTTACGAGTGCTTGATTAAGATCTTCTATGAACTTGGAGATGTTATGTGGTTTTTTACCAAAACTAACAAACCACTCATGATAAGGTAATCCGTCTACAGGTGCTACTTGTGGTGCCACTGTAAATTCTATTACTTCAGTTTCTGGGTGATTCGCACAAGCATCTTTCATTGCTTTTTCTACTTCTTCGCCTATTACGTGTTCTCCAAAAGCCGACAAAAAGTGCTTGATACGTCCTGTTACTATGATTCGGTACGGATTTTTCGATACAAATTTTATGGTATCGCCAATACTGTACGCCCACAAGCCCGCATTAGTGCTCATGATTACAGCATAGTTTACACCCAGTTCTACCTCCTCAATCGTTAGTCTGGTAGGATTTGTGTTGAAATATTCTGAACTTGGGATAAATTCATAAAATACTCCGCTGTTAAGTAATAAAAGCATTCCTTCCTCGCTTCGTCTGTCTTGAAAAGCAATAAAACCTTCAGACGCAGGGTAGGTCTCAATACCGTCAATTTCTTTGCCGAAACTATCCCAAAGTTTTGATTTGTAAGGTTCAAAATTTACACCTCCGTACACATAAACCGATAAATTAGGAAACAACTCGGTTGCTTTTTTACCAGTAGTTTCTTTCAATCTATCAAGGTACATTTGTACCCAAGGTGGTATTCCTCCTATTAATGTTAAATTGGAATTTCTGGTTTCTAATACTATTTTATCTAGTTTTTCTTCCCAATCTTCCATACAGTTAGTTTGATACTTAGGTACTTGATTGGTTCTTAAATAACTAGGAATATGATGATTCACAATACCAGAAAGCCTACCTGTAGGTACTGCTGTATGCAAATCCAATTCAGGACTACCCGAAAGAAACATGAGGTTGCCGTCTAGAAACTGAGATTTATTGGTTTCTTCTATGTAACAAAAAAGGGCATTACGTGCACCAGCTATATGGTGTGGTATACTTTCTTTACTTATAGGAATGTATTTGGTGCCAGATGTTGTTCCAGAAGTTTTGGCAAAATAGATTGGTTTGCCTTTCCATAATACATCTGGTGTGCCATTTTTTACTTTTTCTATATAGCCTTTTAAATCTTCGTAATCGTTAACGGGTACATTTTTTACAAAGTCTTTATGGTTT
This sequence comes from Cytophagales bacterium, assembly GCA_046329305.1. Classification (GTDB taxonomy): domain Bacteria; phylum Bacteroidota; class Bacteroidia; order Cytophagales; family UBA9547; genus CAMFLX01. The sequence goes on from JAXLUW010000003.1 coordinate 847,901, forward strand.
TTGATTTCTCCAAAACCATGGTCTTTGCCATAGGCTGTATGTTTGGATTGAAGAATTAATTCATTAAAAATTTTCTTTTGTGTTTCTGCAGGATTACTTGACCAAGATTCTATTTGTTTTCTAGCATATGACGCCAAAGGTCTACTTAAAAATGAACGAATACCCATAATGGCAAATATACATAATTATTGAAAATGCTAAGAGTGTAAAGTGTTAAACTGTATTTTTTTTGTAAATTAAAGCTTTGGATAAGTACTTAATAAATATATATGGCTTACGATGAAATATTAGCTAACAGGTTGAGAGACTTTTTTTGTGATTTTGAAAATTGCTATGAAAAAGAAATGATGGGTGGTTTATGTATCATGCTTAATGATAAAATGTGCGTTGGAATCATTAAAGAAGAACTTATGGTTCGGTTAGATCCTGAAATATATACAGAAATGTTAGAGATAAAAGGGTGCAAAGAAATGAAATTTACGGGCAAACCATTAAAAGGCTATGTATTGATAGAAAAAGAATTTTTAAGAAATGCAGATCAACTCAATTTTTGGGTTTCTAAAGCTTTAGCTTTTAACCCTAAAGCTAAAGCAAGTAAGAAGAAAAAGTAAGCTTATTATAAATTATGTTTTTGAACAAAATTAAGGAGCAGTTCTAAACCTTCAGGCCACTTTCCATGTTTGGATTCTGTGTTTATATGTCCTGCATTACCAATGCTATGTATGTCTGTTTGCCAATTTTGAGCCCAAATTTCTACTTTTTCTTCACTCGCCCAAGGGTCGTTAGAGCTGGAGATTACCAAAGCAGGAAAGGGAAGAGGCACTAGAGGTATTGGGCAAAAAGTTTCTAATTTTACAGGCTTATAAGGATTTTCTATGTCGGGAGGAGCTACTATAAAAGCCGCCTTGATCCCATTACCATATTTGAGAGCCCAATGACACAAAGCTATACAGCCTAAGCTATGTGTGATGATGACGATATTGTCAGATTTGAATTTTTGAACATAAGTTTCTATGGTTTCAATCCAGTCTGTACAAATAGGATTTTCCCAATCTTCTTGAATGATTCTAGTGCAGTTTGGGAGCGTATTTTCAAAATATGTTTGCCAATGTTCTTCTGAAGAATTGCCGAGACCCGGTAAAAGTAAATAATGTGTCATTTTTATTTATTTTGAAACTTGTTAGAACTAAATTTCTTCATCTCTAAAATTAATAAATAAACGATACTACCTCCTAAAATATGTTGCCAATCTTTAAAAGATAACGGAGCTGTGTGTACATATTCATTTAAGAAAGGAATATAAATTACGCTCACTACTAATAACATGGTTAGTCCAAAACCAATAAACAAGTTGATATTGCTAATTAAATATTTGTTGATTATAAATGTTGTAGAACGCAATGATAAGATATTAACAAATTGACATACAATCAATGACAACATGGTGGCCGTCATTGCTATTTCATGTCTGTATGGGTCTGTTGGGTGGCTTTTGTAGCATATCCAAAAGGCTATACAAGATATAATACCTTTTAAAATGCCATTAAAAGCTATATCGCCTAAATTTTTCATTTGTAGCATTTCTCCTGATTTTCTTGGAGGAGATTTCATTTGAAGTGCATTAGGAGGGTCAAAAGTAAGCATGAGCAGAGGTAGCATATTGGCTAACAAATCTATCAAAAGTATATGAATGGCTAGGAGAATCATAGGAACTCCTTTAAATGCTAACACAAAACCTATCAAGATACAAGTAAGTTCTGCCAAATTTCCGATGAGATTGGCAAATACGTTCTTTTTAAGATTATTGTAAATAGTTCTACCTTCTGAAATAGCATCTACAATAGTCCCGAAATTATCATCAAGTAGAATCATACTCGCTGCTTCTTGAGCTACTTTAGAGCCTTTATCTCCCATGGCCACACCTATATCAGATTTTTTTAAACTTAAGGTATCATTTACGCCGTCTCCTGTTACGGCCACAACTTCACCCATTTGTTTAAGTAAAGAAACTAATGCAAATTTTTGTTCAGGAGATACTCTTGAAAACACTACACTTCTTTGACCTAATATTTTTTTCAATTCATCATCGCTAAGTGCGTTCAGTTGCTGGCTGTTAATAGTTTGAGGCAAAGTTCCGTCATAGTTACACATACCTATTTGTCCTGCAATGGCTCTAGCTGTAATTTCATTGTCACCAGTGATCATCATTACCCTTACGCCAGCTTCATAAGCTTTAGTAATAGCAAAAGCAGCGTTTTCTCTAGGAGGGTCTATCATGGTTACAAAGCCAGCAAAAGTTAGATTTTGTTCTAAAGTATAATCTATCTGGTAATTTTCTTCGGTGATTTTTTTATAAGCCAATGCAATTATTCGTTTGCCTTGAGAGGCGTGATATTCTGCTACTTTTAAATAATCTTCTTTATCAGAATCGGTAAGAGCTAGTACTTTTCCATCTTGCAAACTAGTATTGCTGTATTTTAAGATTTGTTCTATAGACCCTTTTGTGAAACAATAAGATTCAGATTGATACTTTCTAATTACGGTAGCCATCTTTCTGTTGGAATCAAAAGCCAAAAGTCCTATTTTACTGTACTCTGTATCTATCTTTGCTAAATCATATTCTGCTTTTAGTAATAAAGTGCTGAATGCACATTCTGTGGGGTCTCCTATAGGGTACCAATCTGCATGAAAGTCGTCTGGTGGTGCTACTTTACCTGTAGATGCCAAATAGCCACACAATAGCGGAAGGTTTATAGATTTTAGACTTTCTTGACTTATAGGAACACCATTTATACCTAAAATATTCCCGTTAGGTTTGTATCCAGTTCCTGTAACTTGGTAGTCTTGTCCATCTAAATGACAATGGATAATCGTCATTTCATTTTTGGTAATGGTTCCTGTTTTGTCAGTAGCTATTACTGTGGCTGCTCCTAGTGCTTCTACTGCCGAGAGCTTTTTAACAACTGCTTTTTTATTGGCAAGTCTTTGAACACCCAAAGCTAATGAAATGGTAATTTGGGCTGGTAACCCTTCTGGTACCATTGCGGCCGCTACACCTATGGCAAATGTGAGTGCGGCAACTAGGTTTTGACCAAGATAAAGTTCTATTGCAAATAATATAAAAGTGAGAGCAATGGTAAAGTAGGTAATTTTTTTGGCAACGTTATCCAGCTCAATCTGTAAAGGACTAAGTTCTGTTTTTATTTTAGAAGATTGATTTGCAATTTTTCCTATTTCAGTGTTATTAGCTGTGGCATATACTATACCTGTAGCTTCACCTCTAGCGACACTACTGCCCATAAAAGCACAATTTTGCATTTCAGACAACACTTTGCTTTGAGAACTAAAATTAGCATCTTTTTCTGCAGGTACAGATTCTCCCGTTAGAAAGAACTCGTTGGTGGCAAAGCTACTAGTTTCTATAAGTCGTATATCTGCCGGAATACCATCTCCTTCGTTTAATTTAACCAAGTCACCAACTACGAGTTGGCTTGAGGGTATTTCTTGAGTTTTTCCATCTCGTATCACAAAACATTTGTCAATTACTAAGTTCTGTAGCGAATTGAGTATGTTTTCTGATTTCCAATCTTGATACATACCCACAAAAGCATTGAAAAATACAACCACACATAAGATACTTCCGTCTCTGAAAGAACCCATAGCAAAAGATACCAGAGCCGCTACCAAAAGCATAGCTACCAGTAAGTTTTTGAATTGTTCTATAAAAATCTGAAAAAATGATCTTTGTTTTTGAGTCTTGATTATATTCAATCCATCTTTATGTAATCTAGCAGAAGCTTCTTCTTGTGTTAAGCCGTCTTTAGTGCTATTGAGAGTATCAAAAACAGCTTGTTTAGAAATTAAATTGATTTCCATAGTTTATTATTTGCACTATAAAACTACTCTATATTTTAGATTTATAAAATGATAAAAGTTGTTTTTGAATTTAAACCTTAAGATTTTAGAAGTTTAAACATGAAAAATTTCTAATATTTAAAGTATGTAGTTTTTAATATAACCAATATGAAGCTTTAGTATATGTAGTTGAAATAAAGGTGATTAGTATATTGTAAAATTGAATTAATCTAATAAGTAATATTAAAATTTAACTAATACAAGAAAGGGAGGGTTTAATAAGTTATAAAATATCTTAAGAAAATTATAATTTTGTGGGTTACATTTAAGTAGATAGTGTTATTCATGTTCAAAAGATCGTATAACAATTTCACGCAAAATATGGTGAGTGGTAATAGAGGTGCGGAAAAATTCCGTAGTAGACAAGTGTTGTTTTGGATTTCCTTTATCTTGGGAATATCCAATTTGTTGGCTCAAAAAGAGCTTGTGATTTCAGGGGGTAACTCTGTATCTAGTTTGGTGTGTGCCAACAGAAAAGTGTATGTATGGGGTAACAATGCCGGTGGTCAATTAGGGGTTACGGGTGGTACTATAGTTAGTACACCAACTGCATTGCCTGGTACATATTTTGGTGGAAAAGACGTGCAACAAGTAAACTCAGGTTCTGGGGCACACTTTGTGGCATTAGATTGTAACGGAGGTGTTTGGTCTTGGGGGCAAAATACATTTGGACAAGTGGGTAACGGTACTTCAGGAAATGTAATTACAGTACCCGTACAAGTATTAGCACCCACTGCTTTAAAATCTAACACTAAATACAGTAGTGATGGGGTACATCTTACCGGTGGTGTAGATGTAGTGTATGCTGGTAATGCAAATAGTTTTGCTATTCTTGATGACGGTCGTTTGATATCTTGGGGTTCAAATGGTGCAGGAAATGCTTCACCCTATGACGATGCATTTGGTCAGTTAGGACAAGGTACTGTGCCTGCTAGTGGCTCTAGTGTAGTTTCTACTCCTAATTTTGTTATTACACCCAATGGACAACCATTGCAACCTGTTAGTCAAATATTTGTTGGAGATAACTCTGCTTATGCATTGGTTAACGGAACTGTGTATTCTTGGGGAAATGGTCAGTATGGTACTTTAGGTAGAAATGCTGCTGGTACTGCCAATCCAGCTTCGAGTGCTACAGTAAGAGATGGTTATGCAAGACCAGTTTTGAAAGCAGACGGTACACCTTTAAATAATATAACTGCTATTTCAGCAGGTGACGTATTTGGTATTGCACTAGATGCAGACGGATACGTGTGGACATGGGGAAATGGTGGTTGGAACAATGCTACAGGTAATTCAACTTCAAATTATTCAGGTTCAGATCCTAGAAAAGTGTTAAAAGGTACAACTACAGGTGCTAGCAACGATGGTACATATTTGTTAGCTAAAGCTATAGGTGGCGGTCAAGGATTTGGTATGGCGGTTACAGCTGATGGTAAACCCGTTGCTTGGGGTGGCGGAGGCTGCGGCGATGGTGGAACAACAGGTAATGGTACCGTTACTGGTAGTAGTAAAACAGGAGTAGGATATATTATGTATGCTGCGGGTTCGGTGCATTCAAATGTAACTATGATAAATCGTGGGGATACTTGGGGTTTTTATGGTACGGCAAATAATGAATTTTATACATGGGGGTGTAATAGTAATGGTCAATTAGGTATTGGTAATACCGTAGATCAGGCTTATGCAACTAAAATTTCTCCTCCTACGGGTTGTGGTTTTAGAGATCCATTCCCTACAGTAAAACTGACACCTAGCGATACTTCTGTGTGTCAATTAGATTTTGAACCTGCAGGAATTTTATTAAAATCAAATTTTGTGCCTGCCACTACTTTAGATAAAGCGTATCAAGTAACTTGGTACAAAGACGATGTTTTGGTTAAAGGGAATCCAAGTTCTACAACCGTAACAGAAGCGGGTGTTTCTGTTAATGGAACCTACCAAGCTACTAAAAATGGTAAATATAAAGTGGTTATCAAATATATAGGAGCAAACGGTGGTTGTGTGGAATATCCGATAGTGGCAGATTCTATGACCATAACTTATTTCCCTAAGACATTTGATGTTCCTACTAATTTAACGTATTGTGGTGATACCGTAAAACCTAGTGTGATACCTAATTCATTTGCAAAAGCCAGTGCTGTATATAAATATTACACTTCAGCGACATCTACTACTCCTATTGTAGATACAACAATAGGTGCGGCATCAGGTTCATTCTTATTGTCTAAATTTCCTGGTATAACAAAAGATGCTGACGGTACAGTGCATGTATTTGTTGAAGAAACTGGTTACATTAGTGGTATGGTAGATCTTAATGATTGTGGTGCACAAACTTACACTGGTATAGAACAAGATCCTCAATATCAAACACAATATACAGCTTATGAACCATTAGTTCTTACACAAACAGCTTTATCATTTAGGATAAACATGTGGTCTCCAGGAACATTAAGTACTTCTGTTTCATTTAAAGTTTATGGAGCTACTACCAATACAAACGGCGGACTTATTCCAGATCAAACTAAAGTGCTGGGTACTGTAACTGTACCAGTAACTGCTACTCGAGCAACTAGTGCTGACCCTCAAACTATTTTCATAAATACATTAGTAAATATGAATGTAGCTATTCCGGGTACTTCTAATGGATATGTGTTTTTTATATCACCAGTAAAGGGCACACAGCCTTCAAGTGGTCAGGTAGAGTGGGGATATTCGGCTTGTACCACAATTCCAATCAACGATAATATTGCAGGAGCAGAATTGCTTACTCAAACGGGTATGGCTCAAAACTTCCAAAATGCTCAAATAGGTTCTAGTATCAAAGGTGGAATGTTTTATGATTTAAAATTCTCAGGTTCACAGAAATATTGTAACAGATCAGAAATCACTATCAAACTTCAATGTCCTTGTAATAAACCTAAGTCAGTTTCTATAACGGCTCCTACAGCAAGTCAGGTATTTATATGTGAAGGAACTGCTCTTAATCTGAAAGGTACTTATGTAGACGGTGGAAAAACGGTAGTAAGTGGTATCAAATATGTTTGGTATAAATTACCTACATCTCCTACATCTATATCTTATGCAGCAGTGCCAGTTGTAGATAAAACAATAGCTACTACTGTAGCTGCAACTGATTCTGGTAAATGGGTACTTAGAGTGGAAGACGGTACGGCTGGTCTTAATACATGCTATACAGAAGATACCGTTCATGTAAGAATAGACAACGTAGTTAAAAAACAAAAAATTGCAGCTAATCAAACAATCTGTTACAATACAGATGCTAATGCTATTAACGCACCTACGGGTTCAGGAGGTAGAGTGGGTTCTACCGTGAAATACCTTTGGTATAAAGGTACAAAAGCGGGTGTGTATACTAAAATTTCACCAGTGGTAACCACAGAAGATTACGATCCTGCTGAGAAATTAGTGGATACAGTTTATTATTTCAGAAAAGATAGTTCTGGTGTGTGTGCAACTGTTAATACAGATACTGTTAAAGTAAGTGTATTGAAAAAAGTAGACGCAGGTACTGTAGACGGAGATACAACCATTTGTATCAACACAGCAGTTAATGTATTTAGAGAAACAGTGAAACCATCGGGAGGTACAGGTGCTTATACGTATCAGTGGTTGCAAGCAACTGCGTCTAATGGACCTTTCAGTACTATAGCTTCCGCAACAAGTGCAACATACACACCACCTTCAAATTTAACTCAAGATACGTATTATTCTAGAATAGTAAGTTCTACTATTACGGGTCCTCCAGCAGTAACATGTACTACCGATACTACAAATGTGTTGTTAGTGGCTGTAATCAGTAAAAACAATCCAGGTACAATTGGTACAGACCAAAGTACTTGTTCTGGAGTAGCACCTTCTACTCTTACAAGTATAACGGCGGCTTCGGGTTCATCTACACCACAGTATCAGTGGGTTTCTAAATTACCTACAGATAAAAATTGGTCGCTAATATCAGGAGCAACTAATGCTACCTATGCACCAGCAGCTCTTACAGCTACTACTATGTATAGAAGAATTGCTAAAACTGGTTTAGGAACTTGTAATTTGGATACTACTAAAGCTGTAACAGTTACAGTGTATTCTGTAGTGGATCCAGGTACAATTGGAAGAGATACAACCGTTTGTTCAGGTAATGCACCTTCTGAATTTAAATCTATCACAGCTGTTTCTGGTGGTAACGCAACCTACTCGTATCAGTGGATAGGTGCTACTACTGCGGCTGGTCCTTACCTTGCTATTCCATCTGCAACTGCAGAAAAATATTCAGCACCAGCACAAACAGTTACTGCCAAAACTACTGTTTATTTGAAAAGAGAAGTAACTTCTGGTAACTGTCCTAAAGTTACTACTTCGAGCCCAATTGCTCTAACTTTCTTACCAGTAGTGAATCCTGGAGCTGTTGGAAGCGATCAATCTATATGTCCAAGTTCTGTGCCAGCAGCATTTACACAAACAACTGCCGCTAGCGGAGGTGATGGTACATTTACGTATCAGTGGCAAAAATCTACAACTTCTGCTACTGCGGGTTTTGCAGATATATCAGGAGCAACTTCAGCGACATTTACACCTGTAGATGCAGAAAGTGCTAATGTGTTTTTCAGAAGAACTGTAAGCTCTAGCACTTGTACAGCGGCGTCTACTACAGCTATTAAAATTACAATGCTAAATGGTGTAAATGCGGGTGTTATTGCAGGTGGTGAAGATTTGTGTGCTAACGTAGCACTTACCAACGGAAACATAACCAGTACATCTCTAGCTACAGGTGGTGCAGGAACTCCTGTGTATTCATGGCAAAGCTCAACCGATAAAGGTACTACTTGGTCTACAGTTACGGGTTCTAACTCAACATACACGGTAACAGGTACTCTTACAGATACTGTTTGGTATAAACGTGTAGTGTCTACGGGCTCTGGAACATGTGATAAAGGAGAATCAAATATTGTTAAATTTAATGTGTACGAAGTAATCACTCCGGGCGTATTAACAGCTGATCAAACGATTTGTTACAACAATGACCCAGCAGCATTTGCCGTAAGTACGGCACCTAAAGGTGGTAATGGTACTTACACGTATAATTGGTTTGAAAAAGTAGGTTCTGGTGCTTGGACGGCAGTGGCGGCCTCTGGCTTGTCTACTGATAAGTCTACATTTGATCCAGGTAAACTTACTCAAACTACAGCATACAAAAGAGTGGTAAGCTCTGGTAATTGTACAGCAGTGGATGAAACCATACTTACGGTTACTGTAAATCCAGCTCTTACAGCAGGAAGTATTGGTACCGATCAAACAATTTGTAAAAATACTGCTCCTGCATTATTAACAGAACTTACTTCTGCTACGGGTGGCGGTACAAGTACATACACTTATGAGTGGATTTCAAAATCTGGAACAGCTGCTTATGCTGCCATTCCTTCAACGGACGCTACAACCTATCAGCCTGGTTCTTTGAGTACAGAAACTATTTACAGAAGAATTACTAAGTTTGGAACCTGTACTCCAGATACAAGTAATGAAGTTAAAATTTCAATTTTAGCAGGTATTGAGCCAGGAACAATTGGTGACAATCAAGAAATTTGTTACAATTCTACTCCAATAAAAATTCAAAATAAAGTTGCTGCTTCAGGAGCTTTAACTACTGACGTGGCTAACTATACTTGGGAAGCTACACTAGATACTACAGTGGCTACTAGTTGGGTAGACCTTGGAGTTCCTGCTTCTACTACAGCAGACTATACACCTGTAACTGCTCTTACTCAGACTATCTTTGTAAGACGTAAAGTTACCAAAGGTACAAGCTCTTGTAATACAGCATATACTAAGCCGCTGACTATTAAAGTGTATGCGCAACAAACAGCAGGTGCTATTGCTGCGGATCAGAGTATTTGTGAAAATGCTACAATGGCTGCTCTTACAGAAACTACTGCTGCTTCGGGTGGTAATACAGCCGCAAATGCCTATACTTACAAGTGGCTAAGTGCTACCTCTAGCTCTGGCCCATGGACTGAGTTGAGTGGAGAAAAGAATACTACATTGTCGGCTCGTTCGCAAGCAAGTACTATTTTCTATAAGAGAACAGTGGAGTCTAAAAGCCCTACTACTAATACGGTTTGTAGTGTAGAATCTTCTAACGCAGTCAAAATTACAGTAACGCCTAATGTTACCGTAGATGTGAAATTAGACAACGGAGTAGTTTGTAAAAATCAACCAATTGTTTACACGGCAACGCCTACCAACGGCGGAACAAGTCCTGTTTACAAATGGTATATTAAAGGAGTTTTACAACCAGAAAACACCAATACAATCACTCGTACAGGTCTAGATTCGGCAGCAATTGTTAAGGTTGAATTAATATCTGATATTACTTGTACCGTGCAAGCTAACAAAACTGATAGTGATCAGATAGAAACAAATATAGTTTCGTTGTTCACTCCTAGTATTTCTTTAGCTACTCCTGATACTTCGTGCGTGGGTTCATCTGTAAGTGTGAAGATAGATAAAGTTAAAACAGGAGGTACATCTACTTACGAGTGGTTTTTAAATAACTCTTCTACACCAGTACTTACTAGTACTACAGACAGCCCATATACTTCTAGTACGTTCCAAAATGGAGACGAAGTAACCGTAAAAGTAACTTCTAGTTTGGCGTGTGCGGTACCAAAATTTGCTACCTCAGCACCTGTCAAATTGGTTGTGTACGACGTACCAACTCCGCAAATCAAAGAAGGTGATATGTCTATATGTGCAGGAACGAGCTATTTGTACACCTTACATAACACAAAAGGTACTATTGTGTGGTATAAAGACGGGGTATTAATTCAAAACACGAAAGATTCTACTATTAGTCTTAACGCTTCAGGAGTTTACTATGCAGAAGAAAGCAGACCAGGCGGATTGTGTCCTGTAAAATCAAACCCTATTACTTTGACTACGATTCCGGTTCCGGTTGCTAATGCGGGGCCAGACCAATATGTTCTAGAAAACGATCTAGTGAAACTGAACGGTTCTGGTGGCGGTTTATATGCTTGGACTCCGGTAGACTCTGTGAGTGATGCAACTATTGCCAACCCAACATTTACAGCGAAGCAAAATATTAAATTAGTGCTTACGGTGACAGACAATACGGGATTGTGTAGCTCTACAGACGATGTTATGATTTATGTAGAAAGACCAATTTTTGTAGTAAACACTTTTACGCCTAATGGCGACGGTGTTAACGATACTTGGGTGATTAAAAACATAGAAAGCTTCCCTAAATGTTTAGTGAAAATATACAACAGATGGGGTAGCTTGGTGTGGGAGTCTAATAGTTATCCTTCTCCATGGGACGGAACCAACTTCCATAACAACCAAGTGTTGCCAGACGGGACTTACTTCTACATTATAGAACTGAACAGTCCTATCTTCAAAAATCCTTATCAAGGTTGGGTACAAATCATTAAATAAGTTAGAGTTTACTAAAGATATATAAGCAAAATGAAAAGAATAGTTTATGTGTGCTTGGCAGTCATTACCAATTGGGTAATGGCTCAGCAAGCTCCACACTACACGCAATATATGATCAATCCGTTTCTGGTAAACCCAGCAGTTTCTGGTTCAGAAGATTACGTAGACCTTAAGGCGGGCTATCGTAACCAGTGGATCAACATGGACGGTGCTCCTACTACTATGTTTTTGTCTGGTCATGCACCTTTAGGTAAAAACAAAGCCATGAGTAGCAACCGCTCTAAAAACAAGAAAAACGGTTGGCACGGGATAGGAGGGGTAGTTTCTCATGATGCCATTGGCCCCACAACAACTACCTCTTTTAGTGGGTCATACTCATATCACCTTAAATTGAGCGAAAAACTAGTAGGTTCATTTGGGGTACTAGGTGGTCTGCAAAGATTTTTGATTGATGGAAACAAACTCACAACCGTAACCGCAGGAGACGCAGCCGTATCTAGTGTTTCGGGTACATCTTTAGCGGATCTTAATACGGGGGTTTGGTTGTATTCTAAAACTTTTTATACGGGTTTTTCTATGGTACAAGTATTTCCTCAGAAACTGGTGAGGTCAGATGCCAACAATGGCAAGCTCGCTCAACACATGTTTTTGATGGGAGGCGTACGTATACCATTTGGCTATGAAGGAGAATTTACATTTATACCATCTGCCGTAATGAAAATTGTGTACCCAGCACCTATCACTTTCGATATCAACGCCAAACTAAAATATAAAGACAAAGTTTGGGCAGGGGTATCCTACAGAAGAACAGATGCCGTAGGTCTATTAGCTGGTTTTTTAGTTCAGAATTTTGAAATGAGCTACTCTTATGACATCAACACAAGCTCATTGAGAAAATACAACGGAGGCTCACACGAAATAATAATTGGATATAGAATACCTATCGTAAGCAGAATAATATGTCCGTCAAATTTCTGGTAATTCAGTAAATAAAAGAATTTTTAAAAAGGTTTGGTTTTGTAATCAAACCTTTTTTTGTTTATTGAAGATAGTATTAATTGTTTAATTTATAATTTTGAATTTCCTTTTAAAATCTATAAATTTTAATTTAAAATGAAAACAAACCTTTGGACAAGAGAAGAGTTAATCCTTGCGTTTAATTTATACTTAAAACTTCCTTTTGGAAAGATGCATACCAAAACACCTGAAGTTATTGAGCTTGCTTCTTTAATTGGTCGAACGGTTAATTCAATCGCAATTAGACTCACAAATTTTGCATCTTGCGATCCATATCATCAAGCTAGAGGTGTGAAAGGAATGGTTGGAGGGGTAAAGCAATGCCAACCTATTTGGGATGAATTCTTTACGAATCAAGAAGAATTGATTTTTCTAAGTGAAGAGATTTTGGCCCAAAAACAAAAAACATCCATTGAAGTTAAATATGATGACATTTTATCGGACTTGGATTTTACTAAATACAAAGGCGAATCGGTAATTCGAGAAGTTAAAATGAGAGTAAATCAATCCTTCTTTAGACAAATTGTTGTTTCTAATTATGCCAGTAAATGTGCCATTACGGGGATAGATTTACCAGAACTTTTAGTAGCCAGTCATATTGTACCTTGGTCTAAAAATAATAAAGAAAGATTAAACCCAGAGAATGGAATTTGCTTGTCATCCTTGTATGACAAAGCTTTTGATAAAGGATTAATCTCGTTGTCTGATGATTATAAAGTTTTAATCTCAAACGACCTCCAAAAACATAAGAACAAAGAATTTTATGACAATCATTTCAAAATCATCGAAAACAAAACAATCATCGAACCATTGAAATATTTGCCTAAATTGGATTTTATAAAATATCATCAAGATGAAATATTTAGCAAACGAAACTAATATGATACATAACTACTGGATAAAAGACTCTACTCGCAGTCAAATAATTACGAAAACTCAAATTCCCAATCAAAACAATTTTAGTTTATTCGGTTGCTATTTCAATTTTATGGATGAAAGAGGTTTGTCGTTTCATTTAGATGAAAAAACAGATATTGAAACAGATAAACTTTTTACAAAAAACAATTTTCAATACTTCGTTCTTGAACATGACAACGTAAAGGAACTCTTAATTTTGCCAAATGAAAATCTTGTTGGTTACACTGAAAAATTGATTTCAAAAATTGATTCATGTAAATCCAACGAAGAAGTTTTACAACTTATGATTCTTGAAATGAATATATAATCCGACATTTTCTCCCTTGTATATTTCGATGGAGAGGGAGTATGTTTTGAAGAAAATAAATTAAATAAAAATTCAGTTGTTTGGAATTTCCAAACAACTGTAGCTAAGAACAAATATTTTGAAACTTTTACAAAATAATGCAACTCTACATTACCCAACTTATAGAAGATATTACAGTAGCAAGTCGCTCAGAAAACATTATTAAACCAGTAGTACAAGAAGAAGAAGAAACTTTTGAGGATTATATAGAAGAAGTGGAGCGATTTATCAGTGGAGAAGGTTATGAGTATCTTCGTAGTATTTTAGGTTTAGATGAAATACAATTCCCACCAGTTGATAGGTTAACTGATGAACAAATGGAAAGTGTTGTTTTAGCATTCAAAAATTGTTTAGCCAGCTGGAATGTGTGTTTAGATTTACCCCAAAATTTGCCAATTTCTATTCAATACACGTCATATATAAGAACTTTATCGCAAAATATTGATGTTGTAAACTACGGAACTGTGCATTTGGAAGCTTGTACTTATTGCTCAGATGTTTGTCCGCTTGGAAACTATTGTGATTGCAAAGAATTTGAAGACGAGTTTTCTGACGATATAAATTTTAAGCCTCTCAACGACGGAGAGTTGTCGTTTTAATGGCTATTCGCCAAATATAAAACCTATCCAAACTTCTATCATATACAAACAGGCCCTTTCCCAAGCATATTTGTCTATTAAAAAATTGAAGAAATTTGGGGTGGAGGTGTAGTAAGCTTATCAAATTATTAAAACTTGCAATATTTACAAGTTTTAATAATTTGAAACTGTGGGGCAAAATATTCTTGGAAGGTGAATTGAACAAAAAAAACAAAATACAAATTCTGACAAGTCTATTTCATGTTAACAAAACGCCATTTCTTTAACACGTTCTGTTGGTCATGTTAACAAAATCGAAAAACGTTAACACGTTATGAGGGTTTTGTTGTAAATTGCACTTAAGTAATAGATTTAGTGTAAAATGTACAACATACCATTATTGCCACTTCAAAATGATGTAGAATCTAAAAAAGTTCTTAAAAAATTAGCTGCTGCACACACTGCATTGGCTGAACTAAATGGTGTTTCAGAAACTATTCCTAACGAGGTAATTATTTTAAATACTCTTTCTTTACAAGAAGCAAAGGACAGTTCGGCAATAGAAAATATTATTACTACGCATGACGAACTCTATAGTAGTAATAATTTATCTCGAGAATTTGTAAGTGTGGCAGCTAAAGAAGTTCATAATTACGCTACAGCCCTTAAAGATGGTTTTCAAGTTGTTAAAAATACGGGGTTATTGACGTGTAATCAAATAATTGATATTCAGGCTATTTTAGAACAAACAAAAGCAGGATTTAGAAAGTTGCCTGGTACAGCTTTAAAAAACGAACAATCTGGAGAAACCATTTATACTCCGCCTCAAAACTACAATGAAATTGTAGAGCTGATGAGTAATTTAGAAAAATTTATCAATGATGATTCGTTATCGGATTTGGATCCGCTCGTAAAAATGGCAATCATTCATCATCAATTTGAAAGTATTCATCCTTTTTATGATGGTAACGGCCGTACGGGTCGTATTATTAATATTTTATACTTGGTTAAAAATGAATTATTAAAACTCCCCATATTATACCTCAGCAGATATATCAATCAAAATAAAAGTGATTATTATAGGTTACTGCAAGAGACCAGAGTAACTCAAAACTGGGAACCATGGATAATGTTTATGCTTGAAGCAGTAGAAAAAACAGCCAAACAAACCACTTATATGGTAAGAGGTATTAGGAGATTGATGTTGGAACACAAGGCTCAAATCCGAAGCAAATTGCCAAAAATTTATTCTCAAGATTTAATTAATAACTTATTTAAACATCCGTATACAAAAATTGAGTTTTTAGAAAATGATTTACAAATTTCACGTCAAACGGCTTCAAAATACCTAACTCAATTGGTCGATTTAAAACTTTTGACAGTTCACAGACTAGGTAAAGAAAATTACTATGTAAATGATGCTCTGTTTCAATATCTTTACAATGCAACGGAATTACATAAACTCTAACTTTCATGTTAACAAAACGTCATTTCTTTAACACGTTCTGTTGGTCATGTTAACAAAATCGAAAAACGTTAACACGTTATCATAAAAAAGCCCGTGAAGAGCAGACTTCACGGGCTTTTATTGTCTTTTGAAAATTAAATTTCTATGTTTCCTTCAAATACTTTTTCGGCAGGCCCGTTTAAGAAAACGTTTGTGTAGGAGTAGTCAGGAGCTTTAGTGTAAGATACACTCAAGTTACCACCAAGTGTTTTGATGCTTACAGGGCTTGTGGCTCCATGTTGCAGGGCGGCAATGGCGGCAGCAGTAACACCCGTGCCACAAGAATAAGTTTCATCTTCCACTCCACGCTCGTAGGTACGTACAAAAAGCGTATCGCCTTGTAATTGTGCAAAATTTACGTTAGTACCTTTGTTGGCGGCGTATTTTTCAGAATAGCGTATCGTTCTTCCTTCGGCTACTATAGGGTGGTTTTCTATGTCTGCTACAAACTGCACATGATGTGGCGAGCCCGTATTGAGAAAATAATAATCTGCACCTTTTTCTACTTTCTGTACATCAATCATTTTAAGATGTACCCATCCGTTGGCGGCAACAAATGCCTCATGAGGGCCATCAACGGCTATAAAGGTAGTATTTTGAGTAAAAACGCCCATGTGGTAAGCAAATTTCACCAAGCATCTGCCGCCGTTGCCACACATAGTGCTTTCGTTACCGTCAGAATTATAGTATACCATTTTGAAATCAAACCCATCGGCATTTTCTAGTAGCATAAGTCCGTCAGCACCTATTCCAAACCTGCGGTCGCATAAAAAAGCAATTTGTTTGGTGTTTAATTGTAGGTTTTGAGTTCTATTGTCCAGAATCACAAAGTCGTTTCCAGTACCTTGATATTTGTAAAATTTTAATGTCATTATTTGTTTATGTTTGTTCAATAGAAACTTTTGTGTATAAATAAATTATGACACAAAAGTTTCTTTAGTAGTCTTTTCTATGTGATTTAAAATTTGCAGAGCATTTTGTTTGTCTTTTTGCAACTGAGCCACTAATTGGCTCAAGTTGTCAAATTTCTGTTCGTCACGGAGCCTGTCTATCAGCTCCACATGTAGGGTATCTCCGTATATTTCTTCGTTAAAATCAAAGATATGCGCTTCAATTTTCTGTGTAAGCGTATGGCTTACCGTAGGGTTGGTGCCTATGTTCATCATAGCTCCATACTTTTGTCCCTTATGTATGGCATGAGCCACATATACCCCGTTTTGCGGAATCATTTTGTAAGGATTTTCAACCATAATGTTAGCGGTAGGCACATGTATAGTGCGGCCAAGTTGTTTTCCTTTCACAACAGTTCCATACAAGCTGTAGTTACGTCCTAAGAGCTGATTGGCCTTAGTAATAGCCCCTTCCGCCAAATAATTTCGTATTTGAGTAGAACTTACGGCTGCATTGTCTATATCTAATCTGGAGATTTCTACCACATGTATTCCAAGTTGTTCTTGGTGCTGCTGTAAGTATTCAAAACCACCTTCTCTGTTTTTGCCGAATCGATGGTCATAGCCCAATAAGAGCGTTTGAGCACCTATTTGTTGTTTTATAACGTCGTTTATAAAAGCATATGAGCTCATGTTGGCCAGTTGATCGTCAAAAGGAATAATCAGTAAATGCTGAATACCAAGTGTAGAAAAAGTTTCTATTCGTTCTTGTACATCTGTAAGAATGCGCAAGTTAGAAGAGTTATTTTTATCAAAATACAATCTTGGATGCGGGTCAAAAGTAACAACAACCGTTTCGGCATCATTCTTATGTGCTTCTTGCTGTAGCTGTGTCATTATTTTCCTATGCCCTATATGGACACCGTCAAACATTCCCACTGTACATACGGCTTTATTTACGGTCTTGAATTCTGAGATTTTGGTATATACTTTCACTCCAAGTTTTTACTGAAACACTATAACACAAAAATAGTCCTTTTTGTCCAATTTTTTTCAGTAGTTTACTTGCTTTTGTGAGATAATAAGTCTCTATTTTGTTACATATATTTAAAAATCAAGTAATGAAGTGCCAAAATAAGATTTTCGGTTTGTTGATAGCTGTGCTTGTCGCTCAGTTTAATTTGTTTTCTCAGATAGTAAAAAGAACTTCTGAAGAGAACTTAGTATACATTTATAGAACGGAACCTTCAAAAACTCTAAGTAAAGTTGGAGATTTTGTATATTTTAAGTACAATTTTATTTCAAAAGATCAGTCTTATGAGGTAACCATGTCATCTCCGCAAGTAGTAAAGCCTCAATCAACCTTTGAAAATGTGAATGTTGGAGACCTCGTATATGAATATTTGATTTACGATGCTCAGAGAAAAGACACCAATGCGGTTCCTAAAATGAAGTTTGAGATTACCCAGATCATTCCTGCCGCACATATAGACTCTGTGGTTCAACAAAAAATTCAATTACATCAAACCAACGTGGATAGGTTTTTGGAAGGGTACAAAAAAGACCAATATACAATGTTGGAAGGCGGGTATTACATAATCAACCCAAACGGAGTGCTAACCTCTAATCCTATAGATAAAAAAGTAGATGCATACACTTTACAAATTGCTGGAGAAATCAGAAAATACAATTTCGGTTCAGGATATTACGATGCGTTGTTAAAATACATGCAACCCAATCAAGAGTTGATTACCATAAAACCCATTTATAGAAGAAAAAGTGATAGAGAAAACATTTATTTATCAGCATATAAGTTTGAGTATACTTCTATTAAACTTTTAAAGATTCACAACAAAGAAGCCGCTCCCAAAACAACAAAACCACTTGCTATAGATTCTGTCAAAAGCCATAATGACTATAGAAAGGTTCATAAGTAGTTACAACAGCTTCAAAATGTTTTCAGCATGAGTCCTTATGTTTTCAACTTTGTTTTCGGAGTTTTCTACTATGTAGTCACAATCTTCTTTGTGTGGCAAAATATAATTTTGATAACAAGGTAAAACATGTTGGTGAAATCTATAATTCACATCGTTGTAGTCGTAACCACGCTCTGTTTCATCTCTGTAAAGTCTTCTCCCAAAGCTGATTTCGGGTGTGGTGTCCACAAATATTTTTAGATCAAAAATAGGCCTTATATTTTCTGGATAAAACACAAAAAGTCCTTCCGTAATAATATATTTGGCAGACTTTACTTCCACACTTGCAGCTCTCAGAGCGGGATTATTATAATTATATTTGTTTTGAATCACGACATTACCCGCTTGTAATTGCAAAAGATCCTGAACGTATGTGTTCAAAAACAATGATTGGGGTAAGTCAAAATTCGAAATACCTTGTTCATCTTTAGGTTGTTGCTCTCTGGGAATGTAATAGTTGTCTTGAGTGAAAATTACAGAATTATCTTCACCTAAAAGTTGAAATAGGGTAGAGGCTAATAGCGATTTTCCACTACCACTGCATCCAGTTATTCCAATGATTTTACTGCCCATGTTATAGAATTTGAGAAAATTTCACCTTCACCAAATTTAATCAATATTCTACAAAAACATTAATCCCAAATTACACAATAAGAAAAATCTTTGATTTTTCACTTACAAAAACCGTCTCCGCTTGGAGAAAAACAAGCACGAGAGTACGAAGTTTGCGAGCGAAGCTCAAAGGGTGAGGTATAAAAAAAGCTAATGCTTAATTTGGTATTAAATCCTTTGCTATGTTATGATTTGAATAGATTAGTATGGTTTGCAATTCGTATTCAAAAAGTATTTTTTGGAGCGATACAATAAAAAATAATTAATTTTGTAAAAATTTAAGATTAACAAAATGGCATCATTTGATATAGTGTGTAAGGTAGATCCACAAACAATAGACAACGTAGTAAATGTGGTAAAAAGAGAAATTGGAAACAGATATGATTTTCGTGACTCCAAAACAGAAATAGAGTATGATAAAAAAGCCAATATCATTCACGTAACCACTTCAAACGAAATGCAAATAAACGCTATTGATGATGAGTTTATCAAAAGAGGCGTAAAACAAAAATTAGATACCACATGTTTTGATTTTTCGGCTGTCCCTTATGCCAGTGGAGCAACTTTGAAAAAAGACATCAAACTTAAAAACGGTATCGATAAAGAAGATTCTAAAAAAATAATGAAACTTATTAAAGATAGCAATGCCAAAGTACAAGCAGCTATCATGGACGATATGATTCGTGTGACAGGGAAAAAAATAGATGATCTACAAGCGGTAATAGCAGTGCTTAGGGCTGGAAACCTAGAATTACCACTGACATTTACGAATATGAAAAGTTAATAAAAAAGGGCTGTTTGTTAAAAACAGCCCTTTTTTATTATTAAAATTAATACGGAGTATTAATAAGTTTCGCCATGTTGGCTGATATCCAAACCTTCTTCTTCTTCTACAGTAGAAACTCTTAGAGGACTTATGATGTTTGTGATGATTAACAATAAATATGAACCACCAAAAGCAAACACAGATACTGCACCTAAAGCAATAAGATGTTTTACAAAAAGAGCAGATTCTCCAAAGAACAAACCTTGTTCTGCCACTGCAGAGTTTACAGCTTTGTCAGCAAATACAGCTGTTAAAACCATACCTACCATACCACCTACACCATGGCAAGGGAATACATCCAAAGTATCATCAATAGTAGTTTTCTTGTTCTTATAAGTAACTAATAAGTTAGAAACTAAAGAAGAAATAAAACCAATGAACATAGCGTGTGGTACAGAAACGAAACCAGCAGCAGGAGTGATAGCAACCAAACCAACTACAGCACCAATACAAGCACCTAAAGCAGATGGTTTTCTACCTTGAGCAGCATCAAAGAATATCCAAGATAAAGCAGCAGCAGCAGCAGCAACGTTAGTAGTTGCAAGAGCGATAGCAGATAAGTTGTTTGATCCTACTGATGAACCAGCATTGAAACCAAACCATCCGAACCATAGTAAACCAGTACCTAAAATTACAATTGGTATATTAGCAGGTTTGTTGTGGCCACTGTTTTTTCTAGAACCAAAGAATAATGCAGATGCTAATGCCGCCCAACCAGCAGACATGTGAACTACAGTACCACCAGCAAAATCAAGAACACCTTTTTGGAACAACCAACCATTTGGATGCCAAGTCCAGTGTGCTAATGGAGCATATATTACAATACTAAAAAGTACTATAAATAAAACGTATGAAGTAAATCTTACTCTCTCTGCAAACGCACCCGTGATAAGGGCTGGAGTAATGATAGCAAATTTTAATTGGAAGAAAGCAAATAAAGCAAGAGGTATTGTTGGAGCAAGTTTCCAAGCAACGTTAGCATCAAATACTTTATTAAACATAAAGAATGTTGTTGGGTTACCAATAAAACCACCTATTGATTCACCAAATGCTAAACTGAATCCAAATGACACCCAAATAACTGAGATAATTGCCATTGAAATCAAACTTTGTAACATAGTAGAGATTACGTTTTTACGGTTCACCATACCACCATAGAAGTATGCCAAACCTGGAGTCATAATCAATACTAGACAGGTAGAAGCAAGAATCCAAGCAGCATCACCTGTATTTAATGCTGAAGGTACTAGACTTAATGGTTCTAGCAAACCAGTTATTTGTTCTGACAATTTTGCTTTTGTAGCTTCATCAGTAGCTGCATTTAAAGCATCAAATAACTCAGGATGGAATTGTCCAATACTCGGAATGAACAAAGCAACTACTGCAAAAATTGCAAGTAGAATAAACGGTAACTTTTCTTTCATAAGATTACAATTATTAATTTTTAAGTTCAAAAATACTCTGCAAATATAAGTATAATATCAAATTCTCCAAAAAATGATATTTAAATTTAACCCACATGTTTTAAAAATAAGTAATAATACTTAATATGTTTCATGGTTTATTGCTGTGGAAGGATTTCTGTGTTATTAAGTATTAGTTTTTATTATTTAACATATACATGTCAATTCTGAACTTTCTTTATTTGGTTAAACTTTTGATTGTTTTTCTAAATGTAATTTATAAGTAGTCTCTTTTTTATAATTAGGTTTTTAGTCTTTTAAAATTAATTTCTACTGATTTTATTATGCATTTTAATTTATTATGTATTTTCTTATTAATAATCATCTATATATATTTCTATGAAATGTATTTATTTTTTCTCTAATTTTTATAACTTGAAAAATATATAATTGGTCTTCTTTATAGTTTCTATGCTTCAGTATGGTGTAAAACTATCATAAAAAAGTATTAGATAATCTTTTTCAGTCGTATGAATAATTAAATAAGCTTAACAATTCAAATAAATTAGATATTTTCCGTTAATAACCATTTCTGAGATTTATTATTTCTATTGAAACATTGA
Source organism: Cytophagales bacterium (assembly GCA_046329305.1). Lineage (GTDB taxonomy): Bacteria > Bacteroidota > Bacteroidia > Cytophagales > UBA9547 > CAMFLX01. The sequence goes on from JAXLUW010000003.1 coordinate 869,976, forward strand.
AGATTTTAGTTGTTTTTTTTATATATAAGTTAAGTAACAATAAACTTACTAAAGTCAAAATAACATAAAGGAGGATTTATTATAAATTTTTTTATTATGTTAAATATCAGTATATCAGATTTTAATAAAATTGTTCAAAATATTTTTAAATTTTTTTTGAGGTAAAGTTTGACAATTAAAAAAAAGCTCTTACCTTTGCAATCCATTCAGCACACAGGGGGTGGTTCCAGAGCGGCCAAATGGGGCAGACTGTAAATCTGCTGACGTATGTCTTCAGTGGTTCGAATCCACTCCGCCCCACCAAATGAGTATGGAAATAAATTAGTTTAATTTCATACTCATTTTTTTGAAAGTCTGATAAGCGGGAGTAGCTCAGTTGGTAGAGCGATAGCCTTCCAAGCTATAGGTCGCGGGTTCGAGCCTCGTCTCCCGCTCATTTATTAGATGAGCAAAACATAGGAATCTTAATCAAGGCCGGTGTAGCTCAGAGGTAGAGTACTTCCTTGGTAAGGAAGGGGTCGAGGGTTCAATTCCCTTCGCTGGCTCAAAAATTTTAAAGGAACTCGTTCCTTTTTTTGTGTTTGTAAAACTTTATTTTGAATTTTATTTAATATGGCTAAAGAAACCTTTGACAGATCGAAACCTCACGTAAACGTAGGTACAATCGGTCACGTGGATCATGGTAAAACTACTTTGACTGCGGCAATCACTACAGTATTGGCTAATAAAGGTCTTGCTGAAAAAAGAGATTTCTCTTCAATTGATAACGCTCCAGAAGAAAAAGAAAGAGGTATTACTATTAATACTGCTCACGTAGAATATCAGACTGAAAACAGACACTACGCTCACGTAGATTGTCCTGGTCACGCTGATTACGTTAAGAACATGGTTACTGGTGCTGCACAGATGGATGGTGCTATCCTTGTAGTTGCTGCTACAGATGGTCCTATGCCTCAAACTCGTGAGCACATCCTTTTGGCTCGTCAGGTAGGTGTACCTCAACTTGTTGTTTTCATGAACAAAGTTGATTTGGTTGATGATCCAGAATTGTTAGAATTAGTTGAGATGGAAATCAGAGAATTATTATCATTCTATGGTTTCAATGGTGATGAAATCCCTGTTATCAAAGGTTCAGCTCTTGGTGGTTTGAACAATGATGCTAAATGGGTAGAAAAAATCATGGAATTAATGGCTGCTGTTGATAGCTACATTCCTCTTCCAACTCGTTTAGTTGATCTTCCATTCCTTATGCCTGTAGAAGACGTATTCTCGATCACTGGTCGTGGTACTGTTGCTACTGGTCGTATCGAAAGAGGTGTGGTTAACGTAGGTGATGCATTAGATATCATCGGTATGGGTGCTGAAGGCTTAAAGTCTACTTGTACTGGTGTTGAAATGTTCCGTAAATTATTAGATAGAGGTGAAGCTGGTGATAACGTAGGTTTATTACTTCGTGGTATCGACAAAGATCAAATCCGTCGTGGTATGGTTATTTGTAAACCAGGTTCAGTAAAACCACATACAGATTTCAAAGCAGAGGTTTACGTTCTTTCTAAAGAAGAAGGTGGTCGTCATACTCCATTCTTTAATAAATACAGACCTCAGTTCTATTTCCGTACTACTGACGTTACAGGTGAAATCGTTCTTCCAGAAGGAGTTGAGATGGTTATGCCTGGTGATAACATCACTATTACTGTTAAATTGATAGCTGAAGTTGCTATGGATAAAGGTCTACGTTTCGCTATCCGTGAAGGTGGTAGAACAGTAGGTGCTGGTCAGGTAACTGAAATTTTATAATATCAATAAGCATAAAAAACCTGAGAATTTTCTCAGGTTTTTTTTTGCTTATTAAATTCAAATTGCATAACTTTGCAATCCCTTTTAAATAACACACGGGAGTAGCTCAATCGGTAGAGCAGTGGTCTCCAAAACCAAAGGTTGTGGGTTCGATTCCTGCCTCCCGTGCAAATAAAAATATAGCAATGCCGTCTCTAATAAATTTTTTTAAAGAGTCTTTTATTGAGGTTAAAGAAAGAGTTTCTTGGCCAACATGGAAGGAATTGTTTTCTACTACAAATGTTGTTGTAGTTGCTTGTCTTGTGTTATCACTTGTAATAGCATTATCTGACTTTGTGGTTAGTTTCGTTTTAAAAGAATTGATTAAAACTCTGAACTAATATAAAGGATGGGTGAGTTAAGATGGTATGTAGTTAAGGCTGTTAGTGGTCAAGAGAAGAAAGTTAAGAACTATCTTGAAACTGAGATTGTTCGTCAAAAACTTACTGATTTTGTCCCACAAATTATTATACCTGTCGAAAAGGTATATCAAATTAGAAATGGTAAAAAGAAAGTTCGTGAACGTACTACGTTGCCTGGTTATGTGATTATATCAGCAGATATAGACCACGGTGAAGTGCTTCACACTATAACAAGTATACCTGGTGTATTAGGCTTCCTTGGTGAAAAATCCGACGGTACATCTAAAGTTCCAACTCCTTTAAGGCAGTCGGAAATAAATAGGATACTTGGATCTGTTGAAGAGAACAATGAATTTGTTCTTAAGATGGAGACACCTTATATGGTTGGTGAACAAGTTAAAGTGATCGATGGTCCTTTTAATGGTTTCACAGGTACTATAGAAGAAGTGTTTGAAGAAAAGAAGAAACTTAACGTTACGGTTAAGATCTTCGGCAGGAATACTCCTGTAGAGTTAAATTATGTTCAAGTAGAAAAACAACTGTAACAAATGGCAAAGGAGATCACAGGTTATCTTAAGTTACAGGTTAAGGGAGGTCAAGCTAACCCTTCTCCACCAATTGGTCCTGCATTAGGTTCGAAAGGTCTTAACATCATGGAGTTCTGTAAGCAGTTTAATGCTAGAACTCAAGATCAGATGGGTAAAGTTTTACCAGTTTTGATTACGTATTATACAGATAAATCGTTTGATTTCGTAATTAAAACTCCTCCTGCTCCAATTCTTCTTCTTGAAGCAATCAAAAAGCAAAGTGGATCAGCAGAACCTAACAGAAATAAAGTGGGTTCAGTAACTTGGGAACAAGTTAAAGTAATAGCTGAAACTAAAATGCCTGATTTGAATTGTTTCAAATTAGAATCTGCTATGTCAATGGTAGCAGGTACTGCAAGAAGTATGGGTATAACCGTAACAGGAACGCCTCCATGGGCAAACTAAGTAACAAATGGCAAAGTTGACAAAAAATCAAAAAGCTGCAGCGTCTAAGCATGATCTAAACAAAGAATATTCTTTGGTAGAGGCTAGCAAAATTGTAAAAGATATTACTTTTACAAAATTTGATGCTTCTGTAGATATTGATGTGCGTCTTGGTGTAGACCCTAAAAAATCAGATCAAATGGTGCGTGGTGTAGTAACACTTCCGCATGGTACTGGTAAAACTTTAAAAGTTTTAGTGCTTTGTACTCCAGATAAGGAGCAAGAAGCTAAAGAAGCTGGTGCTGACTATGTAGGTCTTGATGAATATATCACCAAAATAGAAGGTGGTTGGGTAGATATTGACGTTATCATCACTATGCCTACAGTAATGGCTAAAGTTGGTAAATTAGGTAAGATATTAGGTCCTCGTAATTTGATGCCTAACCCTAAGGCAGGTACAGTAACATTAGATGTTGCTAAAGCTGTGAAAGAGGTGAAAGCTGGTAAAATTGACTTTAAAGTAGATAAGACTGGTATCATACATGCAAGTATAGGTAAAGTATCTTTCTCTCCTGAGAAATTAGCAGAAAATGCTGCTGAAATGATACAAACTATTGCAAAACTAAAACCTTCTTCTGCAAAAGGAACATATTTTAAAAGTATCAACATATCTAGTACTATGAGTGCTGGTGTGATAGTTGACAAAAGTACAGTAACTGGTATATAAGATTATGACAAAAGAAGAAAAAGCTGTCATTATTGAAGAGCTTAAGAATAAATTTAATTCACATGATTTCTTTTACGTAACTGACGCCAGTGGAATGACTGTAGAGCAAGTTAACGCTTTTAGAAAATTATGTTTCTCAAAAGGTATTGAATACCGAGTTGTAAAAAACTCTCTTATAAAGAAAGCTTTAGAAGCAGTAGAGGGTGATTATGCAGAATTTAATAGTGTTCTTAAAGGATTTTCTGGTTTATTGTTTACAAATGAATCTGGTAAAGCTCCAGCTTTAATGTTGAAAGAGTTTTATCAAGGTGGTTCATCAAAACCAGAATTGAAGGGTGCATCGATTGATAAGTGTTTATACGTAGGTAAAGATTCATTAGAATCATTAGCTTCTATCAAATCAAGAGAAGAACTTATCGGTGAAATTATCGGTCTATTGCAGTCGCCTGCTAAAAATGTTATCTCTGCTCTTAAGAGTGGTGAACATACAATTGCAGGTGTTGTTAAAACTCTACAAGATAGAGGAGAATAATTATAAAACAATTTTAAAAATTAGTAATTAAATATTTAAATTTAATAAAATGGCAGATTTAAAAGCTTTTGCTGAACAATTAGTAAATCTTACTGTTAAAGAAGTTAACGAACTTGCAACAATACTTAAAGATGAGTACGGAATAGAGCCTGCTGCTGCTGCTGCTCCAGTTGTAGTTGCTGGTGGTGGTGCTGGTGCTGCTGCTCCTGCTGAAAAAACATCTTTTGATGTTATCTTGAAAAGCGGTGGTGCTCAAAAACTAGCTGTTGTGAAGTTAGTTAAAGACCTAACAGGTTTAGGTTTGAAAGAAGCTAAAGATCTAGTAGATGGTGCTCCAAAACCATTGAAAGAAGGTGTTGCTAAAGATGAGGCTGAAGCATTGAAAAAACAGCTTGAAGAAGCTGGTGCTGAAGTTGAAATCAAATAATTTCACCTAAAATAATAGTCTTTATAGACCTGGCTGTATAGTCAGGTCTATACTCGTTTGTTATTAACGAGCTTTTATTAATTTCAATTAAACTTTTATTAAATTGGCAAACAATAACTCAACGGTAAGAAAATCGTTCGCATCCATTAAGCCAGTAATTGACTATCCTGATTTCTTAGATTTACAGGTTAAGTCTTTTAAAGACTTTTTTCAATTGGATACGGCTGCAGAGAAAAGAACTAACGAAGGTCTTTTCAATGTTTTTAAAGAAAATTTCCCAATCAGTGATTCAAGGGAAAACTTCGTTTTAGATTTCGTTGATTACCATATTGATCCTCCAAAATATTCTGTAGATGAATGTATTGATAGAGGACTTACTTATTCTGTTCCATTAAAAGCGAAATTAAAATTATCTTGTAATGATGAAGATAATGAAGATTTTCAAACTATTGAACAGGAGGTATTTTTAGGTAATATCCCTTACATGACTGAGAAGGGTTCTTTCATTATTAATGGTGCTGAAAGAGTTATTGTATCTCAATTACATAGGTCACCAGGTGTGTTCTTTGCTATGAGCAAACATACGAATGGTACTAAATTATATTCTGCAAGAATTATTCCTTTCAAAGGTTCTTGGATTGAATTTGCTACTGACGTGAACAACGTTATGTATGCTTATATTGATAGAAAGAAAAAGTTCCCTGTTACTACTTTACTTAGAGCTATTGGTTTTGGTTCTGATAAACAAATCCTTGAGATTTTTGGTCTATCTGAAGAAATTGAAGCTACTAAATCTAATTTAAAGAACTCTGTAGGTAGAAAGTTAGCTGCAAGAGTTTTAAGAACTTGGACAGAAGATTTTGTTGATGAAGATACTGGAGAGGTTGTTTCAATCGACAGAAATGAAATTTTATTAGAACGTGATTCTATCATATCTGAAGAAGATATTGATGTGATTGTTAGTTCTTCTCAAAAAACAATTATACTTCACAGAGAAGATATAAATGTAAATGATTTTGCAATTATCTATAATACGTTACAAAAAGATAATTCAAATTCTGAGTCTGAAGCTGTTGAACAAATTTATCGTCAGTTGAGAAATACAGACGCTCCTGATGAACAAACAGCAAGAGATATTATTCAGAGTTTATTTTTTAGTGATAAACGTTACGACTTAGGAGAAGTAGGTCGTTACAGAATAAATAAAAAGCTTGAATTAAATATTGGTTTTGACGTTCGCGTTTTAACTAAAGATGATATCATATCTATCGTTAAATATTTGATAGGTCTTATAAACTCTCGAGCAGTTATTGATGATATTGATCACTTAAGTAACAGACGTGTTCGTACTGTAGGTGAACAATTATTTGGTCAATTTGGCGTTGGTCTTGCACGTATGGCAAGAACAATTAAAGAGAGAATGAACGTTAGAGATAACGAAGATTTTAAACCTGTTGATTTGATTAATGCAAGAACTCTTTCTTCAGTAATTAACTCATTCTTTGGTACGAATCAATTATCTCAGTTTATGGATCAAACGAACCCATTAGCTGAAATCACTCACAAGCGTCGTATGTCTGCTCTAGGTCCTGGTGGTTTATCTAGAGAAAGAGCAGGTTTTGAGGTTCGTGACGTTCACTATACTCATTACGGTCGTTTGTGTACTATTGAAACTCCAGAAGGTCCAAACATTGGTTTGATTTCTTCTCTTTGTGTTCATGCAAAAGTGAATTCAATGGGCTTCATAGAAACTCCATATAGAATAGTAGAAGAAGGTATTGTTAAAAATATAGTTTATTTAACTGCTGAGGAAGAAGATGGTAAACATATTGCTCAGGCTAATGCTACATTAGATGATGCAGGAAAAATAACTGATGATAAAATAAAAGTACGTTTTGAAGGTGATTTCCCAGTTGAGGAACCAACAAAAGTACATTTTATGGACGTTGCTCCTAATCAAATTGTATCTGTAGCGGCATCTTTGATTCCATTTCTTGAACATGATGATGCTAACCGTGCCTTGATGGGTTCTAACATGCAACGTCAGGCGGTTCCTCTTTTAAGACCTCAAGCTCCGATTGTGGGTACTGGTTTAGAAAAAAGAGTAGCACTTGATTCAAGAGCTTTAGTTATAGCTGAAGGTGATGGCGTTATAGAATACGTTGATGCAACTAAAATTATTGTTAAATATGATTTAACAGAAGATCAAAAGTTTGCAAGTTTTGAACCTGAATCTAAAGTTTATAACTTAGTTAAGTTTAGAAGAACTAACCAGGATACATGTATTAATTTAAGACCTATTGTTTTAAAAAATCAACGTGTTGAAAAAGGTCAACCATTATGCGATGGTTATGCAACAGAAAATGGTGAATTGGCATTAGGTAGAAACATGTTAGTGGCATTTATGCCTTGGCAAGGTTATAACTTTGAGGATGCGATTGTTATATCAGAAAAAGTTGTTCGTGATGACGTATTTACTTCGATACATATTGAAGAGTATGAATTAGAAGTAAGAGATACCAAAAGAGGTGAAGAAGAGTTGACGTCTGAAATTCCTAACGTAAGTGAAGAAGCTGTTAAGAATTTAGATGAAAATGGTATCATTCGTGTTGGTGCGGATATTAAAGAAGGTGATATTTTAATTGGTAAAATTACTCCTAAAGGCGAATCTGATCCTACTCCTGAAGAAAAACTATTAAGAGCTATCTTTGGTGACAAAGCTGGTGATGTTAAAGATGCTTCTATGAAAGCACCTCCGTCTTTGAAAGGTACTGTTATTGATACAAAATTATTCTCTAGACCTAAAAGAGATAAAGAATTAAGAGGAAAATCTAAAGCACAAGTTGAGACTTTAAAGAAAAATTATTCTAAAGATTTAATTGATCTTAAGAATATGATGATTAATAAATTGGTTCAATTACTAGATGGTAAAACTTGCCAAGGAATTAAACATAAATTTGGAGACGAAATTTTAGCAAAAGGTGTTAAATTTTCTAAGAAAAACATAACTGAAGCGTTATTCCCTGAGAAAAACGTTTACAGAGATGAAAGTAATTACAATGTACCTGAAGAAGTTAATTTAATTGCTGATTTGATTCTTGAGAACGCTAGTTCTGATGAGAGTTCAAACAAGTTGATTTTAGATTTAGTTAAAAATTACGTTAATAAACGTAATGAAATATCGGCTAGATTTAAGAGAGAGAAATTTACTTTTGAAGTGGGAGATGAGTTACCAAATGGTATTTTACAATTAGCGAAAGTTTATATAGCTAAAAAACGTAAATTAAAAGTTGGTGATAAAATGGCTGGTCGTCACGGTAACAAAGGTGTTGTTGCAAGAATTGTTCGTGAAGAAGATATGCCATTCTTAGAAGATGGCTCACCAGTTAATATTGTACTTAACCCACTAGGTGTACCTTCTCGTATGAATATTGGACAGTTATATGAAACTGTTCTAGGTTGGGCAGGTTTAAAACTTGGTCGTAAATATTCTACACCAATTTTTGATGGAGCAACTATAGACCAAGTAGATTCAGAATTAAATGAAGCTGGTTTGCCAAAATTTGGTAGAACACATTTATATGATGGTTTGACTGGGATGCAGTTTGAACAAAAAGTAACTGTAGGTGTTATTTATATGTTAAAACTAGGTCACTTAGTTGATGATAAAATGCACGCTCGTTCTATAGGTCCATACTCATTAATTACTCAGCAGCCTCTTGGTGGTAAAGCACAGTTTGGTGGTCAGCGTTTTGGTGAAATGGAGGTTTGGGCAATTGAAGCTTTTGGTGCATCTCACGTTCTTCAAGAATTATTAACAGTAAAATCTGATGATGTAATAGGTAGAGCGAAAGCATATGAAGCCATAGTTAAAGGTGAAAATATGCCAAAACCAAATATTCCAGAATCATTCAATGTATTGATTCATGAGTTAAGAGGTTTAGCTTTAGAAATTACAATGGACTAATATTTTGGCAATGCTTTAATAAGCATTGCCTTTGTTTCATCAATTTAAGACATAAAACATTTAAAAAATGTCATTTAGAAAAAACAAAAAAATTAATCAGGATTTTACCAGAATTACTATAAGTCTGGCTTCTCCAGAATCTATTTTAGATTCATCATTTGGTGAAGTAACTCAGCCTGAGACTATTAATTACAGAACATATAAGCCAGAAATGGGTGGTTTGTTTTGTGAAAGAATCTTTGGTCCTACAAAAGATTGGGAATGTCATTGTGGTAAGTATAAAAGAATACGTTATAAAGGTATTATTTGTGACCGTTGTGGTGTAGAGGTTACAGAGAAAAAAGTACGTAGAGAACGTATGGGACATATTGAATTGGTTGTTCCTGTTGCTCATATATGGTACTTCAGATCTTTACCAAACAAAATTGGTTATTTATTAGGTTTGCCTACTAAAAAGCTAGATCAAATTATTTATTACGAAAGATATGTTGTTATTCAACCAGGTGTTAAAGCCGAAGATCAAATTCGTATTAATGATTTCTTAACTGAAGACGAATATTTAGATATTATTGATAAATTACCTAGAGAGAATCAACAATTAGATGATTCTGATCCTAATAAGTTTATCGCTAAAATGGGAGCTGAGGCATTAGAAATGATGCTTTCTCGTACGAAATTAGATGATTTATCTTATCAATTAAGACATTCTGCGGCTAATGATACTTCTCAACAAAAGAAACAAGATGCTTTAAAGCGTTTAAAAGTTGTTGAAGCATTTAGAGATGCTCAAACTCGTGTTGAGAATAAGCCTGAATGGATGGTAATTAAAATGGTTCCTGTAATTCCACCAGAATTAAGACCATTAGTACCTCTTGATGGTGGTAGATTTGCTACTTCAGATTTAAATGACTTATATAGAAGAGTTATTATCAGAAATAATCGTTTAAAAAGATTAATTGAAATTAAAGCTCCAGAAGTAATTCTTAGAAATGAGAAACGTATGCTTCAAGAAGCTGTTGATTCACTTTTTGATAACTCTAGAAAAATAAATGCAGTAAGAGCAGAGGGTAACAGAGCATTAAAATCTCTTTCTGACATGTTAAAAGGTAAGCAAGGACGTTTCCGTCAGAACTTACTTGGTAAACGTGTGGATTATTCTGGTCGTTCGGTAATTGTTGTAGGTCCAGAACTTAAATTACATGAATGCGGACTTCCTAAAGAAATGGCTGCTGAGTTATTTAAGCCGTTTATTATTAGAAAGTTAATAGAAAGAGGTATAGTTAAAACTGTAAAATCTGCTAAAAAAATTGTTGATAGAAAAGATGCAGTTGTTTGGGATATTCTTGAAAATGTACTGAAAGGACATCCGGTAATGTTAAACCGTGCTCCTACTCTTCACAGATTAGGTATTCAGGCATTCCAACCAAGATTAATTGAAGGTAAAGCAATTCAGTTACACCCATTAACTTGTACTGCATTTAACGCCGATTTTGATGGTGACCAGATGGCTGTTCACGTTCCATTAGGACATGAAGCTATTTTGGAGGCATCTTTATTAATGTTATCTGCTCACAACATTCTAAACCCAGCAAACGGTGCTCCTATTACTGTACCTTCTCAAGACATGGTTCTTGGATTGTATTATGTAAGTAAAGGAAGAAAATCAACACCAGAATTTCCAATTGCTGGTGAAGGTATGACTTTCTATGGTGAAGAAGAAGTTGTAATAGCTGTTAATGAAGGTGTAATTTCAAAACATGCTAATATTAAAGTTAAAACTATTGTTAAAGAAAATGGTGAACTAATCACTAAAGTAATTGAAACAGTAGCAGGTAGAGTTTTATTTAATCAATATATTCCTGAAGAAGTAGGTTTCGTAAACGAATTATTGACTAAGAAAAAATTACAACAAATAATTGCTTTAGTATATAAAGAGGCAGGACAATCAAAAACTGCTAAATTCTTAGATGATATTAAAGAATTAGGATATCAGATGGCATACAAAGGAGGACTTTCTATGGGTCTTTCTGATATCATGATTCCTTCAAATAAAGAACCACTAATTGCACAAGCAAACTTAGATGTTGATGGTGTGTGGTCTAATTATTTGATGGGTCTTATTACAGATAACGAGCGTTATAACCAAGTTATCGATATCTGGACTCGTGTGAACTCTCAAATTACTGAAACTCTAATGAATCAATTAGAGAAAGATCAACAAGGGTTTAACTCTATTTACATGATGATGCACTCTGGTGCTCGTGGATCTAGAGAACAGATTCGTCAGCTTGGTGGTATGAGAGGGTTGATGGCTAAGCCTCAGAAAAACTTAGCAGGCTCTGTTGGAGAAATTATCGAAAACCCAATTCTTTCTAACTTTAAAGAAGGTCTTGACGTTCTTGAGTATTTTATCTCAACACACGGTGCTCGTAAAGGTCTTGCCGATACTGCCTTGAAAACAGCCGATGCGGGTTATTTAACTCGTCGTCTTGTGGATGTTGCTCAAGATATCATAATAAATGAAGACGACTGTGGTACTCTAAGAGGTATTCAAGTGTCTGCATTAAAAGATAACGAAGATATCGTAGAATCTTTATCTGACAGAATTTTAGGTAGAGTTACTGTACACGATGTATTTGATCCTTTAACTAATGAGTTAATTATCTCAAGTGGTCAAGAAGTAACTGAATCAATTGCTAAACGAATAGACGAAACAAGTATTGAATCTGTTGAAATCAGATCTGTATTAACTTGTGAAACTAAACGTGGAGTTTGTGCTAAATGTTACGGTAGAAACTTAGCTAGAGCTAAAATGGTACAAACTGGTGAAGCAGTTGGGGTTATTGCAGCTCAATCTATTGGTGAACCTGGTACTCAGCTTACTTTACGTACGTTCCACGTTGGGGGTACTGCTTCTAACATTGCTGTAGATGCTACTATAAAAGCTAAATTTGACGGTTTTATACAGTTTGAAGATATTAAAACTGTAACCACTTTAAATGAGTCAGACGGTGAAACAGTAAACATTGTTTCTGGTAGATCTGGTGAAGTGAAAATTGTTGATAAAGACGGTAAAATGCTTATCAGTAATCACGTACCTTATGGTTCTTACTTAAAAGTAAAAGAAGGTCAGAAGGTAACAAAAGGTGAAGAAATTTGTAATTGGGATCCATATAATGCGGTAATCCTAGCAGATTTTGATGCTACTGTTGATTTTGATAGTATTGAAGATGGTATTACTTACAAAGATGAGTTTGACGAGCAAACTGGTCACAGAGAAAAAGTAATTATCGAAAGTAAAGATAAATCTAAGAACCCAGCAATGGTTTTATCTAACTCTAATGGTGATAGCAAAACTTACAACTTACCAGTAGGAGCTCACTTAGTAGTTGAAGATAAAGATAAAATTAAAGCAGGTCAGATTTTAGCTAAGATTCCTAGAATGGTAGGTAAATCAAATGATATCACGGGTGGTTTACCACGTGTTACTGAATTGTTTGAAGCTAGAAATCCTTCGAATCCAGCTGTAGTTACTGAAATAGACGGTATCGTTACATACGGTGGTATCAAAAGAGGTAATAGAGAGATATTTATAGAATCAAAAGATGGAATTAAGAAAAAATACATGGTTCCTCTTTCTAAATTTATCCTTGTTCAAGATAATGATTTCGTGAAAGCGGGTATGGCTCTTACTGATGGAGCAATTACTCCAAACGATATTTTATCTATCAAAGGTCCAACAGCGGTTCAAGAATACTTGGTAAACGAAATTCAAGAGGTATATCGTTTACAAGGTGTGAAAATCAACGATAAACATATTGAGGTTATCGTTAGACAGATGATGCAAAAAGTTGAAATCATTGATGCTGGTGATACTAACTTTATGACTGGTCAGGTTGTTGATAAATTCTCATTTAGAGAAGAAAATGACAATATTCTTGATAAAAAAGTAGTAGTAGATGCAGGTGATTCACCTAATTTGAAACCAGGTCAAATTATTTCTGCTCGTAAACTTCGAGATGAGAATTCTAATCTGAAAAGAAAAGATTTGAAACTTGTACAAGTAAGAGATGCAGAAGCTGCGGTTTCTAGACCAACATTGCAAGGTATAACTCAAGCTTCTTTAGGAACTGAAAGTTTCATATCTGCGGCGTCATTCCAGGAAACTACTAAAGTTTTAAGTGAAGCAGCTGTACGTGGTAAATCAGATTATTTACTAGGTCTGAAAGAAAACGTTATTGTAGGACATTTAATTCCTGCAGGTACAGGTATCAGAAAATACAACGATTTAATCGTTGGTTCTCAAGAAGAATATGATACAGCAGTTGCTTCAAAAGAATCTTTTAGAGAATCAAGAAAAAGAGAATTTCAAAATTAAAAACTATTTCCCCCTTGAATAAAGGGGGATTTAATTATGGAAAATCAAAACGATAACTCTTTAAATATTGAACTTTCTGAAGAAATGGCAGAAGGTGTATATTCTAATCTAGCTCTAATAGCACATTCAAATTCTGAATTTGTGATAGATTTTATCAGAATTTTGCCTGGAGTTCCGAAAGCTAAAGTAAAGTCAAGAGTAGTGATTACTCCTGAACATGCAAAAAGATTATTGTCAGCATTAAAAGACAATGTCAAAAAATATGAAGAGCAATTTGGAGAAATTAATTCAACGGAGAAATTTTCTAATTTTCCAATGAATTTTACTGGACAAATTGGCGAAGCATAAAAAATGTAACAAATAAATTTTTATATAACAAAAAAAATTCTAATTTTGCAGTCCCAAAATTGGAAGAATACTAAACGCATTAATAAATGCCTACTATACAGCAATTAGTAAGAAAAGGAAGAGAGAAGTTGACTTTCAAATCTAAGTCACCAGCACTAGATTCATGTCCTCAGAGACGTGGTGTGTGTACAAGAGTATACACTACTACACCAAAAAAACCAAACTCTGCCTTGAGAAAGGTAGCAAGGGTTCGTTTGTCAAACAGTAAAGAAGTGAATGCTTACATACCAGGTGAGGGTCACAATTTACAAGAACACTCAATCGTATTGATTAGAGGTGGAAGGGTAAAAGATTTACCAGGGGTTCGTTATCACATTGTTCGTGGTGCATTAGATACTGCGGGTGTTAACGGTCGTAAACAAGGTCGTTCTAAATATGGTGCTAAACGTCCTAAACCAGGTCAAGAAGCAAAAGGTGCACCAGCAAAAGGTAAAGGTAAAAAGTAATTAATTTTAGCTCCAAAAAATGAGAAAGGCTAAACCGAAAAAAAGATACGTATTGCCAGATCCTAAATTTAAGGATACTTTGGTAACAAAATTTGTAAACAGTTTGATGTATGATGGTAAGAAAAGTGTTGCTTACAACATTTTTTATTCTGCAATTGAATTGGTTGAGAAAAAGACAAGCGAAAATGGTCTTGAAGTGTGGCATAGAGGTTTAAACAACGTAATGCCATCAGTAGAGGTTAAAAGTAGAAGAGTTGGTGGTGCAAACTTTCAAGTACCTACTGAAGTTCGTCCAGCTAGAAAAACAGCTTTAGGTATTAAGTGGTTGATTCAATATGCAAGAACTAGAGGAGATAAAACTATGGTTGAGAAACTTGCTAATGAAATCATCTCTGCTTCTAAAGGTGAAGGTGCTGCAGTAAAGAAAAAAGATGATACACATAGAATGGCTGAAGCGAACAAAGCTTTTGCTCATTTCAAAATATAATAAAATTATAAAATGGCTCGCGATTTAAAATATACAAGAAACATTGGTATTGCTGCACACATTGATGCAGGTAAAACTACCACAACTGAGCGTATTCTTTACTATTCTGGTGTTTCACACAAAATAGGTGAGGTGCACGATGGTGCTGCAACTATGGACTGGATGGAGCAGGAGCAAGAAAGAGGTATCACTATTACTTCAGCTGCAACAACAGTTAACTGGAGTTATAAAGGTGAACAGTATCATGTGAACATCATTGATACTCCTGGTCACGTAGACTTTACTGTGGAAGTTAACCGTTCATTGCGTGTACTAGATGGTCTTGTGTTTTTATTTAGTGCAGTTGATGGTGTAGAACCACAATCTGAAACTAACTGGCGTTTAGCTAATAACTACAACGTACCAAGAATTGGTTTCGTGAATAAAATGGACAGACAAGGTGCTGACTTCTTAAACGTGTGTAAACAAGTGAAAGAAATGTTAGGTAGCTATGCTGTTCCTCTTCAAATTCCAATTGGCTCTGAAGATCAATTTAGAGGTGTTGTTGATTTGATTAATTTTAAAGGAATTTCTTGGAATGAACACGATAAAGGGATGACTTTTACCGAAATTCCAATTCCTGATGATGTAATGGAAGATGCATTGTACTATAGAGAACAACTTTTGGAAGCTGTTGCTGAGTATGATGAAACTTTAATGGAGAAATTCTTTGAAGATCCAAATTCTATTACAGAAGAAGAAATGTTAGTAGCTTTAAGAAAAGCTGTTATCGACATGAAAATTGTTCCAATGACTTGTGGTTCATCTTTCAAAAATAAAGGTGTTCAAACAATGTTGGATTATGTAATGGCTCTTCTTCCGTCTCCTTTAGATAAAGAAAGTATAAAAGGTACAGATCCTGATTCTGGTGAAGAAATTTCTAGAAAGCCTTCTGAAAGTGATCCATTTGCTGCTTTAGCATTTAAAATTGCTACTGACCCATACGTGGGTAGATTATGTTTCGTAAGAGCTTATTCTGGTGTTCTTGAGTCTGGTTCATATGTATATAATACTAGATCTTCTTCTAAAGAACGTATTTCTAGAATATTCCAAATGCA
This sequence comes from Cytophagales bacterium, assembly GCA_046329305.1. GTDB lineage: Bacteria > Bacteroidota > Bacteroidia > Cytophagales > UBA9547 > CAMFLX01. The sequence goes on from JAXLUW010000003.1 coordinate 885,614, forward strand.
TGCTAACAAACAAAAGCAAATCGAAAGACTAAGTGCTGGTGATATTGCGGCTGTTGTTGGTTTTAAAGATATTAAAACTGGTGATACACTTTGTGATGAAAAACAAAGAATCGTACTTGAATCTATGGTATTCCCTGATCCAGTTATCGGGTATGCAATTGAGCCTAAGAAACAAGCTGATTCTGATAAATTCTCAACAGCTATTGGTAAACTTGTAGAAGAGGATCCTACTTTAAAAGTTGAAACTGATCAAGAAACTGGTCAAACAATTATTAGAGGTATGGGTGAGCTTCACTTGGAAATCATCATTGATCGTATGAAACGCGAATTTGGCGTTGAGATTAATCAAGGTGCTCCTCAAGTTGCTTATAGAGAAAGATTTACTAAGAAATTTGAACACAGAGAAGTTTATAAAAAACAAACTGGTGGTCGTGGTAAATTTGCTGATATCGTATTTGAAATTAGCCCTGCAGATGAAGGTCATACAGGTTTACAGTTTGTAAATGAAATTGTTGGTGGTGTTATTCCAAGAGAATTTATACCTGCAATTGAAAAAGGTTTCAAAGAAAGTATCAACAACGGTCCTTTGGCTGGTTTCCCTGTTACTGATTTTAAAGTAAGATTATTCCATGGTTCGTACCATGATGTCGATTCTGATTCTTTATCATTTGAATTGGCAGCTCGTATGGGCTTTAAAGATGCAGGTAAACAAGCTGGTCCTATCTTGTTAGAACCAATCATGAATGTTGAGGTTGTTACTCCTGATGAATATACTGGTCCTATTACTGGTGACTTGAACCGTAGAAGAGGTTTAATGAAAGGTATGGATGCAAAAATTGGAGGTCAAGTAATTAAAGCTGACGTGCCTCTTTCTGAATTATTCGGTTATGTAACTGATTTAAGAACGATTTCATCTGGTAGAGCGTCTGCTTCTTTGACTTTCTCTCATTATGATCCAGTTCCTAACAACATAGCAGAAGGTGTTATTGCAAAAATAAAAGGCGCTGTTAAAGCATAATTTTAAAAAAATGAATCAAAAAATTAGAATAAAATTAAAATCATACGATCATAATCTTGTTGATAAATCATCTGAGAAGATTGTGAGAGCTGTTAAATCTACTGGTGCTATAGTGAATGGTCCTATACCACTTCCTACTGAAAAGCAAAAATATACAGTGTTACGTTCACCACACGTTAACAAGAAGGCTAGAGAGCAGTTTCAACTTTGTACTTATAAAAGATTAGTTGATATCTATTCTACTTCTTCTAAAACTGTAGATGCTCTAATGAAACTAGAATTGCCTAGTGGAGTTGATGTAGAAATCAAAGTTTAGTTATAAAAAAAGGGAGCAAACGCTCCCTTTTTTATTTTGTCAGTAATATTACAGCTTCTCCTTCTGTACATATCTTTTGTGTGTTTTTATCATAGATATCTGTTTTTACCGTTGCCCTACCTTTAGTATCTATATCTAATACTTTAAATTTTCCTTCATATTCTATTTCTGGAAACATGGGTCTTTTAAATTCTATATTTTGTTTTAAGTAAACACTCCCTGGTCCAGGAAATTTCATTCCCATTACATATGAAATTATACTTGCTCCAAACATACCGTGAATTATTCTTTTACCAAATTTTGTACTTTGGGCATATTCTTCATCTATGTGAATTGGGTTTTTATCTCCTGATATTTCAGCAAATGCATCTACTTGTTTTTGGGTTATTACAAATGAGTGAATGAATTCACTACCAACTTCAAATTTTTCCATTTTTTATATTCCTTTAAATAATTCAAACACTTCCATATAATTAGGTATAGTGGTGTTCCAGCCTAATTTCAATTGTATGTTGTTAGCAAATTGTTTGCTCACTTCTGGTTCTCCATGTACCAAAAATGTCATTTTAGGTGCAGATTTAAAATTACTCATCCATTTTAAGAGTTCTGTTTTATCTGCATGAGCTGAAAGACCTGATATTTGATCTAAATGACATTTTACAAATACTTCTTCTCCAAAAATTCTTGAGCTTTCATCTCCATCTAAAAGTTTTCGTCCTCTTGTTCCTTCAGATTGATATCCAGCAAATAGTAATGTATCATTGGGTCTAGGTAGTCTATGATACAAATGGTGTAAGATACGTCCACCGTTACACATACCACTAGATGAAATGATAATTGCGTTACTTTTTATATTGTTGATCGCAATAGATTCACTTTGGTTTCTGTAATAATGTAATCCATCAAAATCAAAAATATCATCTGTGACTGTGTTTTTTATAGTATGATAATTACTATGTCTTCTGAACAATGATGTAACACTTATACCCATCGGGCTATCTACAAATACCGGAATTCTTGGTATTTTCTTTTTATTTATTAATTCTTTAATGTAATACAATAAAGTTTGTGTTCTTCCTACAGCGAATGCAGGTATGAGTAAACAACCTTTACGTTCAATAGATTTATTTATAATTTCTGCAAAACTTTCAAATGCTTCATCAGCACTTGGGGTGTCTTTATTACCGTAGGTAGATTCAATTAATAATATGTCTGCATCTTTTATTGCGGTAGGATTTCTTAAAATAGGTTTATTGTATTTTCCCAAATCACCAGAAAATACTATTTTTTTATTTTGATTTTCTCCTTTAATATATACTTCTGTAATTGCTGAACCTAAAATATGTCCAGCATCATGAAATTTGATTTTTATTTTAGGAGTAATATCTACATATTCATTATATTGATACCCTCTCATATACGAAAATGTAAAATTTGCATCTTCAGTAGTATAAAGAGGCAGCGGCTTTTCATGCTTAGAATATCCCTTTTTAAATGCATATTCGGCTTCTTCTTCCTGTAATTTGGCAGAATCTAGAAGCATGATTTCAGTTAATTCTCTGGTGGCTGTTGTGCAATATACAGTGCCTCTAAAACCCTCTTTAAAGAATTTAGGTAAATATCCTGTATGATCTATATGAGCATGTGTTAATATTACAGCATTAATAGTTTTAGGATTTACTGGGAAGTTTCCCCAGTTTTTGAGTCTAAGATCTTTTAAGCCTTGAAATAGCCCACAGTCTATCAGAATTTTGTAATCATCTATTTCTAAAAGGTATTTAGAACCTGTAACTGTTTGGGCACCGCCCAAAAATCTTAATCGAACGTTCACTGTCGTAGTATTAAAAAATTAGAAAAATGATAAATATTATCAATTAGAGTTTTAAACGTTTACGTAAAGTAATAGTTTTGTATAAATGTAAAATTATATTTACGAGTGATTCTGTAATTTTGTAATTAATTCATATCAATGTATTTAATAAAATATTTTTTTATTTATTGTTCATTACTATTTGTACCTATGCTTGCTCAGAGTGTATATACCTCAAAATATAGTAATGAATTTTTAAATATTGGTGTTAATGCTCGTAATATAGCCATGGGGAATACTTCGGTGGCGTTTACTGGCGATGTAACTAGTGCCTATTGGAATCCGGCGGGGCTAACCAAAATTGCACATAAACAAGAAATCGCCGCTATGCACAATGAATACTTTGGTGGAATGGCTCAGTATAACTACATAGGTGCAAGCATTCCGATAGATAGTTCTTCAAGATTTGCTATTTCGTACATAAGGCTGAGTATTGACGACATTCCAGATACTCGCTATTTGTTTGATAATTCAGGCAACAATAATTCAAATGTATATGGACCGATTGATTATAATAAAATTAAATATTTCTCTGCGGCAGATAACGCTTTTCTGATTTCATTTGCCAAGCAAAACAAAAAGTTTGGTGCTGCAAAATATTTAGGTATGTACAAGTATGGTGTGCGTACTTTCTTAAATGATAGTAGTGGTAATAATTTGTCTTTCGGTGGGAATTTTAAAATTATTCATAGAAAAATTGGTCAATTTGCTGATGCTTGGGGTTTTGGATTAGATGTGGGAGCACAAATGGTTTACAATAAATGGCAATTTGGAGCATTTTTAAAAGACGCTTCAAACACTTTTAATTTTTGGAATATCAATTCGGATATGTTCAAAACTGCCTATAGTACTTATAATACTCTGGATAGTACCTCACAAAATTCGTTACCTTCTAAGACCTTAGAAATAACTTTGCCCAAACTTATTGTAGGTTTAAGCCGCAGTTTGTACATGAATAAAACTAAATCTATACAACTGAGACCTTCTTTAGATGTGGATTTTACTTTTGACGGAAAAAGAAATGTTCTTATAAAATCGAAAACTATATCTGGTGACGTAAAAGTAGGGCTTGAATTGTGTTATAAAAAGAAATTGTTTATAAGGACAGGAATCAACAATTTTCAAGAACTTAAAGATTACAATGGCTCCAAATATTATACACTTCAGCCCAACGCTGGGGTAGGAGTACAGTTTACTCGATTTGCTTTGGATTATGCTATCATCAATCCTGCCAATGCTTCGGTGGGTTTATATTCTCATGTATTTTCTGTTAGATTAGGTTTAAACGATGTTAAGAAATAATCAAATGAAAAAAATATTGTATGTATTGTTATTTTTCACAATTCAATTGTTTTGTCAGACCAATTGGTTTAATTACAATCAAACTTATCTAAAATTTACTGTTTCAGAAAAAGGAATTTATAAGATTCCTGCTTCTGTTGTGTCTGAATTAAGTGGTACTTTTTGGGAGGTAGATAAACTTCAACTTTTTTATAAAGGCCACCAGATTGCCATTAAAACTTTAGATTCTAATCAAAACAATATATTTGATGAACACGATTATGTATTGTTTTTCGGTAACAAAAATAATGGTCTATTAGATCAACAACTATATACTCAATCTAGTTATCATTTAAATCCCGCAATAAATTTGTTTGCCGATTCTAGTGCTTATTTTTTAACCTATTCTGATTCTGGGCCTTATAAACGATTGAAAGATGTTTCAAATTCTTCTAATTTTGAAAAAATAAAAGAGCATCTAAATACAAAAAGGATTGATTATGAAACGAGTTATTCTAGAGGAAGAAAAATGCTTTCAGATGAACCCGTATATGGTTCTCTTTATGGTGCTTCTGTAGGATATGGTCAAGCTTTAGGTTCTTCTAATTCTTGGGGGCAAGACTATCAATACGACAGTTTAGTTTTGAATAATTTAGTCTTAAATTCTCCCACAAATATCTCAGTCGAATCTAAGTTACTAGCGTATGATTTGCCCTATTCTATGGAAATAGAAACCTATTCTAAATTTGGTTTTAGAGGTCAAGAAAACTTAATAGCTCAAAGCACAATATTGAATCTAGTGCCCGTTACTGTTCAGAAAAACCTACAAACACCTATTACTACTAGTTCAAATACCTTGTGGATACGCAATAAAATTATTAATAATACTACTGAAAGTATTTTTGGTGTAGCTTACCATCAAGTTAAATATCCACAAGAAATTGTCTGGGATCAAACTTCAAGTAAAGTTTATGAGATTTTAGGAACGAGTAAACAAAACTACAAATTAGTCATTCCAACTACAGGTATTCTCCAAGCTTGGATTATAAACAGTGACACTTTAACGACAAGTATCAATATCACAGATTCTAGTAATAGTTCTATTTTGTATTTTGAGAATCAATTTGGAAACGACCAAATTTTTGTAACCAAAACTATAACAGAAATTTCTAAAGGAAGAAAAATTGTTTTTTCGGAGATTAAGCCCAAAAGAAATTTATTTGTCATAGTAAGTAACAAATTTTTAGAAAAACCAAGTAGTTCATATTCCAATCCTGTAAGAGCTTATGCCGCATATAGAGCTAGTGTGGCAGGTGGAAGTTACGATACTTTGGTCTACGATACAGATTATTTGTATGATTATTATACTTACGGAGAGCATAGTCCTTTGGCAATTCGTAAACTGTGTCAAACATTGAGCCCTGATACAGCCTATAAACCTAAAGGTATGTTACTTATAGGAAAAGGGTATAATAAAGTTACCTCTGGAGGGAATTTATACATGGGGAAACTCAATAGTTTAGTTCCAGTTTGGGGAAACCCTGGTAGTGATGTTGCTTTCACAATTGGTCTTGCGGGTAGTCCGAGTATGGCGGGGGCATTCCCAATAGGTAGATTGTCAGCCTATAATTCTCAACATGTAGAAAATTATTTGAACAAACTTAAAGAACACGAAGCTCTAAGCGATAACACCGATTGGAAAAAAAATATTATTCATGTAAGTGGGGGTAAAACCAATGCAGAGTCTGGATGGTTTAAATCTATTCTGGCGTCAATGGCTGTTACTGCCAAAGGTCCTTATTTTGGTGGAAATGTGTCTGCATATGCCAAAACGACTGATGAATTTGTACAAGTTTTTGATTTAAGTACCTATCTAGACAAAGGAACAAGTTTGGTAAATATTTTGGGCCACTCTTCTACTTTTACAAATGACGTACGAATAGGTGCGGTGACAGATCCATTATATAACTATAAAAATAAAGGTAAGTACCCAATTATTTTGTTAAATGGCTGTGAGTCAGGTAATATTTTTGCGTATAACGATATTGGTTTTGAACCTTTTTCAGAATCTTGGATAAACGAACCCAATGTTGGAAGTATTGGATTTTATGCACATGCAAGTATTGGTTTTGTAAATCAGTTTGATACTTACGATAACAAGCTGTATTACAATTGGTTTGCAAAAGATAGCTTGAGCATCAATAAGACCATTGGAGATGTAATAGTAGAAACTTCCAAAGAACATGTAAATGGTTACACAGATTATTCGTCTTACAATGTAATTCATGCACATCAGATGGTATACATGGGAGATCCCTTGGTACGAATTTTTAAATCAAACAATGTAGATCTAGAGATAAGGAGTTCAGAAGTACAGTTTATCGTTCCTAACAATAAACCTCTTACTGCACTTACAGATTCTGTTCAAATCAAATTTGTGGTTCATAATTTAGTAATGATTCCTAAAAATAAATATGTAAATATTTCCATTAAACGTACCAAGCCCAACGGCACAGAAGTTCTTGTTAAAAACTTATATGTTAATTTTCAAACATCTTCTGATACGTTTAGTGTCTATATGCCTTTAGCGGATATTTACAGTGCTGGCGAAAACACAATAACTATTCAGGTAAATGCAAATTCTACCATTTCGGAATCCAATCTTTCTAATAATTCTGTATCTATTGTTCGATATTTGCCCGCAAGCGATATGAATTGTCTTTTTCCTAAAGAATTTAGTATACAAAATAAATCCACTCTTAATTTAGTAGCCCAGTCTACAGATTTATTAAAAACTAATACGGAGTATTTTATAGAAATTGATACTTCTTTTACTTTTAAATCACCTGCTTATCAGTCAAAAACAATTACTGCTACTAGTTTACCCACTTGGGAAAACATAGATTTACTAGCCAACTTACCTATGAATAGCGATAGTGTTGAGTTTTTTTGGAGAATAAAATTTAAAGCAGATGGAGACACAACAGCATTGTATTCTAACAGTTCTTTTTTATATATTAATAATGGGTCTCCAGGATGGAATCAGAGTAAATATCACCAGTTTGATAAAGACGTGTTATCTGATAATTTATTACGAAACGACAGTACCAATGCATTTGATTTTGTAAGTTATAAATTAAACATAGAAGCCTCCGCAGGGCGACAAGCTTTGTATTCAGTACTAGATAGTAACCAATTGATGATCAATAATAAAGTAATTTATTCATCCTCATGGCTTCCCAAATTTTTTGATGGATGGAATCCTTATACAGGATACATTCTTTCAGCTTACGATAGTAAAACATTAAGAATATATAGTCCATCCGGATACCAAGACCCTACACAATGGTACGGTGCGGGTATTTCTACTGAATATGCCATTAGTAAATATTTATTTAGTTGGGACGGCGGAAGAAATACTATTTTAGATGCAATGATTGCCGCAATAGAAGCCGTGCCTGAAGGGGATTATATTCTTATAAATCCTATGAATAGTATTAGTTTTCAAGGATATGACTCCACTGCTAAGGCTAAATTACAATACATTGCAGATTTAATAGGTAGTACCAAATTTGGTCCACAATTAACATCTGAATTTTTCTATGCCGCATTTGTAAGAAAAGGCTACGGAATTGTAAAAGATTCTCTTTTCCTTAATCCTACAGATGCAGACAGATTTAAATTTAAAGTAAATCAAGAATTGTTTTTTCCTGATGCAACCATTACTTCTACACTCATTGGTCCTGCTATTTCTTGGGGAAATTTCTATTTTAATATAGATAAAGACAATTCAAAAGATACCGTAAACTTTGATATTTATGGGGTCTCAGATGCAGGAACAAGCACAAAAATCTTTTCAAATACAACAGAAAACGCTTTAAGTCTGGCGGGTATAAATGCTGAACAATACCCTTATCTAAAAATTGTAGCAAATATGTCTGACTATGGAGCTTTTACACCACCAATTATTGATAGATGGATGGTGACTTATGGAGATTCAATTCCTGAAGGAACATTGGTTATTGACAAAACCAAACAGACTTATGGCACACTTTATAAAGCAGAAGGTGATAGTATTAAGTCAGATATTGATTTTAAAAATATAGGTAAAACCGCATTTTTAAATCCATTGATTGTGAGATATACCTTAAAAAGTGCCAAAGGAATTTCAATAATTTCGTACGATACTTTAGCTGTAGCTCTAAAAACCAATCAAAGCATCACTTTAAAAAAAGCTTATTCTACTATAAATCTTTCAGGTAAATACACGTTAGAAGTTTATGTAAATCCTAAAATTCAGAAAGAAGAATTATATACTAATAATGTCTGGACGAGCGCTATTGAAATACAAAAAGACGTTACCAATCCTATTTTAGATGTAACTTTTGACGGAAGGAAAATTTTAAATGGAGAAATTGTGAGTCCATCTCCTTTTATCCAAATTTCTATTTATGACGACAATAAATATTTGTTAAAACAAGATACAACAGGTATAAAAGTACTTTTAAAGAAAAACTGTACCGGATGCGACAATTTTTCGCTCGTTCCTTTTACAAGTAATTTAATAAAGTATTATCCTGCTACTAGTTCTGATAAAACATTTAGAATAGATTACAATCCTCAAAATTTAGAAGATGGCTCTTACACATTATGTTTACAAGGTGCAGATGCAAGTGAAAATTATTCAGGTCTTAGCCCTTATTGTATAGAATTTACAGTAGTGAATCAGTCTACAATGTCTCAAGTGTTTCCATATCCCAATCCATTTACAAATTCTTGTAAGTTTGTATTTACCATAACTGGTAGTGAAGTCCCTGACCAATTAAAAATACAAATTATGACCGTATCTGGTAAAGTTGTACGAGAAATTACACAATCAGAAATTGGTCCATTGCATATTGGAACCAACATCTCTGATTATTCATGGGACGGTACCGATGAGTTTGGTGATAAATTAGCCAATGGCGTATATTTATATAAAGTTTATGCAAAACATTCTGGTCAGAAATACGATAAAATGACCACTGGAGCAGAAAAGGCCTTCAAACAAGATTGGGGAAAACTTGTAATTTTAAGATAAACAAACATAACATTGAATAAGGCAGCAATTTTTGATATGGACGGAGTGTTGGTAGACAATATGAAGTTCCACGAGCAAGCATTTTATGAATTCGGAAAAAGAAGAGGAGTAGAAATTACTCATGATTTTTTTCATACCAAACTTTCAGGTAAAACAAACGAGCAAATCATGCCCATCATCTTTGGTACTCAAATATCTACTTCCGAAATCAAACAAATGGGAGAGCAGAAAGAGGCCATCTATAGAGAAATTTACGAACCCATTATAAAACCTTGTGCAGGACTGATAGATTTCTTAGATAATTTAGTTCATAGAAATATAGGTATGGCTATTGCTAGCAATGCACCAAAGGAAAATATCTATTTCGTAGTCAATGAATTAAAGTTAGATAAATATTTTAAAATCTTTCTAAATGGTGACGATGTAGCAATGCCAAAACCAGCACCAGATATGTTTTTGAAAGCGGCAAATTTGCTTGGGTGTAAACCTGAAAATAGCACTGTTTTTGAAGACTCACCAGGAGGAATCAGAGCCGCTAAAGCCGCGAACATGAAAGCAATAGCATTACTAACCACACATAAAAAAGAAGAATTAATAGGTGCTGATGCTTATTTTGATGATTTTGTAAACATTTTAATAGATTAAGTAATAACAATTAATGTATTTATTTTTTTAATTTCATAAAATAAAATTTTACTTTTGAAGTATTGTGTAGTAGAATTTTATAAATACCAATATAAAATATGTTGAGAAAATTATTTACATTATCATTTATCATTTTTGGAGCCATTTCATTTTTTGGACAAGACGTAAAAGCAACCCATCACGCAGATAAGTTATTTAACAGAAGATCTTATGAGCAGGCTGTAGTAGAATACGCTAAATTAGATAGTATTACCCCAAATGACCCACATCTAGAAGCTAGATTGGGAATCTGCCATTATTTTAAAGATCATAACGAACGCGCTTTAGTGTATCTAGAGAAATCATTCAATGCCGGATACAGAAAAGATGACATAGAGTTTTACTTAGCAAAAACTTATATGCTTAATGCTCAATTTGACAAAGCCTTAAAGCTTCTTGAAATTGCCAAAACTTCTACTAGAGACAAAGAGAACTCAGCATCAATACCTTTATTGCAAAAAAACTGTAAAAATGGGGTAGAGTTAATCAAAAAACCAGTAGAAGCAAAGATTACAAATATGGGGAAAACCTTAAATTCTCCACAATCAGATTATGCACCTAACATGTATGTTGATGAAAAAACTATAATTTTTACATCAAGAAGAGATGGGTCTTCATCTGGAAATACAGATGAGTATGGAGAATTTTTCGAAGATATATATATATCAAACAAAACTTCAGATGGACAATGGACTCAGCCAGTATCTATTGGCAATCAAATTAATAGTCAGTTTAATGATGCTAATATCAATCTTTCTTTAGAAGGTGGTGAATTGTTTATATACAAAAATGATACTGTTTCAGGTATGGGAGACATTTATCTGGCAAAATTTAAAGACAAAGAATGGTCTAAACCAGAAAAATTTGAAGAACCCATCAACTCTGTTTATAATGAAACCAGTATCTGTTATTCTCCTGATAAAGATTACGTTTTCTTTACCTCAGATAGAGAAGGTGGCTTAGGCGGATTAGATTTGTATTATTCAAAAAAAGATCATAAAACAAACAAATGGTCTGAGCCTAAAAATATGGGCTCTTCTGTGAATACAGAATACGACGAAGAATCACCATTTATGCATGCAGATGGTAGAACTTTATATTTTTGTTCAGAAGGACACAATTCTATGGGAGGATTTGATATTTTTCAAGTAAACTTTGATAGAACTTCTGCAAAAGTAGGTAAACCGACCAATCTTGGTTATCCAATAAGTACACCAGATGATGACCTTTCATTTGTGTGGTCTACTGATGGAACCAGAGGATATTTTAGTACTTTCAGAGAAGATTCTTATGGAGATAGAGATTTGTATATGATTTCTAGACCAAAAGTAAAAGTGGATCTTGTCGTTTTAAATGGTCGTATTACTGTTGGAAATGACAAAAAGGTTGAAGCTGTTGATATAACAATTGTGGACAATGAAACAGGTAAAGTAGTGGCACATTATGACTCTACACAGTTCCTCGGCGATTATGCAGTTTCTTTAGCTCCTGGTAAAAACTACGCTTTGTATGCCGAGAAAAAAGGTTTTTTAACCTTCTCTAAAAATATTCAGGTAGCCGCAAATGAATTTTCTGAACAAACAGAAAACATCAACCTATTGGAGTTAGACAAAGGTGCTCTCATTGTTTTAAAAAATA
>JAXLUW010000003.1:907500-950343 GCA_046329305.1 Cytophagales bacterium
ACTTGAAAGATATAAAGCCCAGGATTTAGATTTGAATAAACGGGTGAATTATTTAAACTTGATTTGTGCCAAATACTATCTAAGCCCAAAAGCCTATATTCATAAAATATTTTACCTTTTCCTAATACAAAACTTGGACATGCAAACGAAAACGCTATTTGATTTTTGCTATATTCTAATTCTAATAATTCAGTTGTATTTAGATTTGATTTTAAGATTCCGTCTCCAACAAATAAATTATTTTCTTTTACTTTACAATCAACCAAAATAGGAACAGGTAAGGATACATTTGCACCCATTTCGGCCTCTCTAAAAGTAACTAAACCTTTGGTTGTTCCAAACATACATAAATTAGAACCTCCAGAATATGAGTTTAATATGAAATTTTCAGACAATAACCCATCTATTTTTTTATAGATTCTATAAGAGCTATTACTAGCGTTATATCTTACCAATCCTTTGTTGGTGGCAATTAGAAGAACTCCGTCGTCAGCTTTTTGAATATTATTTATTTCAGCATCGATTAATAGTTCAGGTAAATTTGAAATAGTTGTAAAAACTTCTTTCTTTTTATCAAACTTATACAAACCCTTAGTAGTGCCAACCCAAACAGATGATGGGTCTTGAACAAACAAGCAGTTTACTTTATTATTTTCAATTCCTCCCAAATGTGCATCAGTGCCAAAACTTGAAAATTTATTTTCAGTCTTCTTCTTTCTACAAATTCCATTATTGGTAGAAACCCAAATTGTTTGTTCTTGATCAATTTTAATATCATAAGTCCACGGACTTGCCAAATCTTGATAATTGATAACACTATGAGTGTTTAATTCTATTTTTGCAACACCTGCACCATGAACTACTAGCCACAAATCACCATTTTCATCCTCAATAATTTTTCGTATATCTTTTTTGAGCAATTTTTTGTTTAATTTTTCGTCAAAATTTAATTTGTGATTAATTATTTGTCCTAGCCCTCTTCTGTAAGACCCAACCCAAATTCTACCTTTTTTATCTTTAAAGATATTTAAGATAGCATCCTTGTTTTCTCCCACAAGCTTGTGGTTAGAAATCTGAAGTTTGCCGTATCCGTAATCATTTATTTTAAAATTATGCAAGCCTCCGCCATCTGAGCCCACATACAAGTTTTGCCCATCTAGCAACACTGAAGAAACAATACTATTTTTTGCATATTCTTCAAATTCAAAATTTTGAAAAACATCCATTTGTGAGTTATAAACCACCAATCCGTTATTTTTAATATTGAACCATAACGATCCTTCTCGGTCTTTAAATAATGAATTAATCTTTAAGGATGGTAACTTATATGATTTATCATACGGGCTTAGGAAATAGTCAAATTTATTATGTACGTTATTATATTTAAGGATTCCCGTTTCATCAACAGCCACCCAAATACTACCTTCATCGTCTTCATAAATGTAATTTACAATTGCAGATGGGTTTTTACATAAATCTTTAAAGTCATATTTATCTATTTGTTTGTTTTGAATATTGATTTTGTATAATTCTCCATTATATTTTCCTAACCAAATATTTCCTCTGCTAGAAAACTCATAGGCAGTCTGAAAATTGGATGTATATGAGCCGTCCGATGAATAATAAAATTTATCTACAATTGTATATTTGTCACAATTTACTTCGGTGATAGAATTATGATTTACAAACCATGTCTTGTTTTTATGTCGATCATGAAAAACAACAGACATACTATATTCTATATTGTTTTTACTAAAAAATGGTTTCAACTCTAGAGTGTCATTGATTTCAAACACCCCATAATTGCAACCGGTAAGCATTTTCCCAGATTTAGTTTGTGTAATACTATAAAAGTATGAAAAGTCGGTCAGTGGGTTTTTTACCAAAAAATATTTAGACTTTGCTGATTCATATTTAACAATTCCTTTAAGACCACCAATCCACAAATTTCCTTGATTGTCATGAAATAAACTTAATATTTCATTCTTCAAAATTTTATTAATTGCCTGATCTTCAGACTTAACTTGTGTGAAAGATGTTCCGTCAAAAGTATAAAGACCTATATTGGTAGCCAACCAAATAACCCCGTATTCGTCTTGTGAATATTGTTTAACAGTTTCTGGTACAAAGCCTTCTGTGGGTCCATATATTTTATAGCACAATCCTAACTTGTCGTAAGACTGAGCATTTATATACAGACTCATACTGAGTATTAAGGTTATTATGTACTTTCGTAAAAACAATTTTAAGAACGAAAATTTAAATAAATAATTATGCAAAATTTAAAGCTTGGAATTTTTTATAAATTTAATCTGTTTACCTCAAAAAAATGAAAAAGTTTCCTTTATTTATTTATCTGGTATTTTTAATTGCTTGTAAAAATATGAATTATTCACAAAACAATAGTATCAACGAACATTCAGAAAGTACTCATAAATATTACTCCAGAACAGATACCACAAAATTAAAAGTTAGTGATGCAGAATGGGAAGCTTTACTACCTAAAGACATTTTCTATATTGCGAGAAAAAAAGGAACAGAGTATGCTTTTTCTGGTAAATATTGGAATTACGAAGGAATAGGCACCTATTATTGTGCAGTTTGTGGCAATGCTTTGTTTAAATCCGATGCTAAGTTTGCAAGCTCATGTGGTTGGCCAAGTTTTTTCAAACCCATACGTAAAGAAAGTTTGACTTATGAAAAAGACTACAGCTATGGCATGTCACGTATAGAAGTTATGTGCGGCAGATGTGACAGCCATCTAGGTCATGTTTTTGAAGATGGTCCAAAACCAACAGGTCTCAGATACTGTATCAACTCACTTGTTATTGATTTTGAACCAGATAAGTAATTGAATCACATTCTAAAATCTTCTTTCAAATGAAAAATGAGTAAAGGAAGTTTTGCATCAGCTACTAGTTTAGTTGTGTGGTTATGGGTAAACAATTCTTGGATTAGATTTTTATTCCTAGCAGACACACATAACATATCTGCATTTATAACTTCAGAATAATTTTCTAAAGTTTCTTCTACAGTAGTACCATCGATTACTTTAAAATCTAAGGTTCCATAATGTGTTTCTTTTTCTACCAAATCACGAAGCCATTCCATGTAACCTTCTTCATAATTATTAGCGGTATATGTGTTCACATGTATAAATTGGATTTCAGAATTTTGTTTTTTAGCCAGCATAATTACATATTTTACAAAATCTATATCATTAAACTGATAATCTGTAGCATAAACAATCTTTTTAAAGCCTTTGAACGTAAAAGCAGCAGGTACAACTAACACAGGACATGAAAGTTTTTTAACAAATTCTAAAGAATTTTGCCCAAAAAGCCTTGCTGCAAAGGCAGAAGTAGCTCCATGAGTACCTGTAACAAACAAATTTGGTTTATAATTCTGCTCCAAGCCTTCTAAAATTGTTTCCCAAAATCCGTATTCAGAAGAGGTAGTTACTTCTATATCTTCTGATAATAGTTCATCTTTTAATTCAGAAAGTTTTTTGTCAGAAAGTTTAATTTGTTCTTGCAAATCGTCAGTCAATAGTAATAATCCAGAACTATCGGTAGTTACATATGACGGATGAATCAAATGAAAAATGTGTATCTTAGCTCCTATTGCCTTTGCAATATTTTTGGCATAACTGATTGCATTGTGAGACAAATCAGAAAAATCTGTGGGACAAATTATAGTAAACATACCGTAAAGATTTAGGCTTCAAATATTGCAATACTCTTCGGGTAAAGTGCTGATAATAATCATATACTAAACTGATTTTTAAGTATTAACTTTTAATTATCGTACTCGTACATTTGAATAAATCAAAATATAAACCAATGGAAAATAATAGAAAAAAAGTATTTGTAGTTGAAAATAATCTTTTGGAAAGAAACATGATAAAGAGCTTTTTAAAAGAATCTGGTTCCAAATACGATTTCAAATTTTTTAGTAATAGTGCCGAGTGTATAGCTTCGTTACCAGAACACCCAATGGCTATACTTATAGACTATGATTTAAATACCATCAATCCAAACGAGAAAGATGCTATAAAAATTTTAGAGGAAATAAAAGCACTTGAAAATCATACAGAAGTGGTATTTTTCTCCACTCACGAAAACACAGAAATAGCGGTAGCTACTATAAAACATGGTGCTTTTGACTACATCGTAATCAATGACAATCAGTTTTTAAGGCTTGAAAATGAATTAAAAACTATTGAAGAACATGTTTTCCATATAGATGAATCTAAAAAATTTAAAAAACTATTCATAATCACACTTTCTGTTTCCATCATTTTTATACTTATTGTTATGATTCTTTTTTTCTTGGGAATCCTAAAATCAGGAAACGGAGTGTGGGTAGAAGCTTAAAAAATTACAAAAACTTAACCTAATTTTTAGTTTAATGCGTTATGAAAGAGTTCTTCAGCATATTCATAATCAACATTAACACTAGTTTTTATTTCATTAAGAACTTTTTCGGTTGTAACTTTGTAGTCTTAAGCATACAATTTTAGTAGAAATTACAATGGCACAAAACGAAATTATAAGCAAAGCGGCTCTTAAAGACATAAACGAACTTCAAGAAAAAATCGGTGCGTATTTGACAGGTCAGATAGACGATGAAAAATTTAGAGGTTTTCGTTTGGCAAGAGGTGTGTACGGACAGCGTCAGCCGGGTGTTCAAATGGTGCGTATCAAATTACCATTCGGTAAAATTAGTCCAGAGCAATTAATAAGAATAGCGGATGTGTCAGACACGTATGCAAGTAGCAATTTGCATGCAACTACACGCCAAGACATACAAATACATTACGTAAAACTTGCCAATACTCCTAAAGTTTGGACTTCACTAGAAGAAAAAGGAATCACTTTAAGAGAAGCATGTGGTAACACTGTAAGAAATATTACAGCTTCTGCTACAGCGGGTATTGATCCTAACGAAGCATTTGATGTATCGCCTTACGCTTACTCAATGTTTAAGTATTTCTTAAGAAATCCTATATGCCAAGAAATGGGACGTAAATTTAAAATTGCGTTCTCTTCTAGCGAAAGTGACACTGCTTATACATTCATACACGATTTAGGTTTTATTCCTAAATTAGTTGATGGTAAAAAAGGTTTTAAAGTAATGCTAGCTGGTGGCTTGGGTGCTCAGCCTTTTCATGCACACGTAGCACATGAGTTTTTGCCAGAAGACCAACTGATGCCTTATACAGAAGCGGTTATCAGGATTTTTGACCGTTATGGAGAAAGAACTCGTAGAAACAAAGCTCGTTTAAAATATCTTCTAAATGACCTAGGTCTTGAAGAATTCACAAAGCTTGTACAAGAAGAAAGAATAGCTCTTAAAAATAAATCGTACACGGTAAATATTGACGACCTTTTGGCTTCAAGTATACCCAATGTTTTAAGTTTGCCAGAAGTAAGCCCTACAGATACTGCAAAATACGAAAGATGGATTAAGACCAACACTTTTGAGCAAAAACAAAAAGGATATTATGGTGTATTTGTAAAAGTAACCGTAGGTGATATCAAATCAAACATTGCTCGTTCATTAGCTGAAATTGCAACAAAATATGCTTCTGATGACATGCGAGTAACTGTAAATCAAGGGTATTTATTAAAATATGTACCTAAAGAGCATTTAACTCATTTGTTTAATGAACTTAACGAAATCAAGTTAGCAGAACCAGGCTTTGACAGTACCGCTGACGTGGTAGCATGCCCAGGTACAGATACTTGTAATCTTGGAATCGCAAGTTCTATGGGCTTAGCAGAAGAACTAGAGCATGTGATGATTAGCGAATATCCAGACATTATATACAACAATGATATTAAGATAAAAATATCTGGCTGTATGAACGCTTGTGGACAACACACTGTAGCTAACATTGGTTTCCATGGGATGTCTATGAAACATGGCGAAATGGTTCTGCCAGGTATGCAAGTACTTTTAGGTGGAGGTATCAAAGGTGATGGACAAGGTGCAATTGCAGAAAAAGTAATCAAATTACCAGCAAAAAGAACTCCTCAAGCTTTAAGAGAATTGTTAAACGACTTTGAAGCAAATGGAAACGAAGGCGAATATTACAACGATTACTTTACAAGAAAGGGTAAAAACTATTTTTACACTCTTTTAAAACCACTTGGCGTAATTACAGAACTTACACAAGATCTGATGATTGACTGGGGCACAAACCAAGCTTATGAAACAGCAGTGGGTGTGGGTGAATGTGCTGGTGTGGTTATAGACATGGTTGGAATTTTACTTGGAGAGCAACAAGATCGTTTAAATAGAGCAGAGGAAGCCATGTCTGAAGAAAGATACGCAGATGCTATTTACCATTGCTACAATACTTTTGTGAATGGAGCAAAAGCAATGTTGTTATCTAAAGATGTGCAGTGTAACACACACCATGGAATCATAAATGATTTTGATAAAAACTATGTAGAATCTAACGAAATTAGTTTTAACGGTATCAGTTTTAGAGAATCATTATTACAAATCAATAAAAATGAGCCCTCTAAAGAGTTTGCTTTAACATACAAAAAACAAGCGGAAGAGTTCTTGGCAGCTATTTCTTCACTAAGAAATGCTCAATTACAAAACGCATAAGTTTTCAACTCCTTAAAATACAAAAGCGCAGAAATGGTAAATTTCTGTGCTTTTTTGTAAAATATTACAATTTTTAAGATTTACATTTGCTCACTTATTTATATTAATAGAATATACACACATTGCAAATGAAAAAAAACATACTTTTAGTACTTAAATTTTTACTTTTTATAACCCATATTTTTGCTAAACCTACTTGTCCTAAAACTGTAGGTACAGAGTTAGTTACTAACGGAAATTTTGAAGCAGGAAACACTGGATTTACATCTGGTTTCAAATATATCCCTGATCCTGCTAATTTTTCTCAAGACAATTATACTATAGCTACTAATCCTAAACCTTTGAATTCTGGTTATTTTAAAGACATGGGTGACCATACTTCTGGTTCCGGCAAAATGCTTGTTATTGATTTTAACGACAACTCAAAAGGTGACCCTGTAGTTACATTTACAAATGTTCCTGTTAATGCTTCTCAATCTTACTTTTTCTCTGCTTGGTTTGCAAACATAGCAGTTAATAATACTTCTGCTTGCTCTACATGTCCTAGCCCTTATACTGTAAAAATCACCAATTCTCCAATCTTAAAATTTCAAATTTTAAAATCTAGTGACGGTTCTGTGCTTAAAGAAGCAACTGTAAATGTTGACAGTTTAACCAATAATTGGAATCAGTACAGTACAAGTTTTACCGCTAATTTTACGGGAGGAGTAGATATAAAAATTATAAATTTGAGAGGTGGTGCAGGAAGTAATGACTTAGCTTTAGATGATATTTCATTTATTGCTGGTTGTTCGGGCATTTCTGACTTAAGTACTTTAGGAAAAACTAGCACATTGTTAAAAACGGTATACACCTGTAACGAAAACTTCCCTTATACATTAAATACAGGTTTGGACAATGCTAAATACGCCTTTGATTGGTATAATGGTAATTCACTTACTGGTACTGCGGGAATCTTACAAACAGATCAAAAAACTACATCTTCAAGTGCAACTTTGGCTATAAATACAGCTCCAACCAATGGTACAAAATATTATGTCTGTTATGATTCTTTGGGAGACAAACTAACTTGTCCACGTTTAGACTCAGTAGTATTTAATGCTTCTTTTAACTTTTCTCTAGGAGTAGATAGAATTGTTTGTCCACCTGTATCAGAAATACTGAATCCAAATCTTACTACAACAGCTATTACAGGATATTCATATCAGAAAATACTACCATCTACAAGTGTAGTGAGCTCAGGTACAACAGGCCCTGTACCTGCTCTTACAGTTACTGAAAGTGGAACATACAGGCTTACCGTAAACCATACTAATTCAAGTTGTGGTACAGTGTTTGACGATATCAAAATTGACACGGTGAAAGCAAATTTCAATGGAACAATTTCAGCCTCATGTAATGTCTCAAACGTAGCCAGTGGAACTGTAAATCTTATTCCAAACACCTCTGGAACTACTTCTGTTACGATCATAAACGGTCTTGCAAATGTTTCATGGTATAATGCACGCACCGGTGGCACACTTATTAGTGGTCCTACTACTACTGCTACGGGAGTGTCTACAACTACAGCAGCTAATTTGGTTAAAACCCCAAATTGCACAACGGGTGGATTGTATTTACAAGATAACAATAGTTATCCATCTAATTTAGCACTTACTGAACCGTCAGCTACCATCAACGAAATAAACGGATATGTTTATGAAAAAATAACTTTAACAGCCCCTGTAACTATCAGTTCTTTTGAAGTATACACCAAATCTTATAATAACTCAAGTGGTGAAGATCTTACCATTACTTCAGAACTATTCCCAAGTACGGTTAATTTTAATTCACCAGGAACTAGTATTGCTACAGTAGCTACTCAAAATATTGTTGGACTAACAAGCAGTAATTCTACAAAAGTAACTGTTCAAGGAAATGGGTATTTAATTCCTGCCGGTACTTATTATTTACGTACGGGTATATTCCAAACCAATACCACAAATACTCGCCCTCTTGGTCTTGTAGGTTCTCGGTCTGCTTCTAGTAGTTACACTGATGCCAATGGCATTATCACTATAGGTCCTGAGGTTAATTCATATGGCAACACCAGCACTTCTCAACACGGATACATAATAAACCTAAAAACTCAAGTAGGTAACACTTCATCTTGTGGAAGAATATGGGTATGTGCAACGTGTACCTTACCTCTAGACTTCTTGTATGTATATATCACAAACAATAATTTTTTAGTTTGGGGAATACAAAAAGAAGAAATAGAAAGCTTCAATATTCAAAAAAGTATTGACGGTATAAATTTTGAAGATTTTGAAGCTATTCAAGCATCAAACGATATTGAATTTTCTTACTATTTACCAAATTCAGAATCTCATACTTATTACAGGATTAAAGCCATAGACAAATCAGGCAAAATAAGTTTTTCTAAAACAGTAAAACGTTCGTCTGAATTTGGATCTGATGTTTCAATAAGCCCCAACCCTGTAGAAAAAGGAAATGTTATAAATATAACTTCTCATAAAGAGCTAACTCTAATCCAACTTTTTCACAGTGATGGAAGTATTCTAAATACAATATCAGATATTAATAAGAATAATATATCTGTTCAAACCTCAGAGTTGAAATCAGGTGTATATTTTGTTAAATTATTCTCAAACGAACATACTGAAACTTTAAAATTGTTGGTAAAGTAATAAATTTTACTTTTATTTAAGTTTTATATTCCTTAAATACAAAAGCACAGAAATGGTAAATTTCTGTGCTTTTTTGTTTTTACAACCAAACTATATTAGTTTAATTTTTAGAAATTTTAGTGATGACTGATGCGTTATGTTTTTCTAAAATTACTACATAGACACCCGTTTTTAGTTCTTGCAAATCTAAGGGATGTATGCCTTCGCTTAATTGTTTCGTGATAAGTAGTTGTCCTTGAGTCGTAAGTATTTTAACTTTTGCGTCAGTATCTACTTTTACATGTAGTGTTTCATTAAATGGATTAGGATATATAGAGAATTCTTCTGTAACTACATTATCCAAGTCACTAGAAACAATATTAGGGTTAACCGTAAGTTCCGTACACCCGATATCAATTTTACTAAACAACAATCTGTTATTTCCTAAAATGTCTTTAGAAATACCTTTTAGAGTAGAATCGCTACGTACACCTTTATCAAACAAGGCACTCACATTTGGCGATTTATAAATGTTTTCGTAAGTAACTGTAGAGTTGTTGTAGTTGTTAATTCCTGCATTTTTATTGGTATAGTTATTTAAAAAAGTAACTGGAATTGTCTGATTGGCTACTACTTTTACCAGAGTATCGTTGGTACTGTATAATATTGAATTCAACACAAACAACATAGAGCGTTCTGGGTAAAAACTATAAGTGTCGTCATTTATAAAAATTGGTCTGTTACTTACGTTAAAATTACTGTTGTAAATGCCCACATTTCCGCCAGAATTTTGCCAGACACCTTTATTGGAAATTATATTTTCAAAAATATTTCCATAACTTTTAACAACCCCGTACGAACCCACTTCAATAAAATGGTCGTTACATTTTATATTTCTAAATGTGTTATTTTTTAAAGTTAACGAACCCGAACCGTTGTATATAAATGGATATCCGTGATTGGCAAATGTCGAATACCCAATTTCTAAACTGTCAAAAACACTATTTTCTACCAGAGATACAAAATCGCCATTTGACTGATAAAAAATAGGATTGCTGGTAAGTTTGATATTTTTAAAATTACAGTTGTAAAATTTCTTATAAGGATGATAGGTAGAAAACAATTCTCCCGAAAGTTTAGTAAAATCTGTATGCCCTACAGAAACCGTATCTGCATATAGATAAAACAAATTACTTCCATTTTCATAAGTTATATTTTGAAATGAACAAGAATCTAAGTTGATATACTTTTTCCCAGAGATATAAAAAAAGTTATCGTTTCTTACCATATCTTTAAATTGTAAGTTTTTAATAACCACACTACTATCAGCTCCATATAAATAGACAGGATCCACAGATTTGTCAAATTGCCCAAAATCGCATTTATTTAATCTAAAATTTTTAGCACCACCATATATGACATACAAGTTATTGGCTAGGGACAAATCAAAATTTGAGTTGGTGATACTTACAGAATCTAAGCTCCCAAAACTTATAATCATAGTTTTAAAAAATCCTGAAAACTTAGTATTGTTAACTTTTAATTTTTTTTGAGGGCCATAATGGTAGATCGTATAATTATAAAAATCGTCGTTTTTGATGGTACAATTAGCTATTTGCATGTCAGAGATGGTGTTAAACGCCACACAGCCTTTGTTTTCGTTAAACACTGAATTGTATAAACGAATTTCTCCATAATTAGGCAAAGTGTCTGATTTGTAAGACTCTATCAGAGACGAACCGTTACCATTATACTGAAATGTAGATTCTAAAACTGTTAAAAAAGAACTCAGCGTTTTAATCACTGGTGCTCCTTTAGTTCTATTGTTGGTAGCAAAAGTGGTATTCTGTACAGTAACATTAGAATTATTGGCTATGTCTATACATTTCACACTTTCATTATTTCTAAAATCACAGTTTATAAAATTAACCGTACAGTTATCATTAATTTTTACAATACCCACTCTTTTGTTATACTCGGTTTCAGTTGAATAAAAATCTGTAAAACGAATCCCATCTAAAGTAACATTAGATTTTATCTCAAACGCCTTCTCGCTGTTATCATCCACCACACTCATTGCAATACTTCCACTAATTATTGATTGCAAACTGGTACGTTGGCTACGCAATGTTTCAGTGCCTTTGAAACCACCAAAGAGCGATACTTTTTTATCAATGACCAAATACACGCTATTCTGAAGTGGATCAATGGTGTATTTGGTAGAATAACAAAGCCAAAACTCATCATTATCTTTAGCACTAGCTAGTGCCGATTTTAAACTTGTGTAAGCATTAGCCCAAGAAGTACCACTACCATTACCTGTAGCCAGCGGATTCACATATTTGACAGTTTGTGCAAAAGAATGCAGCCCCATCAAAACAAAGAAAAGAAACGTAGTGATTTTGTTCATGATTAGAATTTATGATTTTGTAGACAAAAATAACAGTTTCGTTTAATAAAATGAAACACTAAATTCTAATGATTAGCCTTTACAATATTGAGGGAAATACAAAACAGCTACGTAAAATTGAAGATTGTAAAACTATTTTCTAAAACGTAGTTTAATAATTACTATTAGTATGAATCAATAATTAAGAGAATGTAAGCCCTTTATTATAAACAATGACTATTTCCTATCATTTTTTTTTTAAAAAAGCTGTTTAAGTTAAAAGTAAATCTGTCAATTGTTTGGTTAAATCTGTTTATGATTGGTCACTTTTCCTGAGTTCGAATCTCTATTTTCCATGTTTAATCTTTGGACACTCTGCGGTAAGCCAACTAATAGAGTGCAATTCAGCCAACGCGAGCTAGCAAAAAAAAGCCTCAAATTGCAGTTCCGCTGTTTGAGGCTTTTTTATTCAGGATTTTTTTGTAGCTGGCTAAATGTTGTAGGTAGTTTTTTCTTTAAGTATTCTGTGTAAAATAGCATGCAACTTTTGATGTCGGTTCAAAAAATACATAAAGATCACTTCCGCAAAAATTTAAATCCTTAAAATAGTTTTTATTCCAATCACTCTCAGGTTGTATATTCGTACTTTTCATTTTAGAACCACCATATAATTGACAGAGAAACTTCATTTTAACTCCTGATTTTGGACAAGTCGGAATATATTGTCCTTGTATCCAATTAGGAATTCCTGAGTTTACTTTTAATGAATATCTAACATCTTCAATTAAGTTGAATTTTACCGATTCAAAGGTTATAAGTGATTCTTTATTAAGTTCATTGAAAGGAGTAGTTGATCTTTCTACTTCCTCTTTATTTATTATTTCTGGTCTCGATTTATTAGAATAATCAAGAAAGATTTCTTCAAAACTCAAATAAATTGGACATGTTAAATGAACTTTAAATGGAAGCCATTTAAAATTAGCATCTTCATTATTAATGTAACCTAAATATTGAAAAGGCACACTACAATTATTTTCGGGTTCAAAAAAATCATCCAAAAATTCTCCTCCTATTTGATGCTGTCCATTTAGAGCCTCTTCATATTTTAAAATTTGGTTAGGTTTATAATTTGGCATTAGGTAATTATCTTCATCAGCTCCTAGAGGTCTCTCTTTTCTATATATAGTGTATGATTTTTCATAATACTCATATATCTTAACTAGTCTCTTTTTTTCAAATATGAGTTCTAAACCATCTCCACGATTAATAATTGTATCTTTATTTGTTATTTGTGTTTCAATTATTTCTTCATAAAACTTATCTCCATTAAAACGAATGTCCGTTCTAGCTATATAAATACACTCTTGCTTATATATATTCCTTTTCAATAAATTTCGAATCATTTTCATTTTTTTAAAATGGCATAACGGTGGCAATATGCAAAGTAGGGGATTACGGAGCGATTCACTATCAAGCTACACGGCACTTGCTGCGAGCCACAACCTTTGAATAACCTATTAAACCCCAATTTTGCCAAACTGCTATGTGTGTCTGTGAATGGACGTAGTCCATTCACAGACACACTGTCACAAATATATGTAAATATAAGAGAAAATCAAGTCATATTTTCTGCGGAATTACCCAAGAAAATGGTTGTTTTTTTAGTAGTAACAGTGTGAAGTGAATGGAAATGAATCGCTATCAAGGTGTAAGTCCTTGAGATGTGGAGCTGAAGGTGGGAAGTTCTCAACGCAAATTTATAGGGAGAATTTGAATCCTTTGTTTTAGAGAACCGCCGTGTACGAGACCCGTATGCACGGTGGTGTGAGAGGGCTAAGGTGCTAGTATGAAGTACCTTACTCTACTCGATTAGCGGTAGGCCTTCTGTCTTCAGTGTCTATAAACCCTTTTCCTTATTGAGTTTAGCTGTTTCTGTCTTTGTCGTATCGGGTTGTGCGGTTGCGTATTTTTTATTTTCAGAAGGGAAGGGAAATTTTTTTAATTCAATTTTTTCAGGGTGGGGGAGGCACACTCTTTGCCAAGTTTTGGCTTGTGTGTAGGCTTGTGCGGCTTGCAAATGTGTGTGCTTTTGTGTGTAGGCTTCTCATGCTAATAATTTCTCTAATTTCATTTTCCACTTTTCCCAGTCTTTCATTTCCTTAGTCTGTAAATCTATAAATTTCTGTGTATGGTCGTGATGTATTAAATGGCAAAGTTCGTGTATGATAACGTATTCAATGCATCCTTTTGGTGCTTTAATTAATTCTGGGTTTAATATAATTTTTCCTTTTGGAGTGCAACTGCCCCAACGTGTCGGCATGTCACGCAACACAATTGAACTTGGTTCTACTTTGTGCTTTTTGAATTTGTCAATTAGTGGTGCTGCGATTGCATGAAACTTAGTCCGTGCATGTTGTAAATACCATTTGTTTAATAAGTCTTTTGCTCTTGACTTATCATTGGCTGTTATTTCAATGAATTTGCCTTTTAGTTTTACTGATTCCTCTTTGTCGATTGAAATTTGTAATCGGTATTGTCTGCCCAAATACAAATGCGTTTCTCCGCTTACATATTTTCGTTGTGGTGTCTTTGGTTGAAAGGAAAGGAAGAAGCTTTGTTGTTTAATTATCCAAGGTGCCTTTTTTCTGATTTTCTCTTTCACTTTTTCTATGGATGTGTCTGTCGGTGCTTTCACCAACACTTCCATTTCGGGAGTTACAGTAATGCCAAGCGATTTTCTGTCTGAAAATTCCAGACGAAAATCAATTGTTTTGCTTCCAAATTGTATAGCGGCTGTCATCACTTGTAACGAATTTTAGCTACTTCAATACAATCTTCTGCAATTTTGTCCATGTCTTTAAATGACAAGTCCACATTGTATTTGTCCCGAACCTCATCAATCAGATAGTCGCCAATTTCTATAAGCAATTTTCCTGTAATATTGGTTTTGTATTGCCAGTCAATAATGGGTTTACCGTTGTCTAAAACTGAAGATTGAATAAGGTCATCAATTTGTAAAGCCGTTTGTGTTGCGACTTCTTTACGAACTATATTGTCTTGAATTTTCTCAGACAATGCTTCAACTGTCAAACCATAAAAGGCTTTGGCAACATCTCTTTCTTTCAATTGCTCTGGAATATCGTTGTCGGTGTGAGCCAAAACATTGTTCATAATGTCTTGAACTCTGCTCAGGTATTGTGCCTCACTGATGCGTTTGGCTTCATAGTCGGCAATGGTTTCTTTCAGCATTTGAGAAAACTTCTTGTAGAAAGCCGGGTCCTCATCCATTTTCTCCGTGATGTGCTTCGCTGTTCTGCTAGCAATCTTGTCTGCCTTTGCCGCTTTGCCTGTGGTGTTTTCTACTTCTTGCTGAAATTTGTCTTTATCGAAAATGTTTACCAGTTCTGTGATAGTTTCGATTTTCTCGGTGGTGATGTGTGTGTCAATCAGTTTTTGAATTTGACCTTCATATTGTTTATAGTCAATTTCATCACTATATCTTTCCACAACTGCCAAACGCAACTTTAAGAACATGGTCAAATCATCTTTGTAACGATTGATTACCTTTTCTTCTACTTCCTTATGGAATTGAATAGAAGATAATGCCAGTTTCAAACTTTTGGCAAAGGCAGCCAGTTTATCGTAAAACAAAACTCTTATTGCTTCATCCTTCAATAATTGCTGGTAGGCTTCTGCATCTCTTTTATTGGCAATGGTTTTGAAAATATCCCAAAGGTCAGAATGCTTTTGTGGCAGTTTTTTGATTTCCTCTGAAATATTAGCGAGTGTTCCAGCCAAGTCTTCTTCGTCAAAATCTTCAAATGAAGAATACATCTGCAAAGCATCATCCAAATTTTCAATCACTCCGTAATAGTCAATGATGTAGCCGAATTCTTTGTCAGGATAAATACGGTTCACCCTTGCAATGGCTTGTAAGAGTTTATGACCTTGTAAATTCCTTGTGAGATATAAAACCGTGTTTTTGGGTTCGTCAAATCCCGTAAGCAATTTGTCAACAACGATAATAATTTCAGGGTCTTTCTGATTCTTAAAACGACTGATGATGTTCTTTTCATAGCTTTTTGAATTACCATGTTCGTCCATCATTTTCTTCCAAAACTGATTTTCCTTTTCGGTTGACTTCTCATAAGCACTTTCTTCTCCCTCTCGTTCATCAATAGATGAAATCAACACTTCGCTGCTCACAATACCAATTTCATCTAAATACTCTTTATATTTGATGGCATTCACTTTTTTATCGCAAACCAACTGACCCTTAAATGGTGTTTTACCTTGCCAGTTGTCACGGAAATGATAGCTAATGTCCCAAGCAATCATTCTCATTTTTTGCTCGGCTGAATTCAAATGGTCATAACGAGCAAACTTTTTCTTGATGTCTGCTTTTTGGTATTCGGTTAATGGTTCTGAAACCATCCCGAAGAAGGTATCAATCGGACTTGCATTTACATCCTGCAATGCCAAACGTCCTTCATACAACAATGGAACAACTGCTTTGTCTTTTACTGCCTGGTCAACGGTGTACGCATCAATTACGCCACCAAATTTTGCTGCGGTGCTTTTGTCTTTCTTAAAAAGCGGTGTTCCGGTCATGGCAATGAAACATGCATTTGGCAATGTTTTCTGCATGTCCACATTAAACGTACCATGCTGTGTTCGGTGACCTTCATCTACCAAAACAAAGATGTCGTGGCTTTCTAATGGCTGATGGATTTTCTTAACTGCCGCTACAAACTTGTTGATGATGGTTGTAACCACTGCATCGCTTTTGCTCTCCAGTAATTCTACCAATCGTTGACCTGTAGTGGCGTTCTCTACAAACTTGCCACACTTTCTGAATGTGCTGGTAATTTGATTATCTAAATCGGTTCTGTCTGTTACCAACACAATTTTTGGATTACGAATGCTGGGTTCCATAGCAATGGCTTGTGCCAACATCACCATCGTTAAGGATTTCCCGCTGCCTTGTGTATGCCAGATTACGCCTCCTTTGCGTTTTCCATTCTCCACATTTCTGATGCGTTGCATGGATTTTTTAATGGCGAAAAATTGCTGATAGCGGGCTACTTTCTTCTCTCCATTGTCAAACAAAACGTAATTTAAAACGATGTCCATCAATCGATCCGGACGACACAAGCCATATAAATACTTATCCTGTTCTGTAGGAAGAATTTCCTCTTTCTCCAACGCATCAAAGTATTGGCGAACGTATTTGAAGCGGTCAGCAAATAATTGTTCTTTTATGAAAACCGGAAGCGGTTTGTTTTTCAGTTCCTGTAATTGGTTTTTGTAGTTGCGTTCTTCTTCATCATTGCTGAATTTTTCTTGCCACTTTGCCCAAAACTTTTCTGGTGTGGCGTTGGTGGCATAAGCTGCTTCTTGTGTGGCAATGCTTAAAGTGAGTTGCGAATACACATACAAGCTTCTGATTCCATCTTCCTGTTGATTACGCAAATGCTGACTGATAGCCTGTTTCAATGGCTCTTTCATGTCTGGGCGTTTACATTCGATAATGCAAAGCGGAATACCATTTACAAACAACACCAAGTCAGGACGGTAATGCTCTTTGCTGGTTGAACGCATTACGCTGTATTCTTCTGTTACATGAAATACGTTGTTGCTGATGTTTTTCCAGTCAATGTATTGCAGGGTAAAACTCTTTTTGTCGCCATCTACACTTTGCTCCAATGCCTGACCTAAGGTAAGCAGGTTGTAAGCTCTTTCACTGGCTGCAATATAGCCTTCGTTCATGGGCAGGTTTTTCAAAGCCAAAATACCCCGTTCAATATTCTCGTCTGTGAAAATGCTGGTTTTAGTTGCACTCACCCTGATGCTATTGATTTCCTTTAATTGTTTCCTCAACACATCTTCCAGCAGTACATTGGTGGTTTTGCCGCATCTTTGCCTGTCTGCTTCTGCCGGACTTAAGTAGGTATAACCCAAATTCACCAGCATTTGCAATGCCGGAATCTGGCTGATATGGTCTTCTTTAAAACTTGGTGTTTCCATTACTTTCTTATTTCGTTTGTATCATTTATAGAAAAGTGCGGTTTTCTATAAATGTTAGTTTTGATATGTATAGATTTCCGATATTTTCTATACACGTTTTCATCATGTATTTGCTATGCTTCATTTGTACTCACTCTGAATGACTTTTTGAACTGCTCAAATACGTTGTTTGGGTCAATATTGCTCAATCCCATTTCTTTAAAAATGGCCTTGTCTGGTAAATCGCCAGCCGTCAATTCAGCAAACTGATTTACATGTTCTTGAATGGTTTTTGGCAAATCAAATTCTGATTCAGGTGTAAGCATTACTGTTAAACGAAATACGTCTGCTTTGTGCTTTCGTAACTGCTTTGCATCTTCTTTACTACCTTTTTCAATCCTTTCCTTTATTTCCAAAAATGCCTTTGCTTTCAAACATATCAATGCTTCAATATTGGCATGATGCAAGCCATCTTCCACCTGACTGTGTTCAATCATATAATTGTAATAGTCATCATTCAGTAATATAGCTGACAAACTGGACAAGTCATCATCCGCCGGTATAGGTGTTAGATGCGCTTCCCCTTCTAAAACAATTACATCGGGAGTTCTTGAAAACAGTTCTATCTGATGCGGAAACTCTGTATTCTCAGGTTTAATAAATCGGTAGTACTCTCTTTCGTCATTACTTTTTTCCCTTTGATGGTACTTGCCATCATTAATAAACTGCCAAAACTGTTTTACAAAATCAGAACTAAGGGCTTCCACCACCAAAATAATATCTATATCCTTGGTGGCTCTGGGAACGAAGCCCGCTTCATCAATAATAATGTCACAGGCAGTACCACCAATAATCACGTAATTACCGGGATACTGCTCAAAGTATTTTTTGAAAATGTCTAATCCTCTTACCATATAAATTTCTCTAAAATTTGGTCTAATGCCATTTCAATGCGTTCATCTCTGCTGTCCTTCACACTCAGGTATAGAGAAAGCGGATCTACAACCGCCCTGTCATTTGGTAATTCGTCCACCAATGTCAACGGGTTATATTTCCATACCTCTAAAGCATACCTTCCTTCATATTCATTTAGATTTGCCAATGAATTGCTTTTTTGCAAACCATAAAAAACGGTTTTTTCAATAGCGAAATATTCCTGTCTGCTTGGATTCAAATCGGTGTATTCAGGCAAGGCAGATGCATTGCTTTGCAACAGAAATAGGTCTTTAGGCTTTTCATCCACGTACACCGTTTTAATGACAGGATTCACCAAAAGGTTTTGTTGATAGGCTATGTTCCATAACTCATTCCTTTCATTTCGAAAACGGATGAATTTTTCCTTTTCACCTTCTACTTCCACTAATTCATGGAATTTCAAATTGTCAATAGCATTTGTGATAGCCATTGGCGTATAGCCTAATTTTTGAGCAATTTCTTTAAAGGGATGTTCTTCCAGTTTCCATTTTTGGAATCTATGGATGATGTGGTATATCAATAGAAATTGTGCAGATGGAAGTAATGTCTCATTTTTTTGCCTGGTTTTTGGGTGGATAAAGTTTTCCCGCAGGTCAATCAGCAAATCGGGCATATAGAGTTGTTTTCCCGGCACTATAAAGTTGATGCCTTTTTCGATCAATCGTTTGCGGTTGTAGGCTTGTACGTTCTCCAAGACTACAACCACTTTTTGGTTGAGTAAGTTTTTTATTTGTTGTACCTGTTTTTTGGTCTGCTGAATGCTTAGTTCATCATCGTTTTTAAGTTCAGCCAAAATGATTTCCGTTTTGAAAAAGTCTGTGTGATACAGCCTGAAAGTTTCGTGGATATGCATAGGAAGCCTGTCCAAATGGCTTTTGGCTATGGGGGTTACAGTTGGCTGTATGCCCAACGTTTCCTCAATATATGTTAGCGTTTTCCTCATTTTATTTTCCATAATAAACCTGATTATACTTGATAAAGTAATTAACTTTATTGTGCAAATATAGATTTATTATTCTGATTTTCACATCTCAATCACTTTATTTGGTTCAAAAAGCTGATGTTCATTTCGTTGCACATAGCCCAACTGGTTGGTTATGAGCTTGGTATTGCCAATTGTGAACTCAGGCGTGTTGGTATGGTGATGCCCATACACCCAACAGGCTATATTGGATGATTCTATAAGGTCATGCAGTTCCACCGCAAAAGCCTCATTCAGCACATCACCCTTGTATTGCTCAGGATAGTTGAGAAAAGTGGGACAGTGATGGGTGAAGACAGCAATTTTCTCTTCTATGACCATTTTCAATTCGTTTTGGATAAAAGCCAAGCTTTCCTCATGCAATTGATTGTATTGCTCACTCGAAAGACGATAGCCCTTGTGTTTGATGAGATGAAAATCGTTCATATTTCTTTCTATCTGCCATTGATTTGCCGGATTGATTTTGCTCCATAGGGTAGAAAAAATGAGTTTCACGTTTTCATGCACCACCGAAGTATTGTTCACCAAAAACACATTGCTACGTATAGCTTCATACAGTACCCCACTTTTTTCGGCAATGTCAAAATGGTAATACTCATGATTACCGGTCAGCCAATAGGTGGTTTCAAAGTTATCTGCTAAAAAGCTGAAAAAATATTTGTACTTATCCATTACGGCAAAAGGCACAATATCCCCTGCCAATACCAATACTTCACCCAAAGGCTGCAAAGGGTGTAGTTTTAGATATTCCTTGTTGGTAGGGAATTCTATATGAAGGTCGGATGCGAATTGGATTCCTAAACTCATTATTCTTTTATTTAATAATCCATTTTTGTGGCGACCAACCTCGTGGTCTAATTTCCTGATAAAAAGCGGATAAGGAATCGCCCTTTGTTGGCGGATTGATATGAGCCGCTGGAACCAATGAATCTTTTACACCAATATAAAACTCTTCGATTACTGCCAATTCATCATTAAAGGCTGGCAGCACTCCGAACGATTTGAGTTGAATATATCGGGAAACAACAAACGCAACCAAGTCAGCAATCTGAATTAATTGTGAGTGTTCTGATTTTGAAAAGAAGGGGATATCAACAATTTGACAAAGCCTTTCTAATTCGGTTTGCTTCCCTTTAGGTTTTGGAATTTTGACTTGAGTGAACGCATCTGTATATGATAAATCATCAGATAACAGTTTAATTAATCGTTTATCATGTTCCCCTTCTTCATCAAAAATGACAACTGTTTTACCTTTGTTGTTTGGTAAACCATATTTCATTCGTTGCAAACTCAACAGCACATTTAAAGAACCTGCTTCATAGGGGAAATGCAGTTTATTCGCCAAATCATGCCCTTGCTTTTTTAGGTCGAAATATTTTGCTGAATCAATCGGGCATACAATCAGTTTACAGCTTCTATTATTTACCCATTTCAATAAGTCTTTGAATATTTGCTTCCTAACTTCAGGAGCTGTACTACTCCATTCTTTCCTGCCTCTAAAAATTTGGGCAGACTTTAGTTCAGAAACTTCTACACCATGTTTATGGAGCAGCTCTTTTAAAAAGTTTGAATGTTCACGGTTTGTTTTGTGAATTTTAGTTGCATCAGAAACCACTCCAACTAATACCTCTACTGGCTGATTAAGGTCGAATTTTGTTCCACAATGGCCACTTTCGTCTACGTAACAGAAATACATACTTTATTTATTTTTCATTTTATATTTTCAACCTCACCTTACCTGTTAGTAATTGCTGCATCAACCCCTTTTTTTGCTCCCTTAACTTCTCTGCTTTGGCTTTAAGCAGTATAATTTCTTTATCTGCTGCTTTCAACACTTGGGCAATGGCGGTTTGTTCTTCGATTCTTGGGTAAGGAATCTTTACCGAACAGAAATCATCGTAACTGATTTGCTTACCGTCTCTAATTCCAATGACTGCAATTGCTAAATGACCAATAAAATCATAGCTCTTGAAATACTGCTTATAAAATTGTTCATTGATAGGCTTCTTGGGTTTCAGCACAGTGTATGCCGGGCTAACTAAACCTCTGTAATATGAATATTCCAAACCGCCTTGAAATGAACGTAAGCTTATTACAAAATCTCCAACCTCAACCAATTTGAACCCCTCCGTTCCTGTTGTTGGCATAGTAACTCTACCTTCCAGCATTGTCCTTGGAATCATTCCTCTGTCTTGTGTAGCAGAAAGCAATTCTTCATCTGCAAATCCTTTTTTTGCCACACTTTTGAAGACCTCACCAGCACCTAATTTTTTCCACTCCCCCTCAAACCCTTTCAACCTCTTCTTCCCCGTAAGCAATTGCTGCATCAGCCATTTTTTGCGTAGTTCTTTTTGGGCGATAAGTTTTTCGATGGTGTGGATGGCGGCATCTGCCGTGCTGAGCACCTGGGCTATGGCTTTTTGCTCGGGAAGTGGGGGGAGGGGGATTTTGATTTTACCTAATTCACTTCGTGCAATCCGAGTTCTTGTAGAGCCGCCACATCTTTCTCTTATTTCGTTGAACCAGTTTGCTGTGCCCATTGATACAACTAGAAATCCTCTATCGGCATAATCTAGCTTTGGGCGATATATTGAAACATCAACAGATGTTATCATTTTTTCCTCACCTAAATCAGGCAAAATACATGCTCTTCCAGCAGGGTCAGCTAATCTGCAAATAAGTATATCCCCAACATTTAACTCCTTACATTTAAGCTTAGTAAAAGATTGTTCTGATATATATTTCTTTTTGTCCTTGTCAACGAAAGTTCCTTCTCCAATATTTCCAGTTTGAATAAGCCTTATACCAGAATCGGTTAGATATTCAGCCTCAATCCAATCCCCATCATCGAATAATTCTTTGTTATCATCAACCAGCGATGCAATAGAAAGAAGTCTCCAATCTTTTGGATATTTTACTTTTTCTCTCATGCACCTAATGATTTTAAGTATTTATCAATTTCCATCTGCACCGTGCTTAGTTCTTTTTCAAGTCCTTCAATCTCTTTTTGCACCGCAGCAATGTCCACTTCCGCTTCCTCTTCAAAGGTGTCCACATAGCGGGGTATGTTCAGGTTAAAATCGTTTTCCTGTATTTCTTTGGGATTGGCTACATAACTGTATTTTTCTTCCACCACACCGGGTTGCAGTTTGCCGGCAGTAAAATCACGGTAGGTGTTTACAATTTGGTCAATATCGCTTTCACGCAACTTGTTTTGGTTTTTGGCACTTTCATAGTGTTTGCTGGCATCTATAAACAATACATTGTTGCTGCTTTTTTGCTTGTTAAATACCAAGATAGCTGCCGGTATGCCTGTACCAAAAAATAAGTTTGCAGGTAAGCCTATTACGGCTTCCAACAGATTTTCTTCAATGGTTTTCTGTCTTATTTTTCCTTCGCTGCTGCCACGAAACAATACACCATGCGGCACAACCACACCTGCTTTGCCATGCTCATTCAGCGTTTCTATCATGTGGCTGATAAATGCCCAATCGCCTTTGCTTTTTGGTGGTACGCCTCTCCAAAAACGGTTGTATTTATCGGTTTCAGGGTCGTAGCTAATCGTGGTTTTGTCGCCTTCCTTATCTTCTACTTTTCCCCATTTGTCTAAGGAGAATGGTGGGTTTGCTACTACTGTGTCAAACTTCATCAGCGTATCGCCTTCTTTCAGTTTGGGGTTGCGGATAGTATCGCCCCAACGGATGGTGGCATTGTCAAAGCCATGCAAAAACATATTCATCACTGCCAAAGCCCAAGTGCTGCCGTTGGCTTCCTGTCCGTAAAGAGAGAAGTTGTCAGAACCCACTTCTTGTCCTGCTTTTATCAATAAAGAGCCTGAACCGCAAGTGGGGTCGCATATACGTGATCCTGGTTTACTTTTGGTAAGTTTGGCCAACAAGGTTGATACTTCAGATGGTGTAAAAAATTCACCGGCTTTCTTGCCAGCATCGCTGGCAAAGTTGGCAATCAAGAATTCATACGCACCTCCAATAATGTCAGTTCCGCCCAAATGAGATGGCCTAAGATTTAATTTATCTGAGGCGAAATCAATGAGTAAGGTTTTTAGTCTTTGGTTTTTGTCTTTGGGTTCACCCAGCAGACTACTGTTAAAGCTAATATTTTTGAATATACCTGAGCCGTCTTCACTGTATAGTTTATCTCTATTGGCTTCTTCGAGATCCGTAAAAGCAATATCAATGAGTTCCCCAATGTTGGCCTCATTACGAGAATCGTACAGGAACTTAAAATGGCTATGCTCCGGCACAATAAAGCGTTCGTGTTGCATGGCACGTTTGGCTCGTTCCACATCACCGTTGTATTTAGCTAAGTAACCTTCCATCTTATCGTCATGCACATCGCTGAGATATTTTAGGAAGAGCATGGTAAGCACATAGTCTTTGTAAACGCTTGGGTCAATGCTACCTCTGAAGGTGTCGCAAGCTTTCCAAACCGCATCGTTGATGTCTTTCTGAGTTATTTTAGCCATGATATTTATTTTATTGCGTTGATTATTTGTTGTTGAATTTGTTTTTCTCTTAGCGTTTCAATTTTCTGCTTCAACGATTTTTCCTTGTTACGGAGTTTGGTGATTTGCAGAATCGACTTCTGGGTTTCAATGGTCGGTATGGTTATTTCCAAATTCTCTAAAACCTGTTTGGAGATAGAAGGAATGGAAGTACCAATGGCTTGACCTTTTAAAAGTGTTTGGGTGGTATGGTTATTTAGAAACCAAGCCAAATACTGAGGCAACACTTTTTTGTCTGCTGGTCTTATTACAAAGAAGGAAGTGGAAGCAACTGAAGGTTCGTTGTGGTTTTCGAATACCGCAGCAAAATTTTTAGTTCCTTTTGCAGCAAAAAGCACATCACCATCTTTTAGCAAATGCTTTTCAGAAATCCCTTCAGCCACCAAATCGGGGTGAAGGACTGAATGTAATTGCCCGTATTCGTCAAAATGCTTGGACTGTAGATACACCAATTCACCAATGCCAGAAGGCTTGGCGAAGAGTCCAGTTTGGATGTTTGTAATATCTTTTATTAGTGTTTTCAAATTTATTCCTTTGTAATGACGCTACAAAAATAAACAAAGTTTTTAAATTATCAAACTTTTGATGAAAATAAATTTAAGTAGGGGTTCTACAAATAGAAGTTTTATTCTTTGTACTGTCTTTGGTGCATAGGGAAAAAGTGGCTCTTTTGGCTTTGCAGTAGGGTTGGCTTGTGGGCAGGGCAAAGCCAAATGTGTCACTTGTGCGGTGGCAGAAATTCATTTTTTTGTGCTGTGGGGTGTTTTATTTTTTCTTGGGTCGGCTTGTGTGTCGACAAGATGGTCTGCTGGTCTGTGTCGAGATACAGCGAAATTGTCTGCCGAGTTAAGGTCGTCCGGAAAGTCTGGTCAGGATGCCAAAGGTCGATGGTTTGGCTGTCTTATTGATGTTTGTAGTGTCGTCTGTTAGGCTTGCTTGTAACGGCATTGCAGCTTTGTGTTAGTGCTGCATTTAAAACCGAACGCTCTTCACTTAACAACAAAATTTTATATGGAAACGAAAGTAAATAATACCACAGAACCGCAGCATGACGTAAAACTGCCTGTGTGTGTCTAGAATGGACGTAGTTCATTCACAGACACACTGTTACAAATATATGTAAATATATGAGAAAATCAAGTCATATTTTCTGCGGAATTATCCAAGAAAATGGCTACTTTTTTTTAGTAGTAACAGTGTGAAGTGAATGGAAATGAATCGCTATCAAGGTGTAAGTCCTTGAGATGTGGAGCTAAAGGTAGGAAGTTCTCAACGCAAATTTATAGGGAGAATTTGAATCCTTTGTTTTAATGAACCGCCGTGTACGAGACCCGTATGCACGGTGGTGTGAGAGGGCTAAGGTGCTTGTATGAAGCACCTTACTCTACTCGATTAGGGGCTGATCATTTTTGTATTTATATAATTCTCAGGAGTCATTACACCAATTTTACTTTTTTTAAAGTCTTTTATATTTCGTGTTAATATCACATTTATATCTCCTTGTTGTATAGCTGCAAAATTTTGTAACGCATCTTCAAAATCATTAAAACCAGATGTTAATGCTGATTTTATAACTTGTCTATCCATTTGAATCACATCAACAATTGTTAGTAATTGATTCAATTTTTCAATAACTTTTTCATGTTTTGCAGTCTGTCGAAGTAGATAATAAACATTACTGCAAATCACAGGTGTTATAAATCCTTCTATCTTTTTCTTTTCACTCCATGATATTATAGTTGTTGCAAATTCAGAAAATGGCTGTCGGTCAAAGAAAAAATCCAAAATTACATCGGTATCAATTAATATTTTGTCCATTTTATTTTAGATATTTTTCTGTCAACCTGTTAGTTAATTGCTTTTTGTAATCAAAATCGGATGGCTTTTTAAAAGATCCTTTTAATGACTTTGCAAGGGGAGCAATTTCTGTTTCTAAATCTGCTTTTTCAGTAACAACAACTTTTAAGTAATTTTCAATAATATCAGAAAGGCTACGACCCTTATTTTTTGCATATTCTTTTGCTTTCTCAATAATATGCTGTTCTAATGTCAATGTTAATTTTGTTGTCATAATACGTGTATTTTATCATTTATTTGCACGTGCAAAGTTAAACATTTTTATTAATACGTGCAAATGTATTTAAATAAACACGTGTCTTTTTTGGTTTCTGACTAACGTAAATTTTCGCATCTAAATATCAGCTAGTTAGTAGATTTAAATCCTGATTAGTCAAAGCAAATTTATCAATTTGTTTCTGAATTCTTTTTACTAAGCCCATTTTTCTTTTTTTGTCTAGGTACAAATATTCGTGTGGGTTGTGGTAGGGAATATTTTTCACCACCATATTCCAAATAATGACCGATAGTTTTCTTGCGGTGGCACTTACGGCTGACACTCTGCCTTTTCTAAAGTTTATTCGTTGGAAAAAATCCCGCAAAGGGGTCGATTCTTTTAGATTTCCTATGGCATTGGCTGCATTTCTCAAGGCTATCTTTAAGCGATTACTGCCTTTAGGAATACGGCTTGATAATACTTTGCCCCCACTAATTTTATTGTTGGGAGTAAGTCTGAGCCATGAAGAAAATTGTTTGGCCGTACCAAATTTCTTGATACCCTCCAGACCTACTTCACTCATCAAGCTTAATAGTGTTGAAAAGCTAAATCCTTCTATGGCCATCAAATCTACTCCTTCAAAATATTGATAACCAATCTTGTTGAGATCTATGTTTTTGGGGGTGTTCTTATTGATTCTTTTGTGGGATTTGGACTCAATATCATGTTGCTTTTTGTTCTCGTCTTTGTCTATGATGGTGTTCAATATCCGTTCTATCTCAAGGTCGCATTGTGTGATTTTAGACTGAAGTATTTCATACATTTCCACTTCTTGACTTAGGGCAAATAGGTAGTCTTTGCGTCCGTTGGAATGCAGGGCTTTGGCTATTTCAGCTTCCGATTTTCGGCAGTTGGAATGGCGTAAGGAGGCTAATTTTTCTGGATTGGTTTCGCCTTTACAAATCGCATGAATGATGGACAGCCCCGTAAGGCCACAAATGTCATTTACAACCACATCTAGGCGCAAATTCAACAACCGCAGATACTTTTGCATTTTCTTTTGGGTAGAAGCTGCCATATCTAGCAAGTTGGATCTGTGGCGGCAATAGGTTCTTAATTGTTCCGTGTCCATGTTTGGTAAAAAACTGCTGGTCAACAGTCCTATCGAATGAAGCTTCTGTATCCATTGACAATCTTGAATGTCGGTTTTTCTACCTTTGATGTTTTTGGTAAACTTCCCATTGCACAAAGTAACCTCCAAGCCATTGGCCACCAAAACAGCATACAAACTTTGCCAGTAAGTACCTGTACTTTCCATGGCCACAGTGGTGATTTTGTGCTCCATAAGCCATTCTGTAAGGCTTTTTAAATCTTCATTAAAAACGCCAAATTCCTTGATGTCACTTGGCTTTTGACCGATTGCCACCCAATGCGAACGGCTGCCCACGTCTATTCCCGCAGCAAATGGATGCACAATTTCCATAGAAACTTTTTGAGTGTCTTGATCCATAGTTTTTTAGAAATAATTGTAAATAAAATAGCTCAAAGGAGATGTACTTTTGGAAAGAAAATATTCTGAACGGGGTTTTAGTTATGCAACTAAACCACCACTGAAGTCATCACACACATCTCAACCAGGATTGCGCCCGTGCTATTATGCAACAGTTTTAAAATCGGCCTTGCTTTGAGCTAGGTAAATTTAGCAAAAAACTTCAAATTGGGGTAATCCCTCGTTAGCTTCAAAAGTCAATGCAGGTGGTATAGGGAGGATAGCCGCTAACGGTTTGCAGATTGGCGAAGTGGCGGACTTTGAAGCACTTATTTTCAATTTAGCACCAAACTTCATTTGAAAACTGAACTTCATTTTAGCACTGAACCCGCCATTTTGCCAAACTGCTGTTACCTGCCGTTTCTTATTTTTTCAACGTTTTTGTTCATTTTATGTCTTACAATATTACGAAAAATAAATTTTTTAAATGCTCCAAGTTTCTGTTGGTGTTTTTTATAAAATTCATCTGGTGTGTCAAACAGACCAAAATCTTGGTTTATACCTTTGTCTTGAATGTAAGTGTTGTTTAAATTCCATTCAATTGGTGGGTTTTCAAAATTATCGGTATATGCACCATAACCGCAGAAAGTAGTTTTGCAATCTTTGTTTTTAGCTTGTAGTTTGGTTAAGTATTCCTTGTCAAGAATTACACCTTCAAGAAAAAACCAATTGTTATTCACGTAGATTTCTACCCAACTATGAATAATATTTTTTGGCGAAAGATTATACCAAATTCCTGTAATTGCTCCTTTTTGCAATGCTTTGTCAATAGTGAAACCGTGAATTCTGTTTGGTATTCCTGTTGCTCGTAGAAGTGCCATTAGCAAAGTTGCTTTTGTGTTACACTGTCCGTAACCGTCTTGCAGTACTTGTGTTGCAGTTATGTCATCAGACAAATTGTAGCCAAATTTAATGTCATCTCTAACATAGTTGTAGATTGACTTTACACGTTCAACCGTGTCCATTGTTAACCAATTTTTGTTTTTCACCAACGACTGAATTGAGCTGTCGGAATAGTTTAATATTGGTGTTTCTTTTAAATAATTGTCCATACTTTTTAAATTTGATTGTGAGAATGCTTTTACTTGTGCAGTCAAAAGCAAAATGAATAATATACTTCGCATTTATTTAATGATTTAATTACAATGCAAAAGTACGAGGCACTTCAAACTTAAAATTGTATAAACTGGCTAATTTTTTGGCAAAAAGAATTTTGGTGTTACGCCAAAAGTTTCAATAAATGTTCTTGTGTAATGTGAACTGTCTGAAAAACCAAATGTATAAGCCGTATCTGTGATTGAGTTTTTAGTTAGGTATGGTAATGACTTTACTAACTTGTTCCATAGTTGATACCTTCTAAAATTTAGATTTGTTTTCTCTTTGAACAAGTGCAAAAAACGAGTTGGGGATAAATTGCAATAATCAGCAACTTCTTCTAAACTTAATACTTTTTCAAAATGGTTGTCTATAAACTCAAAAGCCTTGAGAATTCTGTCGTCTTGCAAATGATTATCCAATTCACAATTACATTTATATTTCGTCAGAATTTGTGAAGTTAAAATACATAATTTTTCAAATGTTATTTCTCGTCTCTCAATTTTATTAAGAACTTCAATCAGTTCATCTGATAAATAGTCGTTTAGAGTTGAATGGCTTGATTTTCCATGTTTTAAATACAATTGGTGTCCTATTGCACTTAATGGATTTATGAGAATGGTTAATTGGTTTGTGTCGCAGATTAATTTATGTTCAACTTTTGAATTTAGGAAAAAGGCTTTACCAATATTGTCCGAATGATTTTTTACAGAAAGTGTAAAATTTGATTTTGACGCAACACTTATTTGCAAAGCGTAATGTTTGTGAAATTTATTGTCAGTCAATTGCCCAATAAAAAGTCCGAAGTTTTTATCAAAGTGAAACATATTGTCTGTCTATACGGTTGTTCGTTGAAATGGCAGGTAACGGTTTGCGGCTTTGCGATGTTGGGAAAATCAAAGGACAAATGCTCAATTTAGTACAAATGTTCAATAGAATTCCAATGCTCAAATTTAGTACTTCAGCCCCAATATCGCAAAACCGATGTTAGCTGCTGTTTATTTTTTCTTTAATCTGTCTTTAAATAACTTTTCAAATTTTTCTATTTTGGGTGTAATTACAGATTTACAATAAGGTTTTTCAGTATTGCTTGAATAATAATTTTGATGATAGTCTTCTGCTTTATAAAATTGACTAAAAGGTTCTAATGTTGTTACAATTTTATTGTCATACACATTTTTATTTAGTTCAGAAATTAAAGAAGTAGCTATTTCTTTTTGCTTTTCATTAGCATAAAAAATAACACTCCTATATTGAGAACCTCTATCAGCCCCCTGCTGATTTAAAGTGGTGGGATTATGAGTAGCAAAAAACACTTTAAATATTTCATCTAAATTTGTTTTAGTATTATCAAACACAATTTTTACTACTTCGGCATGATTGGTGTTTCCAGTACAAACGTCTCTATAACTTGGTTTTTTTATATTTCCTCCACTATACCCACTTTCTACACTTATCACTCCATCTAACATTTCATAAATAGCCTCGGTGCACCAAAAGCACCCTCCTCCTAATACGATACTATCTATAGTATTAGTTACATTGCTTTCTGAAATTTTATTTGCAGGTACAAATTCTAAAGAAATTGAATTTACGCAATATCGTTTACCAGTTTCAGTAGGTCCATCATCAAATATATGTCCTAAATGTCCACCACATTTCGTACAGGTAATTTCGGTGCGTACCATTCCATGACTACGGTCGGTGGTTTGTGTAATTTTACCTCCAGCTATTTCTTTGTCAAAACTTGGCCAACCACAATGGCTATCAAATTTCATATTATCTGTAAATAATTCTGCTCCACAACCAGCACATTTATATACCCCTTTTTCTTTGTTCATTAGTAAAGCACCTGTAAAGGGACGTTCTGTACCTTTTTCACGAAGTACATAATATTGTTCATTGCTTAATTGAGCCTTCCATTCGGCATCCGTCTTATGTATCATATTCGAATCTTTTAAATTTTGGTCATTATTTTTTAAAGTAGGTGTTTGTGAACAACTACTTAATGCCACTGCGAACAACAGTAGCATTAAGCTTATTTTTGTATAAATTATTTTACTCAAATTAATTTTTTATGGTTGCAGATAGTGCTTCGCCAGCAGTCCAAAATGAAGCTCCTAAAAGAACTACATCTTTAACTAAAAACTGCCCTGGTATAGCAGAAATAAAGGGAAATGAGTGTCCAGTTTGAATGACTCCAGGGGTGGACAACATAAATGTCAGGGTTATGACAAAAGTAATAATGCCTCCAATACTACCCAAAGCAGATGCTATAGGGCTTATTGAGCGCATAGCTATCAATAGTCCAGTAAAAATTTCAATAACCCC
Organism: Cytophagales bacterium; assembly: GCA_046329305.1. Taxonomy (GTDB): domain Bacteria; phylum Bacteroidota; class Bacteroidia; order Cytophagales; family UBA9547; genus CAMFLX01. Next base: position 938,699 of record JAXLUW010000003.1, read on the forward strand.
AAGCATGTTAGAAAATCCTTGGGTACTTAAAAAGCTAAACATCCATGAGAAAAATGGACTATGCTCAGCTAAAGGTCGTATTCCTTCTGCTTCATAAGTTGTAAACTTCAAAAGTCCTATCCAAATTAAAACTATTGCTAAACCATAGCGAGTTATGATAAGACCTATCTTGTTAAACATTTCTATTCTTATTTTTTCCATTTTCTTATTTTTAATTTGATTTTAAAAAAAAACTAACTGGTCAAGGATTTTCTCTTGACCTGCTTTTATTCAGTTTAGATAGCTTTTGCTGTTGGGAAATCAATGGCTACTTTGGTTACAGCATGTAAATAGTTCATCGCTATTTTTTCGGCTACAAGCATTACCAATTCTACTGCCTGCCCTTTAGTATAACCTGCATTAAAGAAGTTTTCTAATGCAGATTCCTCTACAAATCCCTTTTTAAGAGTAACTTCTTTTGCCAAGGCTACCAAAGCATTTAATTTAGGGTCGAATGTAGCACCACCTTTTCTTATTTCAATGGTTTGGTCTTCGGTAAGCCCATTCATTTTACCTAATAAAGTATGCGCTGCTTGACAGTATGCACATTCATTTACCTGACTTACTACTAAATTAATAGCTTGTTTTTCTTTGTTATTGAAAGTAGTTTTTGCATTTTGAAATGCAAGATAATTACCTAATGCTGTATCAGAATGTGCCATTACTGCATACAGGTTAGGGACTGTGCCAAGACCTTTTTTTAAATTGTCAAAAATTTCTTGATTGTTGCTAGATACTTCTCCTCTAGTAGGAACATTAAAATTTGCCATTTTTTATTTTTTAAAATTATAATGCAAATGTAAAATGCTTATGGTCTTTGCTAATAGGTAGTATTTCCCTTTATGTTGTCAATTTTTCCTTTTAATAATTTATATCAAAATTATATGGTAGTACTATGTAGAATACAACTGATTTTGTTTTTTAAAATAGGAAGAACGTCTTTTTCGAACCATTTATTTTTTGCCATCCAAATATTATTTCGTGGCGATGGGTGAGGTAACACTATGTATTGTGGTAAATAGCTTTTGTAATTTTTTACGGTTTCGGTAAGCGTTTCTTTAGTATTATTTTTTAAATAATAATTTTGCGCATATTGTCCAATAAGTAATGTTAATTGAATGGATTTGATTCGGGCTAAAAATTGACTGTGCCAATATGGTGCACATTCGGTACGTGGAGGCAAGTCGCCATTTTTACCAGTGCCAGGATAGCAAAATCCCATGGGCATTAATCCAAAGATTTTATTGTCGTAAAAAATAGTTTTATCTACACCCAACCAAGCTCTTAAATTATCGCCACTTTTATCGTTCCAAGGTATGCCCGTTTTATGAACTGTCTGTCCTGGTGCTTGCCCAATGATTAGTATTTTGCTATGCTTACTGATTGAGACAATTGGATTGGGTTGCAAATAATTTTCACATATTGTACAGTTTTTTACTTGAGCGATAAGTTTATTTATTTCCATTATTAAAAAAATATTGCTACAGATTATTTCTAAAATTTATTGGGCTAATACTTTCTTGTTTTTTAAAAAAACGACTAAAGGTTTGTACATCTTCAAAACCCAAATCATAGGCTATTTCTTTAATAGTTTTATCAGTATAGCGTAGCATACGTCTGGCTTCTAACATTTTTCTATCTTGAATAATTTGTAATGGCGATCGGTCGGAAAGTTTTGCAAATAAGTTAGAAAGCGTTTTGGGCGATTTATTGAGCATATCGGCATAGTCATGTACGGTATGTTTGGTTTTGAAATAAATTTCTACCAAGTAATTATATTCTCTTACTATGTCTGTTTCTTTAGTATTGAGTTCTGAAAAACTGTTTTGCTTTTTATAAATTCTCGTACATAAAATAATAAATCTTTTCAGCATAGATTGTAGCATTTCTAATTGCATATCATCTTTTGATTGCATTTCTATTTCAAACATTTTCCATAGTACTTCAAATTTTTCTAACTCGTTGGTGGGAATTTGAAAAGTGGGCAATTCTTTCGCTCCATAAAACAATATTCCTTTACAGCTAACTTCTCTGTCATGGTCAAGTATGCAGTAAAACTCTCGGTTAAATTTTATGCTTCTCAATTCACTACAATGTCGAATATCTATATTGTAAAAATCGGTCAGGCAAATAATGGTGTTCTTTTTAAATTTTATTTCATTTCCCTCATAGTAAATAATAGATTTCTCATCCTTTGTCCACAAAAAAGTCAAAGGTGAGTTTATATCTTTGTCATAAGTTATTTGAGTACTTCGTTTTAAAGTACTTAAAAAAAATAGTTCGTTATGTTGTCCTATGAATATCATAAATTTAGGGTTGTTCTTAAATAGCAGCTAACGGTTTGCGGCTTGGCGTAGTGGCGGATTTTTAGCACAAAAGTTCAATCGAAGAACTGCACTTGAACCTACCACAAAACTGTCATACGAAGCACTGCACCCGCCATTACGCCAAACCGCTGTTGGCAGCTGCCTTTGTTTATTTTTCTGTTCGTTCATTTATTCTACTGTCTCTGCAACAAATCTAACATTGTGAAATTTTTTAACCGCTCTTGCTTTTTCAAGGTCGTTTGACAGGTCTAAAATGTTACCGCAAGTCTTACAGGTTAAAATATCCTTGTTTTGTCTTTTGAAGTCAATAGGTTCCGAAATCAACTGCAAGTCTTTGTCGTTTTCAAAGTCTGGAATTTGGAAGCCTAATTGATGATATTTGGTCAATTTCTTTCTGAACTCTTCCATTGAGTCATTGCCACGTCTTATTGTAAATCACCATTTATCTCTTTTATTTTTCCCGCTTTTATGAATACGGTCTGATTTGTCTTTGTTTTCTATAAACCAATTTAAGATTCTATTGTATTCTTCAATGTTGGTTTCGTTTGCTTCCATTGGGTCGCCACATTTGTTACACGAAATTACACCTAAATTTCTGTGTCCTTCTAAATGGCATTTATATTCAGAGTGCATTACATTGTCGTAAACCCATTTCCGCCTTTGAAGTTGTTCGCTACTGCAACAAGAATTACAGTAATTACATACATACCAACCACAAGATTCAGCTTCAAGTCCATTAGGTTTGCATTTTACGCTGTCTCTACTGTCTATTTCCATTTCGCAATAACCATTTAAGCAATGCGACAAGTAAATTTCCTTTCCCTTTTCAGAACAGTCATCTGTTTTACAAGCGAAATGACTAATACCATAAAACGCATATTGCGACTTACCTTTTGGGTAAAGAATGTGATTGCATTCTCTGCAATTTAGATGCTTCAAAAACCGATTAGCTTTGTTAATTATGTTTAAGTAAATTTCTAAATCAGTTTCCTTAAAATCTACTTTTAATATTGTTAGAAAGTCAAGAAGAGAATATTTTTCCCAATCAGTTGAACTATGTAGCTGTCTGCTTGGTTTGAAACACTTTTGATTAGCACACCACCAAAATTCAACTTTTTCGTCAGAAAGCACAGGTTCTTTTGTTGTTTTATTTACAGCTTTTCTACCGTCACAAATTGGGTGGTTTTTAGCTTTATTATGTTCGTTTCTGTTAAATGAAACAGTTCGGTTTATAATTTCCCCTGCATCGTTTTTTTCTTCGTGAACCGAAACACCACAACGTCCTTCACACTCGTCAAAGAATCCTGAAATCTGTAAAATATCTTTTGGTTGTTTAATTTGTCTTATGATAAGGTCATAAATTCTGTGTTGAGCCGAAGTAATGTCTTTTCGTGTTTCAAGGTTAGTTTGAGTTTTTAACTCTGAAATAACGTTTAAAATAATGCTTGTCGAATAATCAAGTTTTGAATTGTCAATTTGTTCTGCAAGTTTACTTGTTTCAAAGTCTATTACATTTAACGAAGTTAAATCTTCAAGGGAAATGTTTACCTTTTCTTCGTGAATGTATTTAAGCACCTTTTTGACAAACCTTTTTTGGTCTTTTGGTGAAAGTGTAACCGTGTAAAGTTTGTATGTCTGAAAATCTAATGTCTCGTGATAATCTTCAAGCCATAAACTTAGTTTAAAATAGTCAGGGCAATTTTTAATTGTTTCGGCTAATATTTTTCCGTCTTGTTCTGAAGCAAACTTTTTTGATAAACTTAGTAGTTGCTTAACTATTTTAAGGTTTGCTTCTGTATCAATTTTGTCAAAGCTATATAGAACCTTGAAAAAAATATTTGTTTTATCGTCTTCTGAACACCTATTGAAAATTTTCTGTTGTGTTTGTTCAGGTGCAGATAGAATTGAGCTGGCAACGTAATCAATTTGACAAATTTCCAAGAAACTGTCTAACCAAAGTTTATGGGCTAATTCTACTGAAATATTTTTTTCAACGGTTTCTGCAATTTGTTTGTAATTATCGGGGAAAAAACCCTTGCCGACTTTTAAAAGCCCTTTTAAGTATTCTTCGTCCGTGATTGATTTTAATTGTATTTGTTCGTTTACATAATTTTGAAAACGTTCAAAAAGTTGTTCAATTATTTGCTTGTCGGTTAATTTTTCAAGAAGTGAAATAATTTTTGAGTGAACACCTTTTTGAATTGTGTTGTAATCGGAATATTTTCCCTTTTCTGTCAAAATCAAAAGAAAATGACTAAACAAAAAGTTCAAATCAGTTTCGTTATCTAAATACTTTACACCAACGGCTTCAAGTTTTCCTTTATGTTTTTTAGATTCTTGTGCTATAAAAACAACAATGGCATTTTCACGAAATGATTTTATGTCTTGTCCTTGTTCAATACTACGTTCGTGAAAAAACAAGTCGCCTAATTTGGCGTGTTGGATAAAGCCGTAATTAGCGTCTCGGGCTTGGTCGTGAAACCATTTTACAAGTCCTATGTATTTTTCTCCGTCCACCTTTTTGATTGTCATTATTTGTTAGGGTTCGTTGTCTGTTAAGGTTGCTGCCAACGGCTGAGGCTAAAAGCTGGCGGGCATTTCGGAGCACTTCACTGTCAATATGCGATAAAGTTTATTAGGTGTAGTGCCTTTCAAATTAGAACTATCCGCCCGCTTGATTTTAGCCTTTGTTAGCGGTTTGTGGCTCTTCTTCCAATACTGTCAGGTTAAATGTTATCTTTGTTTGTTTTAATAACGGTTCAATTCTTTTCTCTGCAAGGTCATTATATTCTTTGCTTATGTCATATCCTACAAATTTTCTATCAGTCTTTAAAGCAGAAACAGCAGTTGTTCCACTACCCATAAATGGGTCTAAAATAATATCACCCTTAAAAGAATAAAGTTGAATTAGTCTATTTGGTAATTCTTCTGGGAATGGTGCAGGATGCCCTATTCTTCGAGCACTCTCAGCATTCATTGTCCAAATAGACTTTGTCCATTCCATAAATTGTTCCTTTGAAATTGAATTTAGTTTTTCTCCTTTTTCTCTTTTGTAGTCGCCTTTGGAGAATACTAAAATATATTCGTGAACATCTCTTAGGATAGGATTTGCTGCACTTTGCCAACTACCCCAAGCAGTAGAGGGACTCGCACTAGCTGCTTTGTTCCAAATAATTTCTCCACGCATATTAAACCCTATCTCAAGCATTATTTTTGAAATATAATCGGATAATGGTATATAAGGTTTTCTGCCAAGGTTAGCAACATTTATACAAGCACGACCACCATTTACAAGTACTCTGTATGTTTCTTTAAATGAATTTTCAAGTAGTTGTAAATACTCTTTTAATGATAAATCTTCGTCATATTCCTTTGAAACGTTGTATGGAGGTGAAGTAATCATTAAATGAACTGAATTGTCAGGCAATTCTTTCATATTTTCAGCAGAACCAAGAATAAATTTATTTTCCAAATAGTCTGGAAAATCATTTTCATTTTTGTCAATTACTTTTTTATCACCAAGCTCTGTGTATAATTTAGAGTTGTAAAACTTTGAACTGTCGTGATTAATTCTTCCGTTCGTTCCGAAGGCACTTGATTCGGTTCCTTTTGGTCTTTTCATTTTAGCTTCGGATTAAGTTTAAAAATTTTTCTGCCTTAGCAATATCAGTCGCTTCTTGGCTTGCAATTCGTATTATCTCTCCAAGTTTCATTTTAGAAATCATTGAAGAAAAATAATTCATATCGTTAGTTACAAGGTCTTTGCAATTGCTAAGTAGTTGTTCTCTGTCTAAGATAGTTTGAAAACCTAATTTGGGAGTGTTTTTTACATAGTCTGAATTTGTTGGTTTTGGATTTAACGACCAAAAGCCTTGTATAACGCCCGAAGTTTTTAGAAAGTCTACCTTTTTAATGTAGCTGTCAGTTATTGGGCTGTTACCTAAAACAACAACTGGTATTTTTGTTGAAGCAATTCCAGAAACACGAATGTTTATAGATTTTCCGATTGCTTTTAACATTGAGTCAGAACGGAGCAATGCAGGATTGCCTTTATGTTGCTTGTAATCTCCGATTAATTCAACTTTATTTGGCTGTGTAAACTTATAGTTCGATACAACACTCATTTTTATTTCAAACAGCAGTTTTATATTCTCTGGTCTCTGAACTGTTTGATTGGTAGTACAGAAAGCAAGGTCTGCACTTGATTGTCTTGAAAGTCCAAGTTCGTCACAAACAACACTATTTACTGCATACAGTCCTAATTCTTTTGCAATTGGTTCAAAAAGAGTTTTACTCCATTTCTCAGTAAATTGTCCTATTAGAGAGTTTCTACTTTGCAAAGTTTGACCTTCTGCATCCGAACCTTTTGGAACATAAGCAAAGTATCCACCTTGCAGGTTATAAAATAATTGTTCAGGAGAAGCAAAGTTTTTTAATGCTTCCGTAAAGAATTGAATTTCAGTATCGTTATTCCAAAGTGTCATAATATTTTCTTTTTACAAAGTTAGTCATTTTATCTGGTTCATTTCTCAGTCTTGGGTCTTTCTTGCCATAACCGCTAACGTTTTCGGGCTTTGCGTTCGGGCGGGTTTCGGAGCACAAAACTGTCAACCAGCACTGAACTTGAATAGAAGCACAAAGCTTCAAGTTTGCACGTCACCCCGCCTGACGCAAAACCCGTGTTAGTGGCTGCCCTTCTTTTATTTATTGTCATTTTCTCGTTTCCCAAAAACTTTTCGATGCTTTAATAATGTCGTTAACGTAAATGTCTCTTGTTACTTGTGTTTGTCCAGGATGATAAGCTGAAATGTAAAGCTTGTTGTTTTTTACAGCGTAGTCAATACTTCCACTTTTAATAATATCTTCTTGTTTAATCCCAATCTCTTCATAAAATAGGTGCATTGTCGAGCCGCCAATAACTATGTCTGGATTGTATTGGTCAAGTTGTTTATGTAAAAGTTGTTTATGCTTATTGTATGAATTCCAAATCGGTCCAAAGTCGTAGGTTCTAGTGAAACCCGGCAATTTTTTTACATTAATCACAGCAATTTGTTTTATAACTTCAACCATTGTTAAGTCGTCTCTTAGGTAGTCCATATCATTGTAGTTCATAAAGTCATTAACAATACCATAAGAAACATACAAAATTGGATGCCAAGTATTTCTTGACCTACCCATTCTTTTATAAAAGTCGTCTTTTGCCAAAAAGTCTCTTGAAAAGTGCCAACCACCACCACTTGCCAAACCGTCTTCTTCGTCATCATAAGGTTCTTTTAAAATCCATAAAATTTTTGGTTCTGTCTTTTGATATTTTTCTATGTCAACAATTCCATCAATTATTGGGTCTGCTTTTCCATTGTCGTCAATATAAGTGTCCCAAATTTCTTGCTCAATTTGTTCGCAAATAGTCTTTAAGTCGAGATTATTGTTCATTAGTCGTTGTCTTTTAGGGTTGCCACTAACGGATGGCGGTATGAAATCGTTGGGGAGTACGGAGACACTTCACTATCAAGGTACAATAAACTTTGATGCGAGAGATGCCGTTTGCATAACCGCTTAAACCCCAATGTTTTATACCGCGTGTTGTACGCTGGCCTTTGTTCATTTTCAATCAATTAGCTATCAATTTTGCAGTATCCCGTGCGTTCGGACAGACACACTCTTTGACAAGTTTTGGTCGTGCGATTGGCTTTTTGTGCGACTTGGCAATGTGTGTGGCTGTGAAGCGTAGGCTCATCTTATTGTTTTTATTGATTCAAATTCAAGTTCTAATTTTTTCTTAATTTCATCTAATTTCTGTTTGCGTAAAGATTTTTTTTCAAATGCTTTTTCTAAAATAGCTGAAATATCATCTCTATCATTTTTTGGTAAAATAGGGATTCTTGTTTTTAATAAATTTTCAGGTCTGAGATGCGGAATAGTAGACGCAATTACGGTTCTTTTCTTTGATTGATAACCTCCAATCTCTGGTATTGATAAAGCACAAAAAATATAATATGGGCTAATATCTGAATCTTTTCTTGTTCTTAATATTAAAAAGCCTGAGCCAATAATTACCTTATCAGATTCTGTAAGCATAGCAACATGTCCAATGCTTCCGTCTTTTGAAAATACAATATCAAGAGGTTTAACGTTTTGATTTAATTCTTGATATATTTCGTCTGCAATAAAAAAGTCTGGATAATTATCAACCTCATAATTAACAATATCAGATGTTCTTATAAATGGGATATCTGAATCGATTTTATCTGTATATAGATTGTAATTGTCACTACCAACTTCAGAGCCTTTATAAGGTTTAACTAATTCACTTAATTGTTTTGTTTCAAATTTTTCAAGTGCGGATATTGTCTTATTATAAAGCGGATTAGAATATTCAGGCGAAAAGAATGATTCTTCTCTAATTGATTTTAAAGTCGCTGTAAATGTGAACTCTTTCTTTATATCTTTAAAATTAATTCCGAGCTTTTCATAAAATAAACTCTGTGCTTGTTTGATAAGATTATATGAATCATTTTCAAGTACAGAAAGTTCGTCAACAACTTTTGCATATGATTTCATGCTATCTTCTGAAAGCAAAGGTATTTTTAACTCTCTAATATCAGGAAGTGTAAGTTTGTTTTGATTGTGTTGTTTACTTACTCTTAAAATTTGATTTATAGCAAGCGGTGTTGTCAAATAAAGGAACACATACTTTCTTAAATAATCTTCGCAATCAAAAGCCACACCGATAATATTTTGACTAATATTTACTTCGTCATAACGAAGGGGAATTTGAGCTATTTTACCCAAATATTTGCCAATTTTTGATAATGCTAAATCACCAGGAACTAAAATCGTTTTATGTTCTTTTTTATGATTTTTAATTGGAATATAAACCATTCCTTTTTCATCCAGTGTGTAAGACATCAAATTTGATATTCGAATAAAAGGAATACCTGAAGTTTGATAATATCTTGAGTTTAAATCAAAAATTCCTTTTCTAATTGATTTTGAAAAATATGAAATTGGATGAGTTTCAAATTTTGATAATATCTTATCAAGAACTTCACCTAAATAGTAATACTTGCTGTCAAAACGATTGCTTTTTTTGACTTCGGTAAAATTTGCTTTTTCGACTACCTTAATCATATTATTTCAACCATTTTTTATATTGTTCGGCTACTAAACTTATATCATCACTTTCTATTTCTTGCCCCCTTCTGTTATGTCCGCAAGTTTCACAAATGCACATAAATATTTTATAATCTTCTAATACTTCGTCTTTTTCAAGTTTGCGAAATATTAAGATGCTTGTTTTTGTTGAAGTATAAGGCATAAATGTTTCAATCGGAACATCAATTGCAGCTAGAATTTGTGCTTTATCTAAAATCCATTCCCTCAAATAAACTAAACTATCATTACCCAAAACTCCATCAGGAAGTACAATAGCAAGTTTTCCATTGGGTTTTAAAAGTTGAAGACATCTTTCAATAAACAATATTTGGGGTGTTTCTTTCGTCTGTAATTTATCTTTTATATACTTTCCAGTCTTTTTATCTTGTTTGAATGAATGTGCTAAATCGTACTGTTTTAAAATTTCTTCTCCTTTTATTGGAATTTTTGAGCCAAAAGGTGGATTAGTCATAACAACATCAAAATATTCCATTTTAATTTCGTCTATTGTTGACTTATTCCAATGATTTGGATTTTCGAGCGAGTTTTCACAATATACTCCACCTCTTCCATCTCCAAGAAGTGCCATATATGCTTTGGCTACTTTACTCAAAAAATAATCTTTATCTATACCTCGGATATTCTTTATTGCAATCTTTTGTTTTTCTATTTCAATTTCATGCTTTGGCCAACCAAGAGCTTCGAATTCAGTTTCGGCTTTATTCCAAATATATCTTAAACTTTCAACAAGAAAACCACCGCTACCGCAAGCTGGGTCGATTATTTTGTTTTCATGATTTGGGTCAACCAAATCAACTACCATTTTCACAACATTTCTTGGTGTAAAAAATTGTCCTTGTCCACCTTTCAAAGCATGACCAATAAAAACTTCAAAAGCATCACTTACAGCATCTCTTGTTGATTCAAGAATAGAATATTGCTGAAGTTCACCAACGATATAGGTTAAAGAATATTCGTCTAATATTATTTCATCTGAACTATCAATTACATCATTGTAGTTTTTCTTTACCTTATTAAATAGCTCTAAAATTCTATCTTTTACTTCGGTTGGTTCTTCATCAATACCTGCACGAAAAGTCACCATGTCATTTGGTTTAGTGAACTTTTCATCGTAGATTTTACAAAAAATCAAATTAATTAATTGTTGAGCAAAAACTTCGTCCCTAGTTGCACCAACAACATTACCTGCAAGATAATTACGCATAGCCTTAAAAACATTTTTAAGATTAGTTGCAGGTTTTAAATCTTTTCTTTTGAATTTACCAACATCTTCAATCCTTTGTCCAAATCTTGGTATGTTAGGGATTTCTTCAAATAGAACTTTTCCGTCCTTTTCAACCTTTTTTAGGAATAACCTTTCTTCTCCGTTAAACCATACTCCTAAGGGTGATTTTGAAAATCTTAAATAGTCTTGAAGTTGCGTTTTTCCATCTTTTCTATTCTTCTTTTTGCATTCAACAATAATGAAAATATCATCTTCATTTTTTTTATCATCTTGGAAAACTGCTATGTCAACAGGATATTCTTTCTTAGTGTCTGATGGTCTGACTTTAACTCTATGCTGTGGATGCGTTTGAATATTTGATTTAGGATATCCATAATCTTCAACCAATATTTTTGAATAAACTTGAACCGCTTCAATTTCTTCTGGTGTAGCTTTTACTTGTTCACCTGATATATAATCAAAGATATAACCGTCTTTTAATTTTTCACTCATATAATCATTCCATTATTTTAAAATCCCAAAGATACAATTATCCGTGGGTGCGTTGGCAAAAAAACAGCTCTTTTGCAAGCTGAAGCTTCGGCTTGTGTGTCGGGGCTTGCGAATGTGCTGTTTTGTGCGTTGGCTATTCATTTTTTCTTTTTTCTTACTGCAAAATTACCACTGTCGTTTTTTTTAGGCTTGCGTACAACGTTCCGCGGCTTTGCGAAGGCTGGGCATTAGAGGTACTTAGTTTCAAATTAGCACAAAGTTTAATAGAATTCCAAATGCTCAATTTAGCACTTCAGCCCAGCTTTTGCAAAACCGCTGTTAGCTGCTGTACATTTACTTTTACAATTTTCTGCATTATTTTTTGATGTCTAAAAATTTCCATTTGT
>JAXLUW010000004.1:0-145000 GCA_046329305.1 Cytophagales bacterium
ATACTGGGTGTGCTTATTTTAAGAAAAGCCTTATTAAAAGTTATCCCTAAAAGAAAAGTAAAAAAATTAATTCCTTTGGCAGTTTTTGGTGCATTTATGGACAGCATTGGTGGTGGTGGCTGGGGGCCAATTGTTACATCTACGCTTTTAAGCACGGGTAGATCAATCAAATACACCATTGGCTCAGTAAACACCGCAGAATTTTTTGTAGCGGTAGCAAGTTCACTTACATTTATATTGTTTTTAGGTATAGAACCAGGATTGTGGAAAGTAATATTTGGTTTGATTGTAGGTGGTGTTTTTGCAGCACCATTTGCAGCTGTACTTGTAAGTAAATTAAAAAGAAGACCTCTTATGGCTTTTGTAGGATGTTTTATCATATTTTTAAGTATCAATACTTTCTTAAAAATGTTCTACAAAATAGATTTAATAAAGTCAACCGCCGAAGGAATTGTAGGCTTATTTTAATAAAGTTTCCACAATCAATTTAAGAAATTTTTAAATTGATTGTGGAAATTCAGTTTCAAACATATACTTCCAATCATAAATTCATAAATAAAACCAATATTTATTACACAAAAACAACACCTGTTTTTGAATTTTTAAGTTTATTCTATATTTTAGCAAAATGAATAAACTTACACTTTTAATTATATTTTGCTTCTTAAGTTTTTCTTTTGTTACAGATAATGAAGAAAATCATCCTTTTGATCAGGTTATAAATAAACAAAAACAAGCGAGTGTCAAAAAAAGACTTCATACTTTCAGAAAAGAAGGTATTGAAAGAAATTTGATTTATCATGAAACATCCTTACATCCAGATACTGCATTTGCAAAAGTTGATTTAGAAAAAATAATCTCAACAGCCAAAAGTTATTTAGGTACTAGACACGCCATGGGAGGAAGCAGTAAGCGTGGTATAGATTGCTCCGGTTTGGTTATGGTGAGTTTACGTAGTTGTGGTATTAAAGTACCTCACAACTCTCATGACCAAGGTAGATATGGACGTGTAGTTGCCCCAATGGATAGTTTAAAAAGAGGTGATTTGGTATTTTTTATACATTCTTTCAGATCACATTATTTACTTACACACTCAGGAATTTATCTCGGCAATAAAAAATTCATACACGCAAGTGCACGTTTTGGAGTAATTGTTTCTGACGTAAACGACAGCTATTGGGGACCAAGATTTGTATTTGGTACACGTATAAAAGAATAAGTAGATTTAAAAACCAAATCTTCATCGGTAAGTGGATGTTTTATTTGTAAACTTACCGCTTGAAGAGCTATTGCATCAGGAAAATAACTTTGAGTAGAATTATATTTTTCATCGCCCAATATTGGGCAACCTATATGCGATAATTGAGCTCTAATTTGATGAAATTTACCAGTATTTAACTTTATATTCCATAAGTAATAAGTATTTGGCAACTCTGAAATTTCATAATCCAAACTAACTGGAACAGAATACTCAATTTCTGAATCGTATATTTTTGCAAGTTTTTTCTCTTTTCTGTGGTAATTGAATAAAGTACCAACTCTTTCATTAGGAGCATAATAGGTGATTGCATGGTATTTTTTCTGAACTATCCTCTCGGCAAACTGATTGCTGAGATTGTGTAAAACGGCACGTTGTTTAGCAAATAAAACTAGTCCACACACTGGTCTGTCTAGCCTATGAATGTGTTGTGCATAAATATCTAAATTAGATTTATATTTAAGATATTCTTTAACCTTTTCTAACAAAGACGGATTTTGCATTCTATCTGGTTGCACCATTAAACCTGCTGGTTTATCAATCACCAAAATACAGTCATCTTCGTAAATAATGTTAAGAATATCCATAGAAAATAGCAAAGTATTAAACTTAGGTGTTCAATACTTTGCTTAGAAATTGTTTAATCTAAATATCTTTTTAAAATTGGTTTATAAGCATCTATTCTTCTATCTCTAAGAAATGGCCAATGAGTTCTGTAGAAGTCAATTTCTGACAAATCACATTCTACCACAAGAGTCTCTTCTTTATCTGAGGAACACTTACCTTTTAGTCTACCAAATGGCCCATATACAAAGCTATTACCCCAAAATTGTAAGGAATCTTTTTCTGTCCCTACTCTATTTACAGCACAAACAAATACTCCATTTGCAATACTATGAGAACGTTGTATTCCTTCCCAAGCCTCTTGTTGCTGCTGACGCACGGCCATATCGTTTTCAGAAGTAGCCCAGCCAATAGCTGTAGGATAAAATATAATTTCAGCACCCATTAGTGCTGTTATTCTCGCAGCTTCAGGATACCACTGATCCCAACAAATCAAAGTCCCGATAGTTGCATATTTAGTTTTAAATACTTTAAAACCCATATCACCAGGCGTAAAATAAAACTTTTCGTAAAAAGCCGGGTCGTCTGGTATATGCATTTTTCTGAAAGTGCCCAAATTGGTTCCGTCAGCATCTATCACCGCAACCGAGTTATGATATAACCCATGCGTTCTTTTCTCAAACAATGGTAATATAAGAACCACATTTTTCTCTTTAGCTACTTTAGAAAACATTTCTGTTGAAGGACCAGGAATACTTTCTGCTAAAGGGAAATTATCATAATCTTCTACATCACAAAAATAATCTGTTCTATACATTTCTTGCAGACAAATGATTTGAGCACCTTTATCGGCTACTTCAACCACTTTTTCTAATGTTTTCTGCATCATGGTATCTACATTGCCAGTATAGGCAATTTGTACCATTCCAATATTTACTTTTTTACTCATTGTCTACAAATTAATTTAAAGTTCAAAATTAAAATTTTTTACTGATAGTAAATAGATTCATTTTGCATTAAAATATTAATTTTGTGTAAAAATTAAACTATGCACGCAGAATTACATACAAAATATGGTGTAATGAAGATAGAATTCTTCGAAAAAGATGCACCTAAAACGGTAGAAAACTTTACAAGTTTAGCAAAAAAAGGATTTTATGATGGTCTTACATTCCACAGAGTGATACCAAATTTCATGGTTCAAGGTGGTTGCCCTAACGGAATAGGTAATGGAGGCCCAGGCTACAAAATTAATTGTGAACTTACAGGCGAAAATCAGTATCACGACAGAGGTGTAATTTCTATGGCTCATGCGGGCCGTAACACGGGTGGATCTCAGTTTTTTATCTGCCACAACAGAGACAACACTAAGCACCTAGACAGAAATCATACTGTTTTTGGTAAAGTTGTAGAAAACGTAGACATCGTTGACAAAATCCGTCAAGGAGATCAGATAGAAAAAGTAGTAGTAGTAGAATAAAAAAAGGGCTTAAGCCCTTTTTTTATGCACTTTCTTTAAATTTATTAAATAAAATATACATATAGATAATCGTTATAGAGTTCGATGTCAAAGATGCAATACCTAAACCTATAATTCCTAAATAATTAATTAAAAAATATGATAAACATAGATTTAAACAAACTTCAACAACTGTTATTATTCTAACTTTATTTTGTTGACCAGTTAAATTACAAAAATTCCAAAATACCCAATGTAAACTACCAGTTATGGATAATAACCCTAATACAGAAATTAAGGTTTGATCAAAAATTATTTTATTACCTAGCCAAAATTCAAGAACAATTTTACCTAAAAAAAATATTCCTATAAATGCAGAAATAGATAATATTAAATTTATTCTAATTAGTTTATTGAAAATATCAATTACAGCATCAAATTTCCTATCATTGTATAGAGCTAAAATTTTAGGACCTTTATTTTCTGCAATTTTCTTTATGAATCTCAACGAAATTTCTTGTAATCTAAAAGACTGAGAATACATTGTTACTAGACCTAAATCTTTTTTAAATGAAGATATAAATAAAACATCTATTTGGCTTATAACATATGATCCCATATTCAAGATCCAAAAAGCAAGTGCATTTGTCAAATTATATTTTAAATAGGTAGAATTTACTAATTTAAAATCTAACTCAATTTTTTGATTTTTTAAAAATCTAGTATAAGTAAAACATAAAATTAATATTGAAACAACCATGTTAACATATCCTAAACTTTTAACATCTGGCCATATTTTCAACACAAAAACAAATAACAAGTTTGTTATACCAATTCTAAGAAGTTCTAAAAAGTTTTTTTGATAAATAAATTTTAAATTATAGTATAACACTGCCTCAAAATAAACAGAAACAATATTAAATATTGTACTAGGTAATAACAAAATTAAAAGATCTTTAAAAAGAATATTTTGAGAATAATCAGAAACAATAAAGGATGAATAATAAAATAATCCAATAAACCCAATCAGAGTTAATATGATTTGTGATATTATAACATAAAAATTTCCTGAAAAAAATTTATTTAGTGTATTGTTATTTTGATGATGAGTAAATTGAAAAATAGCTACAGTATGAAAACCAAAATTTAATATACCAAGAAGCCCAACAAAATTTATTGCAACGATCCATAATCCATATACATCTTTATCTAATATTGTAATAATTTCTTTGATAGAATAAATACTACTGACAATGTTAAAAATAATAACACCATAGGAAAATAGAATATGTTTAATAAATTTTTGATTTGTTTTTACTAAATTGCGAAGCATTTGGTGATTGTTAAATAATTCACAAAATAAATAAATATATACAATCAATTCAAAAGAGATTTATAAATGAGAGAAACAAATTTAACAAGACTTGATAATACTAATACAACAAAAAAAAGCACTATTTTCCTTCATTATATTTTCTTATTTAGAGACTTAAAATACGCAATTTCTAAATATGCTAAAGGTACTGTTTTAGATATTGGATGTGGAAACAAACCCTACATTTCATTTTTTCCTACTGAAATAAAGTATATAGGATGTGATATTATTCAATCTAGTAAAAATCAAGTTGATGTAATTTGTGAAGCTACAAATATCCCTTTAGAAGACGAACACTTTGATACCGTTTTCTCTACACAAACTATTGAGCATGTGTATAATCACAAAAAAATGCTTTCAGAAGCTCATAGACTTTTGAAGCCACAAGGTTATATTATTTTTTCAGGACCTATGTACTGGCCACATCACGAGGAACCTTATGATTTTTTTAGATTCACAAAATATGGATTTGAAAATTTATTAATAGAAACAGGTTTTGAAGTTCGTGAAATTTTACCAAATGGTGGAAAATGGGCACTTTGGGGGGTTGTCACTTTGCAAACATTACCACAATGGTTAGCAAATTTAAGAATCATAAAATGGACCATAAATACAATTTGCTATAAATTAGATACAAAATATCCCGATTATAAAAACACAATGAACTTTGTAGTTGTAGCTCAAAAAAAATAATGAAGACTCCTTTACTTTCAATAATAATTCCTTGTTATAATCATGGCAAATACATTGAGCAATGTGTAAATAGTATTTTTACACTACCAAACATATCTGAAATTGAAATTATTCTCATTAACGATGGTTCTACAGATGGAGGCTTTACTAAATCAAAACTTGAAAAATTATCACATCCTTCTTTAACTGTAATTCATCAAGAAAATCAAGGTTTAGGAAAAACTAGAAATAATGCTATAAAAATAGCTTCTGGAAAATATATTTTACCACTTGATGCAGACAACTATTTGGACAAACAATTTATTATTAAAGGATTGAATGTTCTAGAAAACAATACAACTGTCGACATTGTGTACCCTGACAGAATGTATGTTTATGAAAATGGGAAAACTGAAAAAATAATTTCTGGAAATTTCGATCCAAACAAATTGATTCTGGGAAATTTCATTGATGCTTGTGCTATTTACTCCAAAAAAGTATGGGAAACTATAGGTGGTTATGATGAAAACATGCCGATAATGGGTTATGAAGATTGGGATTTTTGGATTAGAAGTATAAAAAGTAATTTCAAATTTCATTACTTAAAAAACACATATTTCTATTATCGTTTTCTTGAAAGTTCTATGTTACAAGAAACCATAAAAAATCATAAAATAATTATTCCATATATTATAAAAAAGAATCCTGATTTTTTTTCTGAATGTTTACAAAATTTAAAACCCGAATTTTCCTATTTCAAAAGAAAACCTATTAGATATTTAATCAAGAAATACATACTAAGAAAATTTTAAATATTATTTATTTCTCGATTTAATATAAAATATCTTTTCAATAACCAATATATAGTATTAAATAATCAATTTATTTAAAAGAATGAAAATTTCTATAGCCTTATGTACTTATAATGGTGAAAAATTTATAAGAGATCAAATTAATAGCTTTATAAATCAAACAATAATTCCAAATGAAATTGTTGTTTGCGACGATAAATCAACAGATAAAACTTTAGAAATTTTAAATGAATTTAAAAAAGAACATTTAAATATTCATTTTGAAATCTTATCAAATACTTCAACATTAGGTGTTGTTAAAAATTTTGAAAAAGCCATATCAAATTGTTCTGGTGACATAATTCTACTTTCTGATCAGGACGACTTATGGGTCGATAATAAAATAGAAAAAATAGTAAATTATTTTATTATCGAAACTGAAATAGATGTCGTTTTTACTAATGGGTATTTAATGGGAAATAAAGAAGGTACTTTATGGGATTATGCAAAATTTAAATCTAATAGACAAAAATTTTGGAATAATCATGGGGCACTTCTTTCTTTCTTAAAATACAAATCAATATGTACGGGGGCTAGTATGGCAATTAGAAAAAGGGCTTTTTCTTATATTTTGCCTATAAACAATGATTCAAATGTTTTACACGATTGTTGGATTGGGATTAATGCAGCATATCAAAATAGAATCGGTTTTTTACCGGATAAATTATTTTATTACAGAATACATTCAGAGCAATGGACTCAGAAAGATTTAATTAACAATAAAAATTCTCGGATTCAATTTTTGCAAAAAAAAGTAGAATTTATACTATTTTTTACAAATTATTTTAAACTCAATTCACCACCTTATACAACTTTAAGAAATCATTACACATTAAGGGTAAATTTACCAAAATCATTTTTAAAGAGGTTTTATATTGTGATTAAAGAATTATTTAAAGGTAATTACTCTAAATTCTCTCCAAATATAAAAACTGCCTTGAGAGACATTATAAAATATTAAAAAAGAATTTACAATTCAATCTAATACATTTTTAATAATTATACTAAATTAGATATTTAGATTCAGTTACGTTTTAAATTAAATATAATGGTTTTTTACAAATAGTTAACTGCACTAAATATATCAATCAAACTTGTAGTTCACAAAAGTTTGATTAAGAACACTTTGTATAGCAACAGAAATAAACCTTGATCTGTTGTAACAAGGCATTACAATACTAAAAAAAGGAGATTTCATTAACCAAAAACTTTAAAATATTTTACTATATATTTTCTACCTACAAAACTTGTACAATAATACATTACATTTTTAAAAGTTAATTCTGATTTTAATAAATATTTTCTGCATTTTTCAGAAGCTCCAATTAAATAATAGTATCTTGCCATAGATGCATTTAATCTTTTTTCTCCAATTAAAGATTCTTTATCATATTGACTTTTAAAATTTTGAATAATATTATGGCTAATTTGATAATCATTTAATCGATAATTTTCATTTAAAGAAAGATTTTTACCATCAACTTTTCTTTCAAATAAACAATCGCAAATCTCTATACTTTTTTGATTTTGAAATAATCTTAATAACCAATCATAATCTGCTTTGCCAAATATTTCTTCAAATCTAATATTTTTCAAAGACGCATGTATCATTATGCCTGCAAAATAACATATTTGCCTGTTTTTATCTTTAGAAAGTAGTTTCAAAAAAGTTTCATTATTATTATAGGTTATTAAGTTTGAATTTATAGATTTATTAAATATTTTTCTTTGAGTTTGATTAGTTAGGTCTAAATCAGTATAACCTGTTGTGCATATTGTATAATTCTTAATTGCTTTTAATTGTAACAATGTTTTGTTTGGATACCAAACGTCATCATGATCAATAAAACAAATATATTCGCCTTTTGCTTTTTCTAAAGCCAAATTTCTACCTCTATTGGGTCCACCAGAATTTTTATCGTTTATAAATATTTTAGTATCAAACTTTTTTGCAATTTCTAAAGTCGTATCTGTAGAGCAATCATCCATTAAAAGAACTTCAAAATCAAAAACATCACCCAATCCTTTTTGATTGAATATAGATTGCAACGTATTTGATAACGTTAATGATGAATTATACGTTGTTATAATTACAGAAATTAATATCATTTATTACGGGTAAAGTTTACCTTTTTGAACAAAATTGATACTTTATTTATACATTCACAAGTATAAAATGTGTTATTGACATTAATATTTTAAGTATAAAATTTCATTAACATTAGATTTTCAAAAACCAAAAATAGAATTGGATGAACTTCTATTATTATTATAAAAAAAAGGTATGTAAAAACAAATTTCACACACCTTTTTTTATACTTATATTTTAAATTTTTATAAACCTATAAGAAAGATTACAATTAAGGGCAAGTAATAGAAGTACTTTTAAATCCACCAGAATTATCAACAGTAACTCTCCAACAACCACCATTTGGAGATTTCATAATAATGCCTTTAGTTGCGTCATCTATATAAACATCTCCTGACGTAATTTGTAATTTAGATTTAGGCACTGATGTTCCAATACCTACATTACCGGTTGACGTGATTCTCATTTTTTCATCTGTCATCTGAGCTCCACCAGCAATGAATGATAAAAAACCAGAACTTTGTTTAGATTTAAAAGCCAATCCTTTCCCTGAAGTTTCTATCACACTCAAATCAGAGTGATTAGGCGTTAAATCGTAATTAATTCCATGATGACCAATAGCTATTCCATTTTCGTTTTCACAACTGATTCCCATCCATGCTGCAGCATCATTATTTTTTGTATTAGTATTGGTAATATTTAAAAAAGCCCTATCATCTTCAACCCCATATCTTTTTATATCTAACCAAGCAGATGGCGTACTTGTCCCTATTCCAACTTTTCCTGTAGAGTTTAAATATACATCACTAGTAGCATCTCCATACCAAATGCTAGATGAAGAGCTTGAATTTACTGCTGAACCAGCAACTAAAGCATAAGGAACACTTAACAACTGAGAAGTACCGTTAAGAGAATACGATGAACCACCATTAGGGTCTATTTCTGTTTTAACAGATACATTTTTATTGGCAAAATCAACACCTGCAAAAGTACCCAGCGTAGCGGTTCCTCTTCCTATTGCTAAATTAAACAAACCTGCAGCATTAGTTGTTACAGAATGTGTTTCTTGGTATAAATTGGTAGTTGTATTGCCTGAAATTTCTTGCAAGGTTATTCTTACTCCCAATGTTTTTGAAGCCAATGAAGTACCCGATGCATCCCTTGCAATACCCTGATAATTAAAAGCTTGAGGTACACTTTGAGCGTACAAAAAACTTCCCATTAATAAACCTAATGATAATATTACTTTTTTCATATGAATATAAAATTATTACTTTTTAATTACTTTTAATGACTGAATATTTTGATTGTTATTATTTAAGATGTTAATTAAATATACACCGTCAGTATATTTACTCATATCTATTTCATTTTCTGAAGAATATGCCCCTAACACTTTTCCATCAGTAGACATTAAATTAAATTTTTGTTGATTTGGATTTACAATATTCAATTTTGAATAAACTGGATTAGGATACAGTTCAAAATTACTATTAGAAATTTTCAGGTCTTCAACATCAGTTATCGAAAACTTTAAAGGTTGTAATACCCCTATCTTAATACTAGATGATTCGTTGTTCATAAAATTATTAC
Organism: Cytophagales bacterium; assembly: GCA_046329305.1. GTDB lineage: Bacteria > Bacteroidota > Bacteroidia > Cytophagales > UBA9547 > CAMFLX01. The sequence continues at coordinate 9,862 of JAXLUW010000004.1, forward strand.
AAACACCACCTATATTATAATCAATTGACAGCGTAGTTGTTGTCAAAGACTTACCAGTACTTACAACTTCACTTGACAAAGTACTCTGAGCCCACAAGCCCAAAGAGCCAAACATAAAAACTAAAACATTTTTTTTCATAATTTAAAATCAATTACAAACTTTAGATATTTATTACTTTAAAAAAGTTGCCGTAAAAAATAAAAAAAATTAATTTTACTTAAATATTCTTCCATAAGTACACTGAACGACATATTGCCTTTATTAAAATCTTATGACCGAAAGGCTCAATTTGAGTTCTACAAGGCTATGGCTCCAAAATTTATGGGTATTGCATTTAGATACTTTATCTCCAAAGAAGATAAAGAAGATGTACTTCAAGAAGCATTTATTTTAATTTTTCAAAATATTCATACATTCAAAGGCGATTCTAAAATTGAGACTTGGAGTACTCGTATACTCATTAATTGTATTTTACAAAGAATACAAAAAAATCAAAAAGTCAACTTTACAGACATTTCAGAAAGTGATACTGAATTAATTTCAGAAAATTTTAATACGGAAAGCAACCTTTTGTATGAAGAATTAATCAAACTAATAAATCTATTGCCTGAAAGTAAAAAAGTTATATTCAATTTATATGTAATAGAAGGTTACTCTCACAAGGAAATTGCTGATATGTTACATATTTCTGTAAGTACTTCTAAAACACAGTTATTCAGAGCAAAAGAATTTTTAATGGATCTACATAAGAAAAGAAATAAAATTGAGTCATAAACCAGAAAATATTGACCAAATAGAAGATTTTTACAAAAATCATTTAAAAGATATTGAATTCAATGTCCCAGAAGGTTTATGGACAAAAATTGATGCTTCTTTAAATGAAAATCCACCCACACAAAAACCATCAAATCCTTATCTAAAATATGGAATAGGTAGCACAATGGTGGTTTTAATGGCTGTTATTTCATATATTTTCATCAATAAAAATACAGAAAAAACACAATCAATAATACCCTCTAACGATACTACAACCTTAACTAACACAAAAGAAACTAGCGCTACGAAAGTAGAAAAGTCTAGTTTAAATAAAATAACAAAAGAAAATGTTGAATCTAAATATTCAACTAAAAAAGAAATTTCTACTAGCGAAGAAAAAACTAGCGAATCACTACAGAATTCTAACGAAAGTACTATTCCATCAGAACCAGCAACTAAAAACGAAACACCTATTATAATTAAAGAGAATATACCCGAAAAAACTATAGAAAAAATTGATTCTTTACCTAAAGCACAAAAGAGTAAATCACTTATAGAAAAGCTAAAAGAAAAAGCTAAAGGTGGTAAAAATGAACTTTTTAAAAAAGAAGAAAAATAAAGTTTCTGTTATTTTTGATATCTTTAGTAACAAATGAAGAATCAAAAAAAGAATATTCCTGTATATAGTATTGAACAGTTTCATAGACATCAAGATAAAACTATTCAATATCAAGTAGAAATTTTCAACAAAAACAGAGATTTTAAAGTAACCTATCCGCATCGTCATGATGATTTCTATGAAATTTTATTTATCACACATGGTTCGGGGTTATATACTATTGATAATCAAAAATACGAAATAGCAACAGACACTTTGTTTTTTTTATCTCCTGGTCAAATACATGAAATTGAAGTATCTGAAGACATCAATGGATTTATATTTTTATTCACTTCTTCATTTTATCATTTTAATAAAACTAACGCTCACAAAATTTTCGAATTACCCTTTTTTTATTCTTTACATAAAGAAAATCACCCGTATTTGCACATTGCCAATCCAACTAAATACAAACTCTTAGATTTATTTGAACAAAGTATTTATGAACAAAATCATTTAGAAACAGATAAAGAAGAAGCATTACGAGCGTTATTAGATTTGATTTTGATACATTGTAAACGAGAATATCCTTTTTCAGATGAAAATAAACCTATCAAATCTAAGATACTTGTACGTAGATTCAAGCAACTTATAGAGGAAAAATGTTTTGAAAACATTTCTGTTACTGAATATGCATTACTGTTACATGTGACTCCTAATCATTTGAGTGAAACTGTGAAATTAATTACCGGCCGTACTAGTACAGAACTTATCAATGACAGAATGCTTATGGAGATTAAATTATTGCTCAAAGAAACCGATCTATCTATTTCTGAAATTGCTTTCAAACTTAATTTCTCAGACCAATCTTACTTTTCTAAGTATTTTAAAAAACTTACAAACTCCACTCCTCAAGCGTATAGAGAAAACCTTAAAAATCAAGATGTATATGAATAATTCGTTCAATTTCCGAATAATGTGTAAGGGTCATCAAATGCCCTCCACCTTTTATCAAATTTGAGGCTTTCATAGATGGAAAATATGGAATAATTTTATCACGAGTACCATGAATACGAACTACATTTAAATTCCCACTTTTCTCATATTTCAAAATATTTCTTAAAGCCCATACTGTAAATTCTTCATCAGTATTTTTCAAAATTTCTAATAGTACAGATTTATCTTTACTATTTTTAACTCCAAATAACCAACAATTTAGCAAATCGAATTTCTTAATATTGAAATAATACTTTTATAAATTATAAAAGTCCCCAAATTTCGATACAAAAATCTAAGTTCAGATTGAGTACATATACTATTAATAATAATAATTTTAGAATTAGGAAAAATAGAGCCTAATTCTTGTGCAACAATCCCTCCGAAAGAAATTCCTATAATAACAGGTTCAAGATCTGTGATTTGTTTACTGATTTCATGAACATAATTTTTTAAAGTAGATTCTGAATTTAACTGAATCCATTTGATATGAACTAGACTGTAACACTCAAATTTAAAGTATTGATATACTCTTTCATCAGCACCAAGCCCAGATATCAAATAAATATTTTTCAATATTGTTACTCTAAAGACTTATTCAAAAACTTAATAAAAGGTTGTAATACCTGAAACGACTCAACAGTTTTTGGAACTATTTCTTTTCCCAATAGTTCAGAATCAGACAAGTTATGAAGACAAGCAAAATGTTTGTTTTTAAGATATTCTATAGCTTTGTTATCCGCTTCATACCCTTTGGGTGGTCTTTGTAATTTATCGTCAGAAATTAAATTTGGATAAATATGTTTGAATTTTTCGTTAGTTAGTATTGCTTCAAAATCTTCCAAATTGTAATCAATTTCTTGACGCACACTTTTAAGAACTTCTGGCTCTGGCATGTACATACCTCCACCTACAAAACTTGCATTGGGTTGCACATGAATATAATACCCTGCTTTGGGAGATTTTTTCCCAAATACATTTATACTTGCACCAAAATTTATCTTATATGGAGACTTATCAGTTGAGAATCTTATGTCTCTATTTATTCTGAACATACAACTAGAAACTGTCAAGTTTGAAGTACCTGTTTCAAAGGCTTCCATTTCTTGTAGAACTTGTTCTAAATAAGTAGAAAATTCTTTTTTAGCTTGTTCATAATCTTTTTTATGAGCACTAAACCAGTCTTTATTATTATTACTTTGGAGTTCTGTTAAAAAATCTAATACTTTTTTCATAAAAAAAATGCGTAAGCTCAAACTTACGCATTTAAAATAAATTTATCTAATGATGGTTACAGACCCTGCAAGTGGTTTAAAACCAGGCTTTTTAAGATCTATTACATAATAATATGTAGCAGCTGGCAAATCTTCACCGTTTCGTTTTCCATCCCAATTATTAGAATACCCTACGGCACTGTATAAATGTGTACCCCATTTACTGTAAATATCCACTGTAGCATTCGGATAAAAAGCATTCACATTTTGAAGCACCCACACATCATGGTCGCCATCACCATTTGGAGTAAATACATTTGGAACAAAAATACCTAAATCTACTTTTATCGTCGCAGTGTCTTTTGCACTACACATTCCACTAGGTTCGTTGGTAATTGTCAATTCTACTACAGTTACAGCTTGCTGTGGTATCATACTTGCAATCAAAGTATTACTATTATTTATATTGCTACCGTTTGTGAGATCAGTCCACTTATAAGAGAAATTTCCTTTGCTACTTTGTGTACCGTCTAACACTACTTCTCTTGGGAAATAAGACATCTCATAAACCGGATACTCACCTGCATTTACCATTGGGTATCCTAACACTTTTACAGAGTCTGAAACATACACAGAATCACTTCCACAATAAGACTCTAATACAAATTTATGTGCGATTTGTTGAGGTTTATCGTATCTGATTACATATTTTTTATTACCAAATTGATCTTTGTAAGTAGAAATCAATGTAAAGTTAGATTCATCAACAATTAAAGAATCTTTTGCAATTCCTATAACTGAAACAATTCCAACGGTATCTATATCGCCAACACACAATAGTTTTTTCTCCACAAAATCTGCATCCCCTTTGAATGTATTGTACACTTTTACACTTATCATAGTTTTATTATTTAAACAAACTGTACCCGATGTAGAAATTGGATTTACAACTATATCTCCACTACTGCTAGTATCAGCCCATTTAACACTTGCAGATGTCATATTAGATGACAACAAAAATGCTTTTAATGGAACATTCCATTTGTAATCACTAGCTCCAAGAACACCTTTACAAACATAATGCCCTACGCTGTCTTCGCATATAACATCGTAATTGTTTATAATAGTGTCGTTCATTTTATAGATTACTGATTTGAACAAATCTGCATCTCCACATCCTGGAACAGAAACTGAATAGGTAACTGTATCTACGGGTGATTTTACAGTTGATGGATTAAATACAAATTCTAAATTACCGCTTCCTTTTGAAGTATCAGACACTCCAGATAACAAAGTTGCTTTATATACAAATGTAGAAGTTGTTCCTTTTAAAAATACCTTTGCGTTTTCTGTGTTACAAATAGAGACTACATCTGCCGACAAAACGTCCGTAGGAATTTTATTAATTGTAATATATTGCACAGTATCCAAAACCACATCACTACATCCTGCAATTCTAGCAATTACTATCAATGAATCTGAACCAGCGCTAGTATATGTGTTCGTTTTCAAAATAGATTCTGAAGGGCCAGAAACCAAAGTTGTATCTATTTTATTGTATAAATAATATTTTACCGACTTTGTTTTATCCACAACAATTGTTGCTTGGCTACCCACACAAATTGGTGAATTGTTTGTTGCTAATATATTTTTTGAAGGTAACTTATTTACCAATACCGTATCAGAAGAGGTTAACGTAAACAAACCACAACCTGCATTTTCAATAGTGGCAGTAAATACGTGTAAACCCGTATCTAAATCTACAATTGGGCCAAAATTCAATTCTTCACCATCAAATTTAGAAACTAAAGAGTCAAGGATGTATTTACCATTATCTTTAATTTTGTAAACATTTCCTAAACTTGTATTAGTAATTTTTACACTTATAGAATTTTTCTCACAAACTATACTATCACTAGCTAATACTTTAGGTTTAGACACATCTAAGGTATTGTTGATCAGTAAATCAATTCCTGCGGTAGTGTCTGACAAGCAATTTTGCACAGATTCAACAACTTTAATCAAATGATTTCCTGTACCTAATGAAGTGAAAGGTCCAAAAATTAAAGTATCAGAATTCCCAATTTTAGTATCAAGCACTTTAGCTATATTTTGACGATAATCTAAAACTGTATAATTATATGTGGCATTTCTACTTTTTATAACATATACATACAGATCTGAATTATTACATAAAACACTATCACTCAATTCTACTTTGAATAAATTAGTGTTTGGCTCATCATTTACAATAATCTTCACAGATGTCAAAATGGTATCTTCACATGCATTATTATGTGCATTTAACGTAAATATCATACTGTCTTTTCCTGCAGCTATACTTCCAAAATCTACAGAATTACCTGTTGCTTTAATTGTTTTTTGAAGATTACCATTATTAAATAAAGAATAAGTAACACCAATTTGAGCATTTTCCAATTTCAACATTACCGCTCCGTTAGAACAAATCACTGATGTATCTGCTTTTAACTTTGGATTATTAGAATCAATAAGTGTATTCACATTTACAGAGTCAGATGTAGCTAACAGTACCGTATCGCAACCCAAATTGGCTGCTTTAACTGTCAATTTATGAGCACCTTTAGCAAAAGTAAACGAACCAAAATCTATCGTCAGACCATTAATTGTAACCATTGTGTCTGCTAATACACTTGTAGAATTATCTATTAATTGATAATAAACATTTTTCTGTGAATTCAATAATTTAATGGATGCCACATTATTAGTTCCTTCACAAACATCTACTTGCCCTACATCTAATTTTGGCAATTTAGTATTTACAGAATCACTAACTATTACTGTATCTTTTGAATTAATAAACAATGAAGTACATCCATTATTTGTAATTTTGGCTGAAAAAATATGTTCACCCAAAGTAAGTTTTACAGGACCAAATGTTAAAGTAGCATTCTCAACCAAACTTGATTTTGGGCTTAAAATTGCAACATTATTATTATATAACTGATAGTTTACATTTTTCTGAACATTTTTAATTTCTATCAGTATTTCATCATTTACACCTTGACACAAATTTTGCAATCCAGCATTTAATATTGGCCTTACTTTATTTAATGAATCATTAACTGTTACTGTGTCAGAGGCCGTTAAAATTACAGCCGAACAGCCTTCATTAAATGCTCTTACTGTAAAAATATGCGTACCTACATTTAATTTATGAGGACCGAATAATATTATTCTACTGGCATCTGTAGATGCTTTCGTAATTCCTAACTGAACACCATTGTTTAGTAATTCATAAGAAACTCCAGCTTGTGCATTCGACAAAATAACTGTTACTGAATCATTAGCACCTTGGCAAAGTTGAGCCAAACCAGCATTTAATTTAGGAGTTTTTGTTTGAACAGAATCACTCACCCATACGGTATCTTTTGAAGTTAAAGTAATTTCAGAACAACCCGCATTTAGAATTTTGGCACTAAACACATGTATACCCACACTTAAATTCAATGGTGAAAAATCTAGAACTTCATTAGTAGAAACCGCTTTTTTCTTTATTCCTAAAGAAACACCATTATCAAACAGGTCATAAGTAACATCTTTCTGAGTATTTGAGATTTTAACACTTATGGTATTATTTACTCCTTTACAAAGATTAGACGTACCTGCGTTGATTTTTGGAGTAGTAGAATTAAGTGAATCACTTACAATTATGGTATCTTTAGTATTCAAAGTAGCCCAACCACAACCCTCATTATATGCATCTACTGTAAAAATATGAGTACCTACATTAAAATTAAAAGGGCCAAAATTTATTATTTGATTTGCTGCAGTTGTTATGATTGTGTCTTTCAGAGACACCCCGTTATCTTTTAAAACATACTTTATTTTTGCTTGAGTTTTTGATAATGAAACTAAAATATTTTTCGAATTTAATTCACATATATTCAAATTCCCGGCGTTTAGGACGGGTCTTGAAATATTTATAATACTATCTACATTCACTTTAAAAGAAGAAACAATAGCAGTTCCACAACCACCAATTGTAGCTTTGATAACATACTGAGTCTCTCCTACTCCAATATTCTTTATAGTAAAGCTTGAGTTGGTTGTATTTAAAGCATTTGAATTTAATTTTGTTTCAGTAGAACCTACCACTTTATATAAGTTATAATCAACCGAAGTTTCTGGATTAGTTATTGTCAATTTAACACTATCCGCAGATTTACAAATTGGTTTGTTTGGAATACCTGCTAAAATAACGGGTTTTACACCAGTATTTACTTGTACCGTTTTGGTAGCAACAAAATTCAACGTAGAACAACCAGCAATTTTTGCATCAATAGAAATAGTATGCACACCTACTCCTGACATAGAATAATTTCCAATACCCGAAGTATTCAATACCGGCGACAAAGTAGATTTTGTAGAATTAAACAAATCATAAACCGTATAAGTGACACCAGATTGAGGACTAGTTAAACTAACCGTAGCAAAAGTACCTTCACAAACAGGAGAAGTAACCGTAAAGCTTTTTTCTGTAGGTGCAGAATTTATGGTTACAGTTGCAGTGTCAGAGTTAGTAACTGTTGTACACCCTCCAATACTATTTTTTAAAGTAACGGTATTTACCCCAGCAACAAATGGAGCTTTATTCGCAATAGATATAATAGCCTTGGGACCAACTACTGAACTACCAATTGCAGTAGTTCCTAAATATGCTTGATAAGTAACCCCAGATTCCACATTTAACAAACTTATATGTACAGAATCTGTAGTGCTACAAATAGTTTCACCTGTAATAATGATTGAATTAGGAGATTTATTAACTATAACTTTTGGTTTAGTTGCCAACTCCACTGGTGAACAACCATCAATAGAAGCTTCAACAATTAAAGTTATTTGTTTACCAATTATAGTAGAAGTAATAGCAGCTGTATTTATTACTAATGAACCTGTAGAACTTGCAGTAGCAGATCCTAATATGATTCCATCAGAATCTTTCACAACATATTTAATTCCTTTCGTTGCAGCTATAGTTACAGTAGAAGAACTTCCAGAACAAATTGGACTTGTTGCAGTAACAGCAGCATTTAAATTCTGATTTGGATTAACCAAAACCGATGGTTTTGTTTTTAAAGTAATTGGACTACATCCTGCAACTGAAGCTATAATTTTAAAAGTTTGAGTTGAAGGCTCCGTAGCTGTAAATACTGAAGTAACAATATTTAAAATTCCAGAACTTACTGCAGTACCAGACCCAACTACAGCATTTGAAGAATTATATACCGTATATGTAATTCCTTGTGTTGCATTTATAGAAATGGTTGTAGATGAACCCGAACAAACAGGGGACACTACAGAAACTGAAGCAGTAGAATCTTGAATTGGATTTACTAAAACCGAAGGTTTTGTGGTAAGATTTACATTGGAACAACCAGCAACTTTTGCTATTACTGACAAACTGTAAGTAGTTGGTGCTGCAACGGCAGTTAATGCTGAAGTTGTTATAGTTAAATTACCAGAACTAGTAGCTGTTTTAGTACCTATTAGTGTTGAGGAATTATAAACTTCATAAGTAATGCCACTAGTACCATTTATTGTAACTGTAGTTGTTTGATTTGAACATATTGGAGAAATAGCAGTAACTGAAGCATTAGGATCTTGAACGGGGTTCACTACCACAACAGGTTTTTGTGTAAGAGTATCTGTTTTACAACCCGCTATTGAGGCTATTACTGATAAAGTATAAGATTTAGGAGCACCTGTTGCTGTTAAAATTGATGTGCTTACATCTAATGTACCAGTACTTGAAGCAGTTTGAGAACCAACAACAGTTCCAGTTTGATCTTTTATAGTATACAATATTCCATTAGTTGCTGAAATTGAAACTACAGTAGCTTCTCCAGAACATTTCGGAGAAATAGCAGTTACAGATGATGATACACTTTGGTCTGGATTCACTAAAACCTTAGGTATTGTAGTTAATTCTACATCTGTACATCCTCCAACACTTGCAGTTACTTTAATGGAATATGTAACAGGTTCTGTTGTTGCAGACAATGTTGAAGTTTGTATTGTTAACAAACCTGTTGAATCTGCCTTCTTTGAACCCAATATTAATAATGTATTTGCATCTCTCAGAGTATAAGTTATACCTTTTATGGCAGAAATACTTACTGTTGTTTTAGTTCCTGAACAAATAGGACTCAATGCACTCACTGATGCATTTATATTTTGAGATGGATTGATAACTATCTGAGGATGTGTCGTTAATTCTACATCTGAACAACTACCTATGCTAGCAATTACTTTTAAAGTATCTGTTACAGGTGCATTAGTCGCTGTTAACGTAGAAGTAACTAATTTTAAAGAATCAGTACTTGTGGCCGTTTGACTAGCCAATTGTGTGCCCTTAGTATTATAAACGGTGTAAGTAACACCTTTTGTTGCAAAAATTGTAACTGTACTTTTATTTCCAGAACAAATTGGTGAAAATGCTGACACAAAAGCATTTGCATTTTGTTTAGGATTCACTAAAACAGTTGGATGTGTCGTAAGTTCTACATCTGAACAATTAGTTATTTTAGCAATTACTGTTAATGTGAATGTTTTAGGTTCAGTAGCTGTAAAAGCAGAAGTTGTAATTTCTAAAGCACCAGTGCTAGCGGCAGTGGCACTTCCTATTACTACTCCAGACTCATTTTTCACTTGATAAGTGATTCCTTTTGTAGCAGATATGGTAACTTTAGTAGTTTGACCTGAACAAATAGGGCTAATAGCAGTAACCGAAGCACTTGCACTCTGAAAAGGATTTACAATAATTATAGGATGAGTAACTAATTCTACATCTGCACAAGTTCCAACAGTTGCTATAACTTTTAAAGTATCTGTTAATGGAGCATTAGTCGCTGTTAAGGTAGAAGTAACTAATTTTAAAGTATCTGAACTTGTGGCCGTTTGGCTTGCTAATTGTGTACCCTTTGAGTTATAAACGGTGTATGTAACACCTTTTGTTGCAAAAATTGTAACTGTACTTTTATTTCCAGAACAAATTGGTGAAGAAGCCGAAACAAAAGCATTTGCATTTTGTTTAGGATTCACTAAAACAGTTGGATGTGTCGTAAGTTCTACATCTGTACAATTTGCAATTTTTGCAATTACTGTTAAAGTTAAAGTAGTAGGCACAGAAGCTGACAAAACAGATGTAGTAATTTCTAAAGCACCTGTACTAGAAGCAGTTGCTGAACCTAGAACAACTCCAGACTCGTTTTTGACTTGATAAGTGATACCTTTTGTTGCGGATATAGTTACTTTAGTGGTTTGCCCTGAACAAATAGGACTTGTAACAGATACAGAAGCAGCGGGATTTTGGTTAGGATAAATATAAACCATTGCTGTATCTGTTAAATCAACAGTTGCACAAGTGGATTTACTAGCTTTAAAAGTTAAGATATTTTCCCCGTCTGCAAGTGAACTCACTAAACCAGAAATACTTAAATCAGAACCAGTACCAGTACCTGTTCCAAATAGATTTGTTCCTAAATATGCTCTGTATGTTACACCAAGTTCTGAGCTTTTTACGGTTACAGTTGCATTAGTATTTCCATTTCTACAAACTTTATTCCCAGAAACAACAGTAGAATTTACAGGAGGTGTTACTACTGTAACTTTAATAGTATTTTTACAAGTAGAAGTAGTGGTTTTATAAATTTCAAACTGATATGTTCCTGATACTGTCATTCCTGTTACTTCACCTGTAACAGAATTTATGGTCGCAGATGCAGGATTGCCACTTACTGTTCTCCACGCTTCATAAAGTGGTGAATTAGGATTTGCATCAATCAAATTTATTGAAGATCCGCAAATGGTGGTATCGTTACCAGGGAATGTAATGTTACATCTAATTAAATTTGAACATGTTGGAGGAACATAATTGGAATCTTTGGGTGCAATTGCAGTTTTGGTAACAGAAGAATGTGGATTTGTATTTTGTAAATCAAAATATTTTCCTCCACTAGGTATTCCAGAATCATAAAAATTTAAACCTTGCCCATCATTTCCAAAAGGACCTTGATTGACTGTATAGCCAGAAAAAATTAAATTTCCTTTACCTATTATAGGTGTACCATTATTACTAAAATCTATACCCTGAACAAAAGAGCCCGACGACATATTTACAGCCTTTCCTTGAACAATAAAAGAATTAGATTTAAGGCCTGTCACCATTGTTAAACCTGTAATAAACAAAGTATCTTGTCCATTATAGGTAAATGCACCATCTGATTTAAAGTAACAAGCATTTACAATATTACCACTTGCGTTAAGAGTAAGATCAGACCCTTTTGCCAACAAATACCCATCGTTATATATTGAAGCATTTAAACTTATGTTTCCAAGTGCTGTTAAACTATCATGATTAATAAAGGTGTTAACACCTGTATTCATAGTAAAACTACCTTTCATTAAAATATTACCATTGTTTGTGAACGTTACACTATTCATAGTAATATTATTATTAAAAATCATAGTAGATTTTAAACCATTATACCAAGTACTGGCATTATTAAAACCATATGATCCATTTAATACTGTGTAATTGTAATTTTCAATTTTAGCTAATCCGGCAGAGTTATCAAAATTAAATCCTGGTAAAGTTGCTGTACCACAAATAATTAATCTACCTCCAAAATTATTCATTACAGTAGGATTAAAAACAGCACCTGGGGCTACATAAATTGTACCCGTAGAAGCTACCAAACCAATAGAACCAGTGTATGTTCCACTATTGATACAGAGAGTCTCATTTGCCGCAACGTTAAATGAAGCAGAAGATGAAGCAGAAACTGTGTATTTACATGTAGTTGGGGCAGTGGGACATTGTGAATACAAGTTTGCAGTCCCCACTAGTAGCTGCAAAATTGTTAAAATAAATAACACACCAATGTAATACTTTTTCATATTTAGTTAATTTAACTTTTTCATTTTACGCAAATTTAAAAATGTAGATTAAATTTACCAAAATTATTTATATCTTATAAATCAACAATAAGTATAAAAAAGTAACCCATAAACATAAAAAACATGATAATTTTTATATTTATGGGTTAAATAAAATACTAAAAATGTATTTTAGAGGCAATATTATCCTACTTAATGTTCTCTTGTCGCTACCATTTCTTCCATAGCTTGCCTTAATTCTTCTTTAGCTGCTTTGAGTTCTTGAGCATTTAATAGAAAGTATATTATCTTAATTAATACTTTTTATATACTAAGTTTCACACAAGAATATTTCTTTAATGTAGTAAAAATTTACAATTGGATTTGAAGGAAAAACAAATGTTTTAAACAAAAAAAACCTCAAAAAATTGAGGCTTTGTGTAGAGAGAGAGGGATTCGAACCCCCGGACCTGTAACAGTCAACGGTTTTCAAGACCGCCGCATTCGACCACTCTGCCATCTCTCTGAATGGATTGCAAAGGTAAGATTTTTTTTCTTACCTGCAAACCTTTTTTTGTAAAAACTACAAAATTCCTGTATAATTCTGAGGAGTAATTTTCAATAGTTCTTCTTTTACTTTGTTATCAACTTGTAATGAAGTACTTATAAATGTATGAATTTTCTCTTTAGTAATTTTACCTTCCGTACGAGTCAAATCTTTCAAGGCTTCGTAAGGTTTTGGATAATTTTCTCTTCTTAAAATAGTTTGAATAGCTTCTGCAACCACCGCCCAGTTGTCTTCAAGATCTTGATTTAACTTTTCTGCATTAAGTTTTAATTTACCTAAACCTTTAAGTGTAGCATTATACGCAATATAACTATGTGCAATTGGCACGCCCACATTTCTCAATACTGTCGAATCTGTCAAATCTCTTTGTAATCTTGAAATTGGTAATTTAGAAGACAAATGTTCTAAAATAGCGTTAGCAATACCTAAGTTTCCTTCAGAATTTTCAAAATCTATAGGATTTACTTTATGTGGCATAGCAGAAGACCCTACCTCTCCTTTCACAACGGCTTGTTTGAAATAATCCATAGAAACGTATTGCCATACATCTCTATCAAAATCTATCAAAATTGTGTTTACACGTTTGATTGCATCAAACAAAGCACCCAATTGATCGTAATGTTCTATTTGAGTAGTATATTGACTTCTTGACAATCCTAAAATATTGTTTACGAAATTATTTCCAAATGCCACCCAATCAAACTCTGGATAAGCTACATTGTGTGCATTAAAGCCTCCAGTAGCACCTCCAAACTTCGCCGCAAAAGGTATTTGTTCAAAATAAGCTAATTGTTTCTCTAATCTCTCCACAAAAACCTTAAATTCTTTTCCCAAATTAGTTGGTGAAGCTGGTTGACCATGTGTACGAGACAACATAGGTACTTTAGCCCATTCTTGAGCTAGTGCATCAATTTTGGCTATTACACTTTTAACTTTAGGAATGTATAAATTAGTAATTGAGTCTTTTAACAACAACGGAATAGAGGTATTGTTCACATCTTGAGATGTTAATCCGAAATGTATAAACTCTAAATATTCGCCAAGATTTAACCCTTCTAGTCTATCTTTAATAAAATACTCAAGTGCTTTAACATCATGGTTAGTTTCACTTTCTTTTATTTTAATCCACTCCGCATCTTGTAAAGAAAATTCAGTATATAGTTTTCTTAATTCAGCATAAACATTTTTATCTACACCTTTAAGTTGTGGTAAAGGCAACTCACATAAAGCAATAAAATATTCGATTTCAATAATAAGTCTGTACTTGATTAAACCAAACTCTGAATAAAATGGTGCTAATTCTGATACTGCTTTTCTATATCTACCATCTACTGGCGAAATAGCCGTTAATGCATTTAAATCCATTACTTAAAATATTTTTCGAATTTTATAAACTTGTGTATACTCTAAAACAACAAAACCCTCCTGAACAGAAGGGTTTTGCAAATTTATGAATATTCTTTTACAAAAACATAAAAAAACTACAATTTAGGAGGTGGCTGCATTACTGTACCACAACATTTACATGTTCTTAATTCTATAGAATCATAAAAACTTTGCATCACTATGGGCAATTGGGTTACAATATCATCCAGGGCGAAATATTCTTCATATAGTTTATGTTCGCAATTTTCACAATACCAAATAAATCCATCCAATTCTTCGGGTTTTCTATATCGTTCAATTACCAATCCAACCGTATCTGGCCCTCGTCTTGGGCTGTGCGGTACCCCTGCTGGTAACAAAAACATTTCACCTTCTTTTATAGTAATATCTTGAATTTTACCCTCATTGAAAATCTTAACTGATATCTCACCTTTAAGTTGATAAAACAACTCTTCTCCTTTATTAAAATGAAAATCTTTTCTAGAATTTGGCCCACCAACAACCATTACTATGAAATCGTCATTAGCTTTATATATTTGAAAATTACCCACTGGAGGTTTCAAAAGATGTTTGTGTTCTTCAATCCAGTTATTTAAATTAAAAGGTGCACCTATTAGCATTTATATTTTTTTAATAATCTATTTATATCTTCTTGAATGAGTTGTTTAGCTATACCATTTTCAATATCATCATACATAAGCCGAACCAGCTCTCCAACTATATCTTCTTTATAGCCTAATCTTTTAGCAAATCTAGTACAAAATTCGATTTCATTTTCTTCCAAATGGTCATCTACCATGGCCAAGTTTACAATATCAAACAATTGTTCAAATTTTGCGGTATCAGTTAGAGGCACTTGAGTTATCAAAAACGGAATTCTGTTTTGTAAATATTCTCCAATTTCACTAGTTCCTAAACCTAACTTCTCCCCAATTGTACATAAAAAAACTATTTCTGACTTATCCAGATGCCCATCCTGATACGCTAGGTTTACCAGATACTGAAAATATTCTTTATTAGTTTTAAGGTTGGTATTTTTAAAAAATTTTTTCAAAACTTATCTAAATAAAAATGGCTTAGACCCCCGTTTAAATTCGCTTACTGGCATGTCTAACATACCAAAGCCTTCATTAGTTAAAGCCCCTAAACCTTCGTTAAAAATAAATTGATGTACTTGTGGTTCTGCAAACAAAGTAAAAGGTATTGTGTAACCTCGCACTTCATATTTCACATCACTCATATATACATTATAAATTCTTGCAATTTTTTTCTCTTCTTGTTTTATTTTGTCCAAATAATCCATGTCTGGCAATATTTGAAACTTATAAAAAGACGATAGTTGTTGAGTATCATACATTCCACTTCTTTCCATAGCAGTCATTGTACTTTCAAATACTAAATCTGAAAATTCATCGCTAGTGGGTAGAATAAACTTTTTCATATCCAACATATTTACTTTAGGATTTGAAAAAACCACCGGAGACAAACATAAATATTTGTATTTGTTTTCTGTAAACGTCGGAATCTCCTCTATTTCTACACTGTCAGGCCTGACGCGTAAAGTAGCAATTTCTATTTTCTTGTATGTAAATATTTTATGAATTAAAAAATGTAAAAATTCTTTACTATGAGAAGAAAATACTATTGTAATTTTATTTGACAAAACCTGTAAGCCATCACGTCCTACTTTTGTTTGCCCTTTAACACCTGAAAAACTATATGATTTAAAACCTTGATAAACAGGATCTAAAACAATCATTTCTTTCACAATTCTTGATAACAAAAACTGATGATGAAACGGAATAGATGCTCCCACATTCTCTACTGAAAAAATAACTCTTGCTCTCACTGAAGTATTGGATTTAAAAAATTCGGTTGAGTGTTACAACGAAATAAATAATTTATTGTTTCAAAAAACTAGCAAACTAATTTATTAGAAATGAATATTTTAAAAAATTAGTTCCTAAAAATCTCAAACTCTAAATCATTCAAAAAAAATAATACAAAAGTCTTACCAAAAATGAATATGAGTAAATATAAATAAAAAAAGGTTAGTAACAAACATTACTAACCTTTTTGTGATTCCGTCTGGATTCGAACCAGAGACCTACTGCTTAGAAGGCAGTATTTAAATATTTTATTTGTTAATTGTTTATTCTGTATTACCCTCAAATATAACACTTTAACTAATTTAATCTAATAGATACTTATTAATATTTATTGTTATTTACATAGTCTGTATGCAAATCGTATGCAAATGATTTATATTTGCATACAAGAAATTAAAACTATGAACAACAAAGTATTTATATCAATCATACTTGACACTCGCAGAAAAAAAACTAACGGCACATACCCCGTTAAGCTAAGAGTATTTACTAACAATCCTCGAAAACAGAAACTATACCCTACTGAGTTTGATTTGTCCGAAAAAGATTTTGAAAGTACATGGCTCACTACTAAGCCAAGAAATGAACATAAGGCTTTACGTTTAAAATTAAGTGCCATTGAAAACAAAGCCAATGAAGAAGCTCAAAAATTAGAGGTTTTTACTTTTGAAAAGTTTGAAAAAAGATTGTTTATACAAAAAGGTGGTATGGGTACTATTAACTTTTATTTTAAACAAATGACTGATACCCTCAGAAAAGAGCAACGATTCGGAAATTTACAGTTTTATGAATTGAGTTTGAAATCTTTCATAAATTTTAGTAAAAGTCAAAACAAAAGTGAATCCATAAAATTTACTGACATTACTCCCAAATGGCTTGAAAAATATGAAACATACATGACACTACAAGGCAGAAGAACTACCACAATATCTATGTATGTACGATGCCTAAGAGCTATATTTAACGAAGCCTTAAGAGAAAACGAATTTGATAAAGAATATTATCCGTTTGGTAAAAACAAATATGAAATACCCTCAGCAAGAAATATAAAAAAAGCACTAACAGCCGACCAACTAAAACTACTTTACAATGCTGAAACCAAAACAGACGAACAACAAAAATCAAAAGACTTTTGGTTTATTAGTTATGCTTGTTTTGGAATGAATTTTACTGACATTGAACATTTGAAATATGCCGACATAAAGGATAACGTAATTGAATTTGTAAGAGCTAAAACAGCCAAAACCAAAAAGAAAGATATTAAACCCGTTCGTATACCTATTACTGATATGATTCAGCAATACATAGATAAATACGGCAATAAAGATAAACGAACCGAAAACTATATTTTTGACATTATCTCTAAAAATGCCACCGCAGAAGATAACCACAAAAGAATAAAAGCCTTTATAGTTACAACTAACAAAAACATGAAAAAAATTGCATTGGCAAACAATATGAATCTAAACCTTAGTACTTATGTTGCAAGGCACAGTTTTGCTACCAATGCCATACGTAAAGGTGCAAGTATGGAGTTTGTAAGCGAAGCCCTAAGCCATAACAACCTTAACACCACCCAAGCATATTTTAAAGGCTTTGACGATGAAAGCAAAAAGAGTATGATGGATTTACTAACCGATTTTTAAGCAACCCAAAATTAAACACCTAACAAGTTTTCAATTTGAAAACATAATCCTTATATTTGTCGTATGAATATCATAGTTAAAAGAGCCGTATTGTATTATACAGACCAATACCCTCAAGCTAAAATACCTTTATTGGCGTGGTATCATGAGTTTTCAAAGCAAAAATTTAACAATTTCAATGAGTTAAAAGCCACCTATGCCAATGCTAGTATTGTAAGCAATAACAGAGTGATATTTAATATTAAAGGAAATGACTACCGATTGGTAATTCAAATAAATTTCAAACAAATGGCTTCATATATTATTTGGTTTGGAACTCATAAAGAATACGACAAAATAAATGTTGAAACCGTTGCATTTGACGAAAAAATACTCAATTACAAAGCATAAAGACAATGGAATTAAAAATATTAAAAACCGAAAACGAATATCAAAAAGCCGTAAAACGAACAATTGAGATATTTAATTCAGAAGAAGGCACGCCAGAAGCAGACGAATTGGCGGTATTGTTGCTATTGGTAAAAGATTACGAAGAAAAAAACATACACATACCTCAAGTAGCTCCCATAGAAATTATAAAACAAAAAATGGCAGAACAGGGCATACGAGCAAAAGACCTAGAGGGTATTATAGGAAGCAAAGGACACGTTTCTTCGGTACTCTCAGGACGTAGAGAAATAACCCTTAAAATTGCCCAAAAACTAAAGGACTTTTTAAAATTACCCTCAGAAGTATTTTTACCCACCACCTAAACAGCTTTACAAAGCCATACACCAAACCATGGGTATAGATGGCGTTGTGTTGCTGGAGGTAATGTAAATAAAAAACAACTATGTTTTATTAAGTATTAACAAACCTTGAATTTGAAAGTTAATAGTACAGATTACAGCATTTGCAAAGTACACTTATACTAACAAACCCAAAAAATATGAAAGCAACGGATAATATCAATTTTGAACAGCAAAAAATAGAACTTTTTAATAAAATAAAAGACGATTTATTTAGCTATTTTTATTTTCATCTTGTACCAAAAATTAAAAGAACAAGTAGTTACCTATTTGAAGAAGTATTAATCTGTTGTACTGATTATTTGGAATTTTTCAAAAATCTGGAATTAACAGAATTTGAAGAGAAAGGAATTGTTGATTTAAGTGAAGAAAAAAGCGACAAATTAAAATATGAATTAGCTAGACATCTGCTTTTAATTTACAATAAAGATGAAAACTTCAAAAAACATTATTTATCAATACATGATAATTCTGCAAAAGCTGATTATTGTATTCAAATGATTTTACTTTATAAGTATGCGAACTTGAATTCACAAACTTATAATGACAATAAGATTAAATTTTCAAAATTACATTATAATTTTTTATCAAATGATAAACATTGGGAAAATACTTTTTATGCATTTAACAAAGATTCTACAAAAATATTAATGAAAAATAGTTCTTATAGATGGTTAAAGTTATCTCAAAAATACTTAGATAATGCTAGGCGTGAATCTACCAAACTTTGGAACGAAGATTGTAAAAAGTTTGATATTGAAGGTAATGAACTTGATGATTTTGAAACTAGGT
The DNA here is from genome assembly GCA_046329305.1 of Cytophagales bacterium. GTDB lineage: Bacteria > Bacteroidota > Bacteroidia > Cytophagales > UBA9547 > CAMFLX01. The sequence continues at coordinate 29,415 of JAXLUW010000004.1, forward strand.
ATGATAATGAAATAACTAGTTTCAAAGTTGAATTTTATTTACACATCGAAGATGAATATACGGAAATAGGATGCTTAGAGTATTTGATAGATAAATATGAAAAGGTGAAACACCCAAAAAACAGAGACTTTTACGAGTTTCTAATTAATAAATACAATTCATTAACCACCAACCAACCAAGCACTAACCCAAATGGTGAATCAGAAAAAAGTATTAATATTTTTTGTAAATCAATGGAACTGGAAATACCGAGAAATCATTTTTCTAAATTAAAAACCAGAAATGATAAAGGTGAGCCATTTTTAACTAATGAACAATTTATTCAAAGGGCATTTTGTGGAGATACCAAAATAGATAAAATAACGTTTAACAAAAGCACTAAGGAACAAGGTAAAATTCGATATTTGTTTTACGAGTTCTATAATAATTACAGTTCCGATTATTTTAATACAACACAATGTACCGAATTTTTCATAAAATTACTTACTGAAAACTTCAATGGATTTGATTATAAAAAAGTAAAAGACAACTTTAGTAAAAAGCCTATACATACTATCTAACAAAAAATCATACTGAACTTACTTTTGATTATACAGAATTTACCGTTAATCAAAACAAGCCTATACAATCAAATAAATTCGCTTAAAGATTAAAAAAAAGCGAATATGTTTAATCCATTTGAAACCATTGAGGCAAGGTTAAATAACATAGAAACCTTATTGCTCGACCTCAAATACAAACCAGCAGAGCAAGGCAATCAAGATACAGACGAACTTTTAACTGTTCAGCAATGTGCCAAGTATCTTTCACTTTCAGTAGCTACGGTGTACGCACTCATTTCAAAAGGAGAGCTACCCGTAATCAAACGTACCAAGCGTTGCTATTTTTCAAAGATAGATTTGCAAAACTATCTTAAAGGTGGTCGCAAAAAGACCGTTGCGGAAATAGAAGCCGAAGCACACACGTATTTGTCTAAAACTAAAAAATAAGGAAATGAGAAAACAAAAATCCCAAATCCTTATTTCTAAAACTTCTAAGCAGAGTAAAGTTAAGGATAAAACCGATAAATTAAAAGCATACATTGCACAATCTAAGTACATAGACTGCAAAGAACAGCCACAAATTTGTAAACAATTTGGGTTGCATTATATGCCAGAATTGTTCCGTAATGAGTACCGTACACGTTTCTTCAATTATTTATCAGAACACACCACAACTTGTGCTACGGTAACAAAAGAAACGGGAATCCCTCAAAAATACCTTACCGAATGTAAAGCCTATTTTGAAAATAAGGGATTATTGAAAGTATTGTATTTAGGCAAATGCCCTACTACGGGTAGTAATGAAGTACAGTACCTGAGTACTAACCCATCTACATGGATTGCAAACGAAAACAACACACCAAAACAGCTAAACATATTTCAGAGTGCAACATAACCAAACTAATATTTTAGCCTTTTTACGTAGCGTAAAAGGGCTAAAAACTATCAATTACAGTTTGATAGTTCGTTTATCTGAACGTTTTGGAGTGTCGGCAGAAACATTGGCTTTGTTGATTCAATTGAGTTTGCAAACTAATGGTGGTTTGTGTAATCAAAATTAAAGCTATTGTATGTATGACGGTTTTAAAGTTAGACTACCACCAACTATGATAGATGTGCTTTTAAAAAATGAATTACTAGCGTTTAAATCATTTTTTGATAACAGTACGGGAGAAGTTGAGGGATATAAATTTGCTCATTATCCCAACGAAATAAATACAAGCGGAAAAAATTCAAAATTGTGTTTCAAAATAAAAGGTACATACGTTGAGCTTACAGGTTCTCTACATAAGTTTTGGCAAAATGGTACAAATTACAAAACGTATCAGTACATGGATGTAGTACAAACCCTTAAAAAGCTCCATACATTGTTTCAAATCAATTTAAATGAAGCCACAATACATAACCTTGAATTTGGATTAAATATAAGCTTAGAGGGCATTACTGCAAAAAATGTACTAAATAGTTGTATGATGTATGGCACAAAGCAACTAAGTACGGAATATTACGAAAACAACGGATTACTCAAACGAGCAAAACTAAGCCAATATGAAGTAAAGATTTACGACAAAGGCACTCAAAACCGCATTGGCGACCATTTACTACGGATAGAAAAAAAAGTAGTGTGTATGGAAAAATTAGGACATATTTCATTAAGTGATTTATTGAATCCTACGTTTGTAAATATTGCTTCTGAGCAACTTTTAACACTTTGGGATAATGTCTTGTATTACGAAGAAATAAACGATTTAAAGTACGTTTCTAAGCCTTTAAAAGAGATTTATAAACGATTTAACACAAATAATTATTTATGCGATTTGTCAAAGAATAATTACCGAAAATTGAAACACGAACGTAGAAAGTATAAGGAATTAATAAAGCAACATTGTAGCAATTCAATACACCTACAAATAAGTGAATTAATGTTTGATAAATTGATTGAATTTAATGCCGATGCCCTCAAAAATTATGTACCAAAATGAGAGCTAGTTACATTAAAATAAACTTGTACCAAAATGAGCATTAGGATAAATACTCACTTTGGTACAATTAGTAATTAGAATTTTTAAAAGCACAAAACTAACCAAGTAATCTTTAGTGTGAACAATGTAAACTTAAACTATTTATCCACAAACCAAACAAAGTATTTTTAACACACAACTACTACTACACAAACATTTTAACAACCAATAATTTTTATAGAGAACTAAATAACCCAAGGTACTCCTATTGATAAAATATTTTTCGCTAGGGTAATGCCACCTGCATAAATAGAATCAATGTTAGTTTTAATTAGTTTGTTAGTAATGTTCGCATAATAATTTGAAAACACATTAGTTTATATGCAAATTGTATGCAAATAAAAAACGGTTACAACTAATAAAAGCTATAACCGTTTGATTTTAAAGTGATTCCGTCTGGATTCGAACCAGAGACCTACTGCTTAGAAGGCAGTTGCTCTATCCAGCTGAGCTACGGAACCTTTTACCCGTTTGGGATTGCAAAGGTAGAAATTATTTTTTCAACTGCAAACTTTACATGTAAAAATTTTTAAAAAAATTTAAATCTATTTAAAAAATAAAGCTAAAGTGTTAAGTTGCAGTATGAAAAAAATATTCGCATTTTTAATTTTTATGTCTTGCGGTATCAATTTGATGACTGCTCAAGATTCTTATAACACATTTGATAATGGTAAAATGTGGACTTTTGACTCACCTCCATTAGAATATTTTGAAAAAACTTATGGTTTTAAGCCAAGTTCTGATTGGTTAGAAAAAATTAGACTTTCGGCTTTAAGATTTGGAAATGGATGTTCTGCCTCATTTGTATCGGAAGACGGACTTGTAATGACCAATCATCATTGTGCAAGAGCATACGGTACTCAAGTTCAAAAAAAAGGTGAAAATTTCAACGACAACGGTTTTGTGGCACTAAAACTAAACGAAGAAAGAAAAGTACCCGGTTTATTTGTAGATCAACTTGTAAAGTTAGAGGATGTAACCACAAGAATAAAAACTGTTCTAGACCAAACTCCTGAAAATAAGTTAAATAAAGTAAAAGACTCACTGTTTAAATCTATAACGTCCGAATACAAAAACAAATGGATCTCAGACTCCCTCACTCCTAGTGTGATTACGTTTTACAAAGGTGCCAAATATTCTGTTTATGGTTTCAAAAGATTTACGGATGTAAGATTGGTTTTGCTTCCTGAAGAGAAATTAGGCTTTTTTGGAGGAGATTACGATAATTTTACTTATCCAAGATATGCCTTAGATTTTACTTTTTTCAGAGTATATGATAAAAATGGTAAACCATTTAAACCTACGAACTACTACAAAATTAATCTAGAAAATTTAAAAGAAAACGATCCAGTTTTTGTGGTAGGAAACCCTGGAACTACAGAGAGATTAAGTACTGGAACTCAGTTAAAATTTGCAGAAGAGATTGCTATGCCCTATAGATTATTTTTCATCAGAAATAGAATTAAAAGCTATAATGTGTACAATGAAACTGCTCATAACGACAGTATTTCTAATGTAATTTTTTCATTATCTAACGCCAACAAAGCTTTGACAGGCATGCTGGATGCACTCAAAAACCCAAATCTAATGGGCAGAAAAGCTTCTTTTGAAACATATCTTAAAAAATATAGCACAGACCAAAATCTTGCAAAATATAAGAATATATGGACGAAAGTTGACTCTCTTAAAGCTGAAATTAAAACAATTTATCCTATAATTTTTGGATATCAACCAAGTGATAAAAATGCTCAAACAGCTGAATTAGCAAAATTGATATGTGATTTATATGCAAAGTCATTGGTAGTTACAGACTCTGTAGCCGCTAAAAACTTAAGAAATACGATTGTAAAATTTAATATAACTAATTCTATAGATCTTGAAAAATCGTTATTTGAAAATCAAATTCAAGATATGGAAATGGCAGGTCTTATTAACAAAACAAGTGTAAATACCTCTATTTTAACCAACTCTGCTTTACGTGATTCTAAAGAAATTGATAATCTAAAGAAACATTTACAGGATACAAGCTATCTTAACAAGCTCATATCTACAGATGAATTGATGAAATTTTGGTATTCTAAAGTGGTACTATTCAACAAAACAAAAACTAAGTTTGACAAATTACTAGTACAAGAAAATTCTCAAAATGCTCTTTTAGCCCAATTACAATTTGAAGCATTTGGCAATATGATTCCTCCAGATGCCAATTTTAACTTGAGAATAGCCGATGGAGTAGTTAAAACTTATGAATACAATGGCACTAAAGCACCCTTCATGACTACCTATTATGGATTGTATGACAGATTTTATTCTTTTGCAACCGAATCTGCATGGCAGTTACCAGAACGTTGGAAAAAACCAAATGAAAAAATACTCCAATCTCCTCTAAATTTTGTATCCACAAACGATATAATTGGGGGTAATTCTGGTAGTCCTATTTTAAACAAAAAAGGAGAAGTGGTAGGTTTAATTTTTGACGGCAACATGGAAAGTTTACCCGGCAGATATATCTATGACGACCAATACAACAGATCTGTTTCTGTACACATTGCAGGCATATACAATGCCGTAAAATATATCTACAAAAACAAAAGAATAGCTTCTGAGCTTATCAAATAAAATAAAAACCTATGATAACTCTCTTAAAGAGTTATCATAGGTACTTCCATCATCAACAACAGCCCATTATCCAGACTTTTGATATTTATATCTTCAACATCCCAAATTCCTAAACCGTCTCTTTCATTTAAAAGCTGACCTTCAATTTCAAATTTCCCAGAAATTACAAAAAAATACACCCCATTGGCTTTGTCATGAATCTGATAATTATGTGTATGCACATTGTCGCTCTCCAATAAATTAAACCAAGCATTTTGATGAATCCAAACGCCTTCATCGTTGCTATTTGGTGACAAAATTTGAATTAATTTATTTTTCTCCAACTCAGAAGGCAACGTAATCTGATCATACCTTGGAGTTACATTTTGTTTGTTAGGTACAATCCATATCTGCAAAAACTTCACGGGCAATCTTGAGTTTTTGTTATATTCACTATGATAAATGCCCGTTCCCGCACTCATTACTTGCACATCACCTTTACGAATTACGGTGGTGTTCCCCATACTATCTTTGTGCTCTAAGTCTCCTTCAAGTGGAATACTTATAATTTCCATATTGTTGTGAGGGTGAGTGCCAAAACCCATTCCACCAGAGACTGTATCATCATTCAGTACTCGCAGTGCCCCAAAATGTATTCTTTCAGGATTGTAATACTGACTAAAGCTAAAAGTATGATAACTGTGTAACCAACCATGGTTTGCTAATCCTCTAGTTTCTGATTTATGTAAGACTGTGTTTGACATAAGAATATAATTTAAATCTATAACAATAATACACAATTAAAAGTTTAAACACATATAAACTTAGAGAATTATTATATAGTCTTGAAGATATAAGACTCGAGATTCAAGACCAAATTTGATACAATAAAGGTATTTCAAAACAGTTTTGTCTTATTTCTAATTCGGATTAATATAATTTCAGATATAATTCCACAATGACTACATTTGTGGTTTAAATATAGAGTATGTATTTTTCTGCTGAAGAAGTAATAGAATTAGATAAAATTCAAAATAAAAACATTTCTCAAGTTATTGCTCATTATTGGGTAAATATTACTGATGAAAACAATCCTATTAAAGTTTTAGACACCCTAGAAATCAATTTTAATGACGGTGAAAAACTTGGACTTACAGGAAGAACAGACGAATGCATCAAACTGTGTAAAACCGATATTGACAAAGACAGAGAAGAAATTATTAATCAATTTCATGGGAAAATAGTGATTCAAACTGCCGATTTAACACAGACAGATGACTGGAAAAATGCTCAAAACCTAGCTTACATTTCGCTCAGAAAAGATTCAAACGGCCAGTACCTTAACGACGCACTACTTTTATGCTTTGAAAGTAAAGAACTTGTCATCTTTTATGACGGCGACAGTTTGGCCATTGAAGAAGTGTTTGAAGAAATAGATGAAGATAGTTTAACCGAAGACTTAGATTAATGTTTTTAGAAAAGATAAAAAACAAAGAAACAGGGATTTTAATATACAGTATTACGCCTCCTAAAATAAATTCTGATGAATTAAAGATTAAAGAAATTGCTCAAAAACATACGGAACGCATCACGGATTTACCTATTGACGCTTTAATTGTGTATGACGTGCAAGATGAGTCTCATCGAACAAAAGAAGCAAGACCTTTTCCTTTTCTGGCGGCACTTGATCCAATAAATTTTACAGTACAGTATTTAAACGAACTAAAAACTGATAAAATAATATACAGACCTGCAGGAAAATACACTTCAGAAGAACTCACATTATGGAACGAAACAATGCACTCAAACGGATTTTATCCTGTTTTTGTGGGAGTACCGTCACCAGATTATGTCCCTAAAATAAGTTTAAATGAAGCCTATACTTTATGGCATGCTACTTCAAAATCAAGTTCTGTGATTGGAGCTATAGCTATTCCGGAGCGTCATGAAATATTAAAAGACGAAGACCAAAGGGTATGGGACAAACATCAAAATGGAGTAGATTATTTTATAACTCAATGTATTTATAATGTAGAGATTTGTAAAAATATGTTATTGGCAATATTGAAAAAAGCTACCCTTGAAAATACCGAATGCCCCACCATCATATTCACGTTAAGTACTTGCGGAAATCTTAAAACATTAGATTTCTTAAACTGGTTGGGAATCAATATAAATGCTAGTTTTTATGAAAGATTGCAAAATGCTACAAATATTCTTGACGAATCTGTTTCCATTTGCAATGAAATAGCAAGTGAACTCATCGTATTTTGCCAAAACAACAAAATACCTTTTGGCTTCAATATTGAAAGCGTTGCCCTAAAAAAAGAAGAGATTGAAGCCTCTTTACAATTGGTGCATCAAATCAAAGAAAAATACGCACTTGTTTCTACCGTTTAACCCAAATTATGCAATAGATTTCTTTCAATACCTCTCCCTTGCCCCTCTCCAAAAGTAAAGGGTAATGATAGGAGAAAAATCAAAGATTTTTCTTATTGTATCATTTGGATTTAACTTTCTGGTGTATTAATCATGTGTATTGCTACTTGAGGAAAACAATTAAATAACTCTGTTTTTAATTCGGTAGATATGGGTAAGGTGTCTACCGCTTTTTTCATACATTGCAACCACGACAATGCAGAATTTTCAGTAATTTTATGAGGCAAGTGTCTCGCTCTCATTTTAGGATGCCCGTACGATTGACTGTAAATATCCGGTCCACCTAAAAATTGTGTCAAAAACATAAATTGTTTTTGTTTAATTACCTCTTTGGGTGTATTGACAAACAAATGATTGATTCTTTCATCTTCAAAAACAAAATCGTAGAAATTATCTATCAAAAGTTTCAAATTTGCACTGCCTAATCTATCGTAAATAGTATCTTCCATTACTTAAAAATTTTCCCAAATGTAAATATAGAGCTAACAAAAAAAAATGTCCTTTAGCATTTTTGCTAAAGGACACATAGATTAGGTCGTGCTTTGAAAACAAGTCTAAATCATAAAACAAGATAGTTTGTTAAGAATATTAGTAACCTAAATCAACTTAAAAACATAGTCTTATAACTAACTTATTATATACCAATCACGTGCCAAAGTATCCTATTTTAGAATTTTTTGTAAATTAATATTGGAAATCTAAAACGCCCCCAAACAGGTTTGTAATATAGTTTAGAACCCATATTCTCCAAACCTTGTGCATACACTCTTATAGTTTTATAATTAGACAATAATTTAACTTTTTCTAGGTTCAAATTTAGTCCAACAAAATTCTTTTTCCTTATTTCATTAGCATACAAAGTATCTTTGAAGGTAATTTCCAAAAACTCATTATTCAAGTTCTGACTTATAACTTCAGGTAAATTCCTCTTGGAATTATCTTTTCTAAAGAGATTTTTAATTGCTTTTCTTTTGATGGAAATAGAAATTAATTGCAAGGTAGAATCTGTGAAATTTACAAGAGTGGAATCATTTATAGCTCTTGATTCTTCAAAATTCTTATTAGTTTTTAACCAATATTTAGGCTGTAGAATATTTAAAGAATCAAACCTCATTTTGGTAAACTGAATCAGACTTGTATCTGTTTCTAAAATTTCTTTATTAGTCCATATCGACAAGATTGGCTTGTAAGAAACCATTTTATTTTTAGGAAATGAAAGTGCGATTTGATGATTGAGATGATATGTAATTTGTGAAGAATCCAGTACTATTTCAAGATTATTATTAGAAGAAATATTCGTAAAAGTAGTATCTATAATTCTGTTAGCATCGTAATAAAAAACTCTACAAGCAGCATCTCTAAAGTCAAACCCTTGCCATGAATCGTGAGCATCTTTAAGCCAAAATGAACTCAGTGTTTTGCTTTGATTTCTTTCAAATTCAAACAAAAATTTACCAGAATTTACACTCGAATAATAGTGTATTTCAGTACCATAGGTCTCATATTGAGCTTTTATGACAAACGATTGAAGTAAAACTAATACTAAACCGACAAATTTAATTTTCATACTTTTTTTCTATTTTTCTATAGATTCATAAATAACATCATGAATCCTTGTTCGGATATTATGCACTATAAGACCTTTATTTTCAGGGTCTGGATAGGTTCTATTAGAAAGGAAAATATAGATTAAATTATATTTTGGGTCTACCCAAGCACAAGTACCAGTAAAGCCGGTGTGTCCAAAAGTTTTTTGAGATGCCAAATTAGAAGTTGGCCCACCAGAATTCCATTCAGGCTTGTCCCAACCCAATCCTCTCCTATTATGTGTAAAATGTCTTTGTCTAAAATATTCAATTACATCAGAATTGAAATATTTTTTATACCCATAATACCCTCCTTGTAAGTTCATTTGGAACAATTTTGCTAAATCATTGGCGGTGCTAAAAATTCCTGCATGACCTGCCACACCACCATACATGGCCGCCCCTTCGTCGTTTACGTAGCCCCACAACTCCCTATTTCTAAACACTCTGTCCACGGCACTAGGCACTATGGCATTTTTACCAAATTTACGCAAAGGCAAATACCCAGTTCTGTTCATACCTAAACTATTGTAAAAAGTGTCAGTAAACTGTAACATAGATTTTTGCATCATACGTTCATTGATCTTCTGAAAAATATAAAAACCAATATCGCTATACTTGTAGTGATAACAAGAATCAGTTTTGTGCAATAAGTTACTTTTTAAAGTCCAAGTCCACATACTGTCAGGCAAATCAAATCTAGCAAACATACTGTCTGCCACGGCTATGGTATGAACAGAATCTTTAGTTTTGGAATAATAATATTTACTAGTTTCCTCATTAGTTTTTGTTTTAGACCAATGCATCAAAAATGCTTGCAAACCAGCTTGGTGAGCCAGAATGTCTGTAAGATATAAGTTGGATTTGTTGGTACAAGAAGTTTCGTTTAGATACGAAACCAAGGGCCTTGTAAGATCTATTTTGTGTTGATCATACAGCTGCATGGTGGCTTGTAAAGTAGCACTAACTTTGGTGAGTGAGGCAATATCGTAAATGGACGTGTCCGTAACGGGTGTGTAAGTAGAATATCTGTGAAAGCCAAAACTCTTATTATAGACCACTGCACTATCTTTAATTACCAAGACCTGACAACCAGGCATGTATTTATTAGAAATTGATTTATAAACCAAACTATCAATGTAGGCCAATCTGACAGAGTTCATGTTTTTAACTTCTGGCTGTTGCACATACGATAGTCTTGAAATTTGAAAGCTAGGTGCAGACGTTCCTCGTTTTAAATTAGCATGCAAGTCTACTGGTAATTTACCCTGCGGACAAAATCCACCAAAAATCATTTGTGGTACCAGTTTTCTGGTTACTACTTGGTCTTCGTAAGACAATATTATGGTTTTAAGATATTCAAATTTGTTTGCAGCATACACATTGCCCAACACAGCAAGTATCATTTTTTTTCGTTCGTTGAGTTGTCTCACAAACATGCCTGTTTCTGTACTTACCCCGTAGTTGGCTGAAATTTGATTGTTTAATTTACCTAAATACACCGTCACCAAATCATAACTTTCCAGTTTCTTTTGTAATACAACTATTTCAGAAATAGATGCTTTTGAAGAAAGTTTAAAGAAATCTGTTCGTGCATACAGCTCAAATGAATTCTTAATTTCATTGTTCACATCCTCCAAACCTATTAGTACACAAGCATTTTTAATATTTTGTATATCTTTAACTGGCAACAAAGAATCAGCATTTTTTAATAATGTGGCTGACTGCCTAAAAAGCTTTTCTGATAAGGCTTTGGCTTTTCTAGAGTTTAAGTCTCTTATAAGATTTGAAGTATCAATTTTAGGTTTTTTGTAAAGTCCTAATACATATTTTTGAAATAAAATTTTCTTTACACTTTCTTCTAACCTATCACGGTCTAGTTCTTTGGTTTTGAGGGCATCCGCAAATTTATCAAAAGCCTTTTCTATGTTTTGAGAAAAAAGCAAAACATCGTTTCCTGCGGCAAAAGCTTTTAGTTCTAATTCTCCAGGAGCATATTTTCCTTCAACTGCTTTCATATTGAGTGCATCGGTAAAAATCAAGCCTTTAAAATTGAGTTTATTTTTAAGGTATTTTTCTACTATTTTTTCTGATACAGTAGCACAGTTGTTTTCATCTAATGCAGGGATGTTTAAGTGCCCAACCATAGTTGCCGCCAAAGTGTCATCTATTAATTTTTTAAACGGATATAATTCTTCGGCTTCTAACTGTTTCTTAGAAGCATTAATAGTTGGCAAGCCCAAATGCGAGTCTACAGATGTATTTCCATGACCTGGAAAATGTTTAGCACAAGCCAACACACCCATACTTTGCAACCCACGCATATATTGCTGAGAACGCAAAAAAACTTGTTCTTTATCATCACCAAAAGCTCTTGAACCAATCACCGGATTGGCGGGATTGGTGTTAACATCTACCACAGGAGCAAAGTTTATATGCACTCCTAAACGTTTACATTGTTTGGCAATTTCTTGCCCCACTTCATATATAGATTTATAATTTTGTAAAGCAGCCAACGTCATAGCTTTAGGAAAACCCAAAACACTATCTAGTCGCATTTGCAAGCCCCACTCGGCATCCATACCTATCAATAATGGAATTTCTGACAATTGCTGATACTTGTTAGTTAGATATGCTTGTCTTCTAGGACCACCTTGCATAAATATCAAGCCACCAATATGGTATTTGGCAATAAGACTATCTATAACTCGTTGTTTGGCAGTGTCGCTATTTGCATACACATCAACCATAAAAAGCTGACCTATACGCTCATAATCGTTCATACAATTGTAAACACTGTCTGCCCATCGTTCTGCTTTTTTATTTCTAGGCCTTCTTACGGTATCTTCGGCTTGGACATGAAAAAGTATAACAAAAGAAAAAATTATAAATATGAATAGTCTTAAAAATTTCATTAGAAAAAAGGAAACAGGCAATTATATTACCCCAAAATTACAAAAATCATTCCAAATTTAACCTTTATTTGTACGTATTTGTACTTATTATTTAAGCATTAAAAGAATATTTTAGAAAAAATTTTAGAAAAGAAAACAATACCTTTTAAGAATCGGTAAAATGTAGCTAATTTGTGGTATGAAAAACAAGATATTTTTCTCATTAATTTTATTGATAGTATTTATAGCATTGGTAACCAATCCAGACCTTAAAAAACACCAAGATGCCGTTGGGGTTAGGTTTAAAGAGTATGTTCACAAAAAAATTAACGAACATACCTCAAACAAATTGGGATTATCTCTAGGTACTTTATTTTCTGAAACTATAGAACATAATTTGATTCCTCAAATAGTTTCTTCAGACAACTACCATGTTTGTTCATTTACCAAAATCAAATGGGATGGTGAAGAATACACTGTGGGGATAGGTGTTTTGGGTACGGTTTATATATACCCCAACGCTGAAAAAGTAATAGAAGAAGGAATAAATGATTATTTTGAACAAAAATAACTAACAGAATATGAGATACATACCCCTACCTAAAACTGTTTATCAACGCCATAGAGAAATTTTTGCATCTAAAATTCCTACAAATTCTTTGGCGGTACTAAACTCCAATGATCTTATGCCTAGCAATGCAGACGGGCATCTGAAGTTCAGACAAAATAATGATTTGTTTTATTTATCAGGCGTAGATCAAGAAGAAACCATTTTGGTGATTTTCCCGAACGCTAAAAATCCAAAAATGAGAGAAGTCTTGTTTTTGAAAAAAACTAGTGAGCTCATTGAAATTTGGGAAGGACATAAACTAACAAAAGAAGAAGCTAGAGAACTAACTGGTATTGAAAATATTTATTGGACGGAACAGTTTGAACAAGTTTTTGCACTCTTGGTTACCGAAGCACAAACTGTGTTTTTAAACACTAACGAACACGCTAGAAGTAGTAACGAAGTAGAAACCAGAGATGAAAAATTTATCAAATGGTTTAAACAGAAATACCCTTTACATGGTTTAGGACGTATTGCCCCGCTATTGCAGGAAATGCGAATGTTTAAATCTCCAGAGGAAATAGAACAAATAAAAAAAGCTGCTCAAATCACTAAAGAGGCTTACAATAGAATCTTGAAATTCGTAAAGCCGGGTGTAAAAGAATATGAAATTGAAGCAGAAATCACGCATGAATTCATCAGAAATGGAAGTCGTGGACATGCTTATGAACCCATCATAGCATCTGGTAAAAATGCCTGTGTGTTACACTACATAGACAACGACAAAGTATGCTATGACGGTGATTTACTTTTGCTAGACTTTGGTGCTGAATATGGAAACTACAATGCAGATTTAACCAGAGTGATACCTGTAAATGGAAAATTTACGCCAAGACAAAAAGAGGTTTACAATGCTGTGTTAGCGGTGTATTATAAAGCACTAGAGCACTTAAAAGCAGGAGTTAGTTTTAGTGAATACGAAACACAAGTTGTGAACGAAATGCAACATCAGCTTATAGAACTAGGATTATTTACCCAAACAGAAGTTGTGAATCAGCCCGCAGACCAGCCTTTGTATAAAAAATATTTTATGCATGGAGTTTCTCATTATCTAGGTCTAGATGTTCACGATGTAGGTCATAAACACGTACCTATTTCAGTTGGAATGGTTCTTACCATAGAACCAGGTATTTACATAAAAGAAGAAGGTATTGGCATCAGAATAGAAAACGATATTTTAGTAACCGAAACAGGAAACGTAGAGCTTATCCCTAACATTGCCACTAGTGTGGAAGAGATAGAAGCTGCAATGCAATAAATGAAGAATTATTTAGAAATCTTAGAATTAACATACGGAGCGTCTGATGCTGATATCAAAAAAAGTTACAGACGCCTTGTAATGCTGTACCATCCAGATAAAAACAAAAGTAAGGATGCCCAAACTAAGTTTATTGAAATACAAGATGCATACGAAAAGCTTACGGGTCCCAATGCTGTATTTTATAAAACTAAGCCAGTAGAGCCTACTCAACCCAAAAACGAATACACATCATCTACATACCAACAAACTTATTCACAAAGCCATACAAAAACGTCTTATCAAGAAAGCTATTCGCAACAACATCAAACGCATTCACAACAACACACTCATTCACAACAATATTCACAAACTCAAAACCAACAAACGAACAGAAACCAAACGGGAGGGCAATCCAAATATTTTTTTGACCATTTGCATCATTTACCTAACGTATCTAAATGGTATTTTAAAAAGGAAGACTATGATGCATTTTGTTTGACAAGAATCACCTATTTTGCTCTTAGTAATCTAATCATTACTTTACTTGTTAAATATGTTTTATTAGAAAGTTTAAATATAACAGATGTTCCATACTATATGTGTTACATTGCCATTTTTGACCTGTTTTTAATTATAGACATACATTTAAAATCTATCAACCATCATGCTTATGCGGTAAACATTATTAAAAATATTACCAAAGGATTTGAAATACTTATGAGTATCTCAAACACTGGTATCAAAAATTTTTACCCTAACCATATCAATTCTATTTCCAGATACAGAAATAGTTTTTATATAGACCATGAACCGGTTGAGCTTTACAATTATATCAATCAATTTATATTTCATAGAACGCCCATATTCAGTATACTTTGTGAGATAGAAGGATACAACAAGACCAATCATCATGTTAAAACTGTATTTTTCAATCACAAAAGACAAAATGTTAAAATACAATCGTTTATACTCTTAGGTGCAAGTCTGCTTAGTTGCACTTTTCACGGCTTAGGTGTTATTGATTTCATCATAGCTGCTTATCATTTGGTGTTTATCAGACACATACTTATTAACAATGAGCTGGACTAAGCCTCTGTTTACACTATTTTTTATTCTTTTTTCACAATTTATTGCCTTTTCTCAGGCCGATTCTTCTGTTTTTAGAGGAAAAGTAACCGCTCAAAAAGATATTTTAATTGAAGATTTAAGACCAGACGGCGGTGTAAGATCTAGGTATCCAATATATTTTAAAATAATAGAAAGTTATGACTCTAAAATACAAAATTCTTCGATTTTACTTGAGTTGAATTTCAGTGAATTTTCTATAGATCAAGATCTCAAAAACTATATCAATTTAAAATCTGACACGGTTTATGAGGTAAGTATTTTGTTACCAATTTATAAATTTAATTTGCTAAGTTCTAATTTTAGATATGGTGATTGGATCAATAAAAAAGATATAATTCAACTAAAAAACATAGGAGCACATGATAAATAAGTTTTTAGATTCTTGGCTGCACGCAACTTACAAAGAAAACAAAAACACGTTCAACTACATGTATATAAAAATGTTTTTGAGTGGTTTTTTACTTACACTCATTGTAGAACCTGCTTTTGTTTGGGCATATTTTTCGCATAATCAATTTGAATTAAACTTTTTAATCTCTTACAGTAGTAATATACTCGCTGCTTTGGTGGGAATAATAGTTTTAAGGTACAGTTCAAATTTTAGTTTAGCCATGCTTTGTGCCTTGGCATATGCTATTCCAGTGATTTACAATGTTTATAATACAGGCGGTATCTATTCCGTAAGATTAACATGGATTTTATTTTTCATCTCTATTTCATTTTTTTTCATGAATGAGTTTTGGGGTATTAGTGTAAGTATCTTTTTTATACTATTTATTGTTTACCTCTATTTTGACGACGTTAACAAATACGAACACAACATTCAAAATTTCTTAGTTAAGAACAATAGATTTTCACTTTTATTGATACTGAACACCTCTATTACTTGCCCTACCATCATATTTTTTGCTTATGCACGCAACACCAGAAAACTTAGTTTGCAATTAAAAACCATGGAAAATCAATACATTAATGATTTGCAAAGAGAAGTAAAACTAAAAACAGAAGAAATACTAAGTCTTAGAAACTCCATAGCGATGGATTTTCATGACATCATGGGCAACAAGCTTGCCTCCATAACTTCAATTTCGCAAATGTTGTGTACCAAACATAAAGAAAACAACCAAGATCTGAATATTCAATTAACCGAAATAAATATACTAAGCAAACAAGTATATGATGGCACAAAAGATTTTATTTGGACACTTAACAGTAAGCATAACAACACCTTAGATGTATTCTCATACATGAGAGATTTTGCAGAAAAACTTTATGCACCCACAAATATTGAAATTGATTGTAAAATTTTAGATCAAGAAATTACGCCTCAGCTTATAGAACAACAAAAAGTAGCCCAAGTAATTCTTATCTTAAAAGAAGCATTTACTAATGCACTGATGCATTCAAAAGCCCAAAAAGTTATTTTTAGCTTACAGTCATTACCTCAAAATGGATTTGTATTTTCTGTAATAGATAACGGCTGCGGATTTGACTTATCCAACCTTCCTAGAATTAATGGACTAAATAACATGAGAGAACGGGCATTTATCTCAGATATTGAAATTGATATAACCTCGAAACGAGAGTATGGCACCAGTATTACAGTAACGCAAAAGTATAATACATAAAAAAAGCAGCTTTCGCTGCCTATTATTTTACAAATTCTTCCATAACTTCTAGAAGTTCTAGAGGTTTATCGGCTTGCACCCAATGCCCCGCTTGCGGTATACTCACCACTTTTGAGCTTGGGAAAATCCAATGTATCATTACTTCGTCGTCGTCTGAAATGTAGTTACTAAGCTCTCCTTTGATAAACAAAGTAGGTTTTTTAAATCTCAAACTAGCATCCAGCCCCTCTCCAATATTATCTATTTGATCCGACAACAGTTGTAAATTCATTCTCCATTTAAACTCATTGTTTTCGTTTCTATACAAATTTTTGAGCAAAAACTGCCTCACTCCAAGCTCGTCAATATGTTTTTGCATGTGAGAATCTGCTTCTTGACGAGAGGTAAGGGTGTTTAAATCCAAACTATGTAATGCCGCCAAATATTTTTGATGATGTGGTTTATAGTATTTAGGACTAATATCAATAACTATTAACTTTGATAACAATTCTGGATACTTCACGGCAAATTTCATTGCCAATTTTCCACCCATAGAATGCCCCACAATTACAGGATTAAAGATTTGATTTTCATCTAAGAATGATTTTAAATCTTCGCACATAGAATCATACGAATGGGGTTCTGCATGAGGTGATTGCCCATGATTTCTGAGATCTAACAAAAAAACTTTATGTTTCTCAGCAAGCTTTTTAGCAAAAGTAAGCCAGTTGTCTGACGACCCAAACAGACCGTGCATGATTACGATAGGGCTTCCCTCTCCTATTTCTCTATAAAATAATTTCATTTCAGTAATATCTCTAGTTTAAAAAACGCATAAACGTTCTACAAAAATACAAAAGCTTAGATTTTTTAAAAGCTTTATTGAACTTTTAAACAATACAATTGAGTTAATACTGCAAAGCAAACATTAGTTTTATCATTTTTTTAGCTTTGATTTACAATGTTTACGTTTTTGTTTTAATTTCGTGCAATTATAAATTTAAATTATTTAAACTTTTAGAATATGGCATTTACACTTCCGGCGTTACCCTATGCATCAGACGCATTAGAGCCTCATTTTGACAAAATGACTATGGAAATTCACCATGGTAAACACCACAACGCATACGTTACAAATCTTAATAACGCTATTGCAGGTACTGAAGCAGAGAGTCTTTCTATCGAAGATATTTGCAAAAACATCACAAAATATTCAGTTGCTGTTCGCAACAACGGTGGTGGTCATTTCAACCACAGCTTGTTTTGGTCGGTGATTGCTCCAAACGCAGGCGGACTACCAACTGGTAAAGTAGCTGAGGCTATCAACGCTGCATTTGGCTCATACGATACTTTCAAAGAAGAATTTACAAAAGCGGCTACTACTAGATTTGGTTCTGGATGGGCTTGGCTTATTGTGAAAGATGGTAAATTGGCTATTTGCTCTACTGCAAACCAAGATAATCCATTAATGAATTTTGAAGGTAACGTAACAGGTACTCCGATTTTGGGTCTGGACGTTTGGGAACATGCATATTACTTGCACTATCAGAACCGCAGACCTGATTACATAGCTGCGTTTTTTAATGTAATCAATTGGGCTAAAGTAGAAGAACTTTTTGCTCAAGCATAATTTGATTCTCAATAATAAAAAGCCGATGTGTGCAATTGCACGCATCGGCTTTTATATTTGAAAAAACTTTGAGAGTTTTTAATTCATAATTTCTATCAATTCAAAATATACTTTTCAACCACTTCGGCTACACCGTCGTTGTTGTTAGACGCCACAATCACATCTCCTTTGGCTCTCAAGTCAGGATGCACGTTGTCTACCCATACACCTAGGCCAGCAAACTCAATCATACTGAGGTCGTTATGAGCATTGCCCACGGCAATCATTTCTGAAGCATCTATTCCTAATTCTTTACCTAGTCTTGCCAAACTTGCCGCTTTATCAATTCCTTTTTGGGTTACTTCTAAAAAGAAAGGTTTGGAGGTGGTAACGGCCTTATGTGGCATTGCGGCTCTTAAGGTATCTTGCACTCCAATCAAAACTTCTGGATCTTGTAACAAAATACATTTGATGGCAGATTGGTCTACTGCATTTTTAAAACTCTCTACTCTTCTCAGAGGCATCTGAGTAATATGAGCTTCAAGTTCTGCATAAGGGCAATCAGATTCGCAAATGATTTCATCGTTTATGTATGTAATGATACGCGTATTATTAGCAACACTGAAATCATACAACTCATGTATTTCTGTTTGTGTGAGCGACTGTTCAAAAAGAATTTTGCTATCACTCATTCTTTTGATGACAGCACCATTGTAGGCAAGCATGTATGAACCATACTTAGCCAAATGTAATTCTTGAGCATATTTTTCCATGGCAGGTGTGGGTCTGCCAGAAGCCAACACTACATATACTCCAAGCTCTTGAGCTTTTAGGAGCATTTCTTTATTTTTTTCAGAAATGAGATGATCATCCGTAAGTAAGGTATCATCCATGTCTAAAACGAGCATTTTATATTTCATAATTGTGTTTGTTTATCCGTGTACGGTTTCTCCTTTGCCATAATTCTGAATCACTTGAGCCTCATAGTCAAGCCATTCTTTCCAGCGTTTGTCTACATCTATTCCGCCGTTATATTTTTTTGCCAACCCCAAGAACAAAGTGTAATGACCAGCCTCGCTTTCCATAAGTTCTCTGTAAAATGGAGCCAATTCTTCGTCTTTAATGTTTTCTGAGAGTACTTTAAATCTTTCGCAACTGCGTGCTTCTATTAGAGCGGCAAAAAGTAATCTATCTACCAGTCCCATTTGTCTGGAACCATCGCTACGAGACTTCATAAATTTGACAAGTTCATTTACATAGCTATCTTTTCGCTCGGCAGTCATGGTTATTCCACGTTGTAAAATAATCTGATGCACTCTCTCAAAATGCTCTAATTCTTCTTTTGCCAGTGCTAGCATTTTTGTAACAATCTCTGCATTTTCTGGATTATTAATCACCAATGTTATGGCGTTGGTTGCAGCTTTTTGTTCACACCAAGCATGGTCTATCAATATTTCACTAATATTTGATTCTACTATGTTTACCCAACGAGGATCTGTTGGAAGTTTTAACCCAAGCATAAAAAAATAAATTTTTCAAAGATACCTATTTTGGTTCAAAACCACCAAAGTAAGTTTGAGAACACTGTTTTAAAATGTATTTTTGTTGCTCATACTTTCACCAATGAAAACTTTAATCTTAGACTTAGACTATACCATATATCCAACTGCTAGTATTCCGAGCAGTTTTGCACAGCCCATTTTAGAGGCTATGTTACATTACAATGAAATACAAAAAGATTTTAATACCGAAGTTCTGTATCAGATTTACAAAGATTTCTGGCTCATTCCTTTTGACCAGATTCGAGTGAAATACAATATCTCAAGAGAATTTTCTGAGAACATCCATTTTGAGTTTACCAAACTAGAACTCAAACAAAATCTGCAACCATTTGAAGATTATGAGTTATTGAAATCTATATCAAATCCCAAAATATTAGTAACTACAGGATTCAACAAATTACAAAAAAGCAAACTTACCATGTTGAACATAGTTACAGACTACCACGAAATCCACATAGATACTTTAGATTTTCCTGAAAAACGAAAAGGTAAAAAACAAATATTTTCAGAAATCATGCGTAGACTTAATTTGGATTCTGAAAATGTTTTGGTGATAGGTGACAACCCAGAATCAGAACTTAAGGCAGGAAATGAATTAGGTTTAAAATGTATTCAGATTCTCAGACCAGGAATAGAAAAATCTGATAAAATTAGGCATCATATTAACACTTTTTATGAACTAGAAAGTTATTTGATTTGAGTAAGAGTTGAAATTATTTGAAAAATCAACCACTTTTTCAATAAACCTCTAAAATGCATAAGAATATTTAACTTTTGCAAATAACGGCGTACCCGAAATCACATGTAAATCATCTACGGCTTGTGCTTCATTTTTTAACCTAGTATTTGTTAAAAATTGGGTTTCATACCATTTCTGATTGGTAATGTTCTGTATATTTAACCCTATAGAATGTTGAGCCCAAGAGTATGTAGACGAAAAATCAATAACACAATACCCTTTTGCAATTATCGTGTTTGACTCATTAGCGGGTCTATCTCCCATATATCTTAATCTTGCTCCAAAATTAAATTTAGAATTTATTTTATAATCAAAACCTCCAGTTCCTGTAAGTACGGGTGCTAAAGGAATATATTTTTCGTCATCCATCACGCCCACGTATCGAGGTACACTATAAGTAAAGTCTGCGTCTAATTGAATTTTATTTTGTATTTTACCTCTCAAGGTCAGTTCAACACCCTTCCTAAAACTTTTACCTCCAGCTTCTATTACGCCTTCATCTCCTACGTATACAAATTCCTGCTCCGAATACAAAACCCAAACTATGGGCATTAGAAACCAGTTGGCTGACAACGGTAAATGAGCTCCGAAATCTGCACCGTAAGTATATGGCAACATACCTTTATGGCCGAAATTAGTTAGCGTACGGGCGTCGTTACTATGAAAACCTCTACCCATATTTAAAAACAAATCTTTATTTTTAGTACCCAAATATGTAAGTTTTAATCTAGGCAATACAATTTGCTGCTGCTTATCAAAATACCCTGTTAGCGTATCTACTTTACCAGTATAAGCCCAACTAAAAACTTCACCTCTTAGTGCCGCTTCAATTTTAAGTTTTTTACTTTGAAAATCAATTTTAGTAAATGCTGAAAAATTACTTTCATCAATATTCCCTCTGGAAATAGTATTCAAATATTTTCTTCTAACGACATGTTCAAGACCATTTTCAGTTACATGATCGTTTCTTGCTTGTACCCCAAACGATGTTTTAATAATTTTAGAATTAATATTTATGGTATTGGTGTACATCAGGTTCAGCCCTAACACATTTCTATTTTCAAATTGTCTGATACCGTCCCCATTTACTGTATCATTTTTATAAAATGTAAAATTTGAATACAAATCAAAATCATAATTAAACAAATAAGTATTGAATTTTATCAAATTATTCGGATCCATATTATACGTATATTGAAGCTGACCACCTTTTCTAGATGTTAGTCCTCCTTCTGAAGAATCTACAGTTCCGAATCTCGAAAAACCTGCATTAATGAGTCGGAGCGGTATTTGATTAGAACTTTTCCAACTACTCTGAAAATAATGTAACGAAAATTCCAACTTAGAATTTTTATAATTCTGAACATATTTTGCAAACAAATTTATTCTTTTAAAATCTTGTTTCAACTTAAAAGGACCGTTACTCATCAACACTTCAGACGCCACATAAGCACTTTTGTTATTTTCTGTTTTAGGTAATAAATTAATCAAATTGGCGTTTCTAAATGTCTGAAACTGTACACCCTCTACTATTATTTTAGATTCTGTCAGTTGATCATAGGTATTTAAAGTAACAGAACCAGCCGTAGCTAAATTACCTTGTTCTGCTGCGTAAGCTCCTTTTTGGTAATCTATATTAGAAACCGTTTCAGGTATAACGTAATGCAAGTCCGCATAACCCTGACCGTGTGCATGCGAAACCATATTAGTAGGCGCACCATCCACATTTATGGCAATGTCTGTGCCGTGATCAAGGTCAAAACCTCTCAAAAACATTTGTTCTGCCTTACCACCACCTGCATGCTGAGCTGTAAAAAGTCCAGGTACTATTCTCAGCAAATCTTGCCCAGAGGAAATACATCTATTACTTAAATCAATTTTTGTAATTGTTTTAAGCCAATTTCTTGACTGAAATATTTCAACGTTATTCAAATAATTTATAGGAGCTTCTTCTAAATACACCACCAAAAACTCAGGGACTTCATGCAAATGAATATGTTTAGTAATAAACCCTTCTGAACTGATTGTGATTTCATGAGGCAATGAATCTAGTTCAATAAAAAATCGGCCTAAACTATCCGTTTTATAGTTCTTTTCAGCAATAGAAATAATAGCGTCTAAATGTGTGTATGATTCATTTTTTACACAAATTTTACCTTGCAAAACCACATGACCGAAACAAATATTTGTTAAAAATATTGTTAGTAAAAAAAGGAATCTCATTTAATTATTATAATTAGTTTAAATACCTTTTATAAAATTCAAAGTAACAAAAATCAACATTTTTCATTAAATAATTTAAAATTTAGTTATACATGATAGGGGTAAAATAATTTTCGATTGTCTGAATAGTATAAAAACATTTCAGATGAAAAGATTATTTACTTTTAGCATTTGGGGAATAGCCCTCAACGTTGTTTTCGCTCAATCTTATACTCAAACCCTGAGAGGTACGGTACAAGATAAAGTTACGCTAAGTACTTTGCCTGGGGTCTTGGTTTTGCTAGACGACAGCCTTGCAACAGAAACAGATAGTTTAGGAAATTTCAAGTTTGAGAATGTACCAGTAGGAGTCCATAATCTGCTGATAAATTATGAATCGTACAAAAGTGTTCCTCTTCAAAACATTTCAGTAAATTCTGGAAAAGAAGTTGTACTCACTATACCCATGGAAGAGAATATTACAGAACTGAAGTCTATTGTTCTGGAAACTAAACTAGAGAAAAACAAACCCCTAAACTCTATGTCTACCGTGAGTACAAGAGTATTTTCTGTGGAAGAAACTCAAAAATATGCTGCCGCTGTAAACGACCCTGCACGTATGGCTACGGCATTTGCTGGTGTAATAGCAACTGATGATGGCAACAATGGCATTTCCATAAGAGGGAATTCGCCTAACGGTTTACTCTGGCGTGTAGAAGGTGTAGATGTGCCCAATCCTAATCATTTTGCAAACGTGGGGACTTCCGGTGGTGGAGTTTCCATATTGAGTACTCAATTGCTCAACAATTCAGATTTTTCTACGGGTGCATTTGCATCTGAATACGGAAACGCACTTTCGGGGGTATTTGATATACGCTTAAGAAAAGGAAATAATCAGAAAAGAGAATATACCTTTAGAGCAGGATTTCTAGGCTTGGACGCAGCCGTAGAAGGACCTTTCAAAAAAGGTTACGAAGGTTCATATTTAATCAATTACAGATATTCTACTTTGGGAATTATCAGTAAAATAATTCCAGATATTATACCGAATACCTTGTTTCAAGACTTATCTTACAATATCTATTTACCCACAAATAAATATGGAAAATTTACATTTTTTGGATTTAACGGCTTAAGTTCGCAAGGTACTAAAGCCCTCAAAGACAGTGCCGAATGGGACTCGTCTTTTAAAAGATGGAACTCTACATTTAAATCAAATACCCTTGCAAATGGTATTACTTATTCTAATAATATAAATAAAAAATTACATCTAAAATCCGCTTTGGTGTTATCCAGAACCTACAATGGATTTGTTGTGGATCAGTTAAATTACGATTACCAACCGGTACATTCTTACGACGAAAAACATATTCAAAACAAACTAACCTTTAATACGGTTTTAAATTATAAAATCAATGCCAAAAATAGTTTGCGAGCAGGTGCTATTCTGAACCAGTACGACTTCAAGGTTTTTCAACAAAGAATTGTAGATTCTTCACAATTGTTTAATGTTTTTGTAAATCAAAAAGGGAATTCTGCCTCTGTGCAATCGTTTGCTCAGTGGCAATACAGAGTAAATGAAAAATTAACCCTAAATTCTGGTTTACATTACCTACTTTTTGCACTTAACAAAACGCAATCTTTAGAACCGAGACTTTCTGCCAAATATGAAATAAACGCTAAAAATGCAGTTTCGATTGGTTATGGTTTACACAGCCAAATACAACCCATAGCGGTATACTTTGCTCAAGCAAAAGACGCAAACGGTAACGAAACTCAACCAAACAAAAATTTAAAATTATCGCGAGCTCATCATTTTGTAGTAGGTTATGACAAGTCTATAAATGCCCACACTCGCCTCAAATTAGAAAGCTATTATCAATATTTATTCCATATTCCGCAAGGAAATAGTACTTCTGAAAATTACTCTATTTTGAACGAACAAGGAGGCAATGTGCATCAAGTTTTAAATTCAAACGGAACAGGACGTAATTATGGTTTAGAGCTTACGGCAGAACGTTTTATGTATAAAAATTTCTACTTGCTAAGTACCGTTTCACTGTACGACTCTAAATACAAAGGAAATGATGGAAAAATGTACAACACCAGATTCAATGGTAACTACGCATTCACTCTTACCACTGGGAAAGATTTTCAGTTGTCTGCAAAACACAAAAACAAAGTGATAGGTTTCAATATAAAATCTTACTATACAGGAGGTTTCAGATATTCACCAATAGATTTGAATGCTAGTATACAATCGGGGGAGCAAGTGGACGATATGTCTAAAGCCTTTAGTATACAAAACCCAGCCTATTTCCGTACAGACATACGTGTAAGTATGAAACGAAATTTCAAAAAAGTAACCACCACACTGGCACTTGATATACAAAATGTAAGTAACAGAAAAAATGTAGGCGGACAGTTCTATAACGAGCAAACTAAAAAAATTGAATATTGGTACTCTACCCCACTCATACCAATTTTAAGTTATAAAGTAGAATTTTAAAGAATAGAAAAACGAGGATAAAAATTTCAACATCCTCGTTTTATATTTTTTATAGCTTTTTAAAAACAATTTTTTTAGTCAAAATAATCAATCCCAAAACTTTAGTTAAATCACTCAAAAACTAGAATTTTTATTTCATACAGACGTATAAATGATTTGTTTTATACCTATAAGGTTTCCAAAACCTTATCTGGAGGGTGGTAGCTTTAAACCTATAAGGTTTCCAAAACCTTATAGGTTTAGAATTTCGCCTTTGGATAGCTTTTCAATAATATCTTTTATTCGTTTGATGCGGGTTTCTGGTTTTTTGGCGGTTTGGAGGCGGAAACCTATGGCGAAAAGATTGGTTTTGTTGAGTGTTTTGAAAAATGCTGCTGCTTGTTCGTTTTTGCTAAGTTCTTGTATAAAATCTTCTGGAATAGTCATTTGCGATGCAGGGTCATAAGCTTGTGCCCATCTGCCGTCGGCTTTGGCGAGTTCAACAGCTTTTAAACCTGCTGGACGCATTTTTTGTGCATTGGTAAGCCTTTCAACATGACCAATATTTACTTTAGACCAAATACTTTTTGGCCTGCGTGGACAAAACTTTTGTAAAAATGCTTTTTCGTCGAATGACTTTTTTTGCCCATCTATCCAACCGAAGCAAAGGGCTACATCAAGAGCTTGGGCGTATGTAACAGTTTGTTCGCCAGAATCTTTCTTGAATATTTTGAGCCAAATTCCATTGCAAGTATCGAAATTAGTTTCGAGCCAAGTTTCAAATATCTCCGCTGATTTGAATGCAATAATTGGAGTGGAATTTATGGTGGACATGGGGTGGTGGGATTTTGGTTGGCGTAGAATTAGTTTGGGGTGGAGAGTTGATTTATTGTTTTTGATGTTGATATTTGAAAGTCAAGAACGGCTTGATATTAAGGTACTAATCTAATATCTAAATTGAAATGATTTTTAAATAAAATAGGTAAAGTGCAACATTCTAAATTAATCGCCTTACAATTTTCAGGTATTTTTTTGAAAATTTTATTGTCGTTCCCTGTTTGTGTTTCTTCAGTCACTATTATTGGAGCATTTGACTTCATACTCAATGAGTATAAAATTAAATTTGCATCTGGAGTATTTAAGAATTTTGCTTTTTCCAAATCAAATTCAACTTCGCTAATGCCTTTTAGTCTAAGTATTTCTTTATTGCAAAATTGATTTTCAAGTAAATTGTAAAATTTTGCATTTGGAAGAAGATTATTAGTACTAATTATTTTCTTTTTATCATTAAAAAAATCTAACTCTTTAAGAATGATTCCTTGAGCAATATATTTTGCTTCATTGATAACTTTATCTAAAATTAAGATTTCTCCATTTTGAAACTTGGTTTCAATTAAGGTTTTTAAATTTCCATTTTTATCAAATGGCAAGTAATATCTTACAAATGCCAATAATGACGAAGTGTCTAGTATGGCATTCATAATAGATATTTGTTTATTTTTTCAGGTTTAATTCCAAGTTTTTGACAGAATATAGTTTCGTTTATTAATCCACTATATAATGCACTTTGAAGAGTTTTTAGGTATAATGGTGAAATTATTGGCTTTGGAGTAGCACCCATTTTTCGACCTTCTTCTAGTGCTTTTTGTTTTTCTAATTCAAGTTTTTGTTTTTCTTTTAACTCCCAGTCCTTTATTTTATTAAAAATATCATCTGAAACTTTTTTATAGTTCAAAGGACTGATTTTGTTGTTTAAAAGTAATCTTGTGTATAAAGCTATTGAACTTAAGTGAGTTTGCTGAGAAATAGTCTCAATTGTTTCATGATGGTAATCATTTGTATCAGTTGCGATTGTTAAAGAGTCTACAATCTTGGAATTATCTTTAATTAAAAAATAGTATGCAAAATCATTGCACCACCTTTCAATTTTATTACTATCATTTGTAAGCTCATCATTAATGATATCATCAATTTCTTCTTCATTTAAAAGGTAATGTCCTAATTCATGAGCTAAAGTAAATATTTCTCTTCTTAATGATTTTTGATTTCGTTTTAATACAATTACATCAGGTGCAAGATAAAATCCATTTATATTAGCTTTTTCTTTTTTATTGTGTGTTTCAATAAATTCAAAAACAATTATATTATTTTCAGCTAGTTTTGAAATGAAATTTTTAAGAAAAGTTCTTTTGTCTAACGAAAATTCAGGATATAGTAATTCTCTAACTTCATTCGCAACTGTTTTTGGATTATCGGTAATTTTGTATACCAAAAGGTTTCTTTTTATTTTAAAATCAGATAGTTTAGCTAGAGTTGAAAATGATATTTTTTCTTCTTCAAATTTATTAACTATTTGTTTTGCACCTAAATTCAATTCAGCATTAAATTTATCTTTTCTAAAAAAGATACTTTCATCTTTAGATTTGATTGGGTTTTTAGGGTCCAAATAATATGCTAAACCTTTGTTGAAAATTTTATCTATTTTTTTTAAATGACTGATTTTAATTTCATCAGTAAATATTTCTGTATCTTTTATTGCATTTTTTAATCCAGAATTTATTTTTTGCAACAAATCGTCTTTTGATACACCATAAAGTGTCAAAAGATGTGTCAGTCGATTTATATTTAAAGTTGCAGTAGTCAAATTGATACTTATTTGTTTCTATTTGTCGAAATTAGCAAAAAACTATTTGATTTCAATATATATGTTTTAAATGTATTCTTTCAGTCTATCGTTACTCGTGATTTTGTTAACCTATCTTAATCACTTTCAACAATACTGTCATTAGGGAATTTAATTCATAAATACTAACGTTAAACAACACTTTTTAAAATCCTTAAAAAAGATAAGCGAAATTACTTATTAATCATAGTTTGCTTATAAATAAAAAACACCCCTAAAAGCTGTTTGAAGCTTGTTAGGAGTGTTGTGTATCTTCGTTAAGTTTTATTGGGCTTTTTCGTCAACTTCAAATATGCCAAAGGTATTGTTTCTTGGTCTAAAAATAGCCTTGCCAACATCTTCCTGAAATGGCGAACTTTGGGAGTATAACTTGTCCGCCGTTTTGCAGAATGAGTGCACTGGTGGCATCAAAATTTTCTACAAAAATCTATATCAGTACATAAACAACAAAAGGGGCAAATTGCCCCTTTTGTATTCATAAATATTCTCAGAAAATCAATTACTATTATTGCTTTACAATTTTGAATTGACCACGTGTATTTTTTAAGATATACACACCATTGGCAAATTCTGAAACGTCTATTTTTCCAGCACCTTCGGCTAACTTATTACCCATCAGATCATAAACTTGAGAAAATTCTGATACATTGATGAAATCTTTAGTTGGATTTGGATACACAAAAGAAGAATTAAGATTTTCTTCATTTTCTTGTAAAGCTGTCACAGTCAAATCTATTTTGTAAACTTTATTGGTCAAGTCTAATGCAAATAGCTCGTTTTGTTTACCCATAGAAATAGATTTAAACACTCCGCTTGCCACAAATTTCAAATCCCAGTTGTTAGTAGAAGTATTATACTTATAGATATCGCCATTGCCAATTGACCAAATGTTTTGAACATCTAGTGCAGTGATAGAACTGATGCTGATCGTATTATTCACCGTGTTCCAAATTCCTCCTAATAAGACATACGTTTTGTTTTGATTGTCTACTGCCACAAAAACCCCTTCGCTTGTAATGGCTACTTTAACAATTTTACTTGCTCCTGCTGGCAAGCCAATATTTACCCAATTGGAAGTTACAGAACTGATATCCAGTGAATAAATTGACCCAGCTGAATTCACACCAAATAGGGTAGCGTTGTTAATATCTAAATCTGCTAATGAACCTGCAACATGATTTGAAACCCAAGAAGTGGTAGCATATTTAAACACATTATTACCACTTGTGGATTGTAATCCAATTCCAAACACTTGACCATACGCGGCTATATCACTCAGATAATTATTTGAAGCTCCAAACAGTGAATTAACTTTAGATTTTGTATCCATTCTAAAAATATTGCCTTGAGAAGCGCTTGTTAAAAAATACAAATCGCCATTAGTAGCCACCTCTATTTGATTAGAAGACGCTGGCGCCTCTGCAAAATAGGTTGAATACGTGGCAGATTGGTCAGACAACGTTTTGTTCGCATATACTTTACCATCGTTTTTCAGAACCCAAACCTCATCAGTCCCAAAAGTTGCAATGCTCACTATGCCTGTGCCAGATTGCGCAACCCAAGAATTTGTAGATGCATTATATTTATAAGGCACTCCATTGGCTAAACACCACGTATTGTTAAGCCCCGAAGTTGAAATAGCTGAAATGCCAGCTGGTGTATTCAACATAGAAGGCCAAGTTTGATTGGTATTGTTGAAATAATAACTTCCTCCAGAATTATACCCAACCATAGTTTGATCATCTGCACGATCGATTTTGGTTAGTGTACCTAAACCTGCAACTGTACCCCAAGTAGTACCTGTCAGACTTAAGGCGTAAACATTGTTCGTAATTGTACTGTTGCAACCATATAAACCATTTTCATCTATCGTGGCGTCGGTAAGTTTACCAGTGGTAAATACGGCCCAAGAACTTCCGTTAAACTCATAAATGGTATTATTTTTATCAAGTCCAAAAACTCGAGTGGAATTTGCGGTTATGTCTGTAACTGCACCTAATCCCGGAAGTTTCATAGCACTTGCCACGGCAAATCTTGATGAAAAATAAATGTTATCAGTAGTAGAAGACGTGAGATAATAGACTACACCGTTTGAACCAACTTCAATTTTAGTAGTCGCGGCAGGCGCAGTGCCTTGTTCTGTCCACGTTTGGGCATTAGCCGTTGTAATTCCTACAACAGTTACAAAAAGTAATTTTAGTATTTTTTTTAACATAGTTTGAAATTTATACCTTCACAAAGGTACTTGTATGTCAAATGCACTGTACTACCCTATTTGGGTAGGTATCGGATATTATTAAAAACAGTCCTTAAGTAGTAAAGATTGGTTTTAACTACCATTCTATTTTATTATAAAAAATTTAAAAATTTACCTACAATCTGTTTTGGAATAAATAACATGAAAATTAAAAGAGAATGAATTGAAAATCCATTCTCTTTTAATGTCAAAAAACTTTATTTCAACAACTATTCAATAACTATTTTCGTGATTCCTTTTTCTGATTTAACAATGTAAATTCCATCGGCAAATTCAGAAACGTCTATTTTTCCTGAACCTTCTGCTAACTTATTACCCATCAGATCATAAACTTGAGAAAATTCTGATACATTGATGAAATCTTTCGTTGGATTTGGGTACACTTCTATTATTTGATTTTCTTGTTTCTGAATTTCTAGATCCGTAACCAAACTGTACGAATTGTATATATTAGCAATCTGAACATCAGACAACACATCATTTGAAATTATGAAATCATCAAAATCTGAATTTATTGCCGTTTGAACACCACCTATACTACCTATGTAAAAAATCCTACTTCCGTTAAGTATCAAAGATAAAGTAGTAGTGTAGTTTAACACTCCATTTATATACAATTTCACCATATCAGTGGCGTCGTTGTATGACACTGTTACATAATACCAAGTATTTAAAACTGGTGTAAAAAGTGTAGGCGACGCCGTTTGATAATTAGAAAACTGAAATTTCCCAGATGTATTTATCTGTAATGCCAAAATATTTAGAGATGTAGCAGAGCCGTAAGAAAAAATATTTTGACCCGAAGCAGTCGTATTTTTATTTTTAAACCAAAAAGAATAAGTCCCATTTTGATTGGTAGGAGTTGGTAAAGAATCTCCATAAAAATTACTCACCACTCCATTAAAATTAGCCGCCATAAATGCCTGATTGGCTCTGTCTGTAGTGAATTGATTATTAAAAGATTGAGATATAATAGAACTGTTACCTGTATTTACAATATTATTGTCAAAATCAAATCTGTAATTATAAGGAAATGGTGTACGAAAAGACAAAGTATCGCTCTTGGAAGTTCCATTAGAATTTTGAGCTATTATCTGATAATAATATGTGGTGGTGTCTGAAAGACCCGTTAATTGCTCCGAAAAACTATAAATAGTACAACAAGGAGATACCGTAAACGCTTTGGTTGAAGAAAGATTATTTCTTGATTTACCATAAATCATACTCACATTGGTAGTATTTTGGTTGGGATTCACTGCAACATTGATAGTACTCTGATTGTACGATGGTTTAAAAACTTCTGGTTTTCCTGTGGTATAGCTTTGATACATCGTAAGCACTTGAGTTTCTGTTAGCATAGATCTAAAAATTCTTAATTCATCTATATCTGCAAAAAGGCTAGTCTGTACTCCTACTATATTACCTATATAAAAATTATCGGTGCTTGTGTTAATAGGAAGAGTTGTAGATAAAACAGACACACCGTTTACATATAATTTTGCAGTATTATCTGTTTGATTATAGGTTACTGTTATAAAATACCAAGTGTCTTTCACTGGAGAAAATGTTGAGGGCACAGCTACGTTGTAGTTAGAAAACTGCAACACCCCACTTGCGGTTCTTTGTAACGCAAAACAGGCACTAGCCGATGCTATACCATATGAAAATATATGTTCAGAAACAGTACTCGCCACATTGGGTTTGTACCAAAACGATATTGTTCTAGATGAATTACTGGGCATATTAAACCCTTCAAATTTTCCAAATATATTATTAAATCTTATGGCATTGGCACCAAGATTGTTTCTATCTGGAACAAAGGTTGCATTAATACTATAGCTACTATTGTAAGTAGTAACCCCTGTGTTAGAATAATTATTGGGAAATTTAAATTCTAAAGCAGGAGCTGTGGTTTGAGAAAACAAACTGGTGCTTATCCAAAACACTAGGGCAAGAAAATGTACTTTTTGTATCATATTTATATTTAAAATATATACAATATTAACACTCACTATTTAATGCAGTACTACCACTTAAGGGTAGCTGGTTTTATGATATTTTTGGTTTTGGAAGAAATATTCTACCCATTAAAAGTACGTTTAAAGGTTTTTGTAGAAGTATTTTCAACTACATTAACATATAATAGTATTAAAAAAGAAGATTTTTTTAAAAAAACAACGTTCTATATAATAAGATACTTCTTTAGAAGACTTAATCAAATTTTAACTATATACATTTTTATTAATTCATTACTACCCTAAATAGGTAGTGATGAGCAATTTTTATATCAAAAAGTTAAGATATATGTTGTACCCATGTTGATATGAGATGTAGAAGTGAGCCCTAAACTTGCCTCTGCAGCTCTTTGACGAATATTATTTAAGCCATTCATCCGATTAATATTTTGCATATCAAACCCAATTCCATTGTCAGATATTTCCAAGGAAACAGAATCTTTATCTTTCAACAAATTCAAAGAAACCTTTGTCCCTTTTGAATGCACAAAGGCATTGGTCATGATTTCTTTGACAATCAAAATTATATGTGAACACTTAGAAAAAGATATTTCATAGCTTTGCATAGATAAATCTATAAGCGAACTTTCGAAGTCTGTGCCTGAGTTGTCAAATAATTTTTCACCAAAATCTTGCAAAAACATATATATTTCAAAGGCATTGTTTTGGGGCATATTTAATACCCAAATAAAATCTTTGGTACCACTATATACTTCTTTGGACAAATTATTGATTTTAGTAAGTCCCGTTTTTACATTTTCGAATTCTTGATCTGGATTCAAAGCCAAATTTTGCGAAATTGAAGCAATTGAAGCCAATTTATTGCCCATAACATCATGAAAATCTCTAGCTATGTTGGATCTTATTTTGACAATTTCATTAATCGTCTGTTTGAGTTCTTCCTCCAGATTGTTTATACTTAAATCTTTTTCTTCAAGACTATTATGAGTTATTACTTCTTTTTCTGTAAAGAAAAAAGCCAACAATATAATAATCACAAAAACAGCCGCTGTTGTAAGCAAATTAGACATATCATTTGCTAGTAAAGAATCAGGCCTAAAATCATAATATTTTTGTATTTGTATATAATAAAGAAGCAACAAATTTATAAGTGTCAAAATAGAAACCACTATGCCTATATGCTTATCGAGTAAAAGCATAACACCAAAAATCGTAGTAAAATACCAAAGGATTTCTAAAGAAAAGGGACCGCCAGAATACCAAACCGCCACTGTGGTATTGATAAAATCATTAGCACAAAGAACCACTACGGACGCTTTGATATTTTTTCGAAAAAGGACCAATACCAAACCTAAAAACTCTAATGCAAATGAAAAAATATAATTGTATAAATCTTGTTTACTAAAAAAAGAAGAGGATAAAATGAAATACAGATAGTAAGCAGATAGAAAGAACGTTACACAAAAAACAATTTTTTTACGATTCTGGGTAAGTTTGTCATCTGTATTGTAATATTTTATCAGCTTACCCCAAGGAATTTGAAAGTTCATTAAACCCATTTATTTTTTCTTGCTAAGGATATTGCATCTTCCTTATTATTTACCTCCAATTTAATGTATACATTTCTGATGTGATATTTTATAGCATCTACAGAAACATTGAATTCGTTGGCAGCTGTTTTGTAACTACCACCTCTAGACAATATACTCAAAATACTTTCTTCTCTTTCTGAAAGTGGCGAGTTAGTATTTTTACAAAAAGAATTTAAAACCATTCTGGCTATTTTATTACTCATAGGGGCTCCGCCATTTGAAGCCAGCTCTAGGGCATTTACTATTTCAGTAACAGAACTAGTTTTGGTCAAATACCCACACGCTCCTGCTTTTAGAGCATCGAAAATGTAGTCGCTATCTTCAAATACTGTTAAAATTAAAATATCAATCTCAGGAAATTTCTTTTTTAATAATGCCGTACAGTCTATACCGCTCATTTGCCCACCCAGCTGAATATCCATAATTACAATATCAGGAATATCATCGTTGATTTTTTCAAGTGCGTCTTCGGCAGAAATAAAGGTATTTATAACCCGATATTTTTGTGTGGAATTTATAGAGTAAACAAGTGGTTGTGTAAGCACTACATTATCTTCTATAAGTATAATTTTAATCATTATAGTCTTGAGAAAAATTAATTACAAATACATTTTAAAACAAACATCTCAAAATATGTAACATCAAATTACCCGATATAAGGTGATAATTAAAAATAAATTCAAATTACTCTGCAAAGTAAATCAACAATAGAACATCTAGTACTACCTAAAATAGGTAGGTTAAAATATAATTAAAACTTTTGTGCCTTTATTTTTTCCAGAAATTACCCGTAAATCCAAACCAGCTTCTTTTGCTCTACTTTTCATATTATGTAGGCCGTTTACTCTTAAAAGTTCATCTTCTATAAAACCTATTCCCTCATCGTAAAATTCTAAATATACTTGTTCCAGATTCTTATATAATGAAAAGTGAACGGTTTGGGCTTTAGAATGCACTAGTGCATTGGTCATAGTTTCTTTAAAAATGAGAATAATTTGCGAACAACATGACAATGAAATTTCGAATTGCTCAAAATCATCAGATATTGGCTCACTTAAAAAGTCAATACCAGAACTTTGAAACAACTTTTCTCCAAAATCTTTTACATACAAATAAATCTCAAATAGATTGTTTTTTTGAATATTAATAGCCCAAATAAAATCCTTGGTACCATCATACACTTCTTTACTCAATGCATTTATTCTGGTAATTTCGGTTTTGAAATCTTCAACAGTCACTTGATTTTTCAGATACAACATTTGAGATATAGAAGAAATGGAGGCCAATTTATTGCCCATGGCATCATGAAAATCTCTGGCGATATCTGTTTTTAAATTTTTAACTTCATGTTGTTTTTGTTCAAGCTGTTTTTCTAGCATTTCTATATTCGAAGCAGTCAATACTCTATTATTTTCTTCAAGTATTTCTATAAGATTTATCAGTGCATACAATATTATTGAAGCTACTATTACTGCTGATATGTAAGACAAATATACGTAAGTGGCTTCGGTAATTTGAAGATCATTTTTATGACTCCAAATATTATTTTTTTCGCCTATATAAAACACACTTAAGCCTAAAATTGCCAAAGAAGCATAAATAAGTCCACTTTTTTTACCAGAAAAAAGAAATGCTCCACAAATCAAAATCAAACAATATATCTTATCAACAGAATACAAACCGCCAGTGTCTATCATAGTCACAAAAACTACCAACATAGTTATTGTCAAAAGAATATTTGTAGACCACATCAATCTTGATTCTTGGTTACAATAAAAAAAGAAAAACAATATCAAAAACCAAACACCAAAATTACTGATATTGTCAATCGTAGGATTTCTGGGGGTAAATAAGAAAACAGTATTTACGACAAATAATATTACCACTAAAAACAATAACATAATAGAAAACATCACCAATCTTGCACTAGGATTTTCTTTGTTTTTAAGAGGAAGGAATTGAATCAATCTCTTCATGTAATTATCAATTGAATGTTACTTTAAATAAATTAAAATATTTGTTAATCGAATCTAAATCTAGCACAAACTCAAGCTTCTACATAATCTTTTAGTAACTGATCCATGAAATTTATTTGAGTATTTATAAAATACATTTATGTTGCCGTTAAGACATAAGTAAATGAAATATTTTTAAATTATATTTTACACATACAAAAATAACATATTAAATGCATACTTTTAAATCTTCACAATTTATACACCCAAACCAAACAAAAAATCCTGATATAAAATTTACATCAGGATTATAATTTACTTTATTTAAATTACTTAATACTCTGCAATCACAATTTTCTTTTGTTTCATCATCACTTCCCAAGCATTTGGTTTGCTCATGAGTTCTCCCAAGTTGCTCGGAATCACTTGCCAACGAAGTCCGAATTTGTCGATGCACCAACCGCATTGTACTTCAGAACCTTCTTGGGTAAAGTAGTTCCAATATTTGTCAATTTCCTCTTGTCCGTCACAATTGATGGTAAAGGCCAAAGCATCGTTAAATTCATGGTGTAGATTGGCGGTACTCATAAAAGAATACGCTTGTCCAAAAATTGTTACCTGACATAATTCTGTGTTTCCTCCTGGTGTTTCGCCTAGAGGCATTACTCCTCCTGCCTGAAAATCAGCACCAAAGATTTTTTTATAGTAGTCAATTACTACAGATACGTTCCCTCCTTCGGTATAAAACCAAAGACTAGGAATGATTTTATTGTTTGTCATAATTATGTTTTAAAAAACTGTGGTAATGTATATTTTTAATTGTGTCATTAATATTTTAAGAAATTTATAAAATGCCAGTCCCAAAGAGTTTAACATAATTATTATAAATCTTAAAATCAGTGAATTATTAAGACACATTGAATCCTAAAATTTATTTATATGTTTCACTCATTACATTAAACATCCACCTTACTCCATATTGGTCAAGACAACAGCCCCAATAGCCCCAAAATTCGTCTCTCATTGGTGCTTTATCGGTTCCGTTTTCTGATAAAGCTGCAAATAACCTTTCAGCTTCTTCTTTGGTATCGAGAGTCAAGTTAATAGTTGTATTGTTTCCGACTACCAACGTTTGCCCCATACTTTCAAGCATATCTGTTCCCATAATCTCAAAACCATTGAGAATTGGTAAGGCCACATGCATTACACTTTTTAAATCAGATTCAGAAAGCTGAGGAGCTTCAGGATTAGGAGGCAAATCCCCTATTCTCAGAATAGGTGCCGAATATTCAGTACCAAATGTTTTCTTATAAAAGGTAAAAGCTTCTTCGGTTTTGCCTTGAAAATTTAAGTAAATCGATACTTTGCTCATAACTAATTGTTTTCTGTGTAATTTTTGAAATTGT
Source organism: Cytophagales bacterium (assembly GCA_046329305.1). GTDB lineage: Bacteria > Bacteroidota > Bacteroidia > Cytophagales > UBA9547 > CAMFLX01. The sequence continues at coordinate 66,549 of JAXLUW010000004.1, forward strand.
TTAAAATAGCTTGCCAACCATTTTTTTGTAATTCTAAAGAGTTTTCAGTTTCCGGGTCGAATGAAACAATCACTTCTGTCCGAGTGCCTAAATCGTTGAATTGTACTGTTGCATTTCTACCACCAAAGCCATAAGTAAAATGTTTCCCTATGGTAATTTCTGAATAAGCAGCTTCAAAGTCGAATCCGAAACTACCGTCTTTAGCTTCCATTCTAGCGTTGTAAGTACCTCCAACTTTTAGGTCGTTTACCGCACTTGGGCAATGCCAACTTGGGTCAGCAAAGTTCCAGTTTACAATGTGTGCAGGGTTGGTGTAATAATCCCAAGTTTTTGTAGCTGATGCATTTACTGTTGCAGTTACAGTGATTTGTGTTGAGTTCATTATTTTATTTTTAAAATTTTTATTTTCTAGTTTTAACAAACTTTCAAGTTTAGTAATAGAAGCCTTCCCTATCCCTTGTAATTTTAAAATTTGTTCACAGGTATATTCTGATAATTTCTCTACAGTATCAATTCCAGCAAATGCAAGTGCTCTTTGTGCTGGCGCAGATAAGTTTTGAAATAACTTATTCATATACTCAATTTATTGTATTTTTAATTATATACAAAAATGATAAAAATTCAAATAAAACTATTGTGGTAATTATGACAACAAAAGAGTAATTTGCGACAGACCAGGTTATAGTGGTTAGTAGCTAGAGATTAGTAGTTAGAATTTAGTTTTAATAATTTAGTTTATGGGAATACAAAAGTTTGAGTATTAAACAGAAGCTCTAAACCTGATTTTAGACGGTTTTTGTATTTTGCACTAGGTTCAAATAGTGAAGTGAAATCAATGATTTATTTAGCTCAAAAATCAGGATATACCACCGAAATAGAAAAGGTTTCATTGCTCAAATATTCAAACAAAATAGGAAAAATTTTAAATGGACTCATCAAATTTATCAACAATAAATTAACCCCAAATTCTAAAATCTAAACACTAAACAAATGAACATAACTATTCTTGTATTAGAAAATTCAGTAATGCAATCAATTGCAGATCCTCAATATTTATTTTCTGTAGCAAATCAATTTTTAAATTTCGCAGGCAAACCTTCTAAATTTGAAATAGAATTGGTAGGTTCGCAAAAAGAGATACACCTAAACAATGGCTTATATACTATACATACTACTAAGCTATTTACAGAAATCAAAAAATCTGATTTAATCATAATTCCTGCACTTTTTGGAGATATTAAGACAGCACTAGACATTAACAAAAATCTAATGCCTTGGATTATTAAACAACATCAGCAAGGTGCAGAAATTGCATCTTTATGTCTCGGTGCGTTTTTTTTAGCTTCCACGGGCTTGCTCAATGGTAAAAAATGTTCTACTCACTGGGGATTTCACAACGAGTTTCGAGAACTTTTTCCTGAAGTAAAACTGGTTAACGGTTCTATCATCACGGAAGAAAAAGGAATTTACACCAGCGGAGGTGCTCATTCGTATTGGAATCTGTTATTACATATTTTGGAAAAACACACTGATAGAGCCACGGCAATTTTGGCGTCCAAATATTTTGCAATAGATATCAACCGCGAAAGTCAATCTACCTTTGCTATGTTTAATGGACAAACCAAACACCCTGACGAAGGTATAAAACTGATACAAACTTACATAGAACAGCATCTTCAAGAAAAAATGACTATAGACGAGCTCGCCAATATGATTTCTTGCGGAAGAAGAAGTTTTGAGAGAAGATTTAAAAAAGCTACCAACAATACCGTATTGGAATACATCAATAGAGTAAAAATAGAATCAGCCAAACGTAACTTAGAACTTAGTAGCAAAAACATTTCAGAAATTATGCACGAAGTAGGCTATACAGACACAAAGGCATTTAGAAGTATTTTTAAAAAATATACAGGTATCAATCCGCTAGAGTACAAAAACAAATACAACAAAATCTCAATTGAACACTTAGAATAAAATATCTGTAGTAATGTACACAAACAGTCTTTTTTCCCCTAGTTCATTAAATGAATACTCTGTTCTAAGAACAAAATCGTAGGCTGTTACCATATCTATTCCCAAACCAAAGCCTTCTAAACTTCGGTTTAGCAAACGACTATTGTTTATATTGAGATGTTCAGAAAATGCATAACCCACATCAGCGTAACCATTTAGATAAAAAGTAAACGGAATATTTTTAAATGAATCTTTCTTAAATATAGAATACACGGGCATGTGTGTAGCCCAAAGTTTCTTCCGTATGGTAAATTTATTGTATCCGTAACTTGTTCCATCTATCACATACAAATCGTAGCCTCTCACGTAGTCATTGTTGTAACCCAAAGCTTTTAGATTATAATAAGGTATGTTTTTCTGAACACTGTAAAATACCTTGGTTTTGTTAGCTACATAAAACTGAAAAGGCAAAGGATAAAATCTAGAGTGAGAAATAGAAATAGTAGTGTTTTTATAATAGTCACTAGGTAAAATACCATATTTTTTCAGTTCCACCACACTCAAATTTCCCTTGGTAGCATAAGCCTGAATATTTCTTTTATCGTGTATTAAAGTATACGCCAGCGAATTACCAACTACATTTTGCTGCGATTTTGCAAAATAATCTGTATTTAGTGCATATAAGCTATCATTAATGTGCAAACGAGCAAATTCGTACGTAAACTTATGAGAGGTAAAGAACGAAGGCCTGAAAGTAAATGCTAAATTAGCAAGCCATTTATAAAACTGCCTTGTATCGGATTTTAAGAAAACTTGTTTGTTATAAGCCGTATATGCGAGCATTTGCTTGTTGGAAGTATACCCAAAAGCCAATTGAGCCCCCCAAGTTTGTTTTTTATTCAAATACGGAATCTGGTATCCCAAACTTATATTTTTAGTAAATCCGCCTTGAAGATTAATTTTAAAGGTTTCGTTTCGTCCACGTATATTATGTTGTTGTAACCCAAAACCAAGGTTCGTTCGGCTCAGCTGATGCCCTCGTTGATACCACCATTCGTTAAAACTTCTATCTGCCAGTTCAAAAACAATATTAGGAATCGTATAAAATCTTTCTTGAACTGTTATCAAAACTATGGTTTCATGAGCAACAGAAGTGTCAACGGCAAGATGTACGGATACAAAAAGACCACTGTTAAAGATTCTATTTTTATTAATTTCAATAAGCTCAGGCAACTTTTTTGAACAAATAAGGTCACCTATTTTAAAGTCTAGTTCTCTATTTATGATAAAATCTTTGGTTTTAACGTTTCCTGAAATTAAAATTTTAGAAATTTTATAGCCCGATTTACACCCTATTTCTGACGAAGTAGGAATATATTGAGACCAAACAGAGAAGGAAAGCAATAAAACTATGTATAATACTATTTTCAAGCAGTGAAAAATCTTTGAAAAAGGCAATTTATACATAATTAACTGCAAAAAACAATTTTAAAAACTAACCAACTTTAAATTTACTTACATTATATTGTACTATTCTAATATTGTATTATTCTAATATTATTAAAATAATACAATTTATAAAAACTAAACAGATTACAGCTAATTATTAGTATTATTATATAAATAAGCCATTTTATAACACATTTTATAAATATATTTATATCATTGTTAAATTAATATTAAGAAAAATAATAAAAATATTTATAAATTAATTTTGCGAATCAATATAATAATACTAACTTTGTAGCAGATAATTAAACGAAAGATATTATGTTTTCATTATTTAAAGCATTTCAAACAAAAAAAATAGATTCGCATTTTGCAAACCTATTAGCCGTGACAAAATTAGATGGAACTGTAAGTGAAGAAGAAATTTCTTATTTATATAAAGCTGGACAAAAATTCGGATATTCAGAAGCTGACGTAAATGACTTTTTGAATAACAACGATGTTCAGGAGCCTCAAATACCAGAAACAAGAGAAGAAAGAATTGAGCAAGTTTTAGACTTACTAGAACTAATCGGTATCAATAAAGTGGTGACTGAGGAAGAATTAGAGTTTGTGACTAACTACGCGTATAAACTAGGTGCTAAATCTGAATTTACTGACATTATCATCAGAAAAATGGCAATGGAGCTACTTCAAGACAAAACTAGAGAAGAAGTTAAAACCGCTATAACCCCATTTTTAGTATACTAATCTAAAAACATATATATCTAAACTAACAGCAGTCGAGCTCAAAAGGCTCGACTTATTTTTTTGAGTGATTCTAATCATAGGTATTTATTCCTCATATTTGTATGTTTGAATTCAGAAAGAACAATATGGATATAGCTGCAATAAGAAAAGATTACGCCCAAAAAACTTTAGATGTATCTGATGTACACTCAGACCCGCACGTACAATTTCAAAATTGGTTAAAAGAAGCTATAGATGCTTCTGCACTAGAACCCACAGCTATGATTTTAGCGACCGTACATCAACAAATGCCTACAACTAGAGTGGTATTGCTTAAAGGTATAGAAGAAGGTGGTTTTGTTTTTTTTACAAATTATTCTAGCGAAAAAGGCCGAGAATTGGCAGCAAACCCATACGCTGCTCTTAACTTTTTTTGGCCAGAACTAGAGAGACAGGTAAGAATAGAAGGTATTGTGAAAAAAGCTAGTGCAGAATTGAGCAATTCGTATTTCAAAAGCAGACCTACCAACAGCCGAGTGGGTGCTTGGGCATCACCTCAAAGCTCCGAAATACCAGACAGAAAATGGCTGGAAGATCGAGAAGCTTCTTTTAAACAACAATACGATCAAAACGAAATTCCTAGACCTGATTTTTGGGGTGGCTATGTACTTGAAGCCACAGAGATTGAATTTTGGCAAGGTAGACCTAGCCGCCTACACGACAGAATAAAATATATAAAAACAGAGCCAAACAACTGGAAAATCACTAGATTGGCTCCGTAAAGTTTTATCCTATTTTGATTTCGTTAAAAGTAAACGGAATCAAAATGTCACTTGTAGTATTAAAAACATGGCTTTCTGAAACATCTGTTTCTATGTAAGAATATGATTTCGGGAAGCCTATTAATTCTATTTTGTAGTTTTTATAAGGAGCAGTATACTCTCCTTCTACTGTTTGAGTAATAATATATTTACTTGTTTGCTCGTCGTAGAAAGAAGTAAATGTTGCAAAATAAAACTCATTATTTTTGTAACCATGCCCCTCTCCCTCGTCTTCGTAAAAAAAGCTTTTAACTTTAGTATTCCCAAAATATATTTTTAAAGTAACCGTATCAAATTGTTTTTCCCCCACAAATTGCTGTATAGGATACATAGGAATAATAGCTCCTGCTCTCACAAAAAGTGGTGTTTCTTCTTGCCCAGTTTCACAATACACCTCAAGGCCTCCATTGTAAATTTGGTTATTAAAAAAATTATACCACAGCCCCATAGGCAAATACAACCATCGGCCCATCGCATTAGGCGACACTATTGGACATTGAAGAAAATGCTCCCCAATTAAAAATTCATCTTGGCGGTATTGTGTCTCTGGATCAAACTGATCCTCAAACACCAAAGGCTTAATCATGGGTCTGCCCGCACTCACATATTGATAAAAATTAGTATAGATATAAGGCAAAAGTTGATATCTCAACTCAATAAACTTTTTAATAATTACTTCATTGTCTTTTCCAAACACCCAAGGTTCTTTTTCTCCTTTGTCGCCAGAAGAATGTGCCCTAAAAAATGTATGTAAAAATGCCAACTGAATCCAACGCATAAACAATTCACCTTCTGGCTCACCAATGAATCCGCCTACATCTGAGCCACAAAATGACACGCCAGAAATAGACAATCTTTGGATCTGAACAGAGGCTAACCATAAATGTTGCCAAGTAGAAATATTATCGCCCGTCCACACGCAAGCATACCTCTGAAAACCAGCGTATGAAGACCTCGTAATCATGAACGGTCTATGTTGAGGTTTAAATTTGGCAAAACCCAAATTAGATGCCCTCGCCATTTGCATACCGTACACATTATGAGCTTTTCTATGGCTACAATATTGACCGTCGTAATTATGACGCACATCGTCAGGAAATGTACCTAAGCCAAACACTGCGGGTTCGTTCATGTCATTCCAAACGCCATCTACACCAATTTCATAATATTCTTTAAACAAATCTGCCCACCATTCTCGTACTTTTGGATGCGTAAAATCTGGAAAATTACATTCCCCAGGCCATACACTACCCGTCATAAGTGGGCCATCGCTCCTTTTACAGAACATATCTTTTTCCCAGCCATCTTTCCATACGGAGTAGTTGGTATCTACTTTTATTCCAGGATCTATAATTACAACCGTCTTAAATCCTTTATTTTTAAGATCGGCCATCATTTTTTTAGGATTAGGAAAATGTTCTTTGTTCCAAGTGAAACAACGAAAACCATCCATATAATCTATATCCAAATATATGGAGTCGCAGGGTATTTCACGAGTTCTAAACTCATTTGCTATTTCTCTCACTTTAGATTCAGGATAGTAACTCCATTTACACTGATGAAAACCTAAAGCCCATTTGGGAGGCATATTAGGCGTACCAGTGAGCATGGTATACTGAGCGGTGACATCGTCTAAATCTGGACCATAAATGAAATAATAATTCATTTCACCACCATCTGCCCAAAAACTAATGAGCGAGGTGTCTTCTTTTGCAAAATCAAAAGTAGTTCTGAATGTGTTATCTATGAAAATGCCATAAGAAATATGATCATGCAAACCATAATAAAAAGGTATAGCTCTGTAAATAGGATCATGATCTTTCTCAAAGCCATAGGTATCAGAACACCAGTTGGTTACACGCTTTTCATGCAAATTAAGGTCTGTAGGTTTATCGCCCATTCCATAGAAGCATTCTTCAGACTGCTTTACTTTGCTGCAATAAACTATTTGCCCACCAAAAGTAAAGTTTTCTTCCCAATGAAACCCCTTTTCATCTTCGTTAATAACTTTACCAAAGTTGTCTTCTATTCTAATTTTAAAATTTTCTTTCGCAATAAAAACTCTAAAATCTTTTAATAAAAGAACAAAAGCATCTGTTTCTTCTAAAACAGCATACTCTGTTTTTGTAATCTTAAAATCAGGGTTAATTGCATACGAAAAGTCTTTTTCAAAATATCCTTTAATAGCATATCTAAATCGGACAATTTTAGATGAAATAATGTAAATTTTCAGTGTTAACTTATCAGAAAAGAAATCAATCTCTGTAGGCGTAATTTGCTTAAAGCCCGATATTGAGTTTGGATACTGTTTCCCTTCTGATGGATTGTCTATAAAACTCATAATTATATCGCGTTAGTTGTACAAATCTAAGAATTTTTAATTACTAAATTTCTTTTATTCTGAAAAAAAAATTAATTTTACCCTAGTTATAAGTCTATTTTTTCTTCACTAAACAGAATTATAATTTAATACATATACGATATGACAAAACTAAGAGTATTATCACTAGGCTGGGAATTTCCACCACTTTTTAATGGAGGACTTGGCATAGCATGCCACGGAATCACCAAAGCTTTATCTTCTAAAGTAGATGTTTCTTTAATTTTACCAAAAACTAATACCGAAAAATTACTTGAAAATGTAGAATTAATAGGACTAAACAACCTTGATATTCAAAAACTTAGAGAAATTGAAGCTCCAGTAAGCTATGAAGAAATCATAGAGCTTGAACACATCAAGGCTGATTTTCTACCGTATCAAGAGCAACAGGAAATAGTGAACACAAAAATCACTATGAAAGAAAAGAAAAATTTTGAAGCGGTATCCGAAATTGAAAAATTTGACATTACCGAACTATACGGAGGTGATGTGGTTGAAAAAATCCATAAATATGCTCAAATAGCAGTAAAAATTGCACTTACCAAAGAATTTGATGTAATATATGCACACGATTGGATGACGTTTGTAGCTGGCTGCAACATAAAATCTGCCACAAAAAAACCACTTGTGTTGCACGTGCATGCACTGGAAACAGACAGATCTGAGGCAGGTAATCAAAACCTTGCATACCATATAGAAAAAGGTGCTATGGAATACGCAGACAGAGTTGTGGCTGTAAGTAAATTCACCGCAGATCAAATAGTTCGTTTGTACAACATCAACCCTGACAAAGTAGATGTAATTCACAACGGAATAGAACCTGTTAAAGCATACAAATCGCCGAAAAACATTCCTGGGAAAATGGTGTTGTTCTTGGGTAGACTTACTGACCAAAAAGGTCCTGGATATTTTATAGAGTTGGCTCAACGTATTTTAAAAAAATATCCTGACGCTTATTTTGTGATGGCAGGTACGGGCGACAAGCTTAAAACACTCATAGAAAATAGTGCTAATAAAAACATCAGTACTCGTTTTCATTTTACGGGCTTTTTAAACAGAGAAAAAGTATTTCAACTTTATTCAATGGCAGATGTGTATGTAATGCCTTCAGTATCTGAACCATTTGGATTGTCGGCATTGGAAGCCGCTCAATTTGGTGTTCCTTGTATCATTTCAAAACAGTCTGGTGTTGCTGAGGTTTTAAAAGGTGCTCTAAAAGCTGATTTCTGGGACATTAGCACCATGTCTAAACTTGTAACTGAAATGCTAGAAAACGAAGAGGCAAGAGATAAAGTTATTGCGGATACTTTCATTGACTTACAATATGTAAGCTGGGACAAAACAGCCGAAAAAATCACCAAATCATTTGATAGAGCAATCAAAAATTTGGTTACCAAATAAAAACAAAAAAAGCCTCAGTATTTTCACACTGAGGCTTTTTTGTTACTTTTCTTGGATTTATTTCTTAACCGGAATTTCAAACAATTCTTTTATAGTGTCTACCCAGTCTGCTTTTTCCCAAGGGAAAAAAGTAAACTTTTCTTCTACTTGTTTACGAACTTCTTTTACTTTGTTACCGTCTACTTCTATTTTCACATAGTTAGTTGCAACTTCTTTTTCATATGAAGGTCTACCTACGTGTCCGTATGCAGCTGTTGGCGAATAAATTGGAGATTTTAATTCAAATCTTTCAATAATATTTTTAGGCTTAAATTTATTTTTGAAAGCTGAAGCTACTTTTTCAGATATTTGACCATCTGTCAATTTCAATTTTGCCGTACCGTACGTATTTACGTTGATTGAAACAGGTTCTGCTACACCAATAGCATAAGAAACTTGTACCAATGCTTTTTCTGCAATACCTGCCAATACTAAGTTTTTAGCCAAGTGTCTTGCAGCATACGCCGCTGATCTATCTACTTTAGATGGATCTTTACCAGAAAAAGCTCCACCACCGTGTGCACCTGCACCACCGTAAGTATCAACAATTATTTTACGACCCGTAAGACCAGTATCTCCGTGTGGACCACCAATGATAAATTTACCTGTAGGGTTGATGTAATATTTAATATCTTCGTTAAAAAGTCTTTTAACTTTATTAGGCAATTTAGCTTTTACCGCAGGTATCAAAATAGACTTAATATCCGCAGCTATTTTCTCTTGCATAGCAAGTTCAGCAGCTTTTTTATCTTTATTTTTTTCTCCTGTTGGCAATACAAACTCATCGTGCTGAGTTGAAACCACAATAGTATCAATTCTTACCGGCTGATTTTTATCGTTATATTCTACTGTCACCTGAGATTTAGCATCAGGACGAAGATATTTCATTCTTTTACCTTCTTTACGTATTCTTGCCAATTCACTCACTAACAAATGTGAAATTTCAAGCGTTAGAGGCATTAAGTTTTCTGTTTCATTGGTTGCGTAACCAAACATCATACCTTGGTCACCTGCACCTTGCTCTTTTCCTTTTTCTTCATCTACCCCTTGAGCAATATCCGGACTTTGAGCGTGTAATGCGTTTATTACCGCACAAGATTTTGCAGAAAACATTAATTCGTCTGAATTGTAACCTATTTCTACAATTTTCTTTCTCACTATTTCTTGTATATCTACATAAGCATTGGTAGTAATTTCACCCGCTACCACTACCAAACCCGTAGTTACCAATGTTTCACACGCCACTCTAGAGTTGGGATCTTGAGCCAACATAGCATCTAAAATTGCATCAGAAATCTGATCTGCAACTTTATCTGGATGCCCTTCTGATACTGATTCTGAAGTAAATAAATATGACATTTTTAATTATTTTATTCTTTATATCTGTAAAAATAACTATTAGAAAAGTGAAATAAAAACAATTTTATAAATTCCATTAATTTCAATATTATATTCCAGATTAAATACATATTTCAAACTAATATTTTGATAAAACTGAAAATACCGACACAATTACACCTTAGGCAATTTTATAAAAAAAGTAGTTCCGGAGTTGGAAGTTTCGAAATTAATGTCTCCGCCAAAAAACTCAACACCTTGTTTTGCTACAGCTAGCCCTATTCCTGAACCAAAATATTTGGTTGAAAAATTAGGAAGAAATACTTTTTTCTGAATCTCTTCTGGTATACCTGTACCGTTATCAGTAACAGTTAGCGTAAGTTCGTGAGCTTGCGTTTGTAATTGCACCTGAATATTCGGCAATAAGGTACTCGGAACGGCTTGAATACCATTAATAATCAAATTATTAATAATTCTGCCCATCAAATCTTTATCTCCTAATGTGTAACATGGAGATGCGTCGTACTCAAAACTAATATTTGCTCCTGAATCGTTTTTATTTAAATCAACTATAGATTGTACTACCTCTGTAAGGTTATACTTTTCTAGTTTTGGAGTAGGCATTTTGGCAAAATTAGAAAACGAAGTTGCTATTTCAGACAAAGTTTCTATTTGTTCCAGCATAATCTTGATGGTATTTTGAGTAGTGGCCTCCACTTTTTTAGGATCTTCTTCTCTTTTAATAATCATATCCAGATACTGAAGATTAAGTTTCATAGGTGTTAATGGATTTTTTATTTCATGAGCAACTTGTTTTGCCATTTCTCTCCATGCACTTTCTTTTTCGGTTTTCGACAACAAGGCTTTACTCTCATCAAGTTTAAAAATCATGTGATTGTATTCGTTAATGAGCTGCCCAATCTCATCTTTAGAATCCCAAACTATGACCTGATTTTCGCTTTGTAAGGAAACATTTTGCATGCTAAGTTTGAGCTGATCTATGGGAAAAGTTATTGACTTAGTGATGTAAAAAATTATAATGACGAAAATTATAAAAACTACCACAAACAAATTAAAAATAGAAACCACTATAGCCGAAATTTTCTTTTCTATTTCTGGCATTGTTTCATAAAAAGGTATACTCACTATACCCGTAGCCTTACCAGATTTAGAAGATTTTAAGAGTGTGTAAATGTTGTTGTATTCTAAATCGCCTAGTGTTTCATTTAATATCAAAGTCTTTTTTTTCTTTTCAATTAGTTCGGAATAAGCTTCAGGATTAATTTTTTCAGAAATAATTTTATTTTCAAAAACATTCATCAAAGAACTAGACACCACATTTCCTTTTGTTGAATACACATTTATATCTACTTCAAAATTCTGAGATAGTTCATTAAGTTTGGATTTAAGCCTGTTCTCAGACCATGTATTCAAATTATCATTCACGGTATAGTCGCTCAACCTAGAAGAAACTTTACTTGCCAATACATTAAAACTATTTCTAAGGTCATCATTATAGTTTTTGATGGTTATTACTATAAAAACACTCGTTAAAAAAATAAGGGGAACTATAAAAGCTAAGTTAAGATATATTTGAATCTTAGTAGAATATAGAATTACTTGATTGCTCAATTTAAGTTTTATGTAATGTGTCAAAATAAGAATGAGCACAATAACCAATTGAATCACAAAAAGAAATGAAAAATTTGCAATAAAAATAGCGAAGTCGTTTTCTTCAGATGAAACTATGATGCACTGATTCTGCTGACAACTCATAAAATGTTTATATCCATTGATTTCAATGTTTTGTTTATTGTTGTATTTGGCATCATAGAGTTTTTCCAAAAACAAAGCTCTGTATGTAAAGCTCCCTGAACTCATGAGCAGGGTATCGTTGCTGTAAATGGCATAACTAAAATCTGGAAACGCAAATTCTCTTGCAAATCTTTTATCAAGTAACAGTCTTGGATACAAGCTTTTACCTATTATCCTTTTCACATAAAACTCTAATATCACATAACCGACTATTTCACCTTTATTTTCTATCTTAATTTTTGAAAGATATTTTTTATTATTTGCTTTATCATTCACAAAAAACAAGTTGCGGTAATCTGTCTTAAATTTGCTATTCCCAGTAGCATTAAAAAATGAAAACTCTGTAAATTCTTGATTAGAAATTGTGTTCCCGGCAGAGTCTAACAAATAAATATGATTCTCATATTTTTCCAGATAACGGTCTATGTATACGTTTTTAATTTTTTGAATGATTTGCTCAGAATTATTTTGGGACAAGGCGTTTTGTATGTATAAATCTTTAGATATTTTATCAGAAATTTCATTCATTACAAATTCTCCGTACAAATCATTATCTAAAATCAGATTGGTACTGTAAATATTTTTCTGCTGTATGTCTTTCTCATTTTCACTTATGCTTACTGCCAAGCTCCCTAAAATTGCAGTAAAAGAAATCGTAAATACTACATACACATATAAGCTGTAATCTATTTTCTTTACTCTTTTGTATAATTTAAAATAGTATAAAATAGAAAAATGCAACACACCCAACACGCACACCAATGGGTTACATTTATACAAAAAAATACTTAAAAAATAAAAACAAAAACTAGATAAAACAATCAGAATATAAGGCAAATACTGCTTATATGTACTTTCGGGGTAGCTTTCAAATAATGTTTTAAACAGATAAACAACAAACTGAAAAACTATAAAAAATATGGCTGAGATAACAATAAATATAACCCACGTACAAGCCTTGAAAGTGTTAAAGTAAATATTTTGAAAAACATTAATCTCGTATTCAAAATTATAATTAACAAACTTTATGAGTTCAAAATAGAAATTGTAAAAAAATTGAGAAACAACTACTATAACTAATGAAAAAATAAAGAATTTTATAAAACTAAAACTCTTAAAAAAACGAGGTTTAAACTTTAGTTTTGAAAGCAGTACACCTAATATTAAAAATACTGCAATAGAATGCAGCAATAAGTCGCCCAAAGATGGACAATAGAAAGGCCCCGCAAAATATTTATTTTGAAATACTTTTAAACTTTTTACTACTAAAGGATACTTAAAAATCATGAGCAAAACCCTCACCAGCACTATCCAGCTCACCCACACGAGGGCTTGAAATTTAAAATCCTTGTTTGTAAGTATTTGATCTATCAAATGAGATAAAAAAATGATACCAAAAACGAGAGAGAGAGAGACAGAAACCAACAAACACCACTCTAAGAAAAAATAGTTTTCTTTAAACTTTTCTGTAATACTCAAACTGAACAAAAAAGAACCGTCTAGCCCATAAAAATTGGTGTGATTTATATTAGAAACATACTCAAAAAACAAACCATTAAAATTCTTGAAAGGAAACAGTAAAGAATTGTATTCGTCTTTGAGGTATTCATTAGCAATCTTATATTTTTTCACTATCGGGATAATCCCAACAACTTCAAACTGATCTTTTTTAAATTTGAACCTTCTAGAATGAGTTATGTATTTTTCTTCACGTTCGTTATAAAAAGAAAAACTTTGCTTTCTGTTGATATTCTGAGGAAAACAAGGTATTTTATTAGAAGACCACAACACCAATCTGTTGTTTTTAAAAATCAAAATGGGATGCTTAAAACTAAACCCAATATTTGTAAAATTGATGGGTTTGTCTTCTAATATATGAACTGCGACTTTCTCTACTTCTTTTGAACACACAGATTCTTCCGCAGAAACATGTGTTTTAATCTCATTAAAAATTTGATTATCAGAAGAGGATGAAAAATAATTTTTAACAAGATGTAATACAAAACTTACACCTACAAAAAACAAAAAGCAAACCCAGAGATAATTTTTTCTAAAGAAATACATATCTCAAAAGTACAAAAACAAATAAATAGATATTAAGAAAAATTTAGGAGAATCTACTAATGTTTAAAAGTAAGAAACTTATTCAAAGTAAAATTTATAGACGCAAAAACCACAACACCGCAATAGGTTGCCACCATTTCAGAGCCCGTAATACTTAAAAATCTCTCATTACCCAGAAAGTCTGCCACAAAAGTAGGAGTTAAAAATCTCATCAGCCCAGAAAGAGACTCTATGATACCTTTTTGCCAAAGCAAAAATTTCAATGCAGAAATCATACATACAAAACCCGTGAGATATATCCCCAAAAAGTAAGACCCCTGTTTGGTAGTATTGCCTCCTTTGCTTTTAAATGTAAACAACTTAGTGGTAAAAAAATTGGTTACAACACCCACCACAGAACTAAACACATTCGCTAGCAAAATACCCGTATAATCTTTTATGGCATACACCACACTCAACCCAATGCAAGCGTTAAACACTCCTGCTATACAATATCTTATAAATTGTTTGAAAGTTTCTTTACTCAAAGTATTATAATTTTAAAAAAATACTTACAAAACTAAAACTAATAATTGTTTTATACCATTAAAACTGTTAATAATTGTAAAAATTTCAATATTATCATATTTATTACTTAGAAGTAAAATATTTACATTAAAAACATATCTTTGTTTAGTAATTTTTTATTATGTGTGGTATTGCGGGTATTTTAGCTTTTGATCAATCTGGAATTAATTTTTTTGATAAACTCTCTGGAGCATTACAAAAATTACATTTAAGAGGGCCTGATGTTCAACAGATTTACACTAAAGACAACATTTCTGTTGGCCATGCTAGACTATCCATACTTGATGTTTCTCACGAAGCCAACCAACCATTTTTGGACGAAACTGGTCGATATGTAATTGTATATAATGGTGAAGTTTTCAACTACAAAGAACTCCAACAGAAATATATTTCTGAAATTAACCATAAAACACATAGCGATACCGAAGTATTACTTAACTTATTAATTAAAAAAGGCACACAGATATTACCAGAACTTGAAGGCTTCTTTTCTTTATGTTTTATAGATTTGCACCAGAAAAAAGCCACTTTAGTACGTGATAGATTTGGGAAAAAACCTCTAGTCTACTCTTTTGATAACCATAAACTAATTTTTGCTTCAGAAATTAAAGCACTAGAACACATTGGTTTCGATAGCAAACTCAACACTACAGTTATTTATGAATATTTCAAGTATGCCTACAACCCAGTGAGTAATGCTTCCATTTATAAAAATGTAAAAAAAATAGCTCCGGGTTGTTTTATAGAAGTAGACATTTCTAAAGGACAAATCACTAAAGAACAGAAATGGTACGAACCAGCCAAGCCACAGAACCATTTCAGTACCTATACCTATAACGACGCTCAGGAAGAATTTAAAAATATACTAGACGAAGCTGTTAAGAAAAGATTAATCTCAGATGTACCACTTGGAGCATTCTTAAGTGGAGGTATTGATTCATCCATAGTCGTAGCACTTGCCAGCAAATATGTAAGTAAGTTAAAAACTTTCTCTGTGGCATTTACTGACGAGCCTTTTTTAGACGAAAACATTTACGCTCAGCTCGTGGCCAGAATGTACGACACCAACCATACTACCATACATCTCAATTCCAATATTTTAAAAGACAATATTGAAAATGTTTTAGAGTATATAGATGAACCCTTTGCTGACTCTTCTGCTCTAGCCGTGTATGTACTCAGCAAAGAAACTCGTAAACATGTAACGGTAGCTCTAAGTGGAGACGGTGCCGATGAAGTTTTTGCAGGCTACAACAAATATGTTGGCGAATTAAAATTACAAAACACCCCGTACCTCTACAAAATGTTACCTTTGTTTAAAGGACTGCTCAAGACACTACCTAGTGCACGAACAGGAACTTTTGGTAATACGGTAAGACAAATAAATAAATTCATAGAGGGTGTAAACCTCAGCCCTAACGAAAGATACTTGCGTTTTTGTTCTATTCACACACATGAGCAACTGAACAAGCTATTTACCGATGAGTTCAACAACAACTTGAGCTTTATACAAGTACAAAACATTGAACGCATATTGGGTGGAAACAGCTATCCTATAAACAGTTTGAACGATGTTTTATGGCTAGACCAACAACTAGTTTTACCTCAAGACATGATGGTAAAAGTAGACTTAATGAGTATGGCCAATAGTCTGGAAGTCAGAAGTCCATTTATGGACCATAAGGTAATAGAGTTTGCAAACCAGTTACCTCTAGATTACAAAATAGATTCTCAGATGAGAAAGAAAATAGTGCAAGATGCCTTCAGAGAACAGCTACCTCCAGAGCTTTACAACAGACCCAAAAAAGGCTTTGACGTTCCTATGTTGCCGTGGTTTAAAAACGAACTTCATGAGTTTTTATTCGACGATCTTCTTGGAGAATCCCACATAAAAGAGCAAAATATATTCAATTACGCATATATAAAAGAACTAAAAGACAGACTCAACGGCAAAGACCAAGGTGACTTACAAGCCACGCTGTGGTCTTTAATGGTGTTTCAGTATTGGTACAAAAAAAGAAAAGCAAATTTGTATTTGTAACAAAATACTACCTTATACTAAACCGGATTAGAAATATGGCAAAAATATTTTCAAATACCTTTATTGCAACAAATTAGGTCTTGAATCTTGAGTCTATATCTGCTAATTTTTATAAGATTTCTTTCCTTGTATGAGTTTATCTATAACGTCCAGATGTATCTGTTGAGATTTTTCCCAAGTAAACTTTTCTAGTTTTTCAGAAAAGTGGTCTTTTAATTCCCTCATCACTTCTTGATTCTGACAAGCATCTTTAATTAATGAAGCAAGCTTTTGAGGCTCATCCACGGGCGTAAATAAGGCAGAACCTTTGTATAGCTCATTCAGTACCGGAATATCAGACACTATACTTGGTGTACCACAAGCCATGGCCTCAAGTGGAGGCAAACCAAAACCTTCGTATGTACTCGGAAATATCAAGAATTGGGCATTCTGATAATAGCTAACCAAATCTATTTGAGAGATTTTACCCGTAAATATCACATCTCTTTCAAGACCATATTCTGCTATTTTTTTCACTACATCCGTATCTCCCGTAATAAAACCATCTTTTTTACCCACAATTTTTAATTGAATAGGTAGCGAACTTTCATTTTTCAAAATCCTAAAAGCCTCAACTATAAGTTTTAAATTCTTGTGAGGCTTCACATTCCCCACAAACAAAGCATACGGAGTATTGACTCTAGCAATAGAATAAGTTTTTTTAAATCTAGCGTCATCGTAGCCGTTATAGGACACCGTAATTTTCTGTTCAGGAATATTTGTATACTTAAGAATCTCAGATTTCGAAAACTCCGACACAGTAATCACCTCTGGCTTGTATATGTTTAATGAATTAAGAATCAAACGAGTATACGTTCTTTTGGCTCTTGAGAAATTGGGCATTTGTGCCGCATGAAACATATCGTGAATGGTTACCAAGCGTTTTTTGGTTAAAACAGGCAACAAAGGTATGTTGATATGTGGAGACCAGAACACATCGCAACGAGGAACTTTTGTAGGAATAAACAGTTGTTCCTTTATAGAATATATAGGATGCGTGTAATGAATAACTCGTGAATGCGGAAAAACATTGTGAACTTCCTTTTCATCTCCAATAAAAATTAAATTATATTTTTCTTTAATTGGGTTAACTATATTCTTGATGTAGGTACCGATTCCCGATTTTTCTAGCATTCGGGCATCCAATACTATTGTTTTTTTGTTAGAATTATTCATTAAATCAAAATAAATTCTTTTTCCTAAAAATCACAAAACTTTTATGTGGATAATTATTGTGGATAACACAACTTTTTGGTGGGTAAATAGGTTAAGAAATAAAAAAGCCACAACTAATAATTATAAATCTGGTTAATGTTAATATTGTGTTATGGATAGACTGGTGAGGAAAAGTAGGGCAAACGATATTATTAAAGAAAAAACCGATGCTATAAAAGCACTTACACATGGGTTGGCCAAAATTCCCCCTCATGCACAAGAAGTGGAAGAAGCAGTACTTGGTGCTTTGATGATTGAAAAACACGCTTTACTTAATGTTTCCGAAATTTTGCGTCCAGAATATTTCTATGACGACCGCAACGTGCGCATTTACGAAGCCATACAAAGGCTTTCTGCAAATTCCGCTCCCATAGATCTAATCACAGTAAGTAACGAATTGCGAAACACCGCAGAGCTAGAACTTGTGGGAGGCCTACCCTATTTGGTAGAACTTACCAACAAAGTAAACTCTGCCGCCAACATAGAATTTCATGCACGTATCATAGCCGAATACGCCATGAAAAGGTCTATCATAGCCATAGGTACAGACATAGAAAAACTAGCCTACGAAGACGCCACAGATGTGTTTTTGCTCATGGATCAGCTCCAAAGAGACCTTTTCAGTATTTCTGAAAAAAGTATCAGACGTAACTACGCCTCCATGGCGTCTATCATGACACAGGCTTTGCAAGAGCTAGAAATAAGAAAAAACCACGTAGACGGGCTCACGGGTGTGCCTAGTGGCTTTGCTGATCTGGACAAACTCACCAACGGATGGCAAAAAAGTGATCTAATCATAGTAGCAGCCAGACCAGGTATGGGTAAAACAGCCTTTGTAGTATCTGCTGCCCGCAATGCAGCCGTGGAGTTCAACAAAGGTGTAGCTATATTTTCTCTTGAAATGGCTTCTGTGCAGTTGGTAAATCGTTTGATTTCTGCCGAAGCTGAAATTTCCAGCGAAAAACTAAAAACAGGTAAACTGGAAGATTATGAGTGGCATCAGCTCCATAATAGAGTTACCAAACTTACCAATGCACCCATTTTTATAGACGATACCCCCGCCCTTTCACTGCTAGAGCTCAGAGCTAAATGTAGAAAACTGAAAGCTCAGTACGATATACAGATGGTAATCATAGATTACTTACAGCTGATGTCTGGTGACAAATCTGGTGGCGGAGCACAAGGAAATCGTGAACAAGAAATTTCTTCTATCTCTAGAGGTTTAAAACAACTAGCCAAAGAATTGAGCGTTCCGGTTATAGCTCTATCGCAGTTGAGCAGAAGTGTGGAAACACGCGGTGGCGACAAGAGACCTCAACTTTCTGACTTAAGGGAATCTGGAGCTATAGAACAAGATGCCGATATGGTTATATTCTTGTATCGTCCGGCATATTACAAAATAGAGCAAGATGAAACCGGTAGAGACGTGTCTAACCTCGGGGAGGTGATTATAGCCAAGCACCGAAGCGGCTCGCTAGATAGTGTATGGCTCAAGTTTGTGGGACAATACACCAAATTTGCCAATAACGACGAGTTTGGGGCGAGTACTTTTGTGAGTTCACTGGCCAGCTTGTCTATACCGTCGGGTATCAACGGGTTGAGTGCTTTTGACGACGCACCCAAAGATAGTTCTCAGCCAAACAAGCCCAATAATGACAACGGAGAATTTAAAGACGTACCTTGGTAAATAAAATACTAAAGATTTTTTACTTAATACAGAGTGTATAGAATTGAATGATGTTATGTATTAAAAAGGATTGTCTAAACTACAATCCTTTTTGTTTTTAAAGCACAAAACCATGTTAGGACTGATCATACAAATAATAGCAAACTATATTTTAGTCAAATTAAAAATATTTCAAAAATATACATTTACCCAAAATCTGAGCTTGGTTCTATTCCCCCTACTCACATTTGTTTTTTGTATAGCACCACTTATATACACCTACGGGTATATAGACCCTGCAAGAATTGCCATGGACATCTCATTTATCAAATTCACAACAATCTGCATTTTAGTATCTGTAGCCATACAAGTAGTTGTGAATAAATATGTACTCAAAAAATTTTAAAACAGAATATAAATACCACTTGCTGTTTGGAGTGTTAAGGTGTAGCCACATTCAAAAACTTGTAATTCTCTCTAAGGTCTATGATCAATTCTTCAGTTAGTTAAAGAAACCCTTTCCGAAAACAAATACTTCAAGTTCTACATACGTGCTTCGCAAAACATAGCGAATAGATGACTACACTCAAACAAGGTCGATTTACCACAAACGAGGACTAGTGGGTTTGACTTTAAAAAAGTTGAATTACATCCAAATAATGTTCTGTGTACCACATCTCATAGTATATCAAAAACCCTAATTGCTTCATTCCTCACCTCGATTGAAGCGTCATTTTGAGCATATTTTGCTGCTGATTTAAATTCTTCTTTAAAATCAGAGAACAAATCAGGGTATTCAGCAATATCCCAAAAGACGGAACTTCGAATATCTTCATCTGGATCTTTGATATATTTCAAAAACACTTCCGCAGTTTCTTTCGTAATTTTACAGTTTTCTCCTAATACATTCAATAAATTATTAGCTATTACATATCTCACATTTGCACTGGAATCAGAAGACATTCGTAGAAGAATTTCATGTCCAACATCAAGTTTTTGCCAACCTATGGTAGACAATGCCTGTACTATAACACATTCATCTTTTTCGCTTTCAATAAGCTGACTCATTGAACTGATTATTTTTTCCGAAAATTTCGTTGGATGTTCATCTAATCTTGGGAATTCCCTTAGAATACTACAACCCAACTGTCTTTCAATCTCACTTTTGGATTTTAATAAATCTAAGGAATGATATAATGTATCTTCATTAGCTCTTAAATGCAATATCATCAATGGTAGATAGTCTGTATTATCAGCTTTATTTTCACGTTCTGCCATTATAATTTGTTTACTTAATTCAATTAGTGCTAAAGTTGGCAATTGACTGTCTTGTGCCGCGATTAACAATTCTTTGTAGTTTCTATCAGTGTACTTTTTTAGCCTTTCAACAATTTTTTCCATCTTCAATAAATGAATAATAACATTGTTACTTTCAATTCTGCTATACGTGTTTTTAGCCGTTGCAGGTCCATTGACCTGCACTGCAACTGTATATGTTACTTATTGGAGAAAACTCCAACAAGGGCTTACATAATGTTTTCTGTGTACTACAACCGACATTAGAGTTACGCCTTAACACGCTTAAATGCTAGTTTCTTAATTAAGTAGCAAATTAAAATCCCAATAGTAAATGTTGTAATTAGTGTACATAGTATAAATGCAATAATTGGAGGTACCAGAAATAAAATTAATTGCAATGAGTTTTCAAAAATTGTCAAAATGATAAATACAGTCCAAATAATAGTGTTTACTGTCAATGAATATCGGAATGATGTTTTAATCAACGGATTTTGTTTGGCTAAGTCTTTAACAGCAATATAACCACCTACACCAAGTGCTATTAAAAATGAAATTATAAGACCCAATATGCCTTTGCCGTAAATAGCAACTAATCCCAACGTTGCAAGCCCTTCTCCTGTCATGGTAGCAGGAATTAATAATACAACGATAATTGTTATCAGTCCAATTGGTGTCCCGATAAGATACGAAATTAATATACCTTTCAAGTTTGCTTTCATTATTAAGAATTATCAGTCATATATTATTCTTTTACTGCCACCTATATTGTTTTCACAAAAGGCTCTTAGAACGTGTGTGAGGACAATCTCATTGGCTTAGATTATTTTTGTTGTGCTTTTCAATTCCAATCTATTAAAATCATTCTCCATTCATTTGCAATTGTTTTATCTAAAAAAAAAACAAAGTTTTCTCTATCTTTTTTAAACCTATTGTCTTCAAATTCTTTATTTTCCACAATTGTACTTTTTATTGCTTTAGCAGTTTCAGGAGTTATCTCGTTAAATATATATTGTCCAAATAATGGTTTTAATTTATCATCCCAATAACCTCTCTCTCCATATAAAAATTCATCAAACTTTTTACATTTGTCTCGAAGCAAAGCGAAAAACGTCGCATTAAATTCAAAGTGTCCCAATTCTGTTTGGTGCCATTTGTAT
The DNA here is from genome assembly GCA_046329305.1 of Cytophagales bacterium. GTDB lineage: Bacteria > Bacteroidota > Bacteroidia > Cytophagales > UBA9547 > CAMFLX01. Next base: position 88,522 of record JAXLUW010000004.1, read on the forward strand.
TTAAATTCCTTAGGCAAACATTCATAGAAAAACAAATAAGACAAACTTCCCGAAAAATACTCCTGTCCATTTTTGTCGTATGTTGCAGATATTATTTTTTGGGCTAATACAAAACTAGCTGTATCTGGTTGTTGGGTATTTGATTTATAGTCAATCAATGTTTTTTTTATGCTATCATTAGCTTGAGGTTCAAAAACTAGTTTTGTTAAACTGGTTTGTAATACATTATTGATTTTAGTGTTTTCAAAATTTAATGGTTCATATGTTTTTATAAAGGAATCAACACTTACTTTATTGAATACTAAAAAAGTAAATTGAATTTGATTGTTTGGATAATAATCTATTTGTTCATTTAATGATTTATTAATCATTTGTCCACAAGAAATATATGTTATAAATAAAGATATTTGTACAATTATAATTTTCATCCGTATAATACAAAACTTATCAAATCCCACCACTCCATCCTTTTTTATGGCGTCTAATTCTGAATTAGTCATGGTTTTAACTGGAATTTTATACTAATGCACTCAGGTAAAGCCATGGATGTATTCATTACTCAATTTTAGGGAATATTATTTAAAATTCATAATGCTTTGTTTTCTACTTTTTTAGCCGTTCAGGTCTTTTGATCTGCAACTATGTTTGTTACTTGTTGGAGGAAACTCAAACAAGGGCTTAACACGGTTTAGACTAAAGGAACAGCAGAACTACGTTTTATTGGTATCTAAAAGAAGCAATGCAATTTTGAAGTAATTTAACCTGATTATAACTACTTGTATAATAAGCTATTATCAAGTGATTCCCAAGGAAAATTTGTCCAGTGTAATTACCTTCCCAATTAACGCTAGTATAAATATCATGGCCATTTACTTTAGTAACAACAACCTTCTTTTTTCCTTTTTGCATTTCAGTCAGAAAATGAATTCTATGGCTATCATCAAAATCATAATAAATATCAATTTGTGACTCCGTGCTATCAATAGGTATTGATTCTAGCGAGTAGCTTAAGAACTTTTTGCCAAAACCAAAAGTATTTGTATTTATTTTCGCGGGCAATCTAAATGTATAAGGTGGGTCTGTATAACTTGATATGTACTCAAAGTCTATATTACAGCCAATAATCCAAGGAATAATATCTTTAAATCCAATATAAGTTACCTGTTGAATACTATCGTTAATTGGAATGAATGTAAAAAGTTTTTGTGTTTCTATGCATCCTTCAATTTTTGTACGTTTTGGAGTAATTATTTTATTGGCTTTTTGGAAAATAACTACTCTATAAAATGTTTCCTTGTTGAGAAAGCTGGGATAAATTCCCAATTTTAAATGTATTCCCTCTAACTGAATCTTGTCATTCTCCAACTTTATAAGATTATATTCTGGATTCTTAGTATGATAATATTCTGGATTTATATCAGTGTTGTGTGCATTATAACTTTGTAAAGTCAGTTTATTTGCCTTAACCTTCCAGTCAGTAATATTAATAGACGTAAAATGATTAGTAAATAAGGTATCCTTTCCATTTATTGTCTGACCAAAACATTTAATTCCAGTTCCATCTGATTTTAGTCTTAAAAATTCGAATGTTATGCTGTCCTCAAGATATACTTTCCAATCCCCAGTCAAGAATTTATTACTAATTTGTGCTGAAATACAGGTATTTGCGAACATTAGAATATAAAATAGAATATTTTTCATAACATAGCAGCTAACATTATCACTCCCGCGACTCCATCCTTTTTTATGGCGTCTATTTCTGAATAAGTCATTGGTTTTTAACTGGAGTTTCATAATGATATTCTCAGGTAAAGCCATTGATGTATTCATTACTCAATTTTAGGGAATATTATTTAAAATTCATAATGCTTTGTTATCTACTTTTTAGCCGTTCAGGTCTTTTGATCTGGAACCACGTATGTTACTTGTTGGAGAAAACTCCAACAAGGGCTTAAAAGTCAATTAAAAGACAGTTAGCCTAAATAAATTTGGCGAAAGCCTAAAACAAATAAATATATAAACCTCCAGGTAAAGCGAGAGTCAATGAATGAATATTTTTGAAACCGATCTAATAATTCAAAACAATGCATCCATAGTTAATGAATTTTGAATCAATTCTCTAGCAGCGTTATTATCTTTTAACCCATAAGTACTTACCATGGTTAAAAAAACTGATTTTTTTGTTTTTGTCTCTGTTTTAAAAGTTGATAGCTTATTTCTCAAATTCATTTCATAATTTTTGTCAATAACATATTCGTTTATTGAAAATTTCATTTCAAACAAATTAATAATCATATCTCTACGATCTAAAACCAAATCAATTTGTGCTCCGTTTTCTGCTGTTTTACTTCTCCAAGTATAAGCTTCTGTTTGTACTGCTGCAATACCCAAATATTTTTTCATTTGTTGAAGATGTGACAAGCACAATAATTCAAAAGCATAACCTGCCCAAGCTCTATGTTTGGGAGAGTCTTGTATATTGAGCCAATAATTTTCGTCTGTAGTTTTATTGTTTTTGATAAATTGATAATAAAATAATGTATAGAAATCCATCAATTGAAATACACTATCTTTTTTCAACTTTCCCATTGGAGTATATTTCCTTACAAATCCACTCTCCTCTAACTCTAAAAGTGTTTTGGTTAAAGTACCACCATCAGAAATTCCTGTCAACTGAAGTATTTCTGTTCTCAATAAGCCTTTGGTTTTACTACTCAAAGACTCCACAACTTTTTCATGTATCTCAGAATTTTTAAACAATGATTTGTACAAATTAAAAAATTCATTCTTAAGCAAAGCTTCCTTCTCAAAATACAGTTTATTGATATTCTGAGAAATACTTTTATTCACATCAAAAGCATTTAAATAAAATGGAATTCCACCAGTTGCCATATAAATTTCACATAACTGATACCTTTCCCATTTACTAAACTTTTGGTTAAAATATTCTTCCGTTTCAGACAATGTAAAAGGCTGTATTTTAAGACGATGAGTAACCCTATTATGCAAACCTCCAGTATTATTAATCAATTTGTTAATCATCCACGAAGCTGCCGAGCCACAACCTATCAATATAACATCTTTTCTGGCCGATGCCCAACTATTCCAAAAATGCTCTAGAGCATTGATAAAAAACGACTTACTAGTATCTAACCATGGTAACTCATCCAAAAATATAATTTTCTTTTCCTCTTTGTTGGCTTTCAATAAGTCAATCAACTGCTGAAAAGCAACAAACCAATCTTTTGCAGGCTCAAAGTTTATTGCATGAGTATTATATTTTTGCAAACTAACATGAAAATTTGCCAATTGTTGTTTGGTAGTTACATTGGCTATACCTGTCAATGAAAAAGCAAATGTATTAGCAAAATATTCTCTTATCAAAAATGTTTTGCCTACCCTCCTTCTACCATAAACCACCAAAAATGATGATTCACTACTATTAATCAAAGATTTAAAAAATTCTTTTTCTATATTTCTACCTATAATACCCATATATACACAGCGGAATATATACAAATATAAACACATTCCGCTAACAAACAATTATATCTAGCGGAATCTACTCAATAATATATAGATTCCGCTAGGTATAACAAGCAATTATAAATTCTATTCAAGCCGATAACCACCTGCACTAACATATCGTACAACTCACAAAACAACACGGCTATGTTCAAGTTTTTAAGTCCACCTGCTGCCAAACCGCTTTTGGAACCCCACAAAGTGGATAGCGAATATAACAAACTACGTTGGCAAGTTTTCTGCCTTTCTGAGTGTTAAGGCGTAGCCGCTCTCCGAACTTAGAATAATGTAGGTTCTCAGAACCGGATTTTTTGGGGTGGTTTACAAGTGTACCATTTGAGTGCGGTTGGGAGAGCCTGTATTATTTGGAGTTCGACAAGCGTTTCACTAACTTGTCGAAAAGCCCGAATAGCCCGATTAAAAATTTACCTTACCCCTACCAAATGCAATTTTGTATAAACCCTATATTGCTATAAATGTTTATTACTGAATACTCCCTTTTAAATTATTCTATACATTTTACAATCGTTTTTCGTATATTTAGGTGCTGTCTCAAGCAAATATAGATAGTATATTATAGTACAAAACTCACATAGGCAACATGAAAGTTCTCAAGTTACACACCAGCAAATCATTAGAAATATATTCATCAGCAGTGCATACTGAGTTATCTCTCCCTATGTTGCCATTTGGTATCAGTGCGGGCTTTCCTTCGCCAGCTCTTGACTTTGTAGACATCAGCATAGATCTAAACAAACACCTTATAGACCACCCCTCGGCAACGTATTACGGCCGAGTACAAGGTGAATCTATGAAAAACGCAGGTATAAACGACGGCGACCTGATTATTATAGACAAAAGCATAGAACCTACCAACGGTAAAATTGCCGTGTGTTATCTGGATGGAGAATTTACACTTAAAAGAATAAAAATAGACTCAACAGGCTTGTGGCTCATGCCAGAAAACGAGGCTTACAGTCCTATACAAATTACCGAAGACAACAATTTGACTATCTGGGGAATAGTAACTTATGTCATAAAAAAACCTTTGTAAAAACATGTACGCCCTGGTAGATTGTAACAACTTCTATGCGTCTTGTGAGCGTGTGTTTAGGCCAGACTTACAAAAAGTACCCATAGTGGTACTTTCTAATAACGACGGCTGTGTTATTGCCCGCAGCAACGAAGCCAAAGCTCTGGGGATACCTATGGGTGCACCCGCTTTTGAATACGAAGCTGTGTTTAAGCAACACCATGTGCAAGTATTTTCTGCCAATTTTGCCCTTTATGGAGACATGAGCTACCGCGTAATGTCTATTTTGGAAGAATACAGCCCCGAAAGTGAAGTCTATAGTATTGACGAAATATTTTTAAAATTTACTGGCTTCGAGCTACACAAAATGCAAGATTATGGGGTAGACATGCGAAGCAAAGTACTCAAATGGACGGGGATTCCTATAAGTGTGGGGATAGCCACTACCAAAGCTTTGTCTAAAGTGGCAAACCGTATAGCCAAAAAATACCCTGAACGTACCGGAAATGTGTACATCATTAACACAGAAGAACAAAGAATCAAAGCTCTGAAATGGCTCAAAATAGAAGATGTTTGGGGAATTGGTCGCAAGCACGCAAAAAGATTGAACCAAATTGGTGTTTTTACCGCCTATGATTTTACACTTTTAGACAGCCAATGGGTTTTAAAACATCTGTCTATAGTGGGGCTCAGGCTACAGCAAGACCTCTGTGGTATTCCTACTCTTGAGCTAGAAACTGTGCAAGCCAAAAAAAACATAGCCACCACACGCTCTTTTGAACGTAACTATGCTACCCTTGCAGAGCTTAAAGAACGAGTGGCTACCTTTGCTTTTTCTTGTGCCGAAAAACTACGAAATCAAAAAAGTTGTTGTAAATCGCTCATGGTGTTTATTCACACCAACGGCCACCGAAAAGACCAAGCCCAATACAGCAGAAACATAGTAATACAGCTACCATTTGCCACCAATTCGGGCATTGAGCTAGCCCAATATGCCAATATAGCCCTCGAAAAAATATTCAAAGATGGATATTTATACAAAAAAGCGGGAGTGATAGTAATGGACTTTGCTCCAGAAAACTTGGTTCAAACAAATCTTTTTACAGAAAGAAACCCTAAGCACATACCTCTTATGAAGGCCGTAGACTACCTCAACAAAACTATTGGTCAACAAAAAGTAAGACTAGGCATACAAGACACCAAAAGAATCTGGAAAATGAAACAAGAGAAATTATCTCCTCGGTACACAACCAGACTGAGTGATATCATTACCATAAATTGCACAAAAAAGTAACCCAAAGTACCCCCATAAATGAAAAACATCTACGAAGCCCAATATGTTAAAAATTTATTCAACCAAATGTCGGGCTCTTACGAACGCATGAACTATATCACCTTTTTTGGGTTTTCTATACGATGGAGAAAACAATTTATTAATCAAATGGGTAAATCAGACGCGCCTTTGCAGGTGATAGATCTACTTTCTGGTTTAGGAGAAAACTGGAGTTATTTAAAAAAGAGTTTCCCTAATGCTCATTTTTCGGCTTTAGATTTTTCCGAAAAAATGATAGCAAACTCCAGACCTAAAGCATACAAAATATTTCAAGAAAACATAAATTTGTATTGTGAGAACATGTTATCGTCTCCACTAGAAAGCAACAAATACGATATAGTTTCTTGTGCATTTGGATTAAAAACATTTAACCAAGAACAATTAGAAATATTAGCTCAAGAAATACATAGAATACTCAAACCCGAAGGTAAGTTTAGTTTTATAGAAGTATCGGTACCTTCTAATCCTATATTATATTTTTTTTACAGTTTATATCTTAAATACCTAATTCCACTATTAGGAAAATTATTTTTAGGAAACCCTCAAGACTATAAAATGTTATGGGTATACACAGAATTATTTCAAAATTGCGACCGTCTTAAATCAATATTCAAAACACAAAATCTATCCATAGAATCTAAAAAATACTTTTGGGGCTGTGCCACTGGTATTTGTGGTACAAAAATTAAGCTTTTAAAGTAAAAACAAATAAGATAAAATTAAAAAAGAGTTTGTGCATATAAATGATTTCACTTTGCCCCTTATCTCAAAGTAGAAATCAAATAGGTTCTTGGAGCAATTTTGTATAGTGAAATATTCTTAAGTTTAATTTATATTATTTAAGCAACATGAGTTATTTTTATCAAATCAGGTTCGGAGAAACTCCAATATCTCAAGTTCGACATGCCATTGGGTATTTGAAGAATAGTAAAGATTTTCAATAGTATTAAATAAGCATTGATAATTCAATATAATTTATGCAAATTCGAACTTACTTTAATATAATTTGATATGAAAAAACTTTTCACTTTACTCATGATGCCTTTGATATCCTTGGCTCAGTCAGACTCTCTAAATGTTTCAGATTTATTAGGCGAATGGTACGGCGTAACAACTAACGGATCATCTTGTGATAATTTACCAAAATGTGGTCCTGTAAAAAGTCTTGACAACAAAACATACATTGCTTACAAATACCGAATTTCTCAAAACAACGACAAACTGGTTATTAACAACATTTCTAATGAAGATTCAGCCTTATTTCACGGTAACGTAAGTAAAAGCATTTATATTTCATTTGAAAGCAACAATACTTTACCCATAACAAACGGCAAAGTAAAATCGACAAATTCTGCAATTCAATTAATTAATAACAATACGTTATATTTTGGATTTCTTGACATGCCAGGTTTGACACTTAAAAGAAGTAAAGGCGATTATGATAAATTATTACTTTCACAAAATGCCTTAATAGAAAACGGGTGTGCTTTTTTGGAACAAGGAATAATATGCAATACTGCAACAAATGATATTGAAACTCTTAATGTTTTCTCAATTAAAAATGATACTCTTATTTATCACAGATTTACAAATAAAGAAAAATATTTGTATAATGAACTTAAAAAAGAATTTTACAACTGCAAAACTCCTCAATTGACATTTAAATTAAATACAAAAACAGCCAATGTACTATTCAAAAACGCTACCGATTCTTTAGAACACTCTTTAGCAAATAATATCTCAAATGCTCAGTTAATCGAATGGTTCAAAGGCGAATGGATCTCTACTTCTAGACAAGGCAAGTTTATTTCATTTAATACAATTACAAACATTTATAACTCCAATAGTTTAATTACAAATAGTATTGATTCTTTACATGAGGTAAAAATCACTTCTCCCAATGGATACATGGTTCCTAATGAGCAGCTTGTTGATACATTAACAACTATCAAGACTTTCTTGTATGGAGTTAACTTGGGCATATCAGCCTCTACAAAAGGATTTTTGTATGTAGAAGCATTAGATACGAGAGGTTATTCTAAAATAACTACTACTTTAAAACCCCAATGGTTTTCAATAGGAACTAACGATGTTATACAAAATTTACTTACAGGCGAAGAATTTTCTAAAGTAACATCTGTTATCGACAACAGTATTGAATCTCAAATAAGTATTAACCCCAATCCTGCTACAAGTGATTATGTGAAAGTTTCAGGTATTGATAATTTCAATTATGAAATCTTTAACTCTACAGGTATTTTACTCAAACAAGGACAATCAAACTCTGGAACAATTGCAGTTGATGATTTACCACAGGGTTTAATGACTGTAAAAATCAATAACAGTAAAAACCAATACATTACTAAGTTGGTAAAATAAGTTCACTTCAGCCGTTTGTGTCTTAAAAACGACTTATAATTCATGGGTATTTCTTATTTTAAATAGATATACATCCCCACCGAAGCCTTCGCTTAAAGCGAAGGCTTCGGTTTTTCATAGCATATTTCAGCCCAAAAACATCTACCCAACAAATCCTTATAAATATTCCCTATGATTTAGTAATTTTGTTACACATTACCCCTCAACTTTGGGGAGGGAAATGGCTGGGGTTTAAAAATAAACTAATACAAAATTAAAACAATCCAGATGTCAGAGTTTGTAGAGAAATACATCAATCCGTTTACCGACTACGGTTTCAAAAAACTATTTGGCGAAGAGCCCAACAAAGATTTGTTGCTAGATTTTTTGAACGAATTGCTCCATGAAGAGCAAGGACGCATCGTGTCGATTAACTTTCTCAAATCAGAACATCTGGGCACAACCGAGCTAGACCGCAAAGCCATCTTTGACCTCTACTGCGAAAACGAAAAAGGTGAAAAATTCATAGTCGAATTACAGAAATCTAAACAAAACTTTTTCAAAGACAGAACTGTATATTATTCCACATTTCCCATAAGAGAACAAGCCCAAAAAGCCGATTGGAACTACGAACTAAAAGCGGTTTACACTATTGCCATACTAGATTTTGTATTTGAAGCAGACCAACACGAACCGCAGAAGTTCAGATACGACGTCAAACTCAGCGACATAGAAACCAAAAAAGTTTTTTATGACAAGCTCACGTTCATTTACCTAGAAATGCCCAAATTCAACAAAACAGTAGAAGAACTAGAGACGAGATTTGACAAATGGTTGTTTGTGCTACGTAATTTAAACAAACTAGACAGAATCCCCGAAAAACTAAAAGAACAAATCTTTGATAAGTTATTTGAAACGGCGGAGATAGCAAAATTCACACCCGAACAAATACGATCTTACGAAGACAGTTTAAAATACTACCGAGACCTCAAGAACTCCCTCGACACCGCCAAAGAAGAAGGCTACGAGCAAGGTTTTGAACAAGGCAAAGCCAGCTTAAAAGTGTTCTTAGACGAAGAACGTAGACAAAAGGACGAAGCCAAAGCGAGAGAAATAGAAGAACGTAGGCAAAAAGAAGAAGCCAAAGCTGCCTTAACCAACACCATTATCAACATGCATAAAATGGGGTTAAGTGCTGAAGAAATTGCTTCGCTTACTAATAAAACTTTGCAAGAGATAGAAGAGATATTACAGAAATAACTAATAATATTTTACTCACTTCGCATATGTTTAATCAAAAGAAATTGAAAAAATAAAAACGTCGTTAGTTTTATTCTCTAACGACGTTTATAAGATATTTTAAGCGATTAACGTTTATTATAAAGCAATCTCAAATTGAACCAAATCTATAAACTCTCTTACTCTTTCTTGTAAATCATGATTGGTAACTTCTAGCAATCTTTCAGTTCCAAATTTTTCCACACAAAAAGATGCCATAGCTGACCCATAAATAATGGCACGTTTCATATTTTCAAATGTAATATCATTTGTACTTGCCAAATAACCCATAAAACCTCCGGCAAAAGTATCACCAGCACCCGTTGGGTCAAAAACTTCTTCTAATGGTAATGCTGGAGCAAAAAACACTTGATCTTGATTAAACAACAACGCACCATGTTCACCTTTTTTAATAACAAGAGCTTTCAGCCCTAACGAAAGTATTTTTTTAGCCGCTTTTAACAGAGAATATTCCCCCGTAAACAACCTAGCTTCTTCGTCATTAATACAAAGTACATCTACCATTGAAATAGTTTCTTTCAGATCATCCATTGCTATTTCCATCCAAAAATTCATAGTATCCATTACTATAAGTTTCGGTCTCTTTTTCAGACGCTGTATCACACTACTTTGTACCTTTGGTGCTAAGTTACCGAGCATCAAAAACTCACAATCTTGAAATGAATCTGGCAATAGAGGGTCAAAATCGCCCAAAACGTTTAGTTCCGTCACTAAAGTATCTCTGTGGTTCATATCGTTATGATATTTGCCTTCCCAGAAAAAAGTTTTTTGATCTGCTTTAATCTGCAAACCTTCTGTTTCTACTCCTCTTCTTTGCAGTTTTTGTATAAAATCATTAGGAAAATCTCCACCTACAACAGATACTAACTTAGATTTATTCACAAAATTAGAAGCAGATAGTGCAATATAAGATGCCGCCCCACCTATTATTTTGTCAGATTTGCCAAATGGGGTTATGATAGAATCAAAGGCTACAGAACCTACAATTAATAAACTCATGTTTTTTTATTTATATTTTATTTTCGTAAAATTGGTACGGCAAATTACAATTTTTAAAGGTGAAAACAAGAATCACATTGTACTTAATATTATCTATTTTGACAGGAACACTCACAGCTCAAGATAGATTTTGCGGACATTTCACTCCTAAACAAGTAAAAACTACCACATTCAAATTAAATTCATTACCAGACACCCTCGTAGTTCCCGTTGTGTTCCATGTATTGTACAATAGCAGTACTACCAATATTTCCGACGCACAAATTTATTCTCAAATCAATGTTCTCAATCAAGATTATTTAAAACAAAATGCCGATACAGTTCTCATTCCTTCCATATTCAAATCTTATGCAAAGTCTATGAACATAAAATTTGAAATTGCGAATACAGATCCTTCAGGTAAATCAACAAATGGTATTTTAAGAAAATCCGTAACCAAAAGCACATATTTGTACAGCACAGATGAAGCCAAATTTGATTCATTAGGTGGAGACAACGCTTGGGATGTTCAGTCTTATTTAAATGTGTGGATTGTACCCAAAATAAAGTTTGGCAGCTCTAATGTAATTGCTTACAGCTCCGACCCAAGTAACTTAACTGACAAACGTACCGACGGAGTGGTAGTACAATACAATTGCGTAGGCTCTGTGGGTACTTTGGCTTCAAATTTCAACAAAGGACGTACTTTAACTCATGAAATTGGACATTGGCTGGGTTTATACCATCCATTTGAAGGTGGCTGTAGCGGTTTAAACACAAGCACGTGTGCATCAGAAGGAGATTTGATTTGCGACACTCCGCCGTCTACTTATTCTAGTGTCTCTTGTGCCCCTACAGTGAATACGTGTTCAGAAACTAACGACACACAAGACATGACGAGCAATTTCATGGGATATTCTGTAGACACTTGTATGAATTTTTTCACAAACGGGCAATATGAAAGAATGCGTCAAATAGTAGCGCTCTATAGAAGTTCCATAACTTCCTCTAATGGATTAATGTTAAGTATTCATGATAAAAATCTTGAAGATAACATATCTATATACAGTTCCAATGAGGTTCTCAATATACTAAATCTCAGAGAAAACGTAAATTATTCTCTCTTCAATAGTCAAGGAGTAGAACTTGCCAATGGTATTGTTAGAACTGAATATCCTCAGATTCCTTTAGGCAACATAAAGCAGGAACTCATTATTGTAAAACTATATAACAAACATTTTTTAAACACCTATAAAATAATCAATCTAAAATGAATGTAGCATTACTAAGCAAGATATGTGCAATACCCGGAGCTCCAGGGCATGAACATCAGATTCGTTCCTATATTTCTGAATTAATTCAATCTCATGTGGACGAACTTTACACAGACAGTATTGGTAATTTGGTTGCTGTAAAAAAATCTATAAACACGGATGCTCCCAAAGTTATGGTTGCGGCACACATGGATGAAATAGGCTTCATTGTAACTCACATAGACGAAAAAGGTTTTGTAAGATTCCATACACTTGGAGGTTTTGACCCTAAAACTCTTACGTCACAGCGTGTACTTATACATGGCAAAAAAGATATTGTAGGCGTTATGGGTAGTAAACCCATTCATGTGATGACTCCTGAAGAAAGAAATGCCGTACCTAAAATTACCGATTATTTTATTGACACAGGATATTCCAAAACAGAACTTCTTGAGTACATTCAAGTAGGTGACGTAATCACTCGTGAGCGAGATCTCATAGAAATGGGAGCTTGTGTAAACAGCAAATCTTTAGACAATAGAGTTTCTGTATATATACTCGTAGAAGCTCTTTTGCAAACAAAGGCATTGCCGTGCGACTTATATGCGGTATTTACTGTACAAGAAGAAATGGGTGGCCGTGGTGCTGTGGTTGCAAGTCATAAAATAAATCCAGATGTAGGCATAGCCTTAGATACCACTATAGCTTATGACGTTCCTGGTGCTAGAGAACAAGAGATGATAACCAAATTAGGAGAAGGCACTGCCATCAAAATCATGGATTCGTCCATAATTTCAGATCCTAGACTAGTCTCTTTTATGAAAAATGTGGCAGAAAAGGAACACATCAAATACCAAACTGAAATATTAACAGGTGGCAATACCGACGCAGGCCCTATGCAACGAAATGGAAAAAATGGTTCTGTGGCGGGAGCAATTTCTATTCCTACCAGACACATCCATCAGGTAATAGAAATGGCTCATAAAGAAGATATAGATAATAGTATAAAACTTTTGAAAGCTTGTTTAGAAAATATTGAATTATTAACTAAAACTTTGTAGATTGGTATAGTATTTGAACTACAATTAATTAAAAAACTTAAAATAATGGCTAAATTCGAAATTTACACTGCAAAAAACGGAGAATTTTATTTTAGATTAAAAGCTGGAAACGGTCAAATAATCTTAGGAAGTGAAGGTTACAAACAAAAATCATCTGCTGAAAACGGAGTAGAATCTGTAAAGAAAAACTCTCAAGATGAATCTAAATTTGAAAAAAAGACTGCTTCTAATGGCAAATTTCATTTTAGCTTAAAAGCTACAAATGGTCAAGTGATTGGAACTAGCCAAATGTATGAATCTGAAGCATCTAGAGATAACGGAATAGAATCTGTTATGAAAAATGCTCCAGAAGCAGAAGTTGTTGTATTAGAATCTGAAGATTAATAATGATTCAAAAAACAAAAACGGCTCGCAAGACTGCGAGCCGTTTTTGTTTAAACCTAAATGAACTTTAGTATCTCGAAAAAAGTTAAGGAAAAAAACAAAACCAATGATTGCCACCATCTGCCCTTTGAGTGATAAAAAACAACAAGTGAGTATTATGTCTAGTCTAAGCCCAACCGATTACGAATGGGCCAAATCGCACAATTACAAAGCTTTACAACATATACAAATTTTACTTTCAGAGGCTGAACAATCTTACAAAATCGTTAAAGTTGAAGAGAACAATCAAATTAAACTTTTGTATTTGTTCGAAATCACTACCATCAATACCACAAGCCTACAAGATTCCAGCGAACCTAAATGTTTTTTAGAAAAACTAAGTAAAACTATATTCAAATGGAAACAAATACATGTAGGGCATCCTTGTTGCACTTTATTGTACGACTTCAACTACACTATTTACGACCCTTCCACACTGAACAGTACAAAATTTCAAAATATGTATTTGCAAAGTTTAGATTATGTAAGTAGCAAACTAAACGTAAGCATTCTCACACTACCAACCAGCTCATTAGAACAGTTTAATAAAACATTATTAGAAAACTATTGTTTTCAAGAATCTCTTCAAGATTTTACAATGCAATTAAACGACGTAAACAAATGGCAAACCTTTGACGACTATTTAGCAGAGCTCAAAAGAAAATATTTAAAAAGAGCTAAAACCATTCTAGATAAAAGTAAAAACATTTCATATAAAAACTTGAATTTGGACGAAATACTCCAAAATAAAAATTTACTTCATAGTCTATATGCACAGGTTACCACTTCTCAAAATTTCATTTTAAAATCAGCAGATGTGGACCATTTCGAAAATCTCAAGAAAATATATGGTGAAGAATTTCAAATTCTTGCCTATTATACAAACGACGAAATAGTAGCTTTTTTGAGCTATTTTGTATTTGATAACAAAATGTATGTTCACTATGTAGGACTAGACTACGCCCAAAACGATAAATTTGATTTATATTTTAACCTACTATTTAAAACAATAGATATCGCTATTACACAAAAATTAGAAACCATAAACTATGGCCGAACCTCATTAGATGCCAAAGCTAGTTTAGGTGCTGTTCCTGAACACCACAATACCTATTTCAAAACGTATGGATTAACTAGACTGTTGCAAAAACAAATCATCAAACAACTACAAAGTTTAGAATCAAACTCATGGAAAATACGCAAACCTTTCAAATCTGAGGTTTTAGCAGAAGAAAACATATAGGCGACTTTATTCAAAAAGTTTTGTAAAGAGTATTTAAAGATTTAGATACTCTTTTTAATTTTGTTTAATAATACTTTCAGAAAACACAATACAACTAAACTTTTAATACAATTTACACAATTGCTAGTTCTGATTTGTACTACAAGATTTATAGAATTATTAACGGTATATCTGATTTTATACAGACTTGAAGATTTAGACTCGAATTTCAATTCCTAATTTTGCAATAAAGGTATTTAAAATAATTTCATCATATCTCTAAGTTGGTTTAATATCATAAAGCTTAACAGATACATCACAATCTATTTGGGGCTACTAAAATGCTTTAAAATAAAAAAGCTCAGCAGAAATGCTGAGCTTTTTGTGCGGATGGAGGGACTCGAACCCCCATGGTCGCCCGCTAGATCCTAAGTCTAGTGCGTCTACCAATTTCGCCACATCCGCGATAATGGATTGCAAAGGTAAGGATATTTTTTAGATATACAATTTAATATTAATGTTTTTTTACAAAAATAATCTCAAATATATTTTTATATTAAGTAATTAATCCTACCTTTGTATCGGCAAACTGGTACGACCAGCTCCTGTTGAACTCCCCCAGGTTCGGAAGAAAGCAAGGGTAAACGGTTGTAGCGGTGCGATAGCAGTTTGCTATTTTTTTTACCTTTACTATCTCATTTTTATTTCATAGATTTACACTTAATTTGTACAGTTTATATCTATTTCATGTATATTATCAAAATCAAAGGCAAAGCTAAAATTCCCGATTACATACAAATAAGAGATGATGCATTTGTTTTAGTATCTTATTTTAGAGCTGACAGACCAGAAAAAAATCTTAAAAAGTTGGGCTGGGACGGCAGAGAGGAGGAATTTAAAGATATTATAGAACAAATGCCTTTTGGGGTAATTCAAAAACTTAAAGATTGATTCTGTGGATTCTCAAGAGTTTATAATAAAAGTTATCAATGCCGATATTTATCAAGACGCTAGTATAGTACTTGAAAATGTGAGCTTTGAAATAAAAAAGGGCGAGTTTGTATATCTAATAGGCAAAACTGGCAGTGGAAAATCTTCATTATTAAAAACACTTTACGCCGACCTTCAACTTCATACTGGCCATGCTTATGTGGCAGACTTCGACCTCAACAATATTAAATCTGCTAAAATACCTTTGCTCAGAAGAAAAGTTGGCATCATTTTTCAGGATTTTCAACTTCTGAACGATAGAAATATTGAAGACAACTTGTTGTTTGTTTTAAAAGCAACGGGCTGGAAAGATAAGTCAAAAATAAAAAATAGAATTTCTGAAGTACTCATGCGTGTGGGTCTTGATTCTTCTAGTAAAAAATACCCTTTTCAGCTTTCTGGTGGTGAACAACAAAGGGTTGTAATAGCAAGAGCCATCTTAAACGAACCTCAAATACTGATAGCGGACGAGCCAACAGGTAATTTAGACCCTGAAGTCGCTGATGAAATCATGAAATTATTTTTAAAAATTAATAATATGGGTACTACCATACTTATGGCAACCCACAATCATGGATTTTTATCGCAATACCCAAGTAGAGTTTTAAAATGCGAAAATGGTAAATTAAGCGAATAGTACATTTTATTTCTATCTATAAATGATAAAAAAAGCCGTACTCTATAATGAATACGGCTTTCTTTTTAACTATTTTTTATAAAACCAGAAATTAAAGTTTCACAAACTTTTTAACTCTATTTCCAATTTTAATAAAATAAACGCCCGCAGGTAAAGAACCAATGTTCGCTTCATTAGTTTCACCTTCCAAAAGCTTCTCCCCTACTGTATTACTTATTACCCAAGCAGAAGTTTTAGAATTGCTTGCAATAAACAAAACTTCATTCACAGGGTTTGGATGTATCTGGACAGCATCTTGAAGAGTTTCATCTTTTACATCTATAGTAACAGGTGCTGTACATTTGTCATTAACTCCAATCCATTCTATTTCTAGCGTACCTACAAATGATGAAGATACGGTTTGCCCAAATGTATTTTTAAATGGATACGACTGATAACCAGAGTTTATTCTAAACTCAACACCTGCAATTTTTGTAGAATCTAAAACGGTGCTGTTCCACTGATTAAAAAACAAACCTCTCATATTGAGTTCATAATACTTATATGTACCAGTTACATCAAATTTATTTTTCGTACCCAACACTGCACCGTCTGCAATGATTCCGTTTGCATCTACCAACGAAGCTTTAAGAGTGAGTGTATCACTAGCTTTAGCTATGAATTTAATTACTGGATTTTTAGTAATATCAGAGAAGTTTACATTAATTTTCTCGTTATTTTCATTTCTAAAATAGGTATTAAAAGAATACCATTCGTTTGGTGAAGTAGACGGTACTGTTACTTTTAATGCGGAATTTTCCTCTGTAAATGTATAGTTATTCCAGCCACCTAAAAAAGAACCATGATAATCATTGTTATTAAAATCTTCATACATAACGCAAGGAACTGCATCTAAAATCTCAATTTCTTTTACGATAGTATCATTTTTAACAGAACCTGTAACAACTAATGTAATCTTCTTTTTACCCGTAGATTTAAACAATACCTTAAGAGGACCATTACCCGAATAGTTCGAAACAGTAGAATTATTATTTATTATTTCTACATTTTCACCAAAATTCCAAATAGCTACACTTGTGGTTTCTGTATTTTCTGACAAATTAGTAAATGTCAATACCTGAGACAATGTACTTGGATTTCTATCTACAGCAAAATTTGCTCTTGGCTCACCACAGTTTCCGGTATTAGAAACAATAATAGATTTACCATATGTTGCAGAATTAATTTCACAGTTGTTATTGGTAATTTTAACAGTATATACACCCGCAGAATCTACCTGCAAAGTATCGTTATTAGTATTTTCTATACTATTCCCGTTCAAATACCACTCATAAGTATTACCCGCAGTATGTGTTGCAGACAAAATAGCCGAATTTGGAACACAGATACTGATAGTACCAGAAGTCGGCACTAAACTCACCATTGGCACTTGACATGCCGAAACATTTACTGTTATTTCTCCGCCGTCTGGTACTGCATTAAACACCAAATTCCCTCTACTAATACTAAAAGGTATTGATGCATTATTTTGCATTACCGACAACACATTTGTAATAGTATCAGGAATACGCACTTGAACAGTCAAAGCTTGAAAATATAAGCTATCAGGCAGCTGATCTGTTAGATTTAGCTTCCAAGTAGAGCCCGAAGCAAAAGGTGCTGAAGTTTCTGACAATACCGCTGTTTTCTTTTCTCTATGGTATTGTATCGCTTGCCCAAAGGTTGTAATCCATACATTATCTTTCTGTGAAACTAGTGTATCAAGTTGTTTTGAAAGATTTTTAACATGTATTTGTGCATAGTTATTGTCTTGTATATCTGCACTGTAAATACTATGATACAGATAGGTTAAGAAACCACCTCCAGAAATAATGTTTTTGATTTGTGTATAATATTGTCCCAATGTAACAGTACTGTCCATAGCAGTAGTTAGTACTTTATAATAGTCGTCATCTGTTGGAGCAAAATTATAGGAATAATTACCAGATGAAGGATAAACAGATCTTGCACCAATGTGATTACTTTTTTTCACAGAATCTATAACTTCCTGATTATATGCACCATAAGGATATATATAACTTAACACTTTTGCATTTTTCAAATTAGAAAGAATAGTGTTTTTAGCCCCTCTAATTTCAGTATTTTTTTGAGCAGCAGTTGCTGTTGTCAAATCCATGTGTGTTTTAGAATGATTGGCAATTTCGTTTCCTAAGTTGTAAGCCGACTGCACAGAAGACCAAGCTCCAACATTGTTAGTAATACAAAATGTTGCGTTTATATTTCTTTTAGTAAGTTCAGGAACAACTAAAGCAGAATGCCCCGCAGACCAGTCATCAAATGTAAGAGCTACAGCAGCTTTTTTGTTATCAAGCCAGTTTGATACAGAATAGTCAGGTCCTGAGCTTGAATTATCGCATGATTTGCCAAGAGAAGAAATAAAGGTAGCCAAATTGTTACCCATAGTGCTATGTGTGGCAGCAGATGGATGCCAATCTTCACCATAAGGTGCTGATTGCGGATCCATTTCAAAGTAATACACATTATTGTAACCTTCTGTAGTTAATGTACTTATTGCATTTTTAACATACGTACGTATACGAGTCCATTGGTTTGCACCAGCAGGGTAACTGTCTGACATCATAACTCCTACTGCCAAAATTATAGAAGCATTTGGATGATACGATTTCAACTTTTTAACGAAATTCACATAAGCAGATTCAAAAGCAGTTTGACTTAGAGGATTTGTAGGGTCTGGATAAAAATCGTTTGTTCCCAAGTCTATAACTATGTAATTTAAACGATAGGCCGTATGACTCCAAGTGGGTAAAGATGAATTATCAGGATAAATTCTATCATAAATACTTGGCAAAACACCCGCAGTACTGGCGTCATTGTTTCTATACAAACCTCTTCCACTGTAGGATACCGCACTATATTGCATACCAAGTTTTCTGGCAGCCACATAGCCCCATGCTTTGTAATTATTTTCATGTTTAGAAGTAAATCCTGAAGACGGATTACCCGATGGTGGAGCCGCAATACTGGTATCGTTTCCGTAACCACACGTTATTGAATTACCAATAAACTCAATTCTACAAGTCGGATTTGCAAAGGATACCAAACTTGCACCTGCATCTAGTGTAAATCCTAGAAAAGCTGTACGTCCTACATTAGCTTCTGTAAGTTTAATAATTTCTACCGTATGCGTATCTGTACTTGTTAATCCAGAAGCGAGAGTGTAACTATTGGTACCTTTTAAGGCTTCAAACTTAACCGGCGTACCTCCATCAATAATTTTGTAATAATAGTTTGTAGTACTTGAGCCATGAGCGGCAAAGTCGTTCAAAGTTGCTTTGATGGATGTACCCGTAAATTTTGCTTTAATGGTTACCCCTGGAAACTCAAAAGCAGGAGCTTTGGTATTGGTAAAATCTACACGACCCCAATAATTTATTTTGGCATCGTCAGCACTTACTTCTACTTGGGCGTTTGCGGTAGCAGCCACAAACAAGCTTGTAAAAATTGTAAAATACTTTAACATAATCTTCTTAAATTATGTATGAATATACAAAGTAAAATTTGTGTTATTTTTATTTTACCTTATAATTCTAAAGTTAATTATCTTACAAAATATTAAAAAATATCATATAATAGATACTTACGTAACAATAACAAATACACTGTTTATAAGCATATTAATTACAAATCAAGTTAATTTTAGGTATTTAAATATCAACAATTATTTCATCCCAACTTTTAACTTGACCTTTTTGCATTTTTTGTGTTTCAAATGCATTTTCTATACGTTGTTTAAATTTTATACAGGTCTTGTAGTTCAAGTCAATTTCTTTAGAAATATTACTTAAGTTCATTTCATCTTTGTATATAAATATGGCATAAACCAAGTAAAAAGCTTTATCTATTGGAAATTTTAATTTATGAAAAATGGTATGAGCTGTAATAGATTCTATCGTTCCACATTTGCTACATCTACAAGTATAAAAATCTGCGTTAGATGCTTCTTTGCTGTTACCGCACTTGCCACAAACAAATCCTTGAGGCCATTTTTTTTGTTTCACAAAAATGTAACATTCCATTTCTGAAGCAAATTTTTCTTTAAATTCAGCAAAAGACAATCTTTCTGGAATAATCCTTTTAAGTTCTAAAGATTTTATTGTTTTATTCAAACTATAATTTTCTTTATCCAAAGCCACATTCATCTGTTTAATTACTTCGGCTTGCTGAGCAATTTGAGATTTAGATAATTCTATTTCCAGCGTTCTTTCATACACCCTTTGTTCCAATTCTCTATTTACTTTTTGTAGTAATAATTCGTTTTCTTGCATTTGAGCTATGACCAATGCTTGAGCTTCTGCTTCTGAAGTAAGTGCTTTTTCTTTTGCTGTACGTTCCTTTTTAAAACGAACACTTTGAGCAAAAGAAAATAAAACGGTATCAATACTGATGCTATAGAACATAATATAGTACACAAAAAAATTCCCCGCCACTATACCGTGATAAAACCCGTAAGTTACCGCAATACCGATAAGATTTACGAGAAAACCTCCCAGAAATGTCCAATTGGACAAATCGCCATTGTTTAATCTTATAATGGTAACATATAATAGAGAAAAAAGAATGTAGAATATAAAAATCTCAGAAACTACCAAAGACTGTGTAAAAGTGTTTTGAGTGTAAAATTTCAACAATTGTTGTATTAAATAACATCCATAAACAAGCCAAATAGAATTATGAATGGTTTTAAAATCTTTTCTAATACTTAAAAACGAACCTGCATATACAATAAATCCTAAAATAAATAAGGGCCTGACAAGTTCAACTAAAATTCTATTAATCACACACCAATTAGGCCATAAAAGTGCAAAACCAGTTTGATCAAACGTGAGGCAATCTAAAGTAGCAGTGAACGCAAAAAAAATGTAACTTAAATATATTTTATCAAAACTAGCAAAGTAAAACATCAAATTGTAGAACATCAAAAATGCCAATACAATACAAAAACCGCCAATTAAAAAATTGTATCTATAATAATAATTGGAAAATTCTACATAGGGCTTAATTTCTATATTGAGGTCTGAGAAATAAAATGGTTTGTAATAAACATATATTGTATTTTTCCCTTTATGTATATGCTCTAATAAAAAAGAAGGTACACGTGCAGTAATGTTTCTTTCATAAAATGGGGTATCTATACCTATAGTATCTACATATTTTAATTGCAAATTTGGATTAACATGAGCTACAACCAATTGTGCAGCTTTGCTATTAAAAACCTCCATAACCCATTGCTGAGAGGTATCAGATTCAAAATCAATTTCTAATTTAAGCCAATATCCTTTATCTCCTTTTAAAGAAAAATTTGGATGTTTAGTTTCAAATGCAGAATCGGGTAAGTATGGGAGCTTTTCTGGTAAAATATTTTGGTATTCTGATCTTAGATATTTGAAATCTTTCAAGCTAAAACCATATAAACTGGATTGTGCCCAAGCATTTAAACAACTCAAAACAACCAAAAAGAACCAAAAAAATCTACAAAATTGTTTTAAATAGTTATATCTCATGTAAATTTAGTAAACTGCTAAGTTAAGTTATTTTGAAAAAATAGAAAACAGCTGTAGAATCAATCTAAAATCAATTTACATATTGAATTGATAAACTTTAGAATTAATTTTAAATCCACAATCTTATTTTAGAAAATTTAAATTAAAATACTTTTTCTGTAAATTGATTTTTAAATATATCTTCAAATAAAATTTTATCAATGTCAAATCAACACGAAGAAACAGCTATTAAAGCGACCTATTTCAGTATTTTAGGCAATTTCTCTTTGGCTATCATCAAAGCTTGTGCTGGAGTTTTCGGAAATTCTTATGCGCTCATTGCGGACGCCATTGAATCTACAACCGATATTTTTGCTTCGCTACTGGTTCTTTTTGGTTTGAAGTATTCCAATAAACCTGCCGACAAAAATCATCCGTATGGACACGGAAGAGCAGAACCACTCATCACGTTTTTGGTTGTTGGTTTTTTAATAACATCGGCCACTCTTATAGCTCACGAAAGTATAGAAAACATACAAACACCACATGAGCTACCCAAAATTTGGACATTGTTCATTTTGATTCCATTAATAATTTGGAAGGAAATTTCTTTTCAAATAGTACTTAAAAAAGCCAAAGCAACGAACAGCTCTTCTTTAAAAGCAGATGCTTGGCATCACCGAAGCGACGCCATCACTTCTATAACTGCACTCATAGGCATTTCTATTGCTTTATTTATGGGTAAAGGTTACGAAACAGCCGACGATTGGGCGGCTCTTTTTGCATCAGCATTTATATTGTATAACAGTTACAAAATCTTCAGACCAGCTCTGGGAGAAATTATGGACGAACATTTGTATGATGACTTAATAGAAGAAATAAGAAAAGTCTCATTAACTGTGTCTGGAGTGCAGAATACCGAAAAATGTTTTATCAGAAAATCTGGTATGAAATACCACGTAGACCTACACGCAATAGTTGATGCACAAATTACCGTAAAAGAAGGTCATGTGATTGCTCATAAACTAAAAGACACTTTGAGACATGAAATACCTCAATTGGGACATGTGCTTATACACATAGAACCTAATGATGAATAATTAAAAAAGAATTATTTATGAGCTTTGAAAAAAAAAATCAAAAAGAACTAATAATTCTAATTTATTCATCTACTACAGGTATTAAAACGGTTTTATTGGTTTTGTTTGTACTGTTTTTGAAAATAGGTTTTATACTTTGTTCTTTGTATTCCACATCAGCAAAGTTCGAAATCTCCCACAGTACCGATATTTTAACAGAAACATTAATTCCTTGAACTAAATTATTGTTTTCTAGACCTAAATAGTAAGTACCTTGAAGTCTGTCAGTAATTTTGCGGTAAGAGGCAATTCCCTGACCTTTTTCAAAAGTTAAAAATTTCTTATCTTCTAAAAAACTTAAGGCATTGGTGTGGTCTGTTATAAAATAATATTTCACATCATCTCCCATTGTGGGTACTATAAGTTTAGAAATTCCACCAATGGCCAACTCTCCCAAAGGCCCACCCCCAAGGATATAATTAGCACCATTTGCTATGTTTTTTATAAGAAGAATATTTTCTTTCCAAGCTTTTTCAGACTCTTCTCCCACCCCAATCCAATAGCTCCAAGCTTTAACTTTTTTGGTACTATTTGCATTGTTTTCGTTATTGGGTATGGGCACTGTTATAATATTTTTATTTTTTTCACTCAAATGATTATGCGAATGAACACGTTCCGATTTATCAATAATCAATTCCTCTGCATACGATTGATTGACCAATGACTTTTTAGTTTTGGTAATCCAGAGAGTATCGTAACCGACAATAGGATTTTCTTTAGAATATACCTCATTTATGGGTCTAGATTCCCATTTAATTTGAGTATTAAACTGTGCCGATATAGCATTTTGTGGAATACGTTCCAGTTTAAAATTCACTTTTCTAGCTTGAAAAGAAGTATTATTGAACTTAAAAACATAAACAGATTTATTCTTTATTGAGATTATTTTATTGGTAACAGATACCGCATTCTGAGTAGAAAAAACCACATTATTAGGATATTCTACAATAGAGAATTCTTTTAATTCTTTTTGCTCTTGTTCTGATATATTTATAACGATTTGATCCCCAGAATTAAGGGCATAAAGCAATTCATAATCACTTTTAGCATTTATTTTTAAAGTTTGCTCCGTAAGCACTACTTTATTCTGACCAAACAACATAGCATTTAAAAACAATAGAACAACAAATAAAGTATTCGAAGTAATATAGAATTTCTGCATAATAGAAAACTTTTGTTAGATTTGTAAGTTAATAAACATGTAAAAATACTTAATTAATAAACAATATTTAACAAATTTTAAAAATGAGAAAATGAGAAAAACAATAAGTGCATTCTTTATTTTAGGTATATTATCATGCACAAATTCCAAAATTAAGAAAAATGATGCCTATACTTATAATGAGAAATTAGTAAAAGTGATCAAAAATATAGATTCTACTCGAAACTTGATTGGTGAAAAGCAAAACGAAAATACTAATGAATTAAAAAGTGAAGTTTTAACTTTTTCAACTACCATAAATAATTCTTTAAACGAACTTGGTGAAATTAATTATAAGTCTGACACTTTATTTAAAAATTCCGTAATTAAATATGTGTTATTAAATAAAGGAATTTCAGAAATAGACATTCCAAATATCATTAAATTAAAAACAAAATTAGAAACAGCCAACGCTAAAGACAAAGAAGAAATATATACTTTAATGTATCAAATCACTGAAAACATTAACAAGAACTTAGAAGGAAGTTTAAAAGAAGTAGAAATTAGTCAGAATATATTCTCAAAAAGAAATAATGTTATGCTAAAGTAAAAAAAGAGGAGAGTAACAAACTCTCCTCTTTAAGTAAATTATTCACCAGTTACGATAGTTTCGTATGTTGTAGTGAATATTTTAGAAGTTATTTTATAATCTACTGTAGCTATTTTTTTGATGTTACCATTTTTAGCAGCTTCAGCAGCACCCACGTTTATGTTTCCACAAATATTTAGGATACATTTTGCTTTTACAGTACCTACTTTTGTACCTATTGCATTATCTGTAACAGTGTATGGAACAGTTATAGATCTTGTACATGAAGCTAATGCTAATAGTAATACAGAACTTAATATTGATATTTTTTTCATTTCTTTAATTTTAATTATTCACCTGTTACTATTAATTCGTATTTTCTAAAAAGAATGTAGTTCGTAGTTTTTAGATCTACGGTAGCTACTTTTGTAATACCAGCACTTTTTGCAGCGTTGTAAAGGCAATAATCTTTATTAAATCTCCATCCCTTTGATGAAAATCTATTATAGTACCCAGACACTCCTAAACCAGTACCAGCCATCCAACTAAAAATTGTTGGTGTGCTAATTTTACCCACTTTAGTACCAATTGGGTTATTAGTAACTTCCAAAGGCAAAGTTACTGAGCAAGATGCTAAAGCAACCGATGCTAATATTGCTGCAATTGTAAATTTAATTTTTTTCATGTTCTTACTATTCTCCTGTTACTGTCATTTTTGAAATTGTGATAAAACCGCCAACTTTTGTTTGAGTTGTACCAATTTTTTGAATGTTACCTTTTTTAGCAGCACCTGAATAACTGAAATCAACCTTTCTTTGAAAGAATTTCACAGTTGTTGTACTTACTTTAGTCCCTATGGGATTGTTAGTAGCATGATCTACTGTATATGCAATTGGCATACAGCTAGATAACGACAGTGCAACGAGCACTATCGATGAACCAATTATTTTTTTTCATCTATATAAATTTATTAAATGCTAATACAAAGTAAAATTTACGTGTAAATTTTACAAAAAATTATTTACAAAAATTTTCATAAACAGTGGCTATATTTGGAACATCCAAACAGTCAAGCATTTGTCTTTTAACTTCTCTTGCTCCCTCTGGGCAATTAACAAACAACAAATCAACAGCACTTCTAAAATTCTGATGAAATGCAACCAAATTATTAGTTTCTGTTAGAATTAAAAATATAGACTTGCTTAATGAATTATCGTTACTACAATTTATTGAAGTTCCAAATAATGAATTTCCATAAAAATATTCTAGTACTTTAATTTTACTATTTTGATAAATTTTTAAAAACAAAGGAGTATTGTTTAATTGATCAAAGTTTGAATTTGCAATTACTGGCATATAATTCAACGATTCGTTATTGAAGTCTATATGTATAAATTTTAAATCAAAACTCAACAACACTTTTTCCCCATTTTCGATTTTATAAATACCTTTTTGCAAATTTTTATAAGAAATAAAATCAAATTTTTCTGGTAAAGAAAAAACTACATCCTTTATGGTGTCGCCTTTTGTTGTTACATAGTAACCGTACCCAACATTATCAGAAAAAGATAGTAAACAATTAATAAATAAAAGTAAATAAATTGTTTTTTTCATTTTCAAATATATAAATTTAAACTTAATGTTTAATTTTATATATGAAATTTTTTAAAATATTTTTTATTGAGTTAGTATTAGTCTCATCGTCGTTAGTTGCACAACCATCTAAATTAAATACGCAAATTAAAATTTTAGATGAATATGTAAGTAAAAACCTATTTAAAACTAGTAATGCCAAACTAAATTGTAACAATAATTGGCAAAAAATTATTCTTAACAATGAAGGTAAAATAATTCAAGCAAGTGGTGGTTACTTCATGGAATGTCATTTATTAGAAAAATTTATATATTTTAGAGATGATTCTTTAATTGCTTACCGGGAGATTTATCATCCCCAAAAAAATAAAAAATGCGAAAATGTACTAGAAAGCAGATATCTCATACTAAAAGAACAAGATAAATATATTGCATATGATGAAATTGCTGACAGTATCATAAAAATTGACAATTACATTTCATTTGTAAATGATCTAGATTTACACATAAACAAATTACATCTAGATTATAATTCAATTTGCCACAATAACTCCTCTTCAATTGACATATACATTCAATCAACAAATAATTTAATTCTTAAAAACAAACTTAAAGTTATTTCTCTAAAGGATTCAAATCAAAAAAATACAAAATATATCGGTTATTACAAAGAAGACGATTTAGTTTTGTTAAAATCAATTAATAAAGATACTATTTCAGAATTAATTCACAGTTTATACTTTAAAAATCATAATTTAGTTGATTATTCATTCGACAAATATGAAATAAAAAACGATAGTTCAATACTTGTAATTAGAGATCGTTTTCAACTTGAGAATTCGCAAATCAGAAATTTCAACTATTTAGATTTATCAAACACCAGCTATTTTAATAAATCTGAAAAAGAAATAACTCATCTAATTTCAGAAATTTCAAAGTCATTTACACAAATATTTTTGACCCTTTATACTAACAATAAAAAAACAGATTAAATCATTAATTTTTAGAAATAATTACCTCAATTATACTCAATAATTTTGTTTATTTTTATGAATTTATAATTTCAATTTTTGTTAAACCTATATGATAGTTGATTTTACATCAAGAAACAAAGCAAAATTAGTTTTGATTTTGGTATTGCTTATCAGTTGTTTCTGGGGATATCGTGCTTCTTTGTTACAATTTAACCATGATTTTGAATCGTTTTTTCCTCAAAAAGACGCCGATGCAGACTTCTACAAGGAATTTAGAAAAGTGTATGGAAGTGAAA
Organism: Cytophagales bacterium; assembly: GCA_046329305.1. Lineage (GTDB taxonomy): Bacteria > Bacteroidota > Bacteroidia > Cytophagales > UBA9547 > CAMFLX01. The sequence goes on from JAXLUW010000004.1 coordinate 115,927, forward strand.
ATAATTTCGGATTCATTGTAATAGAAGACGAAAAAGTTTACTCGAACGAATTCCTAACTAAAATCACTCAACTTACTGCAGAATTAAAAGCCCTTGGGGCTTTCACCAAAATAATAGGTCCAGATGATCTGAAACAAATTAAAATTAATGGCTTAAGTTTTACTGAAGAAAAACTTATTAACAGTTCATCAGACTCAAGTTTGAAAGCTTGTCAAAACTATATTTCTAAGTCTCCCGAATGGTTTGGTTCATTTTTCGGAAAAAACAACAAATCTGTTTTAATATATCTAGAATACAATCAAGATTTGAAGGGCGTAATTGCATACGAATTACTAGACCAAGTAAATGCAATCATTGAAAAATATAAGTTTAAAGCCGTATACAAAAGCGGACGAATAGAAGCTGAAAAAGTTTTTGTTGAAAAAATGCAAGAAGAACTCATCTTGTTTATTTCCTTGAGCATCGTATTATTGATTTGTTTTTTATGGATAGCCTATAAAAGTTTTTGGGGCGTTTGGGTACCACTTACTGCGGTGTTGATTTCTATAATATGGACATGCGGAATCATGCAACTCACGGGTTACAAAATAGATGTAGTTTCAGTGTTGATACCGTCCATTTTATTTATCATCACCATTTCAGACATAACACATTTTTTATCTAAATACATAGAAGAACTTAGAAATGGTACAGAAAAAATCACTGCATTTAAAATAGCCTATAAAGAAATTGGCTTGGCTACATTCATTACAGCCGTAACCACTTCTGTAGGATTTTTCACGTTCATAAATGCACAAATGGTTCCTATTAAATATTTTGGAATTTATTCGGCCATAGGTGTATTTGTGTCTTATTTCATAGCCTTTACCTATATGCCCGCACTTATGGTGCTGTTGCCCGCACCCAAAATAAGTAAACTTACACATGACGAATTATTCTGGAACAAAAAACTACATACTCTTTTTGCTTGGGTAATCCACAAGCATAGATTAATTTTTTGGTCGAGTGTTATGATTTGCCTAGTAGGCTTATGGAGTATTACAAAAATCAAAATAAATGGCACCATCATGGATGACATTTCTGATAAAGACGATTTGAAAAAATCATTAAAATATATTGAAGACAATTTTGGTGGTGTGAGAACTTTTGAAATGGATATAGTTTTGTCGCCACAAAGTGAACCAGTTTGGTCACTAGAAACTTTTAATGAGATACAAAAACTACAAGATTTCCTAGAAACACAATACGGAGTAACCCAAATTCTGTCTCCCGTTTCTATGGTAAAACTGATTCATAAGTCTAGACACAATCTTGACAACAACTATTTTAAAATTTCTGAGTCGCCAGATTCTTTACTTGTAGATTTGAAACTGCTTAAAAAATCAATGATCAATAAACAAGTACGTAATTTTATAAAAGAAAAAGGTTACAGAATCAGAATCAGTGGCCGAATAAAAGATTACGGCTCACTGATTTTTAGAGAAAAAAATGCTCAGCTAGAACAGTTCATAGGCTCACAAATTATACCAAATCTAAATTTCACTTATCATGTAACGGGCACAGCACCCCTCATAGACAAAAACAACTATACCATATCTATAGACATGATCTGGGATTTGATTATTGGTGTATTAACAATTGGAATTATTGTTGGATTACTGTTTAAAAACATAAAAATGGCCTTATTGGCAATCATTCCAAACTTTGCACCTTTGATATTGATTGCTGCATTTATGGCTTGGATGGGAATGGATCTTAAAGCCTCTAATTCCATCATCTTTAGCATAGCGTTCGGTATAGCCATAGACGACAGCATACATTTCTTAAGTAGATTTAAAGAGGAAATAACACATGGAAAATCAATGTTGTACGCACTCAAGTCTACTTACCTATCTACAGGCAAGGCCATGCTGGTAACTAGTTTAATTGTAATTTCCGGATTTTGCACCATGATTTTTTCAGATTTTGGAGGAACATTTTACATGGGATTACTGGTAAGTATGACACTTGTTTTGGCTATAATTTTTGATTTTTTACTTATGCCTGCTTTACTGATTATGTTTTACAAGCCAAAATAAGTTTCTAGTATTTAAATAGAGCTTAAATATATTTTAGATTAGTCTAAATTTTTATTTACATTTGTGTAAATAAAAATTTTTATGCACTTACTTATATGGTTGCTACTGTGTTGTAATGTAATGTATGCACAAATACAATTACACATATCAGATTCATATTCTGGTGAGCCCATATCTGATGCTTTGATATTTGACAAACAAAATTCATTTGTAAGCCAAACAGATTCAGCGGGTAAAGTATACATTGACACTTCAAAATATAATAAGATATCTAAACTATATATTCAGCACGAAGAATACTTAACAGACAGTATTACGCTCTCAAACAATAAGAGTATTGTAAAAATAAGTTTAGATAAGCCTAAAAATAATTCTACTTTACAAGATGTAGTTATCTCTGGCACTATGTCTGCTCGCAAAATCTCTGATTCTCCCATAGCTGTTGAGGTTTATTCCCCAGAATTTTTCAAAAAAAATCCTAGTCCTAGTGTTTTTGAGAGTTTAAGTATGGTTAATGGCGTGCAGCCGCAAATCAACTGCAATGTGTGCAGCACCGGAGACATCCACATCAACGGGCTGGAAGGACCTTATACCATGGTTTTGATAGATGGCATGCCTATAGTTTCTTCATTGGCTACGGTTTATGGCTTTCAAGGCATCCCTCAATCAATTATTAAAAGAGTGGAAGTTGTAAAAGGAGCTTCCTCCACTTTATACGGAAGCGAGGCTTTGGCTGGAGTTATTAATATCATCACCAAAGATCCTGCAAATGTCAAAAAACTAGATACAGATATTTCTGTAACATCTATTGGGGAACTAAATATGGATTTGGCTACCAAAGTTGCCTTTAAGCCAAAATTCAACATATTATTTGGCGGAAACTATTTCGACTACAACACTCCTAGAGATCGAAATAATGACAACTTTACAGATATAACTTTACAAAGAAGAATATCTGTATTTTCAAAAGGAGTTTATGAGCATAGAAACGCCACCAAAACTCATCTGGCCATGAGAGTTTTACATGAAAACAGATGGGGCGGTGAACTCAATTATGCTCCCCAATGGTATGGTGGCGATTCTGTTTACGGTGAACAAATTCGTACTCAAAGATTTGAGGCAATAGGCTCGCATCAGTTTGCATTTATGAAACAATTGAAAATTGATTTTTCATATAATTATCATCAGCAAAATTCATTCTATGGCACTGTACCCTTTAATGCTCAACAACAAACATTCTTCACTCAACTAGTAAAAGAATCTAAATTGGGCAGTAGAATTTCAATGGTTTCTGGTTTGCCTTTCAGATTCACGTATTATGACGACAACACCGTAGCCACAGATCCATCAGCTGTTCGTACATGGTTACCTGGGATATTTTCACAAGCTGAATATAAACTCAACGCAAGAAATACAGCACTTTTAGGTCTCAGATTAGACCACAACAGCAAACATGGTTTCATATTCACACCAAGACTTGCCTACAAACTTAATACAGCCAAAAAAGGCATTTTGAGAGCGACTATAGGCTCTGGTTACCGAGTGGTGAATGTTTTTACAGAAGACCACGCCGCTCTTACGGGCTCCAGAAAGGTTGTGTTTGCAGAAGAACTTAAACCCGAACGTACCTGGAACCTAAACACTAGTTATACCAAAGATTTTTTGATTAAAAATGGATTTGTAAAAATGGATGTTTCTGTTTTTTACACCTATTTTCTTAACAAAATCATACCTGATTATACTCAAAACGCTGATCAAATTTTGTACTATAACATTTCTGGATATGCCATTTCTCGAGGCTTGGCAAGTAATATAGACCTGCAATTAGACAAGGGCTTCAAAGCAAATCTTGGCTATACGTTTTTAGATGTGTACAGAATACAAAATAACATCAAACAAAAACAGCTTCTAAGTCCTAAATCTTCGGTAAAATTCACCCTTGGATACGAATTTAAAACTCCTAAACTACAAATTGACCTCACTGGTGATTACAAATCCGCCATGTATTTGCCTATCCTCCCCAACGATTTCAGACCAGAGCGTTCTCCTGCTTTTATACTTTTGGGCACACAAGTCACCAAAAAAAATAAGCAAACAGAATATTATTTAGGAGCTAAAAACTTACTGAATTTTATGCCTAAATACCCAATTATGAGATATTGGGATCCATTTGATAAAAAAGCAAATGATTCTCAAGAAAACCCACAAGGTTATACTTTTGATACGGCTTACAACTACGCCCCTATCTTAGGGTTAAAATTTTATTTTGGGGTACGTTATTCATTTTAAACCAGATCACAATTTTTTTGTATTGATTTCAAACCCTCCACATTTACTAATGATAAGTTATTAATTACATTATAATAAAAAATTGGAGGGTTAATTTTAAAATACCATACAGAGGTTTAATAACTCATCTCTACTATTTTTTTAGCATCGGCAGGACCTAAATTTCTATGTTCGCCAAGACCCATCCAACCTCTTTGGGTAAATCTTTCTGCAACAAAATCTGCGGTTTGTGCATAATCTGCTGTGTATTGAGACAAACGGGTATCTATACCCAAAGACTGGAAAAATTGCTCGGTTTTATCAATTGCCGCCATTGCTTTTTCTTCTACTGTACCCTCTGTTATCTGCCACACTCTCTCGGCGTATTGAGCCAATTTATGTTTTTTGGTTTCAAAACTATATTTATATCTGCTTGGTGCAATGATTGCCAATGTACGTGCATGGTCTATTCCGTACAGTGCCGTAAGCTCATGCCCAATCATGTGAACCGCCCAGTCTGTAGGTACACCTTTTTGTATGAGGCCGTTAAGAGCCATGGTGCAGCACCACATAAAGTTTGCCGCCGCATCGTAGTCGCTTGGGTTTTTAAGCACAACGGGAGCCGCTTCTATCAGTGTTTGCATGATACTCTCACTGATTCGGTCTTGCAAATGTGCCGCCGTTGGGTAAGTCATATATTGCTCCAAAACATGCGTATAAGCATCTGTGATACCGTTGGCCAACTGCCTTGTAGGTATACTCGCAATCACTTGAGGATCTAAAATTGAAAACACAGGAAACAAGCCTGGCCCACCCATACCTAGTTTTTCTTGCGTTTCACTTCGGGTAATGACAGCCCCTGAGTTCATTTCAGAGCCAGTAGCGGGCAAGGTAAGTACCGTTCCAAAAGGCAAGCCTTTCTCTGTTCTTATTCCTTTTTTAAGAATATCCCAGTGGTCTGAACCCGTATATAGTGCCGCCGATGACAAGAATTTGGTACCGTCTACCACAGAACCACCACCAACAGCCAACAAAAAATCTATTTTCTCATTCTTAATAAGCTCTAAAGCCTTCATAAGAACTTCATACTCTGGATTAGCAGGAATACCACCAAACTCTAGCAAATTGTATTCTTTTAAGGCTTCTTTTACTTGAGCATACACACCGTTTGTTTTGATACTGCCACCTCCATAAAGCAAAAGTACTTTTTGATCTTTAGAAATTTCCGTACTCAACTTGGCTATTTGCCCTTTTCCAAAAATAATTTTGGTTGGGTTTTTGAAATCAAAATTTAGCATATCTGTTTTTTTATCTCTAACCTTTTTCTTCTTTGTAAAATTCATTTTACCTGAAAAATCAACTCACTTTTTGTTTATTTCTAAGAAGCAAAATAAAACAAATAATCCCTAACAGTGTGATGCTCACTCCCATGTAACTATTGATATGCGAAGACTGGTAGTTAGCCATAAACACTACATCTACGGTGGCATGAAAAAGTGCACATAAACCTATGGCTTTAGAACTGTTATTATACAGCCATGTAAAAATAACACTACCTGTAAACAAACTCATAAGCCACCCTATAATACCTCCCACGTCCATGTGCATGAGCCCATCTCTGAAAAAAAACAAAGGCACATGCCACACTGCCCATATGAATGTTACAAAAATAGTAGCTACAATTGGGCTATATTTTTTCTGAAACTCCGGGAGTAAAAAACCTCTCCAGCCAGTTTCTTCTCCATAACCTATAAAGATAAGATTGTACATAAACCATGTTACGAAACTCCAATTTGGAAACTCTTTAGAAGTAAATATTTGAGTAACCTCAAAAGGATAACCGTACAGCAAATTGTCTGCACCCAATGCCACCAAACCCATCAGAAATGGTACGACCAAAACTCCCACCCACAATTTCAGAGGTTTAAACTTCAGTAAAGAAGCCAACAAAATACGAGTTTTTTCTTTTTTATAAAACAGAAACGTAGTACAAACCGACGCTACCAAAGGCCCCAAAGCACCCAAAGGATGCAGAAAAAAGAGCTTTGTATCATTCGGATGCAGGCACAATGGCAACCAAACCAACCAGCTCAGCACAAACGCAAGTACTATATTAGTGAATATTGCTTTAGGATTCATTTTAAAATGTGGTTTAAGAAGCCTCAAGATACACCACATATTCCCAAACAAATATGATCAAAAATCAGTTGTGGTGGGAGTTCTAGAAAGTTTAACACATATTCAAGTATCTCACAATCAAATTTAAAATATTTAAAAAAAATACTAAATTTGATTTTTTAATTCAAACAAAACACATCAGAATAATTAATCATTAAATGAATTTCGAAAACTTCTTTTCAAATTTAGGTTTTGACTTCAATGTTGATTTGAAGCCAAAAGCTATTGATATTGAGAAAGAAGCTACTCTATCTCGAAAACTTAAAAATTCGGTTTTTTTTTATAAAAGTCCGAATAACACCAATACTTCTTTTTACCTTCTTACTTCTTCGTTAGAAACAACAGAACTCGAACAGTTTAGAAAATATGTTTGGAATAAAAATGATGCAGATATAATTTTCTATTATCCTAATGAAGCTGATGAAGTAAGAATGTTGTATGCCAAATATTCCCCTAAAGTTTCAAATAACGATAGTGTTTTAGAGGTCTTTTCAACTACTCTAAAAGATTTGGATACGATTGAAAAAATCAGGCACTGGCAGTTTGATAGTGGAGTATTTTGGTTGAACTATCATTCGTTTATTGACAAAGCCAAATATAAAGGGATTGATAAAGAATTAGTTGCTACTTTGAAGGGATTAAAAGATCAATTAAGCAAATTATTAATTCTATCAATTTCTGATGATAATAAGAGAAATGAGGTTGTTCAGGCATTAATTGACAGAACGCTTTACATTAAGTATTTAGAAGACAATCATATTATTAACTCGTATTTTTTTAGTCATTATTTTAATAATGATAAACTTAATTACGAAAAGTTATTAGAAAACAATTCTAATACGGACATCAACAAGCTGTATAAAATCATTCACGAAATATTTAACAATGCACTATTTGACCAGCCAACCATAGATGATAAATATTTGACGAGTGAGGTACGTACACTGATAGCAAACTCTTTTAATCACAACGTAAATACAGGTCAGTTAAGGTTGTTTGATTTTAGGTTTGATGTTTTACCTGTTGAGTTTATAAGTTACATTTACGAAGTCTTTTTGTCTGAAAAGCAGAAAGAAAACGGCATATACTATACTCCAAAAAAATTAGCACAGTTAATTGTAGATGATGTAATAAAAGAAGATAGAATAGGGTCGATTTTAGACCCTTCAAGCGGTTCGGGAATGTTCCTGATTACAGGGTATCAAAGGCTTTTGGAAATATCACAAAGACAAAATTTAGAACCACAAGATAGTATCGAAAAGATAAAGTATAGAATACAACTTTTATCTGAAAATATATTTGGTGTTGAAAAAGAATTAACAGCCCAACGGTTCACGTTATTTTCTCTTTCACTTCAGATATTTAATGGAATTGACCCACGGGAAATAAAAGAATTTATAGCGAATGAACTAAAAGAGAACAAAAAAATTAACTTGTTTTCAGAGTATTCATTTTTTCAGAATATAAAACACGCAAATACACTCAGCACATCAGATATACCTTTTGAAGGGAAGGAATTTTCCTATATAGTTGGAAACCCGCCATTTTTTGAAATACCTAATACAGATGAGTTTAAAGATGAAATATCATTTTTAAACTCTTATTTGGTTGCTGTTTCTGATGATAATAGAAAAATTGCAAAAAATATTGTGAGTGATGCTCAAATTTCTCAATGTTTCTTTTTAAAGATTAAAGATTGGAGTAACAAAAACACAAGATTTGGATTTGTTTCCAACAGTTCTAATTTTTATTATTCAGAAAATTTTCAAAGTTATTTCTATGCTCAATATGGAATTGAAAAATTTTATGAATTATCGAGAGTAAAGACGATATTATTTGAAAAAGCAAAGGAAAGCGTTATAGCCGTTATTTTCACAAATAATCAAAATGATATTATTGATTATTATCCGGTTGATTTAGGTTTGTTTTCTGAAAAGCCATTTGAATTATTAATAATTCAAGAGGATAAAATAATTGAAATAAATCAATCGGAATTAGTTGATAATAAAGTGAGATTGAGAGACTATTTAGTAGGAAATCGATTTGATTTAGAACTAATAGGCTCTATAAATAATATTAGCACACCTATTTCAAATTTCATAAAAAAACGCGACAACAAAAGACTATTTATTCATACTGGCTTACAGTTAGCTGGCGTTGATGTAATTCTAAAAGAGTTTGATATAACTCGGGAAGCATACAATTCGAATAAAAAAGCATATCTCGAAAACTATAGTAGTAAATACAGTAGACCGTCAAAAAAGGATGGCTACAATACACCACTGATAACTTCGAAAAACATTGATACCTATGTTATAAATGGAGTAGATTGCTTTGTTAAAGATATTTCGAATTTTAGACGTAAAGGATATAATGAAGATATTTATGAAGGCGAACGTATTTTATGGGGTAGAATTGGACAAAATCTAAAAGCCGTATATACTAATGAAAAGATATATTTCAATTTTGATGTTCACGTTGTCAAATTAAGTAATCCCGAATTTTATTTTTTATTTACAGCTTTATTAAATTCAAATGTTGTAAACTATTATATCAATTTGGTACTAAGAAAAAGAATATTTGACTTTCATTCAAAAATTGATAAATCTGATTTTTGTAACATTCCAATTCCGAAAATGTTAAACAAAAATACAGTTGCTAAAATATCAGATATCAGCAAACATTTATCTGAAGCTAAATATGAATATTTTGAGAAAGAACAAGAATTAAATGAGTTGGTATACGATTTATTCGAACTGTCGTATTGGGAAAAGCAAAGGGTCAAGGACTATTTTTTATCTGAGACGAAGATTGGAAGAAAGAAAAAGGCTCTGGATAGTTATAAAAATACACTAAAAGAAATAGTAGGATTTTATTTTGAAAGCCCGGTAATTATAGAAGAAACATCAACAGACTTCAATTTAATAGTTGTAAAAATATCCTTTAATAACAGTTCTGCCAGCCCAAAAGCTTCTAAAACAAAGCAGTATCTACTTAATGAGATTTTTGAGCAAAATCCTAATGCCAACTTTTTAGCAAGCCAAGAAAAAATCTTTGGAAAAGACTGCGTATATATCATTAAAGAGGATATAAACAAAAACTGGACGGAAACAAAAGCTTTTGAAGATGGTCAGGACATTTTAAAACACTTAATACCTAATGAGAATGGAGAGAGAATACATTAGGATTAAGAAACCAGCTCCATTACCATTTGATACTCGCCAACTAAAGACTTTAGATGATGAGTTTTGGAAAAATTGGGTGTTTTATTATTTGCTTGACTTTTATAAAAGCTATGACAGTGCTGAATTAAAGTCTAAAATTGAAGAAGAAAAGAAAAAGCAATATCCAAGAACCGAAAGAGAAATAGCAAAATTTGTACGCATCAAACTTAATGCAAATAAGGAATTTGGATATCATTTTACAGCTATTGGAGAGAATACAAATGATGAAGATATTGAAGGTAATTATGACATCACAATTCACAGTACCAATTGGAAAAGTAAAAACTTCCATTTTGAATGCAAGAATTTAGATTGTAGTCAAGATTTAGTAAACAAATATGTTTGCTATAATACCTATAAGAAAGATACCAATAATGAAAATATTTTTGATGGAGGGGTTTTACGTTATTTCAATGGAAAATATGCTCAAAATCTATCTTTTGGAGGAATGATAGGTTTTATATTAGATGGTGATAGTAATAATATAAAAGTTGAAATCATAAAAAAACTAAATGAGAAATTTAGAATTTCCCCAGAAGGCGATTTAATTAGTACAAAGAACAATTCAATCGAAGAAAATCCATTTACTTTTGACAGTTTACATATACGAATGAATGTAGAATTTACGATACACCATTTGCTTTTTAACTTTAATTTATTAAAATAGCAAAAAATATTTTAACGAACATAATCATTTTTATTTCAAAACACATTATGCCTTGCCATATTTAAATAGGCTCCAAAATATTCTGGCTTGTCTTTCAGTGTTTTGGGAGTATTCTTATTCTCTAGGGATTGGTCTGTCATATAAGGTATTTTAAAAGTCTGTTAGTAAACTAGTACAAGTTAAGTAGCTCATTACTCATTTAAAAATATTTGTATAAATTTAATAAGCAAAAAAAAATCCACCTTGTTTCAATCACAGAGGTGGATTTTTAATTAGTTTGATGCAAGTATTTTTTGGGCTGCATCGAGTAAATCTTTAGCAAACATATCGGCGTGTTTGTTATGCCTTTGTGGGTCGTCAACCGCTATAGACCTCAGCCCTATGGTTCGTGCAGGTTTGGTATCTCGGTCTTTGTCGCCTATCATGTACGACTGGCGTATATCAACATTGTATTTAGCTATTGCCCTTTCCAGCATAAAGCTATTGGGTTTTCTAGACAAAGAAGCCGTTTTGCTTTCATGGTACGGCGAATAAAAAAACTCCGTAATGGCGTTGTTACACAAACCTTGAAAATAGGTATGAGTAATATCCACATCTTCGTGCGTGTAGATACCCTTAGCAATACCACTCTGATTGGTGATCACGATTAACAAATATCCAGCATCTTTTAACAGTTGCAATCCTTCAACTACACCTGGCAATATCTCAAATTTTTCGGGAGTCCACACATAATCTACATAATCTTTGTTAAGAACACCGTCTCTATCCAAAAATATCGCTTTATTCATTTCCTATAATTTTATCGTTTTCTATAATTTCTATTTTCTGAGAAGCAAAACTTGCTTTTTGCAACATTTTATGAGCTAGCACATCTATAGGCGTGGCTTTGTATTTTTTAAGCGAGCCCAACATCAAGCCACCTATTAATTTGATAATCATCAAACCTATTTTTTCGCCCAATCTAAATTCTTCTCTGTCGCCATCAAGCACCGAAGGTCTAAAGATAACCAAATGCTCAAAGTTTAATTTCTGTAATTCTTCTTCAATTTTACCTTTGGTTTGTAAGTAAAAAGTAGACGATTGAGCATCAGCCCCAATACTCGACTGCAACACAAAAGTTTTCACACCATTGTTTTTACATATGTGAGCAAATTTCAGAACATATTCATAGTCTACCTTCCAGAAAGCTTCATTAGACCCAGCAGTTTTTATGGTAGTACCCAAACAACAAACGGCCGCGTCGGCTGTAAATTTATTCTGAAAACTATCTATACTGTTAAAATCACAAATATATTGAGTAAGAGCGAAAGAAGTATCTATTTCTTTTCTAGCAAGAGAAACTACAGATACAAAGTTCTTAAAATACGGCAGTGAATTTATGAGGGCTTTTCCTGTAAGCCCTGTACTACCTATGAGTACTAGAGATTGGTTATTTTGCATCAACTTTTGATTTTTCCAAATCAAACAAGTCGCTTAAGATATCGGCTAGAGACTCCGCCTCGCCGCGTTTACAAGCTGCTTTTAGTTGCAATACAGGCAGCTTTATTATTTTTTGCATTATATTTTTAGTAATGGCTTCAATCTTTTGCGATTCAGACTCTGTTAATTGTTTAGAGAATCTGGCCATTTCTTCTTTTCGTATTTGTTCTAGAGAGTTTTTTATTTTCTGAATAGTAGGAGAAACTTCCATTTCCTTTTCCCATACTTCAAACTCTTCCATAGCCGCAGCAATTATATTTTTAACATCCACCACAGCATTCAGTCTCATTTCCAAAGCTTCATTAGCCTTTGCTTGTATGTTGTCTACATTATAAAGCAACACTCCAGGAATTTTTTCTATCTGAGGCTCTATACTTCTAGGTATAGACAAATCAAAGAAAAACTTATGAGTGTTAATGTCTAAGCTTTGTAGTGTATGGTGAGTGATGATAGGATCAGGTACAGCCACCGAACTCACAATAATATCGGCATGAGCAATTTCTGCCCATAGATTGTCAATACTTGCAAATTTAAATCCATACTTTACCGCCATTTCTTCGGCCTTTGCAGAAGTACGATTCACAAGAGTTATATTTTCAAACTTACTATCAGCCAAGTTACTAGCTACATCAGCACCTATCTCCCCTAGCCCTACCAAGAGTACTTTAGCATTAGATGGATTCACAACCAAGCCAGACATCATATCTACGGTAGCATAAGAAACCGATGCCGCTCCATCTCTAAAGCGAGTCTCTTGCACCACTCTTTTATTGCAATAAAATATAGTATGCAAAAGTCTGTGCAAAAATGCACCCGCAAATTGCGAGTCAGCACACCACTGATAGGCGTTTTTGATTTGATTTATAATTTGAATATCCCCTACTACTTGCGACTCTAAACCTATAGAAACATTAAATAAATGTAAAATAGCTTCCTGATGATCGTGTATAGGAGAGAAATATTTTTGAAACTCAGCAGTTTCAAAAATTTCTTTTTCATGTAACAATAGATTCACCAGCTCGGTGTCATGGATCTCCGAAGAGGTATAATACATTTCGGTTCTGTTACAGGTAGATACTATTAAAATTTCAGAAACAGGTATTAAGTCTTTGATTTTCAAATACAAAGATTTAATCTGAGACTCAGAAAGCGAAACTTTATCTCGCACAGAAACTGGTGCGTTTTTATAGGATAATGTTAATGCTTTGAACCCTTCCATTCGTTATCTTCCAAAATTTTTCACAAAAATACTCATGCTTACACACGTAAGCAAATGACTAAAATCAGTAATTGTAATTTATAATGATTACAAATAACTTATCTTATAAACAGCCTGTAAACTATAACCACCAGTGCAATCAAAAACATGACCATCGAAAGTCTATTTACCCAATGCATGGCTTTTACGCTGTAGTTAGGACTATTTCTCTTACTGAAAAAATAACTAAAAAGTTCTTTAAAGCCAGAAAACTTATTCATCTGATCTGTTTTGTTGATTAATTGAAATTACACAAAAATAGCAATACTTTAGTATTTCATTTAATAAATATTTGATTTTATCCACAATAATTAGTATTTTTAAAAGAATTAACATACTCATACATGGCCATAAGTAAACGCAGTGGTGTACTTTCTCGCAAAGCGGCTGCACATTTATTAAGAAGAACTTGTTGGGGCTTTACGAGTGCAGACCTAGCAGACTTCACCGGTATTTCTGTAGACGCTGCTATGAACAAACTCTATAAATCAGTTGCAAGCCCTTCTGCTCCCATTGCCCCTAACGAAACTACCAGCTGGACAAGCACCGCCCCCGTAGATGGTGAAGACGATGGTGCGTATCAAGCTTTTCTCAAAAAATGGTGGCTCGGAGTAATTCTTGGTACAGATATTTCACAAGCAGACAAGCTTAGTTTTTCTGCAAAAGAAAAAATTGTTTTCTTTTTGCACACGGTATTTACTACCATACAAGAAACCGTAAATAGCAGCAGAGCTTTGTATTTTCAGCTAGAACTTTTTAGAAAATATGCACTAGACGCAGACGAGTCTGACACAATAAATATCAAAGAACTTACCAAAAAAATATGTATAGACAATGCCATGCTCAACTTGCTAGATGGCAAACAAAATATAAAATCTAAACCCAATGAAAACTACGCTCGGGAGCTTTTAGAGCTTTATAGCATAGGCAAAGGACTTAGCGGAGAAGTGCCCGCTACATCTGCCGAAGGCGATTATTATTACTACACAGAATCAGATGTTCAACAAGCAGCTCGTGTGCTTACAGGTTGGGATTTTGACAATACTTTTGCCACACTTGACGCAGACACGTCTTTACCTCGTGGCAAAATAAAATCCAACTTATTGGGAGTGCCTACTCAGCATGATTTAGGCATAAAAACATTCAGCTCCAGATTTGGAAGTAAGTCTGTTACTCCAGACACCAGTTTGTATAGCAACAACAACGCTACGGAAGCCTCTATGCTAGACGAAATAAGTCAGCTAGTAGAAATCATTTACCAAAACGACGAGACCGCCAAAAACATTTGTAGAAAAATTTACAGATTCTTTGTACATCATGACATTGACGAGAACCTTGACTCAACATTCATTGCCGATATGGTAAGTACTTTCAAAGCAAATAACTATAAAATACAGCCCGTAATAGAAGAAGTTTTATCATCGGCACATTTTTATGAAGTAGCGGACAGCAGTGTGAGCAATGACAAATTTGGAGCTATCATTAAATCTCCGCTAGACCTGATGGCTCAAACCTTACGAATGTTTGCTTATGAGCTACCAAGCTACAGTACAGACAAAGAAAACTTTTACGCCAAAACTGGTACTTTGCTCAACGACTTGTTTGAACAAGGTTTAAATTTCCTCAACCCTTACGACGTTGCAGGATACGAGGCCTACCATCAGTTTCCACTATTCAATAGAATGTGGATCAACACCAATGCACTCACTAAAAGGTATCAGTTTATATACAAAACACTACAAACCGAAAAGCAAGAACCCGAAGATATCAGTATAGATGTGGTTACGTTTGTAGAAAACCACTACGAAACGGAAGTTATCAATAATGCCGATGACTTAGTGAGAGCCGTAGCGGCAGATTTCTTTAGTTTGTACGACGAAACCACAGAAATTACTACCGTAAGATTTAATTGGTTCAAATCAGAGTTGTTAAAAATAGGAGAAAATTATCCTGACGGAGCAGAACTTTACTGGCAAATAAAATGGGCAGGAAGAAACAATTCTGAAGCCAACATGTCAGATGCAAGAGGAATGCTTCAAGATCTTTTTAATGCCATACTACAAAGTCCAGAATATCAACTAATGTAAGCCCTAAATTATGAAAAGAAGAGATTTTGTCAAAAAAAGCCTACTTGCTAGTGCCGCTCCACTCATCCTGAATAGTATTCCTATAAGACTTATGAGCGGACAAACCGCTTTAGAAAAACTCGCTGCCAATAGTTGCAACGACAACATTCTGGTAATTTTGCAAATGCACGGCGGAAACGACGGCATCAACACTTTAGTACCTATGGATCAGCTAGATTCAGGACTGTATCAGTTTGTAAGACCCAATATAGCTTTAGGAAAAACAGGTACTAGAGGCGTAATAAGCCTAGACAGCACACTGGGTAGTAACAACGTAGGCTTACATCCAGATATGATTGGCATGAAAAACCTATACGATGCCGGAAAACTTGCTGTTGTACAAGGGGTTTCTTACGAGCACCACAATCAATCACATTTCAGAAGTAGAGATATTATGTTTATGGGCGGTGGATATAGCGACTACCTCAACTCTGGCTGGGTAGGCCGATATCTGCAAAATCAAGTTGCCCCCAAAATTTATCCAGACGACTTCCCCAACACCGAATACCCTGATCCTTTAGCTTTGGAGTTTGGCAATGAAATATCATTAATATTTCATCAAGGCAACAATATTCCAACTTCTATATCTATCAATGACCCTCAAAGTTTTTTTGATTTAGTAAATGAACTTCCTGGTTTTGACGACAAACCCAACCTAGACCCAAGAGGTATACCACCATCGGCACTTGATGGTAGTTTATACACACAAGAACTCAATTGGATTCTGGGACTAGAAGGCAAAACAGAAGACTATCACACCCGATTACTAGAAACCTACAATGCTGGAAAAGCCAAATCTAAAGGAGTGAGTTATCCTGAAAAATACCCTTATACAGCTCCGAGCAGATGGTTGAAAAATCCGCTATCGGGGCAGTTACAAATAGTGGCTAACCTTATTGACGGTGGAAGTAAAACAAAAGTATACTTGCTTAAGATTGGGGGATTTGATACACATGCCAGCCAAACTATAGCTGGTAACGCTACCATGGGTGTACACGCCACCTTATTGTATCACATATCATCGGCAATGCAGGCTTTCCAAGAAGACCTGAAGCAACGTGGAATAGACGACCGAGTACTCACGGTAACTACTTCTGAGTTTGGAAGAAGAATTCAATCTAATGGAAGCTATGGCACAGACCACGGCATAGGCGGACCTACTTTTGTATTTGGAAAATACGCCAATCCGGGTGTGCTGGGTACTCCTCCAGATCTAAACGAAGAAAATGTGCAAATGCAATACGACTACAGACAAATATATGCCACTATTCTCAAAGATTGGTTTTGTGTAGATGCTACTTTAGTGGATTCTGAGTTTATGGTAGGAACCTATCAAGACAAAGGAACAGTGCTACCGCTGATAGACAAATCAGCTGTTGGCGTAAATGACTTTATAGTTTCCAGATTTAGACAAAATGCTTGTTATCCTAATCCTGCAAAAAACTTTACTACATTTAGTTTTTACAGCAATGGCAACTACCCAGTTACTCTTACATTGAACAATCTACAAGGGCAAACCATAAAAACATATATAGCAAATGAAATGTATGGAGCAGGCGAACATCAATTTGTAGGAGATTTAACAGATGTGCAACCCGGAAGCTATGTGTATACCCTCAAGATAGGTTCTATACTCAACGATACCAAAAAATTAGTAGTTTTGTAAGTATGTTTCAGCGAATTATAATTTATACATATTTAGTTGTAGCTTTTGCTTCGTGGGCACAGAGAGCCAAAGTTCGATACCAAAACCAATCTTTTTTAGATCATCAGTTTTGGGTGGGCTTAAGACTCGGAAGCAATTTATCCAAAGCCAAACCCCTTACTCGCTATACCCTATTTAGTGCTATGGAGGGGAAATCTGCTCAAGATTATGAAAAAAAATACCGAAACTTTAACAAAACAGGTTTTGACCTTTCGGTAGATTTGTATTACGACTACAAGGGCTTCGGGGTGTTTATTTCCCCTGGCTATTCTAGAAATAGATTTTCTTATGAAAACAATTTCACTTGGACAGACACCAGCGATGCCAGCTTTCATTTGGAACAAAAAAATACAACAACACAATCTTTAGATTATGTAATTTTACCCGTAGCTATAAGATACGCACCTAGACAGCTCAGATTCAGACCCATAGTCATGGTAGGTATGTATTATGGTGTACTTTTTAGTGCCGTTCGTAACACCCAAGTTCAAAAAATAGATTACGCCAGTGGAGGAATGAGTACCTATGACCTACCAGAAAACACCATAGGTAACAAAAACTTATTTCTCAAATCCAATCTCGGTTGGTTTGCTCAAATTGGGGCTAGTTACCCTTTGGGCAACGTAAGACTTAGTCTAGAACTCTATTACAAAAGAAACATACATGTGCTTACCAACAAACAAAACAGATACAGTGACTTGTACATCAGTAACGACACCGACCTGCCAGACGACCTTAAACTTCGCAACTTGGGAGCATCTATGTCCGTTGCCATTCCCTTACGTTTTTTATCTACCAGCGATGCCACCAGCGAACTCTAATCCAACTACTACTTATGAATCTTAAAAATATGACTTCTAAAAATAAACTAAAACTATGCTTCGGGTGGGCATTGGTTTGGATGTGTGTGTTATCGTCTTGCGATATTAAAAAAAACAAAGACCAAAATAGCCCAGAAAGTAATTTCCAAAAAATATACGACCATCCTCACTTTATCCAAAACCAAAAGGCATTACGAGTACTACAAAATGCACAAACAGGTGAGTACGTTATTTTATCGAGATTAACCTCTGAAGCATCTAATTTTGGGCTTATTCATTTGCTCAAAACCGACAAATCTGGAAATTTCATAGCCGAAAAAGTTTTAGGTTCTGAACTGGTAGCTCCACTAGCACAAATCACTAGTTTTAACAACGGGTATTTGATATTTGCCATGAATGCCACCACCCTAGAAACAGTTATGCTTCAAATAGATCAAAATCTAGAATTAACAAACACAACCTCGCTTGCAGGTACAAGTTATCCATTAGCGGTACATAGTTTTGGAAATGGATTTTTATTGCAATACTATAACCGAGAAGACAAACAAACGGTGATAGCTCAGGTAAGTTCATCAGGACAACTAACCAACGAACAATCCTTTTCTGTAGGCTCAGACCCATACGACCCCGAACCAAGAATTCTAAAACATCTTACTGGCATGGCAAGTCCATTACCGTTTGATGTAAATTCATTTTCAGGAAAAATCTATTTTTCCGGATTTTTCAACTACTCATTTTCAGGAGTATTTTTTAATTTCGGGCAAACAGGTTTACCAGGAGTCATACAAGGTTACAACGACGAATCGGGAATATTAACCCTAGAACATCTAGAATCTGGCAATTTTGGAATCGCACATTTCTCTGCTAACCAAGTAGCCGTAAATCCAAAATTCTCATACAACACCAACACTATAAGTACAGTAAACAACGTGGGTGGCTACACGCTGATTGACCTCAACATGGAAAGCCCCATAAGATGTGTAAAGACAAGCATAGACTCTAAAAACATATTATTGTTTGCGGGCAGCACCCCCAACAACTACGTCACCTTGTATCTGTACAATGCCTCATCGGGACAACTCATTAAAAATGTAAATTTAGGTTACGGCAACAAACATAAGCTATCAGACCTATACTTTACGCAAGATGGCGGAGCAGTACTTTGCGGCACTACTTATGTGAGTGGTAAACTACCCCGAACCTTTTTGTATAAATACACCGCCGCACAAGTAAAAGAATGGGTTCAATAAATATTATTTTTTAGGATTGATTTTACGTAAAAAAACTAAAGTCAAATTCTCATTTATGGGTTTCTCTTTGAAGATAACGTAACCTTTTCTTTGGTAAAACAATATATTTTTAGAGCTTTTGAAACCCGTAAACAATTCGTAAAAGGAGCAATCAGAGTACAGCTGTTCTATCGAATCCAACAACTTACCACCTATTCCTCTGTTTTGAAACTCTGGAGACACTATTAACTTACCTATATAACAAATATCATTTTTAAGCTCGCATCTCACTGAACCCACAATGGTATCATTCACAATAGCTTTTAAAAAAGTCCCATGTTCCCATTCGGTCAAAATAGAATCTTTACTCTGTGTCAATGGCTGAATACTAAAATCATTATAGAGTGCACCTTCTTCCAAATACACTAATTTTTGAAGTTTCAGAATAAAGTCTAAATCAAACTCATTTGCTGGCATTACACTTAGTTCTTCTTCACCAACATACTGTTTTTTAAACAACTGAGGCTTATAAGTATGCTTCTGTATCACATATTCTACATATGGAAGCAGCTTGCCATTCGACTCAAAATCTAATTCTCTCACTCTTGTGGCACCAATTTTTTCCACAGCCTTTTGAGAGCGAATATTATTCACACCAATATGAAAAAAAACTTGATTAACAGACCTAAAGGCATAATCTAGTAAAAGTTTTTTTATAGATCTATTTGCAATACCACCCCAATATTTTCTAGCTATAAATGTATAACCTATCGCAACAGAATTGGATTGTACATCATAATTATAATAACGAGTGGAGCCAATAACAGAATCATCAGTTTTATCAACTATGATAAAAGCCATTTTGCTATTCAAAGCATCCTCAAAATACTGTTGAAAAACACTTATTTTATATCTATCACTTGCAGGATGTTGTTCCCAAATAAGTGGATCAGATGCCGCCATAAATAATTTATCAAAATCAGTACTTTTAATGGGTACTAGTTTAAATTGCTCATTCTCTAAAAATTCAGGTTGCCACATATATTCGGAAGTATTTAAAATTGTTAACAATATAGTAAAATCTAAATAGCTAGAAAAATTCAATTCTACCACAAACTACCGCCTCAAATACAAATACCTCTAATTTTTAAAAACAGTATTTGTTTTATACTTTGAACTTACGGCGTCTATATCTTATATTTGAGAAATAGACGCCATGAAAAATAAGGAGTGGTGGGAATGGAAGAAACGGGACATTATACCAAAAAGAAAGAAAGAAAAATAACACCGCTTCGGCAAAATCAAAAGTGCAGCAACCCAACACTTTTTAGCACATTTACTTTTGCCAAAACTAGACAAAACAACGATAGAACTTTATTAAACCTGACAGCAAGTAGATAGTATGAAAATAAAAAGTGCAAAATCATTTCGTGAATGGTTTAAAAATTTAGAAAAAGCTAGAATTGAAGCTTCAAAATATTATGATGAAGATTTTATTGGTGATAAGCATGAAGATACTCTTGGCTTTTTTCATATGTATCATGGAACTAAGGGTGAAATAAGAGGTTTTCTTAGTGGAAGTGTTGAAATGGCAGAAGACGGACAAGCCATTTATGAATTCGTTCAAAATGCAGCAGATAGTAATTCTTCAAAATTCTATATGTTTTATGACTCATATTATTTAATGGTCATAAATAATGGCAAGGTTTTTTCAACGGATGGAATTAAATCCATTTTAAATATTGGTCAAAGTGATAAAACTAATGACCCTAATCAAATAGGAAAATTTGGCATTGGTTTTAAGCTGGTACATAGATTAATAGGTGCTTCTACTGGATTGGATGAAATGTTAAACACCGATGGTCTTGGCCTTAGAGGTCCAATTTTGTTTTCTTGGTCAAATAAATCACAATTAGACAACTTCTTAATTCTACAATCAGACGAGTTTGAATATGTTGATATTGATGACGTTAATGTACCTTGGTTATTGAAAATATTAATTACCAATTTCCCTGCACAACCAACAGAGAAAGTTAAGGACATAAACTATCACGACATAGAACCATTCCAAGCGGAAGAGTTAAAGAGTTTTCAAACTTTTTTGAATTCAAAAATTAAAAATATTGATATGAATAATATTGATACTGGAACTATATTTTTCTTAAAACTTGGTGAAAACAAATTTGAATATCTTGAAAAACAGAAAGAAGAATATCTGAGTGGGTTATCCACTTCAATGCATTTCTTAAAATCTCTTGAGACAATAACTATAAATGAAGATATAATCACTAAAGATATTAATGCAACAAACGTTTTGGAATTTATAATTCCAAACGGTTCAGGTGATTTTAATGACATAGGTTTAACAGAAGTTAGAGACAAAGAATCTGATGCTAAGTTCAAGGTATGCTTTGCCGATAATGTCAATTCTGCAATAGAAATAAAAAAGCATCCTAACATTTATAAATATTTCCCAGCCGTTAAAGAGGTTAATAATTTATCATTTGTTATCCATAGTAATTTGTTTGAATTGTCAAGCAACAGACAAAATCTTACAGAAACACCAATCAATAAAAATCTACTTAAGTTGTTATCACAGCAATTGATTAACAAAATGGAGATTTGCAAAACAGAAAATAGAAGCACTTTTAAAAATCTTTTTACAAGTATTTTAATGTCAGAAGAATTGCCAAGCAACTCTTCGGGTAATGGTTGGCAAACTGAATATTTTTACAATATCCTATTGGATTATAGCAAAATGTCAATTCCAACCAAAAATAATTTTTCCAACAATGCTCAAAATATAAAAATCAACAAACTCAAACTTCAATTAAATTTAAAGGATTTCGATTTAGAACATATTCAATGGTTTGAGTGGGATAATGAAAATGACAGATTATTGATTGATGAAGCAACCAAAAAATTAGGAATTGAGAGTTGGGATATTAGAGATATTATAGAAAATGCAAACCTTGTAAATATCAATAATTGGATTGCTTCTTGCAACAACGAAACTTATGAAATGTTTTTGAAAGAGTTAGAAGACAGTTCTTTACGTAAAGAAACCACAGAAAAACTTTACAGTGTAAAACTATTCAAATTTTCAGATGGTAATTTTTATTCAGTGAACGATATTTGGGTTACAAAGAATTTTACAGAAACCTATCAAGAAAGAACCTACAATCAATATAATCGAACTTACAAATTCATTAATAAAACAAGAGTTGTACAAAGAACAGTTTTAAATCAATCAATCCATTTTACTTTTAACAAAACAGACAGCATTTCAAATGAATTACAAAATTTAGGATTTACTGTTTCGTTGAAAAATATTACTACTTATACAAAAATTTATTCTGCAATAGCTCATAAACTTCCAAAGGAAAAAGATATTTACAATACCATTGCCGAAAAATGTAAAACAAATACGCTTTCAACAGAAGAAAAGAAAAACCTATTTCTTAATTTCATAAATGAAACAACCAAGTTTGACAATGTAGCAGAAGGCACATTGAAAGATTTGTGTTTGTTTTGCGACAGCAATTCAAAAATAAAACCATTAAACAGACTTATAGATTATAAACTAAATACTGCAAGCTGGTTAAACGCTTACAAAATAAAAAGTGAGGAATATTTTGCTGAACTAAAATCTTACCTAATTTCAGAACCAGAAGCAATTTTCAAAGAAATATATCTACCACAACAAGACGTAATTATTTCAAAATTAACGGAAGCAAACGAAATTAAATCACTCATCAAACTTTATCAAGACAATAAAAGACAATTTTTCAATGAATTTATCATAAAGAAAACAGAAAGCGGATTTTCAATATCAAAAAAGACAAGCAATACTTATCAAGTTCAGGCAGGAAAAGAAGAAGTAAGAACATTCATTGATAAAAATTATGCAAACAGTCTGTTTGTTTTGCCCGACAAATTTTTAGATTACAAAGAAGAAGATGGTGTAATCAGAACAATAGATTTACATAAAAAGATTGTTGAATTCATTGACGTTAATGAATACAAGGAAACGCTTGTAGATATTATTCATTACGATGAGCCGAAACATAAGTTTCTACAAAAACTCACAGAGTTTAGATTTAATTCAGAAAACGAATACACCAAAGACGACTACCAATATAAAGTTTTGAATTTGGCTTGTAATGAATTAAAAGAAAGAAACGATATACAAAAATTCAGAGAAAAGGTAATAATTGCAACCGAAGAAAGAGAATGGAGACTTACTGAAATTTCGTTAGCAAACGATAGAGTTCATATCAATAACAAGGAATTTAGTTTGTCTAAAATTTTGCCAGCAACTTATCAAAACAGTAACTTGATAAGCGATTTAATTTCGTTGTTTACAAAACAAGGAATACAAATCGAAAAATTAAATGCTTTGTTTGGTGTGAATGAAGAACTTAAATTAAAAGATATTTTCGAAAAGTTCACAGAGCAAGTTCAAACATTTGCAAATCCAGAGCAATTTTTCTTTCTAATATACTACCACAAACAAAATCCAAGAGTTGATTTATCAAAATTAGGGTTTGAATTGAACTGGGCAGTTTTTCCTTCTCAATTTGCATTGGAAAAAGAGAAACTTCCCGAATACTTGCAAAATTGGATAATAAACAAAGAAATTGACATATCAGAACTTGATGAAATAGGCGTTTTTACTGAAAATTCAACATTGGTTTCTTTGCGTGAATTTTTCCTATCCAAGACCAATTTTAATAAAAATACAATTGCAGAAAAACTTTCATCAAACAAAATAATGCTTTTAAACACGTTTGAATTGTTGAAAGAAAAAGGTATTGAATTAACTAACGATAATGAGTTTTCTATTTTCAAAGAAATTGTCAGAGTAATTAATTCCAGCAGAACAAAAGGACAAGAATTGATAATTCAGGACGAATACAATTTTGGAGTTTTGGAAGAAAAATCAACTGAATGGAAAACTATAAACGATTTTTCAATTTATCTATTCAATGGTAGTATGCCTAAAACCGTAAAACTTGACAAAATTCAAGATTATATTTTCTACCAATACAACGATACTGATTTTGCAGTAAATGGAAACTCTATTTTCATAAACGAAAGTACAGACAGTAAAAAAACATTGCAAAAAGTAGCTTCTGATGATACAAACAACTTTTCATTTGAGGATTTGTGGTCGTTGTTTGAAGATAATAAAAAGGACACAAAACAAGAAAAGCAAGAAGCAAATTCAACATTCTTAGATGATGTAAACGAGTTCATTTCAGAACTTGAAGGTACAGAATGGAATGATTTTGTTCCCGAACTAAAAAACATTTTAGAATTGTCAGTTTCTCACCCAAAAGAAAAACAGAAACTTTTTAATTTGATTGCTAAAATCAAATTAGCAAAGGAATTGGACATACATTTAGAGGTAGCGAACAAAGATTACAACCATTTGGAAAATGGCAGTGAAAAATATTTTGTTCATAGTGCGAGAGGTGCATTTGCATACATACACCCGAATGAAATTTTGAAAATGAAAGATGAAGGCTATAAAATGGCGTTAGATTTCAGTACAAAATCAAGAATTAAAATTTACGAAACAGCAGAAGAAATACTTCAACTTAATACAAATCACATTTTAGCTTATCAACACGAGAAAACAATGGATGAATTATTTAGCTTTTGTCAAGCGAATAGAGATGCAAACAAACATCTTTTGATTATTGACAAAAATAATTCAGGAGAAAAATCGAGAGCATTGTTGAAATTACTAAATATTGAAGATGATTATCAATAACACCAAACATATAAACCTAATTCAAGACGAACTCATTTATCAGACAAACGAGTTTGAGAAGTTGTTGAAAAAACAAGCCGCTAAAATGTTTGTTGAAAATCAACTTTATCTATGCAGATACCAAGGTTATGATGAGGCAAGAGGAAATATAATTGTAAAATTTGACCACAAAATATGCTCTGCACCACGAAAAAATGAAAATTTACAATGCTTTGTTTCTTCCATTCAAGACGATAATGTAAAAAATTGGGGAGGGCTTACTTATGAGAATTTAAGAACAAATGTTGCAACGCAATTTGAATGTAAAACGGTGTTTTTCACTTACGAAAAAGACCACACTATTGTCGGTTTATCGGGTGTAAAAGTTGAAGATGTTGAAAAATACGAAAGAAACGCATTAGTTTTTTTAGCACCAACCGACCCACCTTTGCAATATTTAATGAACCTTGTTGATTTCCTAAAACAAGTCAAACCTAACACAAATAAAACATTAGAGCTAAACATTGAAAACCCAACTTGGCAACCAAAACCGTTGGTAGTTGATGAAAATTTTGTTTCAAATATCCAATTAGATTTTTTTGAAAACGACACAATAATTATTCAAGGTCCGCCCGGAACGGGAAAGACCTATCTAATGGCTTTGTTATGTGAAGTTTTGCTGAAATCAGATTTTAGAATACTTGTAACGGCATTAACGAACAGGGCACTTATTGAATTGGCTGAAAAAGAACATTTAAAATCTTCTTTGGAACAGGGTAAAGTTTTCAAATCAGCATTAACAGCAGACGAAAGCAAAAACAAAAAAATTAAAGGTATTCAATCTTTTAAAAGTTTGAACAAACAGCAACCACCATTGCTTTTGACGACTTATTACATAATGAGCCAAATTGCAACAAAAGCAGTTGTAGATGAGCATTTTGATTATATCATTATTGAAGAAGCAAGTCAGGCATTTTTATCAACGATTGCATTAGCAAGGAAACTTGGTAAAAAGTGTATCATCATTGGCGACATCAAACAACTTGAAACAATTTTTCACAAAGAATATGCTCCCGAAGACACAAACAATTATCATTGGATGATATGCGGACTTAAAGCAATAAGTTTTTATCTGCCAAATGCAAAACAATACATTTTAACCAATTCGTACCGCTTAACAGAAAATTCGATTAAAGGAACTAATCTGTTTTACGGAGATGTATTAAAAAGCAAATCTGACATAAAACTACCTCTTGACTTTTCAAATTTTCCCAACCTTAAAAAATATTTGAACAATTACGGAGGTGCAAGTTTGGTAAGATTTAAACTTCCCGAAGGAAGATTACCTTCCCTTGAATGTTCCGATTTTATCGTAAAGCAAATAGACCAAATAAAGCAGTTTAACAATAAAGCAGAAATTGCTGTATTAGCTTTTCATAAAGACACAATTCGTTTTCTTCAAAAAGAAATTTATTCCAAATGTGTAAATACTGAAAATATCCTTGTTGAAACCATTGATAGAATACAAGGTCTTACTACTGACTTTTGTATTTTCTTCGTTCCAATAGAAAGCGTTCCGTTTTCCTTACAAGCAAACCGTTTTAATGTTGCTACATCAAGAGCAAAACTTTGTACTCTAATTGTTTCTGATGAAAATATTGCTTCGTTTTATTCACTAATTGATAATAATGTAAATCGATATATGTTGTCATTAAATGATTTGCTTTTTGAAGAAGAAAAGGCTGAAACCTCACAACCCAAAGACGAAACGAAAACTGAAAACCAAACAGGATTAAAGGTTCTTGGCAAAATAGACCTTTCACAATTTGAGAAACCGAAAAAGGAAATCAAAAAAGACAAGGAAAACATTTACATAATTGACACGAATGTTTTTGTTGATTATCCTGATATTATTTCAAAAATTGACAAGCAATATCAAATAGTTTTATCTGCAAAAGTCATTGACGAATTGGACTATTTGAAAATTTCATTGACCGAAGAACAAAAGAAAAATGTTCAAAAAGCAATCAAACAAATCAATGACAGTTTTGATAAGCGAAGTCTCAAAATGGACACAGCGGACTTGACTTTGCTTCCAAAAGACTTTAACAAAAAATCGCCAGACAATTTTATTCTGACGGTTGCATTAAAATACAAAGACGAAAACCCAATTATGCTGACATCTGACAACGCATTACAGATTAAAGCAAAAGGCTTGGGTATAACGACAATAACGCTAAAAGAATTTTTAAAACAAACGAAATATTAACACAAAACATTGATGGTAAATTTGCATATATACCTGCCACACTGGTGCAAGGTTATAAATGAAGGTCTGTTCAAGCATCTCGCTTGGACCATTCTTTTTATAGCGTCTCGCTATGTTTTACCTCTGCTCTTCCTTTAGCTTTGTCAGCTGTTCAAGATGTTCCGCAGGGCATCTTGAACTTGTAATAATGTAGTATCTTAGAACTGGATTTTAGGTTATAATATCATATAAATTTATAAAAACAAATTGGCCTTTACTTTTTGTTTCAAGACAAAGTAAAGAATATTTTAAGGTCTTATAAACGTCAAAACCCCTGAATGTTAGTAAACATTGAGGGGTTTATGATTTTAGTTTTCCGAACTATTTTTTTAATAAGGTTGGCGGCCATCTACTCTCCCACGTGTTATCGTAGTACCATCGACCGTGCGGGGCTTAACTTCTCTGTTCGGAATGGGAAGAGGTGAACACCCGCCGTATAGCCACCATTATCTTTAATTTCTTTTGTTTATTGACATTACTAGAGAAGAAGAACGTACAAAAGTTATACACGAAAGTCTTCGGGCAATTAGTATTGCTCAGCTATGACATTACTGCCTTTACACCTGCAACCTATCAACGTCATAGTCTCTGACGACCCTATAAGGAAATCTCATCTTGAGGCGAGTTTCGCACTTAGATGCTTTCAGCGCTTATCTCTTCCAAGCATAGCTACTCTGCACTGCACCTGGCGGCACAACAGATACACCAGAGGCTTGTCCATTCCGGTCCTCTCGTACTAAGAACAGCTCCTCTCAAATTTCCAACGCCCACCATAGATAGGGACCGAACTGTCTCACGACGTTCTGAACCCAGCTCGCGTGCCACTTTAATGAGCGAACAGCTCAACCCTTGGGACCTTCTCCAGCCCCAGGATGTGACGAGCCGACATCGAGGTGCCAAACCTCCCCGTCGATGTGAGCTCTTGGGGGAGATCAGCCTGTTATCCCCAGCGTACCTTTTATCCTTTGAGCGACGGCCCTTCCATACGGTACCGCCGGATCACTTTACCCTAGTTTCCTACCTGATCGGCTTGTAGGCCTCACAGTCAAGCCAGCTTATGCTAATACACTCTACGCACGGTTACCAAGCGTGCTGAGCTGACCTTTGGAAGCCTCCGTTACTCTTTTGGAGGCGACCACCCCAGTCAAACTACCCACCATGCAATGTCTCATCTTCGATGATTAGGCTCCAAACAAGCAAAGGGCGGTATTTCAACGTTGATTCATATATGCCTAGCGACACATAATCATTATCTCCCGCCTATCCTACACATCACTTGTCCAAAGTCAATGCAAAGCTATAGTAAAGGTGCATGGGGTCTTTCCGTCCCATGGCGGGTAAGCGGCATCTTCACCGCTACTTCAATTTCACCGAGCTCACGGCCGAGACAGTGCTCAGATCGTTACACCATTCGTGCAGGTCGGAACTTACCCGACAAGGAATTTCGCTACCTTAGGACCGTTATAGTTACGGCCGCCGTTTACTGGGGCTTCGATTCAATGCTTCGCCTTGCGACTGACATCCCCTCTTAACCTTCCAGCACCGGGCAGGTGTCAGGCCATATACTTCACCTTGCAGTTTCGCATAGCCCTGTGTTTTTGTTAAACAGTCGCCTGAGCCATTTCTCTGCGGCCCACATCGCTGTGGGCACCCCTTTTCCCGAAGTTACAGGGTTAATTTGCCGAGTTCCTTAGCCGTGACTCACTCGAGCGCCTCAGGATTCTCTCCTTGACTACCTGTGTCGGTTTACGGTACGGGATCTTATATAGTATTGCTTAGAAGTTTTTCTCGGGAGCCTGATTACATACACTAGTCTCGGACGAATCCTCAACTTACTTTCAAGTTCGACATTCTCGGCGGATTTGCCTACCAAAAATATATCTACACTCTTAAACGAACTATTCCGTCAGTCCGTGGTATTGTCACTTCTCCGTCTCTCCATCGCCCATATAAGATGTACTGGAATATTAACCAG
>JAXLUW010000004.1:150000-537500 GCA_046329305.1 Cytophagales bacterium
ATATAAGAAATGAAAGAACAAGTATGCTGAGAACTCTTTCTGAAAAGAAAAAGAGAGCGTTTTATCAATCGCAAATTGGTAATGAAGCGGAAGTTTTGTTTGAAAGTGACGTAGTAGATGGATATATGTTTGGGTTTTCTACGAACTATGTGAAGGCTAAAGCTAAATATGACCCCATTTTAGTGGGTGAAATAAAAAGAGTTAAAATGACGAGCATCGACGCCAATGGTGATATGGAATTGGATGAAGTGTTCGAGTATGAAAAACATTAATAGCTAGGGAGTTAGATAAACTCCCAATGCTCAAATTTAGCTGCTTGACCATAAAAAGTATTCTGGTTATCGTATAAATTCCAGATAAATACATTTTTTATAATAAACCTCTCCCCTTTTGAATTTATACGTATACCTTCGTAGTTTTCTATATATCCTTGATTAAGAACTTTATTTAAAATTTCTTCTCTTTTGAATTGATTTTCGGGTTCGGCAGACAATCTTGAAGGTTGATTTAAAAATTGAGATTCTGACATTTGCCATAAGTCTAGTGCATTTTTATTTGCGTAATTAAAGATAGGATCTGACGAGTTATTATGTGAGACTAGTACAAATGGAGCGTTATACAAGCTTTCCTCCAAATCTAGATTATTAATGTTCGAAATTAAATCTTGGTTTGTGTATATTTTAAAATTAGTATTTAAGATTTGTAAATGTTCTTTTAAGGAAATCATAATTAAAAAATAAAGTTATAATTCTACAAAAAAATAAATTAAGGTACAAGTCAGTTATTTTAATTAACTTTGACTTTTAAAATAAATATTTAACAAAATTATGAACTCAAGCCAATTAGGAGAGTTGAAGGATCGTATTACGACCTTGGGGAGGTTTCTTTGACTACGATAACAAGATAAACCAAATAAGACACGAAGAAGAATTGACTGTAGGACCCAATTTTTGGGATAATCCGAAAGAAGCTGAAAAAATTCTTAAATCAATTAAAACCAAAAAAGTATGGACGGATCACTATGAACGTATAGTACGACGTGTAGATGATTTGGAAGTACTTTTTATGATGTGGGAAGAAGATGACAGCTTAGAAAACGAAGTTGAGTCTGAATATCAATCATGTATAAAAGATACAGAAGAGCTGGAATTTAAACGCATGCTGAGTAATGAAGAGGATCAATTAAGTGCAATCTTGGAAATTAAGCCAGGAGCTGGTGGTACAGAGGCACAAGATTGGTCAGAAATGCTCATGAGAATGTATATAATGTGGGGCGAGAGAAATGGCTACACCGTAAAAGAACTTGATTATCAGGCAGGTGATGGAGCGGGTATCAAAGCGGTTTCGCTTCAGTTTGATGGTCAATTTGCTTTTGGCTATTTGAAAGCTGAAAACGGAGTACATAGATTGATTAGAAATTCTCCTTTTAATGCTCAAGGACTGAGACAAACGTCATTTGCGTCAGTATATGTGTACCCAGTTGTGGACGATGAAATCAATATCGAAATTAAAGATGCTGATATTGAAATGCAAACGTCTAGAAGTGGTGGTGCTGGAGGGCAGAACGTAAACAAAGTAGAAACGAAAGTTCAACTAAGACATATTCCTACGGGTATAGTGGTAGTGTGCCAAGTAGAACGCTCTCAGGTTGGCAACAGAGAACGTGCTATGCAAATGCTAAAGTCACGATTGTATCAAATAGAAATTGATAAACGCAATGCTGCCAAAGCAGAAGTAGAAAGTTCTAAAAAAAGAGTTGAATTTGGTTCTCAAATCAGAACCTATACTATGCAACCTTACAAACTGGTAAAAGATGAACGCACGAGATTCCAGACTTCAGATGTGCAATCTGTAATGGATGGGGAAATAGATGAATTTATTAAAGCTTACCTTATGATGGAAGCTAATTAATACAAAAGGGCTAGTTTTAGCCCTTTTTATTTTGGAAGAAATAAAGTTGTGTATTGATTTTGCCACCAATATTAAAATATCTTGAACTTGATTAATTTAACTGTTATTTAAGAATTCAAATACAATTCTTTTACAGAAAATAAAATATTCAACATAAGTTATAAATCCATCAATTAGCCCCAAAACATAAAAGCCACTAAAAGTGGCTTTTATAAGATATATTTTAAATTCTATTAATTTTCTCCGTAACTGTGGTAGATAAGACTAGCGGCTCCCAAAATCCCAGCATTTTCACCGTCAGATGCTTTACGAAACTCTAAACCTTCACTGTAATAAGCTGGTAAATTATTTTTAATAGTTTCTTCTGTGTGTTTGATGAACAAATCAAATGCTCCAGCTACTCCCCCACCAATGATGAATTTATTCACATCGCAAAAACGCATCATTGAGATGAGTCCATAACCCAAAACTGTACCAACGTGTTTCCATACGTCAAGTGCTAATTTATCACCGGTAAGTCCAGCTTCAAAAACTAACTTTGGAGTTATTTCTTGTCCTACTAACGACGAACCTGCATATTCTGGCTGTGATGCTAATCCTTTTGCATAGGCAATAATTTGGTTGAGTCCCAAATGTTGTTCTACAGTTTTACCATCTATAGGAGTAAACATGTGGCCAACTTCTGTGGCATTACCACGAGAACCTAGATATAATTTTTTATCCATGATATATCCGCCACCTACGCCCGTACCTAACGTAATAAACAGATAATCTGTCAAGCCTTTTGCCTGCCCAAACTGCAACTCGCCTAGTGCAGCACATTTAGCATCATTCTCTATTTTTACTATTAACGAAGGAATAGCTTTGTTAAATTTCTCTACAATAGCCTCATTTCTTTGCACTTGAGGAATATTGGGCAGCAATACTATTTCTTTTCTGTTTTTAGAAACTAATCCTGGCAAACCTATACCCACACCTTCCACTTCGGAGTGCTGTGCATAAATTTTCTTCACTTCTTCTATCATTGCCTCAACAATACCTTCGTTTTCGGCAGCTTTCTTGGTATCAATACGGTGTGTTGAAACAACTTCACCATTTAGTTTAATCAATCCAAATTTTATAGTGGTTCCACCCACGTCTATTCCTATAACCATTGTAGTAAATTGCTTTTCCGTGCAAATTATTGAATAAATTGTATTTGTAAAAGAAAAACTTAGTTAAATATCAGAGATTTTAAATATTCAAAAATATTGATAAATAATATCTTTTAACTCATAAAAGCTGTATATGCTTAGGATTCTTTAACCCTCAAAAATATTAGATTTTTGAGAACTTCTAAAATTGTATTATTTTGTAAAAATTATTTGTAACAACCGAAGTGTATAAAATTAGATTTTTAATCTTTTTGCGAGATGTGCTTTACTTGTCGCTCACAGCTGTGGGTGGTCCTAATGCACATTTGGCAACTATGCTCACGTTACTCATCAACAAAAGAAAATACCTCAGCGAAGACGATTTTTTCGAACTTCAAGCTCTTTGTCAAATGCTTCCTGGCCCTACCTCTACACAAACTATAGTAGCGGTTGGGTATAAAATAGGTGGTGCAAAACTGGCCTATCTCACGTTATTGGTGTGGTGTTTACCTGCGGTAACTATTATGACAGCGGCGGCATTTTTAGTGAAATACCTACCCGATTCTGCTTCTTACACGGTGTTTGTGATTCCTGTGGCTGTAGGTTTGGTAGCCTATTCTTCTTATGCTATTGCTAGCAAAGTTATTACTTCCTACACTGGTGTGGCTATGATGGTAACCGTAGCCATTTTTAATTATTTTTTCCGTTCGCCTTGGTTCAACCCTATTCTTATCATAATTGGCGGATTCATTACTTCTCTCAATTATAAAAAATTTCCATTAACAGAAAAAAAACCATTTCAAATAGAATGGTCTAACTTCATATTATTTATAGGTGTGTTTATTTTCACACTTATTTTGGGTGGAATTTCTGGCTGGAAAGTGATTAAAGTTTTTCAAAACTTTTACAGAACAGGCTCACTTATTTTTGGAGGAGGACAAGTTTTGTTACCATTGTTACACACAGAGTTTGTGGAGCTTCCTAGTAAATCTTGTATGACCAACGACCAGTTTCTGGCTGGTTATGCTTTCTCACAAATGGTGCCGGGGCCGGTGTTTTCATTTTGTTCCTATATAGGTGTTTTTGCACTTAAAGACAACCCAATATATCTTCAAATATTGGGAGGATTTGTGGCGGCAGCAGGCATATTTTTACCAGGTACTTTTCTCATATTTTTTATAGTTCGCTTTTGGAATCAGCTTAAGACCTACAGACCTGTAAAAGCTAGTCTTGAAGGTATTTTAGCCGTAAGTTCGGGTCTAGTATTATCGTCTGCCATAGTTTTTTTATTTTCTATAGACCTTAAGTTCTCTAATATCTGCCTAATTATTGCTACGCTCATCCTCATGTACTCTCAAAGAGTTTCTCCTGGAGTACTGGTCTTGTTCGCTTTTATTGCTTCGGCTTTCTTTAAATAATGCTTTCTTAGCTTTTGCATATAAAGTATACTGAGAAAGTGTAATAAACAAAAACCAATACATTTCTTCAGAAGGTAGACTCAGAATTCTAAAACTCATGATTTCATTTTGATTGTAAACAAAAATTGGAGTAGTCTCAACAAGACCTGTAACAATTTCTCCAAACAACATATAAACTATCAAAAATGGTAAAGCGTGTGTCCAATATTGATTTCGCACTCTGGCGTTTTCGTATATAAAATGAAACAACAGATATGCACAAGATACTAAACAAACAATAAATGTGTAAGTATACTCATAATTTAAAACTAAAATCAGAATCAAGCACAAAATATGAAACCATGTTACCGAGGTTTGCACAAATGCGGTCATTTTCTTTTTGTTTTTAAAAATGGCCAATTCCATGTATGCCACAAAAACTAAGGGTACTATTAAATTGACCAAATAATGTTCTATGGGCAAATTTAAAATTATTTCGTTCAGGGTATATTCCAAAGAAACATTCCAGAGCTGTTCTTTACATTTAAATAGATCCCAAAAACAAGAAATTAAAAATGTGAATAAGGAAGCTTTTAGGTTAAATCTTAAAAAATGATGAAGCGAAATAGGGATTAATTTCAACAGCAATATTAAAGTAGCTACCAAAATCAATACAATTATCAACAATACAAATTTACTATGAAGCCAAGCAATATTTGCAATATGGAAAACCTGTACATCCCATACACTTTGATATAAATGAGTGGTAAACAAGTGAATCCAAACTAAAGTGGCTATGAGCATGGTCATAGCAAAAATCCATATATTTCTACTTTGTTTGATGTTTGAATAAACGTTTATTGAGAAAAATAGTTTCTAATAAGTTGCTGATTTATAACACTAAGCATTTAAAATTAATTGATAAATATCAATATTTTGACATATTTACAAAAGGCTAAGGTTTGAAATTGTACTATAGCAGATACACATGTATATTTGTGTTTTAAAAAATTATTTTAAATGAAATCAATAGGTTGGATATTTGTATTGCTAGCAGCTGCTTTTTTACTTTTTATCATGTATTTTGGTGTTCAATTTTTATTTTCATCAGGAATCAAACTAGAAGTTAAAATTTTAAGTTGTGTGTTAGCAGTTATAGCACTGGGTACTACCATGGGTAGATTTTGGCATGTAATCAAAGACCTCACAAACCCAAAAGATCAAAATGGGCCGAATTCTTAATAAACTCAAAGAAAAAGACAATACAGGCTTTTCTACATTCAGCAACAAAGAAGGTACTCGGCTCATTAATAAAGACGGGAGCTTTAATATTGTCAAAAAAGGGGCACCCTTATGGGAAAAACATAGTATTTACAGATATTTAATTTTAACCTCATGGACTAAATTTTTTATTTTCATTGTTCTATTTTATTTTTTAATCAACATAATTTTTGCTTCGCTGTATCACATAATAGGTGTTGAACACCTCAATGGAGCCACAGGCAATAGTTTTAAAGAATCTATGGAACAAGCTTTTTTCTTTAGTTCACAAACTTTTACCACTGTTGGTTATGGGCACATCAGTCCCAAAGGATTTTGGATAAATGTGGTTGCATCTATAGAAGCGTTTTCCGGAGTGTTAATCATAGCGGTATTCACGGGTTTGCTGTACGGCCGTTTTTCTAGACCCGTCATGAAACTCTGGCATAGCTACAATGCCGTAATTGCACCACACAAAGACGGCTCAGCACTTATGTTTAGAGTCGCCAACCCCAAAAATAGTATTTTGACAGATGTAGAAGTGGAAATAAGACTTTCTATGCTTAAAAAAGAAGGCGATGAAATCAAAAGAAAATATTATCAAATGGATACACAAATATCTAAGATAAATTTCCTAACACTGTCTTGGACGGTGGTGCATCCTATAGACGAACACAGTCCACTTTACCAAATTACGGAAGAAGAATGGAATAAATCTGATGCAGAAATCATTATATTATTCAGAGCATTTGAAGATACTTTTTCTCAAACCGTAAACTCTTGGCTGTCTTACGCACATTCGGATGTTATCTGGAATGCAAAATTTGAATCCATCATTTCATACGAAGACGGACAAGTGTCGGTAGATTTAACAGAATTAAATAAATATAAAAAATTATAAATGAAATTTTCAATACATAAAGAACCCGTTCCTCACATCGTAATTGATGACTTTTTACCTAAAGAACAAAATACTGCGATCTTTAATCATTTAATAGATTTAAAAGATTCTTACAAACAAGCAGGAATAGGTACAGACCAACAAATCAACAACAGCTACAGATCCAATTTAAGTTTGAATATGGATCAATTGTATCATTTGGCAGATTTACAAGACCCACAAGCGGCACTAGAACACAGAGCAAGTTCTCCTCTTTTGTCGTGGCTCGATGCACTTTTGTATGATGAAAAATGGTTATCGTTCTTAGACGCAGCACCTTTTCCGCTAAACGAAATGCGTTATTGCGACTACTGGAGCACACAAGTGAGCCGCTATGGCTCTAAAGATCAATACAAGTGGCATTATGATACCATTCCTGGAGATTCTACAAGGGTTATTACTTTAATCTATTACATACATCATCCAGAAAAAGAATTTTCTAACGGAGAGCTTTGTCTTACAGACGGTTTACTTTGGGGAGAAGAACTAGTTGGTGAAAACAAAAGAGCGACTATTGAGCCACTAAACAATCGTTTGGTAATATTTGAAAGCAAAAGTATACATGCCGTAATGCCCACACAAGCTCCTGAGGAGTTTGATAAAGGTAGATTTTCTGTTAATGTTTGGATAGGAAAATATCCTGAATAAATATTAATATTTTGATTTATAACTAAGTATATATATATTTACTAAAAAAGAATTTATGAAAAAAACAGTACTCATAACTTTAGCTTTATTAGGATTGAGCAATTTAGTTGCACAAACAGATTGTACTTATGTACCAGCAACAGATAGTGTTGTGATAACGGAAGGAAACACAGTAACGGTAAAAGAAAAATTAGTCATTAAATATGACCTTTTAGGATACCCAGTTCAAAGATTCGTTTATAAATCAAACGTATTAGTAGATAAAGATTCTATATATTACAGTGGAAACTACCGTGTAGACAGTATCATTAGAAAAAATGTAACTACGGGTGCTAAAGCTACTTATAAGAAAACTTACAGCTACGACGCCAACAATAATTTAACAGCTTTATCTGTTACTAACTCTGCTGGAACTACCGAATCAGCAACTTTCACATATTCTTCTAATGTTCTTACAAGTATTACTACTTCTTCTGGTGTTACTATGAACAGTATCACTTTTAACGGAAGCGGAAATTTTGCTTCGGGACAGATTGTAGTTTCTGTAGGTGGATTTTCATTAAATCAAGCGGCAAGTTTCAGTTTTGATGCCAACACAAATATTTTCAAAAAATACAGAGCACTAAGCGACGAACCTCTTTCTATGTTTACTACTAATAATTTGAAAGAGATTTCAGCCCTTAACGTACCTGCTGCTACTGCTACTTACACTTATACCGCTCAGAATTTACCTTATAGTATCATACGCACAGAGGCAGTTTCTGGCACAGGAAACACTGCAACTGATTTTTATACTTACGATTGTGCGGCTTCGTTACTTGTAAATGTAAATGATGTAACGATTGAAAACAGTTCTGACGCATGGCCAAATCCTTCTGTTACAGGAATTTTCGAAATTAAAGAAAATGCTTCACAGATTACAGTAACAGATATGCAAGGTAAAACAGTATTAAACACTTCTGGAAACAAAATAGATTTATCATCTGAAAAATCAGGTCTGTATTTTGCAAAAATTAGTACTTCAAACAAAACTCAATTAGTAAAATTGATTATTGAGTAACAGTTTTGAGAAACATACCAAACACAAGAGCCAACAAAAAAATTGTTGGCTCTTGTGTTTTATGACTAATAAAAATTATAAATACTTATCAAAACTTAATACAAAATGATTGTTGCTGAATAAGTTGGATTTATATAAAAATAAGACTAAACTTGTTAATAGAATTTTAAAATTTAGGTTGAATATTAATTAAATATTTATGCAATTGCGTAGATAAGATTGTTGGCACACATTTAAATGAACAAAAGATGGCATTGAAGTTATTCCCAAATAGATGTGTAACATACAAGACATATCTTGATAAGAATCAAATTAAAGCAAAGATTTTTAGCTTGATTGATTCAACAAATAGAAACTTTCTTATAGTTACAAATCAATCGTACAAACCGTTTGAAGGAGAAATAACTGACGATGGATTTATAATAAATAAACCTATTACTAGGAGGAATTCTTTTACCCCATTGATCAAGGCAAAAATTACATCCAACAATCAAGATTCAATTGTTTTCGTTGAAATGGATGTACATCCTCTTGTAATCTCATTTGTGACAGTTTTTTATACAATTGCAGGCTTAGGTTGTATAGGATCGATCATTATAACGATTATATTAGGTCGAATCATGCCTATTCTATTAATCCCATTTGGTTTATTAACAGGTAGTTATCTTTTGACTACATTATGTTTTCTTTTTGAGTCTCAAGAATTAAAAATCGAACTAAAACGGATTTTGAAATCAGAGATAATAAAATAAACGTATGCTAACAGGGTTTTCAAGCATTTTCGGGCTTTATGGATTTGGGTTTCTGGACTCGCATCTCAGCTCTTTCCTTCGGGTGATGCCTTTTCGCTCTTTATCCCGAAAATTGCTTAAACACTAACCGTTAGCAATAATCCTCCGTATACCGCCTGTATTAACTTCCGAAGCTAAGGTGGGATTACCCCAATTTGAAGTTTTTTGTTAAATTTACCTAGCTCAAAGCAAGGCCGATTTTAAAACTGTTTTATAATAGCAAAATTGTAAATTGGGTTTAGAACTTGATTACAGTAGTGAAAAATATCTCCTACCACAACCCACATGACTATTTGTATTTAGACAAAAAAGAAGATTGAGTTTTTAAAACGAAGCAAAAAACAAATTGTCAAATTTGCTTTGACTAATCAGGATTAAAACTAAACATCTACCTGATAATCAGTAATTAATATTAACACAAGAATAATTATCTAAAAAACTCAAAACAAACTAACTTTACCAAATATCTACTTACAGAACCAACATCGACGAAAAATGTTTAAATTTGTCTAAGAATTTTAGAAATCAATATGAAGGCAAAATACATAAACCCTTTTACGGACTTTGGATTTAAGAAAATCTTCGGTGAAGAAGCCAGCAAGCCCTTGCTTATTGACTTTTTGAATGCTCTTTTGCCTCAAACTAACAAAATTATTGACCTAAATTTCAAAAATACCGAGCAATTAGGACAAACCGAAGCCGACCGAAAAGCTATTTATGACATCTATTGTGAAAGCGACAACGGAGAAAAATTTATAGTAGAACTTCAAAAAGCTAAACAAAACTATTTTAAAGAAAGAACTGTCTATTATTCCACATTCCCCATTCGCGAACAAGCTGAAAAAGGTGAATGGAACTACAATTTAAAAGCAGTTTATTGTGT
This sequence comes from Cytophagales bacterium, assembly GCA_046329305.1. Taxonomy (GTDB): domain Bacteria; phylum Bacteroidota; class Bacteroidia; order Cytophagales; family UBA9547; genus CAMFLX01. The sequence goes on from JAXLUW010000004.1 coordinate 160,024, forward strand.
GGGTATTTTGGATTTTACATTTGACGATTATGAAAATGAACCTGAAAAAAGCGAAGTAGTTCATACTATAAAACTCAAAAACCAAAACGGTAAAACTTTCTACGAAAAGCTGACTTACATATATTTGGAAATGCCCAATTTCAAACAAGCAGAATCAGACTTAAAAACTCGTTTGGACAAGTGGCTGTATTTTATCAAACATTTGGAAGATTTTCAAACGATCCCTACCATTTTTGCAGACGAGGTGTTTACCAAAGCCTTTGAGAAAGCTGAATTGGCAAAATACGGACAAGCCGAATTGGAGCGATATGAAATGAATTTGAAAATTTACAGGGACTATAAAAATACAGTTGACACGGCTTTTGACGAAGGGAGAATTGAAGGAAAAATAGAAGGAAAAATTGAGGTTGCAAAAGCACTAAAAGAAAACGGTGTTTCCTCCGAAATTATTAGTAAAACCACTGGGCTTACAGAAAGAGAAATAGATAAACTGTAGATAATAAAACAAAATTAACAAACAACCAAGCCTTCATCTTGTTTGCAAAACAAGAGTTAAATATTTTTATGGTCAGTTTTTCAGGAGTACTATTAGTTATTGATTTCCAAAGTAAGAGGATTACAAAAATTGAAGTATATTCTGTATTTACCTAATATTTTACAATTGTTGTGTAACATCAAAACTTGAGTTTTGATGTTAGTTACAGTAGTGTAAAATATCCCCTAACACAACACTCATGAATATTTGTACCTAGACCAAAAAAGAAAATTGGGTATAGTAAAACGAATACAAAAACAAATTGATAAATTTGCTTTGACTAATCGGGATTTAAATCTAGTAACTAGCTGGTATTTAGATGCGAAAATTTACTTTAGTCAGAATACTTAAAAACAAAACTTCAAATATTTATGATAAAATTTCTAAGATACACTTTAATTTTAACTGCTCCTTTTTTAATTATGGTAATAATTAACGAAGCTGTAAGATCAATAATCAAGGAAAAACCATATAAGGTTCATGGAGTAACCGCTATAAACTCAGCCGAATATTTGCCTAATAAATGCACTTGGATTTGTCACAACAATACAACATACTGCAAATCACATCACGTAAAATATCTAAAACCGTATTACTCAATTACAGACTTGTATTACTTTGGTGCTATAGATATACTCGCATCAACTGGTAACTACGGTGCTGCCAACATTATTTTTCTCGTGTTTATATTTCCATTAACGATTTTGTATTTCATTATTAAATCAATTGATATACAGGAAGATATACAAAAACTTCCAAACCATAAACTATGAATAACTTAATTCATTTATTAAAAGGACTTTATGCTTATTGTACCGATTTCATAATCAACCTTTCGAATATCGCGGGACTATCATATTATGAAGTAAATTTTGTTGTTTTCATAATCATTTATCCATTATTTTTATTCGTTTCAGCTATTATTTTCATCTATCAAAAATCAAAGCTTCGCAACTTTAAAAGACGAAATATTGCGACAACAAAAACGAAGTCACAAATCTCCTTCAAAAACATAAAAACATTTAACAAGCGGAAGATTTTTATCACTGCAAACATTGCTTGGCTTATAATAATAGTTATAGGTACATCAAGGGTATTATCAGAGAGTACCAACTACTACTCATATCATTTATCAAGAGGCGATTACCCGCCAGAAGCAGATAGTATATCAATACCTATTTTTCGAGAAACGTTCTTTGCTTTTTTAATTTTATCAATCTTGCAGATTTTTTTGAACATTTTTATATTTTTGACAACTCAAAAAACAAACTTACCAACAAAGCTTTTCATCAAAGCAGACTTTTTTATAATACCAGTAGTTTTATGGGAATTGTTTTTCGGATTTTGGATTTTAGCTTCCTTATTTTTATTCATTTATTGGTTTTGGATAGGATATTATATTGAGGATTTAATAATTTTATTTTTCACATTTTTAATATCGAATTTACGTGCAGGACAAATTAGCAAATACAAAAAATCAAAAGAAACTGCCAACGCTATTTGAAAGCACATTTCCAAAGCCAAACTAATCTCAATTACTACTTAATGGAAACCTTTATGACTGCAATCCCAAAAATTGATCATAAAAGAGATGGTGTTATATGCCGACAAAAAATAGTAGCGACGAAAAGTGTGGAAAAAAACAGTTAAATTTGTGAATGAATTATTATAAATGATAAAAGATGAACTTAAAAATATCATTCAAGGAAAGAGCCAAGTTGGCAGAGGAGAACTTATCCAAACAATCGCCTTATACCTTAGAAGAAGCAAAGAAACAGGTACTTTGGCTGAAGCAAAACAGCACAGCAAAAAACAAGAAACACAGGAACTCATAAAATATATTAATACACACCAACTTTGGGTATGTGATATTAATTTTGATGCATTTATTTCTGAAGGAGCAGAACAAAAAGTGTATGTTAAAGATGCAGAAAAAGTTTTAAAACTAAACGATAGCATCTATTATGAATATTGGGAGGATTATTTTTATAATTTACTATTAAACAATTACTTTTTCCCTGAAACCGCCTATCATTTAATAGGCTTTTATAAATCTCCCGATAATATTTTATACGCCTTGGTAGAGCAAAAATACATAAAGGCAGATGAGCCTACGGCATTACAAGATGTAAAAGACTTTTTAGCAAACAATGGTTTTGAATGTACCAAAAACAACGATTATTATCACCCAGAATTAGGTATAATACTAGAGGATTTACACGATGAAAATGTATTAAGTGCAAAAGGTATTTTATATTTTATTGATACTGTTTTTTATATTAAATCAGATGTTTTTTGGCTCTAATTTTTTAATAAAAACCAATTAAACATTTGTGTTTACTCAAAAGTAAGTACTTCTAAATCTGACACTTTGATAAAAGCACAACATCAATTCTCACCAACATTCTTCAAGAAAATTCATAAAAAAACCTCAAGTTCTTCGCTTGAGGTTTTTAAATTTAGGAGTCAGAGACTTTTATTATTTTAATTTTTCAAAAGCTGCTTTCAAGTTAGCGATTGCCTTTTTAAGGTTATCGTCAGAAGCTGCAAATGACATACGCACATATTCTGGTGCTCCAAAAGCTTCACCAGTTACTAAAGATGCGTGTGCTTCGTTTAACAAATACAAACAAAGATCACCTGCGTTGTTGATTACTGAACCATCTGGTGCAGTTTTACCAAAATATGATTTCACTTCAAAGAAGAAATAAAATGCACCTTTTGGCAAGTTCACTTTGATACCTGGAATTTCTTTTAACAAGTTATAGCAAAGATCTCTTCTACGTAAAAATGCTTTGTTCATTTCGTATGTAGGAGCCAAATCTTGAGAAAATGCCGCTACTGCCGCCCACTGAGCTATAGAACACGTAGCCGAAGTTACTTGACCTTGTAGTTTATCACAAGCATCAGCAATCCATTTTGGAGCAGCCATAAAACCAATTCTCCAGCCTGTCATCGCAAAACCTTTAGACACACCGTTTACCAAGATTGTTCTATCCATCATACCAGGGAAAGAAGCTATAGAAACGTGTTTTTCTCCAAAGTTGATATGTTCGTAAATTTCATCAGCTATCACAAATACATTTTCATGTTTTACAATTTCTGTAGCCATATCTTTAAGTTCTGATTCACTAAATACAGAACCTGTAGGGTTACATGGAGAAGAGAACATGATTAGTTTAGTTTTAGGACTAAACGCTGCTTTCAATTTTTCAATTGGAGCTTTAAAATCAGAAGATAAGTCACCAGAAATCAACACAGGCACACCACCCGCTAATTTTACTAATTCTGAATAACTCACCCAATATGGAGCGTAAATAATTACTTCATCACCCGGATTGATCAAACAAAGAATTGCATTGGCAATAGATTGTTTAGCACCCGTAGATACTATAATATTTTCGTTTTTATAATCTAAACCGTTATCTTTTTTTAGTTTGTTAACGATAGCAGTTCTAAGTTCAGGAATACCCGGTACTGGAGTATAAAAAGTCTTACCTTTATCGATAGCCTCTTTAGCTGCGTCTTTTATATGCTGAGGAGTTTGAAAATCTGGCTCACCAAAGCTCAAATTCACTACTTCTATACCTTTAGCCGCAAGTTCACGAGCTTTTTTTGCCATCAAAATGGTTGCTGACTCTTCAAGAGCATTTATTCTGTCTGATAATAATGCGTTACTCATTTGTCTATTTAAATTTAACCCCGCGAATTTATAGAATCTTTATAAATAAGGCAAAAATAAACGCTAAATGAATTGATATATTTTCAATAATATCACTGAAAAATTGTTTTTTAGAATTTTAAAAAACAAAACCAAAGCAAAATATAGAGACTTGAAGATGTTAGACTCTAGATTCAAGACCTATTTTGTTGCAATAAAAGTATATGAAAATAATTTCATCCTATATATATAATTCGGTATATTACAACAAAAAAAGCTTTGTAATTTCTCACAAAGCTTTTTCAAAAAAATCAAAAAATATATTCTAAACAGATACGTTATTTTCTCTTAGAGCGTCGTTTAGAGAAGTCTTAAGATCGGTGCTTTCTTTTCTTTGACCAATGATGAGAGCACAACTTACTTGAAACTCTCCCGCAGGGAAGTTTTTGGTGTATGAACCAGGAATTACCACTGCACGTGGTGGCACGTAACCTTTGTATTCTACAGGCTCAGGCCCAGTAACATCTATTACCTTAGAGCTACCCGTAATTACTACGTTAGAACCCAACACCGCTTCTTTACCAATTCTTGCACCTTCTACAATGATGCATCTGCTACCAATGAATGCACCATCTTCCACTATAACTGGTGCCGCTTGTACAGGTTCCAAAACACCGCCAATACCTACACCGCCACTTAAGTGAACATGTTTACCAATTTGAGCACAACTACCCACAGTAGCCCAAGTGTCCACCATGGTACCCTCGTCTACATACGCACCTATGTTTACATAAGAAGGCATTAAAATAGTACCTTTAGACAAATAAGCACCGTATCTGGCAACTGCTGGCGGCACTACTCGCACACCCAGTTGCTCATATCCTTTTTTCAGAGCCATTTTATCGTAATATTCAAATGGGTCGCACTCCATTACAGACATTTTTTGTAATGGGAAATATAAGATTACAGCTTTTTTAATCCATTCGTTTACTTGCCAAGAACCATCTGCCTTAGGTTCGGCTACTCTACGTACGCCTCTGTCTAGTTCATCTATGATGGTTTTGATAGCGATTACAGTTTCTTGTTGCTGAAGCAGACTTCTGTCAGCCCAAGCATTTTCTATAATAATTTTTAAATCTGCCATTTGTAAAATAATTGCGGTTCAAAGTTTATTTTAAATAATAAAAATTGCAAATTTATTTTTTATTAATTGCACATTAAATTGTTTAAAACGCATACACATACCGTTATAGCCTCTGTACTCAAGCCCATTACTGACCCTAGAATGGATTCTAAGCTAAGACAGTTGATTCCCAAATCTTGGGGAAGTGTAACTATTGTGGGTAAAAAAGTAAGCAAGTTCCCTCCTACTGTCCACTACAAAGAACTCTTTAATTTCAAAAGACTTTCTGTACTGAGAATATTTGTTGAGTTTACTTTTTTATATTATTTACTAAAATCAAGACCCAAATATCTTATCGTTTGTACCTATGAGCTACTATTAGCTGCCATAGTTTACAAATACATTCTAAAATGGATTCAGAGATTAACACTACAAAATAATTCTCAAAACCATATATTCATTATTTATGATATTCAAGAAAACTATGCTTTAAATGTAAAATCTGGAGAATTGTACAAAAAATGGATTCGAAATTTTTTAGCATTTTTAATTGAAACTAAAGAAAAATGTTTAGTTCCTTTCTGTGATCATGTACTAATTGCAGAAAAATGCTACACGGAAGAACTAAGTTTTTTACCCAAAAACTGTACTATTATTGAAAACAAAGCACACGATTCATTACTTAACTACAAAAAAGAAAAACAAAAAAACCAATACTGTATCACGGGCACATTAGGAGCTGCCTATGGTACATTGGAAGCCATAGCCTATTTTAATACTATTAATATTTCCAACCAACATCACTTAACAATTGCTGGTTATTGTGCAGATGAACATTACGCTAAAAAAATAATTGAAGCCTGTAGCCGTCTTAAAAACTGTACCGTTTGGGGGATTACAGAACCTGTTTTGCAAGAAAAAATTATTGAGATAATTGCAGAAAGTAGCTATAGTTTACAACTATACAACCTTCAAAACCAGAGTTTTCTTAAAAAAATACCGACTAAATTTTACGAATGTCTAATCTTGAACACTCCAATTATTTGTAGTGAAAATCAGTTTTGGAGTCAATTTTTGGCTAGATACAATAGTTTTCCGCTTGAGAAAAACTTACTAGACGAGCTGATATTTAAGTATCCAACATTAGACAAACTAACAAATATTAAATAATTTTACACCATGCCTTGGACATATTGGATATTAATAGCTATACAAATGGGTATTTTGACCGATTTTGTATATAACGAGTACGACATACCTTATTTTATGATGGTAGATTTTAAAGATTTACCCGTACCCTATGAAATGACAACTCTTGAAACCTCGTATGTGGTGGTCTGTTATTTAGTTTCATTAGCTATTCACTTTTTTATTATAGAAGAAATATTTAGAAGAAGAAACGGCACCATAATTTGGGACAAAGCCGCTCTCAGAATCGCTATTCAGCTGGGTTTTACGGTATTTTTTTATTTTTTATACATTGTATTATTTAGCAATTTACAAACAAGACACCATATAGAAACTCAAATATCTACGATTTCATTTTTCAAATACCGAATAAGTCTTACGTTGATCTATTTATTACCTACGCTGTTGTGTTTGTTGTTGTTTAAAAGATATGCACTATGGAAAAACATAGTTACCTTATTGGTTTTTAGTACTGTATTTTCAGTGATCATAAGTTTTGCCATTTACTATTATCAAACACAGTACACAAAAATACCCTTTAATGACATACAAGAAGAGCGTAGACTTATCTCAAATGTTCTGAGTATAGATTTCACTATAGGCCTGATCTTGTGGCGAGAACTGATGCGTAACAAAAGATTAGACAAACTTTATCAAAACACTATCTAAATCTTATGGCACATGCACCCTTAGCCGAAAGAATGCGGCCACAAAATATTGAACAGTATATAGGGCAGGAACATTTAATAAGCCCACAAGGACCCTTATATAAAGCAATTCAGAACGGTGTGATCCCATCTGTGATATTATGGGGCCCGCCTGGAGTAGGTAAAACTACACTTGCACAGCTACTTGCCAAACATTGTAAAGCTCATTTTTACACATTAAGTGCAGTGAGTAGCAACGTAAAAGAGGTACGTGAAGTTATAGAAAAAGCCAAATTTCAAGACAGAACCATTTTATTTATAGATGAGATTCATAGATTCAACAAATCGCAACAAGATGCCCTTTTGGGTGCTGTAGAAAAAGGAATCATCACGCTTATAGGAGCTACCACAGAAAATCCATCTTTTGAAGTAGTATCGGCTCTTCTGTCCAGATGCCAAGTGTATCATTTAAAATCATTAGAAAAAAATGATTTACAAAAAATGATAGAACGTGCATTGAATGAAGATGAACTATTAAAAAGAAAAAATATTACGTTTGAAAACTACGATGCCCTTATAGAAATGAGTGGCGGTGATGGCAGAAAACTATATAATATCTTAGAATTAGTTAACTCACACGCTTCAGACCAATCCGTTATCACTAATGAAGAAGTTATAAGTATTTGTCAGAAAAAAATAGTCTTATACGATAAAAATGGAGAAATGCACTACGATGTCATTTCAGCATTTATCAAATCTATAAGAGGTAGCGACCCCAACGCAGCAGTTTATTGGCTTTCGCGTATGATTCAGGGAGGAGAAGATCTTAAGTTCATTGCTCGTAGGTTGGTAATTTTGGCCTCAGAAGATATAGGAAACGCCAACCCAAATGCTCTTCTATTGGCTAACAACTGCTTTCAGGCAGTAAATGTGGTGGGCTACCCAGAATCAGAAATCATTCTTTCTCAGTGTGTTACATACCTAGCCTCTTCACCCAAAAGTAATGCTTCTTATGTGGCCATAAAAACTGCAAATGTTTTGGTACAACAAACGGGCAACTTGCCAGTGCCCATGTACTTGAGAAATGCCCCCACCAAGCTTTTGAAAAATGAAGGTTATGGCAAAGGATATACGTATGCACACAATTACGAAAACAATTTTTCTGAACAAGAATATTTCCCTACAGAAATTGCCCACACCAAACTATACGACCCAGGAAGCAATGCCCGAGAAAATGAATTAAGACTTTATTTGAAAAAACTTTGGGGAGATAAATATAAGTATTAAACCCAATACTCGCATAGGCTTTATTTTACAACCTTACCCCTCTCCAAATGGAGAAGATTAAGATTTTTCTTATTGCGAAATTTGGGTTAAATTATTCATCACCGAAATATGAGTATTTTTTGAATAGTACTATAAAATTTATCCATGTATATCACCACATTACGCAAGCTGTAAGTTCAGCATAAATTTTATTATCTATCGACGAATGATGTTGACCAACATTCGCTAGAATTTTTAAATTAGTATTCTGAAAACCTCCACTTAATCCGGTGTATTTCATACCATTAAATTGAGTAAAATTAGTCCCTAATAAAACTTTTCCATATCTCATATTCAATGATGCATGCAGATAATTGAATTCAAAGGATTTGCGAGTGGACAAATCATAACTCCTAACGGTATTTTCACTTGTGATTGTAGCATATTTGGGCAAATTAAAATAAGTTCTACATCCTGCACCTACTAAAGGAGTGAGTGAGAATTTAGAGCTTGAATAACCAACAGAATAACCTATGTGAGCTGTTGGCTCAAAAGAATAAAGAAGATATTGATATTCCGAAAAAATCAATTTATCAATATTATTTTCTTTGTTAAATTCATGAATTTCTACTCGTTCATTTATTATACTCCTAACAAAACCCATCTTGGCTAGAGCCATCCATTTTCCAGAATTAAAAAGAAATCCCAATCCAGAACAAAGAAGATTTGTTGAAATTTGATATTTCACATATCTAGTTATCGTAGAATCTAAATGTTGAGTTCCATTTGGATATTGACTCGAAAACAAGGTGGAATAAAATTGTTGACTAGAAATTTGATTCAAATTATTAACAGATTCTCGTCCATATTCTATATATAAAGATGGTGAAAAAGTGTATTTAAATTTATTTGGATTTAATGGATCCTTAAAATTGTATTTAGGTGCCATACATGCTCCTAAATACAATTTTGAATTAGTTAAGTGATAAGAGTTGTTATGATAGATATTGGGCAACTTTTGTTTGATGGTATCCAAAAACTCGCCATTATTGGTATTGTTGTACATACCATAAAACCCTACACCAGAACCTATCGATTTTACAACTTGGTCATAACTCAATGCTAAATTATTTTGTTTTTCTTTTGATGTACTTGCAATATTTCCACCCAAACATATCCTATTTTTCGCTTTAGCACCCGCCAAAGAGGAATTGAGTTGTAGGGGCAATTGACTAACTTGTGCAAATGGTACTTGAGCCTTTAAAATACTAAAAGACAGCAAATTTAAAAAACACAATGTTACGTAAAATTTCAAACTCATTAAAAATCAGCATTTACAGGAATAAACTCAGAAGAGGGCTTAAGATTAAATCTTTTACCTTTTGATTTTTTGGTCAAATTCTCATTTTTAGGCTTTTCTTCTACTTTCTCTTTTGTAACTACAACAGGTAAAGAATCGGGCTTCAAAGTTGCGTTTTTCTCTAAAAGTTCTACATTTTCTGGAGTTTGAATTTCAGTAGGTATTTCTGTTTCTGTAGCAACTTCGTTTGATTCTTCTACATGGCTCCGTTTACTTTGTTCAACATTTTGTTCAAAAGTTTTTGACACTTCGTTTTGGTAAATATTCTTAGGAACAATTTTTAAACTTTGATCAGATTTATCTAAAATATAATTTTTATGTTGAATATTTTCTTTTTGATTAACAATATTTTCTTTCTTTTCTTCTTTTATTTCTTTGTTAGACCCAAAAAATGCAACTCCAATCAAAAGCATCACTGACGATACTAATATGGTTTTAAACCAAGTTTGAGCATACCACGTTACAACTGGTTTTTGTATCAAACTATCTGTAAGTCCATAATCTGGCACTTTCCCTTCAACATGAGCATAAGACTGTGCCCATAAAGCAAAATCTCTCTCCAACTCTGGGTGCTGATGAATCAAATTCAACAGCTCAGCTTTTTCACTTTCCGAAAGATTGCCCTCATGATAGTCAAAAATCAGTTCCTCTATATGTTCTTTATCAAATCTTGGATAGTTCATTTTTTTGAATTTTAAAATTTGAGTATTGAATTTCTCTCCCCTCTAAATTCATTACTAATTCATACTAATTTATTCTAAAATCTATAACCTATTGTATTGCTTAAAGTACTAGTCTTAAATCACCAATGTGTTCTTTTATTTTTTGCCGAGCTCTGAAAAGATACACTTTAACTTGCGAATCTTTCAAGCTTAGAATTTCCCCTATTTCTTCGTAACTATACCCTTCATAATCTTTCAACAAAACTATAGAACGCTGAATATCTGACAATAAAGACAGTGATTCGTTTACTATTTTTTGCAAATCGGGCTGATGTTGTTCAACCCAATGTTCGGGAATAAATTCTTCGCTAACATATCGTTGATTTCGTTTTACATAATCCATACTTAATCGATATGCAGTAGTAAACAACCATGCCCTTACTTTTGCAAAATCAACTACTTCTCTATTTTCCCAAAGTTTCAAATACGCTTCTTGGGTTATATCTTTTGCCACAGAACTATCACACAACAGTTTATCCACAAACCGACAAACTCGGTTGTTATATTCATGGACAGACTGATTGTAGAGTTCTATAAGCATGGGTTAATATATCACAGTAGTATTTATATAGTAATGATAAGAATCTGATGGGTCAAAATTATCATTATCTAATGATTTTATAGATATTAATCTATCCTGAACATCAAAATTGTATTCATACTTTCTTCCTCCAATCAAATAAATTTGATTAACCTCTGTTACATAGTATGATTTATACCAAGCCTTTAAAATTGTACTATATGGAAAATCATCCCTTGTATTATAACCCATATCTACAATTAAAAACTCCATCAATTCTCTTTGGTAATTATGAGCTTTGTTAGAATAATGCACTTTATAAGAACCTTGTGACTTATCTATATAAGTTACCGAGTCATTTTTAATTGCATAGCTAAAACCATAATTCAAAATATTAAAATCATTGCCCCAATCATAAACTGAAAATGGCGACAATATCACACTATCTTCACCAGATATAGACTTTGCATACCCAATATTTAAATATACCGAAGAATCTTTATGATTAATGGTCTTAATAGTATCAATTCTATTTTGACTATCATAATGATAAAATATTTTAAATATTCCATAACTACCATTTTTCTCCTTATAAGTAGTCTGTGTCAATTGCCCATCTTTATCATACGTATTATAAATCTCACGATAAACATCAACTTGTTTGCTAGTTTGCATGATTCCATTGGTATAAGTAAACTCCGCTAAAGTTGAAACTATTGACGCATTTGCCGAATCATAACTCGTTACTTTGGTTAATAATCCATCTACATTGTAAGTAAATTCTTTAATTACAGTTCTACGACTATTATTCCCCCAAAACGTTCTCTCAATTGCCTTTTTGGGTAATTTATTTGAATTAGAACTTTGTTCGAAACCATTTGTTGGCTCCACAACATTCTTTTTGCAAGCTGTTAAAGCAGAAATAGCTATTATTATTATTAAAAATAGTTTTTTCATAAGGAATTAGTAAAATATAGTTGAAATATATTTATCCATACAAGTTGATATATTATTTGCATGGTTATTTATAGAAATCAATCTTCCATATTTATCAAATTGATATTCAAACTCTTCAATTTCACACCCAGTATAAGCTGAAGATTTGGAAGCACAGTAATAATATTTGTTATCCATTTTCATTGCATCTTCTTTTGGAACAATAATGTGTAATCCTAAAGCTACTGCAAGTTCTATTTGAAATTCTATTTCTTTGGATAAAAAAATATAATTACCACTCCACATCTCATCTGCTTGAAGATAAATTGAATTATTTTTCTTTATCCCAATAGGTAAATCTTCGAATGTTCCATTTTCAGTATATTCAATTGATATTTGCCCAAGTCCTTCTGAAACATCTTCCTCTTTTCTCACAAAAAACCCATTTTTGTTATAAAGTGTATCAAAAGCACAACAACTTCCATCAATATTTTTTTTTGTAACAATATCTCCCTCATAGATATATTCAATTTCTTTAAATTGATTACCCAAAGAAGTGATACTTTTACCTTCGGTGGAAATACCACTCATTTTAAAATATTTATGATTTTTTTTCGAAATGACTCTATTCTTATCATCATAAGAAATAGATAAAGTATCCTTAATATTAACATCTAAAGAATCATATGAAACTACATGACTCAATAAGTTTTGATTGTTATAATAGAAATCATAGTATTTAACATTTTGACTTTTATTATATCCACCTCTTCTAATCATTTTTTTGGGTAATCTATTTACTTCAGTATTTTGCACGACAGGCTCAACAATATTCTTTTTACAAGCTGTTAAAGCTACAATGGCTAATAATGTTAAAATGAGTTTTTTCATAATTTTAATATTTTTATAACAGTGAGACTAATTGCAGATTTAAAATGTTACAGGTATATTTTAAAAAAACATAAAAAAATCTAAAGAAATGAGTAAGTCATTAAAATTATTAGCAAACAATTTTACAATAAAAAAGGGAGCAAATTTGCTCCCTTTTTTTACATCTCATTTTTCAAAATCTGATGTCCCAGTTTATCTCTTTTAGTTTGCAGATATTTTTCGTTGTGTTCGTTAGGAGCTACTTCTATTCCTAAATTTTCAACAATTTCTAATCCATAACCCATTAGTCCTACACGTTTACGTGGATTGTTTGAGATGAGTCTAAGTTTGGTTATACCCAAATTTCTTAAAATCTGAGCTCCTACACCATAGTCACGTTCATCCATCTTAAAGCCAAGTTCTAAATTAGCCTCTACAGTGTCACGCCCCATTTCTTGTAGTTTATAGGCTTTCAGTTTATTGATAAGGCCTATTCCCCTACCTTCTTGGTGCATGTATAAAATGACACCTTTACCTTCTTTTTCTACCATTTCCATAGCACGATGTAGCTGTTCTCCACAATCGCATCTGCATGAACCAAAAATATCACCCGTAACACAACTAGAATGCACACGAACCATAACAGGTTCGTTTTCGTCCCATGTGCCCTTAATAAGAGCTAAGTGTATTTCGTCAGTATCTATCTGTCTAAAGGCAATCAGGTCAAAATTACCCCAAGTTGTGGGCATTTGTACCCCAAGTTCTCTGGTAATTAAACTTTCGTTTTTAAGTCTGTATTCAATCAAATCTTTAATTGAAACCAGCTTCATTTTATGTTTGTCGGCTACTTTTCTAAGTTCAGGCAACCTTGCCATGGTACCGTCTTCGTTCATTACTTCGACCAAAACACCTGCAGGTTTTAGTCCTGCCAGTCTAGCAAAATCGACCGTAGCTTCTGTGTGTCCTGTTCTTCTAAGTACGCCGTCGTGTTTTGCTTTTAATGGAAAAATATGCCCCGGACGTCCCAAATCAGACGGTTTGGTGTGTTCGTCTGCAAGTGCCAAAATAGTTTTGGCTCTGTCATGTGCAGATATACCCGTGGTACAGCCATGTCCTAATAAATCAACAGAAACAGTAAAAGGTGTGGCGTGTGTGGCAGTATTTTGCCCCACCATAAGATCCAATCCTAGTTCTTCGCAACGTTGTTCTGTAAGTGCAGCACAAATTAAGCCCCTCGCTTCTTTAGACATGAAATTGATAATCTCTGGCGTTACTTTTTCTGCCGCACAAATCATATCTCCTTCATTTTCTCTATCTTCATCGTCTACAACTAAAATGATTTCACCATTTTTTATAGCCTCTATTGCCTCCTCTATCCTATCAAGCATAGTTTTTAATTAATCTAAATAATAAGAAATACCAAAGTTAAAATTTTTTTATAGAATGTACTAATTTTGTGTTTCTTTTAATCTTATCCTCAAACAATGCACTATTTAACAAAACGCATTTTGACATTCAAAACCATCATATATTGCATTTGCTTGAGTGTACTTTTACCCATACAGGCACAAGTATTTCAACAAAATATTATTTCAAAACATTCAGTCATCATAAAAGAAAACAATAAAGTAGGACTCAAGAACAGAAAAAACATTCTTATACCAGCGATATTTAACCAAATAGAACCTTTCAGAAAAAACTATGCGTTGGTTACTGATTCACAGCAAAAAGGCATTTACGAACTCGGCAATCGATTAACTATGAATTGTGAATACGACAGTTTAATAAATGTGAATGATAGTTTGGTAAAAACCTATAAAAAAGGCTTGTGGGGACTTTATAAAATCAATGGGACCTTATTACTTGAAAACAACTACAAAAAAATTGAAATAAACGGCTACGGAAATACTATTCTAGAAAATTTCAACGAAATACAATTTAAAAACAAAACTAACGCCCTCAAGTATTTAGGAGACAGCATAAGTCAAAAACATGATAGCATTTTTGTTTACAACAATAGTTTTAAAAAATTTATAGGATTAGATTCAACTACTCACAGCCAAAATAAAGAACAGAATACAATTTCTAGCAATTATTTTCCTGATTTTCAAGCATCCCCAAAAACAGAAATTTCAGACACCCTAATAAAAAATTATAGTTCAGATTTTAAGGTTTTTAATGACAGTATCATTGTTTTTAAGCAAAATTCAAAATGGGGATTTAGCAATTTCAGTTCTACCATTTTATCACCTACACAATTTGAGGAAGTAGAACATCTACATAAAAATTATTTTAAAGTAAAACAAGATAGTCTCTGGGGCATCACAAACCACAAAGGCCAGCTGGTGAGCACTCAATTTTTCGATTGTATAGAAACGGTAAAAGGCTATCATTATTTCAAGACCGCCATCAACAATAAATACGGACTGGTTAGCTACAATGGCAGAGAAATAATTCCTTGTGAGTATGATTATTTTAAAGTAGAAATCAGCGAAAATATAAAGGTATATACAAGCAAAGGTAAATATTTAGCCATAGTAGACACAACAGGTCTTCAACTTTACGACACAACTTATAATTACCAAGAAATATCTGATTTCAGAAAAGGCTATGCACGAGTAAAGAAATTCAACAAATATGGCTTCATCAATCACAAAGGAGGATTAACCATTGCTACACAGTACGTTGCCATTGCTGACACCGTATCTGAAGAACGGCTAGGAGTATTTTTAAGAAACAAGTGGGCCATAGTGGATAGTTGGGAAAAAATGCTAGCTCAGCCACAATATGATTCTGTAGGACAATACAAAGACAGCGTTTGTATAGCTAAAAAAGGGAAAAAATATGTTTTAGTTGATTACAATGGCAAAGAACTATGTAAACCCAAATTTGATGCAATTAAAAAATGGAATCATAAATATTTTATTGTAAAAAATGGATATTGGTACGGAATCCTACAAAAAGACGGTAATGAAATCGTTTACAGTGCTTATTCTAAAATACATGAAATTAAAAATGATTACATTTTAGTAGAAAAAAACGAAAAATTTGGTCTAATAAACACAAAAAATCAACTGATAGAAGAACTAATTTTTGACAAAATAGAATTGAGTAACAGTGGAAAAATCTATTTTACACACAAAAAAATACCAATAAATATAGTAAAGTTTTAATTTTTTAATATTATTGTATTAATTTGTGTTATTAAATTACAATTTATGAAATTGAAGCATTGGAGTGTATGTTTAATCTTGATGTGTTGTCAGTTGGTTTTTGCACAAAACCCGAAACAAACTGAAAAATTCAGAAAGAAATCTAAGAAAAAAGAACATGAAAAGGAGTATTTGAAAGGTTCATTTACCCCAACAGGAAAAGATAAAGACGGTGACGGTGTAAGTGATTACACTGACAAATGTCCTGGTACTCCAAAAGGAGAGCAAGTTACACCATTTGGTTGCCCTTTCGATACTGATTTTGATCAAATTTATGATTACGAAGACCGTTGTCCGGAAGAAAAAGGTCCTAAAGAAAACGGCGGTTGCCCTTGGGGTGATAAAGATGGAGACAGAATTCCTGACAACGAAGATGAATGTCCTGAGTTTGCAGGTATACCTAAGTTTAAAGGATGCCCAGATACAGACAAAGACGGCGTGAAAGATTCTGAAGATGCTTGTCCTAACGAATTTGGTAAAGCAGAAAACAGAGGTTGTCCAAACACGGCAAAAGATACAGACGGCGATGGTCTATTTGACAACGAAGATTTATGCCCTAACAAAGTAGGTTTACGTACCAATAAAGGTTGCCCAGACATGAAACCTGAAGACAGAGCAAAACTTCAAAAAGCATTTGACAACTTACAGTTTGAAACTGGAAAAGATAAGATTCTTTCTTCTTCTTATCCGTCTCTAAACGAATTAGCGGTTATTTTAAGAAATAACTCAAACTATAAGTTACATTTAGAAGGCCATACCGATAACAAAGGAGACGCTAAAAAGAATCTAGACTTATCTAAGAAAAGAGCTGCTGCGGTAGAAAAATATCTTGAAGGTAAAGGTGTTCCAAAAGACCAAATTACCTCTGAAGGCTACGGTGATACCAAGCCAAAAGACACCAATGATACAGAAGCTGGTAGAGCTAAAAACAGAAGAGTTGAAATGAACGTTACTGTTGAATAAATAAAAAAGGGCTTAGGCCCTTTTTTTATTTAATGTCATGTATAAAACTTGCCAAAGCTTTTATATATTTATGTTTCAAAATTAATTTACTAAATGCGTAAGTTCTTATCCTTAATTATTATTTTAATATTTTCAATAGCAACGCAAGCTTCACACATAAAAGCTGGTGAAATTATTGTTAAAAGTAATCCCACGAATTATTTAAGATTTGAAATAGATTTTATACTTTACTTTGATACAGACAGAATAAGTGGTAGTAATGGAGTACCCATTGACGAACTTACTGTGAATTTGGGAGACGGTTCCGCAGATGTGGTTATTACGAACCCAACTGTACAAATTATGGCAAATAATGTGACTCAAGCAATCTATACTTACTCTTACACCTATTCATCACCGGGTACGTATATTGTTAATTTTTCTGAGAGATACAGAGTTTCTTCTATTTTAAACATGACATCACCAGATTTCACCAAATTATACCTAGAATCCAGATTAACAATCAGATCTTCAGGCACTAATAGCTCACCTGTTCTCACCGTACCACCTATAGACATTGCTGCATCTAAAAAAATCTATAAACACAATCCTGGAGCTTACGACCCAGATGGTGATAGTTTAAGTTTTCAACTTATAACACCTTTACAAGACAAAAACACAAATGTAGCGGGTTACACTTCACCAGCAGACAACAGATGGAACGGAACTAACACGAGTGGAGGAAATGCCTCCTTAGAAATTGATGCAAAAACTGGCGAAATCACATGGAATACCCCTGGGGAAATAGGTTTTTATAATATTGCCATTAAAATTAACGAATATAGAAGAGGGAATCTTATTGGGTATGTGATTAGAGATATGCAAATAGAGGTAAGAAATAATCCAAATGACCCACCTGTTATTGTTTCTAATGATTCTTTATGTATACAAGCAAATACGCTCAATGACATCAACTACTCTGTTTCTGATTTCAATAAAACAGACAAAATAACAATTGAAGGTTTAGGATCTGCTTTTGAAGTGAGCCCTTCTCCTAGTTTTATAAATCTCACCAATCCTGTATCTAATCCTTACTCGGGAAAATTACAATGGACTCCTTCTTGTAATTTAGTAAGGGAGCAACCCTATCAAATAATTTTGAAAGCTACTGATTATGTAGCACCAAGCATTCAGCTATCAGATCTAAAAACTATTAGTGTTAAAATAAGAGGTAGCAAACCCGTATGGACTAGTATAGTTAAAAGTTTAAATTCAAATGATGTTACTTTAAACTGGAAAGCTTACAATAACATTTGCAATGCAACGGGGATACAAATAAGACTATACCGAGCAGAATGTGATTCCACATTTAATTTTGATCCTTGTGCCGTAAAAAAAACCATTCCTACCAATTACACACTTATTGCAAGCTTGGCAAGCAATATTAGCACTTATACAGACAAAAACTTAAAAGATGCTACCAATTATTATTATGCTTTAATTGCTTATTTCCCAGCCACAGCTGATGGTGTATCTTTTAGATCAAACATAGCTTCTGTTTCTTTTAACAACACCAATCCTTTGATAACTGGAGTAAGCGTAAATTCAAATTCTAGTATTAATGTAACATGGTCGTATCCAGATTTAAGTTCTTTTAGCCCAAATTTCAGCTACTCGGTATTAAGAAGTACCGATAGTATTAATTTTACTACCATATTTAAAGAAGAAAATTTAAACTCGCTTTCAACAACTTCTTACACCGACAACTCAGTTGATGTGAACATCCAAAAATATTTTTACAAAATAGAATACACTGCCAATTCAGACGCCAATACAATATTTTCATCTAAAATTGCATCTACTTTACAATTGACGTACACCCCTCTTACAGCTTCTGTAAAAATATCTTGGAAAGGTTCATTTCCTTATTATATAAATAAAATAAAACTATTAGATCTCCAAACCAATAAGTTTATAGATTCCACCACAAACAATAATTATTTTATAGTAAAAAATCTAAATGCTTGTGATACTACGTCTTATGCCATTGTTACTAATCAGAACTATTGTTCTCAACTTAGTACACTTAGTTCTGGAACTCAAACCTCCTACATTATAAAAGTAACCCCATTAGTTGAAACCAACTTACCATTTGTTACTTCAATCAAAAAAAACTGGTGTGATAATGCAAGTTGTACTACAGAAGTTCCTTTGCCAGTTTCAGATACTCTTATTTGGCCAGATCTTAGAAAAAAAGTTTGTAACGGTTTAGAAGGATACAACATATATTTTAAAAGTATACTAAGTAATGAGTACCAAAAAATAGGCACAACAACTGACACATTTTTTGTAAGTTTTAATGATATAACTAGAGTGGGCTGTTATTATGTTACATATATAACTAAAAACAGTAATAATGTACAATCAGAATCATCTCCTAGTTCAGAAATATGCGTAAATAATGATTGTTATTGTTACCAAATGACGAACGTAGTTACCCCAAATAATGATGGATTTAACGACAAATTAACACCTCTTAAATACCCAAGATTTGTTAAATCCGCAGAAACTACCATCTTTAACAGATGGGGAGTACAAGTATTTAAGACAAAAGATATTCTTGTAAATTGGGATGCCTCAAATGTAGAATCTGGAACTTACTACTATGAAACAACTATTGAAAAATACAGCTTAGATAATCACTCAAAAGATTTTATAAAAGGTAATATAACTGTGATAAAATAATGTTTCAAAGTATTAACCCATATAGTGGTCAAGAAATATTTAAAAAAGATTTTGAGTCGGACGCTTCCGTGTTGATGAAGTTGAAATATGCAACTACGGGATTTCAAACTTGGAAAAATCTAAGTTTTTCGCAACGAGCTGAATGTATCATTAACATTTCATCTGAAATAAAAAACAGAAAAGGAGAATTAGCTGAGCTCATCAGTACAGAAATGGGCAAATCTTTGAGAGAGTCACTAGCTGAAATAGAAAAATGTATCAGTTCTTGTGAATATTATGCTCAAAACACAGAAGTTTTACTTGCTAACCACGAAAATCATTTATCCACAGAAGAATATAAAATTAAAATAAAAGCCCAAGGAGCTGTTTTTGGGATTATGCCGTGGAATTTCCCTTTTTGGCAAGTGTTTAGATATGTGATTCCTAACTTAATGCTTGGCAATGTGTGTTTACTCAAACATGCCCCAAACGTAGGGAAATGTGCTGAAGTAATTGATGAAATCATCAATAATCATACCCCTATTGGTGTTTTTCAACATTTGTGGATAGACATTTCGCAAATAGAATTAGTGATAAAATCTCCTATAGTGATTGGCACAACACTTACAGGAAGTGAAAAAGCAGGAAGCAATCTTGCTGCTTTATCAGGTAAACATATAAAGAAATCAGTTTTAGAACTTGGTGGTTCGGACGCATTTATTGTAGACAAAACTTGTAATCTTGAATATGCCGTAGAAATGGCCATCAAAACAAGATTGCAAAATAATGGACAAACATGTATTGCAGCTAAACGTTTTTTAATTGAGGAATCCATTTTTGAGGCATTTAAAGTGGAACTTTTACATCAACTAAAATTAATATTAACAGGAAATCCATTTTCGAACAGCTATCAATATGGACTAATGGCCAGAAATGATTTAGTCGAAAAACTCTTGAATCAAATAAATTCTTCTATTAGTGAAGGGGCAATTCTATTAAATTCGTTAGAGCACAAACCTAACAACATAGCTCCAGTTGTTTTAGAAGCCACTTCTATTCAACAAACATGTATGCAGGAAGAATTATTCGGCCCTGTATTTGTGTTACACCCTTTTAAAAATATTGAAGATTTAATTACAATTGCTAACAGTACAAATTATGGTTTAGCAGCAAGTATTTGGAGTACCAATGAAGAATTTTGTAATAAATTAATTCAAAATTTAGAATTTGGAAGTATCTTTATAAATGAATCGCCCAGATCAGATATGACAGTACCTTTTGGAGGCATTAAAAAATCAGGATATGGAAGAGAATTATCAGTCCTTGGCCTTACAGAATTTGCTAATATCGTAACAGTAAAATTATACCAACAATGAGAATAGAAGACGAAATAAAACAAGTTAATTTTAAAAATGACCAACAAAAACTGTATATCAACATGTTGTTTACAGCAAATTTGTTGGAATATCAATCTAGAATATTTTTTGAAAAATACGAACTCACACCACAACAATACAATGTATTAAGAATATTAAGAGGCAAAAACCCGGAAGCAGTAACGGTGAACTACATACGTGAACGTATGATAGATAAAAGTTGTGATACTTCAAGAATTGTAGAAAGATTAAGAGTAAAAAAGCTTTTAGAAAGAAAAGCTAACAAAACCGATAGAAGAGCTGTGGATATCACAATTTCTAGTAAAGGCTTAGGACTTTTGTATTCTATAGATAGTGAAATAGAAAAACTTGAATTCAAATACTTCAATAAATTAAATAAAGAAGAAATGGATCAATTGAATAATTTATTAGATAAGCTTAGAGGTTAATATCCTCTAAGCTTATTTTATGTTAAACTTTTACTTCTTTGGCTGGATAACCGAAAACCGTTTTGTTGGCAGCTACATTCTCAACTACAATAGAGCCGGCTCCAATTCTAGCACCTTTACCTACAGTAACCCCTGAAACTATAACTGCACCAGAACCAACAAATGCACCTTCTTCTATTACAGCTTGTGCTCCAACCACTGCTCCTGCTCCTATATTAACATAGTCAGCTAATTTTGCATACTGGTCTACAATTGCACCTGTTTGTATAAGTGCATAATTAGAAATTTCAACAAATGCACCAATTTTAGCACCTAAATTTATCATATTTCCATGCCCGATAGATACTTTATCAGAAACTAAAGCTAGTTTATGAATCGAATTAACAATCTGCACATGTCTTCTTTCTTTAATAAGTTCAACATAATGCTGATGTAATTTTCTATCGTCTATGGCAACAAAAGCATCACATTTATTATTAATTAATTTTAAATAGCCATCGTCGTCACAAGAACCTAAGACTGACACATCATCAATTTCTGTATTGTGTATACTTTCATCATCGTCAAGTAAACAATAGATAGTTATTCCATTACTTTTAAAATTATCCAGAGCTACCCCACCATGATTTTTTGCTCCTAATATTATTACTGGATTCATTAAAATAAAGATTTAATTATGTCTTCAACTGTTTTTTTATCAGCTTCTGCTTTAAAATTAAGCACCACCCTATGTCTCAAAACAGGTATAGCCACGTCTTGAACGTCTTCAATATCAGGAGAAAACTTCCCTTTTTGCAAAGCTTTACACTTCGCTCCCACTATTAGCTGTTGAGATGCTCTAGGCCCCGCTCCCCATTCCAAATAAGTATTGGTAGATTCAGTAGCAAATTTGGAATTAGGTCTTGTCTTATGTACCAATTTCACCGCATATTCCACCACATTATCTGTAACAGGAACTTTTTTTATCAATTCTTGATATGCTAAAATCTTCTCTTTAGTTAAAATTTGAGAAGCACTAGGCATCATAAAATTGGTTGTATTTTTAACCACCCAAACCTCTTCTTCAAAACTTGGATAATCTAAAAATATATTAAACATAAATCTGTCTAACTGAGCTTCTGGCAACGGATATGTACCCTCTTGCTCTATTGGGTTTTGTGTAGCTAAAACAAAAAACGGCAAATCAAGTTTATATGTAGTACCAGCAACAGTTACAGATTTTTCTTGCATACATTCTAATAAAGCAGCCTGAGTTTTAGGCGGAGTTCTGTTTATTTCATCAGCAAGTAAAATATTAGAAAACACTGGCCCTTTCACAAATTTCAAATTTCTTTGAACATCCATAGTTTCAGAACCTACAATATCTGAAGGCATTAAGTCTGGCGTAAACTGTATTCTATTAAAACTCAAGTCTAAACAAGACGATATTGTATTAATTAACAATGTTTTGGCCAATCCAGGTACACCTACAAGCAAACAATGTCCTCCACAAAAAATAGATGTTAATACAAGATCAACAACCTGTTCTTGTCCAACAACTACTTTTGAAATTTCATTTTTCAACTTTATAAAGTCGGCCGCAAAGTCTTTAGCTAGCTGCACATCATCTTTATATTCCATAAATTATTCCGCTTTTAAGATATTACAGTTTTGATATTCAGGTTCTATTTTAATAAATACTTCATTTTTGGCTTTAGCAAACCATTTATCTACCACATCACCTTTCTTCTTAGAATTGGCTGCACTTGCAATTTTCTGATAATCATCTTTCAAATTTGCAACATGAGCAGGTATAACTTCTTTTAAGTAAATAATTCTTACCGCTTGTTTGCCTTCTTCATTTGTAAAGATAATAGGGTGCGTAATTGCTCCCGTTTTCATAGTATCTACTGTAAAAAATATACCAGGCTCTAGTTTATCCATAGGTACTCTTGAGCTACCAGTTTCTGCATCTGTAAAAATCCCACCATTTTCTTTAGTAATTTTATCGTCAGAAAATGTATGAGCAGCTTTCCCAAACTTGATAGAATCTTTCAACAGAGCATTTCTTAACGAATCCATAAACTGAACGGTAGCATTTACATTGATACCACTAGAACTAGGTTTTAATAAAATATGTCTAGAACTGTATTCGTTTCCTCTACGTTCGATTAACTGTATCAAATGAAAACCAAATTCAGATTCAATTACTTCTGAAATTTCGTTTGGTTTTAATTTCATTGCAGCAGCTTCATATTCAGGAACAAGTTCTCCTCTCTTAAAAAAACCTAAAGAACCACAGTTACGAGCCGAAGCCACATCTTCAGAATATTTTGTAAACTCACAAAAATCTTCACCTTTTAAGATTCTCTGTCTGTATTCTTCTAGTCTTCTCTTAGTTAAATATTTTTGTTCTTTGTCTACAGATGCTACTTTCACTATTTGCCCCACCACTACCTCTTTTGAGAAAAAAGGCAAACTATCTTTAGGAATAGCGTTAAAATATTTTTCGATTTCTCTAGGAGAAGCTTTTTCTTTACCTGTTAATTTATCCTGATATTTTTGAACAATCATTTGATCTTTAACTTGTCTTCTCATATCAGCTTTTAACTGATCAATTGACTTATTGTAGTATTCTTCCAGCTTCTTTTCAGACCCAATCTGTTGAATAAAATATTGCATTCTTCTATTCATTTGGTCTTCAACCACTTTTTCTTCTACTACCACAGAATCTATTTCTGCTTTCGCCAATAATACCTTATTGGTAATCAAATTTTCGAGCGTTTCACATCTTAGTTGTTCTCCATCTTTAGAACCCATTGCTATTTGTTGTAAAACAGCCAACTCCAACTCAGATTTTAATACAATCTGATTGTCAATTTTTGCTACAATTTTATCTAACAATACTTGTGTTTGAGCATTTAGATATAAAATACTACAAACCAAAAACAAAATTTTATTTACCTTCATTATGCAAAAAAGAGGTGTTTTCACACCTCCTTAGTTTATTTAATTAATTTATTAACTTCTTGTTGGTCTATTACCACTTTGTGCTTTTGCTTTAATTTTTCAAGCCAATCTTTTTCAAGGAAGTTTTGATAATCAGAAATTACAGCCCCTCTGCACTCTTCAAAATATTTATTACGTGGTGCTTCTGTAGCTCTAATTTGAACAAACTGAACTCTTTCATTATTATTCAATGAATACTCACCTTTTGTTCTTGGAGTTGCATCTACAAACTCATTATCACCTTTTTGAAATTTACCATCTTGAACTTTCAGATTTAGTGCGTTAGTAACGTTTAGCAATTTCTCTAAAGTATGTTTTGAAGAAGAATACACCTTATATCCAAAATATGGTTTATCGGTTGTTAAAATACTTCCCTGATTTACAATTGAAACTCTACTCAAAGCTACTTTTTTGTTTTCAAAAGATTTTTTTATTAAATCTAATCTTTTCGTACCTAGATCAGCATTTTCAGTTTTTAATGCTGCTAGTTGTATTTCTACACTTAAATTCTTATCTCTAATCAATTGACCAATTAATTGATCTAATAATGCTTTTGATTTTTGATCTAGTGTATCTGCATTTTTCTCAAAATAAATTGAAACTGGTTTGTCTTCATTTACAGGGAACACTGGATTTTTTAAATATTCTTTAACTTTTGCTAAAATTTCTTTATTTGCACAATTGTAAACAGTAGCATCTACTCTTTCTGCCCATTTGTAATTTTCTTTGTGGGCTTCAAAATATTTACGTTGGCCAGCTGTATCTTGAACGGCTTTATTCCAAACGTTTTCATCCATAACTTGGAACAACAATATACCATCACGATACTCTTTCACAAGCATTTTATATTCTGGATATTTAGTATCTAAATTATTTTCTTCATAAGTAATAACAGAAGCATCTACATATTCTTTATACAACTCCTCCATTAAATACTTAGGAGTATGATCTTTTCTAATTTTCTGATGAGTTTTTACATACTCAAAAAAATCTTTAGCTATATATGGTTTACCATTTATTGAAAATAAAGGCAAAGAAACAACAGGACTGCTAGCATTGTAAGACCATGTTGCTTTAGTCAAATTTGAATCTGCGGTTGCAAGAGCCAAATCAACATTTGTTCTGTTTTCTATTAAATTGTCTTCTTTTTTAATTCTTTTAAGGAATTCAATCTTCGTAAGATCAGATCTTGAATCTTTTCCAACTTTAGCTTTTATGGCCGCTTCTTCGTTTTCGAAAGTTCCAAGAGGTTTCTTTTCTACGAGTTTTAAAATATGCCAACCGTAAGGAGTACGAACTGGCTTAGTATATTCTCCAACAGTTTTTAACCCAAAAGCTGCATTTTCAAAAGTTGGAGTCATTTGAGCAACTCCAAACTCTGGCAATACACCACCTGTTTTTGCAGAACGAGTATCATCACTAAACTGAGAACATAATTCATCCCATTTTTCTCCTTTTTGTAATCTTTTATAAATTTCATTTATTTTTTTAACAGCCTCTACAGAATCTTGTTTCTCTTGCTCCTCTGTAAATCTAGCCCAAATATGAGCTACAACTATTTTACCGATAGACTGTCTACGTGCATTTACTTTTACTAAATGATACCCGAATTTTGAACGTACAGGAAAAGAAACATCGCCCACTTTAGTTTTATAAGCAGCATCCTCAAAAGGATAAACCATTTGAAGAGCAGTAAAATAATTTAAATTACCTTTATTTTCTTTAACAGATGGATCTTGAGAAAACTGAACAGCTAATTTAGCAAAATCTTCCCCAGCAATAATTCTATTTCTGATACCTATAAGTTTATTGTAAGCCTCTAGAGTATCTTTAGGTTCAGCATCTTCTTTAACAAGAATCAAAATATGAGAAGCATTTACATCTTCTTTTAATCTTTCGTAAGCTTCTTTAACAAGTCGTTCATTTACACCTTTTTCTTTTAAATAAGGCTGAGCAAGTTGTTTTTTGTAACCTGCAAGCTCTTTTATGAATGATTTGGCCGTGTCATAGCCCAAACTTTCTGCTTCAGCTACTTTTAATCTAAAATTTGTATATAAACCCAAATAATCATTTACGTTTTTCTGAGTATATGCAGAATCTTCATTCTGATTATTTTTCTCATAAACATATTTAAACTCTTCTGGAGTTGTGATTTTATTATCTACCTTAATAATATAAGGACCTTTAGGTTCTTCTTGCACTACATTGTTTATTGTAGTTGCTGATGATGTGGTACTTGATGTTGTATTTTTAGATGATTTACAAGCAGCTAAAGCTCCTAAACCGATCAAACTGAAAATTACTTTTTTCATGCAGAAAATGTGTTTGAGAAAAAGAAGTACAATTTTATAAAAATTTAATCTAATTAAAAAAAACTGTGTGTTATTTTACACAACTTACAACGAAATAAATCAATAAATATTATAAAAAAAAATGCAGTTCTCTGGGAACTGCATTTTTTTAATACTATTAACCTTAAACTTAAAAACTATTACTTCCTACAAAATTATGAAATAGTTTTCAAATTATACTATTATTTTATAACTTTCTTCATAAAATGATCTATAAACTCAAGTGTACTTGTCATATCTTCTACAGACATGGTATCTATTTGTTTATGAAGCATAATTGAATTATTTTTTGCTTCTATATAATACCCTTTATTTTGCTCAAAAAATGTAATTAATTCTGGAGTAAAAAAGCTTCTTAATGCCTCTTCATCCGATCCTGTTAAATAATATTCTTTACTAAAATTAGGGTATTCTGAGAAATTAATATCTTTATACCCTTGCATATTTTTAATTAAATCAAAAAATGCTTCTTTTTCTAATGAGAAATCTGGTATCTGAACACCTTTTATCTCAAACAAATGTAATACTGTAACAAAGTACGTTGAATTTGCTAAGGAAGTGGTATCTTTTACCAAAACATCTGCAAAAAAGAAATTTGCATAACTTTTGGAACCCAAAATAATATTTTCTCCAAATAGTGCTTGTCTGGTGATAGCAAACGGTGAAAATCTAAATTTTAAAATACTTTTAGTCTTATGATGTTCAAAAGTGAACTCATTTTTTCTAGAAAACTCATCTAACTGAGATTGTCTAGAATTAAATTCAAATTTAGAAGGTGCAAAAATAGCATCATTAACGATTTTCCTTGCCGCCATAGGATGTAAAGAATACGGAACATGTTGTTCCAAATTTATTACATTCAACTGCCCACCTTCACTTTCAAAATCACTTTCGTAATGGTGTAATGTCTCCATAAAAGTGTGATCCACAATGCCTGTATTGGAAAAATCAACCGTAATTTTGCTATCTAACGGATACGAATCTACAACACTTTGAAATCCTAATACATTTGTAAACAAAGCATTTTCTCCCATTTTAATAGTCTGAGTAGAATTGCTTTTTTCTATTTCAATACCTGATTTAAATAGTTTATTCAAACTAGCCCCCATTCCTACATGTATAAGTGCTTCCAAAACTAAACCAGCAAATATCCCTAACAACAAGTCGGTAGACAATGTTACCAAAATAGTCACTACAAAAACCACTAATTGTTCTGGACCAATTTTGTAAGTTTTTATAAACTCTTGAGGTGACGCAAGTCTGAATCCTACAAAAATTAACATTGCGGCTAGTGCAGATTTGGGAATCATATTTATAACCAAAGGAGCCGCTACTAATGCCAATAACAAAAATAAACCGTGAAAAAAATTAGACCATCTTGTTTTAGCTCCGTTGTTTACGTTATTAGATGAACGTGCTACTTCTGAAATCATTGGCAAACCTCCAATTAATGAAGTCAATGTATTACCTATACCAACTGCAATAAGCTCTTTATTGTAATTAGATTTTCTTTTAAAAGGATCTAATCCGTCTACCGCTTTACTTGTAAGTAAAGATTCTAAAGATCCTACCAATGCAAATGTCAATACAAATTTGAAAAATACTAATGAACCCAAACTTGAAAAATCAGGCTTAATGAATGTACCAGAATTGATACTATTGGCAATATCACTAAGAATATTTTCTGGAACTTTAATTTTAAATTTAGATTCTAAAGAAATAGCTATAGAAAGTATTATAGAAACTACCAAAACTACAAAAGGCCCTGGTATGCTTTTAATAATTTTATTTTTAATATTAAGCATTAATATAAGAATGGCTAAACTCACCAAACCTATCATTAATACTTTAAGATCTAAATCTGCAATAAATGCAGGAATCTGTTTAGCCACATGTAAAATTTCAGCCTCTGGTTTCACATTAGTACTACCCACCAAATCTTTCACTTGTTTGATCATAATCATCAAACCTATGGAAGCCAACATACCGTGTACTGCTGTAATAGGAAAGAAATTTACTGTGCGACCTACTTTTAACAACCCAAAAACAATTTGTACAACTGCCGCCACAAACATAGCCGCAAGAGCTCCTTCGTAGCCCAAACCACCGTTCTCTGGCAAGGCAACTGCACCCGCCACCAAAGTCATCAATCCTGCTGCTGGCCCTTTGATTGCTAATTGAGTTCCACTAAAAAACGCAACAACTACACCTCCAATAATTGCGGTAAACAAACCCATTACGGCTCTATCATCACCGAAACTACCTTTTGCAATACCCAAACTTAAGGGTAAGGCTATTAAAAATACTAAAAATCCAGAAATAGCATCGCTTCTCCAGTTTTCTATAAGTCCTTTAAACCCGTCACTAGGTTTTTTGACGTTCACATTATTAACTTGATTTCCCATTATTATAAATATCTATGGCAATTTTATTCAATAATTCTGAACAAAAACTGTATAAATAATGTGAGTAATCGGTTTTAATTACTCAAATAAGTACCAGTTTATGCCAAACATAAGTGTATTTGGCAACCCAACATAACCTGGAGTGGTAAAATAATTTCTTTTAGCACCATTACTTTTGGCTAAAAGTTGATTGATATATGAATATTTTATCCAAAAACTAAAATTCTTAATCTGACCATTTACAAATGGATTTATAATGGGCTCTCCATATGTTTTTCTATTTTTTTGTACACTAAAACTATTAATTTCAGGATTATATTGCTGTGCATAATAACTATCTACATAGGCAAGTTCCAAACCAATGTTAAAATTAAGTGTCATGTACTTAGAACCAAAATACAATTTCGGTAATACAGCAAATTTAGGCATTGAAAGAGCAGTAGCAGAATCTACGGTATGGTTGTAATCCACTCTAAAATCTAGATGAAATTTCTTATACGACAGTTGTGTTTCAAGCCTTAAAGTATTCACTATGATTTTTTTACCAGAATCTATCTGAACCATATTTTTATTTTCATCTAAATAAATGTAGTTAGACAATTCTGTTCTAGACGCATGAAAAAGAATATTTTGTTTTGCGATTTTTTTAAATACATCTACATAAATTGTTCTGTTTATGGTCGATTTAAATCCTCCGTTACTCCATCTGTAGTTATTATTGTACAAATAAGCCTGTAACATAGTTGGAGATTGAACTTTATAAAGTAGTCCCGCTTTGGCAAAACTTGTTTTTAGTGAAAAATCGAAGAAAAAATCTTTATTTTTAGCTAATGAATCATAAACTGGCTTTTTATAGGAGTCCGAAGTTGCACGAGAGGTCAATTTATATTCTGCCAAAATAGACAGTATAAGTTTATTTTTTAAGTATCTGTAATTGATATTAGCTCCTAAATAATATTCGTGAATACCCGATCTATATAAAGTATCATCTTTAATAGTTTTTCCTGTGCGATACGTTTTACCATAAACTAATCTATGCTTGGCATAACCGGCATAGTCAAAGGCTGAATTTTTACCAAATAGGCCAATTCTATTTTCCGTCTGGTCAAATCTATGTGCATATTCAGTATTGGCAGTGTCGTAATAATAAGGTCTTTTAAACATCAATTCATTTAAACTATCTACTTGTGGTTTTATAAAAATATTTGTAGAACATCTTTTAAATGCTGCCTCATGAAAAATACCGAACGATGAATCATTTGAAATCTTGTAGTGATGATACACTCTTACATCATTTTGATACGTGTTAGTATAACTCTGATTTAAAAGAGCTGACGGGAACAACACCGATTTATAAACCGATTGTTTTTCCAAATTATTAAAAAATGAAGTATCAGTTTTTATAGAATCTAGAATATAACCTCCGTTTTCGAATTGAGTAAGCCAAAAAAGTGTAGAATTCCCAACAAACTTATATCTACCATTTTTGGATTTAAATCCTCCATAGAGAGCTAAATTATAAAGACTTGTAAGCTTATTACTTTTATTACCATCACCACCTGTAGTTTTGATGGTAGTTGCTCTTTTTACATCTATTCCTAAAAAAGAAGTTGGGGTTATGGGAGTAGCTAAATTCAGTAATATTGAATTTTCACCATTTGCACCTTGCACATAGTTAATACGACTCATAGGTGAGTGCGGGTACATCATTTTGTAGGATTCAGTATTCCAAGCATATTGTTCAAAAGCATTAAAACCCTGCTGAACCCCAATTTTATCATTTAAAACAGGATACAAAGGTCTTGATGCTGAAGCAATTAATCCTATATTTTGAAACAAATTTCCTTTCACAAAAACACCTTCATAATTTTGAAACTGCATAAATGTAGTGTCAATATCTTCTTTGTTGTCTAGGAAAAAACGACTGTCTGCAAAACTACCAAGTTTTACACTTTTGGGCGAGTAAACCAACACCGTATCTTTGAGTACTTGAGCCCAAGCACTTACAGTCAAAATTAATATATATAAAAGAGTAAGCTTTTTCACGATGCAAATTTACACAATCTTTGAAGAAATAAAATTTGAGCTACAACTTCGTTTTTTTAGTAGCAATTATAGTATCTATTTCCTTCAACAATTTTTCTCCATCAATTATTTTATTTTTAATAGGGATATATCCTAAATACATATCTGTTTCAGGTTCAAAATAACTTTTTAAACGCTGATAATCTTTTTCTGTGGTAAGAAGAATTGGAGATTTATTTTCTACCAAATAACTCTTAATTTCAATTACATCAGACTCTTTATAATTGTAGTGATCAGAAAATTCAAAATGCTTAGTTATCTCAAAATGATCTAAACAATATTTTTCAAACCCCCTACTATTAGCTATTCCACTTACCAAGGTTACAGATTCTAGAAAGTTGGGAGCTTTTGAATGCCAACAAATTTCATCGTATTGTATGTATGAACCAGTTGTCCAAGCATTTTTATGAAGATATTTCTTTATAGAAGCTTGAGTTGAATCAAGTTTTGAAATTTCAGCAGCATCTATTTTGGTAACTATACAACAATCGGCTCTAAGAGCACCCATTCTAGCCTCACGTAACATACCAACTGGCATTAAAAAATCCTCATAAAAGGGCTTATAAAAAGTAGTTAATAAAATAGAATAATCTGGTTTTACATATCTGTGCTGAAAGGCATCATCTAAAATTATTATTTGTGGAATATGTGAACGTTCAATTTGCTGAATTGCAGAAACTCTATCTTCTCCAACAAAAAAACTTACACTTGAAGAAAATTTTTGAAACATTTGCAAAGGTTCATCTCCCACGGTCAGGGCTGTATCTTTTACAGATATTTGTCTGAAGCCTTTGGTTTTTCTACCATATCCCCTACTCAGTACTGCTACGTTATATTTTGCAGACAAACTATGGAGAAGCCATTCAACCATGGGTGTTTTACCAGTACCACCAACAGATAAATTCCCAACCACCACTATGGGTGTATCAAAAGATGTAGATTTGAGAACTATTTGATGATCAAATAGCCAATTTCTCATTTTAGTTACACATAAGTAAATAATTGAGACCGGAAACAATAGATATCTTAAAACCTGTAACAATCGAACTATTCAGTAAACCAAGAAGAATATTTTACATAATTGTTGGCGATTCTTTCTATTTGTCCTTTAACTAATTCAGGACTAATATCTTTCACTTTTTTGGCTGGCACACCCGCATATATACTTCCTGCTTGTACATGTGTATTTTCTAAAACTACAGCACCAGCAGCTATAATAGAATTACTTTCAATATGAGCCCCGTCCATAACAATTGCCCCCATACCTATTAGTACGTTGTCTTCTATAGTGCAGCCATGTACGATAGCGTTATGACCAATAGATACGTTGTTTCCGAGAGTTGTTGGTGATTTTTCAAAAGTACCATGAATGCACGCATTGTCTTGAACGTTTACACGATTACCCATTTTAATAAAGTTTACGTCTCCTCTTACTACCGCATTAAACCAAAATGAACATTCTTCACCACATGTTACATCGCCAATTATTGTGGCAGTTTCTGCCAAAAAAACGTTTTTACCCAACTGAGGTGTAAATCCTCTCACAGATTTTAGCAAAGCCATAAAACAATTATTATATTTAATGCATCAAAAATAAACAATCATTTTTAAACTTTTACACAAGAAAAAACATTAAAAATGAAATGAATAAACTAAGAGAAGAAATAAACAGAAAAATACACGAAAACCAAAATAAATTATTTGCAGAATGGAACGCCTACTATATGCTAATAGCAACTAGTTTATTTTGTTTTGTTATACTCATATTATATACATTCAGAAATTTTAATCCGTCTGTAATTCCCGTTCCCAAATATCACACATATGGTTTTGTAGAAATAGTTTTATCTACTGCATTTGGTTGGATTAGTTTTTACCAATACAAAAACGATAATTTAAAATATGGTGTGTATGCCCTCATATTTAGTACAATATGTTTATTTATATTTAATTTAAGTATGTATAGGAGCTGGGAAACCCTAAAAATATGGAAAAATAATTTTAACCAATTCCAACTGTCTTTTATGTCATATATGATGCTGACTGTTTTTCATTTTTTTCATACCTTAGGTTTAATTTTTTACCAAATCTATCTCATATTTTTACATAACAAGTATTTGATACACAAAAAAAGTATAGATAAAATAAAACTCTCTGTTTATTTCTCTACTTATCTTACCATTGTGGCATCTTTGATTTTGATAATTTTTATTTAAAAAGAATAATACTAGTAATTACCGAAACGTTTGTAATAAAAAAATTTAATTAAACGCAAAAAAATGTTATTTTTGCAAATTGATGAAAATGCACAAAACATATTTATTACTAGTAAGCTTACTAATGCTACTTTCTTGCAGTAAGTTTCAGAAGGCACAAAAAAGCACAAACCCTGAAGAAAAGTATGCTAAAGCTGTAGAATACTACAACAAAGGCGATTTTTACAAGGCTGGAGTGTTACTAGATGAGCTTATGCCTATGCTTAAAGGAACAAAAAATGCAGAAGAAGCTCAATTAAAATACAGCTATTGCCAGTACAACTCACACCAATATTATTTAGCGAACTATTATTTCAATAAGTTTTACGAGACCTATCCTACATCTGAGTTTTCAGAAGAAGCCTTGTTTATGGCCGCAAAATCTAGTTATATGAACTCACCAGAAGTAAAACTAGATCAAACTACTACACAAGAAACTTTGGATGCATTTCAGAATTTTATTGTAAAATATCCAAATTCTAAGTTTAAGGAAGAGGCTACTCAGATGATAGATAACGCTAGAGGTAAGCTAGAATTAAAACTTTACAACCAAGCGTTGTTGTATTATAAAATAGAAGAATATAAAGCAGCTAATGTAACCTTTGACAATTTCAAAAATGGTTTCCCCGAAAGTTCAAGAAACGAATATATTTCTTATCTAAAAATTAAAAATCAATACAATTACGCAGCAGAAAGCGTTGAAAGTAAAAAACTAGAGCGATACAATGTTGCAATAGAATTTTATCAAGATTTTGTAGATAAATACCCTCAAAGCAAATATCTTAAAGATGCCGAGAGTATTTATGACAATATTTCAAATAAATTAAAAGAACTAAATAAATTACAGAATAAAAATGGCTAAAAAAGTAACAAACAACAATGTACCCACTTCTATCATTACGAGAGATTTGAACAAATTGGAAACTGGTACAGACAATATTTATGAGTCAATTGCCATAATTTCTAGAAGAGCTAGACAAATTTCTACTAAAAACAAAGAGGAATTAAATTCTAAATTATCTGAATTTGCTTCTTCTATAGACAACTTAGAAGAGGTTTTTGAAAACAGAGAACAAATAGAAATATCTAAGTTCTATGAAAGACTACCAAAGCCTTCTATTTTAGCAATAGAGGAATATTTGGAAGGAAAAGTAATGCACAGAAGACCATCTGAATCATAAAAAATAAAAAATCCGACTTTTACGAGTCGGATTTTTTATTTTAGTTATATTAAAAATCAGTTTCTGCTTTTTTATCTGCTTTAGGCTTCACGGCATCCATATTTGCCTTAATTTCAGGAATAAAACTTTCCGTCATTCCTTTTGCTTGTTCTTTTATTTTAATCCAGGCTATGTTAGAAATTTGAGTTTCTCCACACACAGGTTTTTCTGCGTCTAAAGAACCACCAGTTGCTTGTCCTTTAATGCCCTCATGCATAAAGTTACTTAATACGATTCTGTATTTATTGTCTTTTACAGTAATAGCTATTTTAAAAACCACTTTTCCGGTTTCCTGCATACCTCTTTTAACACTTGGATAGGTCACCGTAAATGCCCCCATACCATTTATAGTTGGTCCTACTTGTTTGGGATCAAACTTTTTAGATTTCAGGTATTCTACAGCTCTTGTAGACAATGTAGCACTTGGAGTATTTGCAATTTCTACAACCTCACTTTTATCATAAACACTCTGAGCAAACGTAGATGCTCCTAGTAACATTGAAACAAAAATGGCTAATTTTTTCATATTTTTCTTAAATAAATATAAATTAAACAATAAATTATTGAATTTAAAAACGAATCCTCAGATAACTTTATAGAAAATATCGTACCAAAAATTTGTTTCAATTTAGTAATTAAAAAATCACATATCCCACCTTGGTAATGGACTAGATAGCAGACTACCCCATATCTCTTTTTCGAATTGAAAATGTGCGGCCATGGCAATCATTGCGGCATTGTCTGTACAGTACTCAAACTTAGGTATATACACATTCCATGCGTGTATTTCTGCTTCGGTGAGTAATTGTGTACGCAGTTTTGAATTAGCAGAAACTCCACCCGCAATGGCAATTTCTTTAATTTTTAATTCCCTCGAAGCTCTTCTAAGTTTTTTCAACAATATTTCTATGAGAGTAGCTTGTACAGAAGCACAAATATCATTTAAGTTTTGCTCAATAAATTGTGGATTTGTTTTTATATTTTTTTGGAGGAAATATAAAATGGCAGTTTTAATACCGCTAAAAGAAAAATTATACCCCACCATTTCCACTTGTGGAAATTCAAAGGCATTTTCGTTTCCCGACTGTGCCAACTTATCTAGCAAAGGACCTCCAGGGTAAGGAATTCCGAGTAATTTAGCTGTTTTATCAAAAGCCTCCCCCACTGCATCGTCTTGAGTTTCACCTACAACTGTCATTTCTAAAGGAGAATCAACTTTTACAATTTGAGTATGCCCACCACTAACTGTTAAGCACAAAAAAGGAAAATTAGGTTTACGGTCTTCAATAAAATGAGCTAAAATATGTGCTCGCATATGATGCACTTCTATAGTAGGAATATTTAAAGACAAGGCTAGCGATTTTGCAAAACAAGAACCGACAAGTAAAGAGCCCAATAAACCAGGTCCTCGAGTATATGCTACCGCTTTTAGTTGATTTTTTTGTATATTCGCGTGCAATAGAGCCTGAGATACCACTGGAACAATATTTTTTTGGTGATCTCTAGACGCTAGTTCTGGTACAACACCTCCATATTGTTCATGTATTTTTTGACTTGAAACAATATTGGTAAGGATTTTGCCATTATGTATTACGGCAGCTCCTGTATCGTCGCACGATGACTCTATGGCGAGTATGTAATTAGACATATATTGATAGAAAATACAAATAAATATTGGCAATTTACAAAAAAGTTTATTTTAAAACCTTTAAAATGGGCTTTGATTACATTTCTTTGCTTATTTATAGCCTTATTGGTGTCTTTAAGAATTCCTTTTATTCAAACAAAAATTGCTTCTTTTGCCTCTGAAGAAATTTCAAAAATTTTAGAACACAAAGTAACTATTGGCCATGTAGATCTTAATTGGATAGACAAACTTGAGCTAGATTCTGTTACTATATATGATATACAAAATCGCTCTATGATATATGTGCAAAGAATAGATGCAGATTTTGACCTCAGAACCATATATACACCATTTAAATTACTCATAGAAGAAGTAAGTCTTACAGGAGCTAATGTTCATATAGCTAATTTACACAACACTAGTGAGTTAAATATGTCGCATTTTGCAGACATTATCTTAGAACTGACTAAAAGCCCCAACCCAAATACTCGCAAAAAAAGGTATACGTCGTTTAACATTGAAAAAATAAAACTCATTAATAGTAATTTCAGATTTGACGACAACACGGAAAGTCATAGAATCAAAGGTTTTGACAATTATCATTTTGGATTTCATAAAATAAACGGTTCTGTAAGTGATTTTAGATTAATTGCCGATACAGTTGATATACTTATTAAAGATTTTACAGGAATAGAAGACAAAACTAAAATTGATATTTGTAGACTAAACACATTTTTACGAATAACCGATAACAGCATCAGTCTGAACAAATTGGATGCTTTCATAGGTAACAGTTACATTGCTGATTCTTTAGTAATGAAATTTGACAGCTATAGAGATTTCAACGATTTCAATCATAAAATAAAAATAGAGGGAAATCTTAAAAACACGTATTTACACACAAAAGATTTAGCCATTTTTGATGAGTATCTGTACAATTACGACGACAATTGGGGTATTACTGGAAAAATAAAAGGCAAAGTTGATGAATTTGTCCTCAAACAAGGCACTTTAAGTTTTGGAAAAAACAGTACAATGAACGGTAATTTCAGGTTTGAAGGTTTACCAAACTTTTGGACTACCTTTTTTGATTTAAAACTAAAAAAATCACATATTGACGCCAATGATGTAAAACAATATGCCAACAAAGATTTTGATGTAATTTTTCATAGATTCAAATATTTAAAAATTAATGGTTTC
The DNA here is from genome assembly GCA_046329305.1 of Cytophagales bacterium. GTDB lineage: Bacteria > Bacteroidota > Bacteroidia > Cytophagales > UBA9547 > CAMFLX01. The sequence continues at coordinate 197,686 of JAXLUW010000004.1, forward strand.
CTCACGGGTTTCCCTACTGACTTTGTTACTAAAGCAGATTATGAATCAAGTATTGGAAATTGGAAAACAGATTTGAATCTTAAAATTAATAGCGATAAAGGTGTGCAATCATTTGAAGGTGACCTAGAAACTGAAAATTTAGATTTAGGCGTACTCACCGCAAATGAACAGAGAGTTCAGAAAATAAATATGAAAGGCCATGTTGAAGGCAATGGTTTTGACCCTGAAGTTTCTGAAGTAAACTTAAATGCAGAAATAGCTTCTGTGGGCATAGAAAATCGAACAATCCGCAACATTCAAACTAATGCTATTTGGGCGAAGAAGAAATTTATGGGTACATTATCTGTGAAAGATTCTAATGTAGTTTTGAATGCTGACGGATACTTTAATCTAAATAACAACCTGAATGAATTTAAAATTAATACCCAAATTGATAAAATAAATCTTCAAAAATTAGGAATAACAAGTACGGCCACTACCGTATCTACCACGGCAAATTTAAACTTTAAAGGTTTAAAATTAGATGATTTAGTAGGCACTATATACCTAAAAGATAGCAAATTAACGCACAACTCCAAAACACTCGAAATAGGAAGTTTGCTTATTGATTCTTGGCAAATGCCCAATCAAAGAGATTTCTCACTTACCTCTGATCTGATTGATTTTAAAGCCAAAGGAAATTTTAAATTTTCACTCTTACAAAAAGACCTTACTTATTTATATAAAGAGTATGTTTCGCTTTTTAAAAACAAAAAAGCATACACAGATTCGTTATATAAAGTAAAAAACAAAAATTATTCAATAGCAAAACAAGACGTAAAATTTGATATCAACTTAAAAAATGTAAATCCATTAACTGAAATTTTCATACCAGAACTGATCATTGGAAAAAAATCTACTATAAAAGGCACCTTAAGTACCGATTCATTATATGATTTAAAAACAAAAGCTACTTTTTCAACTTTTAGTTATAAAAAACATAGTTTTGAAAAACTAGATTATGATTTTTATTCTCAGAAACATGTACTATCAGACAAATTTGAAAACGACGGAAAAATAGATTTTGAGAAATATATCTACAATAAAAACTTAATTTTCGACAAATCATCTATTACTTTTAATCTCGACGATGACAGTTTACACGTAAATCCGAATTTAATACAGAAAGAAAATAATTTAATATTGAATACCAACATTTATGCCTTTTTAGATAAAAGAAATTCTGAAATAAAAATAACATTTAAAGAAAAGCAGATTCATATCATAAACTCAGAATGGTATTTTAATAAAGAAAATTCGATTATTTACAAAAACAACGAATTAGATTTTCAAAATGTAACGCTGTATACAGACAGCCAAAATGTTTCACTAAATGGTTTCATAAGCGAAGACAAATCAAAACAACTAAACATAGATTTTAACAATTTCAGACTAAATCTACTCCAACCATTTGTAAGTTTCGACATAGATGGAGTAACCAACTCAAAATTAAAAATTCAACAAGTAACCACAAGTCCATTAGTAAACGGAAATACGTTTATTAAAAATTTAAAGATTAATAACATTGTGTACGGTGATGTACAAGGTTCTGCGGCTTGGGTTGACAACACTGATTATATACACTTAAACGCAGACTTGATTAATTCTAACGAAAAAGTATTGAATGTGATAGGCAAAATTGTGCCTTCGGCTGAGGAACAACTGCAACTAAAAGCCTACCTAAATAATACAAACATCAATATAATTGAACCCATATTCTCGGGTTCTTTAACCAACTTAAGTGGAAGAGCCAACGGCGTATTAGATGTGGTTGGCTCATTTGACAAACCAAAAGTGCTAGGAAACATAGATGTAAGCGATGGTAAATTCAGAGTAGACTATTTAAATACAACCTATAGTTTTGCTGATAAAATATATTTTACTCCTTATAGTATAGAAATGCACGAAATGCAAATTCATGACTATTTAGGCAGTAGTGCCACCGTAAATGGAGGAATTTTTCATGATTACTTCTCAAACTATAGACTTGGTATTAATATCAGAACTAAGAATATTCATGCATTAAACACCAGTTACAAAGACAACAATATATTTTACGGAAATGCTTTTGTGAAAGGAAATTTATTTTTAGAAGGGCCTATAAATGATTTCAAAATCAGAGGGAGTATAACCAGTTTAAAAGACACAAAATTATACATCCCAATTGGAGGAATCACTAAAATTACTCGTGGAGATTACATCACATTTGTAGACAGAAAAAACAGCAATACTAAAACCTCTATAGACTCTTTACACAGAAAAAAATTACACACAACAGGTATCAAAATGGATTTAAACCTGTTTTTAACACCAGATGCAGAAAATGAAATTGTGTTTGATTCTAAAATGGGAGATGTTATCAGAGGAAAAGGTAACGGAAAAATAAAACTAGAAATTGACACCAAAGGAGATTTTAACATGTATGGTGATTACAAATTCACCGAAGGTTACTACAATTTCACCATGCTTAATGCAATTGATAAGGCATTCAGCATTATGCCAGGAAGTACTATCAGTTGGCTTGGAGACCCCTATGGTGGCAAATTGAACGTGAAAGCAAATTATTTACAACAAGCTGCACTTTCGCCACTCACCAGTGAAGATTTAAAAATAAACAAATCAGATTCTTTATTACTCAAAAGAAAGTATCCATGTTTAGTAACGATGAGTTTAACGGGCGACTTAATGACTCCTGAAATAGGCTTAGGTCTTGAAATACAACAAACTCCACCCAACTTAAATATTTATCTTCAAGATTTTAAAAATAAAATAGCTACTAATGAACAAGAACTCAACAAACAAGTATTTAGCTTGGTTATGATGGGAAGATTTAGTGCAAGTAATGATTTGAGTGCCAAAAATGCCATCTCTTCTAGTCTGGGAGAATTTTTCTCTAACCAGCTTACGCACATGCTGAGCCAAGTAGATGAAAATTTACAAGTAGATATTGACCTTAACACGGTAGGAGCTGATGGTTTAAATGCCTTAAAAGTAAGACTAAGTAGAGTATTCCTTGACGAAAGACTAAGAGTATCTGTAGAAGATGGTTTTTCAAATACTGGCAAAAGCAATCCTAATGCCTCAGCTGCTGGACTTGCAGGAAACTGGACGGTAGAATACATGTTATTAAAAAATGGAGTTTTAAGATTAAAAATCTATAACAGAACCACACAAGTTTCTAACGCCACCAATACAACAGTAACTAACACATCTGTAGGAGTGAGTATAATTCACACCAAAGATTTTGATAAATTAAAAGAGCTTTTGAACCTAAAAACCAATGACGAAAACAGAGAAAAAGAGAGAAAAAAAGAAGAACCACCCAAATTAGAAACACCTAATTTAAGAAAAGATGATGAAAAATAAGTATTTATACTTATTAATATAAATATTTATACCTAAAAAAGATTCATAATTATTTTAATTTAAGACAAAAAGCAGTAATTTTGTATACAAACTTAATAAGTTTATTCATAGGTTTGATTGCAATTATTAGTAGGGAAAAGCCACTTGAAATTCAAGTGGCTTTTTTTATAATGGAAATTGCCTATTCAAACTTTCTTGCAAAGAGATAAAAGTCTCTGTCCGCTCAATTCCTTTTACTTTCTGAATTTTATCATGCAATATCTCCATAAGATGTTTAGTGTCTCTACATATTATTTTAGCAAAAATACTATAGTTACCCGTTGTGTAATTCAGACTTAAAATCTCTGGAATTTCTTTAAGTTTTTCCACTACTGAGTCATACAACTCACTCTTCTGCAAATAAATACCCAAAAACGCATGAATATCGTATCCTAATTTTGAATAATCTATAATCAATGTAGAACCCTTCACTATTCCCATTTCTATCATTTTTCTCATTCGCACATGTACCGTTCCGCTAGACACAAATACCTTTTTCCCTATTTCCGTATAAGGAATAGTAGCATCTTTTAACAATAATGACAAAATCTTCAAGTCTATATTATCAATATCTAAATTTTCAAGCTCTTTTTCTTTCATATTTTTCATTATTTGCAATAAATATATAAATTAATTAACAATTATGTAAATATTTTATTTTTTTATTGCATTAATTTGAACAAATTAGAAATATTACTACCTTTGTATCGTTGAACAAGTAAGAAGTACTTAACAAACACACACAATGTAGGGTGACGAAATTGGCAGACGTGCCCGCCGGTCTCGCGGGTGAGGATTCAGGGATGGTGTTTTTCGAAACATTAACCTCCTCTTGGTAGTTCGACTCTACCCCCTACAGCAACAAAGCTCCTCTAAAGGGAGCTTTTTCCATTTATAAACATTTTTTCACCAGTTACTAAGTAAAAACTACTAATTATATTCTTAAATTCTAATTTTAATTAGAATAATAAAATATCTCTTACTATTAGTATTATATGAACACTTCCCTAGAAGCAAAAGAAAAAAATCTTACTAATTTATTAAACATAGCTTACAACACTAGGGGGGCTGCTATAACAGAAAGTATTAAAACTTGCCACAACGTACTTGAGCAATCAGAATTACTTAAGCTTGAGAAGATAAAAGCTAGAGCAGAAGTTCTTTTAGGTTTGTTTTATATGATAACAGGTAACAACAAACTTTGTATTGAATATTCACAACATTCATTAAAATATTTTACTAAAGTAAAAGATATTAAAAATATAGCAGACGCCAAGTACAACATAGCATCTGCCATGTATAAAACAAATAATTTTTACCAAGGACTAAGTGGCTTACTAGAATGTGAAAATCTATATAAAACTATTGGTGACACCCGAGACGAAGCCAAAACACTAAAAGCCGCAGCCACCGTTTACGAATATTTAGGAGATATTGCTAATGCAAAATCTAATTATTTCAGATGTATTGACTTGGCTAAAAAAGACAATGATTTGGCTTTATTATCAAATGTGTACAATCCTCTGTCTGGTATATATCTAAAAAACAATAACCCTGAAAATGCCTTAGATTTAGCAGATAAAAGTATAAACATAAAAAAAGAAATCAATGATCTTAGGGGTCTTGCATTTTCTTTATACGCTAAAGCAAAAGTGTTTTTATACACTAACAATTTCTCTGAAGCTATTAATCTATTTAAAGAGAGCCTAGAGTTACATCAACAACATGGGGACAAACTAGGTGAAGGTATGACATTAAACAAGCTTGGAATTGCTTATTTAAAAAATAATAAATTTGAAGAAGCAGAAGATACGCTACATAAAGCCTTTGAGCTTTCTCAAATTCAAAATATTTTCTTAATTGAATATAAAGCTCAATATAGTCTATATCTTTTATACAAAGCTTGGAATTTAGACAACAAAGCCATGATGGCTCTTGAAAAATATACTATTTTAAGAGAAAATCTGAATCAACAACGAACAGAAGAACTTATAAAATCTCATAAACTTATCTTAAAGAACGAAACACTCAAAAAAAATATTGAGATACAAAAAAAATATTACGAAGCCCTGGAAAAGAAAAATCAAGAACTAGATTCTTTCTTTTTGAGAATTTCTCATGACCTTAAAGGGCCGTTGAATTCAATGAAAGGATTACACGAGCTTGTGAATGCTGAAATTTCAGACCCGGCTTCATTAGAATATTTTAACATTTACAATACCCAAATCAACCGAATGGATAGTATTGTAAAAGAACTAATTACACTGGCAAGAATTGGTTCCAATACTTACGAAAAAAAACTTATAGATTTTGAAAAAATAGTCCAACAAAGTATTACATTTTTTAGCAATTTTGAAAACTATAAAAATGTACATTTTCACATCTCAATAGACCGAGAAATTACATTATACGAAGATCGCTCACTTATACAAACTGTGCTACAAAACTTAATTGAAAATGCAATCAAATACAGTAAGAGAGGCGTTAAAAATGATGTTGAAATAATTATTTCTCTATTAGACAATCAAGTATCTATAGTTATATCTGACAACGGAATTGGTATCTCTTTAGACGACCAAGAAAAAATATTTAATATGTTTTACCGAGCTTCTCAACAAAGCGAAGGTTCAGGATTAGGTCTATATATTTTAAAAAGATCTATTGAAAAACTAAAAGGCACTATTTTTCTAGAATCCGAACCTAATATTGGTAGTAAATTCACAGTTTTATTACCTTTACATGATGATGAAAATATCAGTAAAACAAATTTTACTTGAAACTGATAAGGAAGCCAATGACTTATTAGCTTTGCTTGACGCCTATTCAAAAGATATAATGGGAGGCGGCGAACCTTTACCTGATCGTGTTTTTAATGAATTGATTCCAGCTCTTAAGAACAAAAAAGATAAATTCATACTTATTGCATACGATAACGAAACTGCTGTTGGCTTAGCCATTTGTTTCGAAGGATTTTCAACTTTTTATGCAAAACCACTCCTCAACATCCATGATTTTGTAATAACAGAACCATATAGAGGTTTAGGAATTTCTAAATTATTACTAGAAGCCATAGATGATTATGCACTAAAAATAGGTGCTTGTAAGGTTACTCTTGAAGTTCTTCAAGGTAACAACAGAGCACAGAAAGTTTATAAAGCTCATGGCTTTGCTCCTTATGAACTAGACGAAAACATGGGAAATGCTTTGTTTTACCATAAAATCATTGCAAAATGAAAGCTTGTGTAAATTTTCCTGTCATAAATCAAAAAGCAGAACCGAGCCACAGAAGTGAGCTTGTAAATCAATTAATTTATGGGGACACCTACGAAGTACTAGAAGAAAGCTCTGACAAAAAATGGTTATACGTCCAATCAACTCATGACAACTATAAGGGATATATAGATGCTAAACTGCACAATAATTATATACAAGAAGCAAAATTAATTGCTCAAGAACTATTGATTTTCGAATGTTTAAGTCAAAAAATATATCTTCCGGCTGGTGCAACTTTTAATTTAGAAAATTCAAAAAAACTCATACAGCATCAAGAAGAATTTGAACTCATTGCCGGAAAATTTAGCCCCTATCCTACTCAAGAAATAAATCAACAAGAAATTGTAAAAACTGCTTATTCATTTCTTAACACTCCTTATATGTGGGGAGGCAAAACCCATTGGGGAATAGATTGTTCAGGATTAAGCCAAATAGTGTATAAAATATGTGGAATAGAAATACTTAGAGATGCCTACCAGCAAGCAACTCAAGGTTTTGAAATCAATTACACAGACCATCAATCTGGAGATTTAGCTTTTTTCACAGAAAGAGAAGACAAAAAAATTACACATGTGGGAATTATCACCCAAAAAAATACAATTATACATGCTCATGGTTATGTCCGTGTAGATGTTCTTGACGAAAAAGGCATTTTCAATAAAGAAAACAAATATTATTCTCATCAATTAGTACAAATAAGACGATATTTAAACAAAATATAAAAAATGAATATTCTTTCAGCAGAAAACATAAGTAAAGCATATAGTGAACGTTGGTTGTTTCAAAACATTTCTTTTGGGCTCAATCAGGGCGACAAAGTAGCTCTGGTAGGTGCTAACGGTGCAGGCAAATCTACACTTCTCAAAATAATAGCAGGAATGGTAGAGTCTGAAAGTGGCGATCTAAAGATCAACAAAGACATTACGTATGCATATTTACCACAAGAACCTAACTTTGAGGGCAATATAACTATAGAAGAAGTAATTCTTCAAGAAGATAACGAGGTTGCCAAAACAGCCAAAGCCTACGAAAAGGCTATTTTAGACCCAGATGTAGATGCTGATTATATGCAAGATCTGCTCAACAAAATGGATCAATACGATGCATGGGAATATGAGAGCAACGTAAAACAAATTTTAGGTAAACTTGGGTTAAACGACCTCAGTTTAACTTGTAATAGCTTGTCTGGTGGTCAAAAAAAACGAGTTGCTCTGGCTAAATTACTTTTGTCTAAACCAGATTTTATTATTTTAGATGAGCCCACCAACCATTTGGATTTGGAAGCTATTGAATGGCTAGAAAACAAACTCAACGGACACAATGTAACGCTTTTAATGATTACCCACGACCGTTATTTTCTTGATAACGTAGCCAATGAAATATTCGAGCTCAACCAAGGCAAACTTTACAGACACAAAGGAAACTATGCTTACTTTTTAGAGAAAAAAGCAGAGAGAGAACTCATGAACCAAGCTAGTATAGACAAAGCCAAAAATCTTTTGGTAAAAGAACTAGACTGGATGCGTAGAATGCCAAAAGCTCGTGGTACCAAAGCCAAATACAGAGTAGACGCTTTTTATGATTTGAAAGAAAAGGCATCACAAGACACCTCAAAAAGCGAAGTTGAAATCAACATAAGCTCTAGCAGACTTGGAAATAAAATTATTGAATTTAAAAATGTAAACAAGTCTTACGATGGCAAACCATTTGTAAAAGATTTCACATACACATTTAAGAAATTTGAAAAAGTGGGAATCGTTGGAAAAAACGGCGTTGGTAAATCTACTTTTTTAAATATACTTACGGGTCAAGAAAAAGTAGATAGCGGAGAAATTGACCTAGGTACTACACTTAATATTGGCTATTACACCCAACATAGTCAGTCGCTTAACCTAGAAAACAGAATCATAGATGAAGTAAGAGAAATAGCCGAATATGTTACTCTTGGCAATGGAGACACCGTATCTGTTTCCAAACTTCTAGACATGTTCTTGTTTCCGCCTGCAATGCAACACACGCCAATAAACAAACTTAGCGGTGGCGAAAAAAGACGTTTGTTATTATTAAAAATCTTAGTAAAAAGCCCGAACTTTTTGATTCTTGATGAGCCCACTAACGATTTAGACATTGATACCTTGAATGTTCTAGAACAATATTTAGAGAACTTTAGCGGTTGCTTAATGTTGGTGTCTCACGACAGATATTTTATGGACAAATTAGTTGATCAATTGTTTATATTTGAAGGAGACGGAATCATAAAACCCTATAACGGCAACTACAGCGACTACCGAAACGATGTACAAGATGAGGCTAGTAGCGAAGCTTCAAAACCTGCTAAAAAAGAACCCGAAAAACTGGTAGAAAACAGCCCAACTACCAAAAAGAAACTTTCGTATAAGGAGCAAAAAGAATTAGAGGCTATAGAGGCTGAACTTGGAACTCTTGAATCTAACAAAAAAACATTTGAAGAAAAACTCAATGGTGGCGGTTCGCATCAAGATTTGATTTCTTGGGCTACTGAAATTTCAAAAATTAACGAAAAAATAGAAGCCAACACTATGAGATGGCTAGAGTTAAACGATTAACATTAAAACAATTAATAATGAAAGCAATCTTAATTACACTTTTCACGTTTTCATTGGGTTTGTTTGCCCAAAACAATGCAGACGACTGCTTAGGGATATGGCTTGTTCAAGAAAAAAACGCCAAAGTTGAAATTTTCAAGTCTGGAAATAAATATTTTGGCAAAATTGTTTGGCTCAAAGAACCACTAGACGCACAAGGAAAACCCAAAACGGATACCAAAAATCCTGACCCTAAAAAGCGTTCTACTCCCATACTGAACATGCAGTTTATGTATAATTTTGTTTTTAATGCTGACGATGCAAAATGGGAAAACGGAAGCATATACGACGCCAACGGTGGTAAAACCTATTCTGCACAATATACCATGTCTAGTAAAGATGTACTAGATTTACGCGGATACATTGGCGTATCGTGGTTAGGCAGAACAAGTACTTGGACAAGAAGTAAATAATTATGGACTTTGAAGAAAAAATTAAACCTTTAATAGAAAAACTACTTCCTATTTCATTAGTAGTGAGTATGTGTGCTTTACTTGTTAAACCACATATTTCATTTTCAATAGTTCCTGTTGTTATAATTCCAATGGGTAGTTTAGCTATACTTAGTTTTCAGTACGCCACTTATTTTCAGAACAAAATATTGTGGTTTCTTAACAACTTAGGTGCTAGTATTGGCAGCGTGGCTATCCTGTTTAAAATAATGAATTGGCCAGTCGGGCAAATATTTTCTATTGCAGGATTAGGCTTGTTGTCTATAACTACCTTATTTATTTTTACAGACAAATCTCCCATAGAAAGTAGCCTAAAGCCTGAGTTTTTCTATAGCAGAGCATTATTTCTCTTGGTTGTGTTAGCTTCTGGAGTGTTTTTACCCAAAGATGTATATTACAAATACTTTATCAAAAACAAAGACGAATGTGCTGCCATTTATAAAGAATTTACAGACCCAAGAAACAAAGACCAATCTAAAATACTTTTAGAAAAGCTTATAGATTGTGCCAAATAAAAACAAAAAGCCTGAGTTCAAAAACAAACTCAGGCTTTTTGTTTGATGCTGTTTATGATTAATCATCGTTTCTACGACCCATGAATATCATAATGTAATATGCCAAGTTAGCTACAGCTCCAAGTGCTGATACTACATACGTAAGTGCGGCCCATTTCAAAGCATCTTTACTTAATGCCAATTCTTGCGAACTTGCAACTCTTGTGTTTTCTATCCATTTCAAAGCTCTGTTGCTCGCGTCAAACTCCACTGGCAACGTTACCAATGCAAACAAAGTTACTACTGCGTTTAATGCAATTAAAATCATCAAAAACATATCTCCACCTGTTCCTTTGTTGTACATCAAATACCCCGCACCAAACATCAATGCCATATTGACATAGTTCAAAATAGTAGAACTCACATTAACCACGGGTACCATTTTAGACCTAAACTGGAGCATACTATAGGCCGTGGCATGCTGCACAGCGTGCCCCACTTCATGTGCTGCCACTGCTGCTGCTGCTGCATTTCTACCATAAAACACATCATGGCTTAAGTTTACCGTTTTATTTACAGGGTTGTAGTGGTCTGTAAGTTGCCCTTGTACAGAATACACCGTAACATCATATATTCTGTGATCGTGAAGCATTTTTTCTGCTATTTCTTTTCCAGACATCCCAGACATGATAGAAACCTGAGAATATTTCTCAAATTTGTTTTTTAACCTCCAGCTTACGAGCATACTAATACCCATAAAAACTAAACTAATTAAGAAAATCATACTTATTTTATTTAAAAGATTTAATTTTATTTACAATAGAAGTGGTTGAATACCCTTTTACTAGTTCTATGGTTTTTACCTCTCCTCCCTTACTGATAACAAAATCTGCACCAACAATGTTCTCTATACTGTAATCGTTGCCTTTAACCAATACATCTGGGACAATTTGGCAGATTAATTCATAAGGAGTTTTTTCATTAAATAAGATCACGGCATCTACAAACTGCATAGAAGCCATCACTCTAGCACGAGATACCTCATCTACTATAGGTCTTTCGGTGCCTTTGTTGTCATTTACAGATGCATCCGTATTGAGACCTAACACAAGTTTATCTCCCAAATTTCTAGATTTTTCTAAATAATCTACATGTCCTAAATGTACCAGATCAAAACAGCCGTTTGTAAACACTATTTTTTGTCCTTCAGTTTTCCATGAATTTAGAAGTGGTAACAATTCGGCTACAGAATGAAAAATTTTAGAGGAAGTATTCATTCTTCAAAAATAAAAATTGTGAATCGTAATCACAACTCAACAGACTAGCCTTTGTTTAAAATAACTGCATTATTATCATCGTCTCCGTAACTTATTTCTACAAAATTAACAGCATGTTCTCCGTTAGTATCTTTAAGTTCTTGCAGTAAATCAATAGTTTTTTTTCTAATTACATCAGAATCATCAGACAAGTCGTAGCCTTCTTTGCTTCCGTCAGGTGCTATAAAAAATGTGTAATAATGATTTATAAGACTTTCTACCACAGGGCTGATGAGCTTAAAACCATCTTTTGCCTCCATGTTTTTCTTATACAATAACGTTACTGCTGCCTGTATTTTATCAGCAAGTTGCCTATCATGCACTGTAACAATAATCGTATGATGTTTAATATTTCTCAGATTAGTAATATTTATTTTCTATAAAGCAAATTTAAACATTTTAATACTTAAAAAACAATTTTATTCTTTAACACCAAATAAAATAAGTATTTTTACTCATATATGAGTAATTTTTCATATTTTATTATAATTTTTAATACATACATTTGCGTAAATGATTTGCACAAAATCATTATTTGCAATCAAACCACTACTTATTTTTAATTTTTAAATATTAAAATATTGCAATTGTCGTATGAAAAAAATTCAAGCAATCATAAGAGCCTCTAAGTTTGACGATGTGCGAGACGCGTTGCATGATATAGGTGTGGAGTATTTTATTTATTATGAAGTCAAAGGAGTATCATTTCAAAATGAAAAAAAGGGTTCCTATAGAGGTGCATCTATCATAGACACGGTAGCGGCCATACCCCGTAGAGTAGTTGAGGTGATAGTGCCAGAAATTGACACCGAAGAAGTTGTGTATTGTATAAAAAAAGCAGCCAGCACTGGTGAAGCTGGCGATGGTAAAATTTACATTTCACCAGTAGATAGCGGGGTAAGAATAAGTATAGTTTAAAAATTTATGACAGACAGTTTAATAGTATCTGCAAAGCCAGAATGGATGCAGATAATTGAAAACCAAAAAAGTGTAATAGATTCACTCAAAACATCTAACCATATTTTACTCACAAACCAAGCAGACCTCTTTAAAGCTGTTAAAGAAAATAGTTTTGCATTGGATAATTTATGGATAATCATAGCCACGGCATTAGTATTTATAATGCATTTGGGCTTTGCCACCTTAGAATCTGGTCTCACGCGTTCTAAAAACACCATCAACATTTTATTCAAAAACACATTTATTCCACTTGTGGGTATTATTGGGTATTACGCTGTGGGTATGGGGCTCATGTTTCCGCACTATTCAGAAGAATCACTAGCTATTGTAGGTTTCAATGGATTTGGCGTAGAACTCAATCCTACTTCAAGTCTAAATTTAATAACGAAGTTTTTATTTCAGGCCATGTTCGCCGCAACATGTGCTACTATAGTATCTGGTGCTGTTGCAGAAAGAATTAAATTAAATGCATTTATGATTTTTTCAGCTCTATTTGTAACGTTTGTATACCCAATAATTGCCAGTTGGGAATGGGGCGAAGGCTGGTTGTACAGAATAGGATTTAGAGATTTTGCAGGTTCTACACTAGTACATTCAGTAGGTGGCTGGGCTGCCTTGGCTGGAGTTATCATACTCGGCCCAAGATATGGTCGTTATGAAAAAGGCAGAATAATTCCTATACAAGGACACAGCATGACTTCGGCAGTTATAGGTGTTTTTATGCTGTGGCTGGGCTGGTTCGGTTTCAATGGTGGCTCCGTATTATCAGTAAATCCAGAATTATTATCTTCTGTTATAGCCAACACAACTTTGTCTGCCTGTATGGGCGGCTTAGCAGCAACATATACCATCAAATTTATTGGCAAAAGATATGACTTGAGTATGTCATTAAATGGTATTTTGGCCGGATTAGTCGGTATAACTGCGGGAGCAGATGTCATGTGTCTTCCAGAATCTTTGTTGATAGGTAGTGTGGCAGGTGTTTTAGTAGTATTCTCGGTATTATTGTTTGACAGAATAAAAATAGACGACCCTGTTGGAGCAATTTCTGTGCATTTGGTTTGTGGAATTTGGGGAACTTTAGCGGTTGGTTTATTAGGAAAATCTGCTTCAAGCGATCAATTTTTGCATCAAGCTTTTGGCATAGCTTGTTGTGGAATCACCGCATTTGGAAGTGCCATACTCATTTTCACAATTCTTAAATATACCATTGGTTTAAGGGTAGATAAAGAAGAAGAAATATACGGATTAGACTACGCAGAACATGGAATGGAAGCGTATCCTGATTTTGTATCCAAATAACATACTTTTTATCATTAGAGTGTAAAATATATTATAATAGAATGTTTACTTTCAAAAATTGGATAGATATTGTCTATCCAATTTTTATTTAATCACAATATTCTTTTTAGTAAAAGCTTGTAAAAATGATTTCAAAAAAACTTTTGCTCTTGCTCTAGTTTCTTGTTCTATTCCTTGTTTTAAGGCTGTGTTATAAATAGTACTTTCTGCTTTTTTATAGGCTTTATCTACCAAATCCGCTTCTTGAAAGTACCCAAATCTGGTATTGTACACTTTAGATTCTTTATGATTGATTTTCCAGACACAAATTTCAGCTTTGGGCAAAGTAAGAACTATAGTTGAATCATTTTCTACTAAGTTGTTTTTAGTAATTTTTTCTAAATCTACACAACCAACAGCCTCGCCACTGATTACTAACAAAACACTTGGATCTGGCAACATATCAATCTCTTGTTTATATTCAATTACATCTTTTATGTAATACTTACACAACTCCAACTTACCCAAATGCTGCACTCTTTCTACTACAGTCAATTCCTGGTAGGTATCTTTTTTAGTAAACAATTCAAGTGATGTAAATTTGAAAAACAAATACATTACCACTATCGCTAGTACAAAACCAAAGGCTAATTTTAAATTATTAAAAATCATAAGCATTATCTCTTTCTCAAATGTACTACAAAAAAGCTTTGCACATATTGCACTTATCAATGTTTTTATTGTTCATTTCTAATATATTTTAAAATAATTTTTTAGATTGAAAATCAACAATTTAGGCACATTTTGAACGAAATAAACGGGTTATTATTGTTCATAAAAAACACATCAAAACTCAGTATATTAGTAAGTTACAAATTATTTATCGAAATTTGTATTCAAATAAATTTAATCTTATGAGCTTCTATACAAACCGATTGTTTCATTATGTATGTATGCTAATGTTTAGCATGCTATTTAGCCAGAACCAGAGTTACTTTGTAGACAATTTCCAAAGTGGATTAAGCACCAATTGGAAAGCAAACAGCATTTATTCTTTAGCTGTTAACAGTGGCGTTTTAGAAGTAAATGCAACTGCTGCAGGAGGACCAAGCAATTACAATGCTTTTACCCTAGAATTTGCAAAACCAATAGACATGAGTAATAAGCCTTATATTCAATTTATTGCAAAAACCTCTGTTGTTGTAAATGTTAGAATAGATTTGATTGACTCCTTAGGCAAAAGCACCAATGCAAACCCAGTAGCACAAACTATAGAATTAGGCAATTCACTAAAGAAATTCACCTATAGTTATTTAGGAAAATTCAACCAGTCTTGGCCAACAACTTCTACAGTTAATTCATCAAAAATATCAAAAGTTATGATATTTTTTGACCCAAACGCTACAAGTTACTTTACCGGCAAAGTAACGTTTGATAATTTCAAAATGGGCGACTCCACAGATGTACCCATGCCAGACGCAGGTGTAGCATATAACCAAACTGGATATTACACCAATGGACCTAAAACCATATTAGTTCTTAATAAAAATTCTGCTTCTAATTTTTACATTACCAATTTGAGTGCATCAGACACATTATATAGAGGCACGTTGTCTAGTTCTTCTACTTGGAACGCAAGTGGAGATAATGTAAAATCTGCTAATTTCTCTAGCTTCAATATTGCTGGAGATTACATATTCGACTGCCCAGGAGTAACAAAAAACAAATTAAAATATCAGAGGAGAGATTTTTAAAAACTGGAAAAGCCGCCATGAAAGGCTTTTATTACCAAAGAGCTTCTACATCTATAGATGCCCCATGGGCCGACAAATGGCCAAGAAAAACAGGTTTGCCAGATACAGTAGTACTGGTTCACAACTCTGCGGCTTCGCCCACAAGACCTACAGGCACTAAAATAAAATGTCCTAAAGGCTGGATAGATGCTGGTGATTATAACAAATATATCATCAACTCTGGATTTAGTACATACATGATTGGTGCCATGTATGAGCAATACAGTACGTTTTTTGACACACTCCATTTGAACATTCCTGAATCTTCAAACAATCTACCAGATATTTTGGACGAATGGTACTGGAATATCCAATGGGTGAGCAGTATGCAAGATCCGTATGACGGTGGTGTATATTTCAAACTTACATCACCAAATTTTGACGGAGACATTATGCCAAATCAGGTTACTCAAGCCAGATATGTTGTAAGTAAAACTACTGCTTCTGCGTTAGATTTTGCTGCACTTATGGCACAAGCAGCACGTATCACAAATATCCATAGTGATAAATTCCCTGAGGGCACCTCAGAAAAATATTTGAATCAAGCTCTTGCTGCTTGGAACTGGGCACGTAAAAACAAAAATATAGCATACAACCAAGCAGCACTTACCAGCCCTGCAATCTCAACGGGTGGTTATGGAGACAGTAATTTTACAGATGAATTTTTATGGGCGGGCCAAGAATTATACCTAACCACTAAGATAGATTCATTTTATACCATCTCAGGAACATTACCTTCTACTGTATCTATTCCTGGCTGGCAAAATGTTCAGGCACTTGGTTGTGTGAGTCTTGCCAACTCTAGACAAGGTTTAACAACTATTGCAGATACTAGCAAGTTAAAAAATTCAATCATAAATCTTGCAAAAACTTATAAAACAAAAATTTCTAGTAGTCCTGCAAAAATTTCTTTAGGAGATACTGAATACTGGTGGGGTAGCAATGGTATGATTTCTACACATGCATTTATACTTTTGAACGCATACAATCTAACTCTAGATAGCACATATTTAGACGCAGCTATAAACAATTTGGATTACGTTTTAGGAAAAAATGCAGTTGGGTACAACTTTATCACTGGTGAAGGTGTAGTTTCTCCTAAAAATATTCATCACAGAATATCTACAGCAGATGGTGTAGCAGACCCAATTCCTGGCTTGTTGGCGGGTGGCCCAACTATGGATGCTCAATCAGATTGTGGTTCTACTGCTTACCCTACTGGTGGTGTTGCCAAATCTTATCTTGATGCTCAATGTAGTTATTCTACCAACGAAATTGCCATCAACTGGAACGCTCCTCTTGCATATAGTTTACTTGTGTTAGAAGCTATCAAAAAAGGATACAAACCTGTAAACTTATATAATACTGACTTTAAATTGGCGGTTGGTATCAACGACGAAGTAATTGAAAACAATACAGAATATGCACTCACTCCCAATCCGGTTCTTAATCAATTAACCTTTACAAGATCTGGAAAAATGTCTGAAAACAGTGTGAGTATTTTAGCTCTTGATGGTACTGAAATTACAAGTTTCAAATGGAATAATCAATCCCAGATTATAGACCTAAGTACACTTAAAAATGGAATGTACTTAGTTAAAATTAACGACGGACTTAAAACCTCGGTTTACAAAATCTTAAAAGCCGAACAATAATAATTATACTATTTTGTTAAAACAAAAAACCAGCTTGTACTATAAGCTGGTTTTTTTTATTTATTACAAATTACGCATTAGCTCTTCTTTTTATACCTCACCCTTTGACCCTCTCCAAGCTGAGAGGGTTTAATAGGAGAAAAATCAAAGATTTTTCCTATTGCGTAATTTAGGTTTATTTCGAAATGAAAAAAGCTATTCCCCTACTTGAGACACTTTATTTTTACTAAAAATCATTCCAAACATCATCATAACAGCACTCAATACTATTACTTGTATAAATATAGATTTGGTAAAATCTACAATTTTCAACTCATTAGGAATACTCAATAACAATAAAATGGTTATTAAACCTCTAGGAGCTATGAACAAAAATGGCTTTAACTCTAATTTAAACATTTTCAACAACAAAAATCTAGACAAATAAATAAGCGAACAAATTCCTAATGCCCAAACTAATGCCTCTATAGAAATCAACTCATTAAAATTGATAAGGAATCCAAAAAGCAAAAAGAATAAGGCTCTAATTAAAAAAGCGAATTCAGTATTAAGTTCTCTTAATTTTACAATCTCTGTATGTAAAATTTCAGAATTTATAAATCGACCTAAAAAGCTTATTTTATTTATATTTCCTAGAAAAATTCCATATAGTAATATGATTATCAAACTAGGTAAATGCCAAATTTTAGCCACATTGTATATAAAAATAAGCATTAACAAAATGGGTAAAAACTTAACATGATGTTTAATTTTACTCAGCAAATAAGTTAAAAACAGTGAAATAATAACAGTGATAACTATTATTATAAAAATATCTAAACCAAATGTTATAAAAGCCTCAAAATTTATCACCTGATTTATTGTAAAAAAATTAAAAATAAGAACCCCAAAAATATCAGACAAACTGCTTTCATAGGTCACAAACTCTTTCACTTTTGCACTTAAATTAGACACAGACGGTATAGCAATAGCACTACTTATAATAGCTAAAGGCAAGGCATTCACCAATGATTTTACATAATTTTCATTAAAATAATAACTTAAAACATACGCAAGAACCAAGCTTATACACAAGATAGATAAAACAGAAAACAATATAGTTTTGGTAATGATCGGTATTTTGGTTTTATCTACATCTAATTCTAACGAGCCTTCAAAAACAATCAGGATTAACCCAATTGTCCCTAAAACAGGAAGAACACTATTCAAATCAGGAATTTGAATAGTAAAATAGTTAGACAACTTACTCAAGCCCATCCCTACGGACAGCAATAGAATGACTGAAGGAATTTTTGTTTTTGAAGCTGATAAATCAAAAACATAAGCCACAATCAGCAAAAGTGTCAATGTAATAATGATTGAGGTTGTCATGATTGGTTTATTTTAATTAAATTTTAATTTTTTAGCCACATGCAGTATCAGCTGTTCAACAAGTCATTGGCATTAATTTCTTCACTGATGACAATTAAACATAAGTGCGAACTCTTACATTTGCGGATTCTTACAATACCTATAAGGTTTCTAAAAACCTTATAGGTATTTACCCCTTAATGTGCCTCCAACCAGTTTACACCTGTTTAAAATTTAATTTTCATAAATTTTAAACAAATAAAAATTAATATTCATTTATGTTTCCGAAATTTTTTATGCCTGCTTTTTTCATTAGACTTACTAAAATTTTATCAGAAAAATAATTAGTATTACCCAAACGAGGAACACAATTTTTAAAATCCATACATTTCATATTAAATTGAAATGAAAAAAATTCCAAATCACCACATTCAAAACAAATATCCATTTCTCCTATTAAATACTTATTTTGGTCATATATCCTCAAGAAATGATGTGGTCTAAATCCACAAAACGCACTACTTCCACTTTCTCTAGCATTAATAATAGGCAGTAATCTCTGTTTTAAACTATCTAAATTACTATTCAAAATATCCGAATCTTCCTTTATTTGAAACACTTTTTTCCAATTTTTCTCGTTTTGAGAGAAAAAAACTTCTTTATCAAACTCTTTTTTTAGTTTCCCCTTAGGAAATCTTGAATGAAAAGAATAATATTTGATTATATCTATTTCATTTAATTTATACAGACAATTATTTTCAAAAAAATTAATAAATTCATTTTCTTTACAAACGTTAACATATAAAGCTTTTGAAATAGAGTCTTTGAGTTCTTGACTTGATGAATTCAAAAAATCTAAAAATTTTTTACCATATTTGCTAGAATTAAATTGAGGCATATGCATTTCTATCAAGTTGGTTTCTTTTTTAAAGTTAAAAATCAATTCATAATTTATTGTATCGGAATATGAATCAAAATCATACTTAAAAAAATATTTTTTAATATATTTTGTGATAATCTTATTATCATTATTTAAGCTATCTTGTTTTATATTAGTACTTCTAAAATTATTATCTTTAAAATATTTACTTATTGTAGTACTATCCATTTTAGCACAGTTATTACTATATATTATATTTGAAATATAATTCCTATTAATATGATGTTTAAAATAATTGAACTTAACAATTTGAGCATTTAATTGGAATAGAAATATTATTATACTTATTTGAAAAATTTTATGCATATGAGTTATTAAAATAAAAATTAATCTACTAAACTATTAGATTAATCCCAAATTACGTATTAGCTATTTTTTTTCATAACTAACCTATTGACCCTCTCCAAGCGGAGAGGGTTTTAATAAGAGAAAAACCAAAGATTTTTCCTATTGCGTAATTTGGGTTAAACGTAAGTGCAAACTCTTACGTTTGCGGATTCTTACAATACCTATAAGGTTTCTAAAAACCTTATAGGTATTTTCCAATTAATGTGCCTCCAACCAGTTTACACCTGTGCCTAGACCTATTTCCATAGGAACTTGCATAGGAATTGCCGTTTTCATAAGCTCATCAACCATAGGTTTCAGAATTTCCAGCTCATCTTTGTGAGCATCAAAGACCAATTCATCATGCACCTGCAAAATCATTTTTGACTTTAAATTTTCAGCTTTCATTTTATGATGAATATTGATCATGGCCACTTTTATCATGTCGGCCGCCGAACCTTGAATGGGTGCATTGATGGCGTTTCTTTCTGCGAATCCACGTAGGGTTTGGTTCGCAGAATTAATATCTCGCAAATATCTTCTTCTCCCCAAAATAGTGCTCACATATCCGTGCTCTCTTCCCTGATTAATAGACGCATCCATATAAGATTTTATAGTCGGGAACTCAGCAAAGTAGGCTTCAATAATTTCAGCAGCCTCTTTTCTTGGTATGTCTAATCGCTGCGAAAGACCAAATGCTGAAATGCCATAAATAATACCAAAATTCACCATTTTAGCTTTTCTACGCATTTCAGAATTCACTTCATCTATTCCCACCTTAAACACCTTACTGGCCGTGTTGGTATGAATATCAATGCCGTTTTTAAAAGCATTGAGCATGGAAACATCCTGACTAAACTCCGCCATAATTCTGAGTTCTATCTGAGAATAATCTGCACTAAAAATTGTAAATTCTTCATTTCTAGGCACAAATGCTTTTCTTATTTCTTTCCCTCTGTCGGTTCTGATAGGAATATTTTGTAAGTTAGGATTGGTAGAACTTAATCTGCCCGTAGCGGCAACCGCCTGATTGTAAGACGTATGCACTCTGCCCGTTTGTGCATTTACCATCATAGGCAACGCATCTACATAGGTCGACTTTAATTTTTGTAATTCTCTTATATCAAGAATTTGAGCTGCAATAGGGTGCTCATACGCCAATTTTGATAAAATTTCTTCTCCCGTAGCGTATTGTCCCGTTTTAGTTTTTTTTGCTTTAGGGTCGAGTTTTAATTTTTCAAACAAAATTTCTCCAAGTTGCTTGGGCGATGCAATATTAAAACTCTCTCCAGCAGCCTGATAAATAGCTTGTTCAAGTTCCGTAATATCTTTTTGTAAAATACCCGAAATTTCACCTAGAGCTCCCGTATCTATTTTAACCCCTTCTCTTTCCATGTCTGCCAACACAGGAACCAGAGGTGTTTCTACCTCTAATAAAAGTTTCCCCAGCTCTAGTTCATGAATCTTAGGTGCAAATATCTGTTTCAACTGAAACGTAACATCGGCATCTTCTGCGGCATAATCTGTAATAAGCGACAATTCCACATCGCGCATTGTACCTTGATTTTTACCTTTTTTACCTATAAGCTCGTCTATATGAATGGTACTGTATCCCAAATAATTTTCGGCTAACACATCCATATTATGGCGAGTATCAGGGTCTATTAAATAGTGTGCCAACATGGTATCAAAGAGTTCACCTTGCACAGTAACACCATAATTTTGCAAAACCAAAATATCATATTTAATATTTTGACCTATTTTTCTGATTTGTTTATTTTCTAAAACGGGCTTGAAAATATCCACAATAACCTGTGCTTGTTCTTTATTTTCAGGTACGGGAACATAAAAAGCCTCTTGAGCAATATACGAAAACGAAAAACCTACAAGATTCGCCTGTAAGGCATCCAAATTATCTGTTTCTGTATCAAAACAAAACTCTGTTTGTAGACTTAAAAAACCTGCTAAGTTTTTACATTGTTCCACGGTAACTACAGCTTTGTATCTGTGTTTACGTGTATGAATATTTTCTAATTCAGAATGAACTGATGAGTCTGTGGATTCTTCAACAGAAGCTATATCAGCAGATTGAGAAACTGTTACCGCACCAAACATATCCATTTGGTTGGTGTCTTTTGCTTTAGACTTAGAGCTTTGAGAACTAGATTTTTGAGTTGAAGTAGCATTTTCTCCACTAGGAGAAGTGTCATCGCCAAAAACTCTTTTCTTAAGTGTCCTAAATTCTAGTTCTTCAAAAAGCGGCTCAAGTTTTTCTCTTATAGGACCAGAATACAAAAGAGCTTCTTCGTTAAATTCAACAGGCACATTGGTAATTATTGTGGCCAATTCTTTACTCATAATTCCTTGCTGAGCAAAGTTTTGTACATTTTCTTGCTGCTTACCTTTTAATTTATCAACGTTTGCAATTAAATTTTCTACACTTCCAAACTCTGCAATGAGCTTCTGAGCTGTTTTTTCTCCAATACCCGGAATCCCCGGAATGTTATCAACCGCATCGCCCATGAGCCCGAGTATATCACGCACCTGATCCACTGAAGAAATCCCAAATTTCAATTTCACTTTTTCGGCATCCAGCACCTCAGCGGCGTTGCCCATAAATGCAGGTTTGTATATAAAAACATTTTCATTTACGAGCTGTCCGTAATCTTTATCAGAAGTCATCATGTAGGCATTGAACCCCCTTTTCCCTGCTTCAGTAGCCACAGTACCAATGATATCGTCGGCTTCGTAACCTGGTTTTTCTAAGATAGGAATCCCGAAACCTTCAATGATTCTTCGTATGTAAGGAATGTTTATGGTAATATCTTCTGGTTGTTCTTGTCTGTGGGCTTTGTATTCAGTAAACTGTTCATGACGAAACGTAGGTCCTGGCAAATCAAAACCCACAGCTATGTGCGTAGGTTTTTCTTTCTGCAAAACTTCTAAAAGAGTATTGGTAAACCCAAATGAAGCACTGGTATTCAATCCTTTAGAACTCACCCTCGGCGATTTACTCAATGCAAAGTGTGCTCTGTAAATAAGAGCCATAGCGTCTAGCAAAAACAACTTTTTCATATATTCAAAGATAGGTTAGATATTTGAAATCTGAAGTATTAAAAATAAGTTATTTTTGAGCATTACATTTCTAACACACTACTTTCTAAAAATTCTGTATTACTATTCATATCAAAAAAATTAGCTATAATGAACATTTATATAGACTTGTAAGTTGTTAGAAACAAGATTCAAGACCTAATTTATTGCATCAAAGGTATTTAAAAGTAATTTTATCAAATTTCTAATTCGGTTTATTATTACTTGTTAATATCGACCCAAATAATATAAACACAAAGAGAAAAACGCTTAAAAGTATTAAAAATATAATTTTTTAGAAGATTTAGAATAAACAAAGCAAGAAAAGGCTTAAAAATCAGGAAAAACTACAGAAAAAGGCACAAAAAAAGGCAATTTTTATCAAAACCGCCTTTCAGTGTATAACTTAAGAATAAATTATTTCGCTTTTTTAACATCCACAGCACTTATGCCTTTAGGATTTCTTTCTTTACGGAAAGTAACTTTGTCTTTAAGAACGATAGCTTCTGTAAAACTATTCATGTGTACAAATATACTTTCTTTGCTTTGCTCGTCTACAATAAAACCATATCCTTTATCTTGGAAAAATACGGTAAGCACGCCAGTACGTTCTGATTCGTCTAGATCTTCGTCAAAATTTTCAACTTTTGGCTTTGGTTTTGGCTTTGGCTGAGCACTTGGAGGCACACTGGTAATGTTTCCGTCTTCGTCTAGATACGCCATCATGTCATCTAGAGATTTTCCCTTATCGTTGTTTGTCTTGCGTTCTTCACGCTTATGCAACTTGTCTTGTTTTTTCTTTTCTTTCTTTTTTTCTCTCTCTTTTTTCGAAAAAGTATCCGCCATGTTTGTCTTGTTTTAGAGTTAATAAATATGATTCCGAATGGATACCTAAAGCTTCAACAAAACTCGATAATTTAAGAATAGCGAGAAATATCTAACAAGAAATACCTTAATATTAAAATACGCCACCTCCGGTCGACTACTAAATAATCAAAACAAAACTTACGCTATGTACTGACTTGCAATTAGTTGCGTATTTAAAAAAACTCAATACAACAATTTGAATGAATCATT
Source organism: Cytophagales bacterium (assembly GCA_046329305.1). Lineage (GTDB taxonomy): Bacteria > Bacteroidota > Bacteroidia > Cytophagales > UBA9547 > CAMFLX01. The sequence continues at coordinate 221,765 of JAXLUW010000004.1, forward strand.
GTTTACGAGTCTAAATGAAGATTGTTACATTTTTAATGCTTAACAAACTAAGTAAGTTTGGCAAGTTAGCATTTTTTATTGAGAAAAGGTATAAAAATCAAGGAAATATTAGTATTAGTAGTAAAAACTATTAAAATTAAACTACTTCTTGAAATCGCTAATGTACATCTCAATATTAAAAATTATTAAATTTCATACCTCACAGTGATTCTATCCAATCTTTTAATTTAAAAGAATCATCAGTAGACACCTTGATTCTTAGCCTTTGTTTAGCTTTTTTAACACTATCTTCTGAAACTCCAAACATAGAAGCCATGTCTTTCTGAGAGAGATTGAGTTTTATTACAGCAATCATTCGTTGATCTCCCATGGTTAGTTCTGGGTATTTATTTTTTAAAGAAATAAAAAAATCAGGGTATACATCATCAAATTTCTTTTTAAACAATTTCCAATCTTCATCGGTAAGTATTGTTGTATCTGCGAGCTCTTCGATCATTTTGTTTCTAATAGATTTTTGTACTTCTTGCTTGTCTAGAGTTTCTGAGAGTTTTCTTTTTAATTGTTCTACATGTTCGTTTCTTTCAATTAGAATTTTAGTAAAATCGCTCAATCCTTGTTTTTTTTCTATCAATTCTTTTTCAAGATTTTGTCGTTCAAGTTCAGAAGACTTCAGTTCTGAAATAAGAAGGTTTTTTTGAACGTTTTCTAGTTCGATCTCTTTTTTTCGTTTTACTTGCCAAAACACAAAAAGCACTATTCCAAACACTACTATTAAAACAGACGCGAATACTATACCGATATAAATTACTTGCTCTACATGTTGTTTTTCTCTGAGTAATTCTATTTCATGATTTTTACGAAGTTGCATCTGGCTTACATGCATTTGGGTTATATCGTCAATTTTTTTATCAAACTTTAATTTCCAGTTGACCTCATAAAATTTTTCAAAAGAAATATATGCATCTTTAAAATTACCCATCATGGCGTATGTTTTGGCTATATCTCTCAAATTACTACGTTGCTCTTCCTCACTATTAATTTTCATTGATAGACTATACGCTTCTTGATAATACTTGAGAGATTCCCTTGGTTTGTTCCACTTTCGAAGTACATCACCACAATCGTTTAGTACTTGTGCTATTCCTAGAGCATTTTTTTGTTTTGTATAAATATGTTTTGCCTTTTCAAGAACAAATAGAGCAGAATCAAACTTTGATACATTTTCATAAGAACTTGCCATATTATCATATACTAAGGCCTCCCCTGCCTCATCTAAGTTACTACTAAAATAATTGAGAGCTTCTTTATAACTTTTAAAAGCTTCATCTACTTTACCATCATCTTCAATAATATCTCCTAAATACGTACGAGCATAAGCAAATCCTTTTAGATCATTAATATTTTCAAATAATACAATCGCTTTTTTCAAATACTCTTGAGATTTGTCGCCGTATTCAAAGTATTCGTAACATATACCTAAATACATGTAACTGTATGCTAATTCATTAGTGTAAATTTTCGAATCTTCTAGCTCACTACTAAGGTTTAAGAAAAAACTAAAAGCTTTTAGGTAATTTTCATTTTTCAGGTATTTTTCTCCAAGTTTAAGACTATCTGAATAATCTTTCGCATTTAACGAAACCGTAAATGCCAGAAAAAAAAACCAAATATATTTTAAATATACTTTCATAATTATTTGCTTACCTTTTTACAAAATAAGCCCAATTCATGTTAAGCAAATATTATTAAATCCGAAATAATATGTTAACATGTTGATATTCTGATACATAAAAAATACTCAAAAATAGTATGTCCCCACATTTGTCCCCCCTTTTGGGTTGTATTCTTAAAATAATGACGCAAATTTTGCATCAATATTTACAATTACATGCTAAGTAGATTTTTAATTTTTATTATAAGTTTTAATATTTTAAACGCTGCCAACCTAAATGGTATCATTAAAGACAGCCACAGCCAAGAAACTCTTATCTCGGCTGTGGTTTCTATTAAAGAATTAAATATTACTACCGAAACAGACCTTGAGGGAAACTATAGTTTTAAAAACATAAAAACAGGAACTTATACTCTAATTGTAATTTATGATGGATACAAAAATCAAGATGTAAACCTTGAAATCATTTGTGACTCATGTAACTACGAGAAAAATATATTTTTAACACTAGAAAACACTTCAGAATTAGAAGCTGTACAAATAACTACAACTCTTGATAATGAGTCTGAAGTGAACAGTTTGCACAAAGAACGAAACTCAAACACTATTAACAACATTGTCTCTTCTAGAGCCATGCAATTATCACCAGATGTAACAGTGGCTAATGTGGTTCAGCGAATATCTGGAGTATCTATTGAGCGAAATAATAACGGAGACGGACAACACGCTATACTAAGAGGTATGGATAAACGCTATAATTATACCACTATAAACGGCGTTAAAATTCCTAGTCCTGACAACAAGTATCGTTTCCTTCCACTCGATTTATTCCCAACCGATTTACTAGACAGGCTCGAAGTGAGCAAATCATTAACACCGAACCAAGAAGGCGATGCTATTGGCGGAGCTATAAACATGGTCATGAAAGATGCACCTGATAATTTATATGTAAACGCCAATCTAGCCACAGGTTTTAGCGAATTATTTTTACAAAATAAATTTAAAAGCTTTGACTTTAAAAGTATTAAAGAATTGTCGCCCTATGAACTTAATGGAAAAACTTACAACGCTAAACTTTCAGACTTTAGCCAAAAAACTATAAGCTATTCTGAACGTAATCTCCCTCTTAATACCATAGCTAGTTTAGCTATTGGAAACAGGTTATTTAAAAAAAGATTGGGAATTATGCTTGCCAGTAGTTACCAAAACACCTATAGAGGCAACAACAGTATATTTTTTGGATCCGACAATGTAGACACCATAAAATATGTAACCCTAACATCTCAAAATCTGAGATTTTATTCTGAACAACAAAAAAGATTTGGAATCCACCTTAAAACCGATTTCAAAATAAACTCTAGACACAAGCTTCAATTATATGCTGTAAAATTAGGTTTGGATAACATACAAGTACGAGAGGTAAAAACTATTGATTTTTCATCAGGATATAATCCAGAAACTGGTTCAGCAAAATTAAACTACAGCATTAGATCTAGATTTACACAACAAAGAATTTACAACACTACGCTTCAAGGTGAACATAAAATACTGGGCAAATTAATTAACCAATGGTCTCTGGTGTATTCCAAAGCAACAAACTATATCCCAGATAACACAACAATAAATCTACGTGGCGAAAGAACGAACAACACCGACCAAATGACCACTGTAGACAACAGTACACGAAGATGGGAACACAACTCCGATGAAGATTATTCTGCGTACCTGAATCTAATATACAGCACTAAACTATTGAACAAAAACATAGAATTAGCTACAGGAGGTCTATTACGAAAAAAAATAAGGGAAAACTTTTATAATAATTATATATTCCAAATAGACCCCAATGCTGTAAACAAAACTTTTGGTAAAGATTTTAAAGACTACACAGATATTCCATGGCAATTACAGAACCCTAGAGGCAGCGTGGCTACTTCGCTCAACTACAACGCCACAGAAAACATAAATTCTGGCTATTTCCAGTTCAAATTAAACACAGATAAAATACAGTGCATTGGTGGAATAAGGGCAGAATACACCAACCAAGGCTACGAGCTAAGATTTCCGGCTAATGAAACTTTACCCAATGGTTTTCAAAAATATACAGATTGGTTACCAAGCCTAAACATAAAATATATAGTAAGTAAAAAGCACGTACTACGAATTTCGTACTACAAGGCCGTAAACAGACCCGGATTTTTCGAAATTGTACCTTATTCTGTTACAATTGACGATTACCAAGAACGAGGAAACCCTGCCTTAAAAAGAGCAATTGCCAACAATTACGATATAAGATATGAATATTTACCCAAATCTAACGAACAATATTATGTGGGAATATTCTATAAACAAATTAAAAATCCGATTGAATATACGCTTCAAGCAGATGCAAAAAGAGGACAAGACATCTATTACAGCCCAGGCAACTTTGGTAATGCAATCAATTACGGCCTTGAACTTGACTTACTAAAATACTATAAGAAAATGGGGTTTAAAGCTAACTACACCTATACTCACTCTACTATAGAAACAGACAAATCTTTGAGAATAAGAGATAACAACGGTTCATTAAAGCTCATAAATGTATCGCAATCAAGACCACTGTATGGACAATCAGCACATGTAGCCAATATTAGCCTATTATACAAAAACACTAAAAAAGGCTGGGACGCTCAACTAGCTGCTTCATATACAGGAAAACGCATAAATACAGTCTCTCAATTTCTAGATAACGATATCTGGCAAAAAGGTTTTATACAAATGGATGCTTCCTTAGAAAAAATATTTAAAAAGAAGTTGACTGTATTTATTAAAGCTAATAACTTATTAAACACACCTACTATATTGTTCATAAACGGGCACAACGATCAAAACAATGGCCTCCCTGAACAAAACAACAGCAAAGAAACATTGATCAAAAAAGATTATTACAACAGATCATACATGTTAGGCATAAAATTCAAACTTTAAATAAAAAACAATTCTCAAAAATCATTCAAATGAAAACTTCAAAATTAATTTTAGGAACAACACTCGTAGCTAGCTTACTATTTAGTTGTAAGAAAAAAGAAAAATCTGAACCTACTGTGAGTTCAGAAACTGTTTCTGGAAAAGTAGAAGGAATATGGACTAGCGGCAAAACCTATTACATTTCAGAATCAATCACAGTAGATTCTGGCAAGTCATTAACCATACAAGAAGGTGCCAATATAATTATGGACCCTAACACTAAACCTGAAATTATTGTACTCGGAAACTTCTATTGCTTAGGAACAAACACAAACCCCATAAAACTATCTGTTCCCGATTCTAGCAAAAATTCAGGAAATTCATTCGGTAAACTATGGGGAGGAATAATAGCAGGTAAATCTTGCAAAGAAATGGTGATAGAAAACACGATTTTGGAATACGGAGGTGCTACCACCACAGAGGAGTCTGCGTCGGTAAAAGCAGGACTTTACAAAGCCGAATCTGGAGAAAACGTACCAGCAGTATATTTTGCAAACGTAGACGGAAAACTTGTATTCAGAAACAATACTGTTCGCAATTTCCAAGAAGATGGACTCTACCTAGAGGGCGGCCAAATGATTATAGACCATAACACGTTTTACACCACCGGATTATCTGGAGGCGATGCCATCAACATTAAATCTGGTGTTTTGGCAGATGTAGCTTACAACTTATTTTACAGCCCCAACACCAACGCCCTTAAACTTTCAAACACGGGAGATCGCACACCACAAGCTTATGTGGTAGCCTACAACAACACCATTGTGAATGCTGGCTGGAGAAGACCTGATGTAAAAGGTGGTTCTATTTGGTTAGAAAAATCTGTAAAGGTGATTTTAGCAAATAACTTGATTGCTAACTGTAGATTTGGAATCAAAAGAGATGCTAAAAAACCAGAAGATGCAGCTTCTTCTTATAACCACAATTACTACTACGGATATACCCAAACGGGTGTTAATCAATTCCAACCTTCGGCGGATATTGTAGCAGACACCATAGCAGATATCAGAGGTACAGAAGCTCAACAAAACAATCCACAGTTTAGTAATTATCCAGTTTCTACAGATAGTTCTAACTCTACCTTTAATTCCACTTGGGATTTTCACTTACAAACAAGCTCTCCTGCAATAGGCAAAGGCACAACATCAGTAACAAGACAATTTGCAACGGGTATCACTATTAACGGTATTGTGTATGTTTCGCCAGCAGCGGATACTGCTATAGGAGCTTTTGGAACCAAATAATACCTTACAAATCAATTTAATCCAAAGTTTATCAGCTACCTAAGTCTCTACAATATGAGACTTAGGTTTTATAATTAAAGTTAAAAAAAAGTTATGATTAATTTAAATAAAATAGTTCTTTTACTCATCACCTTTTCTCACATATTAATTTTTGCTCAGAAAAAAAAACCAGCATTGTTTAGTGCTAAAAACATAGAAAAAGACGCATTCGTATTTTTTGTGATAGGCGACTGGGGTAGAAACGGCGAATACAACCAAATGGAAGTAGCCAATGCCATGAAAAGTTGTGCTAAAATAGCAGACCCTGAATTTATCATCAGTACGGGAGATAACTTTTACACATACGGGGTTGCAAGCACGCAAGATCCCCAATGGACCAACTCTTTTGAAAACGTTTACAAAGGTAATGACCTACAAATAGACTGGCATCCCGTTCTCGGAAATCACGATTACCATGGCAACACTCAAGCTCAAATAGATTACACCAAAATAAGCAGACGCTGGGTCATGCCTTCTGCATACTACACATTCACAAAAGAAACAGATGATAACTCTAAAATTAGATTTATGTTTATAGACACAAATCCTTTTGTGAAAAAGTATAGAAAAAAACTAGAAGAATACCCCGACCTAGCCAAACAAGACACCACCAAACAATGGCAGTGGATAGACAGCGTACTCACTACTTCTAATACCGCCAAAGAAGATTGGAAAATCGTAATTGGGCATCACCCTATTTATTCGTCAAATCCTAAACATGGAGATACCAAAGAGCTACATCACACCTTAAAACCAAGACTAGAAAACAACAAAGTACACGCCTATTTTTGCGGACATGACCATGACCTGCAGCACCAAAAACCACAAAATAGCTTTGTTGATTATTTTTTATCGGGTGCAGGCTCAGAAACCAGACCTTCTGCTAAACACGAGCACACTCTTTGTGCAGAAAGTGTCCCTGGATTTGCCATTGTTTCTATTAAAGAAAACAAACTAACCTTGTATTTTATCAACTCAAAAAACGAAATTGTATACCAATACACTCGTATCAAAGAATAATCCAACCTAAATAAAAGTCCAAATAAATATAACAACCATTTGGACTTTTACACACTAGACGACCCATAGAACCAACCCTTAGCTCAATTATTTTTTAAAAACAATCAAAAGATGTTTTAAAAAGTACCAGTTACTGATACTTTAAGAATTATTTTTTGAAATAAAATTATAGAGTTTTTCACATATATCTTTGGCTTCTTCTGATAAGTCTTCATAAGAAGTTATGGATTTTAGGGCTTTTTCACAAAAACCTAGTTTATCGCTAATGGAATTATCTTTTTGATAAGTTCGTTTTTTATCAGCAAGATTTGCATCTATGAATTTACCTAGATTTTTAAATTTATATTCGTCTTGTTGTACATTTAAAGAACCCGTTTCTTTATACGCTTTTAATATATTGTTAAGAGTTGTTACACTTAGCATATTCTCAAACTCTTTACCTTTTGTAATATAAAGGTTATCTTTTAGAACCTCTTGTAACTTATTGTGTCTATCCGCTTTTTTCTTTTCTTCTTTTTCGTCACAATCGCTATCTACAATCAAGAAAATGTTTTGATTTAAAGACAGAGCTTTTATTTTTTCAGGATCTGAATCTTCTGAAAAATCCCAATGCGTGATGTTGCTACCTGCATATTCTACAAAAGCGTAATGCAAATCTTCTCGGTATTTTTTAAAAGAGTTGCCTTCGGCTTCTTTGTGTTTCTCGTAAACCTCCAAAAACTTCTTTAAATACAATCTATCAGTTACACCCTCTACCCAAATGGTACAATTGCTCAAAAACACAGACGAATTACGTACTCCTAAATCTTGTAACAAGTTATGGTCTGGGTTTGAGAGATTTTTAACTTCATATTCCGTTTCTGAATTTTTCTTAAATCGATACACCGAAATATCACTTTCTTGCTCAAAAGACATATCCAGAAAGTGATTGGAATGTGTGGTGAAGAAAAACTGAAAGTTTTTGAAAGCATCACTCTTTAGAACCTCTAAAAAAATACGTTGCATGCCAGGGTGTAAGTTGAGTTCAGGTTCTTCAATAAACACCAAAGTGTTTTCTTGATCTGCATTAATATACAAAGGATACAAAAGGGTAATCAAAGCTTGAATCCCATCGCCTACTTCATAAATAAATCTTTCATCAAAATCTTCAACATGAATTGAGAGTACATCGCTTTCTTCTATTGCTGTAAGTTCTACCTTTTTATTTTCAAAAAAGTATGTACTTAGTAGTTTTTCAAAATTTTCTATTTGTAGTCTTTTAGGTTTAGAGCTTTTTTTAATTTTGTCAATTGACTTATATATATCTAATCCTGTATATATTTGTTTGTTTTGTTCTTTCAAATCTCTTTTGTCATTTGCTGACATTTCTAGATAATAATCTTTGATTGTTCTAAATTTATAAACATCAAAATCGACTATTTTATTTTCACTATTATTTATTAAATTATGCTGTATAGGTCTCAAACCTCTTAGAATTGGAATATATAAATAATTGTTTTTTAAATTAATTTTTCCATTAAAAATATCAATTAATATAGTCCTTAAATCAATAGGTTTATCTTTTAAATTTTCCAAATAGGTTCTTTTGAAATCTTTATTATAATTTTGAATATCTTCGCTTATGTATTCTTTTAATACCTCATTCTCTGTACTAATGACATTTTGATTAAATACGTCTATAAGTGGATTATCAAGATGAAGTCTTATTTCTGATGGGAGGAATCTATTGTCAAACACTAAAGTATCTCTTTTGTATTTAAGATTTTTAACTTTAAAAACCTCCCTCAAAAACCTGCTTTTACCTGAGTTGTTGGGGCCAATAAATACATTAATTCTACTCAGATTTTTGAGTTCTTTGGTTTCATTCTTGTCGTTATCTAAAATCTTGAAATGCTTAAATTCATCGCCGTCTAGAAGTATGCTGGTAATCATGTGCTTGTGTTAATTTTTACAAATCAAATATAAATTAGATTTATCCATTTACAATAGAATATACAAGTTTTATAGTTGAAAACTTTATTCATTAACATACCAACTTTTAAAGCTCAATCACACTAATATCAAACAGTAGTTTAGTACATCTATCAATATGTTTATTTTAAAAACTTACAAAAACACCTCAAATCTAAATTTTTTCAAGCACGTATATTGCTGAAATATAGCTTTTTAAACCATGTTTAAATATTTTACTCAATATAACTAGTAATTTTACTCAATATATTTATTATATTTACACAATAAACCTCTGTATTATGAATTATATTAAATCAGAATTAGGAATTTTAAAGAATAGAGTAGCCGAAAAAAGGCATTTGATACAGGTAATATTCGGGCCAAGGCAAGTGGGTAAAACTACGGTGGTGAGACAGTTATTGGCATCGCTACAAAACATGCCGTATCATTTTGCTGCGGCAGACGGTGTGCCTAGCTCTAACTTTAATTGGATAGACCAACAATGGCAAATTATTAGGCAACAGCTCAAAAATAGCGAAGCTTCAGAAGCCTTACTGGTTATAGACGAAATTCAAAAAATTGAAAACTGGGCGGAGATTATCAAAGCCAATTGGGATGCGGATACGTTTAGCCAACTCAACATAAAAGTTATTTTGTTAGGCTCTGCACGTTTGCTGTTACAACAAGGTCTTACGGAATCGTTAAGTGGCAGATTTGAAACCATTTACATGAGCCACTGGACGTACCCAGAAATGAAAGAAGCCTTTGGCTACACTGCCGAACAATACGTTTGGTATGGCGGCTACCCTGGTGCGGCACATTTTATCAGCGATGAAGACCGCTGGAAAAGCTATATCATTGACTCAATGGCAGAAACAACCATTTCTAAAGATATTTTGATGCTCAGCCGTGTAGACAAACCCTCGCTTTTGAAACGACTATTTGAGCTTGGTAGTGCCTATTCGGGTCAAATACTTTCGCTCACCAAAATTATGGGGCAAATGCAAGATGCAGGCAACACCACTACGCTATCGCATTATGTAGAGCTACTAGATTCTGCCGGAATGCTCAGCGGTTTGGCCAAATACACGCCAGATCAAGCACGCCAGCGGGCATCTATACCCAAGTGGCAAGTCCAAAATACGGCTTATCATTCGGTATATAGCAATTATAGCTTCGAAAATGCTTTATATACTCCCTCAACATGGGGAAGGCACGTGGAGTCTGCCGTGGGAGCCCATTTGATAAGAGGTGTAAAAAAAGACAAAATACAACTGTATTATTGGCGAGAGAAAAGTGATGAAATGGATTTTGTGATGCTCAAAAACAACAAAGTGATTGGCATAGAAGTAAAGTCGGGCAAAAACACCAAACCAGACCGCACGGTAGCCTTTTCTCAACAAATAAAACCCGATAAAATATACCTCATAGGTACTGGCGGAATGCCTTGGGAAGAGTTCTTAAACACTGAGCCTAAAGATTTTTTTTAGGCTCATATCTATTTGTATATCAAACACATAAACTCTATTAAAATATTTTACTCAATATATCTCGTAATTTTACTAAATAAGAATTGTAAAATTACGAGTTTCGTAAAATATTCATTCAAAAATTAAAATATAACTAAAATAAGAGCTTGATTTTCTTTTTAATACCGTGATATTTTAATACACCAACTAGACATTAATTTGAGATTCACAAACTCTATTTTCAGTTATATTTCATAAATTAAGAGTATTGGAATATCTTTGTACTTTACATTATTTGATTGCATGCAAGATCCAAAAAGATACACCGTTACTGCCGCTTTAATTTACGCTAACGGCCCCATACATATCGGTCACTTGGCCGGCTGTTATTTACCTGCCGATATTTATGTGCGTTACTTACGTTCTATGGGTAGAGATGTGGCCTTTGTGAGCGGTACTGACGAGCACGGTGTGCCCATTACTATAAAAGCTAAAAAAGAAAACACTACTCCGCAAGGTGTGGTAGACAAATATTATAAAATCATCAAAGAGAGTTTTGAGCAATTCGGAATTTCTTTTGATATTTATTCTCGTACCTCTGGCGAAAACCACCATAATGAGTCGCAAGAGTTTTTCAAAAAACTGTATAACGAAAACAAGTTTGTAGTAGAAGAAACAGAACAATACTATGACGAAACAGCTCAACAATTTTTAGCTGATAGATACATCATAGGTACGTGTCCGCATTGTGCAAACGAAAACGCTTATGGCGACCAGTGCGAAAAATGTGGTTCTACGCTCAACCCTACAGATTTAATAAATCCTAAATCTGCACTTTCTGGAGCTAAGCCAGTAATGAAAAAAACGAAAAACTGGTATTTACCTTTAGACAAAATGCAGCCACAGATAGAAGCATTTGTAAAGTCGCATCCAGAATGGAAAGCCAACGTTTCAGGTCAGTGTCTTTCTTGGCTCAATCAAGGTTTGCAACCCAGAGCCATGACCAGAGATCTAGATTGGGGTGTAAAAGTACCCGTTCCAGACGCTGACGGTAAAGTGCTATATGTTTGGTTTGACGCACCTATTGGCTACATCACCTTCACCAAAGAATTATGTGGAGCATATCCTACGCAAGCAGGAACACCTTATCAAGACGCTTCGTCTAGAAGTTCAGAGTTTAGAGTTCAGAGTTTAGAATCGTCTCAAATCTCAAATCTCAAATCTCAAACCTCTTCATGGGAGGATTACTGGAAAAGTCCAGATACCAAATTGGTGCATTTTATTGGTAAAGACAATATTGTGTTCCACTGTATCATATTCCCAGGAATGATGCAGGCTGAGGGCTCGTACATAATGCCTGACAACGTACCTGCCAACGAATTTATGAACTTGGAGGGTGACAAAATTTCCACTTCAAGAAATTGGGCGGTTTGGTTGCACGAATATTTGGTTGATTTCCCTAACAAACAAGATATTTTACGTTACGTTTTGTGTGCCAACGCACCAGAAACTAAAGATAACGACTTCACTTGGAAGGATTTCCAAACAAGAAATAACTCAGAACTAGTAGCTATTGTTGGTAACTTTATCAACCGTGCTTTGCAATTAACACAGAAATATTATCAAGGTGTAACACCTGTTTACAATTCAAGACCTGAGTTTGAGGTTATTTTTAATGACATCAGAAGCTCAAAACTCAACATCCAAAACTGCATAGAAAACTATCAATTTAGAGATGCACTTACCGAATTTGTAAACATTGCTCGTATAGGTAATAAGTTTTTACAAGATGCTGAACCTTGGAAAAAAGTAAACGAAGATCCTCAATTTGTGAGTGATGTGTTACGTGTTGCATTAGAAATTACAGCACAATTGGCAGCGTTTATGCATCCGTTTATGCCGTTTTCATCAAACAAATTGTTTGCTATGCTCAACTTGGCTAACATTAGTGTAAAAGAAGCTTTAGAAAAAGATATCTTATTGACCAACAACCACCAATTGGGCACTCCAGAACTTTTATTTGAAAAAATTGAAGATGCTCAAATTGCTGCTCAAATTGCAAAATTGGAAGCCAGTAAAGCTCAAAATGCTTTGGCAAACATGAGTATAAAAGAAGCCAAGCCTGCGGTAAGTTTTGACGATTTTACTAAAATGGATATTCGTATAGCTACCATTTTAGAAGCAGAAAAAGTACCCAAAACTTCTAAATTATTAAAACTTACTGTTGATACAGGTCTTGACAAACGCACTGTAGTGAGCGGTATTGCCGAATATTATAAACCTGAAGAGGTGGTAGGCAGACAAGTTTGTTTGCTTGCCAACTTAGCACCTAGAGAAATTAAAGGCATCACTTCACAAGGAATGATTTTGATGGCAGAAGATAAAGACGGAAAACTAAGTTTCGTATCACCGATAGACACTAAAACTGCTGGCTCTATAGTAGCATAATTTTTAAACAAATGAAGACAAGAAAAATTTATTTCATAATCGTACTTTTTTCTTGTCTTCATTGTTTTTCTCAATTCATATTTGATGCAGACGCTAAGATTGCTTACAAAGAACTGATGGCTTTACGTCTCAACAATGCGGAGATGTATATTGCTAAATCTCAAAAAAATTATCCTAAAAACGGTATTACCCTCTATTTATCAAACTACAGCACTTTAGTACAAATTTTCTTAAACGATAATCTAGAACTTTACAAAAAAGAACTAGATCTGCAAGGTGCATATTATGACCAACTGCAAGATTTGAGCGACGATTCTCCTTACAAAAATTTTCTAATAGCTGAATCTAAATTACATTGGGCATTTTTAAAATTAAAATTTGGTAATGAAGTTTCTGGTGCTTGGGATTTACGCAGTGCATATAATCTCCTTACAGAAAACCTCAAGAAATATCCCAATTTTAAGCCTCAACTTAAATCATTAGGTTTATTGCATGTACTAATAGGCAGTGTACCTTCTAGTTACAAATGGATAACGAATGTGGTGGGTATGAACGGCACAGTGGCTCAGGGTCTTAATGAGATTTCTCAATGTGCTAAAGATCCAAATGAATTTTCATTTGAAGCCCAACTTTACGAATTTTTAATTAAAATATATATTCAAAAAAAACAGGCTGAAACCATACCTAATCTTGAGAAATTTTATACTCAAAACACCGACAATCTTACTTTAAACTTAGTTTTAGCAAGTACTCTTTTGCACAATCAAATGAGTGAAAAAGCTGAAAAGGTTTTAGAAAGTAGACCAACAGGAGCTGAATATGCCGATGTGTGTGTGTTGAACAAACTACTTGGAGACTGCTACTTTTACAGTACAGACTATGTAAACGCCAACAAACAGTACGACATTTTCTTGGCAAAGTACAAAGGTGAGAATTACAAAAAAGATGTAAACTACAGAAAACTTCTGATGCAATGGTTTACAACAAACACTTTTAACAAAGACCTCATTAACCAAATAAAAACAGAAGGTAATGCTATTTTTGAAAGCGACAAACACGCACTCAAATATACCAACGAACTCCACATTCAGCACAAAGAACTTACTAAAGTTAGAGTGTATTTTGATGGAGGATATTTTGACAAAGCCTTAGATGTTTTAAATAAAATACCCGTAAATCAGTTTAAGTTAAGAATACACCAGCAAGAATATTATTACAGAAAAGCAAGGCTGCTGGCAAGTACCAATGACTACAACGGAGCCATTGTAGCATATAAAAAATCTATTGAACTACAAAATACTCAAAGCAAAGCGTATTACGCACCCAATTCATGTTTGCAACTGGGCTATATTTACCTAGACCGATATGACAAAATAAACGCCAAAGCTTATTTCAAAAAAGCCATTTACGACTATTCTGACCATGAATATGAAAACAGTATAGAAACCAAAGCCAAAGTTGCCTTAAGCAACTTAAAGTAATTTTTGTATGACCAAAAAAGAACGATATCAAGGTATAATTTCTTATTTTCTGGAGCATCAACCCAATCCAGAAACAGAATTACAGTATAGTAACCCGTTTGAACTTATTATGGCAGTTGTTCTTAGTGCACAATGTACCGATAAACGTGTAAATATGGTCACCCCTGCCCTTTTTAGAGATTTTCCAACACCCGAAGCTTTAGCTGCAACTGATTTTGATACACTTTTCCCTTATATTCGCTCCATTTCTTACCCCAATAACAAAACTAAACATTTGATAGGCTTAGGTAAAGTCCTTGTGGAGCAATTTAATTCTACGGTTCCTTCTGGAGTAGACAATTTGGTAAAACTGCCAGGTGTTGGCAGAAAAACTGCAAATGTTATAGATTCTGTAATATTTGCGAAACCCACTATGGCTGTAGATACACACGTATATCGTGTTTCTAGAAGAATGGGCTTAGTGCCAGAATCGGCTAATACACCTTTGGCGGTAGAAAAAGATTTACTCAAAAATATACCTGCCATTTACGTGCCTCAGGCACATCATTGGCTTATACTTCATGGGAGATATGTTTGTTTGGCTCGCAAACCCAAATGTACCGATTGCCCCATCACTGCCTATTGCAAATACTTTGCTAAACAAAATAAAGTATCCTTAAATCAATAATTATTTGAAAGCACTTATTATCTTTAAACTAAAATAAATTTAAATTAATAATTCATGTTAGTTTACGGAACTAAAAGCACCTTGATTCTTGCAGACCAAACCAATGAAAAATGTAGTAGTTGTGGTCATGAAAACTGTGTACAAATGTACATTCACCAAAAATACTTTCATATTTTTTGGATTCCATTGTTTCCTTATAAAAAAACAGCCATCACACAATGCACACATTGTAAAAAAGCTCTAGAGAAAAAAGAATTTTCTAGCAATCTGAATTTTTACTATGAAAAACTTGTAACAAAAGCTAAGACTCCAATTTGGACGTTTTCTGGTTTGGCTATTTTAGCAGGCTTAATTACTTGGGGAACTATTGTAGGTAAACAAAATGAGGCCAAACATTTGGAACATATTGAGCATCCACTTGTAAATGATCTTTATAAAATTAAAACAGAAACAAATCAGTACACAGTTTATAAAGTATCCAAAGTGAGTAAAGATTCTGTTTATTACTTTGTGAATCAATTTGAGACCAACAAATATTCTGGTTTGTCTGATATCATATCAAAAGGCGATGCAAGTTATATTCCTGTGCCTGTAGGGGTGTCTATAGGAGAATTAAAAACTAAGTTAGAATCTGGAGAAATTTTAGGAATTGAAAGAGCTGAATAACTTCAATACTTAATTTTACAAGACAATTATCTAGATCCTATAAAAATCATAAAAAAAGCTCGGGAGTGAAATCCCGAGCTTTTTTATGTTTTATCAAATAAGAAATTATTCCACTGAAAGTGTTCTTGAAACCACTTTACCATTTTGGCTCAATTTCATAATATATAATCCTGCATTAAAATTCTGAATATTTAATTCATACTCATTCATACCAACAGAACCGTTACCTAAATTTTTATGAGCTACTAGTGTACCTCTGGCATCTAGCACATCTATTTCTACATCACCAGATTGAGTAAGTTCATAAACTACAGTAGTTTTATCAGAACATGGATTCGGATAATTCTGGAACAATTTCATAGATGCATTTTCATACGTTACATCTTTTACGTCTACACCATCGTTTGGTACTAGATAAGAGATATAATCAAAAGACATCCAACCCCAACTTGGGTTAAACGATATGGTATTTGAACCGGCATTTAAAGTGACAGTAAATTTAGTGGTTGTCCAATCTGTTTTATTAGCAGCTGTAAAAGTAACCTCTTTACTAACACCATTTACAACCATATTTTGGTTTTTAGGTCCTTCGTAATTCAACATATAACCCACTGTAATTTCATAAGAACCAGCTGTAGGTACTATCACGTTGTTAAATGCGATATTCCAAGCCGCTTGAGCATCTACATACTTACCATTACTAGCAGTTGTACTACTTACTACAGCAGCTGTTGTTAAAGTAGCCGTTTCAGCCTCTAGCTTCACTATTTTCATATCTGTAACAGTTACAGAATATGTATTTGAAGTATCGGTCTGGCCATCTTTTGTATACAAAATAGCTTTTAAAGTATAGGTACCAGAAGTAGTAGGTGTCCATGTTGCTGCATAAGGAGCAGTTGCATCAGAAGAAACCAAAGTGCTATTAGCATAAAAATCTACTTTTGAAACAGTATCACTTGGTGCAATAGCTGTAGCAGAAAGAGAAACACCTGTGTTAGGAGTAATAGTAGCAGACGCACTAGTAGATAATTTTACAGTTGGAGGTATTGCCGCACTTGAATCTACCGCTACCGATATAAAGTCAAAACTTTGCCAAGACCAACTAGGAGTGAAAACAATTTCGTTAGCACCTGCTTTAAGGGTAACATCAACATTCATTTGTTGTACAACTTTTGACGCATCTAAAGTAGTAAAAACTACACTTTGAGAAACACCATTCACTGTCATAGTTTGTGTTTTTGGCCCTTCGTAGTTCAACGCATAACCTATAGTCATTTGATATTTACCATCGGTAGGTGCTACCACTGCAGGAAATTTCACGGTCCATGTTTGTTTTACAGCTAACATTTTACCTTTGCTGGCTCCTGCTTGTGTTAATATTTCAGTATCACCTGTATATTCAGCTTCTTCTGCTTCGTAAGTATATACTTTAAGTGTAGTTACCAATATATTTAAAGTAGAAGACAATTTTGTTTGCCCCAAATTGTCTTCTACTAAACCCGTAAGTTTATATGTACCAGTAGTAGCATTTGAAAAACTATACTCATATGGTGCAACTGAATCTACAGCAACCACTGCATTATCAACATAAAAAGTTACTTTTTTTACAAGACCACCTGCTGGTGCCACAGCATTCGCAGATATTACCGTAACACTGTTTGGTCCTATTGCCGAACCTTTACTAGATGACAACGAAATAGTCGGTTGCGGATTTTGTACATTTATAGTAATCACCACAGAATCTACGTCTGTAGCATCATTTTTATTTACAGTTTTAAGTATATAAGCAGTTGTATCAGTAGGATATACTGTAATACCAGAAATTGCTTCCACAGGCATACCGTTTAGAGTAATTGCCGATGCTCCATAAGTAGTCCATGATAAAAATATTCCATTACCTCTTTCAATAGATGTTTTGTTGGCCGTAAAAGACTTTAAAGCATAAGCTTGCGGATTCACGTTTATATAAAACGGAGCCGCTGGCAAGTTTGCAGAGTTATATAAGTTTACACTGTCTGGATTATATTCCCAAGCATATCTAATTATTTCTGGGCTAGACACACTAGCACTAGACACCTCTACAGTGTTGGTTCCTGTAATTTTAGCTTTTGCTCTTACCAGTTTACCGTCAGCACCTGCTATAGAAAACCAACGTACCGTATCACCATCTATGGTTTTTAAACCTGTACCTACATTTGCAAAAGTAATTTCTACCGCACCACCCGTAAGTTTTGTATGACTCGCATATCTAGGGCTATACGCATCTACATTTTGACCATATACTTCATTTCTTACCATTAGTGCAATTCTTTCCCCTACCAAATGTTTATCTGTAGGGTGTATATCTACATCGCCGGCATCTATAGTTACCACTTCATAAACTTCTGGCAAACTTGTAGCTTCATCTTGACATTTTCTTATTTGTGGCCACGCATCCCAAGTTTGAGGTGCATTTTCTCCATATATAGTACCATTATTTGGCAATTGAACAATTACAAAAGGTATATTCCCTAATCCAAAATTTTCTCTGTATGAATTAATCATATTTTTAAGATATGAACCGTAAGATTTCGCATCTTCCAAATTATCAGCATTAGATTCTCCTTGATACCAAACAATACCTTTGATAGGGAATTTTAACAAAGGATTAATCATTTTATTATAAATCATTGTTGGTTGACGTTCCGCATAATAGTTTGCTGCTTGCAAAACAGTAAAATCTTCGTCAAAGCCTAACATATCTTCACTCATAAATGCCTCAATACGAGCTCCTCCATAAGCAGCTTTTAGCAAACCTACAGGTATGTTCACATTTGGCTGAAGATTTTTAGCAAAATAATAACCAACCGCAGAAAACGAACCCACGTTAGCTGAAGTTGCCGCAGACCATGTAGTTCCTGTTGGCAAATCATTAGAAAGTTCTTTTGAAAGACCTTTAGGAATGGCAAATTCTCTAATAAGTTGGTTGTTGGCTCCTGCAACCAAAGAAGTAGAATTTTTATCTTGACTTACTTTCCATTCCATGTTTGATTGTCCCGCAAGCATCCAAACATCTCCTACGTACACATCTGTTAGTTTTACTGAATCGGAGTTAGTTTTTATGAGCATATTGTATGGCCCACCAGCAACCATTGAAGGCAATTGCACCTCCCAAGAACCATCCGTAGATACTTTTCCTTTTGCTGTATTTGTGTTGAATTGTACTTTGATGGAATCACCTGCTTTAGCGGTACCCCAAACTGGTACAGTTACACCCTGTTGTAGTACTGCACCGCTCTTAAACAGTGGCGATTGTACAATTTGTGCTTGTGCTAACACTGAAAGAGCATATAATGAAGCCCCCAATGCTAACTTTTTAGTAAAATGATAAATCATATTATGTAAATTTCTAATATATACGTAAAAATAGTATTTTAATAATAAAAATAAGTACTTATTAAAGTTATTTTTATTAATTTCCAAATTATAGCGTTTTTAAAAATAATATCTACTAAGGAGAATAAACTAGTCCTCAGCTTTTGATATAATTTATATATCAAACTTATTTTAAGAGAAATCTTAAAATAAATTGTAATTTTTAAAAACCTCTATTTCTGCAATATTTCCTCTATCTCATGCAACGTTTTATTGGTAAGCGTAGCAATATCATTAGCACTTAACCCCATTTTGTACATGTTGATAATGGTGTTGGTTAGTGTTGCTTTGGCTTCATCTTTTTGTCTACGTTCTTCTATTTCTCTGGCTTTGGCTTCTTCTTCTCTGGCTTTAGCTTCTTCCAAGAATACTTTTAAGCTGGCTTTGCCTTGTTCATAGCCTTGCTCATAGCCTTCTTCTTTGGCGGTGTCCAGGGAGTTTTTGAGGTCGCGGTAGTATTTTAAACTGTCTTCGTAAGATCGTATTTGTTCGGGTGTGAATTTGGCAATCTCCGCCGTTTCAAATAGTTTGTCAAAGATTTGCTCTTTTAGCTTTTCGGGGATGCGGTCTAGTTTGTTCAGGTTACGTAGCACAAACAACCATTTATCAAATCTCGTTTCTAGTTCTTCTACCGTTTTGTTGAATTTGGGCATTTCTAGGTAAATGAACGTGAGTTTGTCATAAAATACCTTTTTGGTTTCTATGTCACTGAGTTTGACGTCGTATCTGAATTTGTGCGGTTCGTGTTGGTCTGCTTCAAATACAAAATCTAGTATAGCAATGGTGTAAACGGCTTTGAGTTCGTAGTTCCAATCGGCTTTCTGGGCTTGTTCTCTTATAGGGAAAGTGGAATAATAAACGGTTCGGTCTTTGAAAAAGTTTTGTTTAGATTTTTGCAGTTCTACTATAAACTTCTCGCCTTTTTCGTTTTCGCAGTAGAGGTCAAAGATGGCTTTGCGGTCTAGCTCGGTAGTGCCGAGATGTTCTGATTTGAGAAAGTTTAGCGAAACGATGCGTCCTTGCTCTTCATGAAGTAGTTCGTTCAAAAAATCTAGCAACAAATCTTTGTTGGGCTCTTCGCCAAAAAGTTTTTTGAAACCGTAGTCGGTAAATGGATTGATGTATTTCTCTACAAACTCTGACATCTGGATTGTTTTAACAAAATTACTAAATCGTAGGGAATATTTATAAGGAATTGTTGGGCAGATAATTTTTGCATACGCTTTACACTAGTTTATGCTTACGCTTGGACTATAAACATAGAAGTGTCTGCTAAAATAATAACATTGCTAAAATATAGCGAGACGCTATAAAAAGAATGGTCCATGCGATATGCTTGCACCAGACCTTTTATATATAACTTTGCACTAGTGGGGCGAGACGCTTGCACCAGAACTTCATTTATAACCTTGCACCAGTGGGGGGAACAGCAGAAGAATTATTTGGGTATATAAATTGGTTTTGAACTTGGATCAGATATACAGTAAAATAAGCTTTCTGAGTATTCAACAAAACGTCTTGTCGCAAAACTTGGTATACCTTTAGAAGCAATATCTTCAAAAAAATACATCGTTGAATCAAATGAATATGTAAAAGTATTTATTATCAAAAAATTATTTGATTTATTTACTACTACATATTTTACTCCTACAAAATCAACCACTTCCCAATTAAATTCATTATTGAGTAGTTTATAATTTTGTAATTCTTTTAAAATTGTAGCAGAGTTTTCTAAGCTTAATGGGCCAGAATAAATATCATATACTACATTTATATTTTTCACACTAATATGATTACTAATTCGGTTTAAAAAACGGATAAAAACATTATACGATAATTCACATGTCGTATAATCACTTAGTATCCACTTCTTGAACCTTTTCAAGTATTGTACAATCCCGTTTATAATTACATTAACCATTATTTCTCCATAAATTTTTCTGTAATCCATTCTCCATTCGATGTTCGAGATGTTCCGAAGGGCATCTCGAACTCGAAATATTGGAGGTTCTCCGAACCGGATTTGATACATATGACTTAACTTTCAGCAAGTTCTAATAATCCTTTTGATGTGCCGTAATAAGTACCACAACTACTATACAAATATTCTTCTTCTTTTAAAACAATACCAGCTCTTACTGGATTCAAATGTATATATTTCAATTTAGTATCAAAAAAATCAGCACCAAATATTTCTTCTGCGTGATAACCTTCTTGCCAAAATGAAATCTTGTTGTCATTTTTCAACAACCACAACAACCAATTTCTTCTACTTTCTTTCTGATTATTTTCAATGGCTGTTACAATTTTTGTGGCTGTAAATTTCTTAAAATCTCTAATAATTTCACTCAACACCTCTCCTTCACTACCTACAATCATGTGTATGTGATTGCTCATTACCACCCAAGCATACACTTTTAAGCCTTTGTTTTCTTGACAATATCTAATACTTTCTAGTAAAATATCCACATATTCTCGTCCTGTAAATACATCAATCTACTGATTTACAGTGCAGGTTATAAAATATTGACAGTGCTGGTCATAAATACGGTATGTTAGAGCCATAATCCAAAACTAAGAAATTTACAGCTATTGGCAAAAATTATAGCTACAGCAAAAAATACGGTTCGGAGAACCTACATTATTCTAAGTTCAAGATGCCCTGCGGAACATCTTGAACAGCTGAGCAACTATGAATAATCATAAAGTTTAGGTGAATTTACTATATATAATTCTATAAATTCAAAAAGTGAGTTAGTTATTGGTTTAAAAGATGAAGAGTTAGAAATAATTCCAATTATATATTCGTTTCGTTCTTTTAACTCAAATCCATACCACCAACTTTTATGCATGTACTCTGCGAATACGAAAATTCTATCTTTACTTATTATGCTGCAATTTTCAAATTCAGTATTAACTGAAACAATTGCTTCTACTGGATAAAATAAAAAGCCTTCTTCATCAATTTCATTAGGATAAAAGTTTACCATTCCATTTACTCTTGAATAAAACTCTTTAAAATCACTAGGTAATATTAATTCTCGTTCTCTTTCAACTAAATTAATTTCTTCCAATTGTTTAGTTGTTATTTGAATTTTTTGGCTTATCCAAAAATCTATTAGTCGAGTAATAATTAAAACAATTCTTTCTGCTACCATAATTCTAATATTTTTTCCATCAATTCTTTTCTATGTATTAATTGAGTATTTTTAAGTTTCTTATTTCCTTTTATCAACGAACTTGAGTATTTATTCAATTGATCTTGAACCCATGACTTTGTTAGACCTTTTTTTGCCCATCCTTTAATTTGAGATTTTGTTAAATTCTTAGTAACGTTAATCGTTTGTTGAATAGCTTCATCAGTCTGACCTTCGCCCCAACCAATAATTTTACCCATATTTCCAGAGGTTATTTTCCCCTTACCAGTATTTCTTTTAGCAAAATAAGCTACTAATTTTTGATAATAATTATTTGAGAACTTAAATATTGGTTTAAATATACTACCAATTTTAACATATTTCAAACCTTTCAATACAATAAGTTCTGCAGGCACAACATATTCAATTGAAAATAAAGATTCAATACCATGATCTGTAGGTCTATACTTAATAAAAATTCTATCATTTTCTATAATTATATCAGAATTATATTGGAGTGAACTATTAGTCCAAAAATCTAAAAAAGCTTGTTCTTGTGCTTTTTGTAAAAGTTTTTTCGGAACAGATTTTGGATTAAAATCATAGTCCACATTTAATTCAGAATTTTCGCCAACACGATATCGTATCTTTTTAGATAAATTGCTAACATATTTACCAAACTTTTTAGCAGAAGAAAATATTTTTGAATTTAGATAATTCGTATGTTTTGCAGATCCAACATAACTACCAGATGATTTACTGTAGGTGATTATAACAGGTTCTAATTCATATGTAGGTATAAATTCACCAGAGTGCCCTCCTTCATGAGTTCCACCTGAAGAACCTCCTGTTGTTCCACCTCCTTTAGGATCTCCACCCTTCAGGCCCAGCGGATCTACCATGTTCACAGGATCATTACTTACAAAGCTATACGGAGTTTCGTCGTCGTACACGAGTGGGTCTGGCGAGAACCAGCGGCCAAGGCCGGCGTCGTAGAGGCGGTACTGGGTGGTGTAGTCTTCGCCTAGTTCTTCGTCTTGCTCCATGCCATTGAAGCCATACTTATACTTGCCTCCGCTGGCGGTGTAGCTGCGGCCTTTCATTACGGCTCCAAATGGGTAGTAGTCTTTCAGGCTCAGTATCTGCACGGCTTGGTTGTCTATACGGTCTAGGCGGGTGTCGTCTATATAAACTGTAGCCCCATAAGTAAATGCCGCAAAACTTGGTCTTACTGATGTAACCTTTCACGAGAAAGAAGTCTCTATTTTCATTGGCTAATCGGTATTCAACTATTTTCAGATGTAGTTTGTTATTTGAAAAATATAGCACTTGAATCAGACCTCCATTTACCCCCTTGCACAAGTGGGGTAGATAAACTTACAGTCTTGAAATTTTCGAAGCTTTTTAATATCCTTTTTGTGCTATGTTCGTAATACCTAATCCTGAATTAGTGATTTTTATTAATGAAAGTTAAATTAGTTGGTTATAGTTTATTAATCGTTTTGATATACAATTGTTTTATATCAAAATCACAAAATCCGTTTAACTTTAGACAATATAATTCTCAGAATGGTCTATACGCAACCAAGATAAAGCAAATATCTCAAGATAGCTTGGGATTATTGTGGCTAGCAACAAATACAGGACTACTTAAATATGATGGTTTTGAATTTACTAATTTTGAAAATCTAAAAAATTTACCAGAGCTTTACAATTCAGATATAATTAATTTATTTACTGATGATAAACGTAATATATGGATAGGATGTAATAATGCACTTATTGTTTATGACAATAAAACGGGATTATTTGAAAAAATTAGTTTTCCAGAAAACTTTAAACCTTATGTAAATTCAATTACACAAGATGCTCAGGGTGTAATATGGGTAGCAACTAATAATGGCATTTTTATAATAAATAATAAAAAAGTTGATAAAATTTTACATTATTTAGACCGTATAGATCACGTAATTTTTTTGAAAAAATCTAAAAAATTACTAATAGTTAGCTACAATAATATTTTTCAACTTAACAACCAATCACATGCAATTACAAGCCAAATAAAATACTGTAATGATTCTATTTATACAGATAATATACAAACTTGTGTTCAAGAAGATCATTACGGTAATTTGTGGGTTGGTAAATATAATGGTGATGTGTATAAATATGCTCCCCAATCGGCCACAATTAATAAGTTTGATTTAAAGCAGATAACAAATAACCAATCAGCTGTAGTTAATAACATCTATTCTGATAAAACGGGTAATCTCTGGTTTTGTATTGACGAATCTGGTATTTATAGTTTTAATTTTAAAGACAATTTGTTTGCTGAGTTTATAACACCCAAAAACTCTGAGTCAGAGATTGCATCTTTTAAACTAACTACCATTTATAAAGATAGAGAAGATAATTTTTGGATTGCTTCAGAAAAAAACGGACTTATATTGACCAATCATAAATTAAATATATTTAAGAACAAAAACTTAAACGATATCTCAAAAACTAAAATTGTTTCGGCTATTTTACAAGATTCAAATAAAGATATTTGGGTAGGAACTGATGGTGACGGAATATATATATTTAATTCTGATTTAAGATTAATAAAAAAATATAGAAATGACAACACAGCCAATCAAAATAGTTTACCAAATAATGCAGTCTTAAGTATTTTTGAGGATTCTAAAAAAAGAATTTGGATAGGTACATTTAGAGGAGGATTGACGTTATTTAACTCACAGAATGGAACTTTTACTAGTTTCCAACATGATCCTGACAATCCTAAATCTATTTCAAAAAACGATGTTCGCAAAATTGCAGAAGACTCTAACGGTAATTTGTGGCTATCTGTTCACGGCAAAGGAGTTTCTTGTTTTAATACCCAAACAAATGAGTTTACAAATTATTTAAATATGTCAAGTACTTGGACATACGATTTGCTTTATGATTCAGAAAGTAGTATTTGGGTAGCAACTAATAATGGGATAAGTAGAAAACGCAAAAACGAAAATAGATTTTCGAGTTATTTTACTGCAGCAACCACAGATTTAAAAGACAACCACTTTAATTGTTTGTTAGAAGATGAATCAGGCATTATATGGTTAGGGACACCTCATGGTCTGTATTTTACGGATAAGTCATGTAAAAAAATATCTTTATTATCTCAATTTAGTTTTTTACAAAAGTTATCAATTAACAGTATAAGTTGTTTTCAAAAAAATGCACTTATAGTCTCTACCAATAAAGGACTTGTATATTTAGATTTGAAGCACAATAAAAGTCAGTTTTTTGGTGTTGAAGATGGGTTGTTAACCGATGAGTTTATAGTTAATTCTAAATTTGTAAATACAGATAAACGTACTGCAATGTTTGGGTCTAGTAAGGGGTTTACTGTTTTTTATCCCAACTTAATACAAAAAATTACTGTTAACACAAAGCCTGTTTTGGTAGATATTAAAGTGTTTAACCAATCCATTTTATCAGGTACACAACATGCATTACTAAATCAAAATATAAATCATCTACGTCAATTTGAATTTACGTATCAGCAAAATCACATAATTTTTGATTTAGCTAGTCCGTCATATTTGTTGAGGTCAAATAATTTATCAATTCAATACAAACTTGAAGGACTTGAAAATGATTGGCAAAACTTAAGTAATACCAAGAGTGTTACCTATCCGAGTGTTCCTCCTGGAAATTATACTTTTAAAACTCGTTATGTTTTAAACGGTGTTCCGGCAGAATTAGAAACAAATTACAAATTAGTTATTACACCTCCTTTTTGGCAAACTTGGTGGTTTAAATTATTTGTTTTAGTTGCCTTTATAGTAATTGTTTATCTCTATTTTAGAATTAAAACAAAGCGTTTAAGTCAGGCTAATAAAATATTGGAACTTAAAATTAAAGAAAGAACATTAGAAATCACTCAAAAAAGTGAAATATTAGAACAACAAAAGCGAGAATTAGCACTGGCTAACGAATCAAAAGACAAATTATTTTCAATAATTGCTCATGACTTACGATCTCCATTTGGCGGAATTATTGCGTTGACCGACATGCTTACGCAAGATTATCAAAATCAAACAGAGCAGCAGCGATTTGAGATTATAACCTATATTAAAAAATCAACTCAGTCTATTTACAATACACTTGAAAATTTGTTGCACTGGGCAAGAACACAACGTGGAAATATTAAGTTTAATCCACAATGGTTTAGTTTAACAGAACATTTAAAACATCTAAAAACTGTATATGACTCCGTAGCTCTGGAAAAAGATATTGATATTCAATTAAATATTAAAAAACCGATACAAGTTTGTATTGATAAAAATTTGTTTGAAACAATTATTAGAAATTTATTGAACAATGCAATTAAGTTTAGTGAGTTTAAGTCAAAAATATGTATTAGTACTGATGTAACTGATGATGGTTTTGTAATTTCAATTCAAGACTATGGCATAGGGATGACTTCTCAACAAATTGATACCTTACTGAATAGTGATAATCAAACTACTACTGATGGTACAAGTGGTGAGAAAGGTACTGGTTTAGGACTACTTATCTGTAAAGATTTTTTAAAACTACACGGTGCCACTTGGCAAATATTTTCAAATAAAAATGAAGGAACTTGTTTTGTTTTAAATTTTCCTTGTGCAACAGTTTTAGAAAAACTATCAGCAACAGACATTGACGTATCGGATGTAAATGCAAATGTAACGTGGATAGAACCGACCGAAGCAATCCTACTTAAAAATAAAAAAATCTTGATTGTAGAAGATCAAATTTCTATAAGAAAAGCATTAAGATTACAACTAGAATCAGTATTTACCATTATTGAAGCAGACAACGGACTAAAAGGTTTGGAAATTGCCAAAAATGAAATGCCAGATTTAATATTATCTGATGTGGTGATGCCAGAAATGAATGGTTTAGAGTTTTCGAATATAATTAAAAATGATATTGGCACTTGCCACATACCCATAATTATGCTTACATCACAAGACGATGAAAAGAATGTAATTTTGGGTTTACAAACGGGTGTTGATGATTATTTAATAAAGCCATACAAGCTTAGCATCTTAGGTTTAAAGGTTGTCAAAATACTCATAAATAGAGAAAAACTACTCAAGAAGTTTAAACTTGACGATAAGCCATATTTAGAAAATTTATCGCAAAACTCATCAGATAACCAATTTGTAAAACAATTGATACAGATAATTGATGATCATATAAGTGATGAAGATTTTGGTGTAGAACAGTTAAGTCATAAAATTTCTATGCATCGTACCAACTTATCCAAAAAAGCATCTGAACTTACGGGGTTTTCACCAATTGAACTCATAAAAATTCAAAGAATGAAGGCCGCTGCAATACTAATGACTACAAGTGGAAAAAACGTTTCTGAAGTAGCGTATGCAGTTGGTTTTTCCGACCCTAAATACTTTAGCAAAGTGTTTAAGGCGTATTATGGTGTTTTGCCAAGCGAATATCAATAAAATTATCTCCCATATAATTATAATATTGATTTTCAGCGTTTTGATTTTATATCAGCAAATTTAACCACATTTTTACTACTTAATAACCACATTATTCCCCATTCATTTCTTTGCGTAATTGTACTTTTGTAACAATAATTTGAATTATTTCAATTAATTAAAGTTTAAAATTTTAAAAAGTACAATGATGAAAATTTACAGAAATGTATTCTTTGTGTGGGCTTGCTTTGCTTCGTTTGGAGTGTTTGCCCAAGGTTTCACAACCAACAACACCAACGGTAATTTGATTGACGCCAACGGAAACAATTTCATCATGAAAGGGATGAATGTGATGATGGCCTATTATATAAACGACGTGAACAACAGCATAGCGGCGGTGCGTACCAATTCGAATTCAAACTGTTTGCGAATTGTTGTGGAAACGTTTAACACGGATGCATCTTGGCAAACAGCGGTGGTGAATTGCATCAAGAACAACATGATTCCGATGGTGGAATTGCATGACGTGACTGGCAACACAGACCCAGCAAGACTCAAAGCGATGGGTGAGTTTTGGGCTTCCAAAGCTTCGTTTTTTAATAACACCAATTTCAACGGTGTGAACATCAAGAGGCATATTCTCATCAACCTTGCCAACGAGTGGGGAACGTATGAGCAGGCTTCTCAAAAAAACACTGCATGGCGAGATGGTGTCATAAACGCCATTAAACCGATGCGTGATGCTGGCATCACTACTACCATCGTGGTGGACGCTGTGGCCTACGGACAAGACATTGACAATGCATACCACATCAGAACGTATGCGAAGGATATCCAACGAGCCGACAATACGTATTTGGGCGGCCCGGCTAACAGCACTTCCAAGGCAAACATCCTTTTTTCGCTCCACATGTATTGCCAATGGGGCGTGGGAGGCGATAATTTGGGCACTTTAAACACGATCAAAACAGCAGGCATACCAATCATTGTTGGGGAATTTGGATACCAACACCCGAACGGGAATTCTATTTGCGACATCAATGAACAACAAATCATCAATTCATGCCAGAGCTACGGCGTTGGATGGTTGGCTTGGGCGCAAAAGGGCAATGGATCGTATGTGGCGTTTTTAGATTTGTGCAACGATTGGGCCTGTACGAGTTTGAATGCTTGGGGCAATACGGTCATCAATGGAACAAATGGAACAAAAACAGCCCAAACTTGCTCGGTTTTCACTGTGCCTGAGAAAAGATATGGTACAAATGTGGCCTTGAACAAAGCGGTAACGGTTTCATCCACAGAAGCAGGATTGGGCAATGTAGCCAAAAATGCGAACGATGGCGATTTAGGAACTCGTTGGGCAAGTGAATACAGTGATCCGCAAACGATAGAAATTGATTTAGGTCGTCCGCATCTTATTGACACTATCGTGCTTCGTTGGGAAGCTGCGTACGGAAGTGCATATAAAATTGAAACTTCTGCTAGCGGAACTTCTTGGACTCAAGTGTACAGCACTACGACTGGTAATGGAGGGGTAGATGAAATTGCTGTTTCAAATATCACAACCCGATATGTGCGTTTGACAGGAACCAAAAGAGCAAGCACTTTTGGCTATTCTTTGTACGAATTTGAAATCTACGGAGAGCCAATTTTTGGAACCAACGTGGCTTTGAACAAACCAGTGATCGTGTCGAGCACAGAAGCAGGTTCGGCACATGTGGGCGGAAACTTGACAGACGGTTCCAAAACAACTCGTTGGGCAAGTGCTTCGCTTGACAATCAATCAGCCATTATCGACCTGAAAACGTCTTATTCAATAGCCGACATTGTGATTAATTGGGAAGCCGCTTACGCACAGTCGTATTCGGTGGAAGTATCAAACGACCAAAGCACTTGGAATACCATCTACACCACCACAACGGGCAATGGAGGCGAAGACAGAATTGAAAATCTCTCTGCAACTGCAAGATACGTGAAGGTAAATCTAACTAAAAGAGCCACCACCTTTGGTTTTTCAATGTATGAAGTGGCCGTGTATGGAACATCGGTTGTGACAAATTTGGAAGATGAGCAGGATTTGTTTTCGACGATTTATCCAAATCCATTTTTAGATAAAATCCATTTGGATTTTCAAAATGAGTTTGAGGTTGAGTTGACTGATTTAAATGGTGCATTAATCTATAAAGGCCACGAAAACGTCTTAGAAACCAGCTCAGTGCCTAGCGGAATTTATGTTCTGAAAATTAGACAAAACGGAACTTTAAAGGTCTTGAAAATGAGCAAAAACTAATTTTATAAAACACATAAAATGAAAAACATACGTTTCCAAATATTATTCTTGGTGCTTTGTTTCCTGCAACAATTGAGCAGCCAAAACCTTGTGAATCCGAATGCCACTCGCGAAACCAAAGCCCTTAAAGCTTTTATGGACGACACCTACGGCAAAAAAATGATTTCAGGCCAGTACAAAGACAATTATTTTACCTATGTAAAAAATCTTACGGGTGAAACGCCAGCCATCATGGGTTTGGACTTTATGGATTATACTGAAAGAAGACGCCAAAACGGTGCAAATCCGACAGACATAGCTTCGGCGATTGATTGGGTAAACAACAAAAAGGGAATCGTGACATTCAGTTGGCATTGGGATGCCCCCACCGACATTTATGACGTGGACTACAGAGACCAATGCAAAAGCTCAACGGGAGGAGACGCACGTTGGTGGAAAGCCATGTATTCTTGTGCAGTTTATTTTGATATAGATGCAGTGCTAAAAGACAAAAATGGTGCTAAGTATCAAATGTTGATCCGTGATATGGACGTGATTGCGGCAGAACTTAAAAAATTGCAAGATGCAGGCGTGCCTGTTTTATGGAGGCCATTGCACGAAGCCGCAGGCGGTTGGTTTTGGTGGGGAGCCAAAGGTGCTGGGCCCTGCAAAGAACTGTGGAGCATCATGTATAACAGATTTACAAATTATCATAAATTGAACAACCTTATTTGGGTTTGGAATTGTTATGCAAACGCCTATGGAAACCCGATGGATTGGTTTCCTGGGTATGACAAAGTGGATATTATTGCCTACGACTATCCAAACAACAACACTTGGAACGATTATAACGCTATCCACGGCAAAAAGAAACCCTTTGCCTTGGCCGAAACAGGCGGTTTGCCAAACGTAGATAATTTTGCCTCACAAAGTTGGTTGTATTTCGTGAGTTGGGCAAAGTTTGTCAAAGAGAGCAATTCCGATGCAACCATCAAAAAGGTTTTCCAAGATTCAAGAGTCATTAATCTGGAAGATTTGCCAGACTTGAAAAACTATCTGAAAAGCTATGGGTCCAATTTGGCACTGAACAAACCAGTGACGGTTTCTTCCACCGAAACAGGTTTTGGAAACATTGCCAGCTATGCCACAGACGGAAACAGCGCTACAAGATGGTCTAGTCAATACGCTGATCCTCAGTATATCCAAGTGGATCTAGGAAAAACTTTTAATATAGACACCATTGTTTTGCGCTGGGAAACAGCTTATGGAAAATCTTACAAAATAGAAATTTCGGAAGATGGAACAGCTTGGACAAATGTTTATCAAACAACCAATTCGGACGGTGGCGTGGATGAAATTTCTAACCTAAATTCTTCTGGAAGATATATTCGTCTGACAGGCACCCAGAGAGCCACCACCTTTGGATATTCATTATATGAATTTGAGGTGTATGGTTCAAATGTGCTTACTTCTTTGGATGAAGAAAATATCAGTGGTTTTTCGATTTATCCAAATCCTTTCAATGACAAAATTCAACTGAATTTGCCCGTCAATGCTGTGGTTGAACTCACCGATTTGCAAGGGAAACTTGTCTACAAAGGTTCTGAAAGCATGATCGAAACAAGTTCTTTGCCACAAGGCGTGTATGTGTTGAAAATACACAAAAATGGCCATTCAAAACTGGTTAAAATGCTCAAAAACTAAGCAGAGATGAAGTTAGTCTATTCATTGATAGCCTTAATTGCTTGTTTATCAAGTGTTCATGCCCAATTTGAACCCGAAAACTATATGAGCAATTCTTGGGCGATGGAAGACATGAGCAATCCCTTTGGTTCGCCAAGTTTTGGGCAAGACAAAAAAGGAGTTTATTTCTGGCGACCAAAAGATGAGTGGTATTTCAAAACCACCATGGCCAGGGTTTCCGATACGGATGCGCCTGATGGACTTGGGTTTGTCAGTTTTGTATCTACTCATACTTCTGGTTCTTATCATCCAGTGGGTGTTGGTTTTGGAAGCAGTGCTTCGGGCGCACAATATTCTATTGACATGTCGGCTTTGCATGGCGATACGGTTTTTATCGAAGTAGAAAACAAATCAGATCAACATTTAAACATTCGTGTTGGGCTGAAAGATGTGAATAATAATTTAATTGACACCAAAGCGGGAACTTCGCTCACAAATATTCCTTCGGGGATTATAGACATGGATTTGCCTGCAAAATCTGTTCGTTCGCAAAAGTTTGTCTATCAGGGTGGTTTTTATGCAGAATGGGGAGATGTGAGCAAATGTACAGATTGGTCAAACCCAAATGCCAAAACCACGCCTTGTGCCATCAAACGGTTTGATTTCAGCAAAGTGGTTGGGGCAAATATTACTATTAATAGCAACAATCCGCAAAATGTGGGTGTGGACAATGCCGAAGTACGGATTCGTAAAATGGAATTTGGTAATGCACCTATAGCAATTACCAACATTGAAAAAGATAAAATGCTTCAAAATGCAGATTTGTATATTATATCGCATCCAATACATGATTCTTGGTTGGTGTTAAATAAAGAAATTAAACAAGGATTTGTGTTTGATACAAACGGTAAACTTCATTTAAAGATAAATAATACAGATAAAATTGAGTGTAGCCAATTAAAATCGGGCATGTATCTGATTAAAACAGATCAAAATATTTTAAAATTTATTGTGAATAATAATAACTGATTTTATGAAAAATATTGCCATTGTTTCTCTAATATTTTCTTGCTTTTATGTTCTTAATGCTCAAACAATTAAAACGGGTGTAGTAACTATAAACTTAGATGTGTCTTATAAATAAAAACATGGCTAAAATATAGCGAGACTCTATAAGAAGAATGGTTCAAGAGAGATGCTTGAACCAGACCTTTAATTATAACCTTGCACCTGTGGGGACGCTTGCACCAGACGGGGACAAGACACCTTTAATTACAACCTTGCACGACGGGGGTCCCCTAAATACTACCCATCAAAATAGTAATCAAATAAAGTTTTGCATTTCTTTTTCTTTTTAGAAGGTTTATTATAAATGACAACTTTTGTAATATCTACCAAATTTTTTATAGTTAGCCTTTTATAATAATTATCAGAAAAATACTTTGAATATTCTTTTTTTATTGGAAAGGTTGAAATATTGATAGTTTTATTAATATACTCTCTGAAAGAAACGTCTTCACCATACAATAAGTAAAACTTATTTAGATTTTCATAAGAAACAATAAATCCCAAATATTCTGGTGGATCAGTTACTCCCATAAATGTACTTGGACCTACTGTTAAAAATAAAAATTTAGACTTAATTAAATAAATGCCCGAATAAAATATATCGCCTTTAAGTACATATATAAATAATGTATCTTTAGATTTTATTTCCCAATAATAATTTTCATATCCGAAATCAAAACATACGCCACCTGTTGAATCTAATTTGACAGATTTTGGTTTGTTTTTTTTATTAATTTGAAATAAAGTACAATAATCTAGAGATGTGTCTTTTGTAAATAAGCTTCTTTTTAACCTATTTAACACTGGATTATTCTTTTTAACGGATTGATGAATCACACTAATTTTGGAGCTATCCAAAAAGTCCGTACTAAATATTGAAAAGGGTACCATAAAAAAAATAATCATCTTTAATAGCCTACTTACTTTTATTCCTATTTTTAAATCTAGTATTATATTTACCATTTTTATACATTATATATCCATTATGATTTTTAATTTTTCTATTTGTATTTCCCGATTTCTTTACAAAATGAAAACCTCCTCTTCTTTTGCTTAAGCGTAATCCTTTCCGCCGTCGTCAGTGTCCTCACCAATGCTATTTAAATAAGGTTCAACCTGTTGTATTACAGCTGTTTATTTATTAAATTGCATTATCATTACATAGTTCAGATACAATAACAAATATGGTTAAATCTTCAAAGGGACACAACAGTGTTGGCCTTAAAAAAAATCTTTGATTTTATTCATAACAAACAGAATATCAGTACGTATACTCATTCTGCTTCTGATTTCACAAGATTAAACAAACTTACATTTCCTGCCGTTGTCTTAAAAATCTTGCATTCCTTTAGCGATTCTGTTGAGTTCAACTTGGCTACATTTTTACCCAAACTGAACTTAAGGCCCGTTACTGCTGGTGCATTCTCCATTGCCAGATATAAAATCAAAATTGACTTTTTCAAAGATTTGGACAAGGTACTTCAAGATACCATTGAAACCATACAGCCGAAACGTTGGAAAGGCTATCGCTTGATTGCTGGGGATGGTACAACCATTAGTGTACCGGTATCAAAACAAACCATATCTTATTTTGCAGTCTTTACGCAAAGCAAGGAGGGAAGCAAAACCGTGATGGCAAATGCCTGCATGCTCTACGATGTGCTTGCAAACTTTGTGTTGAAATCGGCCATTTCAACCACAAAGGAAAACGAATACGTCCTGATGAAACACATGCTGGCAGACTTTACATCAAAGGACAGCATTTTGCTTTTGGACAGGGCCTTTGGGTATTTCTATATATACAAGTTACTGCTTAGCAATGGGTTAAATTTTTGTATCAGGCAAAAGGTAGATGTTGCCCAGAATTTTTCAAAGTCGATACTCTCCACCAATTCCAGTGATTTTAATGCCGAATGGATACCTTCGGAAGCAGAAATGGCATCCTGTAAGATACATGGTTTGACTAGTGAGCCTATCAAAGTCAGAATTACAAAGGTCTTGTTGCCATCAGGAGAAATTGAAATACTCGTCAGCAATCTCTTTGATTTTGAGTTGATAAAAACGGAAGACATGAAAACCCTTTATCATTACAGGTGGAGCATAGAGGAAGCTTTTAAGCAGTTGAAGCCAAAAATGAAATTGGAACAGTTTGGCTCACGTAAACCCGAAGGAATCTTTCAGGAATTTTACGCACATCTGATCATGCTAAACCTCACAACCTTGATTGCTTTGGAAGCGGAACCAAAAATTCATGGCAAGGTAAATACAAGAAAATGGCCATACAAATACAACAGGGTCAATGCCTATAAATTCATAAAAACAGCATTTGTAGATTTGTTTTACAATACAGACCTACAGAGCATTATGGATGATCTGATAGAAAAAATCTCAAGTTCAATAATCTCAATTCGACCCAACCGAAGTTTCAGCCGAAAACACAAGTTCAAGCGAAAGCCACGCCTTAGTCCAATGTACAAATAATTCAAAAAAGGCATCATACATCATATATCGTCCCGATTCAAACGAGGCCTCAATAATGCAGGCAGGGTTTTCCATTGCCTTAGAAAACTTAAAATTAAATCATAAAGAATTTGAAAAAAAAATATTGCTAAAATAATGATTTAAAATAGTATTATTCCTTTATTTTTGAATTTGTTATTCCTTATTTAAATAGCATTGGTGTCCTCACTGACGTTATCTGCATGCCTTCCCATCACAATCTTTCACCAATATGCGATAAAAAACCAAAATCATCAATACCTGTTTCATAAAAAATAGCCAATGAATATTTGTAGTGTATTGGGTTTTCCGCCAACATCCATTTGCCTTGGCACGGATTGTTGTGGATATAGTCCAGCTTCTGGTGGAATACAATCTGTCCAATTCCATATCACCAATTTATGGCTTTTATTCTTTATTTTACCAATGTTGGCTCATAAAAACATCGTCAGCGAGGACACTGACGAGGGCGGAGCAGATAGAAGTTAATTATTTTACAACACTAGTATCAACTCCAATTTTCACATACTCAGAAATAAGACTATCACAATTATTATCACCATTTTTTGACCCATTTTTTAATAACTCTATTAAAAATTTTTGTTCATTTAGAGTCAATTTTAGAAAGTTTTTTGCATCATAATTATTATCAAAGCTAATTTTCATATATGTAACAACAAATTCATATTGCCCTACACGATCATGCTTCATCATTTTTAATCTATAAGGCAAAAGTTCATAATAATTGGTTGAATCATAATAATTAATTAAGTGACTATATGAAACATCATCACCATAATTCATAACATTCATCTTCTCTTCTAAAAGTTCGTTTTCACTATTTATACCTCTTGGTAGACAGGATGTTGTAATAACTCCCAATACAATAATAATTGCATATCTTTTAAATTGTTTTTTTTTATTCATCTTGCAATTGTCCATTTTTATATTTAACCCATTCTCCTCCTGTATCCATGATGTTAAACCACCCATAAAGTCTTTTTGTTGGTGCCAATACTTCAGCATAAGGATTAATTTTTGAAAATTCCTTGCTCTTCGTGACATTAGGGCTTTGCCCGCATCTCTAAGCACCTATATTGTAGGTTCTCCGAACCGAATTTTCTCTGCACATTTTTAAACCACTGCAAAAATAAGGGTCATAGACCCTAAAATATCACAAGTTCAGAGTGCGGCTACACCTTAACACTCCGAACAGCAAAGTCAATTGCACTTAAATAAATAGATACTTTAAAAATCCTCTTTACTTATAAGCTTTTACCATTAGAATGGACTATATAAAATATTAAAGTATATTAATACCATGCAACACACACTTATAAAATATATTAGTTCAGTTTTTTTGTAATTTTCTGTATTGAAAAATTTACTATAAGAAAAGAATGAATACAAAAAAAATGTCATAAATAGATGTCTAGCAATAGCTCTAAATAATATTTGCATAAAGAAACGTATTCTAAATTCTGCTGCAATACCCATATAATTGGTACATAATATAAGACATACAAATATTATATACATAATTAAAAACCCATAAATATTCTTTTTCATCTATCTTCTAACTTTATTTTTTTTCTTGCTGTATATATATTTTAATTATAAATTTTTAAATAACTATTACTTTCATAAGTACTTTCGACATTTGTAAACCAAAACCTTTTCAATTTTCATAAAATTACAAAATCATCTGTACCCACACAAAGCTTTATTGAACAGATTTAGATTTTTAAATACTATATAGCACTATATTCTCACCTGTTTTCATTCATAAAAAACATAATCATGAAAGGTTTGAGACGTTTTATATCTGTTTACAAAACTTATTTTTATTTTTGTATGTTGATTCTAACTCATATTAGTTTTTAACATTCAATTAAGCTATAAATCACATAAAATAAATGCTGTATCCGCACAGTCTTGAATACAAACTTGGATTCTTCCAAATCAAAGAAATTCTTAAAGAACATTGTCAGGGTTCTTTGGCTAAAGAAAAGGTAGAACACCTACTTTTTAGCAACAAACCTGAACAACTGAGTATATGG
Source organism: Cytophagales bacterium (assembly GCA_046329305.1). GTDB lineage: Bacteria > Bacteroidota > Bacteroidia > Cytophagales > UBA9547 > CAMFLX01. The sequence goes on from JAXLUW010000004.1 coordinate 259,040, forward strand.
CAAAATCAAATTTTTGAGTTTGTTGCTATTTTGCAAAATTCTAAAAGAACTTTCCCATCCAACAATTTTCTAGACATCACTCCTTTTGTGTCTAAACTAAATATAGCAGGTGCTTTTATTTACGAAGACGAATGGGTGCATATACGCAAAGCTCTTCAAACTCTAATAAGTTGTGTTCAATATCTGGAACATGAAGAAAGTGCTTCGTATTATCATTTGAAAGAACTTATTTTTGATTTTCAACTAGATAAAACAATTATCAAACATATAGATTCGGTGATTGATGAAGACGGAAGGGTAAAAGATAATGCTTCGCCTGAGCTGAGAGAAATACGCTCTGAGTTGATTACGGAGCAAAGCAAGTTGAGAAAAAAACTAGAACATTTTTTATCTAATGCTCAAAAAAATGGCTTTTCTGATGAAGACATGTCCATTACCATAAGAAATGCACGCCTTGTGATTCCGCTCAAAGCAGAATATAAACGCAAGTACAAGGGCTTTGTACATGATGAAAGTGCTACTGGCCAAACGGTGTATTTTGAACCTGAGGAAGTTCTGGAACTCAACAACTACATCAAAGAACTAGAATTTGCCGAAAAAAGAGAAGTTACTCGTATTCTTTCTGCGCTCACTGATCAGTTCAAAAAGCATTTGCCTTCTTTGTTACACGGAAACGAATTGTTAGGAGAATTTGATTTCATCAAGGCTAAAGCTCTTCTTGCTATTGACTTAAAAGCAGAAAACCCTCAAAAATCCTCAAAATGCGAAATCAACTGGAACGAAGCCAGACATCCTTTGTTGTATTTGGCTCATAGTAAACAAAATAAAAAAACGATTCCGCTGCACATAGAACTGAACAACGAACAGAGAATATTAGTAATTTCTGGACCAAATGCGGGAGGTAAATCGGTTTGTTTAAAAACCGTAGGTCTTATTCAATACATGTTTCAGTGTGGTTTGCCTGTATCGTTAAAAGACAATTCTACACTTGGTGTTTTTGACGATTTGTTTGTAGATATAGGCGATGAGCAATCTATTGAAAACGACTTGAGTACGTATAGTTCTCACCTCAAAAACTTAAACCATTTTATAAAATTTGGTGGTAAAAAATCGTTGATATTGATAGATGAGTTTGGTACTGGTACTGACCCTCAATATGGCGGATCTATAGCCGAGGCTATTTTAGAAGAACTCCATAAAAATAAAGTTTTTGCGGTATTAAACACGCATTATTCAAACTTAAAAGTATTAGCCGAGCAAACACCGGGTATCATAAACGGTGCCATGAGGTTTGAAACAGACCTGATGGAACCTCTATACCAACTAGATATGGGCAAACCAGGAAGTTCTTTTGCTTTAGAAATTGCCAAAAAAATTGGTCTTGATGCTCACGTGATAGAATCTGCGAAATCTAAAATAGGTGAAGACAAAGTAAAAACTGAGATTCTTTTGGTGCAGCTAGAGCAACAAAAAAATGCTTTAGAAAAACAAAAACTTGAGTTTAAAGCAAAAGAACAGGCTCTTAATGACGCCCTCAAACAATACGAAGAACTCAAAAACTACGTGGAGGCAAATAAAACCAAGGTGATTAATGAAGCCAAAGTAACGGCTCAAAATCTTATCAAAGACACCAACAAGCTCATAGAAAAAACTATCAGAGAGATTAGAGAAAACAAAGCCGACAAAGACATTACTCAGCTTCTCAGAAATGATCTTGAAGAGCATAAAAACAAAGATTTAAAAATAAAGGAAACGGCTATCCCTAAAACGAATCCATTACAAAAAACGGATAACTGCCCTATAAAAGAGGGAGATTATGTAAAAATAAAAGGGCAAGATGCGGTGGGAGAAGTTGTGAGCCTAAGAGGTAACGACGCTGAAGTGCAACTAGGTTTGATAAAAACCATGGTTAAGATCAACAAACTAGAAAAAGCTACCCGTAAAGATGCCGACAAGTCTCACAAAGAGACCAAAATTACGCATAGTAGAACTTATGATATTCGTGAGAAAATGATTAATTTCAGAACAGATCACGATTTCAGAGGGATGAGAGCTGAAGATGCCTTGGTATTGCTAGAAAGAATACTAGATGACGCTATTTTACTAAATGCCAAAGACTTAAGACTGGTACACGGCAAAGGAGACGGCGTTCTGAGACAAGTGATTAGAGCCCGACTGAAACAAGTAAAATTTGTGCAATCTATTACAGACGAGCACGCAGACCATGGCGGCGATGGCGTAACTATTGTAAAAATGAAATAACAAAAAAGAGCGTTTCTGGTCAGGAACGCTCTTTTGGTTTTATAACTAATTTATACACAAATTAAGCAATAGGAAAAATCTTTGATTTTTCTCTCATTAAAACCTTCTCCGCTTGGAGACAAACAAGCACGAGAGTGCGAAGTTTGCGAGCGAAGCTCAAGGGTGAGGTATGAAAAACAGCTATTTCTTAATTTGGTTTAAAATAAATTCTGATAACCTTTTTGTTCAGACTTCTGGTACAAAGTGGACTGAGCCGCTTCAAAAAAATCTAATGTAAAAGACACCATTTTTTCCATATCTTCTACACTTGCAAGCGTTGTTTTTTTATACATAATCAACTTTCCGTTTTCTAAAAGAATGTGATAACTCTGATGGTTTTTAAACAACTTCATAATTACTCTACTTCCAAAAAATTCTCTCACCGCATTTTCGTTTGCTCCTGTGAGGTAATAATAATGCGAAAATGAGGGATATTCTTCAAAATTGATATCAGCACCCAGTTCTACACCAAACAATCCTTCATCGAAACCGTCTTGTTGCAACACAAAATCAGGAACCGATTTGGAAAATCCGTCCATAACTAAAACGGTAACTTTATTACGGTTTACGTTTACTCCTTTTGATTCTATGATTAGATCTGTAAAAAACACAGAAGAATCTCCAATTTTACAATCAAGAACGTTTTCAAAACCTAAAACTCTCCATTTAGATTTTAAAGTAAACAACAAACTATTTTCATCAGCTACTGTGGCAAAAGGTTTGTAAGTCATTCCACTTTCTATTGCATATTTAAGTAAATCTTTTTTACGTAAATTCTCTTCTTCATTAGCCTTTATTCTTGTAGCAAGAGGATGTTCCGAAACTTGCGTATGAAACTCTAAGCCTTTGATCACTAAGGCTGAACCATTAATTTTCCTATTCAAATCAAACACACTTAGGTTTTCCATAAACGAATGATCCACCACAGAAGCATCTGCAAAATCTATGGTTAATTTGGCTGAATTAGGTATTTTCAAAAGAATTCTTTTGGCTGAAATATAATTAGAAAACAATGCAGGGCCTTTTACTCTGATACAATATTCATGATCTTTAGGTCTTTCAACATCAGCATTAAAAACAAAAAAATCTTTAAAATTACTGCTAGATTTTATATGAATCAAAAGTTCCAAAATAGTACCTACACATACTCCAATCAAAAAATTAAAACTAATGGTTAATCCAAATACTACCGAAAACACGAGTAATTGCTCTTTACCAATTTTATAACTTTTTGAAAATTCGGTTGGGAGAGTCATTTTCAAGCCCAAAAACATGAGATAAGCCGCCAACATACTCAAGGGTAAAAAATTAAGTATGGGCAATACCAGCCACATAAGTAAAAATATAAATAGACCTTGTAAAAAATTGGTAATAATACTTTGAGAACCATTATGCAAGGCCACGTTACTTCTTTTAGATTCTGAAATCAAAGGCAAACCGCCCAGAAAACCACATAACATATTACCAAAACCTATGGAGATAAGATCTTTATTATAATGTGTTTGTCTGTGTTTTTCGTCTTCTTGCTCTATGAGCTTACAAGTAAGAATAGACTCAATATTACACGCCACAAAAAACATCAACACAAAAAACCAAAATGAAATATCTTGAACTTTTGAGAAATTTGGAAGGTGTAAGCCAAAAGGGAAAGTATCCGGAATGTGTAACAAAAACTTATCAGGATTGTGAGTATAATCTAGTCCCCAAAAACTAAATTGATGAATTCTATGTACATCGAAAATAATAGCCAAAGGCACACCAATCATCAACAAAGGAACAAGAGGAGGAACTATTTTCTCTATTTTTTTAAATAACAACACATATAAAATCACAAACAAAAATGTACCTAATCCTAAAATCGCAATTTTAGGGTTAGCGTTTAAAATCATTTCGGGCACTTCCATAAGAATATTTAAAGAAGATTTGGATTCTAATTTCTCACCCAAAACAATAGGAATTTGCTTAGCAAACATTATAAATCCCAAACTGGCCATCATTCCGTGTATAACCGCCGACGGAAAAAAATACACAAGACTGCCCATGCGAATTAGCCCTGAAATAACTTGTAATACTCCTGATATAACAATTACAGCCAGTGTATACTTATACCCCAAGGCCATATCGCCATTACCAAGAACATATACACTCGCCAATGTGATGGCCCCTAAACCACTCGCGGGAGCCTTAATGGCTATTTCAGAACCCGTAAAAAAACTCAACAAAACGCCACCAATAATGGAAGACAATACACCTGCGAATGGAGGAAACCCACATGCAACAGACAAACCAACACTCAAGGGCAAGGATACCAAAGCCACCACTAATGCTGCTTTGAAATCTTTATTAAAAAAATATTTCCACCCCATAACTAACCCCTCTGACCGAAAGGTGGAAACTAATAAATTTACCATATATTTTTAAACACCAATTAGTTTTAATTCTCTAAAATAAAACTAATACACGAATATATCAACCCAACATATTCATATACAGATGCTTAAAAATATAATAATATAACTATACCAATATTATATAGAATTATTAAAACATTAATGTTTAAAAATAAGTATTAATAACCAATCATTTACTTAAGTAATTTCTGTAAAAATATTTTTAGAATTTTATCTAAATTTCTGCTGTTTCTTCTTTATTTCAAATATTTTAAACCAAACTAAAAATCCTATAATAACAACCATCATAAATACTCCTAAAAAATCTCTAAAACCTAGAGGACAATTTACATAAAACTTGGCTCCATCAAGAGTAGCAATTGTTATGGTTTGCCCAATCTGAACTTCTTCGCAGGTACTACACCTATTTGAATTTATTTCTAAAAGTTCACTTTGTAGATTAACAGTAAATTTCCCTGAATTTTTGTAACATTGTTTTTCAATCACTTGTACTTGGTGTTTTTTACCATTTTTAAAAACCATGTATTTATGATATACCTCTTTACCAAATAAAAATGTTAGAAAAAGAAAAAAGATTATAAAAATTTCGATAATATTTTTCGATAATATATTTGGTTTCACTGTTTTAGTTTTATTTGTTTCCATGTTTATAAAATTAATCTATTTTTCTTAACCAACAATTTATCCTATCATTTTCTATTTTCCAAGTTTTATCAACCTTATATAATCCAATTTCCACTCTACTATCACCAAAAGCTCCTGGATTTTGTTGAATAATTTCAATTTTATCGTCCATGACTTTTGAAATTATAGCCACATGTCCGTATGGATTTGAGACTGTTCCAGCATAAACAAGCAAATCACCCGTTTGAGGTTTTACTTTACTAGGATTTAAATATTGAATTAAATTACGCTGTTTATTAAGTTCACCGTCAGCAAGAGTAGCATTATAATAATCTTTGGCATGCCCATAACTGTTGGGCATTTTATGATGATAATATTGATAATAATACCGTTTTACAAACTCCACACATTGGTACTTAAGACCTAAATTGTATCCATCAGGAGCAGTATTTCTGTTGAGCACATGCCCTACCCCACCGTTGTAATAAACATAAACCCCATTTAAGCTATCAATTTTCTGCCCAATGGTATATTTGGAATTCAAATTTTGTTTGTTAAAAAACTGAAAACCTAAATATATAACAACAATTGGAATGAGACCAAAAAATAAAATCCGTAAGAGTATTGTTTTCATATAAGGATGGAATATAAATCAAAAAAGGTTGATAATTTACATTACCAACCTTTTTTTAAAAAATAACTTAAATTAATTTACTGAATTTGCAGAATTATTTTCTTCAGCCTTAGGAGTATAATCGCCTTTGCTGTTCACAAAATCTGAATAATGAGTTCCCTTTTCAAAAGGTCTTTTACCTATTAATTCTTCCAAATCATGTTGGAATAAAATCTCTCTACGCAACAATTCTCTAGCAATAGTTTCCAATTCATTTCTTTTTTCAAGTAATAAATTTTTAGTTCTGATGTAAGCATTAGAAATAATCTTTCTTGCTTCTTCATCTATTGTTTGAGCTGTAGCATCAGAATATGGTTTAGTAAAAGAATATTCTCCACCACCTTTGCTATCATAGAAAGAGAGGTTACCTACTTTGTCGTTCATACCATAAATACTCACCATACTGTAAGCCATTTTAGTAACACGTTCCAAGTCGCTCAGAGCACCTGTAGATATTTTACCAAAGATAATTTCTTCCGCGGCTCTACCACCTAACAAACCACACATTTCGTCATAAAACTGTTCTGTTTGGTACAAGTATCTTTCATTTGGTAGATACTGAGCATACCCTAAAGCTGCTACACCTCTTGGTACAATTGTAACTTTCACCAAAGGATCAGCATGTTCTAAGAACCAACCCGTAATAGCATGACCCGCTTCGTGATACGCCACTATTTTCTTTTCTTCAGGAGAAATAATTTTATTTTTCTTCTCAAGACCACCAATCACTCTATCAATAGCGTCTTGGAAATCTTGCATATCCACTTGTGTTTTATTTCTTCTAGCCGCAATAAGTGCCGCTTCGTTACACACATTGGCAATTTCTGCACCAGCAAAACCTGGTGTTTGTGCAGATAATTTTTTAGGATCTATTTCCGGAGATAATTTTAAAGGTTTTAAATGCACTTTAAAAATAGCTTCTCTACCCACAATATCTGGTTTGTCTATACTAATCTGTCTATCAAAACGTCCCGGACGCATCAATGCACTGTCTAGCACGTCTGGTCTGTTAGTAGCTGCCAATATTATGATTCCTGAATCTGTACCAAAACCATCCATCTCCACTAAAAGAGAGTTTAGCGTATTTTCTCTTTCATCGTTAGAACCTGGCATAGCACCTTTTCCTCTACTTCTACCGATAGCGTCTATTTCATCTATAAAAATAATACAAGGTGCTTTAGCTTTTGCTTGTTTGAACAAATCACGTACTCTTGCAGCACCTACCCCAACAAACATTTCTACGAAATCAGAACCAGACAAACTAAAGAATGGCACTCCCGCTTCGCCTGCAACAGCTTTTGCCAATAAAGTTTTACCTGTACCTGGGCTACCCACAAGCAATGCTCCTTTCGGTATTTTACCACCAAGGTCTGTAAACTTCTTAGGATTTTTTAAGAATTCAACTATTTCTTTAATTTCTTCTTTAGCTTCGTCAAGACCCGCTACATCTGAAAACGTAATTTTTACTTTATTTTCTGCATCAAATAATTCCGCTTTGGATCTACCTATATTAAATATTTGTCCACCACCAGAAAAATTCATTCTTCTGAACAAGAAGAACATAAATACTAGACTAAGAATTAAAAATCCATATTCAGCCAAGAAAGATCCTAAGCCCACTTGCTTGTCTTCCCAGTAATAAGGTACACGCAAGTTTTCTGGAAAATTGTTATTGATTTTATCTAGCTTTTCGCTAAATGCTTCACTAGGACCAATGTTATAAATAAAATGTGGCCCTTTTTTAGAAAGTTTGCCACCATTTTTTTCAAATTTTTCAACATATTTAGAATTATCCAAAGCCTCTTCTTTCAAAGTTACTTCAGCATATTGTCTTCCTATGATAGAAATTTTTTCAATATCATGAGCTCTCAGCATCTCTTCAAAATCTTTCTGATTGATTTCGATTTGGCTACTACCACTAAACATGATAAAAAAGCCTAATAATGCTACTATACCCATAATTATAAACAACGACATGTTGCCATTGTTATCTCCACCGCCTTTTATAGGAGATTTAGGCAATAAATTTCTCCTTTTCGGTTCTTCGGTAGAATTGTTCGAATTTTGTGCAGACATATTCTTAAAATATTTATATAAAATATAAAAGTACTAAGGTACAATTATTAAGCCACATCTTCTAGCTTAGTAATTTTAGCATCTCCCCATAAATCTTCCAATGCAAAAAACTCTCGGGTTTCTTTTTTAAACACATGAGCCATTACATCTAGATAATCTATTAAAATCCATTCTTTGTTTGCTTTACCTTCAACATGTGCTGGATTATATTTTACTGTATTATAAACCTCTTCTTCTATACTGTCAGAAATCGCATCTACCTGACTGTCAGACGTACCCGTACATATTACAAAAAAATCTGTCATTGCTCCACTCACCTCAGACATATCTAAAATTGTAATATTTTTTGCTTTACGTTCTTGCATACCTTTCACAACAAGGTCAAGTAACAATTTAGTTTCAGGAAGTACTTTTGTAGATTTTCTTTTAGCCATTAAAAATTTCTTTATTTTGCAAAAATACTAATTTACAATGAAATTCTCATTTGAAAGTAAATTTTTAGGAAAATCATTTTTACACCTGCCAGTCTGTCAGTCCACCAACGACCTTATGCTTGAATATGCAACAAATCCTGACAATATAGAAGGACATTTGATTCTTGCAGATGAGCAAACACATGGCCGAGGACAAAGAGGCAATGTGTGGGAGGCAGAAAAAAACCAAAATCTAACATTCACTCTACTTTTAAAACCTAATATAAAGCTCATAAACCAATATAACATTACTATTTTGTGTGCTGTTGCCCTGAGAGAAGCTTTACAAAGTTTTACCGAGCAGCAAGTTCTCATCAAATGGCCCAATGACATATATGTTTTCACCTCAGAAAACAAATGGAAAAAAATAGCTGGTATGCTGATCGAAAACAAAATTTCACAATCAAACATTGTAAACTCAATTGTGGGTATAGGTGTAAATATCAATCAAACCAATTTTAGCAACACCCCTTTGGCAACATCGCTAAAGCTATGCAATGCGACAGAAACCGACAAATGGAAGGTTCTAAATAAAATTTTACTTACCTTAGAAAAATATTATAATTATGATGAAACTGATTATAATTTATTAAGATATATTTATACGCAAAATCTACTTTTTTATGGTGTATCTCACAAATATGAGGCATCAGATGAAATTTTTGATGGAATATTACTTGGAATAGATGATTTAGGACGCATGGTTCTTCAAAAAGGCGATTCCATAACTAAATACGACATAAAAGAAATAAAATATTTATTCTAGCTCTATGAGTAAAAAAAGAGAATCAGAACACAAATTACAACTCCGTAATCTACAAATAGCTGATTACAAAGAAGTAAAAGAAATTATGGATGTAGTATACTCCAATGCTGGAGGCTCGTACACCAAAAAAGAATTTGCCGTACAGCTCGCAAAATTTCCTGAAGGACAAATCTGTATTGAAGACAATGGCGCTATCATAGCGGCTGCATTTAGTATAATAGTAAAATACGACACCTACGGTGACCGACATAATTATGCAGAAATCACAGCCAATGGTACATTTGACAGCCATAATCCGGATGGAGACACTTTGTACGGTACTGATATTTTTGTACATCCCAAATACCAAGGGATGCGTTTGGGACGAAGACTTTACGATGCACGTAAGCAACTTTGTGAAAACTTAAATTTAAGGTCTATCATAGCTGGAGGTCGAATTCCTGGCTACAAAAACTACGCTCACGAATTAACGCCAAGAGAGTATATAGACATGGTAAAATCCAAAGAAGTTTTTGACCCAATTCTTACGTTTCAGATGGCCAACAACTTTCACGTAAGAAAAATAATCACCAACTATTTACCAGAAGACATTGAATCTCAGTCTTATGCCACACTAATAGAATGGAACAACATTTACTATGAAGAAGAAAACACGCCACTTATTGGTGGTAAAAAATCTGTAGCACGTGTAGGTGTGGTTCAGTGGCAAATGAGAAGAACCAATTCTCTTGAAGATCTTATGCAGCAAGTAGAATTTTTTGTGGATACGGTGGCAGGTTATAAATCTGACTTTGTTTTGTTTCCCGAGTTTTTCAATGCACCGCTTATGGCAAAATTTAATGCCGAGAGAGCCTCTGATGCAGTAAGAAGTTTAGCAGAATACACAGAAGACATTTTGGCAAAAATGCAAGATTTTGCCATCAGCTATAACATAAACATAATTGCTGGTAGCATGCCTGTTTATGATGATGGAGCCTTGTATAATGTTTGCCATCTACTAAAGCGTGACGGAACACGCCAAGCACAATACAAACTGCATGTTACTCCAGACGAAGAATTCCACTGGGGGATGCAGGGCGGATATAAACTAAGAACCTTTGATACGGATGTAGGTAAAATAGGCATTTTGATATGTTACGACGTAGAATTTCCAGAACTAAGTAGAATATTGTCAGACGAAGGCATGCAAATACTTTTTGTTCCGTATTGGACAGACACCAAAAACGCTTATCAACGTGTGAGAATATGTGCACATGCAAGAGCCGTAGAAAACGAATGTTATGTTGTGATTTCTGGTAGCGTAGGTAACTTACCTAGAGTAGAAAATATGGATATTCAATATTCGCAAGCAGCCGTATTTTCTCCTTCTGACGTACCTTTTCCGCATGATGCCATTGTGGCAGAAGCCACTCCAAACACAGAAACTACTCTAATTGCTGACTTGGATTTAGATTTACTAAAAGATTTAAAAACTACTGGGGCTGTAAGAAACTCACAAGACAGACGAAGAGACTTATACAAAGTAGAATGGAAAAGAAAACGTTAATTTTCATTCTTGGAATTTAAAGAAATACATATCACAGAATACGATTCCTTCTTTAACGACACAGACTGGTTGTTTTTGAAGGCATCGTATTATTTAACAAATACTCCTAAAGAAAACATTCATAACCTTAAATGTTTCATAGGTTCTTTTAACGAAACCAATATTGGAATTATAGGATTACTAGAAAATGAAGAGTTTACAAGTCCGTACAGAGCACCTTTTGGTGGTTTTAGAACTTTAAACACCTCTTTTTCTTACAATAAAATGCAACTGTTTTACAAAGAATTAGAAAAAGTTCTTCAAAATTATGGTTGCAAAAAAATAGTAATCAGTTTGCCCCCTTTAGAATACAATCAAGATTTTGTTTCCAAACAAATCACTTGTTTAAACAACTCCGATTTTGAATTAATAAATTCCGAACTAAATCAGTTCTTTGACTTGCATAAGTTTAATGACAATCTAAACTACTTAAGTGTTACTGAAAAACAGAAAACTAGATATGTTTTAAAGAAAAAACTAACACATGAACTAGTTATAGATAGTAAACAAAAAGAAGAAGTTTATGATTTAATTAAAAACTCCAGACTTATAAGAGACATTCCTTTAAAATTGAGTTGGCCACAGCTTCGTCATATTACTATGAACATTAATGCTGATTATTGGCTTGTTAAAACACCTAATAATGAAAATTGTGCTTCAGCTGTTATCTATCATATTAATCCAGAAATAGTATTGATTGTATATTGGGGCTTTGACCCTAAACACTACAAACTAGACAGCATGAGATATTTATCTTATGAAATCTTCAAATATTACCATTCAAAAGATAAAAAACTAGTTGATATAGGTATTTCAACAGAAAATTCTATCGCCAATACTGGACTTATTAACTTTAAAGAAAGTGTAGGCTGTGATAGTTGTTTACGAATAGAAATGTCCAAAAAACTTATTATTTCTTAAAGTTTTCTACATCTATCACTTCATGTGCAAGAGCGTATTCAGCAGGAATATTGGAAGCTATCACTATCAAAGTTTCGGCATCATCTATCAATTTTTTCAAATGCTCTAAATACCACTGTTGATATTTAGAATCTAAATTAACCGTAGGTTCGTCTAAAATCAACACTTCACTCTCAAAAAACAGCGCTAAGGACAATTTCAAGCGTTGTTTCATCCCTGAAGAATAATATTTAATTCTTTTTTTCCTATGATCTTTTAAGTTAGTCTGCTCCAGAAATTGCTCTAGACCTAACTTGGGCTTTTTAAATTTACTATGAAATTTATATAATTCATCGGCATCAAATTCTTCATACAAATTAATATAAGGTGCCACCCAAGATAAATACCGTGGCAATTCTGACACCTCAATCTCTTGAGAGTTTTGTTTATATAGGATATCACCAACAGCAGGTTTCAAAACACCTGCAAGAACTTTCACTAATGTAGACTTTCCGCTACCGTTTGCACCTGTAAAAGCATAAGTTTTACCTTTCTCAAAATTGTAGTTTATATTTTTTAAAACCCTTTTTTGATAATAAGAAACACTGACATCAATTAATTCAATTTCCATTTTTTAAAACAATAAGTTAAAAATCAACTATAAAGTTTACTCATCAAAATACTTTTGAAGATTTCAAAACCCCTTGTTTATATATTTCTTCTTTTATTTTTTTACCATCTTGGGCAAAATACAAACACCTCCCATTTTTTTTACCTGCGGTGTAAGTACAATTACTTTCCATAACTTCATTGTCGTAAAAAGACTTACAAGTCCCAACCAACACATCAGCCACGTAGTTACCTTCCCACTTTATATTTCCATTGTCATAATACTCATAACACAATCCATTTTTTTTACCTGCGGCATTGTAGTTTTCTTTACCTATAAGTTTTCCTTTTTCATTATAGATTTTTCTTTCTCCAAACAACTTATCATTTTCGTAATTTTCTACATATTGCAACTCTTTGTTAGGAAAATAGGACTTCCATTCCCCCGATTTTTTAGAGTCTAAATAATTCTGTTTAGCTTTAACTTTACCGTTTTCAAAATACAGTGTATGTTGATGGTTTTTAGCAAAATTAGAATATTCTATTTCTTCTTTTAACTCTTTATTTTCGTAAAAAAACTTTTGATTTCCTTCTTTGATACCATTGTTAAAATTGAAAATATATTTAATGATCCCGCTATCATAATACGCTGTTGTTTTGCCATGAGAAATACCGTTAACGTATGAGCCTTCAAGCACCAGCTGCCCATTTGGGTTGAAATTTTTAAAATTACCCGTTTTACTTCCTTTTAAATTATAACTTTCTGTTTCTAAAACACCAGAAGGATAAAATGTTTTAAAAAAACCATTTAAAACGCCTTTTTTATAGTTTTCCTCAGTCTTTTTATTCCCGTTTTCATAGAAAGTAACCGTTAAACTATCGGGTTGATTGTTCTTGTACATTGCTCTTTTTTTTAATGCACCAGAAGAATAATATTCTTGTAAAACACCCTCTATTTTATCATTGACCATAAATGCTCGAGACTGAATCTGACCATTTTCATAATAATTCCAGACACTATCTTTTATTATATCATTTACTAAAACAGTTTTTTGCAGAATTTTTCCAGAAGGATAAAACACTTCATATAATCCGTTTCTAAAGTTTTTATCAAAATTATAGCGAGCCTTTATATTACCATTGGGATAATATTCTTCAAACATACCCTGTTTCATAAAATTCTCATAAGTACCTTGCAGCATAACACTACCAGTTCTATAAAATTTCTTATAAACACCTGTAGGCATAGAATCTGTTTGTGCAATTTTATAAAACTCCTCTAATTTTTGTATTTTGAGAGTATCGTAATAATTAACAACTCTTATTTGGGCGTTCAAAAACCCAAAACAAGAAACAAATATCAATATAACATTCTTTGGAAACATACTGTTCAACTAGCAAAATTGTATCCAAAAATACATGAATTTTAGGTGAGAATTATAATAATTACCTTACAAATTCACATGCTCGATTAAACTTAATTGTCTAGAAAACTAATTGAACAAAAAACAATATCAAAAACATAATAAACCACTAATATGTTGTTTAATATTTTTATGATTTTATTAAACATTTTGAAAATAAAAATTGTTAGAAGTAAAATAATATTTAATTAAACAATGTCACAAAAACATCCATACTGGCAACAAAGCAAATATGTTTAAATAAAAATATATTTAGCAATATATGAGCAATAATACTTAGTTTTTAAAATAATAATTTTAACATAAAAGCTAATTATTTTAAAAAAAGAATATTATTTAAAAAAAAGAATCAAAATACAAACTAAGTATTTTTACTAATTTAGATATAGTTTAAATTAGTATTATAGTTGTAAAAAAAAACATCCAAAAGTATATTTGTAGCAAATTAATTTTTATCTATTTAAAATTTCAAAAAAAATCTACGTAATGAGTTCGGTAACAAACAATTGGTTTACTAGGACATTTGGTAGTTCTATAGGCAAGAAACTACTGATGGCTGGTACAGGTCTGTTTTTGACCACGTTTTTAGTGGTGCACTTATCAGGAAACTTACAGTTATTAAAAGATGATCAAGGGAGAGCTTTTAACATTTATTCTGACTTCATGTCAAATAATGGCTTCATCCACTTTGTGTCATACGGGCTGTATTTCTTTATTTTGTTGCACACAGTTGTGGCCATTGTATTAACAATGGAAAACAAAAAAGCTCGCCCTGTATCTTACAGTGTAGCTAACAATCAAAGCTCTTGGGCTAAAAGAAGCATGGGGCTTCTAGGTTCTATCATTTTATTTTTCATTATCTTTCACTTGAAAGATTTTTGGGCAAAATATAAAATGGGCTGGATTCCTTATGATTTTGAAATAGTTAATTATGATGGTAAAGATTATCGTGATGTTTACAAATTGGTGTTTGAAGAATTTCATGAAATGAGCCATTTGGTAGTTTACCTAGTAAGTATGATTGTGTTAGCATTCCACTTAAATCATGGTTTTGCTTCAGCATTTCAAACATTTGGTATCAATCACAAAAAATACACACCTGCAATCCAGTGTTTGGGATGGGCATTCTCAATCATAGTTCCAGGTATGTTCGCATTCTTAACCATATTTGTGTATTTAAAATAAAACAGTCAGGATCATAATATTACAACAATGAGTTTTTCAAGCAAATTAGATTCAAAAATACCTGACGGGTCACTAGATCAAAAATGGACAAAATATCGTTCTACTATATCTCTAGTAAACCCAGCAAATAAAAGAAATCTTGAAGTTATAGTAGTAGGTTCAGGATTAGCAGGTTCTTCAGCAGCAGCAACTTTAGCAGAAATGGGCTACCAAGTTAAAGTATTCTGCTTTCAAGATTCTCCACGTAGAGCACACTCTATTGCAGCTCAAGGTGGTATCAACGCTGCTAAAAACTATCAGAACGATGGTGACTCTACTTACAGACTTTTCTATGATACAATAAAAGGTGGTGATTACCGTGCTAGAGAAGCAAACGTTCACCGTTTAGCAGAAGTATCGGCCAACATCATTGACCAATGTGTTGCTCAAGGGGTGCCTTTTGCACGTGAATATGGCGGTATGCTTCGTAACCGTTCTTTTGGAGGAACTCAAGTTCAAAGAACTTTCTATGCGGCAGGCCAAACTGGTCAGCAGTTACTTTTAGGAGCATACTCTGCACTAGAACGCCAAGTTGGTTTAGGAAAAATAAAAATGTACAATCGTCATGAAATGCTTGACATTGTAACTATAGATGGCAAATGCCGTGGTATTATTGCTAGAAACTTGGTAACAGGTGAGCTAGAAAGACACTTCGGACATGCCGTGTTATTATGTACCGGCGGATACGGAAACGTATTCTACCTATCTACAAACGCAATGGGTAGTAACGTAACGGCAGCAATGAAAGCTTTCAAAAAGGGAGCATTCTTTGGTAACCCATGTTTCACTCAAATTCACCCTACTTGTATTCCTGTTTCTGGTGATCATCAATCAAAATTAACGTTGATGTCAGAATCATTACGTAACGATGGACGTATATGGGTTCCTAAGAAAAAAGACGATCCACGTGCCGCTAATGACATTCCTGAAGACGAAAGAGATTATTATCTAGAAAGAAGATACCCTGCTTTTGGTAACTTGGTACCACGTGACGTAGCTTCTAGAGCTGCAAAAGAAAGATGTGATGCTGGTTATGGGGTTGGTTCTTCAAAACAAGCAGTTTATCTAGACTTCAAATTTAACCTTATCAACAAATATGGTAAAAGAGAAGCTGCTGCAAGAGGTATTGAGAATCCTTCTTTAGAAACTCTTATAGCTTTAGGTAAAGAGGTAGTAAAAGAAGAATACGGTAACTTGTTTGACATGTACAAGCAAATTACAGGTGAAGATCCGTATGAAGTACCAATGCGTATATATCCTGCAGTTCACTACACAATGGGTGGCTTGTGGGTAGACTACAACTTAATGACTACTGTACCAGGTCTTTATGCACTTGGTGAGGCTAATTTCTCTGATCACGGAGCTAACCGTTTGGGAGCATCAGCTCTTATGCAAGGTTTGGCAGATGGTTATTTTGTAATACCATACACAATTGGAGCATACTTATCTAATGAGATTCGTACAAAATCAATTTCTACTGATCACGAAGCTTTCGTTTCTGCAGAAAAAGAAGTAAAATCAAACATAGATAAATTCTTTAGTATAAAAGGAAGTAAATCTGTAGATCATTTCCACAAAAAACTAGGAAAAATCATGTGGGAAAAATGCGGTATGGCTCGTACTAAAGATGGTCTAGAAACTGCAATACAAGAAATACGAACTTTAAAAGCTGAATTCTGGAAAGATGTTCGCGTGTTAGGTTCTGCTGATGAGTTCAACCCTGAACTTGAAAAAGCAGGTAGAGTTGCTGATTTCTTAGAACTTGGTGAATTAATGTGTGTAGATGCACTAAATAGAAACGAATCTTGTGGGGGGCATTTCCGTGAGGAATATCAAACAGAAGAAGGTGAAGCGTTGCGTGACGACGAAAATTACGCTTATGTAGCTGCTTGGGAATACAAAGCTGACAGCAACTATGAACTACATAAGGAAGAGTTGAAATACGAAAATATTAAAATTGCACAAAGAAGTTATAAGTAATATGTCAGGGAATATGAACTTGACGCTAAAAGTATGGCGTCAAAAAAATGGTAAACAAAAAGGAGAACTTAAAACGTATCCTGTAAAAGGTATCTCTCCTGATATGTCATTTTTAGAGATGTTTGACGTTCTTAACGAAGAACTTATCACTAAAGGTGAAGAGCCTATAGCTTTTGATCATGACTGCCGCGAAGGTATTTGTGGTATGTGTAGTATGTACATTAACGGTCGCCCACATGGGCCACTACAAGGTGTAACTACATGCCAGCTACATATGCGTTCTTTCAAAGATGGAGACACTATAGTAGTGGAGCCTTGGAGAGCTGCTGCTTTCCCTGTAATCAAAGATTTGGCGGTAGATCGTAGTGCTTTTGATAGAATCATTGCTTCTGGTGGTTATGTATCTGTAAATACTGGTAACGCTAAAGATGCTAACAATATTCCGATAGGTAAAGAAGAAGCAGATGAGGCATTTAGTGCTGCTGCTTGTATTGGGTGTGGTGCTTGTGTGGCTACTTGTAAAAACGCTTCTGCTATGCTATTTGTGTCTGCTAAAGTGTCTCAATTGGCTCTTTTACCACAAGGACAAGTAGAAAGAGCTACTCGTGTTGAGAAAATGGTTGCTCAAATGGATCTCGAAGGGTTCGGTAACTGTACTAACACTGGTGATTGTTCTGTAGAATGTCCTAAAGGAATTTCTTTAGAACACATTGCTCGCATGAACAGAGAGTTTATCTCTGCTAAAGCAACATCAGGTAATGTAGATTTATAATCTAGTTTTATACTTAACTAAAGGGGTTGTTTGAATAAAACAACCCTCTTTTTATTTATATTATTATATATTTTTAAAATATATTTATACATTCTGACTATTATTTTTCCTAATTTTGCAGAATATTACCCAACAAATCCATGTTTAAAATTGCGGAAAGCAAATCTTTTGAGAGCTTCATAAACAACTTCATGTTGATTTTAGGCTTCTTGTTTTCATGTTTAATGTTTTATTTTGACTTAAACTATCATCATAAAATCCCTACAATTTCTATAGAAATTTTAACAATGTTAACTTATGGAGTATTATTTTATATTCTTCATAAACATCCACAATATATAGTTCAGATTGAAATTACACAAACAATCTATTTAGTATTTGTAAGTATAGCTATTTTCTTTTGGGGCGGAGGACTGTCAATTGGCAATATGCTAACATTTATATTGGCATTATCAGCCACAATTTTATTGAATAGGAATAAAGTATTAAGATTTTTTTCATTTTTCAATCCTTTACTAATAATTTCATTTGTAATAATTGAGTGTATGGTTCCAAGTTTAAGACAAATCGACAACCGATTACCATACAAATACCTTGTAATCTACGACTTAGAATTCCTGGTAACATCCTGTTCTATATTTTCATTAATTGCATATGTAAAATACGCTTACGATTTTAATAGAAATTCTTTAGAAGAAAACACAAAAATCTTGTATCAGACCAATGAAGAATTGCAAACTTTAACGGAAGAATTACGAGCACAATCTGAAGAAGTAACTGCCCAAAACGAACAGATTATACTTCAAAATAACATGCTCAAAGAAATTATGGAAGAGCTACAATCTAAACAGATTATTTTAGAGGAACTCAATCTGAAACTTGAAGAAAAAGTATTAAAACGAACTGCGAGTTTAAAACATAAAAATGAAAAACTGGCGAGTTATGCTTTTTTTAATGCACACATTTTAAGAGCTCCTGTTTGTAGAATACAAGGCTTAGTGAGCTTGATAAAAACAGATTATAAAAACAAAGAAAATCTTTCTCTATACATTGGTTACTTAAATGAAAGTGTAGAAGAATTAGAATTAATAACCAACAAAACATCTAAACTACTAGACTCCGAAGAAAATATTTCTCAAGATGAGCTCAATAAATTATTCATAGAAATATTTGATGGTAAAAAAACAGTTTTCTAAATCTATACCATTATTTTTTCTCTATGAAGATTCCCCCATTGAGCCAATTCTACAATTACTTTGTTTAAAGATCTACCATGTTCTGTAAGTTCATACTCTACTGTTTTAGGTTTTGAATCTATTTCTGTTCTGGTTAAAATCTCGTTGAGTTCTAACTCTTTTAGCTCTTTTGACAATATTTTAGGTGCGAGTCCGCCCATTTCTCTTGACAGATCCATAAATTTCATTTTCCCTCTGTAATATAATGTTGCCACTATATGTAGTTTCCATTTTCCACTTAAAACATCTTGTGCATCTTTTACCCCTTTAATCATTGTTTGACAAACAGGAGGAATATATTCTGGCAATTTTTTCATCTTTTTAAATATAGTAACTCTTTGGTAAGTAGTTTCTAAAAAGTAACGTATGGTTCTAACGCAAAATATTAATTATAAGTTTGCACAAACAAATTAAAAAATTAATCATATGATACTAATTACAGGAGCTACAGGACAACTGGGATCGGCAATTATCAAAAACCTATTAGAGACAGAACACAAATCTAATTTGGTAGCTTTGGTAAGAGATACAGAAAAAGCTAAAGAATTAGCAGATTTAGGAGTTAAAATCAAAGTAGGAAATTATTTTGACAAAGAAAGCTTAGATTCTGCTATGAAAGATATTGAAAAAGTTTTATTGATATCTTCTAGTGATTTTAACAACCGACTGCAACAACATAAAAATGTAATTGACGCTGCAGCACAAAACAATGTAAAACACATCTATTACACAGGTGTTCATCTTAAAAACATAGAAACATCACCGCTAAAACCAGTTTTAGGTGATCATTTTGAAACAGAAGATTACATCAAAAGTAAAAAAATCAACTACACATTTTTAAGAAACAATTTGTATATGGAAGTATTGCCTATGTTTTTAGGTCAAAATGTAAAAAACACAGGAATATTCTTACCCGCTAAGGACGGGAAAGTAAATTTTGTTTCTAGAGAAGATTTAGCAAAAGTTACGGCCAAAATAATAGCTTCAGAAAATTTCATAGACCCTATTTATAACCTTTGTGGTAAAAAAGCATATTCGTTTACAGAAATCGCTGAAATATTATCTCATCAAAACCAGAGCGACATAAAATACACAAGTCCTGAAATTGAAACATTTACAGCCACACTTGCGAACTTTGGCGTACCGGAACACTTAATTCACGTAACACTTGCATTTGCGGCGGGAATGAGTAATCAAGATTTTGATGTAACCGATGACACTTTAGATAATATACTAAACAACAACTCTACAAGTTTAGAAAATTATCTTAAAACTTTATAATATCCCAACCCAATCAACACTTGTAAAAAATGTTGATTGGGTTTATGTATTCTTGAATTAACGCTACAATAGTTTTCACTCTAGAAAGCTTATATCATATACTTTTTATCCTTAATTTTGCGAACCAAATAATGGTAATTAATAAATGAAGGAAGAAATCATTAACATTTCTACAGAGTTACTAAAATCAAAAATAGACCGACTAAAAACCGAATTAACGTTATTAGACAAGTCCCAAAATTCTGAAACCAAAAGCAGTATGGGAGATAAATATGAAACTTCTCGAGAAATGATGCAAAGAGAGAGGGATCAATTAAGTCAAAATCTTAGTATTTTTTTAAAAATGCAGGATCAGTTTTTAAAAATTAACTTTAATACGAACAATCAATTCGTAACTGTCGGCAACTTAGTTACTACAAATTATGGCCAATTTCTTATAAGTATTGCATTAGGGGAAATCAAATTTAAGCAGGAAAATATTTATGTAATTTCGTTGGCATCGCCCATTGGAAAAATACTTTTAGGGAAAAAAATAAATGAAAAATTTGTTTTTGCAGGCAGAAACTATCAAATACTAACCATTGACTAGTCATGAACGATATTAAACAAGAATATATGCTTCGTGCATTAGAGCTTGCAGAGAAAGGTAGAAGTTATGTAAGTCCAAACCCAATGGTAGGCTGTGTTATTGTACATAATTCTCAAATAATCGGCGAGGGCTATCATGAGCAATATGGGCAAGCACATGCAGAAGTCAATGCGATACGTAGTGTTGCCAACAAAAGTCACTTAAATGAATCTGATGTATACGTTACGCTAGAACCTTGTTCTCATTTTGGAAAAACACCTCCTTGTGCTAATTTACTTGTTGAACATAAAGTTAAAAGAGTTATCATTTGCAATTCAGACCCAAACCCTTTAGTTTCTGGCAAAGGTGTAACTCTTTTGAAAAATGCAGGAATAGAAGTAGTAGAAAACTATTTATCTGAATTAGGTTTAGAGCTCAACAAAAGATTTTTTAATTTTTTCAACAATAAAAAACCATACATAATTCTTAAATGGGCTGAAACATCTGATGGCTTTATTGCTAGAGAAAATTTTGATTCAAAATGGATTTCTTCCCTAGAGAGTAGAACATTGGTACACAAATGGCGTACCGAAGAAGATGCAATACTGGTAGGATTTAACACCGCATTGCACGACGACCCCTTATTAGATAGCAGAAATTGGGCTGGAAAAAATCCGTTACGATTGTACATCGACAAAAACAATATGTTACCAGACGCTCATAATCTTAAGAATAATAACATTCCAACTATATGCTACAACCATGTAGAAAACCATATGGATACAAATTTAATTTTGAAAAAAATAAATTTTAATGATGAAATTATTCCTCAAATAATGCAAGATTTGTACGAACGAAAAATACAATCAGTACTTGTAGAAGGTGGAGCCCATGTATTGAACAAATTCATTACTACTGGGTTTTGGAATGAAGCACGCGTATTCACTGCAAAAGCTACAAATTTTGGAACTGGAATTGAAACTCCTCAACTTACGAATAATAAACTAATGAGTACTCAAATTGTTGGAACAGATAAATTAAATATATTTACAAATAAATTTTCAAACTAAAAAATATATGCAAGCACTAGGATTTTACATCATATACCCCATACTTTATCTCATCTCATTATTACCGTTTAGAATTTTATATATACTGTCAGACATATTATGTTTCATTTTAAGAGATATAGTTGGATACCGAAAAGAGGTAATTCTTACAAATTTCAAAAACTCATTCCCAGAAAAAACACCGCAAGAAATCAACTTCTTATATAGAAAATATTATTCGTATTTAGTGGATTTAATTTTGGAAACCTTAAAAACGCTCACGCTATCAGAACAAGAAGCTAAAAAAAGAAGCGTATTTAAAAATACCGATTGGTTAGATGCCTATTACAACGAAGGAAGAAGCATAATCATAGTATTAGGCCATTATGGAAATTGGGAATATGGAGGCCCTGGCTTTAGTTTAGCCGCCAAGCATCCACTTACTGTAGTTTACAGACCTTTGACTAACAAATATTTTGAAAATATGATGTATAAAATGCGTACTAAATTTGGCACCAAAATTACCCCAATGAACAATACACTCAAAGATATGATCTCTAGAAAAAACAGTCCAACAGCTACTGCTTTTGTAGCAGACCAAGCAGCTGTACCAGAAACGGCTTATTGGACTAATTTTTTAAATCAAGACACCGCATTTTTTACTGGCCCAGAGAAATTGGCTAAGAAATTTAATTATCCGGTAGTTTACATGAATTTCTCAAGACCCAAAAGAGGTTATTATATTATTACCCCAGAATTAATGTTTGACTCTCCTAAAGACAGTGCAGAAAATGAAATACTGGAAGCATTTGCAAAAAGATTAGAAAAAGATATTTTAGCAGAGCCAACACCATGGCTATGGTCTCATAAAAGATGGAAACACAAAAGAGTTGTAAAATAAAAAGAGTTGTAAAAGAGAAAAGCTATCTTTATAGGATAGCTTTTCTCTTTTTTAAATATACTTAAAGTAAAGTCTTAGTCTGTACTGTTACTTCTATTTCTACGAACACCGCTCATAATCCCGCGTTCTGAACTTCTGATAAAATTAATAATTTCATCGCGCTCTTGGGTTACTGGAAATTCAAGCTCTACTTTTTCAACAGCTTTTGAATTATTGAGACCTTTCAAATAAATTGTTCTGTAAATATCTTGAATTTCGTTAATTTTTTCATTGGTAAAACCACGTCTTCTCAAGCCTACAGAATTTATTCCGCAATAGCTTATTGGTAATCTAGCAGCTTTTGTATATGGAGGAATATCTTTACCTATCAATGAACCACCTTGAATAATAACATGAGCACCTATTTTAGTAAACTGATGCACCATAGTACCCCCCCCTAAAATAGCGTAATCATCTACTATGATATGACCACCAAGAGTAACTGAATTCGCAAGAATACAACTATTACCCACTACACAGTCATGGGCAATATGCACATAAGCCATAAGTAAACAATTGTTACCCACTACAGTTTTCCATCTGTCTTTGGTACCTCTGTTTACAGTAACACATTCTCTGATTACTGTATTGTCACCTATGATACAAAGGGTATCTTCACCTGCAAATTTTAAATCTTGTGGAGGACCAGAAATTACAGCCCCAGGGAAAATTTTACAATTTTTTCCTATACGAGCTCCTTCCATGATGGTAACGTTTGAACCTATCCAAGTCCCCTCTCCTATCTCAACATTTTTGTGAATAGTCACAAATGGTTCAATCACAACCGTATCAGCAATTCTTGCTTGCGGATGTATATATGCTAATGGTTGATTCATTTAACTTTTTTTAACAATCATTGCTGACAATATAGATTCTGTAACCAATGTTCCATTAACATATGCGTTACACTCCATTTTCACATAACCTCTTTTTATTGGAGCCAACAACGAACATTTATACACTAATTGATCTCCAGGCACAACCATTTTCTTAAATTTACAGCTTTCAATTGCCAAAAAATAAGTCCAATAATTTGTAGGATCTTCTTGAGCCATAAGTGCTAAAACGCCACCCGTTTGAGCTAAACCTTCAATTTGAAAAACTCCAGGGAACACAGGATTCCCTGGGAAATGTCCTTGAAATTGAGGTTCATTCATACTTATATTTTTCACCCCTATCACAGTTTCTGCATCTTGATAAACAATTTTATCTACCATTTGAAACGGATATCTATGAGGCAACATACTGTAAATTTTTGCAGCATCAACTATCGCAGGCATACTTCCTGCTTTGGCTACTATATTTTCTACTTGCTCCATTGATTTTTTTATTTTTTTTGCCAGTGCAACATTTGCTGCATGGCCAGGTCTATTAGCTATTACTTTTCCTTTAATTCTTGCTCCAACTAATGCCAAATCACCCACTACGTCTAATAGTTTGTGTCTTGCTGGTTCGTTAGGATGTCTCAAAGAGATGTTATTCAGAGTTCCTTCTTTCTCTACCTTAATGTCTTTATTAAACAATGTTGACAAATTCTTCAATTCGTCCTCAGAAAGTACTCTATCTACTATAACTACTGCATTATCAACACTTCCTCCTTTTATTAAATTATTTTTTACTAAAAACTCTAATTCATGTAAAAAACAAAATGTTCTACAATTACCAACTTCTTCTTTAAAATGTGTTAAATGCTCTAAAGTTGCTTTTTGTGGTCCAAGAACTGGTGAATTATAATCTACAGTTACATCCAAGGTGTATTCATTTTGAGGATGAATGTTTATTTCAACACCTCTGTCAGATTCTATATGGGTAATTTGTGTAGGTACTTCAAAATATTTTCTATTTACATTTTGCTCTACAAAACCCACACTTTCAAGGACTTTTATAAATTCAATAGAACTCCCGTCCATAATTGGAGGCTCAGGTCCATCTATTTTTATTAAAACATTATCTAAATCACAGCCCAATAAAGCAGCCAACACATGCTCTACGGTATAAACTTTAGCTCCATTTTGTTCAAGAGTGGTACCTCTAGAAGTATCAACAACCAATTCACAATCTGCATTGATTATAGGTTTAGCTTCTAGATCTGTTCTCTGAAACTTAAACCAATGATTGGGTTCTGCTGGACAAAATGTAAGAGTAGAAACTACGCCAGTATGCAAACCTACCCCACTTACACTCACTTCTTTTGCTAATGTTCTCTGCTTATCCGCCATTTTTAATAAACGTAGTTATTTTTTTTCTGTGATTTTATACAAATTTATTACTTTTTCATCCAATTCTTCAAGTTGTTTTTGAATTAGTGGTAAATTTTTAAACAAAACACTTGATTTTAACTGAGATTTATAATCAAAAGCTGGAGATCCACTTAGAGCAACCCCTTCTTTTTCAACTGTTTTAGACACCCCTGACTGTGCTCCTACTTTGGTTTTATTTGCCAATTGTATATGCCCTACTATACCTACTTGTCCGCCAATCATACAATTGTCTCCCAATATAGTAGAACCAGAAACTCCTGCTTGTGCTGCTATTACTGTATTTGAACCAATTACCACATTGTGGGCAATTTGAATTAAATTATCAAGTTTAACACCTTTTTTGATAATAGTAGAACCCATAGTAGCACAATCTATTACCGTGTTAGCACCTATATCTACATGATCTTCAATTATCACATTCCCTAATTGAGGAATAGTTTTGTAGGTTCCGTCTGGTTGAGGTGCAAATCCAAAACCATCGCTACCCACTACTACGCCGGCGTGTAATTTACAATTACTCCCAATTACACAATTATCATATATTTTAACTCCTGCATAGAGTATAGTGTTATCACCAATGGACACATTATCACCAACACTTGCGTTAGGATAAATCTTAACATTAGTACCTATTTTACAGTTTTTACCAATGTATGAAAACGCTCCTCTGTAATGAAAATCGCCTATTTGTGCTGTAGGATGAATAAATGAAGGTTCTTCTACTCCAGATTTAGAATATTTTAAAAACTTATAATATTCTTCTAATAATTTTGTAAATGCTAAATATGCATCTTCTACTATAATTAATGCCGTTTGAATTTCTTTTTTGGGAACAAATGACTTACTAACTAATACTGCACCGGCTTTAGTGTCATATAAATAATTTTCATACTTAGGATTTGCAAAAAAAGTAATCTGATTAGCAGTTGCAGATTCTATTTTACCTATATCATTTATTATTTGTTCTGAATTTCCTTTTAACTCACCACCCAACATTTGGGCTATTTGTGCAGTAGTAAATGCTAACATTTTTTACAATTAATCTTACAAAGTTAATATAAATACTTAAATAGTTGATACCACTTACTCATCTAGTAAATGAAATTTTGTCGTTACTATAGTTAACCAAGTTGAATTCATCTCCGTTATTTTAAATAACTAATAACATATTTATTTACTACTTGGCTTATAGATTTGATATTGGGCAGATCAGACGCATCTGAAATATCTTTAAGTTCATTGGATTTAGTATGAATCATTATATTATTTTTATTGGCTACGTAAGCTTCATTACTAATCACATTAAACGTAAATAAATATTCTAAATCTTCTAAAGAAACCGAATATTTTTCCACAATACCTTTTTTGATGTTCTCAATAAACTCATATTCAGGTTTTTGAGAGAAAATTAAAGTTTTAAACAAATTTCGTTGAAGTATAGATTTGCTCAGTTTGCTTAAAATAAAATCCTCAGAATTTTGCCATTCTTTTATGCATGACCAAATATCGACATCGTCTAGTTGCGTGAATGACTCAATAAGTTTATCGTCATTACTAAATTTTTCAAAATCAATATCATTTTTAAAAAACGAATGCAGATGCGTAGTTAAAAAAACAGGCTTTTCGGTATGAACTAATAAATATTTGGCTCTTTTAATCAACTGCACAATCATAGTTTCTACACTAATACTCGTTTTATGAAAATATACCTGCCAATACATCAATCTTCTCGAATTTAGAAAATTTTCTACAGAATAGATTCCTTTTTCTTCTACTACCAATTGATTATCAACCACATCAAACATTTTGATGATTCGTTCCGCACCTACCGTTCCTTCTGTAACACCTGTAAAAAAACTATCTCTGTTTAGATAATCTAACCTATCAATATCTAGCTGTGAACTTACTAATTGATGTAAATAAAATTTAGGGTAGGTATTATTAAAAATTTGGATTGTGGTTTCCAAAGCTCCTTCAAATTCTTCGTTTAATTTTGAGATGAGCAATGAAGAAATATTTTCATGTTTAATATTACTCAATAAAGAATATTCCAAGGCATGAGATAATGGACCATGGCCTATATCGTGCAATAAAATAGCTAAAATGGTGGCCTCGTATTCGTTTTTGGAAATCTGATGACCCTTTTCTCTTAAAGAATCCAAAGTATTTTTCATGAGATGCGACGCCCCCAATGCATGATGAAATCTCGTGTGATTAGCACCCGGATACACATAATCAGAAACGCCAAGCTGTTTTATTCTTCTCAGTCGCTGAAAATAAGGATGCTCTATAACCTTAAAAATCAAATCACCTTGAAGTTTCACAAACCCATAAACAGGGTCATTTATTACTTTTTTCTTCACCTTAAAACAAAAACTTTACTCTAAACCGTAAAGCTAAGTAATACCCAATACTTTGTTGCTACAAATAGTAAGGTTTCTAGAAATTTTTATATCTATTCAGATGATATTAAGTAAATTTGTATTTGTAAACACGCCTCAATGCTCGTTAATCAAAACTCCATTAAACAAAACAGAAGCGACGTTTTTAAAACTCTAAGTAAAGAACTTGGCTTTGACTTTTGTGGTATTTCTGCATCTGGCTTTCTTGAAAGCGAAGCTCCCAGACTAGAAAAATGGTTAAATGCTCAAATGCATGGGCAAATGCAGTACATGAGCAACTATTTTGACAAAAGACTAGACACGACCATATTAGTAGAAGGCAGCAAATCTGTGGTTAGTCTCATGTTCAACTATTTTCCTGAACACCAAATAGAAACCACCCATAAAGTCTCCAAATATGCTTATGGAGAAGACTACCATGATGTACTCAAAAACAAATTAAGAACATTAGTAGCCAGAACTCAAGAAATATTGGGAGAATATGATTTTAGAATATTTGTAGACAGTGCGCCTGTTCTTGAAAAAGCATGGGCCGTAAAATCAGGATTGGGATGGCAAGGTAAAAATGGAAATATAATTGCTAAAAAAAATGGTTCATTCTTTTTTTTGGCTGAAATCATTTGTGATTTAGAAATGATTTATGACCATCCTACAACTAATCATTGTGGAAATTGTACCAAATGCATAGACGAATGCCCAACAGAAGCCATAACAGAACCATACGTGATAGACGGCAGCAAATGTATTTCATACTTAACTATAGAGTTGAAAGAAAACATTCCTACGGAGTTCAAAAACCAACTCAACAATTGGGCTTATGGTTGTGATATTTGCCAAGATGTATGCCCTTGGAATAGATTTAGTAAAGCTCACAAAGAGGAAGCATTTGCTCCACTTCCAGAACTAGAATATATGTTTTCTGAAGACATTGAACACATTACAGAAGAGACCTTTAAGAAGGTTTTCAAAAAATCAGCTATAAAAAGAACAAAATTTAGCGGATTTGTTAGAAACAGGAAATTTCTTTCATAATTAATTAACATAAAATACCTGAGAAAATTTCTTACATAAAATTACCTTAACTCACATTACACATTAATTATGGACTTTTGAATAAAAAATTATCCCATTTTATTCAAATGAAAAATTACTTTTTAATTTCAATTTGTATTGTTTTATCAATGACGAGTTGTAAAAAAAAATCTGAAAGCCCAACAGTGAAATTTAAAACACTCAGTGGCAATGCCCCATTAGTTATTGGTCACAGAGGTTACCCCGGTATGCTTCCTGACCACACAATTGAAGGCTACACAAAAGCCATAGAAGAAGGAGCAGATTTTGTAGAGCCAGATCTAGTGATGACAAAAGATTCTGTACTTATTGCTAGACACGAACCTATGCTTGGCGGAACTACTAATGTGGCCGATCTGGAACAATTTGCAAACAGAAAAACTAAAAAAACTATTGACGGTGTAGAAACTGAAGATTGGTTTGCTTGTGATTTTACTCTTGCAGAAATCAAAACACTTAAAGCCAAGCAACCTCTTAGCTTTAGACCTCAAGAATATAACGGGTTGTATTCAATACCTACTTTTAAAGAAGTGATTGCATTGGTAAAACAAAAATCTACAGAAAAAGGGCGTACAATTGGTATATATCCAGAAACCAAACATCCTACTTTTCATGAAAACATGAATCTACACATTTCTGACAAATTGGTAGAAGTGTTAAATGAAGCTGGATGGACAAGTTCTGACGCACCGGTATTTATACAATCATTTGAAGTATCAAACTTACAATACATCAACACCAAAACTAATATCAAACTTATCCAATTGTTAGACGCTTATGATGTAAATAGTGATGGAACTCTAGACATGACTGCACCAAATGGACAGCCTTATGATTTTGTTGTTAATAAAGATTCTAGAACTTACAACGATCTTGTAACCAATACAGGTTTAGATTTCATAAAAACTTATGCTGATGGTATTGGCCCATGGAAACCTTACATCATTCCATATTTTAATAACAAAAAATTAAAAGTAACAGATTTAATCGAAAGAGCTCATGCTAGAAATCTGATGGTACACGCTTATACTTTTAGAGATGAGAGCAAATATTTGTTAGAAGATTACAATAATGACCCAAAAGCAGAATATAAGACTTTTTACGATCTAGGAATAGATGGCGTATTTAGTGATTATACTAAAACTGCGGTGTCTGCTAAATAACAAAGAAAGAAGGGCAGTTGAAATTTCACTGCCCTTCTTTTTTATTTACTTTTTTGTAATGCGTTTTCTACATCAGCAATGATGTCGTCTATATGTTCCAAGCCACAAGAAATCCTTATTAAACCAGATTGAATACCCACATTTAAACGTTCTTGTTCCGTAAGTTTACTATGTGTAGTAGAAGCCGGATGCGTAACTATTGTTCTAGAATCGCCTAGATTTGCGGTATGGCTCATCATTTCTACCGAATTCAAAAACCTTCTACCTCTATCCACGCCACCTTTTACTACAAACGTCACCAGAGCTCCCCCTTTTTTCATTTGTTTTTGAGCAATAGCTTTATTGGGATGGCTATCCAAAAACGGATATTTAACTAGCTCCACTTCAGGATGTTTCTCTAAATATTGAGCAAGAGCTACGGCATTATCACAATGTCTATCCATTCTAATAGCAAGTGTTTCCAAGCTTTTAGACAATATCCATGCGTTGAATGGTGAAAGTGCCGGCCCAGAATGTCTCGCAAAAAAACGAATATCTTTCATAATTTCTTTAGAAGACAAGATGGCTCCCGCAAGTACACGACCTTGACCATCTATAAATTTAGTAGCACTGTGAGTAACTATATGAGCACCCAATTTTGCTGGATTCTGCAAATAAGGCGTTGCAAAGCAATTATCTACATTCAACAAAACATTGTACTTATTACATAGTTTTGCTAACGATTCTATATCTATGATATCCAATGCCGGATTAGAAGGTGTTTCTATAAAACACATTTTAGTATTTGGCTGTATCAATGCCTCCCAAGTTTCGGGCTTATCAATATCAAAATAAGTATATGTTACACCCCATTTAGGCAAAATCTGACTGATTATTTGATGTGTAGACCCAAAAACAGATCTAGAAGCCAACAAATGATCGCCTGACTTTAAGATGGCTGCCATACTGGTAAACATAGCTGACATTCCCGAAGCTGTAGCAATACCATCTTCTGTACCTTCCATCAAACAAAGTTTCTCAATAAACTCGTTGTTGTTAGGGTTCGAAAATCTTGTGTATAAATTCCCTGGTATTTCATCTGCAAACATCGCACGAGCTTGTTCGGCATCTTCAAATGTAAAACTAGATGTAACATACAAAGGCGTTGTATGTTCTCTATTGTAAGTTTTAGGCTCCCTACTCCTTACGGCTAATGTTTCAAATTTTGTATATTTCTTATTCATCAAAATATAATTTTGTTTTACAATACAATATTACAATATTACAGAATATTATACTAATTATCTAAAAATATTTTTTCCTTAATTAATAATAAATTAACATTATTAACAATTTGATAATACACCCTTAAAGATAGGATTTTATAATAAAAGTAATTTTGTGGCAATTATTATAAAGCATATGTATAAAAATATAGCATTATTCATTTTATTGACATGCAGTAGTTTAATGGTATTCTCTCAAAATGCCATAATCAAAGGATCGGTAACAGACGAAAGTACAAAAGAAGCCCTAATGGGCGCATTGATTGTAGCAGAAGGCACTAACAATGCAGTGGAGAGTGATTTAGACGGAAACTTTTCATTATCATTACCTGCGGGAACTTATAAAATTATAGCTTCTTACGAAGCGTATCTATCTGATACATTCAATATCAAACTGAGTCCTAACCAAATCATTACAAAAGATTTCGCTCTGAAAGCTTCTGTACACGACATGGGAACAATCACTTTTGTTACTAAAGTAAAAAAAGATGACGACATGGGAACATTGGTTGAAAAGAAAAAAGAAACGGGAACTTCTGATAACATAGATGTTAAAACTCTTCAGAAATCAGCAACTTCAAGTGTTTCTGACGGTCTTAAAAAAATAACAGGTGCTAGTATTCAAGATGGTAAGTTTGCCATTATTAGAGGTATGGCAGACAGATACAATGCTGGTTATATAAACGGCTCTCCCTTACCTTCTACAGAAGCAGACAAAAAAGCCTTTTCTTTCGATATTCTTCCAACGGCTTTAGTAGACAATTTAACCATCTTAAAATCTGGGAGTGCAGACCTAAACGGTGATTTCGGGGGTGGTATTATCAAAATATCTACCAAAAGTATTCCTGATTCATTTATAGTAAATGTGGGTGCTGGTGCACAATACAACTCTGTAACTACGGGTAAAGAATATACAGCTTTCAAAGGTTCAAAAACAGATTGGTTAGGGTACGATGATGGACTAAGAAGTCATCCGAGTATTTCTACTACTTTGGGTAAGAAAAACCCAGGATCAGAGTTAGCCGCTTACGTAGAAGATACTAAGAAATTTAACAATGATTACAACTTACAGCAACTAAAAGCACCTTTTGGCTCAAGATTTAATTTGGCAATTGGGAGTCCTTTTATTAAAAAAGAAAAGTTTGAATTGGGAGGTTTAGCTGCATACAACTACAGCCAAACATATACGAGAACTTTAATGGAAAATAATTTTTACATCTTAGATCAAGATGCGAATATCAACTCTAAATATAAAGATACTGTAGGTAGCATGACTGTAAACAACTCTGTGATTGGTACATTAGGCATGAAACTATTAAAGAACCATAAAATAGACTATAAGTTTATGAATGGTATCAATTCTAACGTTACCAACGTATCAAGATTTGGAAATAATGATATAGTAACATCAGCACTTAATACAATCAGACAATATTCTACCATAATGACCTATAGTAGAATGAGAGTACATCAAATATTAGGAGAAAATAAATTTTTTAATGACAAACTAAAAATTGATTGGAATTTGAGTAAATCTAATATACTTAAAGAAATACCAGATTACAGAGTTGTTACATATTCTAGATTTTTTAATGAAGATGATGGCGTATTTGTAAATACCATGGCAACTGGTTATGATTTTAAAGCAGGTAACGGTAGATTTTTTGCTAACTTAAATGAAGAATTAAAATCAGGAACATTTAATGCTAAATACGAAATCAACAAGTCTGAAAAAAACAATATTGGTAACTCTGTAAAATTCGGAGCTTTTGCACAAGAAAGAACCAGAAAATTCGAATCTCAAAAATATGTATTTGAGAACTTACCTCAAGCAAATCTAGACCCAAGTAATCCTGGTCATGACATCAATAATGATAATATTACAGCTAATAAATCATTTTTAACAAACGTAAATACACTAACAGATAAAGAATATAATGCCAAATCTAATCTGACAGCATATTATGGCATGTTTGAGAACAATTTCTATGAACGTTTTAAAATTTCTTATGGAGTAAGATATGAGAAATTTAACCAAGAAGTAAATGCCTTCCATTCAAACTCTAAACTTAATAAAGAAGTTTTTTTGCCTTCTATCAATACAAACTTAAAAATCACTCCTGTTCGTTCTAATTTAAGATTTGCAGCCTATAAAACGGTAAACAGACCAGAGTTTAGAGAGGTGGCAAGTTTTGCATTTTATGATTTCTTACAAAATGCAGACATCATTGGTAATCCAGATTTGAAACAAGCAGATATTAATAACTATGAAGCTCGTTACGAGTTTTTACCAACTCCTGAGCAAATTGTATCTATTGGTGGTTTTTATAAAAAAATCAATAACCCAATTGAGCAAAGATACGACATCTCTCAGCCTACTTTCAGAACATTTACATTTGCCAATGAAAAAAGTGCAAGAGTGTATGGGGTAGAATTAGACTTTAAAAAGAATTTTGATTTCATTGGTCACAAATCAGATTCAAACTTCTTTAACTTTATGTATTTCAGTTCCAACATTGCCATAACCAAATCTGTGGTTACTGTTAATGAAGGTTCAACTTCTTCTTCAGGCAGACCCCTACAAGGACAGTCTCCATACCTAGTAAACTTTGCCTTAGGATACGACAACAAAAACAATGGCTGGGCTTTTACTTTCTCTGCTAACAAATACGGAAGAAGACTTGCTACCGTAGGTGCAACTAAAACAGCACAAGGTGTATATATGAAAGGGGGATACAACATGTATGAAAACCCTAGAACTGTTGTAGATTTTCAAGTTGCAAAAACTATTAAAAAATTTACTATCAAAGGCACATGGGGAGATATTTTACACCAAGATTTAATATTCTACAACGATGTTAACGGTGATTTAAAATTCAACTCTTCTAAAGACCAAACTATTTATAGAAGTAAATTAGGATATACATTTACATTATCTGTAGCAGCTAATTTATAGTTAAGCCAATGTTAAGAAACTAGGTTTTTCTTAATAATATATTAACCCCATGTTTATACTCATAAAACATGGGGTTTTTAATTTTGTAACATATTAAAACATCTATAATATGATTAAAAAATCATTACTTGTAAGTTCGCTTTTATTAGCATCATCTATGGGTCTTTGGGCTCAAGATTCATTTTTTGAAACTACTAACTATGTGGGAGCATTAACAGCAGACGCTAGTGCTGACTGGACAAAAACGGGTTGGACAGAATTCAATCCTAAAAATGCAGTGTATCCTGCAGTAAATGAAACTACAACTCTTGCAGCTGGTAATGGTGTTATTGAAATCACTAACGAAGTGGTTTTAGATGCCTCTAAAGTATATTTATTATCAGGTGTCGTAGCAATTAAAAGCGGTGGTTCGTTAGTAATCCCTGCTGGTACAGTTATTAGAGGCTTATCTAATATAGATGCTACTGCTGGTACTACCAACTATTCTATGATTGTTGTTGAGCCCGGTGGTAAAATATTTGCTAACGGTACAGCTGCTAAACCAGTTGTTTTCACTTCTAACAAAGATGCAGGTTCTAGAGAAAGAGGAGACTGGGCAGGTATTCTTTTGTTTGGTAAGGCTGTAACCAATGCGGGTGCCACACAAACTATGGAAGGTTTCAACAAAGTTACTGTATATCAAAATGGTGCTGGTGGTGTGTTTGGTGGTACAGATAACGCAGACAACTCTGGTACTTTAAAATATGTTAGAATTGAGTTTGCTGGTCTTGCATTAGACGTAAATAAAGAAGTAAACGCATTAACACTTGGTACAGTTGGTTCTGGTACTACTGTAGATTACGTACAATGTTCTTATTCTAACGATGATTCATTTGAGTGGTTTGGTGGTACTGTGAATGCTAAACACCTTATTGCATACCATGGTACAGATGACGACTTTGATACTGATAACGGTTTCAGTGGTAAAGTA
This sequence comes from Cytophagales bacterium, assembly GCA_046329305.1. Lineage (GTDB taxonomy): Bacteria > Bacteroidota > Bacteroidia > Cytophagales > UBA9547 > CAMFLX01. The sequence continues at coordinate 294,019 of JAXLUW010000004.1, forward strand.
CAGTTTGGTATTGGTATTAAAAAACCTGATTATTTTGATTTAACTTATAGTGCTGCTTCTGGAGCTTCTACATCAGAAGGTTTTGAATCTGATAACGATGCTTCTGGCTCTACAAACAAACCTTACACATCTGCTCAGTTTATGAACTTTACTATGGTAGGACCTATCTCTTTAGATTCTACTTATGCTACAACTATGAATGCAACAACTAAAAATGCGTTCAGAAGAGGTGCTAGATTAAGAAGAAATACTAAACAAACCATAACTAAAACCATCTTCATGGGTTACAGAAACTTCTTGATGATTGATGGTTCAGCTTCTTTAGCTAACTATGGTGTGAGTTTATCTCCACAAGTAGTAAGAACTGATAGTGCTTTGTTTAAAACTAACTTAATAGTATCTACGGCTGCTGCTGCATCTGCTGGTTCAAACAATACAGGTCTTGTAGAAGTAGCAAACGTAACTGTTTCAGGTTCAACAGACGCAACTGCAACTGCTACTAACAGAGATTTGTTAGACGCTTGGACAAAACTTTCTGCTAACGAAAACTGGATTAAAACAGAAAGAACTGATTGGGGTAAAGGTTTAATTTTAGTTGATCCTCAAAACTGGACAAACCCTGATTTTAGACCAGTAGCAAATATAACAGTAGGAATAAATGACCAAACAGTATATTCATCAGAAGAGGTATATCCTAACCCTGTAGCGTCAAACGGTGTGTTACACATCAGTGCTACTGAAGAAGTTTATACACTTACTAACGCTCAAGGTGTAGTAGTAGCTTCTGGTAAAAACAACAAAATCGCACTTAACAACATTGCAAAAGGGATGTATGTTTTGAACGTAAACAACAAAGTATCTAAAGTAGTTGTTGAGTAATCTCCACAAGTATTGAAATATTTTAAATTTTCAATATATATGCTTGATTTATACATGACTTTAACCTAGACAAACCACCAGTTTTGGTGGTTTGTTTTTTTATACATAATTATAATTTATCTTTAAATCTTGAATGAGAGAAAATAGTCTTGACATATTAAGATTTACATTAGCTTTATTTGTGATATGGGCTCATTATGTAGAGTTAATCCTTAATACAAATTTGAATTGTTTCAATTTATCGGTTAGTTACAGTGCAGTGAATATCTTTTTCATAATGAGCGGATATTTGATGCCTTCAAGCTTTAACAGCTCACCTACTATCAAATCATTCTATCTCAAACGTTTTAACAGAATTTATATAGGCTATGCTTTATGTATTTTAGCCACTGTTTCAATAGGGTATTGGGTTAAGAATTGTGAACAGTATTTCAATTTTGAACTAATAAAATATATAACGGCAAACCTTCTTACTTTAAATTTTCTTCAACCAAGTTTGACTTGCTTATTTCAAAACAACCCTAGTTCAGTCATTAATGGTTCTTTGTGGAGTATAAAAGTAGAATTGATGTTTTATCTGCTCGTACCATTGATTTACAAATTCACGCAGAACAATTCAAAAAGATTATATTTTATATTTTGTATTTCAATACTTATGAAAATTCTTATTAGTTTTTTGATTTCAAAATACAATTCGACTATTTGGTATTCGCTTAACAACCAATTACCTTCCAGACTTTGCTATTTTTTAGCCGGCTGGATGTTATATATTTATAAAGAGAAACTACAAACAATTTTTTCAATTACACTTTTAATTTCCTTTCTTTCCATCGGGGCAATTATAGTATTTAAAATACAAAACGCAGATATAATACTACCCCTTGAAGCACTTATTTTTATGCTGTTTTTAAAACTAAAAATAGCAAGATTTAAAAATGAAGTCAGCTTTTTAGGCAAACTCTCCTACCCCTTATATTTGGTACATTTTCCAATAATTCAATTCTGTATATATTTACAAAAAACTGAATTAACACTATTGATCATCGTAATCGTTGGTATTGTTTTAACATTAGTTGAAGAAAATTTAAGAAAAAGACTAAACAAATATCTAAATTTGTAAAAAAATAGAAATGGATTTTTCTTGGTTACAAAGAACAGAAGCACTCTTTGGCTCTGAAAAAATAAAAAAAATATCAGAAGCAAATGTTCTTGTTGTTGGATTGGGAGGTGTTGGATCTTTTGCAGCAGAATTTATAGTACGTGCTGGTGTGGGAAATTTGACAATTGTAGATGGCGATACCGTAGAATTTACCAACCGTAACAGACAATTACCTGCTCTCATCAGCACAGAAGGGCAACACAAAGCGGAGATTATGGCTGCAAGACTTTTGGATATTAATAGCAAGTTAAATTTGACGGTAATCAACGACTACATGACCGAAGAAAAAATTCAAAGTTTGTTTGCTCACCAAACTTTTGATTATGTTGTAGATGCTATAGACACCATTTCTCCAAAAATTTCATTAATAAAAAACGCGTTAAATAGAAATGTACCCATTGTAAGTTCTATGGGAGCTGGTGGCAAACTAGACCCAATGCAACTGAAAATTTCTAAAATAGAAAATACATACAATTGTTTTCTTGCTCAACAAGTGCGAAAAAACACTAAAAAATGGGGTATTAAAAAATCTTTTTTAGCAGTATTTTCTTCTGAGCTACAAGTAAAGGAAAAAGTTCAATTAGTAGAAGGCAATTTTCATAAAAAATCCTACTACGGCACGGTATCCTATATGCCTTCGTTATTTGGTGCATATGCTGCATCAGTAGTTGTTAGAGAGTTAATTGGTGAAAAAGTGCAATTGTACGCTCCAATTAAGAAACCCGTTAAAAAACCTAAAAAGAAAAAATCCTAACTCACATTTAAATAAATTTCAATTTTGTTATTCACAGACTTAAACATAAACAGTGCATTACAGAACGCACTCACAGATCTAGGTATCGAAAAAGCTACCACCATACAATCGGCAGCATTTCCGGTAATCATGTCTGGCAAAGATGTAGTAGGATTAGCCCAAACTGGTACAGGTAAAACTTTTGCGTATCTGTTACCTTTACTGAGACAGTTTAATTTCTCTAAAGATAAAAACCCAAAAATCCTCATTGTAGTCCCTACCAGAGAGCTGGTGCTACAAGTAGTGCAAGAAGCCGAAAAACTGACTACTTATATGAATTTTAGAATTGGGGGAGTTTACGGCGGAACAAATATTAACACCCAAAAAATGGTGGTTTTAAACGGTCTGGATTTATTGGTTGCTACCCCAGGGCGATTAATTGATTTAGTACTAAACGGAAGTTTAAAACTAAAGCAAATACAAAAATTTGTAATAGATGAGGTAGACGAAATGATGGATCTAGGTTTTAGACCACAACTAGAACGAATCATGGATCTGTTACCGCCACGCAGACAAAACCTTATGTTTTCTGCAACTTTAACAGAAGATGTAGAAAAACTAATCAATGATTTTTTTGAAAATCCAATTAAAATAACTGCTGCTCCAAGTGGCACACCTCTTGAAAAAATTGAGCAAATAGGAATAGACGTCCCTAACTATTACACAAAAATAAATCTTATAAAATACTACATAGAAAACCACCCTGAAATGAATAAGGTGATGGTTTTTACAAAGAGTAAGAAGTTTGCCGACATGCTTTTTGAACAAGTAGAAAACCTATTACCCAACCAACTTGGACTTATACATTCAAACAAATCTCAAAACAACCGAATCTTAGAATTAAAAAAATTCATTGCAGGAGATTACCGATTTTTAATTGCTACTGATTTGGTGGCGAGAGGTCTGGACATTTCAGATGTTTCTCATGTAATTAATTTTGATATGCCAGAAGAACAAGAAATGTACATACATAGAATTGGGAGAACTGGACGTGCTGATAAAGACGGAATTGCAATATCTTTTTTAACAGAGTCTGACAATGAATTTTGGGAACAAATTCAAGACTATATGAAAATCCAAATAGCTGTAGAAAACATACCAGATGGTGTTGAAATATCTTCAGAGCTTCTAGAAATAGAAAAACCAGTTCTCAAAGGCATGCTTGTAAACAAAACCCCTAAAGCAAAAGTATCTGGTGGATTTCACGAAAAAATAGCTAAAAACAAAAAAGTAAATCTTGGGGGGTCTTATAGAAGAGAAATCAAAGAGAAATATAAAAAACCTATAAGAAGAAGAAATAATGGAAACAATAAGTAAAACTTCGGCTAGAAGTTTTACTTATTTAATCAAGACTTTTTAAATCAGTAGCTTGATACATATTCATTTTGTTGGTATGTATCAGTCTGAAAAATCTAAAATTCAATAATACCGCAGAAACTATAAGACCTAACATTAGCCCAATCCAAATACCCGTAAGCTTGTAATCTAATACCACACCAAGAATATAACTACATGGCAACGCTACCAACCAATAAGCAATTAACGTTATAATAGTAGGTTTGTTAACATCTTCAATGCCTCTGAGCATGCCCAATCCTATTACTTGAAGTCCGTCAAACAACTGATAAAAGCCAACAATAATGAGAATCCATTTACATAATTTCAATAAATTTGGATTTTGTGCTGCTTGATCAGAACCTAAAATTAGTATGGTCAACTGTTCTCCATATGCAAAAAACAATAATGCCCAAAAAGACATAAACACAATACCTGCGACAATCAAAGACTTACCTGTGTGAAGTATGGACTCTTTATCGTTAAAACCATAAGCATTCCCTACCAAAATGGAACCTGCTATAGAAATACCCATAGCTAACATATATGTAATTGAAGATAAGGTATGAGCGATACTATGAGCGGCAAGATAATCTTGTCCTCCTAATTTTAGAGCAATCATTCCGGCTATAGTAAAAGCACCTACTTCAAAAAACAATTGTACACCACCTGGCAAACCTATTTTAACAATTTTAACTAACACTGGCCAAGTATTAAACCTTGAAATAAGAGGAGGCAAAAATGCTTTAAATCCTTTATAGTTAAAAACATAAAAAATCAAGGCCATTGCCATGAAAGTTCTGGTAATTAAAGTAGAAATTGCCAAACCTTTCACACCTAATGCAGGCATGGTAAATTTCCCAAATACTAGAATATAATTAAGTAAAATATTGATAACCACACCAATAAATGTAATAATCATAGCTGGTTTGGTATGAGATAGACCGTCAGAAAATTGTTTAACTGCTAAAAACAACAAATACGGAATGGTAGAAACAGTAACAACTCTTATATAAATTCTAACAGACTCTAAAACTTCAAAATTTTCATCAGAGATTAAATGTATGTTCTCCCCTATCAACAACATACATATCATAATCAGAACAGAAATAATAAAACTTAACTCTATGGCCGTTCTTAAAATTTCACCACATTCGCTAAAATTTCTTGCGGCCTTGGAAGTAGCAATCATTGGAGCCGTAGCAGCAAGGGTTCCCATCCCTATCACAAGAAACAGAATATTGATAGAGTTTGCAAAACTTACGGCTGACATTGCTACAGTACTTACGTGTCCCATAATAATTATATTAGACACACCAAAAGCGATGTTTCCAATTTGTGAAAATATTATAGGCCAACATAAATTGAATATTTCAATGTAAATCGACTTTTTTTCTGAGTTTAATTCCAAAATTTAAAATTTATAAGTTTAATACGGCACTAGATTTAAATTAGTTTGATATTTGTTTAATTACTTGACTTCTTTTTTTGTTGTTTGTATAAGTAATAAAATAATGCCGCACATATATATGGAATCACCATAAGATATATTATAGCAACATTTAAACTTTCCGCTTTATTTTCACCAGACCTAGCATGTGTTTCTACTGTTGCCTTACACATGGCACACTGTGCATAAGTAGTACTTACCGTAACCCACACACAAAACAAAAATACGAGTATTCTATTTTTCATTAGAAATTGTAATATGGACTAATCATTAAATAAACTATAACTCCCGTAACTGAAACATATAGCCATATAGGAAATGTAAATTTAACAATTTTTTTATGCTTTTCAATCTGATTACTGATTCCAAAAAAAATAGATCTCAACACTAATGGAACCACGACAGCAGACAATAAAATATGAGTAAACAACACAAAATAATATACCCATTTTAATGAATTATCAGTAGGGAATGCTGTGTGCTGAGCATTAGCGTGATACAACACATAACTCACCAAAAAAACCGCAGACAACACAAAAGCTGCAAACATAAAAAACCTATGAGCTTTCACGTTATTTTTCTTAACAGCCACAAAACCCAAAATCAACATTACCGCTGTGGTAGTATTTAAAATAGCATTCAATTTAGGCAAGAAACTAACGTTCATAGTACCTTTTAAAGGAACATAAAACAATACTATAACTGCCAACAAAACTCCTACAGAGAGTCCCGTAATTAATGTCATTGCATTTTTATTACTCATATGTTTTTTTTGCAAATATAAAATCAATACAGAAATAATGTACTATTAATTCCCGTTTTAATACAGAAAAAACTTATTTTAATATTGCTAATAAATAGTGTAAATTTGTAGATTAAAATAAGAAAATATTAATAAAGATATATGAGTTGTTCGTCATGCAGTAGTGCTGGTTGTGGTAGTACAAAAGGAACGGGCTGTAACAGCAACGGTGGCTGTGCCAGTGGCGGATGTAACCGTCTAAATACTTTTGACTGGCTTGCACACATGGGAATACCACAAGCTAATACAAATTATGATATAGTTGAGGTTAGATTCAAAGGTGGTCGTAAAGAATATTTTAAAAATAGTTCAAAGTTAGCTTTATTTACAGGAGACCCTGTGGTTGTAGAAATGCCAACAGGATACCATATAGGGTACATATCATTGCAAGGAGAACTTGTAAAACTTCAACTAAAAAAGAGAAATTTAGATGAAGATTATGAAATCAGAAACATTGTAAGAATCGCTAATGCAAAAGATATAGAAAAGTTTGAACAAGCAAAAAATCGTGAGAACCCAACTATATACAGAGTAAGAGAAATAGTTATTAATCAAAAGCTTGAAATGAAACTTTCTGATGTTGAATTTCAGGCAGACAACACCAAAGCTACCTTTTATTATTCTGCAGAAGACCGAGTTGATTTTAGAGAACTTATTAAAATTTTAGCTTCTGAATTCAAAATCAGAGTTGAAATGAAACAAATAAGCTTGAGACAAGAAGCTGGTAGAATAGGTGGTATAGGTGTATGCGGAAGAGAACTTTGCTGCTCAACTTGGCTTACTGATTTCAAAAATGTAAATACCAATGCCGCTAGATACCAAAATCTATCTCTTAATCCTGTAAAACTTTCGGGACAATGTGGCAGATTAAAATGTTGTTTAAACTACGAACTAGACACGTACATTGAAGCATTAAAAGATATTCCTGAGGTAGAAAAACCTTTACTTACAGAAAAAGGAAGTGCTAGACTTCAAAAAACTGATATTTTCAGAAAAATCATGTGGTTTGGCTATCAAGAAGAAAGTAATTGGGTTGCTTTAAATGTTGAACAGGTAAAACTCATTCAAGATCTAAATGCTCAAGGTATTAAACCTGCCGATTTGCTTGAAGAAGCTACAAAAGAAGAGAAAATTTCTGCTCAGGCTCAAAATCCTGAAAACCTAGAAATTGACATCAAGAAGTTTGATAGAAGCAACAGAAACCACAGAAACAACAACCGTAAGAAAAGACCTGGTGGTAATCCAAACAACAAAAACACGAATGTTGCTACGGAAAATAGAAATACTAATCAACCCTCAAACACTAACAACAATTCTTCAAGAAATAATTTTCCTAGAAGAAATCAAAACAACAAAAAATGAAATCATTAATTTATATAATTCTCATTTTTATACTTTCAGCATTTTTTAGCTCTTGCGAAAAAGGTAGAGTTTTTGATGTTTTCACGCCTATCTCTTCTAAAGGCTGGAGCCAGGATACAACTTTAAAATTTGAATTTGAAATAACAGAACCCAATGATTTATACAATTTAAGTATAAACATAAGAAACACAGACAAATACAAATATTGTAACGTTTATATAAAATACAACCTAAAAGACGCAAACAATCAAATGATCAGTACGGGCATGCCCGAAATGTTTCTGATGGATCCTAAAACTGGGAAACCACAAGGTAGCGGCATAGGTGGACTTTTTACTCATAGTTTTGTATTTCTAAAAAACTTTAAATTCAATTCTAAAGGAAAGTATACCCTTGAACTCAAACAATACATGAGAGATGCAGTTCTTGAAGAAGTGAAAGACATTGGAGTATTGGTACAAAAAACTGAAAAATAAAATTGAAAAAAATCTATTACCTTTTTATTTATTTATTACTTAGTTTTTCTTTTTCTAGTTACGGACAAGAAGAAATATTAGGCGAAGAAAGCAAGTATGAAAGTTCTTCTCTTTTTGAAAGAGACAGCATGATAGATGTTGTTGAAAACTATAAAAAGAGGGATAAATTTGAGCGAAAAAAGAAAAAAATCAAAAAAAACGTATTCTATGGTTACAAAACCAAAAGAGCGTATACAAGATCTGGAAGTGGAAACAGAATGGTTTATGAACTATTTTTTGTTCTCAAAAAACAAATAGATCCAGATAAAAATGTATCACAAGTGTACTGGTATGACACCCGAGTACAAAAAATACAAACTAAACAAATTACAGAAAAAGATAAACCTTTCGCATTAATTCTTCATGGTCCATATAAAAAAACTTTAAATGGTAATATATTAGAAGAAGGTCAATTTTATATAGGAACTAAACATGGCAGGTGGGAAACCTTAGATAAAAATAACACTTTAATAGATAAAGTAAAATATTATAAAGGATGGCCTAAGGATTCTAAGTTTGACTATTGGGATTCAGAAACAAAGAAAAAACTAAAAGAAGTAGTACCTTATGTTCATAATGTTTTACATGGCAGATATGTAAGGTATTATCAAAGTGGAAACCAAGAAATAGAGGGACAATACAGAGATGGTTCTAAAATTGGAGTTTGGACAGAATTTTACGATGCCAAAGGACAAAAGAAAATAGAATATCAATTCAATCCTGATTCTTCAAATCCTGAAATTCTTAAAAAATGGTCTTCAAAAGGAAAAGAAATCTACAACAAATATCCTGAACGAGATTCTAAAAAGAAAACTAATACGACGAACAAAAAGAAAAATTCTAAAACTAAAGAATTAAAACAAGAAGAAATTAACACTGAACCTGTAGAAGACATAAAACCAGCAGAGCTAGAAGATAATTAAATAATGCAAAACAAAGTAGTTGAATATCAAGATTTAGGACTCATAGATTATAAAGAAGCTTGGGATTATCAAACCAATCTATTTAACAGTATTCTTGATATAAAATCTAAAAACAGAGAACAAAGTACAAGTTCAGAAACTTTGAATTATCTTCTTACTTGCGAGCATCCTCACGTGTATACACTTGGTAAGTCGGGCAAAAAAGACAACCTACTGTTATCAGAAAGTGAATTAACTACCAAAAATGCTTCCTATTATGAAATAAATAGAGGTGGTGATATTACCTATCATGGGCCGGGTCAGCTGGTTCTTTATCCTATCATGGATCTTGACAATTTTTTCACAGATATACACAAGTATATGCGACTTCTAGAAGAGTCTGTAATTAAAACTTGTAAATATTTTGGTATAGAAGCTGGGCGTGTAGATGGACTCACAGGTGTTTGGTTGGGGACAAATCCTTTTGAACACAGAAAAATATGTGCAATGGGTGTAAAAACAAGCAGATGGGTTACAATGCATGGATTGGCATTAAACGTAAACGCCAATTTAGATTATTTTAACAATATAGTTCCCTGTGGCATAACTGATAAACAAGTTACCTCTATGAACAAAGAAGTTGGTAATAACTTAAATATGGATGAAGTAAAAAAAATATTGGTTTCAAACTTTGCAGAGTTGTTTGACTGCAAACTGATTATAAAATGAAGAAAGATATAGATTTCCCTAAGGTAGAAGGAGTGCATGTGGCAATTGCAGAAAACGATAAAGGTTGGTATGCTTTTTTGATAAATAAAAATAATTTTGAATTACAAAATGTAATGGTTTCTACTCGCGGGTACGGACAGCTAGAAAATGAAACCAGAAGTACATCTGTATTAAGACATATGATAGGAAATATAGACTCTAACGCCAGTGTTGTGATTGAGCCTATAGACCCTAATATTTTTGTTTTGAATAATGAATTTTGGGTGAGTTATTTTATCGACAATAAAATGTATGACAAGAAATTTGTTTTTATACAAGGAAGCATAAATAAAGAAAACTTTACTCATATTCCTGAGCTCAACTTAAAGGGAATTTTACATGTATAGTTTATGATTGCAACTAATACCATATTTGAAACTTTATTTATTGATATAGAAACAGTTACACAATATGAGTCTTTTAAGGAACTACCAGAAAGATTCCAGACATTGTGGAACAAAAAACACAAATCTCTTCGTATAGAAACTGACGCTATAGGGGAAACATATACTAACAAAGCTGCTATATATGCAGAATTCGGAAAGGTTATTGTAATAGCAGCAGGAATTATTCTTGAAAAAGAAGGTAAATTACATGCACGTATTAAAAGTTTTGAAAACTCAAACGAAAAACTATTATTACAAGAATTTGCTGATTTTTTAAATGAACATAAAAAAATAAAAAAAATCTGTGCACACAACGGTAAAGAATTTGACTTTCCTTATTTATGTCGCAGAATGATTATAAACCAAGTTAAAATACCTCAAATTTTAGATATTTCACAGCTAAAACCATGGGAAGTACCACATTACGACACCTTGGATATGTGGAAATTTGGCGATTACAAAAACTATACTTCACTAGAAACCCTAGCGGCAGTGTTCAATATTGAAACGAGCAAAGATGGTATTGATGGATCTATGGTTAATTCTTATTATTATCAGCACAGAGATTTAGAAAAAATCGTATTCTATTGCAAAAAGGATGTACAGGTTTTGATACAAATATTTTTATGTTTGATTCAATTGCAACCAATACCCTCTGAAAACGTAACAATCTTGTAGAATTTTTCGCATGAGCAGTACATTAGACAAAGACATTATTTTAAAAGTAAGTAATTTAAAAACTTATTTTTATACAGATGAAGGAGTTGTAAAAAGTGTTGATGACATAGGCTTTGAACTAAAAAGAGGTGAAACTTTAGGTATTGTAGGAGAATCTGGATCTGGCAAATCTATTACGTCTTTATCTATCATGAGACTAATAGGCAAGCCAGGAAAAATTACAGATGGTGAAATAATTTTTGAATCCAAAAACAAAGGCATAGTAGATCTTACCAAAATTTCTGAAAAAGAAATGCTTGAAATAAGAGGCAATGACATTGCAATGATATTTCAAGAACCGATGACTTCTTTGAATCCTGTATTTACTTGTGGCAACCAAGTTGCTGAAGCTATAATGTTACACCAAAAAGTGACTGCTGCTGAAGCAAAAACGCAAACAATTGAACTTTTCAAAAAAGTTTTATTACCAAGACCAGAAATTATATTTGATTCATATCCGCACCAATTGTCTGGAGGACAAAAGCAACGTGTCATGATAGCTATGGCACTTTCTTGCAATCCGAAAGTATTAATTGCTGACGAACCCACTACTGCATTAGATGTTACTGTACAAGCAACGGTTTTAGAACTTCTAAGTAAGCTGAGAGATGAATATGGAATGTCTATCATATTTATAACTCATGACCTAGGTGTAATTGCCGAATTTGCGGACAGAGTTATGGTAATGTATAGAGGAAAACAAATGGAAACTGGACGAGTTGTTGACATTTTTGATGACGCAAAACACCCCTATACAAAAGGATTACTTGCTTGTAGACCAAGATTAGATATCAAACTAAAAAGATTACCAGTGGTGTCTGATTTTATGGACACCGATGAGGACGGTAAAATAACTGTTTCTGAAAAGCAACAACAAAGAACGGTTTCTGCGGGTTCTTTGATTATGCAAAATTATATCACAGAAGATGAGATTAATGAACGAAATACTAAGCTCCAATCTCAAAAACCTATATTGCAGATAAAAAATTTAAAAACATATTTCCCTATAAAAAAAGGACTATTCTCTAAAACAGTAGATTATGTAAAAGCTATAGACGATGTTAGTTTTGATGTGTATCCTGGCGAGATTGTAGGACTTGTTGGAGAGTCTGGATGCGGGAAAACTACTCTTGGAAGAAGTATACTAAGGTTGGTAGAACCTACCTCTGGTGAAATCATATTTGACAATCAAAACATTTTAGATCTCAAGAAAAATGAAATGCGTAATCTACGTAAAGACATGCAGATTATTTTTCAAGATCCTTATTCTTCTTTAAATCCGAAAATAACTGTAGGAGAATCAATCTTAGAACCTATGAGGATTCATGGTATTTTTGACTCAGAATTTGCGAGAAAAAAATATGCTATTGAATTATTAGAAACTGTAAATTTAAGAAGAGCACATTTTAACAGATATCCTGCAGAATTTTCTGGAGGACAAAGACAACGTATTTGCATAGCAAGAGCTCTGGCTCTTAAACCTAAATTTATTATTTGTGACGAATCAGTTTCTGCTCTTGACGTATCTGTTCAGGCACAAGTGTTAAATTTAATTAACGACATTAAAGATGAATTTAATTTTACAACAATTTTCATTTCACATGATTTGTCCGTTGTAAAGTTTATTGCAGACAGAGTTATTGTAATGCAGAAAGGCGTGATAGTTGAGCAAGGATTCTCTGATGAACTTTATAAAAATCCTAAAGAAGAATATACTAAAAAACTAATTACGGCTATACCTAAAGCTACAATGGATAATATTCTGAAACACTCTTATGAAAGAGAAGCAAAACTAAAGTCATTTACCACCTGATACCCATATAAAAAACAACAAAAGCAGTAAAGAAATATTTTTTGGGTTTTTCGTATGCCAAAATTTCTATTCCTTTACTGTAAGCATCTATTTGTGTACCCACTTCAATACCCATAGGTGTGCTAGATTCTTGATTAAAATCTAACATTCCAGAAAGCCTCCCTCCTAGCCCAGGTACTAATTTAGCTTCTGAAAATCCTCTAAAAAAACCGCCTTTCCCTGCAATAGGTACAGTATCTGGCAAAGAAGAATATTTATAGTAATCTGAGCCAAAATTAGGGTCATTCTGTACAAAAACATAATAAGGTTTTTGCAAGCCCCAGAGTGGCCCCAAAGATGTATTCAACGTAAGCTCTACTCCTTCTTCTGCATTTTTATGAAATAATAAGAATTTTTTACTGAATAATGTACGTAAAGTGGCAAGGTGATTAAATTTACCATAAGTATATGATGCAGAATTATTTACAGAAGACTGCACACTAATTTCTTTTGGATGTTTTATATTTACAAACTCTAAGACAAAACCATTTTGCTTTTTATCATTTTTAGTTCTGTAATAAAACAAATCTACACCCCCCAAAATACTAGCGTGCGTATTTAAGTTAATACCTAATGCTATTTCATTTTTTTCCTTTCGCTCTTCAATCTCCTGAGAATAAAGACTCAATAGTGTTAAAAATGATACGTAAAAGCAAAATCTAATCATTAGTTTTCTATTTCTAAATATTCTAAAATATCTGCAATTTCATCAAAGTTCTTCAAACCTGGAGCCAGTTCCTCGCCTCCGTATAAGCCAATATACAATGGTTTTATTACTCCAAGAAACGCGTCAATTTGTTCTTTATTATAAGATTTGGTGCTTAATATAAGTTTATGCTTTTGAGCCAACAGAGTAATCTGCTCTGGAGTATAATCATCAAAAAGTATATTAAATGCAAACAAATGATGTTCGTATCTTTCACAAATATTTAACAAATCTTCAAAAGAAGTATTTTCAACTTTAAATATCTTGTTAGCAACAGCCACCTTTTCTAATATTTCTAAAGAAGATGATTGCACAAATTCAAATTGGTATGCTAACAAATATGGATTAATTTCTTCTAATGAATTATATTTTGAAATATCAAGACAAAGGTTGATACCTGTAATCCAATTTACTACCGCAGTAAATTCAGTAATATTTAACTCATCAGAAATCCCCAACAACTCTACTTCCATACCTGCACAATAGCGTGCATCAGACAAATTATTTATTTGATTTATTTTTACAGGATATTTTAATGCCATTATTTATGTTTTTTGTTTTTTCTTTTTTGCAGCAGGGAAAAGGATATTATTTAAAATAAGTCTATACCCCGCAGAATTGGGGTGTAATTTCATATCAGTAGGTTCTTCATGCACAAAATGCTCATAATCTTCTGGGTCATGACCACCATAAAAAGTCCAAGTACCTTTTCCTAAAGTAGAATGTATATATTTAGCTTCTCCAAGAGATTTATTTTCTCCTAGAATAAGTACTTCTGGTCGTATTACAGACTTTTTAAATGCAGTAGTTTGCCCCATAAATCCCTTTACAGTAGACTCATGACACTGTGTGAGCATAGTGGGTACAGGATCCCATTTGGCAGAAAATTCAAATAAATTAAAATAATCGTTCTTTTCATCTATTAATTTGGGTGCTGTGTTGGGTCTGCTATCAATATCAGAATATTCATATTCCATAGGATCTGATACAATTTTAAAGTCTTTGAAGGCTATAGTGTTATTAAAATTAAGTTTTTTCTGAAATTGAGGATCAATATTATCACCATCATACATCTGGTAACAAATGTCTGTATTTTCTGCCGAAAGTGCTATATCGTATGTATCAGTTGCAGAACACATAGCAAATAAAAATCCGCCGCCTAAACAGAATTCTTTGATTTTTTTCACAGTTGCAAGTTTCAGTTGAGATACTTTGGAAAATCCATGTTTTTTGGCTGATACTTCATAAGCACGTTGTTGTTCCAAGTACCAAGGTGCGTTTGCGTAAGACCTGTAAAACTTACCATATTGCCCCGTAAAGTCTTCATGATGCAGGTGTAACCAATCGTATTTGGGCAATTCGTTAGCTAAAATTTCATCATCATATATCACCGTATATGGAATCTCTGCATAGGTAAGTACTAAAGTAACGGCATCGTCCCATGGTAATTTATTTTTAGGTGAATAAACTGCAATTTTAGGAGTTTTTTCAAGTTTCATGATGTCCATATTCACATCTGGACTGCTAATTTGATTGAGAATATTGGCATATTCAGCATCTGAAAAAACTGTATAACCGACCCCTCTTACGATTAATTCATTCAAGACATTTTCTTGATAATCTGTTGCAAATGCTCCACCTTTAAAATTAAGCATCCAGTCTACAGAACCGCCTTTTTCAATAACCCAATACGCCAAACCATAAGCCTTCAGATGGTTGGGTTGGGTATGATCCATAGGTATCAAAACCTTGTTTGCTACTGCTGAAATACTAGCTAAGAAGAAAATTATTAAAATTCTCATGATACAAATATACTATTAATTTTAGGGCTGTCAATTGACAAATTACATAAATATTATAAATTTGTAGTACAAGAAAAAACATTCATGCGAAATTTTACATTCTTATTCATTATACTCATTTCTAAAATTTGCTTAGCAAATTTTACAACATTCAAAGGAGTCTACCAAGGCAAAAATGTAATTATTCAAAACCCAGCAGTAGACAAAACATTTTGTATTGAAGAAATATTTTTAAACAATGTTAGTTTAGAAATCAACACCAAAGTACCTTTAATAGAAATTAACTTACTTAAGCTACAGGCAGGAGACACCCTAAATATTAAAATAAAACACGGTAGTAGTTGCACGCCAAAACTACTTAATCCTCACGTAATTAAGCAAAACAGTGCTTTTAGATTTTTAAAATTCGAGGTTAATGCTACAAATCTTACTTGGCAAACAAGAGGTGAAAAAATTAATACGAGGTTGTATATTGAGCAATATTTAAATAGCAACTGGGCTGTGGTACATGAGCTTCCCTCAAAAGGATTATCAACACAAAATGAATATACCATTCATGAGTTTCACTGTTCTGGTATAAACAAATATAGAATACGCTACGAAGAAAGTGAAGGTGTTAATTTTTACTCAAGCATTGTGGAGTTTAGATCTAACAAGGCAAGAGTAAATTTTTACCCTAAAAGAATTACGAGTATTGTGAAATTTTCTAGAGACGTAGCGTTTGAAGTTCTTGACAAAGAAGGTACTTCTGTAAAAAAAGGCTACGCCAACGAAATAGATATGAGCGAACAAAAAGAGGGTGTATATTATCTTCTTTTTGACAACAGAAAGGAGAAAGTTCTTAAAAAATAGCAGGAAATTTTGTTAACATTTCCCTTTGTACATCAGAAGCTATCCAGCGTGCGGAGGGAGTTGCTTGTTGTTTTATTTGCTCCACAACCTGCATCACTTCTATACATTTTTTCCCGTTTTCTACTTTTCCCATTTGTCTTAATGCCCAGCTAATTGCTTTTTTAACATAAATTCTGTTATCATAAGCATAATCTTGACAATACTTTAGAAATAAATCTAGATTTTGATAATCTAACTTTTTGGTTTTTACAAAATGATATACTATCAATACAAAAGCTGTTCTTCGAACAAATTCTCTTTCATCAACAATATACTTTTGAATTTTATTTAAAACCTGATCTGTTTTAATGATTAAATTCCCACAAGCCTGATCACACAAATCCCAAGATTCAAAAGCAAAAACTATTTCATCGCATAATTGTTCAGAAATTAATTTTGGATTCATAATCAACACTCCTAAAATTTGAGCTTCATGTACATTAGTTCTGTATAGCTCCAATCCTAAATCGTGATTTTCACCCAATTGTTTGGCTATCAATCTAATATTAGGAACTTTAACGCCCAAAGTATTGGAAACTCTGATACCAAAATATTCCATTTTGGATTTATTAGCCGGTTCTGCTAAACTTTGGAGTGCTTCTAGCACATCATTCACCGTATTCATACTTTAAAACAAGACTTCTAACACACTACAGAAAAATAATACGTTTTCACCAAATTTAGCACTGATACCGTCTTGTAATTCACCTGCAAAATTTTCTTCAAACTTCAAATAACTCTCTATGTCGTTACAATTAAACTGTAAAGAATAGGTTGAGCCTTCATCAGGAATGTTCCCTAAGAGCCTCATAAACTTAGGTGTATGTAGCAATTTGGTATTTAAAGAATCTAAAATATATTCTTGCTCCAAAAACTCCAAGAAGGGTATTTCATAGTTAGGAGCCACATTAAAAGTAGTATTGTAAACGATCATATTATGTTTCTAAAGATTTGTACAAAGTTAAAAGTTTAGAAATAAAAACTATTCAAATACGAAACCGATATTAAAAAATCATTGATACTTGTTTATTTTGTACTTAATTTTGAATCTGAATTAAAAAATTAAATTTTATAAACGTGTCTAAATTAAACAAATACAGTGCAACACTTACCCAAGAGGTAACTAATCCTGCGGCAAAAGCAATGCTTTATGGTATCGGGCTTTCTGACGAGGACATGCACAAAGCTCAAATTGGTATAGCAAGTACAGGTTATGAAGGAAACACTTGTAATATGCACCTAAACGGACTTTCTGTACATGTGAAAAAAGGTGTACAAGAAAACGGTATGGTTGGTTTAATTTTTCACACTATAGGTGTAAGTGACGGTATGACCAACGGTAACGAGGGTATGTCATACTCATTACCATCTAGAGATATTATTGCAGATTCTATAGAAAACGTAGTTGCGGCACAGTGGTACGACGGCGTAATAGCTGTAGTAGGCTGTGACAAAAACATGCCTGGAGCTATGATGGCTTTGGCACGTTTAAACAGACCCGGAATGCTTGTGTATGGAGGTACAATTCGTTCTGGTGAATATAAAGGACAAAAACTTGATATTGTTTCGGCATTTGAAGCTTTGGGTAAAAAATTTGCTGGCAATATTTCTGATGAAGATTATGAAGGTGTTATTAAAAATGCAATCCCTGGTCAAGGAGCATGTGGCGGAATGTACACTGCCAACACTATGGCTTCGTCTATGGAAGCTATGGGCTTAACTCTTCCTAACTCATCATCGTTCCCTGCAACACACGAAGGTAAAAAAGCAGAATGTTTGGCGATAGGTGCAGCCATGAAAAACATGTTGGAAAAAAATATTCTTCCTCGTGACATCATGACTCGCAAGGCTTTTGAAAATGCTATGACTGTGGTTATTGCTCTTGGTGGTTCTACCAATGCCGTTCTTCACTATTTGGCTATTGCTAAAGCAGCGGGTGTAGAGTTTACACTTAACGACGTACAGGCAATTTCTGACAGAACACCTTTGATTGCTGATTTGAAACCTTCTGGTAAATACTACATGGAAGATATGCTTTCGATAGGTGGTGTACAAGCAGTGATGAAATATTTAATGAAAGTAGGATTATTCCATGGAGACTGCTTAACGGTAACTGGAGAAACTATGGCAGAATGTCTTGCGAATGTACCAGACTTAGATTTTGACGCTCAAAAAATAGTTTTCCCTATAGAAAAACCAATTAAAAAAACGGGTCACTTACAAATACTTTTTGGAAACTTAGCAACCGAAGGTGCTGTTGCCAAAATTACGGGTAAAGAAGGAGAACGTTTTGAAGGAATCGCGAAAGTATGTGAAAGAGAGGAAGAAGTAATAGAATACCTAAGTAAAGGAGAAATTAAAGAAGGACAAGTAATAGTAATCCGTAACGAAGGGCCTAAAGGAGGGCCTGGTATGCCAGAAATGCTAAAACCTACTTCGGCTGTTATGGGTGCAGGCTTGGGAGACAAAGTAGCGATGATTACGGACGGTAGATTCTCAGGAGGAACACATGGCTTTGTGGTAGGACACGTAACTCCAGAAGCACAAGTGGGTGGAAACATAGCTCTTGTAAAAGACGGTGACAAAATAACGATAGATGCTGTAAACAATGTGTTGCATTTGCACGTGAGTGATGAAGAACTGGCAGAAAGACGTAAATCTTGGTCACCAAAAGAATCACCATTCAAACAAGGTGTGTTGCGTAAATATATTAAAAACGTATCGTCTGCTAGCGAAGGTTGTGTGACGGATCTTTGATTTGAGTTTACGGTAATCAGTTTACAGTAAATAGTTTTCAGAATCGCCGGGGTGTGAACCTTGGCGATTTTTTTTGTTAAAGAGTAATTTTGTGTTCACTTTTGTGAAAAATAGTATAACATGAACGTTGAAGAAAGGACTTTAGAAGATAATTCTGATTGGATTGGCGACTCCAGAACTTTATTTACTTGTCAAAGTAAAAAATTTCATCACACTAGTTTAGAAATAATACTTTCTATTTTTGTGTTTTTTGTTTTAGCTTTTTTAATATTTATAGGGATAAAGAAAGACATAAGTCTATTCATTACATTATTTTTCGTGTTTTTTAATAGTATTATATTAGTTTCTTTACTCTCTCATTTTTTTTCGTCCAAACGAGTAACTATAATTGGTACAGAAGATGGAATCTTTCAATTTGATAAAAACAATGTGAATTATTTTACTTGGGGGTATTTTTATTCTGTAGAAACAAGAGAGAAATATAAATCATTGCTATTGAAATCTATCTTAGGTAAAACAGAGACAGTAAAAAGAAGTAGTGACAGCATTTTTCAGCTACACGGTAGGTATTTTACAAGGGACGAATTTCAAATGAATGACATTCAAAACTTTGTTACCATTTTTGATATCATTCAAAAACAAATTTCATCTCCAAACATTAAATTAAACAAGGAATTCTCTGTTAGTAAACTGATAGATTCGTTTTATAGCCAAGGTCCCGAGTTGGGTATGTTAAGTTCTAAAAATTGGGAGTATCAATTATATACTGATAAAATAGTAGCTCAAACAAATGATGTTAAAAAAGAATATTTGTGGAAAGATTTTGGTGGAAATGTCAATATTAAGCCCAGTCATAATTTTATTGAAATTAAGTTCATAAATAGAATTATTAATGCTGACAAACAAAAGTTTACTTCCTATCCTTTAGCCTTTACTTACGAAAATCCTAAAAAGTTTTTACGTTTATTCATTGGTCTACAAAACATGAGATAGGTTTCTTTAATGGTTCCAGCATAATACAGAACGTTTAAATTTCGTTCAAAAACTCTATTTATCAACTAATTGGTTGTTGGTAAATTATAAATAGGATGTATATTTGTTCAAAAAAATTATTCATTTATGAAAACCTACAATTACATAACGCTTTTACTATTAGCTTCAATTTCTGTTTTAAATGCACAAACAAAGAAACTAGTTGTTCAACCAAATGCTACTGATGGTATAGATGCTATCATTTCTAACCGATTAGATATGATTAATTCAAACTTTGCTACTGAAAAAAGAATGCAAGTAGTTGGTTGGACTGGAAACGAACAAAATTCTCCTGATCAAGATTGGAGATCGTTAATTAAATTTTCGGCTTTGGATCAACTAAAATTAAACAATTCTAAAGTAGTAAGTGCTAAACTTACCATTTATGCTAATAAACCAAATTACTTCAACGTTTTGGGAGCAAATGCCTCAAAATTTTATTTAGTTACTAGTTCTTGGAGTGAAAACTCAGTTACTTGGAATACCCAACCTACATTTGCTCCAAATTCTACAGTATCTATTTCACAAACAGGTTTATACGACAGTATTGAGGTTGATATAACTCAATTAGTTAAAAAAATTGTTAATGATAACCAGCCCAATTATGGTTTTATGCATAAATTAGATGTAGAAGATCCATATTCATCTTTTGAATACACATCAAGTGATTATTCTGTTGCGACAAACAGACCAAAATTAACCGTAACATATTCTGATGAAGCGTGTCTTGAAAGCCAGCCTAATGTTGAAACAGGTATAGACGCTATGATATGTAATCGTTTAGATATGATAAATTCTAATTTTGGAAACAACTCTTCATTGCAAGTTGTTGGATGGACGGGTAATACTCAAAATTCTCCAGATCAAGACTGGAGAACTTTGTTAAAATTCTCTGCAATTGATACCTATTTAAATTCAAATGAAATAGTTGATAGTGCTTACATTTATTTGTATGCTCCTGAAAATAAATATTTTCCTACTTCTGGAAATAATGCAGGAACTTTATATGTTGTAACTAGTTCTTGGGATGAATTAGGTGTTACTTGGAACACACAACCAACTTATAGCGAAAATATGGGTGTGAGTATTCCGGCACAAACCGATAATTTTGATTCATTAAAAATAAATATAACGTCCTTAGTTAATTCTATGAATTCTCAAGACTTAATGAATTATGGTTTTATGTATAAATTAGTTTCGGAAGAGCCATACAGCTCCATAGAATTTTTGTCTAGCGATGCAACAAATACTAAGCGTAGGCCTAAAATTAAAATTTGTGGTAGTGGGAAAACAGTTATTACTGATGTAGCAGATTCAAAAACATCTAGCCAAGACATGGTTTATCCAAATCCAACAAGAGATAAAATTTATGTACAAAACTGGGACAATTATGATTCTTATTCAATAATTGACAATAAAGGAAATGTAGTAATATCTGAAAAAATCAGACAAGAAATTTCAGTGAAAGATATGACTAATGGTTTGTATACCATCATATTTTCTAACCCCAATACGAGAAAATTACAAAAATTTATAAAAGAATAATTATCTCTTTTATAACCTTATCAAACGCCGAGGCAACCACCTCGGCGTTTTTTTATTTCTTGGGTTACATTTTAAGAGTTAAGATTGTAGCATAAATAAAATTAATATTATGTTAAAAACTTTTAAAATTTTCTTTGCCTTCATCTTATGCGTTCATAGCATATTGGCACAAAGTAATTGGTTTGAAACGGAGCACTACAAACTCTTGTTTTTCAAAACATCCAATATTAATGGTCTATCAGACACAACGGTATTAGCAGAAAACATGGATTATTCTAAAGAATACCTTCTAAGAGACAATCATGATGGTACCTATGATTTTCAACATAACCCCTATTGTGCATATTCTGATATTCCTAAAGATTATTTTTACAAAATAATCTTTAAAAAACCTTTGTCAAATTATTCTGTAAATTGGAAAGGTAGCTCTAATGATTTCGAAGTAAGTAATGACACACTTATGGTTAATGCATATTTAGCAGATAGTTTGAAATCTATAAAATACAATGGAGTTCAACTTTTAAAAGTAAATAAATGGCAAACAAATTTTACTACAAGCTCAAAGTTATTTTACGATAATCAAGAACTCACAAGCCAAAACACTAATGGGAAAGTGGAGTATTTATTGAGTCTATGTAGTAACTATGTAAATCCTAGTTTATTCAAAGGTATTGAAACTAGTCAGGTAAATATTTTTGATGAGGGACAAGACACGGTTATTCAAAATATTAATTCTTTTTATTTTGCAAAAAACGATTCACTAAACTACTCAAAATCAAATTTTGCAAATTCAAATTTAGCCGACACCAATTTATACATAAATAATACAGAAAATATTCAATTAAATTCATACGAAAATTTGTGTAATTATACTCAATACAAAATTATCCCTTCATTTAATACAGGAATTTATCAGTTACAGCAACCCACAATGTGTTTAAATACCGGTGACTCTCTGGTTTTAAATTCTACAAACAATGTAGCCGTAAACTGGTTTAAAAATAACGAACTTGTTGCTTCTAATACATCCTATTTCTCTGTAAAAAGTGCAGGAAATTACTCATACTCAATTGATAACAAGAATACATACAATTGCAAAACTAGTTCTAATACCATTACTGTTTGTAAAGGAATAAAACTTACATTGAATGTATATGGAGACACCTTAATCTTAAACAATCAAAAGGAAACAAATGAACCTTATATTGATATCTTTACAATTGTATCCAATACTGATTCTCTCACGAAGAACAATCATATATTAGATTTGTTAATTAATAAACCTAATATATACCAAACCTACAAAATAAAGGCACCTGAATACAAAAAAACTTTAATTCAAGTTTCAAGCAATAACAATTTGTACTATGTATACATTTATACCGAAGATCATATATCTGTTAAATACTTAACAGTATCAAATGACACCATTATTGATGTACCATTAAGGTTAATAAACAAACAAACAAATGTTATTGTTAACCTCTTTCAAAATTCGAAAGATACTTCTGGAATGTCAAAAAGTGGCATTGCAAACGTAAAAATAAACAACACTACTACTTCTGATATCTTTTTCTCTGATTCATTAGGAAACTGTTCGATACCTCTCCAACAAGATGGCAACTGGAACTATATTACTGTTACAAAAGATGGTTATTTTCCTTTAAACTATAAATTATTGTATATTCATGATACTTTGTATATCAATAATATAAACGATAACAATCAAATTAAAAAATACTTCTTAGGCAATAGTATAGATTTTGAATTGTTTAAAAAAGTAGCAAAAGATGTTTCAATAGAATTGAATACTTCAACTTTATTTAGACCAGGATTTACTTCTAATCTGTATCTATATTTACGCAACTTAGGTAATGAAGCATGTACTGGAAAACTATATATTGAATACAGTGCTCCTATATTTGACCCAAACAACTCATTAGATAGTTCTACTACTGGAACAAAAACCAAAGTAATAGACTTTTCTTTAGAGCCAGATAGTTTGCAATACATTGATTTTTTAGTAAAAACTTTCAGAACTTCGCCTCTAAACCAAGCGGTAGCTATAAGAGCATACGTGGTTTGTTCTGGTGATTTAAATGCAAGTAATGATACCTCATATTTTTACAGTACTACGAGAGGTTCTTGGGATCCTAACGACATAAGCGTATCTCCTCAAGGGCCAGCATACGAAGATCAGACATTAAAAAACATAGATTTTGCATATACGATTCGTTTTCAAAATACGGGAAACGACACCGCATTTACAGTAGTTGTGGTAGACACTTTACCGTCCAATTTAGACATTTCTAGTCTCAAAATGTTAGGGGCTAGCCATAAGTACAATCTGAAAATAAACGGTAACATTGCTACTTGGACATTCAATTCCATAAACCTTCTTGACAGTACAACCAACGAAGAAAAAAGCAACGGAAGTATACAATTTAAAATAGCTCAAAAAGCTAATTTAAATGCTGGCTCAGTAATTGAAAACTCTGCGAGTATCTATTTTGATTACAATTTACCGATACTTACCAATGTTTCAACGCTGAAAATCGTAGATGCACTTCCGCTTTCAGTTACATCTGTTTCAGACATCGAAATTAAGAAAACTTCTGTTTACCCAAATCCAGCACAGGGTACTATTACCATAGAAAACAGAAACGGTTCTACTTTTATGTTAATAGATCAAGCGGGAAGGATTTTCATAAAAGAATCTATTTCTGAGCAAAAAACTATAGATATTTCGCATATTGAACCTGGTATATATTTTTACAATATTGATGGGAACAAATATGAGAAACTCATCATAAAATAAAATCATAAAGCATGAATTTAACAATAAACGCCAAGGTGAAAGCCTTGGCGTTTTTTTGTTATGTTTGGGTAGAATTTAATAAAGCGTGAAATAATATATACTTTTTATAACTTTTCTATATTTTAGCTACATAAATAAAATCAATTATTTGTTGTTAAAAAAATTTACTAAATAGTCTTTTGGAATAATGAAAAGTTAATACATCTATTCTGAAGCTATTTACAATTCGGTATATGAGTCTTTAATTTCCCGCAATTAATTCCCTTATGTCATTTCGATTAATTTATGGTACAATTATTCATAATTGGTGATTATTTTAAGGGTATCAGGTAAAGAAAACAATCTTTCGATAGTAATTTGAGCGTATCTTTCAGAATCTTAGGAAATATAAATTCCTATATCGTTGAGGTGTTTTATGGCTAAATCTGTCCAATTCATTTCAACCATTCTTTCAATTGTTCTTTAGCTTCAGATTTTGTTTTTGTTTTTCCGTTTTCAGACTGGCAAATGCCTTTATTAATTTTAGAAACAAGTAAAAGTTCATCAATTCGTTCTTCTAAACAAAATTTCAGGCATTGACTTTATTGTTTGTATGACACTACTTTTGTTTATAAAATATATTTTCACAAAACTACGAAATATTTAATGATGCGATTTTGTTTACACTCAATTAATAACTTCATGAAATAAGGAAACTTACAAACTACTTATGTAATTTAAAACTAACTAAAAATGAGATTTTTAATTAAATTTAGCATTATTATAAACTTATAAAACACCTCTTCAAACTCTACCTCGCCTTTTTTATTTTTCAAACCATAAAAGCATTTAGGAAATTTGCGGAGTAAGCAAGATCTCTACAAACAAAAAGCCGAGATGATTTTCTCGGCTTTTAAACTTATAACTTCTTAATTCTTTTAAAACTCTGCGTTTTGAGGAGTACGAGGAAACGCTATCACATCTCTGATGTTTCCCATACCTGTTACAAATAGCATCAGTCTTTCAAAACCTAGCCCAAAACCTGCATGTGGACAATTACCAAATCTGCGAGTATCTAAATACCACCACAAATCTTTTTCGTGTATACCCACTTCCTCAGCTCTAGAGATTAATTTTTCAATATCATCTTCTCTTTGTGAACCACCTATAATTTCTCCTATACCAGGGAACAACACATCCATAGCTCTCACCGTGTTACCATCGACACTTTGTTTCATGTAAAACGCCTTGATTGCCTTAGGATAATCTGTTAAGATAACTGGTTTTTTGTAATGTTTCTCAACCAAATAACGTTCGTGCTCACTTTGTAAGTCCACGCCCCACTCTACCGGATATTTGAACTGTCCTTTTTGAAAAGGTTTACTCTTTTTCAAAATATCAATAGCCTCGGTGTATGTTACTTTTTCAAAAGGATTTTCAACAACAAACTTTAGTTTTTCTAATAACCCCATTTCAGCTCTTTCATTCTGAGGTTTTTTAGACTCTTCTTTTGCAAATCTCGCATCCAAAAACTCTAAATCTTCCTTACAATTTTCTAGAGCATAGTTTACCAAATACTTTAAGAAGTCTTCTGCCAAAGCCATATTTTCTGGCAATTCGTTAAAAGCTACTTCTGGTTCAATCATCCAAAACTCGGCCAAATGACGCGTCGTGTTTGAATTCTCTGCTCTAAAAGTAGGTCCAAACGTATATATCTCACCCAAAGCAGTAGCTCCTAGCTCCCCTTCTAGCTGCCCAGAAACGGTCAAATTTACTTCTTTGCCAAAAAAATCTTGTTTGTAATCTACTTTTCCTTCTTCGTTAAGAGGAGGTTTGATAGCATCCAAAGTGGTCACTCTAAACATTTCACCTGCACCTTCACAGTCAGAACCCGTAAGTATAGGCGTATGTAAATATACAAATCCTCTGTCGTTAAAGAACTTATGCACCGCAAAAGCCATATTATGTCTCATACGCATCACCGCACTGAACGTGTTGGTACGCATACGCAAATGAGCTATTTCTCTTAAAAACTCCAAAGAATGTTCTTTAGGCTGCAATGGATATTTTTCAGGATCAGAAACACCCAAAACTTCAATATGAGAAGCTTGTACTTCCACGGTTTGTCCTTTCCCTTGAGATTGTATCAGCTTGCCTGTAACTGCTATACAAGCTCCAGTGGTTACCAGTTTCAATGTGTCTTCATTAAAACTTGGAACATCTACTACTATTTGCAAATTAGTAATCACCGAGCCGTCATTTAATGCAATAAATGCCACAGCTTTGTTTTCACGTTTGGTACGTACCCATCCTTTCACGAGCACTTCGCTACCATATGCGGTAGATTTTAAAAGTTCCTTTATTTTAATACGAGACATAAACTATATTTTACGTTATTTGAGACTTATCTCAAATAGAACACAAAAAAACACATTTTAGTTAATTTATAAAAGTTTAGATTTCAATTTTCAGCTATTAATATTTTCAAAATGAAGGAATTCTATCTAAATAATCTTTAAAGTTGTTTTTAGACTAAAAATGATTCAGATAAATTTATTTAAATATGTAATTTTGGATAAAATTAAAAGCATGTCACATACCAATAATTTTGTTTTGCAACCAGAAGGAGAAATTATATTAATAGACAAACCTCTCACATGGACCTCTTTTGATGCTGTTAAAAAGCTGAAAGGTGCTTTACGAATCAAAAAAATTGGTCATGCAGGCACATTAGATCCGTTGGCGACAGGCTTGTTAATAATCTGTACGGGAAAAAACACCAAAAAAATAGAAGAAATACAAAACGGAATCAAAGAATATAAATGTAAAATGATTATTGGGCAATCCACACCGTCTATAGATCTAGAAACAGAAATAGACAAAGAAATGCCTTACAACCATGTTACGAACGACCTAATTGCAGAAAAAATAAAAGATTTTACGGGCGAAATCACACAAACACCTCCTGCACATTCTGCTGTGAGAATAAATGGCGAACGTGCCTATAAACTAGCTAGAAAAGGTATAGAACCTGAAATAAAATCGAGACAGGTTACTATTCACAAACTAGAAATAGACGAAATAAACTTACCTGAAATAAGTTTAACCATAGAATGTTCCAAAGGAACCTATATCAGAAGTTTGGTAAGAGATTTGGGGATTGCCCTAGGCACATGTGCATACATGAGCTATTTAAGAAGAACCAAAATTGGAGCTTACCAAGTAGAAAATGCACTAGAACCGATAGACTTCGTTACCAAAGTAAAAGAACTTCAAGAAACTACTTCTACCCATGCGTAAATTAGAAATGAACGAGCTCAATAGACTTGATTCTGAAGAGTTCAAAAACACAGTGAAAAATAATTTTTGTTTTGTGTTAGACAATGTTCGAAGTTTAAACAACGTAGGTTCGGCGTTTAGAACTGGCGATGCCTTTTTAGTAGACAGTATTCATTTGTGTGGAATAACGGGTACACCACCAGACAGAGAAATTAACAAAACAGCCTTAGGAGCTACTGAAACGGTAAATTGGCAGTACCACAAAGACACCAAAGATGCTCTAGAATATTTAAAAGAAAACGGCTGGAAAATATACGCCATAGAGCAAGTAGAACCCAAAATATATCTTCAAGATTTTGAACCCCAAAAAGAAGAAAAATATGCTTTTATCTTTGGGAACGAGGTACAAGGAGTAGATGAAGATGTACTTTCACTTTGTGATGGATGCATAGAAATACCCCAATTTGGCAGCAAACATTCTTTGAATATTTCGGTAACCATCGGAATCATCAGCTGGCATTATGTAAACTACGCTAAATATTAAGATTGTTTAACAATTAAATAAAGGAAAATTGTCAAATTTAAAAAAGAATTTTTTATATAATTCTCTAATTTCAATCTCTCAAATATTAATTCCAATTTTAACATATCCTTATGCCTCAAAAGTTTTAGGTGTTGAAACTATTGGTAGCGTAAGTTTTGCTGACGCAATTTCAAAAGTTTTTATGCTTGTATCAAGTATAGGTATACCGATATATGGAGTGAGATCCATAGCTAAATGCAAAGAAAACTTTGAAAATCTTAAAAAAACATTCCAAGAGATATTTATACTACACATTTTTGCAACAACTATATTTGGAATATTTTTTTTATTTGTTGTTTCAAATCTTAAACAAACATCTGAAAACATAGAATTTTACTACATTTCATTAATTGCAACGGTTTTAAATATTTTTTCATTCGAATGGTATTTCATGGGAGTAGAAAAGTTTAAAACATTATCTATTCGCTATATTTTTTTAAAATTATTTTTTGGTATATTGGTTTTTATTTTAATCAAAACACCTCAAGATAAATATATATATTTCACGCTTACCTTAGGTATGTTTGTAGGTAATAGTGTCTTAAATATTTTTATACTTAAAAGAGAATTATTTAATTTTATTTCTTTCAGTAAATTAAATTTAAAATCACATCTCAAACCTTTATTTTATATTTTCATTTCAAATGCAGCCATAACAATTTATTTATTTCTTGACACTATAATACTTGGCTTAATATCTAATAATACAAATGTTGGATTATATTCTGTAGCACTAAAAATAGCTAAAATCCCACTAATTCTTGTAAGTACAATTTCAAATGTTGTGTTTCCTAAGATTTCATCTAGTATACATCAAAAAAACAACGAAGAAGCAACCAATCTCTTAGAATATTTATTATCAATATACTCAACCCTATTAATCCCGATTTCGATAGGATTATTCGTAATTTCTAAAGAAATCATAATCATTTTTTCAAATGAAGAATATTTAGCTGCATCATTTACACTTAAAATTTTATGTTTTATAATTCCTTTTATAGGACTTTCTAACATATTTGGTATACAAATTTTAACTTCTTTATCAAAAGACAAGCAATTAACTTTTGCTGTAACCTGTGGCATGTTCATTAGCATTATATTAAATTATATTCTAGCAAAAAAACTAAATGAAAACGGCACTGCAATTGCTACTTTAAGTTCTGAATTAGTTGTTTGCATGATTACTTATTATATGGCAAAAAAACAATTTGAATTCAAATTAAACATAAAGAATATTTTATATAATGTTATAATTTGCAGTTTATTTTTAGTAATATACAATGTAATAAATAACAAAAAATATACCCCCACAACTACGATTATATTAACAATTATAGGATGTAGTTTGTATTACATTTTTATTCAATATTTTATATTAAAAAACCCTATATTTGTCCAATTAGAAAAACTATTTAAAAAAAATAATAGTGAAAGAATTTGACTACTTGATAATTGGCTCTGGATTATATGGAGCTGTTTTTGCTCACGAATCATTAAAAAAAGGCAAAAAATGTCTAATAATTGACAAAAGAAATCATATTGGCGGAAATGTTTATTGTGAAAAAATTGAAAGCATTAATGTTCACAAATATGGAGCACACATTTTTCATACAAATGACAAATACATATGGGATTATGTTAATTCATTTGTAGAATTTAATAGATACACCAACTCTCCATTAGCAAATTATAAAGATGAACTTTATAATTTACCTTTCAATATGAACACCTTTTATCAATTATGGAAAGTAAAAACACCAATAGAAGCAATAGAAAAAATTCAATCTCAGATTCTAAATCTGAATATTACAAATCCACAAAATTTAGAAGAACAAGCTCTTTCTCTTGTAGGTGTTGATATTTATGAAAAATTAATAAAAGGATATACCGAAAAACAATGGGGAAGAAAATGTACTGATTTACCTGCGTTTATTATTAAAAGACTTCCTGTTCGATTTACTTTCGACAATAATTATTTTAACGACAAATATCAAGGAATACCTATTGGTGGTTATAATAAACTCATAGAAGGGTTAACAAAAGGAGTAGAGATAAAAACTGATGTTGATTACTTTAAAGACAGAGATTTTTGGAACAGCAAAGCTGAAAACATCATATTCACAGGAAACATTGATGAATATTTCAATTATAGTCAAGGACATTTAGAATATAGAAGTTTAAGATTTGAGCACACTACTTTAGATATTTCAAATTACCAAGGAAATGCAGTTGTTAATTATACAGAAGCACAAATTCCTTACACGAGAATAATTGAGCATAAACATTTTGAATTTGGTAATCAAGAAAAAACTGTAATTACAAAAGAATATTCTCAAGAGTGGAAACCAGGTTTAGAAGCCTATTATCCTGTAAATGACGAAAAAAACTCAAAAATATATAATGCATACAAAGAACTAACTAAAAACGAAACTAATATAATATTTGGAGGAAGATTAGCCGAATACAAATATTACGATATGCACCAAGTAATAGGATCAGCACTTGCTAAAACTCAAAAAATTTACAATAATTAACCAAATGATAAAAGTAGAAAAAACAACAAAAGTATATGCTTATTGCCCCTCAAATGTAGTAACAGGTGGTGCTGAGTTATTACATCAACTCATAAGTACTTTAAATAAGAATAATATAGAATCGTATATAGTATACTTTGATGACAATAACTCTAAAATACCAAATGATTATGAAAAATATAATCTTAAAATTGCAAAAGAAATTGACGATAATCCTAAAAATATTGTAGTTTTTTACGAAGGAATTTTTGAAAAAACAAAGTTAATTAAAAATGCACAAATTCTACTTTGGTGGTTAAGTGTAGACAATTTTTATTTAGCATCTCGAAAACATCTAAGTTTATTAGACTATTTTTCTTGGAACTGGAAATATGGATTTATAGTAATAGCTAGAAGACTTGGTCATTTAATACTAAAACGTAAAAATTATTTTTTTAACAACATTTCTTTAAAACAAATTAAAGAATTAAATGCACTTAATTGTTATCAATCTGAGTATGCACAATTTTACTTAAACAAAAAGGGATTTAAAGAAACATTCCCTCTTACAGATTATATAAACACAGAATTCATAACTTCTAAAAATCCAGTAAATAAAGAAAGAAAAATTTTATATAACCCTAAAAAAGGTATAAATTATACCAGAAAAATCATGAAACTTCTCCCAAATGAAAAATGGGTTGCTCTTGAAAACATGACAAGAGATCAATTAAAAAATGAATTACAAACATCAATGTTATATATTGATTTTGGATTCCATCCTGGTAAAGATAGGATACCTCGAGAAGCAGTACTTTCTGATTGTTGTATAATTACTGGAAGACAAGGTTCTGCAAATCATTTTGAAGATGTTTGTATAAATGAATTTTATAAAATTGATGAAAAAAAAATTGCTATTTCAAAGGTACGTGATAGAATTATTCAAATTCTAAATAATTACAACTCACATATAGAGAATTTTGAACTTTACAAAAAAAGAATAATTAAAGAAAAAGAAGTTTTTGAAGAAGAAGTAAAATACATTTTTCAGATTAACAATTAAACTTTTTAAATATGATCAAAATAATTAAGTACATTAATAGAAGTCTAATTTCAATTTATTATAATTTATTTTATGACTTAAAAATAGACATTACTTCAAGTTATAAAGACCCTCTTGTTTTAGAAGGAGGGAAAAATATAAAAATTGGTAAAAATTGCGTAATTGGTAGAAAATCTTGGTTATCTGCACATAAGAAAATTCACAATAAAAAATTTTTACCAGAAATTCATATTGGAAATAATGTACATATTGGAAATTTTTCATTTATAACTGCTACAAATAAAATTGAAATCGGTAATGGAACATTAATAAGTGATTATTTTTTTTGTACAGACCACACACATAAACTAGATCCTTTATTAAACTTGCCAGTTACTTACCACCCAATTGAAACAAAAGAAGAGACTAAAATTGGAGAAAATTGTTTCATTGGTATTAGAGTATCTATAATGCCAGGAATTAAAATCGGAGATAAGTGCATAATCGGAAGTCATTCTGTAGTAACCAAAGATATCCCAAACTACAGTATGGCAGTTGGTAACCCGGCAAAGGTTATCAAAACTTTTGACTTCACTAACAAAACTTGGAAACGTGTTTAAAATCCGATGACTTTCAAAATTTGAATTGCGTTATTTTTATACCCTTGAACACACCGTCTAATAGCAGTAATAAAAACGAAAATTTTAACAACAAATAAAACTTTTGGAAAATACTTTTGGGTAAACAATATTTTGTTTCTATTGAAATAATAATCAACAAAAGTAGACTTCTTATTACTTCTGTTACTGTTAATTGTGTTACCTGATTTATGATAAATTACCGCCTCTTCACAAGTATCTATATTGCATCCTTTATTGAGAAGTTGTATAGCTGTATCTTGCTCTTCAAAATATAAAAAGTAATCTTCTGTAAATTTGTAATTCAATTTAGAAATTAGTTCTTTGCTGAAAAACACACTTGCTCCATAAACAAATTTAAAACAAAAAAAACTCTTTAAGATATTTAAAAAAATGGTTTTAAAACTTCCATAAGTATTGGTCACCAACCAAGAAAACGCCATTAAGTAATTATGATAACCAATACCTATCGTTTGCAACACATTTGGCTCATAAAAAAAGAAGATTTTATTACCTAAAAGTGTGTCTTTATTTTTTTTTGATTTTTCAACTAAAAAACTTAAAGAAGTATTTTCAACAAAAACATCATTGTTTAAAATCCATAAGTACTCAAAGTCATTACAAAATTTAGCATAATTTATTCCTATATTATTTCCTGCAGCGTAACCATTGTTTTTGTTGTTTTTTAGTAGTAAAATTTTTGAATTACTAAATTTGAAATTATTCAAATCTATTATTTCTAATGTTTTATCAATAGAAAATTTTTTTATCTTATTTAAATAAAAATCAGACAATTCTACTGTAATTTCATTATTGGCCCAACTTAGAATTTTTTCCACTGAATTATCAGTAGAAAAATTATCAACTAATATGATTTGAAAATTATTATAATCTAAACTCAATAAACTCTCTAAACAACATATTGTATCTTTCCAATTATTATAATTTAAAACTATTATATATACCTTTTCCAATCAATAATCATTTAAGCGATTGTCCTTAATTTATCATTTAAATACTTAGCAAAGGATACTATCAATATTGTTATAAATACAACAAAAACGTAAATTAATACAAATTCAAAATTTGAAATTATATTTTGTGGTTTAGAAGGAAAATAAAACTGTTTTATAACCTTAACACCAATATCTGTTTTCAAATCTCTATCTGTTTTTGCAATCTTCTCAATTAAACTAATTCTAGCTTTAGCAACTTCACTAGGACCATCAAATAAAAAATTTAGACCATCTTCTTTTTGAAGTTTATACTTGGTATTTTTTTTATTTTCAATCGAATCTAATCTTAAAATTTCATTCGAATACGTATTTATCAATGTTTGTAACTGATAACTTTGTGAAGAATTGAGTAAAGTTGAATATTGAGAATAATTTAAGTACTGAACTAAAGTATTATTTAACTTTTCAAAAATTTTATTATCCTTTGCTTGTACAGTAATTTTAGATTCATTTACATCTTTTATATTTCCTGCTTCATCTCTCGTTACAGAGTTTTCATCAACTTTGAAAGGTTCAATAGTAAACTTAGAAATTGCACTTGCTTCTGTTTTCGAAATCTTCAAACTTGTAGCTAGCTCGTCTATATTATTATAATTTATCAAGCTATTCAAATATAAGACCTGTGAAGTTAACTCCTGACGATTCATATTTCTAGCTGAAATATACATATCAGAAACATATTTTTTATTATTAAAATTTAGATAAAAATAAAATACTAAAAATCCAGCACTCCACAAAATTAGTATCTTCTTATATTGATTTTTTGAATAAGAAAATATCTTTTTAATTGTTAGCAAAAGTTCCCAAATTGAAATTTCGCCATGTTCTTGTTTCATAATTTATTTTGATTAAATATTTGTTTACTATAATAAAAACTCAAACTCAAAAAACCTAAATGTATCCACAAATAAGGTCTTAATATATTTTGATTGAAATTCAGCATGAATAACAATGCTACACCACTCCAAAATAATGAACGAATAAGGATAGCTTCCTCAATAAACTCACGATTTTTAAATAGAAATCTCGATTGAATATATGGATAGTAAAAAACCGAAATTAAGAATATTAAAAAAAAGATAAAACCTATAATTCCACTTCCTGCTAAAGTTTCTACAAAAATATTCATCCCTTCAAATTGTTTTGCAGTTTCGTTATTAGTAATTACAATTCCAAACAAATCTCCTATTGAACTAGGTATACCCCCTAAACTACAACCAACAAATGGACTTTTTTTAAAAACTTGAAATGTCTGTTCTAATGCCAAAGATCTTCCTTCTACTGAATGAGAAACAGTTCCTCCAACACCCGAACCAGCAAACAAGAAACTTATATCCTCAAACTTATATAAAAACATATAGATAATAAACACAAAACCAAAGATAATAACTGGCATTAGCAACAAATCTTTTGTGTATACTGAGAAATTTCTAAATATTTTATAAATCAAATCCGTAATACTAGAAAAAAACAATAAAAATAAAACTATTGGAATTACCATTTTTGAGGTAGACAATAAAATGGAAACCAACACAAAAAATTGATTTATGAGTAAAAAATTAAAATTGAAATATTTTGACTTGTTAATAATTAAAAATTGATTAATGACAAAACCAGTCAACATAAAGGTGGCAAAGTAGGACGGCTCATAACAAAAAGCGTTTATTCTCGGAATTCCAGATTCAAAAACTTGTTCGAGATAAAAATTAACACCTAAAACAAAAAACAATATAAATTGTATTATTCCAATTAACCCTAAAAAACCAAATGAATACACATAAATTTTAAAAATCTGTATAAATGAACTCTGAAGATTGATTTGATTAAAGGCAATGATAAAGAAAATGTAAATTATCAACCATACAATGTATAGTATATTTCTAGATAGAAAATGAGTATTTCCTACAAACAATATCAAAATCAAAACCCACATAAACAAACTAAATGGAGCTATCATCCTGATTTTGGTATTTCTGTCTAATACTGCTTTAAATACAAACAGAAAAATAGCAAATATCATACACAAGACACTAAAACGAATATTAAAACTGCTAATTTTAACTTGTAAAAATATATCATAAGAACACGTAACAATAGCACAGGCTATGGTTACAAACAATAACTTATCAATAAAATTTTTGGCAGTTATGGTGCTCATTTAGTGTTTCAATCTAATAGATTTAGTTTTGGAGTTGCAAATATTGTAAAAGCATGTAAATTTTCCAACCTTATCGTAAACGTAATTATTGTTCTTTTTATTATCCCAAGAGGTTTTTAATTTCGTTTAGTTTCAACAATGCTTCAACTGGAGCTATTGTATTTATATCTAAGGTATTTATTAATTCTTTCACTTTGGAATAATTGGGATCGTTTGCTTCAAAAATATTTAACTGAAAATTGTTTTTAGGCATTTCTTTAAGAACTTTTTTAGAATCTGATTGTACTTTTTCTTTTTCTAAATGATGCATAATCTCATTAGCTCGTAGCACTACAGGGTTAGGCATACCCGCCAACTGAGCCACATGTATACCAAAACTGTGTTCAGAGCCACCTGCTTGTAGTTTACGCATAAAAACTATTTTATTGCCTACCTCTTTTACAGATACATTGAAATTTTTTACTCTCGGAAAATCTTCTGTCAGCTGATTGAGTTCATGATAATGTGTTGCGAACAATGTCTTGGCTCTACCCTTTTTATATTGATGCAAATATTCTACAATAGCCCAAGCAATAGAAATACCGTCGTAAGTACTGGTCCCTCTACCTATTTCGTCCATCAGGATCAGGCTTCTCTCGCTCAAATTATTCAAAATACTTGCTGTTTCGGTCATTTCTACCATAAATGTAGATTCCCCTTTTGACAAATTATCACTTGCCCCTACTCTGGTGAACACTTTGTCTACCAATCCAATTTTTGCTGAATCTGCTGGCACAAAACATCCCATTTGAGCCATGAGAGCTATCAATGCCGTTTGTCTTAACAATGCCGATTTACCAGCCATATTGGGACCGGTAATTATCATTATCTGTTGAGATTCGTCGTCTAAATAGATATCGTTTGGGATATAAGACTCTCCCATAGACAATTGTTTTTCTATCACAGGATGTCTTCCGGCCTTAATATCAAGCACTTTGGACTCGTCTACTTCTGGCTTAGTGTATTGATTTTTCTCAGCCACAATAGCAAAAGAACATAAACAATCAACTCTGGCTATCACTTGTCCGTTTTGCTGTATTTGCGGTATAAACTCCGCTATCGAACTCACCAGCTCTTCGTATAGTTTTTGCTCTATTGCATTTATTTTATCTTCAGCACTTAATATTTTTTCTTCATATTCCTTAAGTTCCTCTGTTATGTATCTTTCAGCATTTGCAAGTGTTTGCTTTCTGATCCAATCGTTAGGTACTTTATCTTTATGTGTATTGGTTACTTCTATATAATACCCAAATACTTTATTAAAAGAAATTTTCAAAGAACTTATACCCGTACGAGTAATTTCTCTTTGTTGAATTTGAAGTAAATAATCTTTCCCAGAATAAGCAATAGCTCTTAGGTGATCTAGTTCTTCATGTATACCGTCATTTATCAAATTCCCCTGATTGGTAACTATAGGAGTATCTGCTTTAAGAGTTTTTTCTATTTTTTGTGTAACAAAATCACAAGTATGTAATTGATTTATCAACTTCTTAAGCCCATCAGAAGAATTAGACAAGCCATTAATTACAGTTTTAATTTCAGGTATTTGTGTCAATGATTTCCTAAGCTGATTCATCTCTCTAGGATTGATTCTTCTCACAGCAACTTTAGAAATTAATCTTTCCAAATCGCCAATAGGATTAAGTACATGTTTCAGATTAGCCAAAAAACCAGCTTCTTCTAAGAAATTTTGCACCACCGCTAGTCGCTCCTGAATAGGGTTAAGTTCTTTTAACGGTAACAACAACCATTTTCTCAAGAGTCTTCCTCCCATGGGAGTAATGGTTTCATCTAAAATATCAATTAGCGGCACTCCACCTTCGTACTGTGGAAATACTAACTCTAAATTTCTAATAGTAAATTTATCTAACCACACATATCTATCTTCTTCTAACCTTGAGATAGCTCCTATATGATTGACATCTTTGTGCTCGGTATCATTGAGATACTGCAAAATAGCCCCAGCAGCCACAACACCCTCTGAGAGATTTTCTATACCAAAACCTTTTAAATTGGCTGTTTTAAAATGTCTTGTTAAAATTTCGGTAGCATATTCCTGCGTGTAAATCCAATCTTCCTGAAAAAAGTTATTGTAATCTTCAGAAAAACATGAGTAAAACTCCGATTTCTTTGGTTTTGCAGATAACACTTCTGACGGAGCAAAACTCTGAAGCAGTTTATCTATATATTCTTTTTGACCTTGAGCCACCAAATATTCTCCTGTAGAAATATCTAAAAAAGAAATTCCTATTTGTTGTTTACCAAAATGTACCGCAGCCAGATAGTTATTACGTTTTTGTTCAAGTACATTATCATTAAATGCAACCCCAGGAGTTACAAGTTCTGTTACGCCACGTTTAACAATTCCTTTTACAGATTTTGGGTCTTCGAGCTGGTCACATACCGCCACACGCTGTCCTGCCCTTACGAGTTTGGGCAAATAATTATCTAAAGAATGATGAGGAAAGCCCGCTAAAGCGGTCTCCGATGCAGACCCATTGCCTCTTTTGGTAAGTGTAATACCTAAAATTTTACTCGCTTTAATGGCATCTTCTCCAAATGTTTCATAAAAATCACCTACTCTAAACAACAGCAAAGCACCTGGATATTTGGCTTTGATGGTGTTATATTGCTTCATCAATGGAGTTTCTTCTGCAGATTTTGCCATAATTACATTCTCTATCGTGTTCAAAATTAAACATTTTTAATGCGAGTATTGCAAAAAATTTAGTTCAATTTACTCCACACACATACAAAAAGCCGTGAAAATTTCACGGCTTCTTTTTAACAAGGTTCTAAAAAAGTCTGTTAAGTTATTGGTTTTGTATTAAAGAATTATTGATAGGAATGTATCTGTTTTTCTTTATCAACGTCTGTACTGTATCTGATTTTACAGTCTGAATAAATGATTTTAGTTTTTCGTATTTATTTGGTTTGTAATACAAATACAAGCCTCTAAAATACTTATAATACATATTATTAACAGTTTCCACTCTAGGTTTAACGTACGTTTTTCCACTGTCAAAAGAAATATTTACAGGCTCTACTGAGTAATTCAAACTTGAAAAACTTGTATATGCAATAGTAGATTTATCTGCACTTACTCTTTGTAATATTTCCTCATTAGAATTTAACACTTCTTTATTGTTAGCCATTTTGTTTTCATGCAAAACGGTTTCTTTCAAGAAACTGTATGTACCTGACAAAGAATCTCTAGACAACACTATTATAGGCAAATCTTCACCACCCAAATCTTTCCAATTTTGTATTTTTCCAGTAAATATCTGTTCTACTTGTTCTTTTGTAAGTTTTTGGACAGGATTATTCACATTTACAGCAAATACAAGTGCGTCTCCAGCCAACAGCAACTCTACATATTCTGATTTGTTTTTTCTAAATTCTGTTTTGGCAGTAGTGGAGATATGATTTGAAGACATGGCCAAATCTGCTTTATCTTCAAACAAACTTTTCATTCCTAAGTTACTTCCTTGTGCATCATAAACGAAGTCATAATTTTTATGCCCCATCATGTAATGTTCAGAAATAAGTTCCATGATTGGAAGCATAGTAGTACTACCACTTATTTTGATACTTACTTTGTCTTTATTGTCTGTTGATTTTCCAGATTCTATATGAGGGTCACTTTGAGGATTGTAACAAGAAACTAAGCTAAATCCTAAAGCTATTATTGAACTATAAAAATACCTTTTCATACACTTTATTTTAAACACTTAAACAAAGTTAAATGAAGTATATGAAC
Source organism: Cytophagales bacterium (assembly GCA_046329305.1). GTDB lineage: Bacteria > Bacteroidota > Bacteroidia > Cytophagales > UBA9547 > CAMFLX01. The sequence goes on from JAXLUW010000004.1 coordinate 333,497, forward strand.
TAAATGTTAGTTTCTCATTAACGAAACTAAAGTTAATACAATAATAACACAATCTTACACCTAGGTAACACTAGGCTAATATTAGGATAAAAAACACGAAATAATACTTAGTCTCTTCTATATTTAAGATTAGCAAACATAAGTAATTTGAGTTCTTTGTGAGTAATTCCAAATCTACGACCCAGAGACTCATGTGTCAAACTGCCTTTGTAACAATATACACCCTTCATGAGCCATTCTTTTGCAAAAATCATTCCTTCTACGCCACCGTAGTCAGACATAGCCAAAAGTGTAGGGGTAAAAATATTGCTAAAGGCCGTGCTTGCCGTTCTTGCTACTCTAGAAGCAATATTGGGTACACAATAATGTATCACTCCATGTTTTTTATAAACAGGTTTGGACAAAGTAGTAAGCTCCGAAGTTTCAAAGCAACCACCTTGGTCTATGCTTACATCAATTATTACAGAGTTGGCTTGCATATGTTGCACCATGTCTTCGGTTACAATGCAAGTAGATTTAGCATCTTCACTTCGCATGGCACCAATCACCAAATCTGCATCTTTTAATATACCTATAAGTTGAGATTCATTTATAGTAGAAGTATGAACTTGATGATTCAAGTTTTGTTTTATTCTTCTCAATTTGTACAATCTGTTATCCAGAATAATTACTTCTGCACCCATACCAATAGCTGTTCTAGCGGCATATTCTGCCACAGTACCCGCCCCAATGATGACCACTTTGGTAGGAGGAACACCTGTGATTCCGCCTATAATCACCCCTTTGCCCCCATTAGAAGAACTCAGATATTCAGCGGCAATGAGCATAACGGTACTACCCGCTATTTCACTCATAGCTCTTACTACGGGCTTTCCGCCCACTTTATCTTCTATAAATTCAAAAGCAATAGCTGTAATTTTCTTTTTGTTGAGAGCTTTTAGGTTTTCACCTACGCATTGTGCCATCTGAATTGCTGAGATCAACGTACATCCTTCTTGCATTAGCTCAATTTCTGCTAATGTTGGAGGTGCTACTTTTAAGATGATATCTGCTTTGTATATTTCTTCTTGAGAATAAACTATTTTCGCTCCTGCTTCGCTATATTCGCTATCTGAAAATTTGGAAGCCAAACCAGCACCAGCTTCTAGCCAAATAATGTGTCCGTTATTGGTCAGTACTTTTACAGACTCTGGAGTTAAACAAATTCTATTTTCCTGAACTTGTGTTTCTCTGGGAATACCTATAAATAAAGGATTGGTTCTATCTTTAACTTTTAAGGGTTTTTCCTGAGTAAGTAAAGCTGATTCTGCCAATACTTGCAAATCAAAAGATGTAGCTATTTTAGCCATGTTTTGTTATTGTAATATTTCTCAAATTATATTCAGACACCTCTATTTTAATCACAAGATACGAAGAGGGCAACAAAGATTCTATTTTTTCTGCCCATTCTATAAGGCAAATATTTCCAGAATCTATGTATTCTTCTAAGCCAATATCGTAGGCTTCTTCTTCAGTATTAAATCTATAGCAATCAAAATGATAAATTTTAACACCATTTTCCGGAGTAGGATATTCATTAACTATTCCAAAACTTGGGCTCGTGGCAGTACCTTTTGCCCCTAATTTCGAAACTAATTCCTTCGCAAACGTGGTTTTTCCTGCTCCCATTTGTCCTTCCAAAACACAAACTTTTTCTTGGTCAAACCTTTGAGCACATAAAATTGCCACTTCTGGCAATTGTTCCAAGTTTATATTTTCAAAAACCATTATTTTTCTCTTGGCTTTACAAAATTCAACAATCTGGTAGGCATTAAAACAGGCATTAATCCAGACTTAAGAATGAGTCTTTGCCCTTTAGTTCCTATAATAAAATTTTTAAATCCTGAGTATGGGCCGTAAAAATGTTCATTGTTTAACACATAAACCGTTCTTACATACGGATACTTATGAGCCGCTATATCTGCTTGAAATGGATAGAATTTTTGAGAACCCACTTTTATTCCAATAATTTGAATAGAGCCTGACAATTTCTGTATTTGTTCTTGCGACAGATTGCTAAAATAATTGGAACCCAATACTCCAACCGAATTTTCATTTTTGGAAATATACTCTATCAATTCTGCATCTGATTGAGTAGCAAAAGAAGATTTTTGATTCAACTTACCATTTAACTTTTGAGACAAATAATTTACCGAAGCTGAATAGTTTGCATTAAAAACGATTTTATACGCATTAGGATTGCTCGTTAAAAGGTTTTCTAATTGTACTTGAGAAAATAAAGAATCTTTAGAACCTGCCTTTGAAATAAAACAAACTGCGTCAGTAGCAATGGGATATGCTTTACATTTTTTGTTTTTTTCAAGCAACTTTTGTACTTCTAGCGTATCCATAGCCCTAGAAACCACTCCCAAAGTAGCTTTATCTTGCATCAAATTTTGTATAATAGTCTCTTCCGGTATCGTATCTATTTGAATATCTATGGTATCGTTCATGCTTTCATATACCTGAGCCAATTCGTCTGTTACTGTTACAAAAGACGGATCTGCAAGTACTGAAATCTTAGTTTTATTTTTAACATTAGTAATCTGTTCCTGTTTTTGAGGTTTACAAGACACCAGTACTAAAACTGAGATAAATATGAATAAAGTTTTCATGATTCTTTTTGAATAGACGTTAAAGCTGAATACATTCTAAAGCCCCCATAACACATCAATAATACCCCAAAACCTATTCTATACCAAAAATTATCTAAGAATATATCAAATTTAAAAATAAGTATAAGAACACCCATGATGATGTATAATGCGGCAATAAAAACTTTTAATAACAAGCCTAAATTCATTTCGATACAATTTAAGCAAAATTACAATAATTTATATTTAAATGTTGTTATCAAATTGTGATATGTATAAAAACATTATTTTTTTATCCCAAAATACACCTAATTTTACACAGAATTGTTTCGTTAATTCGCAGATGAAATTATGACCAAAAGGTTTTATTACTAGTTTATTTATGAAATTAAAATCAATACAAATTGCAATATTTTTAATCTTATGTACGCTAAAAACTATTGCTCAAGATAGTTTGATAGTTACTTTGAATAAAGCCGATGAGTTGTTTATCAAAAACAATCTTCAAATATTGGCTCAAGAGCTTAACATTAACAACAGTAAAGCTCAAGAGATTCAGGCAAAATTATACCCAAATCCTAATGTTACGTTGGAAGTAAATGCGTATGACCCACAAAACAAAAAAGTGTTTCATGTGGGTAATGGAGGTCAGAGTTCTTTTCAAATACAACAACTGATATTACTTGGAGGCAAAAGAGATAAAGAAATAAAACTTGCGAAAACAAATACAAAAATTGCAGAACTTGTTTTTGAAGATTTAATAAGACAATTAAAATTTCAATTGCATAGTCTTTTACGAGCGTGCTTTCAACAAGAAATACTTATAAAAAAGTATGATCTACAAATCAATCAGCTCGATACTATAATCACTTCTTTTGAAACTCAAGTAAATAAAAACAACCTTCCTTTAAAAGATTTAATCCGTCTAAAATCTCTTTCTATACAACTTTCTAACGAACGGTCTGAGCTATACAAAAACAAAACTTTGTTAATGAACGATTTACAAGTTTTACTAAACACAAAATCTTATATTATTCCCGAAATAACTTATACAGAACAGTATTATATAAAAAACATAAAATCAGATACTTTATTAAAATTGGCTCAATCTAACAGACCAGACTATAAAATTGTGTTAGAAAATCAAACTCTCGCAGAGCAATATATTAAGTTTCAGAGAAGTTTAGCAGTGCCAGATGTAAGTGTTTATTCGTCATACAACCAAAGAGGTGGTGCTTTTTACAATGAAATCAATGCTGGTGTAACCATGCAGTTGCCCGTTTTTAATAGAAACCAAGGAAATATTTTAATTGCAAAAAACGAAAAAAAATTAGCTCAATTAAATCAAAAACAATTGTTGTTATCCATTGAAAATGAAATACTAAACAACATAAACATTTACGAACAAAGCAAAAAGGAATATTTAAAAGTTAATGATTTATACTCTAAAGATTTTGATTTTACATTCAAAAGTATTTCAGAAAACTTTAAGAAAAGAAACATAAGCTTACTAGAATTCGTCGATTTTTTTGAAGCTTATAACAACACCCAAGTTGAAATGTACAAATCAAAACTCAACTTATTTAATTCAGCAGAAATGTTAAACTACAGTGTATCACAAGATTTATTTTAAGTATATGAAACGTTATTTATTAGTATTACTAAGCATTTGCTTCGCATTTGTAGGTTGTAAATCCAAAAAAATTGAGAACAACAGCATAGTCTCTGATTTTGTTTTGTCAGATACCATGATAAAAAATTGTGAATTCTCAGAAGTGAAATTATTACCTAGCAAAGAAAACTTAAGTTTATTTGGCAAAATACAAGCAGACAATAACAAACTAGCTCACGTTGAGCCTATTGTGGGCGGGAATGTACTGAAAATTAATGTCGAATTAGGCGACTATGTAAAGCAAGGTCAAGTACTCGCAGTGGTACAAAGCGGTGAAGTAGCAGAGTTTGAAAAAGAATATTTAGACGCTAGCAGTGATGTGGCACTTGCCGAAAAAAACTTATCCGTTGCTAAAGACTTATTTGAAGGTAAATTAAACTCTGAAAAAGATGTGATAACGGCTCAGAAAGAACTAGTTAAAGCTCGTGCCGAGCTCAATAGAATCAAAGAGATTTATGATATATACAATCTAAAAGGTGGCTCCATATACAACATAACCGCTCCAATAAGTGGCTTTATCGTTCAAAAAGAAATCACCCAAAATGAAAAAATTAAAGCTGATGGAAACACTCAACTGTTTTCAATAGCGGAGATTGACGAAGTTTGGGTTATGGCAAATGTAAACGAGCTTGACATTAGCAAAGTAACATTAGGTCTTGAGGCTGATATTAAAACAATTAGTTTTCCAGACATTACCTACCACGGCCACGTCGACAAAATTTTTAATGCTATAGACCCTGAAACTAAAGCTATGAAAATCAGAGTAAAAATTGCTAACAAAGACTTAAAACTGAAGCCAGAGATGAATGCCAAAATAGATTTACATTTATCTACCAACACACAAAAACTAGCCGTACCTGCAAGTGCTGTAATTTTTGATGACAATAAAAACTGGGTTTTGATAGTAACAGATAAAAATGTGGTCAAACCCAAACAAGTGGAAATAGATCATCAATACAACAACATCATGTACATAAGTGATGGTCTCACAGAAGGTGAAAAAATTATAAGTAAAAATGGATTACTTATTTATGATGCAATAACAGACTAATCTTCATAATAAACTCATGAATCTATTCATAAAAAATATAATTACGTTTTCGCTACGTCATAAGTTTTTTACTTTCCTGATTGTAGGCCTGATTACTCTTGCGGGTGTAATAAGTTATAAAAACATACCTGTTGAAGCATTTCCTGATGTTACAAACACTCAGATTATTATAGTAACCGAATGGAACGGAAGAAGTGCGGAAGAAATTGAAAGATTTGTAACAGCACCCATAGAAATCTCATTAAATTCTGTGCAAAGAAAAACGAGTGTTCGTAGTGTAACCATGTTCGGATTGTCTGTTGTGAAAATTATATTTGAAGACAACGTAGACGATGCATTTGCCCGACAACAAGTAAACAATCAATTACAAACTATTGACTTGCCAGAAAATATTAAACCTGAGATTCAGCCACCTTATGGCCCAACTGGCGAAATTTTCAGATACACCTTAAAAAGCAACAATAGAGACAGTAGAGAATTATTAACATACCAAAACTGGGTTATTGACAGACAACTACGTGCCGTGCCAGGAGTAGCAGATGTGGTAGCCTTTGGCGGTCAAGATAAAATATATGAAATATCGGTAGACCCTGTACGTTTGCAAAAATACGACCTTACACCACTAGAACTTTACAACGCCGTTTCAAAATCTAATTTCAACGTGGGCGGTGATGTAATAGAAAAAAACGGTCAAGCTTATGTAGTACGAGGAATAGGCCTCCTCAATAGTATTGCAGATATTGAAAACACTATTGTGGACAACTACAATGGAAATCCATTACTAGTAAAAAACGTAGCGGAAGTAAGAGAAAGTAGTGCGCCTAGAGTAGGCCAAGTAGGACTTAATGATAACGACGACGTAGTTGAAGGAATAGTAGTAATGCGTAAAAACGAAAATCCAAGTGTTGTATTAGAAAGACTTAAAGAAAAAATAAATGAAATAAACACCGAAATTTTACCTTCTGACATCAAAATGGAAACATTTTATGACAGAGACGACCTCATGCAATATTGCACCAAAACTGTAATGCATAATTTACTAGAAGGTATCTTATTAGTAACTGTAATTGTATTCATATTCATGGCAGACTGGCGTACTACGCTTATAGTTTCAATGATCATTCCATTAGCATTGTTATTTGCCTTTTTATGTTTGAAACTCAAAGGAATGAGTGCTAATTTGTTATCATTAGGAGCTGTAGATTTTGGTATCATCATAGACGGTGCAGTAGTAATGGTAGAAGGACTTTTTGTGGCATTAGACACTTTGGCTCACAAGTCTGGCATGGAAAAATACAATAAACTATCTAAGCTGGGGGTTATCAAAAAAGCAGGTACTGAAACTGGTAAAGCTGTATTTTTCTCCAAATTAATTATCATTTCAGCCTTATTACCCATTTTTGCGTTTCAAAAAGTAGAAGGTAAAATGTTTTCTCCGTTGGCATATACTCTTGGTTTTGCACTACTTGGAGCACTTATTTTTACACTTACTTTAGTACCCGTTTTATGTTCTATCTTACTCAATAAAAACGTAAAAGAAAAAGACAACTTTTTCTTAAGATTCATTAATAAATACGTGGAAAAGGCTTTCGATTTTTCATTTGCAAGAAGACGTTTAACATTTTTCTCATCAATAGGAATTATAGTTTTAACATTAGTATCTACCAGATGGCTCGGTTCTGAGTTTTTACCTCAACTAAACGAAGGAGCATTGTGGGTTACGGCAGAATTACCCATGAGTATGTCACTTACAGAGAGTGTAGAGATTACTAGAAAACTAAGAAAAGAACTTTTGACATTTGAAGAAGTAACAAATGTATTATCGCAAACGGGCCGAAGTAACGACGGAACCGACCCCAACGGTTTTTATTTTGTACAATATCAGGTTGATTTAAAACCCAAAGAAGAGTGGAAAAAATCAAAAACACTGGACCAACTCATTGAAGAAATGGACAAAAAACTGCAACATTATCAGGGTATAAGTTTCAATTACTCACAACCGATTATTGATAACGTAGCAGAAGCAGTAGCAGGATTCAAAGCTAGTAATGGTATTAAAATCATTGGAAACGATCTTAATAAGCTCAACGATTTGGCCAACCAAGTTCTCAATCAGATTAAAGACGTGGAAGGTATCAAAGACGTGGGAATTTTAAGAAATGTGGGGCAACCAGAAATCAGTGTAATTCTTGATGAAGAAAAAATGGCTATCAATGGCGTAACCAAAGCAGATGCACAGTCTATGATAGAAATGGCTATAGGAGGCAAAACTGCAACTGAAAAGTACGAAGGCGAACGCAAGTTTGACATCAGAATCAGATATTCTAAAGAATTCAGAAAAAACGAAAATGATATTTTAGCATTGATGATTCCTACTATCAAAGGCAATAAAATTCCTCTCAAAGAAGTAGCAACTATCAAACCAATATCTGGTCCTGCGTTTATTTACAGAGAAAACACCAAAAGATTTATAGGGGTTAAATTTTCTATTAGAGAAAGAGACCTTGGTAGTACTATTTCAGAAGCTCAACAAAAAGTAAAAAAAGCACTCAAACTTCCCAAAGGATATTCTATAGAATGGACTGGCGAATTTGAAAATCAAGTAAGAGCCGGAAATACACTTATGTCTGTAGTTCCTTTAAGTTTGTTATTAATTTTTGTGCTACTATTCATTATGTTTGGTAACGTGAGAGATGCAGGATATGTGCTTATAAATGTTCCCTTTTCTCTTGTTGGAGGTATATTAGCATTACACATCACAGGTACCAATTTTGGAATTTCTGCGGGGGTAGGATTCATCGCATTATTTGGTATTTGTATACAAAATGGAGTGCTCTTAATTTCCGAATTCAAAAAACAAGATCAATTAATTCCAGACTTATCTCAAGCTGTAAAACATGCCGTAATGATACGCACCAGACCCATAGTGATGACTGCCCTTATGGCAACTTTAGGTTTATTACCCGCAGCATTAAGCTCTGGTATTGGTTCTGAAAGTCAAAAACCATTAGCGATTGTAATTATTGGCGGTTTAATATCCGCTACCTTATTTACATTAACTATTTTCCCAATTATATATTGGAAAGCACTAAATCAGAAATAAAACGCTTTGTAAATAATTGAGAATTAAATATCAACTTTGATTAATTAAAATACTTGCCTTAAAATTAAATTCAGAAATCTAAAAGTAAGAGAGAGTAGATATTGATTTAAAATTCCACCCTTCTACTCTCTCTACCAATTTACTAGACATTTCTTTTTTAAAAAAAATATATTAACTTTGCACCTCAATTTTAGTGCATTGAATCACATACATCCAATATTTGACCAAATATTACAAAAGTCTGACAAAGAGCAGCTTTTAAAACAGAAAGCAGTAGTGTTATGGATGGTAGGTCTTTCGGGTTCTGGCAAAAGTACTCTTGCCAAAGCTATAGAAAGAGAATTACATGACAAAGGTTTTCTTACTCAATTGCTAGACGGGGACAATTTACGCTCTGGAATCAACAATAATTTAGGGTTTTCAGAATCGGATCGTCAAGAAAATATCAGACGTGCGGCCGAAGTTGCCAAATTGTTCGTTAACTGTGGAGTAGTTACCATTTGTTCGTTTATAAGCCCTACAGAAGAGATAAGAACTGCCGCCAAAAATATTATTGGTGAAGAGAATTTTAGAGAAATCTACATAAACGCTTCTTTTGAATCTTGCGAACAAAGAGATGTGAAAGGTTTATATAAAAAAGCGAGAGCCGGAGAAATTAAAAATTTCACGGGATTAGACTCTCCCTTCGAAGCACCACAAAATCCAGATTTGGAACTAGCAACAGATCAAATGTCTTTTGATGAGTGTAAAGAAAAATTTATCAATTATTTATTAGAAGAAATTAAATACGTGTAACGTATTACTTGTAACGTGTGAAGCAAACACTTCTCGTTACACTTAGCGCATTACACATCACAAGTGAAACAATGAAATTAACGCATTTACAACAACTAGAAGCAGAAGCTATCCACATTATGCGTGAGGTGGTGGCTCAGTTTGAAAACCCAGCTTTATTATTTTCTGGTGGTAAAGATTCCATCTGTTTAGTAAAACTTGCAGAAAAGGCTTTTTGGCCTGCAAAAATCCCTTTCCCTCTTGTACACATAGATACTGGTCATAACTTCCCTGAGGCTATCCAATATCGTGATGAACTTGTGGCACGCACAGGTGCTACTTTAATTGTTGGGCACGTAGAAGATTCTATTGCGAGAGGAACTGCTGTAGAAGAAAAAGGTCCAAACCCTTCTCGTAACTCTTTACAAACGGTAACCTTACTTGAAACAATAGAAAAATATAAATTTGACGCTTGTTTTGGTGGAGCAAGAAGAGATGAAGAAAAAGCTCGTGCCAAAGAAAGATTTTTCTCTCATCGCGACGAATTTGGACAGTGGGATCCTAAAAACCAAAGACCAGAGCTTTGGAACTTATATAACGGTAAAAAAGCTGTAGGCGAACACTTTAGAGTTTTCCCTATTTCTAACTGGACAGAAATGGATGTTTGGCAATATATTGCTTCTGAAAACATTCCTATTCCTTCTATATATTTTACTCACGAAAGAGAAATCGTAAATAGAGACGGTCAATTGTTGGCTTATTCTCCGTTTATCACGGTTATGCCTGGTGAAAAAGTAGAAAAACAAATTGTACGTTTCCGTACGGTGGGCGATATGACTTGTACAGGTGCAATATCTTCTACAGCTGCAACTTTAGATGAAATCATTCAAGAGGTGTCGTCATTAAGAGTAACAGAAAGAGGCACAAGAGCAGACGACAAACGCTCTGAAGCAGCAATGGAAGATAGAAAAAAAGCAGGTTATTTTTAATTTAGATATGAGAAGAATGATTTGAGCATGAAGAAAACTCGAATCGAAGATTATATCAAGACTCAAAAAATAAATGAATAATAGTAGTAATTGAATGAGTGATTTTGAAAATTTAGTTCTGAAATCCACATCTCAATACTCTTATCTCAACACAAAAAAAATGGAAGAAAAATTCATAACTGAAAATTATTTAAATATGGATCTACTTCGTTTCACTACTGCTGGTAGTGTAGACGATGGTAAAAGTACATTGATTGGCCGTTTGTTGTATGATTCGAAATCTATTTTCGAAGATCAAATGGAGGCCATAGAAAAAACATCTGCTCAAAAGGGACATGGTTATGTGAACTTGGCATTGTTAACCGACGGTCTACGTGCGGAGCGTGAACAAGGTATCACAATAGATGTGGCGTATAGATATTTCGCAACTCCAAAACGTAAGTTTATTGTAGCGGATACTCCTGGTCATATTCAATACACAAGAAACATGGTTACAGGTGCGTCTACTGCTAACCTTGCCATAATACTTGTTGATGCACGCCATGGTATTATTGAGCAAACTTGCAGACACTCTTTCATAGCTTCTTTACTTCAAATCAAACATATAGTTTTGTGTATTAACAAAATGGACTTGGTTGATTATTCTCAAGAAGTATTTGACACTATTGTTTCTAAATACAAAGATTTTGCAAAAAATCTTGACGTACAAGATATTCATTTCTTACCTATCAGTGCACTTAACGGTGACAATGTGGTAGAAAAATCTACAAACACGCCTTGGTATTCTGGTAAAACATTAATGGAAACTCTTGAGTCTGTAGAAATTGAAAACGATTACAACTTCAAAGATGCTAGATTCCCAGTCCAGTATGTGATTCGTCCTATGAACGACGAGTTTCATGACTACAGAGGTTTTGCGGGCAAAGTAGAAAGTGGTGTTTTCAAACCTGGCGATGCCGTGGTAGCATTACCTTCTGGAAAAGAATCTACGATAAAGTCTATAGACTTTTTTGGCAAAGAACTTTCTGAAGCTTTCCCACCACAGTCGGTAACCATTACCTTAAACGACAACATAGACATCAGCAGAGGAGATATGATTGTTAAAAAAGACAACGTACCTACTACTAGTCAAGATGTTGAACTAATGGTTTGCTGGTTAAACGAGAAAAAAATGACTCAAGGTGGCAAATATATTATTCGTCATACAAGCAAAGAAGCTAAAGCTATTATCAAAGAAGTTAAATACAAAGTGAATATTAACACTTTAGAAACAAACGAAGAGGATAAAACTGTAGGATTGAACGATATCGCAAGAATTGTTATCAAAACTGCTTCTCCTTTAAACTTTGATAGTTACAAAAACAACAGAGCTACGGGTAGCTTAATCATCATAGACGAATTCACTAACGAAACCGTAGGTGCGGGTATGATTGTTTAACCGTAAACTAAAACAACAAAAAAGCCTTCTAAAGTATATTTAGAAGGCTTTTTTGTTGAATAAAATTTAGAAATTATTTTTTCTCAATTTCAGAAACTACCAAAAGTTTTAATCTTTCTAGATTATGTTCTACGTAGATAGCGTTGTCGTTTGTACTTTTAATTTCGAACAATACCTTATCGCCTACTTTAATCATTTCCTCTCCCGTGTTTTTCTTACTTAAAACGGTTAATTCTGCTTTTGTATCACTTTTCCATTTTACAGAATACACATACTGAGCACTGCCATTTTTGCTGTAATCATAATATTTAGTAGCGTTATCTTTAAACTCAAAATATGAGCTAGAATCTTCCACAGGTATAGACTTACCACCCATAAACATTTTTTTGTAAAGATACGGTCCAGATTTTATCGAATTAATTTTTGCTTTATCAATGCTAAATTTTGATTCGTCTAATGTTTCAGCCTCTGCTGATACAGCACCATTTTGTACTTCTTCCATAGCATAGCTTAAAAACTCAGGACATGAAGTTGCCATTTCTGCACCTATTTTTTCTCCTAATTTTGTAATTTCGGCTTCATCACCAGCCAATACATCTACTTTAGTTTCTTTTTTGATAGCCGCAGCATTTTTCATTAAAGAAATACCCATACATGTTTGCAAAAGCTGCTCTTGCTCTTGATGATTTTTACCTTTCAAGTCTTTCTTAAAACAAGTACATACTTCGGTAGAAATGGTTTTAACTACTTTCTGAGCATACATACTATTGATAGAAATCAATACAAGCCCTAATGACGATACGAATCTTTTCATATTTATATTTTTTTACAATAAACACTAAAAACTGAAAATTTCATAGTATTTTTACATATAAAGCTTCAAATAATGAATAGACAACATCCCTTAATTTTTCTGATAGCAGTTATTTTTTCAAATTTCTACATTCTAAATGCTCAATTTGTAACTCAATTAAATACCAATGAAATTGAATATTACAGAACTCGAATTGTGGGCAACGATGGAAGCTTGGATATGAAAAAATTCCATTATTTATGTATCAAAAATAATCTCAAGACAGATATTATAGAAAAACTAAGCTCATTCGTTCATATCAGTTCTTTAGAATATTGTGAACTTTGTGACGATTTTAAAGCAAAAATAGAATCGGGGAAAAAGCTACAAAAATTTGAAAAGAACTATTACGATGTGTACTGTTACAAACAGAATCCCAAGCTCAATAAAGAAATTGAAAAATTTTTCGATCAAAAAAGATGTTCTAAAAACCCTTTACAATATCACTGGAATCATGACGATACTCTGAGAGGCACTTTGAGCTCCATACGCCAATGTTTTGATGTACACTATTACGATTTATCTGTAAATTTCAATATTCATAAAAAAACTATAAAAGGCAAAGTGGGTATCTATTTTAAAATGGTATTTGCCTCTGATTCTATGCAAATAGATGCACATCGTCAGTTGAACATTGATAAAATTGTAGATCCTAAGGGCAATAGTTTAAATTTTAAAAGATTTAATGATGTAATCTGGGTGCATTTGCCCCAAAACATGCAAAAAGGCAATCAATCTATTGCAGTAGAATACCATGCTAAACCCACAAATGCCCAAAATCCACCTTGGGAAGGAGGATTTGTTTGGAAAAAAAGTAAAGGAAAAACATGGGCAGGTGTTACCTGCGAACATTTAGGAGCAAGTGTATGGTGGCCTTGCAAAGATCACCCATCAGACGAACCAGATTCTATGCGTATGCACTACAGAGTTCCTAGTAATTTACAAGCCATCGCAAATGGAAATTTGGAAAAAACTACTCAAGACACCATTGGGCAAACGACCTATCACTGGAAAATACAATACCCTATAAATTCATACAATGTAACGTTTTATTTGGGCGATTTTGTGCATTTTACCGATTCATTAACTAACAGAAACGGTAAGCAGTATTTTGATTACTACGTGCTTCCCAAAAACTACAAAAAAGCAAAAGAGTATTATAAATTAAGTAATGAAATTATAGACTTTTACGAAGAAAGTTTCGGTGAATTCCCTTTCAAAAAAGACCAATATTGTTTGGTAGAATCACCGTATGCCGGTATGGAGCACCAAACAGCTATTGCCATTGGTACTTCGTACGGAAAAGAAACCAGATATGTAACTGCCAAAGACGACTATCTGATTATACATGAAGCAGCTCACGAATGGTGGGGAAATTCTGTAACTGCTAAAGACATGGCTCACGCATGGATACAAGAAGGCTTTGCTACGTACACAGAGCTGATGTTTTTGGAACACAAATATGGGTACGAAACCTACATGGAAGAAATCTTGAACAAACAAAATGGTATTTTTAACATCTGGCCTGTGGTGGGGAATGAAAATGTAAATGACAATACATTTGTATCTGGAGACATTTACGACAAAGGTGCATTGTTTTTGCATACGCTCAGAACCAGCATCAACAACGACCCTCTGTTTTTCAAAATTTTAAAAACGTTCGCTACACAGTATAAATATAAAATGGTAGACACCGATGATTTTAAAAAAGTGGTAAATGAACTTACTGAAAAAGATTTTACACCGCTTTTTAAAGCTTATCTATACCAAACAGAAGTACCTACGCTGGAATACTCTTATGTTTTTAATGAAACTACAGAAAAACCAATAATCAAAGCACACTGGATAAACGTTCCTTCTGATTTCAAAATGCCGTTTTCATTAAAAACTCATGAAAATGAGTTTTTAAAATTTGATTTAGGAACTGACTGGAAAACATTTGAAATAGAGTCAAAAGACAATCATCTGGCGTTTATCAATTCATATAATGGCAAACAATGTCCTAAAAATTATCACTCATTTTATTATACCAAAATGGTAGATTAAAAAATTAGCTATTTATCTGTTAAAATTGTAATTTGGATTAAAGAAAAATACTCAAAAATATGAAAAGTAAAGTACTCAATGGATTATGTGTTTTGTTTGGTGTAGGCATGATAGTTTTTGGAGCCAACAAATTCCACCCTTTTATCCCAATGCCTCCTATGTCTCCAGAACAGCAAGCTGTTTTTGCAGCTTTTGGAGTCATCAAATGGTTAATGCCTTTGGTAGGATTTATTGAAATAGTAGGAGGTTTGCTTATGGCAATTCCTAAAACAAGAGCATTAGGAGCCCTAGTAATTTTACCCGTTGTCGTGGGAATCATCACGCATTTACTAACACACGAGCCCGCATCAGTAGGTATGGGATTGTTCTTTGGAGCCATCAACGTATGGGCCATTATTGACAACAAAGACAAATATTTACCTATGGTAAAGTAAAATCTTAAACTTCATCGTTGATTACTTTATTCAACGATGAAGTTTTTAAGCTAATTAAAATCAATACCATTCCAACAGCTACACCTCTAAGTATTACCCACCATTCATTATAAAAAGGCAAATACGGATTGGGATTAGTGCTAAATTCTCTATCCATCATTGTTGTATGAATTAAAATTGATTCCAACATCCAGCTAATATTTACCCAAATAGTTATTATGAAAAGTAAAAATAGGCTGTTTTTGAATTTATGAATAAATAGCAATATGGGACTTAAATTTCCTACGATCATAACCCAATAAGTAATGGCATAAGGACCTGTCATTCTTTCAATTGTAGTTGCAAAACCAGTACGACTATTATAAGTTAAATAACTCATAGGAAAATAAAAGCAACAAACCAAACCATAAACTATTAAAATGTTTTTAAAATACTTGAATGAAGTGTATACTTTTTCTTTATCACTAAAAATTAATTTAAATAAATAGAGAATAATAAAAGTAAGTACCGCACCGTCAATCAAATACAATCTGTATAATTTTAATATTTCGTATAGAATGTTCATTATGTGTAAATATAATAAATCTGACAAAACTCACACGAATGTTGGCGGATTTATCTTGACTATTGACTCTTGATTCTTACGTCTTTTATCTTGAATCTTATGTCTTGTATCTAGAATCTATTTTGTCATACTCAAACTTAGTTCAAAGCCATCCATATCTACCAATTGAGTCAACTGGTTTGTCTATATGATTAATTTTCAACCCTATGAAATTCCATATCTTCCTTTATCATTTCTGTAACATTTACTGTCGGGAGAAGTAAAAAAGAAAATTTAGAGTTTTCTACTTTAGAATGTAAAATCCCTCTTGCTGTTCCTACAGTTAAGACACCCAAATGAGTCAATAATAATTTAGGAAGCCTTATTAGATTATTATTGATTTTAAATTTTTCAAAACTTTGGATTACTATTTCAAAAGAACATTCGCATTTTAAAACTAAAAATAAGTTGTTGTTACATTTGTAATAGCAATTAAATCTTACAAATACTACTGGCAATTCACCATGCAAACTAAATTCAAAATTAGATTCTATATTTATAGCCCCATCTTCTGTAAAAGAATCTGTTACGGTTGCAAATTCAATCGTTTTAATTGCTCTTAATGCAAATCCTATATTCTGTTTTTCTGACATATTATGCTACCATTGCATATGACTCAAGCATAAAATCTTCTTGTTGAATCAAACTAGTATTACTTGGTGATATTAATAAAGAACAACTTAATCCATGAGAAATAAAAGAATTATTTTCTATCTCCTCAAAAATTAACCTATTTTCATTTTTATTTAAACTAGTCTTAAAAGTATCAGTTATAATACTTATGATCTCTTTTTTTACCCTTTCTGGAGTTATGATTATCTTTTCCCCAAGCACTGCTTCAATTTTAGCAATACTTTTGATTGTGAAATTATGTGTACCTCGCATCCATTTTGAAATTTCGGATTCACTTTTCCCCAACATTTCAGCTAAATCTTTCTGAGTTTTGCCTTTACTTTCCAAGATTTCATGAATTTGATCCACAATCTCAAATGATATATCAATGTAATTGGAGATTTCTTCAGGTACTTCTTTTAATACACTGTCAAACAAATTACTCATAAATATCAAAGTTTAATTTTCCGTTTAGTTTTTTATTTTCAATAGATACTTGCCTTCTTTTAATTGCTTTTTCCATAATTTTAGCTACTTTGTTCACTAATACAAAATGTGGGTAGCAATCCATAGAATCTTGTACCGTTTGAGATGTTTTAACTCCTCCATTTCCTAAAATCAATATATTATCATTTATTCTATAACAATAAAATCTTAGCTTATTTACTCCTACAGGTATTGCTTGTGCATTATTCTCTGGTCTGAAATATCTTTCTAATACCCCATTTTCTCCAATTTTATTGATATATGTAATAATCTTCTGAAAATCTTCAATGTATTCCTTATTATCCTTAAATCTTAAAATAAAATCATCTGTTTCATTAAATTCTTTCGAACTTAACCTTATTGTGTAAAGCTGTACATTAGGATACTCCTTATATTTTTCAATTATTAAACGATTCACTTATAAGTTAAGTTTTACAAATTTATGATTTTTTATAAATATTTACTAATAATTATATACAATTTACCCATAAAAACAAAATCCGCCAAAACTCTCACGAATTCTGGCGGATTTATCTTGACTATTGACTCTTGATTCTTACGTCTTTTATCTTGAATCTTATGTCTTGTATCTAGAATCTATTTTGTCATACTCAAACTTAGTTCAAAGCCATCCATATCTACCAATTGAGCATTGGTTACTACATCTAAGATAGAAAGCTCTTTGGCTTGTGTTTCGTTGCAGATGTAGTCTTTAAACACAGAGATTGCAGAATCTACATAAGCATCTTTTTTCTGAATATTGATTACGATTTTGTCAGTTACCTCAAAACCAGATTCTTTACGTATGTTTTGTATACGGTTTACCAAATCACGAGCTATACCTTCTTTTTTCAAGTCTTCTGTCATATTGGTATCCACCGCTACGGTTATGTCACCATCAGAAGCAGAGGCCATCCCAACTGCATCTGCTGTTTTGATCAACACATCTTCTTTTGACAACTCATGAATAGTACCGTCAGCAAAAGTCAATGTTAACCCTTCTTTTTCAAGCTTAGCAATATCTTGCTGACTTAAATTATTTAATAAGTTCTTAACTTCGTTAATTTTAGAACCTAGAGCTTTACCCAATTTTTTCAAATCTGGCAATACCGATTTAGTAAATAAATCGCTAGAAGCCGAACTATCAAAAGCTACCACATCTTTTATGTTGGTTTCATCTTTAATAAGTCCTGTAACTTTTTGTAACAAAGCCGTTTTAGAGTCATTTGCCAAGTTTACATATACTTTTGCAAGAGGCAAACGCACTCTCAAGCTGTTATTTTTACGCACTGAGTGAATCAACGAACATGATTTTTGAGCTATTGCCATGCTTTCGCTCAATTCAGGATTAATCAAAGCCGTATTTGCCTTTTTCAAAATTGACAAGTGCACCGAAGTATCTGTTCCGTTTAAGTTTTGATATAACCACTCACCAAAGAAAGGAGCAATTGGACTCATCAGTTGAGCCAAAGTATCTAAACACTCAAACAATGTTTCGTAAGCAGCTTTTTTATCGTCGTTCAATTCACCTTTCCAGAAACGTTTACGAGACAAACGCACGTACCAGTTAGACAAATCAGCATCTACAAAGTTTTCTATAGCACGAGCCGCAGCCGTAACATCATAGTTACTATATGATTCAGTAACTTTTTGTATCAATAGTTGTAGTTCAGACAAAATCCAACGGTCAAACTCTGGACGGCTCTCCACCGACATAGTTTTAGTAACCGTGTATTTATCTAAATTAGAATAAATGGCGAAGAAGTTATACGTATTGTACAAGGTACCAAAAATCTTACGTTGCACCTCTTGGATACCGTCCAAGTCAAACTTCAGGTTATCCCAAGGATTGGCGTTGCTTACCATATACCAACGAGTAGCATCAGGGCCGTATTTACCCAAAGTTGCAAACGGGTCAATTACGTTACCTTTACGTTTCGACATTTTCTCGCCGTTTTTATCCAACACCAAACCCGTAGAAACTACGTTTTTGAAAGCAACTTCGTCGAACAACATACCTGCGATGGCATGTAGTGTAAAGAACCAACCACGTGTTTGATCCACACCTTCTGAGATAAAATCAGCAGGAAAAGCTCCACCTTGTCCAAAAGGCAATTGCGAATTATCACCTTTGTAACCCCACTGAGCAAAAGGCATTGCACCCGAATCAAACCAAACGTCAATCAAATCCAATTCGCGTTTCATTGGTTTGCCTGTTGACGAAACTAAAACTACATTATCAACATATGGTCTATGTAAATCTGTTAATGCATTTGCCTGAGCTAAGTTTAAAGACTTATTTGCTTTTTCAATTTCTTGTGCTAACTCTGCTTGCGAACCTATGCAAATTTCTTCTGTACCGTCTTCTGTTCTCCAAATTGGTAACGGAGTACCCCAATAACGTGAACGTGAGAGGTTCCAGTCTACCAAGTTTTCTAACCAATTACCAAAACGCCCAGTACCAGTACTTTCTGGTTTCCAGTTAATTTTATTGTTTAATGCAACCAGTTTATCTTTTACCGCTGTGGTTCTTATAAACCAAGAATCTAATGGATAATACAATACGGGCTTATCGGTTCTCCAGCAATGCGGATAACTGTGTTCGTATTTCTCTACTTTAAAAGCCTTATTTTCAAGCTTTAACTTGATACCTATACGGTCGTCAACGGAAATATATTTATCAACTTTAGATACAACTCCTTTAGCTACCAAAACAGACTCTTGACCTTTACGAGCCAATTCCGCTTCAGCTTCTGTTAAATATTCAGCTTTTACGTATTCGCCACCAAAACCAAAAACTTCATCTGTTATATTTACTACAAATTTACCTTGTCTGTTTACCAAAGGTACATCGTTGTCGTTAGAATCTTTAACAGTGATGGGTGCAATGCCTGCCACTTTAGCTACACGGGCATCGTCAGCACCAAAAGTTGGAGCAATGTGTACAATACCTGTACCGTCACTTGTACTCACAAAATCACCAGCAATAACTTCAAAAGTTTTACCTACTGACGAAGTATTCACATAAGGCAACAATTGTTCGTAAGTAGTACCTACTAAATCAGCACCTTTAAACTCCGCTTCAACTGACCAAGGAATCAATTTGTCACCAGACTTGTAATCTTCAAAAGCTAGTTCTTTCGCTTTATCATTGAAATATTTACCTACTAAATCTTTAGCTAAAACAACATTTACAGCTTTAAAAGTGTATGGGTTAAACGATTTAACTAAAAGATAATCTATCTTCTCTCCTACCGCCAACGCAGCATTAGAAGGAAGAGTCCAAGGAGTGGTAGTCCAAGCAAGGATGTATAGGTTATCCGTTAAACCTGTAAGGTTTTTAAAACCTTGCAGGTTTTTCGACAAACTCTTTACTTTAAACTGAGCCACAATACTCGTATCCTTCACGTCTCTATAGCAACCTGGTTGGTTTAGTTCGTGCGAACTCAATCCTGTGCCTGCTGCTGGAGAAAAAGGCTGTATGGTGTAACCTTTATAAAGTAAGTCTTTCTTGTACAGCTCTTTAAGCAAGTACCAGCACGACTCAATATATTCATTTTCAAACGTGATGTATGGATTATCCAAATCTACCCAGTAGCCCATTTTCACAGTAAGTTCGTCCCACTGAGCTTTGAAACGCATCACCGTTTCACGGCATTTTTTATTGTATTCTTCAACAGTAATTTTGGTACCTATATCTTCTTTGGTTATGCCCAATTCTTTTTCAACTTGTAGCTCAACAGGCAAACCGTGCGTATCCCAGCCACCTTTACGCTTTACTTGGTAGCCTTCAAGGGTTTTGAAACGACAAAAAACATCTTTAATGGTTCTAGCCATTACGTGGTGAATACCCGGAGTACCATTTGCCGATGGAGGACCTTCGAAAAAAGTAAAAGACGGTTTTCCTTCGCGTGTGCTAATAGACTGATCAAACACCTGATTTTCTGACCAATATTTAAGTACCGATTCACTGATGTTCGGTAAATTTAACTCCTTATATTCAGGATACTGTTTCATATTTCTAAATCGCTATTTAAGTAAAGCACAATGCTTTATAAAAAGAGTGCAAAGTTACAGATTTTTTTAGAAAAATTTATGAATAATAATTAGTATTACATCATAAAAGACATTTTAAGGCAAAACTATTTTTTAAAACAAATCTTTAGTTATTGACCTTAAAAGAACTATATTTGGGATTAAAATAACTTAAAAACGTATGTACAAACTACCACTCTTTTTTCTTAGTTTACTATTTTTAAACTCTTGCTCTTTTCATTCAGGCAACGTTTCATCAGGCTCTACAGTTGATTGCCCAAGAAAAGGCATAGTTATTGGCACATCTAAAACATTTAATTTTTTAGGTTTAGGTGGTAACAACAATGCAGGTCTTATCTTAAATGCTAAAAAAGATTTATATGGCAAAATTCGTGAACAAAAAGGCATTATTGTTTCAAATTTTTCTGTAGATTTTAAAAGAACTTATTTCTTATTATTCATAAGTTCAAAAGCTACTGTTTCTGCAGATATCTATGATTGCAATAAGAGTTATTCGGATCCATCAAGTCTTAGTGAAATATTAAAAAATCCACAGCCAGACATAGTTAATCAAGGCTTTAAAAAAGACAACAAAGTTAAGTTTGTTATAAACAACAAATATTTTGATGGACAGATTAATTATTTGAGCAAGTCTAAACGAGTACTTGTTGACTATGTAGATAATAATGGGAGTAACTCTTCTAAATGGGTAAACATAAATAATATTTTCAATTCAACTCCATCTCCTGATAATAAAGAAATATATGGCTATGATTTAGAAGAAAAATTGCAAATAAAAATATCAAGTAAATCTACTGGTTCCATTACTACTACTCCATGTACAGTTATTGGTTTAAATTTAAACACATTACTTGTTAAATACATTGGGTTTAATGGAAAAGAAAAAATAGCACCTGTAAACAAAACTCTATTTATCAAGTAATTAAGTTTTTATTATTTAATTAAATCTTACAAAAAACTTATGAATCAAACATTCAAAATCAAGATATTGAATGTTTGATTCACATAAATACACTTCAGTTTAATTCCATTATTTGCCTTTTTTGTATATTTGTTACTGAAATTTTCAATCAAAACTGTATTGTTCAGTATCAAACTATACTTTAGTATTTTTTTAGTTATGAGCGTTCTATTTGTGAATGCACAAAACAAAAATATTATTCAAGGAACTGTTAAAGATGAAAAATCTGGAATGCCTCTCCCCTATATTCTGGTGCAGTCAGATTCCAACTTCACCTTCTCTGACCTTAACGGTAATTTCACACTCGGGCTTAGCAACAATTTGCAAATAAAGATTACTAATTCTGATTACAAAGAACTTATATACAAGGTAGACACCTCTTTACATACTTTGTTTGAATTTGAGCTTTTAAGAATTTCTAAAAGAAAGTTCAAATCTAAAGAGCAAAAAAAAATACGTCCACAAGTCTCTGAAATTTTCAGCAACAACAAAAAAAACTCAATTTTCAATAAACAAACATTACGATACAACACTTACAACAAACTCTCTGTGAAGACCGAAAGCGAAGAACAGAACTACAACTTTTTCAATTACATCAGACAACTGCTACCCAACCGATGGTTAAATATAAATTATGAACCCAACCATCATATTTTTATTATGGAATCTTATACACAGAAGTTTTTTAGAAACTTTTTGTACCAAAAAGAAATCATTTTAAAAACGAACACTTCAGGTATCGCAAAGAGTTCTATGTTTTCTTTGACATCAGATCTGCAACAAACCTCCGTTTACGATAAGTTTATCTTTTTTAACTTTACCAATTACAGTAATCCGCTCAACACCAAAAGCTACAAACATTATAATTATGAATTTTCAGACACCTTAAAATCAGCTAATTCAACCAAAATTATAGTAAAATTTTACCCCAAAAACTTAAAACTGTTCGATGCCATTCAAGGGTTTTTTGTTTGGAATTTAACAGCTAAATATGTGGAATACATACAGATTATTCCTCTGAGAGAATCTAAAAGTTCGTATTTTCAGCTGATGCAGGTGTACCAAAAAGACTCTGCTACGAGAGCTATAATTCCCATACACACTACAACGCTTCACAGATACACCAACCTTAACCACAAAAACATTGTTTTTCAGGCCAAGGCTGATACATACTGGCAAAACTTTAGCATACTCAAAAACGATTCCTTAAAAATATTTGATGAAAATATTTATGAATACCAAAACGCTTACAACACCCAATACGACAGTGCTTCTTGGAAAAATCTAAGGACTGAGCAGTTCAGCAAAACAGATACCAACACTTTTTTACTGTATGACCAAATTGGTAAAATCAAAAATCTAGAAAGATTTATTAATTTGGGCAGAGACATCTACAACGGCAAAATACCATTACCGAAGGTCAATATCATCCTCAACAAAGTAGTGAACTACAACCAAGTAGAAGGACTACGTTTAGGCATGGGAATAGAAACCAAAGAGAGTTTTAGTAAGAGATTTCATTCACTACTATATGGTGGATATGGTTTCAGAGACGAACTCCCCAAATATGGTACAAGCGTTGGCTACCATATTTCAAAAAAATATAAACTATGGGGTAAAGTTTCATATTCTAAAGATGTGAACGAGCCTGGAAAAACAGATTTGATATTTGACAGACAGCAGTTTACGAGTGAGTCTTTCCGTAAATACCAATTACAACTTCTTGACAAAGTAGAGAAATACAATTTTTCTTTACAATCAAATCCCATTAAATATCTACAACTCGCTAGTATTTTTACAGAAGAATATTGCTCGCCTTACTACACGTATACCTACGATAGCAGCTGGACAAAATTCAAATTTAGAGAGCTGGCGTTCAACATCAACTATGCATTTGGCCGTCAGTTTATTAAGTATGCTGACCAACAAATTTTTTTCAAAGATCGCTACCCTGTGCTGAACTTTCAGGTTATTCATTCTCTAACAAATTCAACACATCCTTTTGAATATACTAAATACGATTTTAAGCTTACCTACAACTTTAGAATCTTAAACAAAGGCCACCACAATTTACAAGCAAGTGCTGGATATATAAACGGAGAAGTTCCTTATTACAAATTATATAACAGCAAAGGTAGCTTTAGCGGACTGTACACCACCATTAACAACAGTTTTGAAACCATGCGCTATAACGAGTTTGCTTCAAACAAATATCTGGTATTTTTTTATTTAGTAAACTTTGGGCGACTCAACAGGGTTGGGAAGTTCAAACCTACTTTTTCGCTTGCTCACAACATGGGCTGGAGCCAGTTAAACAACAGCTCTAAGCATGAGGGTTTTGTATTACAAGACATGAACAAAGGGTATTTTGAAACAGGTTTTACCTTTGGAGATATTGTAAGATACAATTTTTATGGACTCCGAATAGGTTTAGGACTGAGCTTGTACTACCGATATGGACCTTACAGTTTTACTGATGAAAGAAACAACACCGTACTCAAACTAGCGACTAGTTTCAGGCTGTAAAATTTCAATTTCTAATACAACAAAATATTAGAGATGTATTGCATCTATTTTTCTTAATATTTCAGCAGCTTTTAAGAGTTCGTCGTCCTCCTTCGCAAAACAGAAGCGTAAGGCATTTTGAGTATTTTGTGAATGGTAAAACACCGAAATAGGAATAGAAGCTACTTTGTAAGATTCTGTAATATATTTTGCTAAGTCTACGTCATTTTCTGTACTAATTGCTGAATAATCCATTAACTGAAAATAGGTTCCTGATGAATGAATGGGCTTAAAATAAGAACCTTCCATAGCCGACAAAAACAAATCTCGCTTGTTCTGAAAAAATGTAGAAAGATGTTCATACGTATGAGAATTTTTTAGAAAGTCGGCACAAGCATATTGCATGGGAGTGTTTGCTGCAAAAGTAATGTATTGATGCAGATGTTTGAATCTGCTCAAAAGATATTCCGACCCTATACAATAACCCAATCGCCAACCTGTAACATGAAATGTTTTACCCAAAGAACCTATCACAAAACTACGATCTCTCAAAGTTTCACTTTTCAGAACTGATTCGTGGACTTGACCATCAAAAACTATATGTTCATAAACTTCATCACTAATTACAAACAAGTTATGAGCCAGAACAATTTGTTCTAAATTATCCAAATCAGATTTAGTTAAAACTGCACCTGTAGGATTGTGGGGAGAATTTATTAAAATAGCCTTAGTTTTTGAAGTAATTGCATTTTTTACCAATTCCCAATCTATAGAGAAATCATCCGAAGACAAAGGGACATACACAGCTTTGGCATGGGCAGCTTCTATAGCCGCTGGATATACGTCAAATGCAGGTTCAAAAACAATGATTTCATCGTTTTTTTGTAAACAAGTCCTTATAGCCACATGCACCGCTTCTGTAGCACCTGCTGTAATACAAATATTTTTCTCAGGATCAAACGCCACCTTGTAGAGGTGCTGTACTTTAGTTAAAAGTTGTTCACGCAAGGGCAACACACCCGCCATGGGTGCGTATTGGTTGTAGCCTGCCTTCATGTATTTGTACACCAAATCTACCAGTTCTCCTGAACATGCAAAACCAGGAAACCCTTGAGCCAGATTTATAGCACCGTGTTTTTGTGCTAGTGCAGACATAACCGTAAAAATAGTAGTATGCGGTATCATGAAAAACATTAAAATTCAAACTAAAATAACAAAAAAGGGTTAGCCAAACAGCCAACCCTCCAATTATATTACAGACAAAGAATTACATCTGAAACAAAGGATAGTTTTCCATCCACTTGTTAATATCTGTTCTGATACCCGCAAGTTTTGCATCATTGTCATGATTCATCAAAGCCTCATCTATGTAAGATGCGATACGCTCCATATCGTTTTCTTTCAAACCTCTGGTTGTCATTGCAGCAGTACCCACACGCATACCAGACGTAACAAATGGAGATTTGTCGTCGAAAGGTACCATGTTTTTGTTAATAGTGATATCTGCTTTTACTAAGGTGTTTTCAGCAAGTTTACCAGTTAAGTTTTTAGAACGTAAGTCTATCAACATCAAATGGTTATCAGTACCTCCAGAGATAACTTTATAGCCTTTATCTACAAAGAATTTGCACATAGCTGCTGCATTCTTTTTCACTTGCACTACATAGTCACCATACTCAGCCGTAAGAGCTTCGCCAAAAGCCACCGCTTTAGCCGCTATTACATGCTCAAGTGGCCCACCTTGTGTACCTGGGAATACCGCCATGTCCAACACGTTTGACATCATTTTGATTTCACCTTTAGGAGTTTTGTGTCCCCATGGGTTTTCAAAATCTTTACCCATCATAATTACACCACCTCTAGGTCCTCTCAGCGTTTTGTGAGTAGTAGTAGTTACAATATGGCAATGAGGAATTGGATTATTCAACAATCCTTTAGCAATAAGACCCGATGGATGCGAAATATCTGCTAACAACAAAGCACCCACAGAATCAGCTATTTGGCGTAGTTTAGCATAGTCCCAATCTCTTGAGTATGCAGAAGCACCACAAATAATCAATTTTGGTTTTTCTTTTTTAGCTGTATCTTCTACTTTGTTCCAGTCAATAACGCCAGTAGCCTCATCAACACCGTAAAACAAAGGCTGATAGATTTTACCAGAGAAGTTTACTGGAGAACCATGCGTAAGGTGACCACCATGAGAAAGGTCAAAACCTAATATTTTATCGCCAGGGTTTATGCAACCAAGCATAACGGCTGCATTAGCCTGAGCTCCTGAATGTGGCTGTACGTTTGCCCACTCAAGACCAAACAATTTCTTTAATCTGTCAATGGCAATTTGCTCCGTCTGATCCACCACTTCGCAGCCACCATAATAGCGCTTGCCCGGAAGACCTTCTGCGTACTTGTTGGTAAGTACACTACCTTGAGCCAACATCACTTGTTCTGAAACATAGTTTTCTGACGCAATAAGCTCAACACCATGCAACTGACGTTTTTTTTCTTGTTCTATAAGACCAAATATTTCGGAGTCTTTAATTACTGATTCTTGAAGAAGAGTATTTGCCATTGTTTTAGAGTATATAAACCACAAAGTTAAGCTACCAACGGCAATAAATCAAACAAAAAAAGGAGTATGAAACATCAAATACCTGAGAAGGGGTTATGCACCCGAACAATGTTATACTTTAACAATAAGGTCTAAGGCGACACAAACTTAAAAGATTGTTATTGCTTGAAATTGAAACAGAAATTAGAGAGAGAATAAAAAAGGCGAGTTGCCCCGCCTTAAATGTTTTCACAACGGAATAATCCTTATTGTGATTTGCTTTCGTATTGTAAATATTGAAAATGTTTTTTAGATTTCAAAACTAATTACAATTAACATGACAAAAATCTTAGGACTAGACTTGGGGACGACCTCAATTGGCTTTGCATTAATCGAAGAAAAGGAAAACAAAAAAGAAATCATTATGATGGGGAGTAGGATTATCCCATTGAGCGTTGATGATAAAAACCAATTTTCACAAGGAAATGCCATATCTAAAAATCAAGATAGAACTACAAAACGAACTCAGCGAAAAGGCTACGACCGCTACCAACAACGTAGAGCCAATTTGGCGAAGGAATTAAACAAACTAGAAATGTTTCCTGATGAAAACCTTTGGAAACTTTCTTCTTTAGAAATTTATGGACTTAGAGATAAAGCTGTAAAAGGAAAAATTGAACTAAAAGAACTGGGAAGAATTTTTCTACACCTTAACCAAAAACGTGGTTATAAAAGTATTTGTAAAGAAGAAAATACCGACAAAAAAGATACCGAATACGTAGCTCAAGTAAAAGGCAGGCATCAAACAATTAAAGATTTAGGCCTTACTATTGGACAATATTTTTACAAAAATTTAAAACAAGATTACGACAATAATTTAGCTGATGGGAAATCATTCATCACCTACCGAATCAAAGAACAAATATTTCCAAGAGAGGCGTATACAGAAGAATTTGAAGTTATTTGGAATGAACAAGCCAAACACTACCCCACTATTTTAACCAAAGATTTTAAAGACAAAGTAAAAGATGGAATCATCTTTTATCAACGTCCATTAAAATCTCAAAAAGGATTGGTTTCTGTTTGTGACTTTGAAGGATTTACAGTAAAGAAAGATATAAGAGGTAAAGAAAAAATACTTTTTGTAGGTCCAAAAGTAGCTCCCAAAACTTCACCATTATTTCAAGTATCTAAAATTTGGGAAACAATAAATACTTTAACTCTTAAAAGTAAAAAAGGTGAAGATTTAGTGTTAAGTATCGAACAGAAAAAAGAAATTTTTGAACATCTGGATAATAATGAAAAACTATCTCAAGCCGATTTATTCAAAATCTTAAAAATAAATAAAGACGATTATTACGGAAATAAACAAATTGGCAGAGGTTTACAAGGTAATCTTACTAAAGTAGCCATTGCTAAAATTTTAGGAGATAATCACCCACTATTAAATTTAAATATTCAGATTGAAAGCACTAATAAAGAAGTCTATTTAGTGGATAGAAAAACAGGTGAAGTTATTGGCTCAAACAATTTCCAAATAGTAAGTCCCAACATAGAAAAAGAACCACTTTTTGAGCTTTGGCATACCATGTATTCGATAAAACACGAAGAAGAATGCAAAAATGCTTTAATCAAAAAATTTGGTATTGAAGAAGAAAAAGCAATTGCATTAGCCAAAATAGATTTAAACAAACAAGCCTATGGCAATAAATCCAATAAAGCCATGCGTAAAATATTACCTTACTTAATGCAAGGTTTTGTTTACAGCGATGCCTCTTCTTTTGCAGGTTACAATCATTCTAATTCTTTGACAAAAGATAAAAAAGTAACAAGAGAACTCAAAACAAAACTTGATTTACTCCCTAAAAATAATCTACGCCAACCAATAGTTGAAAAAATATTAAATCAATTGATTAATGTTGTTAATTCCATCATTGATAAGCATGGCAAAATCGATGAAATAAGAATAGAACTAGCTCGTGAACTTAAACAAAGTAAGGACGAGCGAAATGATGCATTTATTTCAAATGAAGCCAATAATAGAATTAACCAAGAAATAGATAAAAGACTAGTAGAACTTGGGGTTAAAGCCACTAAGAAAACACGTGAAAAATATAAATTTATTTTCCCAATACGAACAGTTTATACAAAAGAAGGAAGATTTGATAGCAAAAAATTTGAAAATGCACAGATTCTAAATCAATGTATTTACTGTGGAGAATCCTTTAGTTTAGCAAACGCATTAAACGGAAATGATTTCGATGTAGATCACATAATTCCAAAATCATTATTATTTGATGATTCCATAACTAATAGGGTTTTAGTACATAGAAAATGTAACGCTACAGATAAAAAAGATAAAACTGCTTATGACTTTATCAGAGCTAAAGGGGAAAGTGAATTAAACAGCTATCTTGAGCGTATAAATGATTGGTATAAAAAAGGTATTCTTTCCTTTGGAAAACTTGAAAGATTAAAAATTTCTCATGAGGATTATTTAATTCGTAAACAAAAGAATAAGGTAACGGACTCTGATAAAAAAATATGGGAAGACTTTATTGAAAGACAAAAGAAAGAGACTCAATATATTTCTAAAAAAGCCAAGGAAATATTGGAGGGAATCTGCAATGAAGTAGTTTCTACCAGTGGGCAAATTACCGAGAAATTGAGAAGGTTATGGGGTTGGGACGATGTTTTAATGAATTTACAATTAGAGAAATATAGAAATGCAAAACAAACGGATTGGGTAGAATGGGAAACTGACCATAGAACTCAAACACATAAAAAAGAAATAATTAAAGGATGGACTAAGCGAGACGACCACAGGCATCACGCAATTGATGCTTTAGTTATAGCATCAACTACCAAAAGTTTTATACATAGAATCAATACATTGAATTCGCAAAGAGAATCGATAAAAGCCGAAATAGATTCATCGAAAAATGTATTTAAAGAGAAGTTAAGTTTACTTGATAAATATATTATCCTGCAAAAACCTTTTACCACTGCCGAAGTAGAAAAGGAAGCAGACAAAATATTAGTTTCTTTCAAAGCTGGTAAAAAGGTAGCTACACTTGGTACTAGAAAAGTAAAAATCCCAAAGTTTAATAAAAAAGGTAACAAAATAAAGAAGTATAGAAAAGAGGTTTCTCAGGAACATATTATCATACCAAGAGGCTCACTCAGCGAGGAAAGTGTATATGGGAAAATAAAGACCATTCAGCCGAATACTCCGCTAAAAGCATTGTTTGAAAACTCAGATTTAATTATCAATGACACAATAAAATCTTTGATTAAAGAGCGAATTGCAAAGTGCGATAATGATAGTAAAAAAGCATTCGCCTCTACAAAAAAAGATCCCATATATTTAGATAAAGCCAAAGAAAAGGTGTTAGAAACCGCTTCTTTGTACAAAGTAGAATATGTAATCAAATATTCATTAGGGACTATTGACACCAAAAAGGCGGAGAAAATAGTAGATGAGGGTTTAAAGAAAATAGTAAAAGTAAGGCTAGAAGAATTTGGCGGAAATGCAAAAAATGCTTTTGCTAAACCATTGTATTTAGATGTCAACCAAAAAATAGAAATTAAGTCTGTACGTTGCTTTACGGGCTTATCTGCTGTAGAACCTATCATCACAGAAGATAAAACCAATAATTTACAATTTGAAAAATATGTAAAACCAGGAAACAATCACCACATTGCTTTGTACAGAGATAGCGAAGGTAAACTTCAAGAACATGTTGCCTCTTTTTGGCATGCAGTAGAACGCAAAAAATATAGTTTGCCTGTAATCATTTCAAACCCAACCGAAACTTGGGATAAAATAACAG
The DNA here is from genome assembly GCA_046329305.1 of Cytophagales bacterium. Lineage (GTDB taxonomy): Bacteria > Bacteroidota > Bacteroidia > Cytophagales > UBA9547 > CAMFLX01. The sequence continues at coordinate 364,095 of JAXLUW010000004.1, forward strand.
TTTCTAAAAACGAATATCCTGAATCATTCTTAGAGAAATTACCTACTCGTGGTTGGAAACTAGAATTAACTCTACAACAAAACGAAATGTATGTACTGGGTATGAGTGAAGAAGATTACACAGATACAATCACAAACAACAAAAAAGATGTTTTGAGTAAGTATTTATATAGAGTTCAAAAAATTGCCGAATCAAACTATATGTTTAGGCATCATCTAGAAACTGAATTAATTGATACAAATGAAGCTAAAGATTCAAAACGATTTATCAACGTAAGAAGTATAGGAACATTAGAGAAATTAAATCCTAAAAAAGTTTGGATTGATGTATTGGGAAATATAACATCAATCTCCAAACCAACTGCCTAGGCAATATCAAACCATACTAATTAAACTAATTACTCTTGTCAAAGTTTGGAACTTTGACAAGGTTTTTTAAAAAATTATCCTTGAAAATCCATAGTAATACTATGGATTTTCAAGGATAATTGGTATTTATTATTGAAAATCCATAGCAATAGTTTTGAATTTCAAGGTTTGTGCGTAAATTTGTACTATGGACAGACGCAGAGCCGATATAGAATTACTTGCCACAAAGCTGGGTTACAGCCCTGCGGTGGCTATATTGGGTGCTAGACAAGTGGGAAAAACTACTCTTGCCAAACAAGCTGCCGAAGTACTCGACAAAGACTACATCTACCTAGATCTGGAAAGTGGGCAAGACCTTGCCAAACTCAACGAAGACCCCGAAACCTTCTTGGACTACTACAAAGACAAGCTGGTGATTATAGACGAAGTGCAAGTGATGCCTCTGCTATTTACTCGTTTGCGAAGCATTATAGACCGCCATCGTGTAAATGGGCGTTTTCTACTCTTGGGTTCGGCATCGCCACATTTGGTTAAAGGAGTGTCCGAATCGTTGGCCGGCAGGGTGAGTTATCTAGACTTAAACCCGTTTAGGCTGAGTGAATTGTACCCAGATTTTTCGATGCAAAAGCATTGGTACAGGGGAGGCTTCCCTAGAGCTATTTTGGCCAATTCGGATACCGAATTTCAGGATTGGGCGGCAGGTTTTGTGCGTAGTTATGTGGAGAGAGATTTGTCGCATCTGTTTGGTTACAATCTGAATCCCGAACTGAATCGTAAACTGTGGCTGATGCTAGCACATGTGCATTCGGGTATATTTAACGCCGAAGAACTAGCACGATCGCTAGGAGTAACGGCTCCTGTGGCGAGCCGATATACCGATTTTTTGGCAGGAGCATTTTTGGTTTACAAAATAATGCCCTGGTACAGCAACAACGGCAAACGACTGGTAAAAGCCCCTAAAATATACCTCAAAGACAGCGGACTGTTGCATCATCTGCATAGAATAAATACTTATGAAGACCTCCAGCACCACCCCATAGTAGGTGCTTCGTGGGAAGGCTACGTAATAGAGCAAGTGATGTATCACAAACCCGTGGATCTGGACGTGTATTACTACCGCACACACAGTGGCACAGAAGTAGACTTAGTACTGGTACGTGGTAACACGCCCGTGAGTAGTATAGAAATAAAATACAGCAATGCCCCCAAGGTAAGTAAAGGATTTTATGTAGGAATAGAAGACTTAGGCACTCACAAAAACTATGTGATTACGCCCAGTTCAGACACCTACCCTATCAAAAACGCCTTGGTTTGTTCGCTTTGGGATTTTGTCAATAGACATTTAAAGCAATTAGCCCAAACAACTGAAGTTTAACAATAAAAAACAATTTATTATTGATTCTAGAGTCTTTTCTCTTGCATCTAACATCTCATGTCTAAAGTCTAACGTCTCACGTCTAACATCTCAGGTCTCATTTCTTGCAAAAACAACTTATTTTCAATAACTTAACACCATACTAACAATATACAACACGCACATGATCAAACGCACCCTATATTTTGGAAACCCCGCCTACCTCAGCACCCAAAACGAGCAGCTAGTAATAAGGCTACCCGAAGTGGTAAACAACAAAGAAATACCCGAAGTATTTCAAAAAGAAGCCGTAGAAAGAATCCCCATAGAAGACATAGGCATACTGGTACTAGATCACACACGTATAACGCTCACGAGCGGATTACTCGAAAAATTGATTCTCAACAATGTAGCCCTGATCCAATGCGGACAGAACCATTTACCCATAGCCGCCACCTTGCATTTTGACATCAACGACACCTTTTCTGAGAAAATACATTATCAGTTGCGTGCCTCAGAACCCCTCAAAAAACAACTATGGAAACAAACCATAGAAGCCAAAATACTGAACCAAGCAGCCGTTTTGCAAATCTTGGGGCATGATGCCACGGCACTGTTGCACCATGCCAAAAATGTAAGCAGTGGCGACCCAGACAACCGAGAAGGCCGAGCCGCCGCCAAATATTGGGAAACACTCTTGAAACCCTATGGCGTTACGCGTGGGCAAAATGAAGGCCCTCCCAACCAATTTTTCAATTATGGATATGCCCTTTTGCGAGCTGTGATTGCTCGTAACTTAGTAGCCAGCGGCTGCTTGCCCGTAGTGGGCATACACCACAGAAATAAGTACAACGCTTTTTGTTTAGCAGACGACATTATGGAACCCTTTCGCCCCATAGTAGACTTGTATATATTTAGATACCTAGCAACACTCCCCTCTCTACCCGAAAATCTAGAGAAAACACACAAGGGACATTTGCTACAAATACCCGTGCTAGACACCCTTATAGACGGCAAAAACAGCCCGCTACTAGTGGGAGCACAGCGTACCACTGCCAGTGTAATGAAATGCTTCATGGGAGAAACCCGTAAAATACTCTACCCTATACTCTATGCAGAAATCACAAAAACCAATACATAAGCCCAAGTAGCGTCGCTAAGATATGTAGTACACAACAACACAAGAGCCATGTTTGACCGCCTGAACCAATATAAAATTATGTGGATATTTGTACACTTTGATCTACCCACAGAAACCAAAGCCGACCGCAAACGCTATGCGGATTTTAGAAAATTTTTATTGAAAGACGGCTTCGCTATGATCCAATACAGCATGTATGCACGGCACTGTAGCAGTAAAGAAAACGCAGAAGTACACAAAGGACGTGTAAAAAGGAATCTGCCAGAAAAAGGCGAGATTATTATATTTGAGATTACCGATGCTCAATTTGGCAGAATGGAGTTTTTTAAGGGAATTGCCACCAAAAACAGACCAGATACCCCACAGCAACTAGAGATGTTTTAAACACAAAAGCCTCATAGGATTTAAAAAAACTATGAGGCTTTGAGTGTATGTGAGATTTTGAGAACAATTTTTTAATCCTAAATTGTGAGCTAAAATACTGATTTACAACAAGAAAACCAGAGGTATGTTGTTGTAAATCTCAATATTTTAAAGAACGAAAGCAAATCACAACCTGCTGTTTCGTCGTTATTTGTTATAGCTAGTTGTTGTAAATCTCAATATTTTAAAGAACGAAAGCAAATCACAACAGCATACTGGCATTAAACATGAGACAGCAGTTGTTGTAAATCTCAATATTTTAAAGAACGAAAGCAAATCACAACCCTTTTTGTGCAACTCTTTAATTCCTTTATGTTGTTGTAAATCTCAATATTTTAAAGAACGAAAGCAAATCACAACAAAACGGTCTTCAACCTTTAAAAAGTTTTTGTTGTTGTAAATCTCAATATTTTAAAGAACGAAAGCAAATCACAACCACAAAACACGTATAATGATAGAAAAATTTGTTGTTGTAAATCTCAATATTTTAAAGAACGAAAGCAAATCACAACCTCCCGATGTTACTTTGTCCCCGTTTCTCCGTTGTTGTAAATCTCAATATTTTAAAGAACGAAAGCAAATCACAACGTACGGTTGCTCAATAAAATAGAGGAAGATGTTGTTGTAAATCTCAATATTTTAAAGAACGAAAGCAAATCACAACTATTATTATACTAATGTAAACATTTTTGTGTTGTTGTAAATCTCAATATTTTAAAGAACGAAAGCAAATCACAACATAAAGTCTAGCAATAACACCATTCGCCATGTTGTTGTAAATCTCAATATTTTAAAGAACGAAAGCAAATCACAACTGTCGCAGATATACAGATATGCGAATAGGCGTTGTTGTAAATCTCAATATTTTAAAGAACGAAAGCAAATCACAACTACTAGATTTTTTCACTAAAGCATAACTAGGTTGTTGTAAATCTCAATATTTTAAAGAACGAAAGCAAATCACAACTATTAATTCCAATTGGTAAAACCTCTACAGTTGTTGTAAATCTCAATATTTTAAAGAACGAAAGCAAATCACAACTCTCTTTTCGATGGCATGAGTTGTGGTCAAGTTGTTGTAAATCTCAATATTTTAAAGAACGAAAGCAAATCACAACTATGATAAATAACTATGATTTCAGGGCTATGTTGTTGTAAATCTCAATATTTTAAAGAACGAAAGCAAATCACAACATTGTACCTTCGTATCCATCAAATTGCTTTGTTGTTGTAAATCTCAATATTTTAAAGAACGAAAGCAAATCACAACCACTATTTTAGAATTTAATTTAAACATAGTGTTGTTGTAAATCTCAATATTTTAAAGAACGAAAGCAAATCACAACCTTATAGTTTGTCTTTCCAATTCATATAATGTTGTTGTAAATCTCAATATTTTAAAGAACGAAAGCAAATCACAACAATTTGTGATATTTCTATGATTCTCATATGTTGTTGTAAATCTCAATATTTTAAAGAACGAAAGCAAATCACAACTCCCAGCGTCTTGAAATGTTTTTATTTTTGTTGTTGTAAATCTCAATATTTTAAAGAACGATAGCAAATCACAACTCCCAGCGTCTTGAAATGTTTTTATTTTTTGTTGTTGTAAATCTCAATATTTTAAAGAACGAAAGCAAATCACAACAAATTGACAGTTCTTTGCTGCCTTTACAAGTTGTTGTAAATCTCAATATTTTAAAGAACGAAAGCAAATCACAACCTACTAATACATCTGCCAAATTAACAATTGGTTGTTGTAAATCTCAATATTTTAAAGAACGAAAGCAAATCACAACTGCCCAGCAAGTTTCAGTAACCGACCAGGTGTTGTTGTAAATCTCAATATTTTAAAGAACGAAAGCAAATCACAACCTGGCGGTTGTTGGGTCTATAAATTTCACTGTTGTTGTAAATCTCAATATTTTAAAGAACGAAAGCAAATCACAACTCCCAGCGTCTTGAAATGTTTTTATTTTTTGTTGTTGTAAATCTCAATATTTTAAAGAACGAAAGCAAATCACAACAAATTGACAGTTCTTTGCTGCCTTTACAAGTTGTTGTAAATCTCAATATTTTAAAGAACGAAAGCAAATCACAACCTACTAATACATCTGCCAAATTAACAATTGGTTGTTGTAAATCTCAATATTTTAAAGAACGAAAGCAAATCACAACTAGAGAATTCGAATCTTCTGAAAACTGGATGTTGTTGTAAATCTCAATATTTTAAAGAACGATAGCAAATCACAACGTGGCACTTTTGTGAACATTTGCCAGAAAGCACACCTAATAAATTTTTGAAAACTACCTATTTACGACTAATATAATATAATTTTAGAATATTACTAACGACTGGAAACGTTCAAAATTGTACCTCATTGACAACTGAAATTAAAATTGATGCTCCTGATTTAAAATGAAAAACCAACATCGTCAATGACATTCTCAGAATCCGTATTAAAATCAAAGCCAATAGAGAGCATTTTAGAAATTAATTGACCATGTTTAGATTCTTCAACACTAGATAATTCATATAAATCACCATGACGATATTTAGCCAATACTGTTGGTATACGAATATCATTTGAAATACCATTGTCGTTAAGTAAGATATATGATTTATCAAACAGTTTATGATGATTATTGAGATAGTTAAAATTAATTATACCACACTCAAATTTTAGTTTAATGGTATCAAAAGGCACAAAATGATTAGGAATATCTTTCATATTTGAATTACTTCTCAACTTTACTCGACTATAACAATAATCTGGAGTTGGTAAGGTTATAAAAAACATTACTATCAAATACCCATTTGATTTAAACTCCTTAATCAGATCCAAACAATCATTAGGAAAAAGATTTGTTTCTAAAGCAAAGTGATTTTTAGTACGAATTGCATTATTCTTTAAAGTTTCAAATTTTGAATTTAATTCATTGGAAACATAATCTTCTGAAAGATACTCTAAAGAATATTTACCATTTATTAAAGCGTAATTAGCCCTAAATTTAAAGAATTCTAGATCTCCGTCCCAAATATAAGTATCATTAGATTTTGTATAACTATCAACTAGAATACGTGAAAAAGTTGATTTACCTGCACCATTTGGACCTGCAATTAGGAAAAAGACAGGTTTACTCACAAGTTGTTGAAACTGAGCCATCAGGTCTCCAATAGGTTATATTATTATTACTGTCAATTAAAGGTATACTACTGCCAATACTATGATGATACTCTGTTACTTCTTGAGCTTTTTTTCTTAGTTTTTCAATTAATTCATCATTAAAGAACTCATCTTTTATTACAGGAACAACCTTGACTTTAATATTTTTGCTAGACATATCTCAATTATTTATAGTGTAAATATACGAAAAACAACTATTTTAGATATGAATTACTAATTCTTTGTATCGTATCAAAGATGTAAAGCATTTATATCATTCCACAATCCTAATTTAGAAGTAAATAGTTTTTATTTAATCTTGCTAGAGAGCATTTATTTCAATTAAAGTATTCGTTTGTTATAAATCTCAATATTTTAAAGAACAAAAGCAAATCACAATAAGGCAGGAGTATGTATGAAATATAGACAACAAGCAATTAGATTTTTTTCAGATTTAGGCATTAAACTATTTTAATAAATCGTTTGCAATTATTTTAGCATAATCTAATTCTTTTGTTGAAATTGGCTTTGTAAACAATTGAATATTTACAGCTTCATAGTTTATAAAATTACCACAACCCACAAAATTATTCATATCTTTTAAATAATCTTTTAACAGAATAGTGTTTTCAGAAATTAATTCACAAGAATACTCTATGCCGTTTATGTCTTGATAAAACATTGCGTGTCCTGTTCTTCTAAACTCTTCGATTATATCGAATTTGTAATTTTTTAAAGCTTCTTCAAAAGCTATTTCATTTTTTGAAATATTTTTTTCCATATAATAAATTGTTAATAATTGTTTATAAAAATACTATAAGTGTTTAAACTTTCAAAACAAACACAAAAAGTTATTTCAAAACAGTACCAAGTACAAAAACAAAATTCAGGAGTTGCTTTAAATCTCAATATTTTAAAGAACGAAAGCAAATCACAATTTATATGTATGTATATTAATTTCTTTATAAAACAAACTTATACCCTAAACCTATTATGTATGAACGAATTGGGTTGGGTTCGTTAAATTCTCTTTGCAACATATAAAATACATTTATTTTATGTTTTCTATTAAACTCATAATCTATACCTGTTTCGTATCTGACTCTATTAAACTCTCCTTTGAAGTACTTACTTTGATAGAAAAGTTCACAAGTAATGTAGGGTGTATATTTTTTATGTAAGTCATAATACACACTTACTTTATTTCTCAAATACTTACTAGGGATGTATCCATCTTCGGAGGTGAGCATATTGGTATATTGCTGTTGATACATTGGCCTATAGGCTAGCCCCCAATTTTTATAAATTTTACGTTTGTAGGCTAGCCACAAACTTATACGATTACGTTCATCGTAATAGGGAGAAATCTCTCTTTTGCCAGAATGCCTCAACGCCGCCCCTAATTTAAGTTTTTTAAATACTTTATATTCAAGACCTACAGCTACATAGTAAGACTCCAGTCTGGACATGTTTTCCCCTACCCGTGTGCAAGCGTCTATTTGCAAGTTGAGTTTGCGGTTTAGTTTTTTCTCTACACCAGCTTTAAGCCACAAACGAGCATCGTTTTGTTGTGCAAACACAGCAAGTCCACAAAAAGTGAGTACTAAAACAATATATCTGTTTACCTGCAACTCAATCATAATAAAAAACTTCTACGGCAGCTATATCTTTTAAAAAATCTATTTTACTGATAGTCACTTTATAAATATTGAGCCCAGTCCTTTGTTTCAGATCTGCAATCAATTCTTGGTTTTTGTCTGGTTTAATCAGTGCTATGTTATCGTATCTAACAAGCTTAGAATATTGTCTTTTAAAAATCACATTCCCGTCTAGCAACCAAGTGGTTAACACCAACAACAAACACACAACTGCTAAAGAAATAGTATCTAGTTTTATGGCACATATAAGCCCAACAGCTATTACTATAAACAGATAAGTCATGTCTTTAGGGGAGATACCTTCTGTGCGGTAGCGTAACATAGAAAAAACTGCAAACAAACCAAAAGCCGCCCCCATAGACAGTTTGACGTGATTCATGACATAGGTGAGCAAAAATATGACTATATTAAAAGCAAAAAAAGTAAAAATAAGCTCGGTTTTATGATAATTTCTATTGTAAATGAATACAATTATAGCAATGAGTGTGACCAAATTGAGTGCCAGATTGGCTCCAAATTGACCGTCAATTGTGATGGAATCTTCTTTTTTGTCTTTGTCTTTCTTATCTTTTTTCTTTTTATCTTTTGTGGCATTTTCCTCATCACCAAAACTAACAGATTCTTCTGTGCTAGTTGGCTTTTCTCTTTCTACTAACTCCTGAGCCACTGAATTATTTACCAACAATATTAGGGTAAAATACATCAACAATCTACGCATATATTTCATTTTCTCTTAATTTGTTTATGATTGACAATTTGGGTTTAAAACTATTTATTCTTACATCGGGATTATGACTTATCACACCAAGACAATACTTACTCAGACCTCCTTCTCTTATTCCTAATTCTTTCATAAGCGAGGAAATAGCTGAACCGTTAGATTTTTCTTGCTTAAGTTCTAAGATTACCAAAAATGAATAATCTACTACAGATGCTCCTTTTAGGAATTGTAAGTTCAGATCTATGGTACATCTTTCTTTTCCTTCTAAGTTTACTAGAGTTATTCGAGTATAATTTACCCAAAACTGTGGGTAAAATTTTTCAGAATCGTAACCGGTTTCAATTGTTAAAAAATCTCCTTGTGTGTAACCTTTATCAAAACTATTTCTAATTTCATCTATTTTTATTCTTTTCTTAACGGTTCTACCTCTAGAATTTTTAAGTTTAACTTCTAAAAAATTTATTCCAGATTCTACATAGTTTCTAGACCTGATTTTATGCCGGTTGACACGTTTTGTCAGATGCTTATGATATAACTCAAGATCTTGAGTGTCATAGTACAATGTTTCATATCTGCTGCTACAGGTATTTTCTACTTCTAATACTCTATACTTACCTTTAATTTTTTCAAAAACTTGAGACAATTGAGCTATTCTAAAAACATATTTAGAATCCATTCTATCCATCAGCTTTACAGAGTCCATTTCACTTAAGCTGATTGTTTCAAAATTTTCTCTTACCAATTGATTGATATCTTTCATCATTCTATTATTTAAATGAGTAAGTATAAGTTTTCTTTCCTATCAATCTATCTTTGTTATCAAAGGTTAATTTTTCTGTTTTCAACCCTTTACTATTGTATTTATATGTAACTTTCTCTTCCAGCTCACCAGAACCATTATAAATCAATTCTTGGGATTTATCGCCAAAGTTATTGAACGAATATATTTCTTTGGTTATCAATTTACCTGCTCCATCGTAATTATATTCTTCAGAAACTTTTCCAGAGTTATTGTATTTTTTAACCACTTTCTTTTTCATAGTTCCATCTTTATTGTAGATGGAATGTTCCGTTTCTTCATTGTTTTTATTAAATTTACGACTCTCTTTTTTCTCTAATTTATCGTTAATAAATACGGCCTCTTCTGTAAGATTCCCAGAAGCATCGTAAGTATTTAGTTCTTTTTTAACTATGGTTACACCATTTTCTATTTTAGAACTCTCTTCAATTACTGACCTTACGTGATATTTTTTGATATCATTTTTACTTTGAGCACAGATTATATGAGTTCCCCATATAATGCTCAGAATAAGCACATTTCTCATTTATTCAACAGTCTGAAAATCAACACCTGAAACATTTGCACCGTTAACCACTACCGTGTCTTTAAGGGTCATATATTTAGAAATACTTGCATCACTTGCAGATTGTGGATTTTCTGAGAACACATAAACCACATATGAACCTGAAGGTAAGTCTGTAAACTCATACAACCCTTGGTCTCCTGTTACTACTTTATCTATGTAAGCAACCTGCCCAAGTTTACTTACATATACATCTACGTCTGGAGTACCAAAAGCTTCGGTACATACATTATAATTACTATTGCAAGATTTCACATACACCGTACCTCCAATTGTGTAGGGACCATCATTAAGTTTTCTTTCATCTTTTTTGGCAATGGTTATTTGCCCTAAATCAACATCACTACTCAAACTCACATCTTTTACCACCGCAAACTCTCCACTTGGAGTCGACTGAGTGGTATCTTTAGAATACACATAAACTTTATAATTTCCCGATCGCAGGTATTTAAATTCAAAACGCCCCTGATAATCAGTTTTAGTTTTATCTCCATACCCAACTTGATCCCCATAAATAATGTAAACATCTTCATCTGCGGCTAGTTCTGTACCAGTATATGTCTTGTAGTTGTCGTCATAATATCTTGCTACCACAGTACCAGAAACTGATAATTTCCCACCTTTTCCTTCCGTTTTTCTACAAGAAAATAACATCATTGCTCCTAGCAATAAAGTACCCAATTTGATTAGATTCATTGTTTTTGAATAATTTAATTTTTGATACATTACAATCACCATTTCATAAGTTTCTTAAATATAAAGCAAACAAAAAATAATTAATTAACATTATAGTAACATTGTCTTTATATTTAACAAATCGGTTGTCTAAGAATTAATATTATTTCTATAAAAAAATGTATTATATTTATACTCAGAATTTTATTTCAATTCTAGCTGCTTTTAAAAATCTAAAATATGTTAAAATCTAGTTTTGAAGAAACCGCTTCTACATTTACAAGTAATCAATCTGATATTATTTCGATTTGGAATGATATTGTTTCTGCTCATACTAAAAAAAACAGATTTTATCATAACATGACTCATCTGGAGTTTATTTGGAATGAACTTAGTGCTGTTTTATCTGATATGAAGCCAGAAATCTTATTTGCTACGGTATTTCATGACTTCGTTTATGATTCTAGCTTTAAAGACAATGAAGTACAAAGTGCTCTTGTTGCGAGAAAGATGCTTACTAAACTTAATGTTTCAGAACCTATTATAGAAAAATGTTGCGAAATTATCACTGCAACTACACATCATACTTTACATACCGATGATTTGGTTAATTATTTTTTAGATGCAGACATAGCTATACTTGGACAATCTTGGCCCAAATATGAGCTTTATAGTTCTTGTATCAGGAAAGAATACGCACACTATCCAAACATAGTGTATGCGAGTGGCAGAACAAACATTTTAAAAAACTTTTTAAAACAAACTACCTTATTCAACACAAAGGTATTCATAGATAAATATGAGCTTAAAGCTCGAGAAAATATTTCTAAGGAACTAGCATCACTTTCAAAATGGATTTAAAAAACGCTCCAATTATTTTAATTTTATTATCAGGATTGCTTTTGTTTGCATCCTGTCATAGACAAAAGTGCAGTACCTGCCCAACGGGTTGGTATAAAGAATCTAAAAGAAAGTAAAATATTACAAATTCTTCTGAACAAACTATTTTACATATTAGTCTTTTCAATCTCTGTTATCATTTACGCTCAACCTGCAAATGATGAGTGTATAAATGCCATAGATATAAGTGATGGTGCTTGGTATATAGGAGACAATACGAATTCTACACTTAACTGTACTGATCATCGTTCATCTAATTGTGCTGCAAAAGGTAGTAATGCCGTGGCAAACAATACTGTAAACATGTGCTGCGGAATATCAGGAGTAGAAGGTACCGTTTGGTTTAAGTTTATCGCACTAAAAACTGACCTAATAAACCTTGAGATAAAAGACCAAGTTTGTAACCCAGTAAGCTTTTTTGGGCTTATATCTACTATACAGGGTTTCATAATAAGAAAACCGTCTAATTGTGCAAGTAGCAACCCTGACACCACAAAAGCTTGTTTTGATCCAAGTTCTACAGCCAACTTCACTACTTCATTCTCTGCCATTGCGGGTGTAGAATATTATGTACAAATAGATACCAAAAAAAACACATTAACAACTTGCAACTGTGGAGCAAGCAGTGCCACATGCCATTCTAATTGTACTTTTGAACTCAGAATAACCTACCCAAACACAACTACTCCTTTAGGTTATTTCAATATTAACGAACTAGAAAACGACATAAATGAATTACAATGGAAAAACATTGGTGAACAAAAATATAGAAAAATCAGCATAGTAAAATCCACAAAAAACTCAAAAACAATACTATCTGAGATGTACAGCAATAGTTACAGACAACATTGGGGGCTATATACTTTTACAGACAGCAGTGAAAAATCTTCAAATTATTTCTATGAAATATATGGTGAAAATCCTAAATCTAGTAAAACATTACTTGTAAAAAGCAAAGAATATTTTAGTAATTTAAACACCCAACCATATATTTCTCAAAATTCAAACAATGAACCTTATTTCATCCATAATTTAAAAAATGACGAAAGTTATTCGCTTGTTTTGATAGATAAATTAGGAAGAAAAATTACTGAAAAAATTATTACTAATAACAATCCAAGCATAGATTTAAACACTGAAACATCGGGTCTGTATTTTATTATTTTGAACTCCACAGAAAATAGTTATTTTTACAAAATACTTAAAAATTAACTATGAATAAAAATCTTGTGAGTGTACTAATTTTCATACACTTTCAACTTTTTACACAATCTGCAAATTTAAATTACGGAGCAGAAAATACTGCTTTAGGAAATACCGTCTCTACTTCACAAAACGCTTTTGCAGTTTTTGCAAATCCGTCTTCGGTAAGATTGTCCAATGACAGCTCCACTTCTTTGCTTTTGAATGCCAACAGATACATCCATACAGACACCTACTTTAGAATGGGTTTAGGCTTTTATAAACCTATCAAAAAAAATGGTTTACATTTAGGAATTCATAAATTTGGAAATTCCGTTTACAACGAAACCAAATGTGCTCTAGGTTATAGTTTTTTACTCAATAATATTAGTATTGGCTTAATCACTTTATTCCATAATTATTCGGCAGAAGGCTATCGTTCCATCAATTTATGGAGTTTTAATCTTGGTGGTTCTGTTATTTTACATCCAAAACTTACATGGGGAACCTATATTTCAAACATTACACAAAGTAAAATTCATTATTCTCCTAAAGAATATTTAACACAATCTTTTGCAACAGGACTTTTGTACACCGTTACTAAAGAAGTATACATAAAAGGAGAAATAGAAAAGCGAAAAGCTACAAAACCAGATCTAAAGCTTGGATTATCCTACTCATTTTCTCCCAAAACAACTGTATTTGTAGGACTAAGTAACTATTTCATGACCATAAGTAGTGGTTTAAAGCTAGAAAATAAAAAAATTTTATTTTCATGTGCGTATTCATACAATAAATACCTATCTTCGGAGTTGATTTTAACCTTAGGGTTAAGATTCCTTAAATAAAAAACTATAGAATATGGCGTTAGACAAAATTGTATCAGAATTACTTTCTTTAGATTTATCTATAAAAAAATTAGGGGAGCAAAAACACGATTCTCCTTTAAAAAATTCAGATGTGGTTTTTGTCCCAGAAGAAGAGCGTGTACTTTCTGTGATTGACAACAGTATTGTAGACGAGATTTTAAGAACGAATAACAAAATCCCCACATTTGAGAAAGCAGGTCCAAGAGAGAAATTATTTTTTAAGCCAGGAACGGCAGTTTCTGCGGTAGTTACTTGTGGAGGATTATGCCCAGGACTAAACTCTGTAATTAGAGCAATCGTTATGATGAACTATTACAGATATGAAAAACAAATAACCTATGGCATCAAATATGGATATGCGGGTTTAGTAAAAGAATTTGGGCACGAAATAGACGTACTTACCGTTGATGATGTTTCTGAAATCCATACCAAAGGTGGTACTATTTTAGGTTCATCAAGAGGTAACCAAGACGCCAAAGCTATGGTAGACAGACTAGAAGAGCTTGGTGTAAATATTTTATATACAGTAGGTGGAGATGGTACTCAAAAAGGTGCACTTACCATCATCAGAGAAATAGAAAAAAGAGGTTTAGATATTGCCGTAATTGGAATCCCTAAAACTATTGATAATGACATCAACTTTATCCAAAGATCATTTGGGGTAGAAACGGCGTTTTCCGCAGCTTGCGAGTCTATACACAATGCACACACAGAAGCAGATTGTGCATACAACGGTATTGGTCTTGTAAAACTAATGGGTAGAGAGTCTGGATTTGTGGCCGCAAATGCTGTATTAGCTACTGGTGAAGCAAACTTCTGTTTGATTCCAGAAGTAGAATTTGACTTAGAAGGCGAAAAAGGTCTTTTACAACAAATAGAAAATCGATTGTTGCGTAGAAACCACACCGTAATTGTTGTAGCTGAAGGTGCAGGTCAAAAATTTGTGAACGACCCTAAAAACATACAATACGATGCTTCTGGCAACGTAAAACTTGGAGATATAGGTTTGTTTTTGAAAGACAAAATAAATGCATATTTTAAAGAGAAAAAGGTAGATATATCTCTCCGATACATAGACCCAAGTTACAACATCAGAAGCTGTGCTCCTACTCCTAACGACTCCTTATTTTGTTTCCAACTTGCTCAAATGGCCGTACACGCGGGCATGAGCGGACGTACAGGTATGGTTGTAGGGCATAATCATTCTCAATTTATTCATTTGCCAATAGAGGTGGCTACATCTAAACGTAAGAAAATAGATGTTAAACAACAATTATGGCAATCTGTGCTAGAAGCCACAGGTCAACCAACGCATTTTACAAATTAATCAAATCATAACAAATGAAAAGTAGTTACATTTTATTAGGTCTTGTAGGTTTACTAGTTATTTTCGGCTTTTATGGCTGCAATGTAAACAACTCTTTAGTAGAGAAAGACACCGAAGTTAAAAAACAATGGGGTCAAGTTGAAGTACAATACCAACGCAGATCAGACCTTATCGGTAATTTAATTAAAACCGTTGAAGCAGAAGCTAATTTTGAAAAATCGACTTTAAAAGAAATCATTGAAGCTCGTGCAAATGCTACAAAAGTTACTTTGAACGTTGACGATTTATCTGAAGAAAATATTGCTAAAATACAAAAAGCACAAGAAGGATTGTCTGGAGCTTTAGGTAGATTATTGATGGTAACAGAAAACTATCCAAACCTTAAAACAAATGCAGCTTTTGGTGAATTAAGAGTGGCTCTTGAAGGTACAGAAAACCGAATTGCGGAAGAAAGAAGAAAATACAACGACGTAGTTGGCAACTTTAATATTGCAGTACGTAAATTTCCAGCGAGTATTTTTGCAGGAATGTTTGGATTTAAAACTGCCGGATTCTTCCATTCTGATGCTGGTACAGAAAATGCACCTAAAGTTGAATTTAACATCAAATAAAAATTGCGTCCAGAAAGATATTTTTCAGACTATCAAGAGCAGCAGATTATTTCTGCTATCAAAAATGCCGAATTAAACACTTCTGGTGAAATTCGTTTGCATGTTGAACGATTCTGCCAAACACCTTCAGCTATTGATAGAGCTAAAGAAATATTTGAAAAACTACAAATGCATAAAACAAAAGACCGAAATGGTATTTTGTTTTATGTATCTTACGAAAACAGAAAATTTGCCATTTGGGGAGATACGGGCATACACCAAAAAGTACAACAATCTTTTTGGGATATGATTAAACATGAAGCAATTGCTGATTTTAAAAATGGAAATCTAGTTGATGGACTAACCAAATCTATCAACAAATGTGGCCTTGAGCTAAAAAAATACTTCCCCTATCAGACTGATGATATAAATGAACTTCCTGACCAGATTTCGTATTAATTCATGAAAATATTTTTCAAATTTTTAATTCTTTTTTGTTCGTTTTGGGCTTTTGCTCAAGAGCAAGTACCAGAAAGACCCAATCCGCCAAAACTTGTAAATATCTTATTTACAGAATCACATGACTTCATTGATGCTGCACAAATAGAAAACTTAGAACAAAAACTTTCTGAATTTGCAAAAAACACTTCAAATCAAATCTGTATAGTTGCGGTAGACAATCTAAATGGTGCAGAGCCTGTACAATACGCAACTTGGTTAGGGCAAAAATGGGGTGTTGGACAAAAAGACAAAAGAAATGGAGTAGTAATACTTGTAAAATTACCTTCACAAAAAGACCCTAAAAGAAATTTATTTATAGCTGTAGGATACGGCCTCGAAGGTGCAATACCTGATCTTTTAACAAAAAAAATAAGAGAAAACGAAATCTTACCATATTTCAAATCAGGAGATTTTTATACGGGTTTGCAAAATGGTACTGATGCACTCATGAAAGCTGCCAAAGGCGAATACAATGAAAAAGTAGAAGTAAATAATAACTCAGGAAGTGCTCTCTTAATAATCATTTTAATCATCATCGTATTAATAATTATTTCAAAATTTGCCTCTAAAAACAGAAGAAGCGGAGGCGGTGGAATGGGCGGCTTCACTTACTTTGACGGCGGATTTTTTAATGGCATAGGTGGTGGCAGTTCTGGCAGTAGCGATAGTGGCGGTGGCTGGGATTTTGGTGGTGGAGACTTTGGTGGTGGAGGTTCTGGTGGTGACTGGTAAAATGAAATTTCATATATACTTTATTTTTTTAGTTTGTTTTTTACTTTCATGTGAGCAAATCACTGAAAAAAAACAAAAAACTATTCCTGTAAAACTCTCTCACAATAGTTCACAAACTGTTGAAATTCCTTTAAACCCTCAAAGAGTTATCAGTTTATTGCCTTCTCAAACAGAATGTTTAGCTGAAATAATAGATACTTCTCAAATTATTGCCATTTCTACACAATGTAATTTTCCTGTTCAGCTCTGTTCTTACAAAAGAAAAATCAGTAGTTATCCGCCAGATATAGAAGCTATTGTTTCTCTTAAACCAGATTTGGTAGTTACCCTTAAAGGCTTAACTAACGCTGCTACCATAAAAAGATTACAAGATTTTGGCATTCAAGTTTATGCTCCAGAAATAAGTTCATTAAAAGATATTCAGAACAATTACAGCAACTTTGGTTATATATTCAATCTTAAGCAAAAAACTGATTCAATTATCAATCAAAAATTAGCTTTAAACAAAAACAATATTGCAGAAAAAGGTAATTATTTATTTTTGTTTTCTCCCAACCCTTTGTATTGCTATGGTGAAAACAATTTCTTAGATGAGATTTTTAATAATAATGGATTTAAAAATATTGCATCTTACAAAGAAACGCACTCTTCTTACCCTATTTTAAACAGAGAGTTTATTTTAGAGAAAAATCCCGAGTATCTATTCCTAACTAAAAACTCTATGAAAGATTATTTATTAAAGATTTATCCGGAATTTAAAAAAATAAACGCCATCAAAAACAACAAAGTTTTTTTGATTCCTGAAGATTATTGTTCTAGGCCTACTTCAAGAATCTACAAAGTAGATTCTATTTTAAATTCGATTAAATAATTATTTCTCCCAAACTGGTTCTACAATAAAACCTTTGGTTTTTAACAAATTAAGCACGCCATTTTTCCCTACGAGGTGCATAGTTCCCACCGCCAGTAAAACTTGTTGTTTAGTTGATTTAATATGACCAATGGTTCTGTCAGTAATTCTTTTATTTCTTGCATCTATCAGAGGAACTTGAAGTTCTGACATGCCCTCTTTATACTTTGGATCTTCTGACATTTTATAAATCTCGTCAAGTTTTTGTTCTTTATAAAATGACACTAACATATCTGTAGAATATCCATCAGAATTGGTACTATCAACCATTTCCATCAAATATTTTACAGACTCTTTATAAGAAATACTTAACAGTGCATCCACTTGTTCGGTTGGTGTTTCTATCCCAGAAACTTCTATTTTATTTACAAGTGCTTGATTTTCTATATATTGATCTACGGTAACGTCAGAAGAATCTTTAACAGCCAACTGTTCATCATGCATGGTTAGCATTATGGTTATCATCATGGGATGTACATAATCTAACATAGCTGCACTAGAATTTAATTTTTTACTCACATATTTTTGATACCGAGAATATTCGTCTGAGGTTAATAATGTTTTCATGGTTGTGCCTGAAGGCAAAATCATTTTTAACATAATTTCTGCTGAGGCAGCTTCCATTTGCTTAGAATCTAACTCTACAAATACATGTTTGCTTTTATGAATGATTTTATCTAAAGAATCATGATAATCTACTTTTTTAATTCTGGCACTATGCATGGTTCCGTATACATATGACACGGGATAGTCTTTTTTATAGAACCTCCATAATAAAGTATTTTGTGCAAATGTATTTGCACAAAATACAATTATCCAAAACGATAACCATAAATTTCTCATAGAGACAATTTATTTAATTATTTCCATTTTTGCAAAAAACCATTTTTTATCAGACTGAATCTTAAGCAAATACATTCCTTTATTGAGTTGAGAAATATCTAATTTAGATCCGTTTTTTACATGATGCTCTCCAGCAAATCTACCGTCAACTGCAAAAATATTCACGAGCATCTCTTGATTTAAATCTGTTGGAATTTCAATCTGAACGTAGTCGGATGCAGGATTTGGACTTATCCAAATTTTATCTAAATGCTCTGCCTTGGTATAATCTACTACGTCAGTAACTAAAGATGTCTTCACATATTTAGATAATAATCTTATATAAGCAACTTGGTATCCATTACTATTTTCGGTAACAGACCAAGAGTTTAATGGCCAACCCGTATTAAAATCTTTATAGGATTTACCGGCTGGTTGCCCTATTGGTAATTCAGAAACAGAAGAACATAAATTATTGTTTTGAGTACTACCACAACCTGCTGGGCAACAGCCATCTTTTGAATAACTATTGTTAGCTCCACCTGTTAGGAATCCTGGTGCTGGCCCATAAGTAGACGTTCCTACTCTATCCCATTTTGCACTTCCGTCAGTAAACCATGTATGATAAAATTCATTTACAGATTTTTCTGCTCCGTATGTACTCATATTGCTCAAATACACCAATTGCATAGGGTTAACACCATGAACATAATGCAAATAATCCGCCGCTGAAACATCATACGTAGTCTTATTAGTTGTATCTATTTTGTACAAAAACAATGAATACATAAAGTTTCCATAGTTTGACTTGTACTGATTAGAACCCCAATTGTAATCTTTTATAAACGATCTATATGGGTCTAAATTACTGGTAAGTGCCCCCACAAAATCACCCGTTTTTTTAGATGCTGTTAATGTTGATGATTTAATTTTTGAAACTATTGTACTATTAGTACCAGAAAGTGTTGTATAATACATCAATAAATCTTGAGCTTCCAAAAAATACTGACTCAAATAATCTCCCCAAGCTATAAGAGGAAAAGAAGTATAACTATTTTCAAATATTGTTTTGTATGTAGCCGTACCTGTAAGTTCATATAAATACAATGCTGCGGCCATTTTTGCAGTAAAACGCCCCAGTGAATCGGTTTCTTGATCACCAGCCGCTAGACCTATAGAATATCCGTTATTAAACTTTGCGGTAGGATTAGCAATACCCCAGTTCCATGCTTTGATAGCTCTATTTTTAAGAGTATCAGACAAGGCAGAATATTTTGTAGGACTTACCTCTTTTAATACTTTAGAAGCTAAGGCAAATGCAGCCGCAGTTTTAAAAGTTGCATTTGCAGATGCCAAACCATAATAACTTGCATCAGTAGCCGCTGAAGGAGGACTTGCGTGCCCTACACCCATTACTGACAAACACGAACCATTTGCTTGTTGCATTTTCATTAACCAATCTATGCCCCATTTGGCTTCATCTATCACATCAGGCACACCGTTACCCGATTCTGGAATATTGTAATCGTCTGTCCAGATGGTTTTATTTTCTTTGTAAGCCAACATTAACGTTGTAACATAGTTGGCTGTCCAAGGTGTATATTTATTATAATCGCCGGCATCAAACCAGCCACCACTTAAATCTTTTTCTGTAGTGGCATTGTTTTTATCAGAATACAATCGAGCATTTTTGTCTTGTCCTGCACCCAAGTGGCTTGCACCATCTGCCCAAGCGGCTCCTGCATTTGTAGCTGTTTTCACACAACCTGCTCTCTGATAAAACAACATTCTGACAGATGCTTTCAGTACATTTTTATACACTGTATCTGCAATCACAAATGTAGCCGAGCGAGCATTATTTGTGGCATCATATACATAATAGTTACCGTTACTTGTGATAGTGCTAAAATCAAACCACCAAACTTTATCTCCAGATACCGCATCCGTATTACCCGAATTCCACGTTATCGGACTCGCACTAAAAACTGTAGTATTGGTGCTTGCATCCTTAAGCTGAATGGAAGACGCAGGAGTATATGCACCAGAAGCATCGTAACCTGTTTGAGGATCTCGCAACACTGCAACTTTTTTCATATTGGGCATATACCCAAACTGATCCACAACTATATAAGGAGAAATTGTTTGAGCCAAAATACTGAATGACATCAAAACATATAAGTGTAAAATAATTCTAAAGCGGTTCATTTAAATAAAATTTATCAAATATAATATATTATTATTTCAATATAAAATATAACTATATCGTAAAAATAAAAAAAGAGTACTATAAAATATAATACTCTTTTCAGATGAATGCATTTTAAGATTTAGTGTTTGACTACTTTATAAACCGAAGTTTTATTTTCATTTTCAAAAGTGATTAAATATTCGCCCAATGGTAATTTATTACCAACAAAACCACCATTAACAACTTTTCCTTTTTCTACAATCTGACCTTTGAGATCAGCTACGGAATAATTTAGTTCTAAATTATTTTTATTAAAAAAGACTTGAATACCTTTTTCTGTAAATGGATTTGGAGTTAAAGTTATGGATTCAATATCATAAACTGAATTTGACAGTTGTGTTACATTGCAGTTTACGTTATTACTAACAGTTCTTGTAGCAGATGTAGATTTACAACCATTAGTACCAGTAACGGTAACAGAATACTTACCTACAGTGGAAACATCTAAAGTATTAGATACTTCATTAGAAATTGCCGTACTTCCCAAATACCACTGATTTCCTGTAGTAGCACTAGATATTAATTTTGTTGCTGCTCCATTACACATAACTGAATCACCAGTAATTGTAGGTGTAGGAGGATTAGCATTAATAGTTACTGTAATAGAATTAGAAGTATCTTTACAAGAATTAGCATCTGTAACCTCAACCCTATATGTACCAGAAGTATAATATAATGCATAGGTATTAGCATTTGTACCCACTTGCGTATTGCTACTATTTTTCCAAACATACGTAAAACCAGTACCTGTGGTAGCCGTAAGGGTTACTCCCACTCCTTGACAAATTGTTGTTGCTCCAGAAGCAGTAATTGAAACATTGGGTTTCGTGTTTACAGTAACTGCTATAGGAGTTCTGTTACTCTCACAAGAATTTACAGTTTGTGATACATAATAAGTTGTAGTACCAGAAGTACCTGTAGATGGTACAGGTGCTGTGGTAGAAGCTGTTCCACCTGTAGCAGCAGTATACCATTTTAAAGAAGTGCCCGTAGCCGAAAGAGCCACTGGTACTGCACCTTGACAATACGAAACTGTAGCAGAACTAACAGTAGGTGCAGAAGGAGTTGTACAAGTACTTGCTGTACCCACAAAAGTGGTGATACTTTCCGCTGGTATAGTAAGTTGCAATGAAGTAGTTCCATTTACATTTGCTTCTTTAGCTAAATTGGCAGACCCCGTGGTTACATATCTTTCCCAAGTGGTTACTTTAGAATTTGGGATAGAAATAGTCAAGTTTTTGGCACTAGTGTTTTTATTTATCACAACCATTACTACATCGTTTCCATTTTTGTAGGCAGATAAATACAGATCGGTAGTAGGCACTTTGGTGGCATCAACACGATAATATCCTGAGCGAACAAATTTTGAATAATGTGCCATCATGTATCCTCTTTTGCTTATGGTTCCATCTTCTTTCATCGGACTATATTGTCTTCGGATATACCACCATACGTAGGTCTGAAACTCTGCATCGGCCATTGCTGAGTGGATGTGTTTACCTGTTTCCAAAGCTTCTGGCCAATTATCGGCTGAGTTTGCATTGCTGTTTGGATGGTATACTTCTGTCATCCATAATTCTTTTCCTGCTCCTTTTTGTTTAAAAAGCGGATAAGGAAAATTAGAATAAGCAGTGCCGTATAAGTGAGTACCTAAAATATCCATATTACCAAGAGCCTGTGCATCATTTAGAATAGGATCAGACATACTTTTAACATAACCAAGAGACTCGGGAGCCATCACCCTGCAATATTTCTTGATTTCTCCTGCATTATTTTTCATAAAATTAAGCATTTCTTGGGGTGTCCACCACGTCCATTCTGAACCCCAATCAGGCTCATTTTGTACGGATATAGCGTACAGAGTAACACCATTCGTCTTCATGTATTGTACAAAGTCGATAAGGTGCTGTGCATAAGCAGCGTATGAACTTGTTTTTAGCCTTTTTTGATTAGCCACCCCATTGCGGGTAAATGTTTCTGTCATACTGGCTGGAGGATTCCAGGGAGATGCGAAAATAATAAGACCTAGTGCCTGAGCACGCTTTGCTGTGGGCAATGCCTTGCTCCATTGGTTTTTATCGTCATTGACAAATATCCTTAATACACTCATCCCCAACTGACCTGCACCATTTCCGAAGGCTGTTTCTCTTTGAGCAGCCGTGAGATCTCCTGCCCATTCAGGAACATTGATACCGCCAAATCCTCTAATAACTTGAGCTGTTGTGTTTAAATCTACTGTTGCCGTTTGAGCAAAAGCTTGTGTAGCACACAAACAAATGCCAAGCAATACTTTTTTAATTGATAACAATCGTTTCATTTTCATAATTTTTAATTTAATTTTGAATTGGCGAATTCAAGTTGTAAATGCAACTTGAATTCGCCAATTTATTATAACTAAAATATAATTTTCTTAAATACAAGAAATAGTTATTTCTGTAAACATATATTTTACAAAAATTTAAGTTTTAATTTTTTGTAAAAATATAATCAATAAAAATGTTTGATTAATAAGATTTTAATTCAAAATTAATTCACACACAAAACTCTGATATTCATATATTTATTTCCTTATCACAAGTACAGTTTTAGAAGTTTTGCCATTTTCTAAGGTTAACAAATATGTACCAATGGGAAGTTGTTTTGCCACTGAAACATTATCTCTTAAAAATCCATTTTCAAGTTCAACACCTGCAACTGATGTTATTTTATACTTTGAACCTTCATGACCATGTACATTAATACCATTTTCATCAAAAGGATTGGGAGAGATATTTAATTGATTCTGACTCAAGTGTTCTTCTACATCCGTAACAACTTTGTATTCTACATAATTTAAATTCACGTAATCTGTATTCCCAACAGTAAGTCTCATTACTTTTTGACCCGCAGTGAGTGGTATACCTGATACTGTAACAGTTTGCCATGTTTGCCAACCTCCAGTATTTGGGATTGCAACATTTGAAGCAATATTTACTCCGTCCATACTCACCGATACTGTGCGACCTGTGCCATTACAAGCTACTCGCAAATCTAAATCATAGGTGGCTGTATTGTTTACTTTTACTGTATACTCTAACCATTCGCCTTTGGTAGCATAACCAATATTATACCCTCCACCTACATCTGTACAAGTTTCTATATCTACGTCTTCATCAGTTCTGAAATTAACCACAGGCGAAACTTCACTTCCCGCTGTGGAGTCATAATAAGCCACTTTATTTCCTCCTACGTCATAGTTTTCTAATTGTATGACTCCAGGTATGCCCCAAGCTGTACCTCCGTATGGTGCTTGAGCAACATTTACTTTGATGATTATACTTACCTCTGTAGTATTTCCTGAATTATCTGTAGCTACACCTTTAATGGTATGTGAACCCGCTGAGGCGTTTGTCCATGTAAAACTATACGGACTCGTATTGTCTGTAGACAACAATGTGCTTCCATCATAAAACTTAACACTTGCAATGCTGCCATCTGCATCAGATGCACTTGCTGTAAGTGTTATACTTGTGCCTTGGGTAAAACTGGCGTTGTTTGCTGGTGATGTAAAACTTATTGTGGGAGATGAGCCTGTAGAACTAGGCAACAAAGACAACATTTTTTGTGCATATCTTTCGCCCAACACTCTATATGCTGCTGGTGTAAAATGCAAATTATCACCTTTATGAGCCAAACTTGAAGCCGAAATCACATATGAATTAGGAATTACGTTTGGTACTGTAGCTATAATAGAATTATGTCCGCCACAAGCACCACCCATGGCTGTAGTAACTAACTCACCAACTAATAGAGGTACGGATTTAGCATCTAGTCCTAAATCCTTGATTAAATTATCATAAATTGCTTTAACTTTTGACGGCCAAGTAGTTTGACCGCTATTTGTCTCTCCTTGATGCAACAAAATACCTTTTATTACTCCATCTTTTTGAGCCAATTTTGCCACTTCTACTAGTCTAGCATAAGGATTACCACCATATTCGTTTATTGTACCCACCATCCAAGAAGGTGCAGTAGCTACATAAGAAGCGTAATTAACTTTATCAAACAAGGCTATATCGCAACCTCCAATAGCAACAGGCACAACTCCTACTTTTATATTTGTTGGCAAATTTGCAACCATTGTCCTCCCAAAATAATCTGAAGGACCTAAACCCGTATTACATCTTACCAAGGGAGGGGTGGCTGTTTGCCACACCCCTTTGGTATATGTTTTTCCGTTTAAATTACACGTAACAGCACCCATTACTCTAAAACGAGCATCCACACCTGTTTTATCTTGCGACTCAATAGTGCCATTTCCTTCCATATTTGATTGACCAAAACATAGATAAATATGAAAATTAGGGTCTTGAGCACTTGACATTATTTTTACAAAAAAACAAATTGTAAAAAGAAGTGTTTTTTTTAATATTCTGTTACCCATTGTTATATTATTTATTTTTAATCAACTTATGAGTATGTACAATATTATCACTTACTATTTTAAGAATATAAGTACCCTGTTTGTAATTTTCTCCTAATAGTATTTGATTTTCTGCTAAATCACTTTCAATTTTAGAACCATTAATATCAAAAACTGTATAATTAAAAGTCCCTTTATGAAGAATATTGAAACCGTTGTTCCCAAATGGATTAGGTCCAACTTGTACTTTTTCTGTTGTACTGTAATCTTCTACATCCGTTACAACTTTGTATTCTACATAGTTTAAATTCACGTAATCTGTATTCCCAACAGTAAGTCTCATTACTTTTTGACCTGCTGTGAGTGGTATACCTGATACTGTAACCGTTTGCCATGTTTGCCAACCTCCTGTGTTAGGAATTGCAACATTTGAAGCAATATTTACTCCGTCCATACTCACCGATAGTGTGCGACCTGTACCATTACAAGCTACTCGCAAATCTAAATCATAAGTGGCTGTATTGTTTACTTTTACTGTGTATTCTAACCATTCGCCTTTGGTAGCATAACCAATATTATACCCTCCACCTACATCTGTACATGTTTCTATATCTACGTCTTCATCAGTTCTGAAATTAACCACAGGCGAAACTTCACTTCCCGCTGTGGAGTCATAATAAGCCACTTTATTTCCTCCTACGTCATAGTTTTCTAATTGTATGACTCCAGGTATGCCCCAAGCTGTACCTCCATATGGTGCTTGAGCAACGTTTACTTTGATGATTATACTTACCTCTGTAGTATTTCCTGAATTATCTGTAGCTACACCTTTAATGGTATGAGAACCCGTAGAGGCGTTTGTCCATGTAAAACTATACGGACTCGTATTGTCTGTAGACAACAATGTGCTTCCATCATAAAACTTAACACTTGCAATGGTGCCATCTGCATCAGATGCACTTGCTGTAAGTGTTATACTTGTGCCTTGGATAAAACTGGCGTTGTTTGCTGGTGATGTAAAACTTATTGTGGGAACATTGCTACCATCACAAGCTGCAAAAGGTGCTGGAGCTGGACAACAAGATAAACTAGGTCTACCTGCAAAATAAGAGCGTAACCAAGTCATAGCCGAACGATCTGTTAAATTTGAATTTAAAATACCAGAACCAGTTATCCAAGTTTGGCCCTCAATGTATCCCCATAAAGTAATACCAGCAACATGAGGATGTTCCCATGCAATAGGTATCAAAGTAGAATACACTTGTTGTTGCTTTGACTCTGTACCTGCTTGGTCAAATTCTGTAATATGAATAGGTAAACCTGTTTTTGTCCAAATTTCATCAAGACAAGCTTTAAAGTTTGCTGCAGTTAAATTATCTACCCCGTGCGATTGTAATCCTACACCATCAATCAAATTTTTCTTACCATCAGTGATATTTGGTGCGTTTTTAATTGCATTGATCATAGAAATATACCCCGCCCTACAATTGTTCCAATTCATTTCTACATTATATTCGTTAATTAACAAAGTGGCGTTAGGAAAATATTTTCTAGCTAGCTGAAATGTCCATATAGCCCAACCATATTGATTATTTATATCAGAAGCATTTGCTGCTTCGGCTTTATAACCAGCAGTTAGGGCATTTTTTAGATTAGAAGCAACAGCTGTATTGATAGGTTCGTTAAGAACATCAATAAGTTTAAGCCCCCCCATAGCATTATAGTGATCAGCAACTGCTTTAAAATATTTGGGTATTTCAGTTTGTATATCCGCAGAGGTAGCATTAGCAACCCATCCACCTGTTTGTGCCCCCCACATTAAACAATGGTATTTAAAAAGACCATTATTGTTTTTAGCCCAATTAAATCCAATATCCGAACCATTAAAATTATAAACACCTTTTGTTCCATTTACAGATTGCCATTTAGATGCATTTTCCATGGTCATCTGATTCCATAGTCCATTATAAGGTGTTTGAACACTGTTGGCAACAATGTTTCCTAAATACTTTCCTTTGCATTTTCCTAATTGAGCATATACAAATTGACTACATGCAAATAAACCCAATAGCGAAAACTTTAGTATAATATTTTTCATATTTTTTATTGTTAAAATATAATTTTATTAAATACAAAAAACACTTTCTGAAGTAAACAGGATTTCCCTAAAAATTTACTTATATATTTTGGGAAAATATTTAACAATAAAAACATTTAACCATTAAGAAATTAAATCGAAATTATTTTTCACTCAAAACTTTGGAATACTACTATTTACTTTCTCATAATAAGTACAGTTTTGGAAGTATTGCCATTTTCTAAGGTTAACAAATATGTACCAATGGGAAGATGTTTTGCCACTGAAACATTATCTCTTAAAAATCCATTTTCAAGTTCAACACCTGCAACTGATGTAATTTTATACTTTGAACCTACATGACCATGTACATTAATACCATTTTCATCAAAAGGATTGGGAGAGATATTTAATTGATTCTGACTCAAGTGTTCTTCTACATCCGTTACAACTTTGTATTCTACATAGTTTAAATTCACGTAATCTGTATTCCCAACAGTAAGTCTCATTACTTTTTGACCCGCAGTGAGTGGTATACCTGATACTGTAACAGTTTGCCATGTTTGCCAACCTCCAGTATTTGGGATTGCAACATTTGAAGCAATATTTACTCCGTCCATACTCACCGATACTGTGCGACCTGTGCCATTACAAGCTACTCGCAAATCTAAATCATAGGTGGCTGTATTGTTTACTTTTACTGTATACTCTAACCATTCGCCTTTGGTAGCATAACCAATATTATACCCTCCACCTACATCTGTACAAGTTTCTATATCTACGTCTTCATCAGTTCTGAAATTAACCACAGGCGAAACTTCACTTCCCGCTGTGGAGTCATAATAAGCCACTTTATTTCCTCCTACGTCATAGTTTTCTAATTGTATGACTCCTGGTATGCCCCAAGCTGTACCTCCGTATGGTGCTTGAGCAACGTTTACTTTAATTGTAAGGGTATCAAAGGCCGTATTCCCGACATTGTCAGTTGCCACAACTTTCAAAAGATGTTTACCCGCAGTGGCAGTTGCCCAACTATAACTGTATGGAGAAGCATTGTCTGTATTCAACAAAGTAGTGCCATCGTAGAATTTTACGTTGGCAATGGAGCCACTTGTAATCGTGGCATTGGCTGATAAAGTAATTGGAGTTCCTACGGTATAAACCGTATTTGCCGTAGGCGAAGTGAATTTAACAGTTGGAACATTTCCCAAATCTCCAACAAAAGTCATAATACTTTGTGCGGGGATTTGTGCAGTGAAGGAATTGTTTGACACGGAAATGTTAGAACCTGTTACCATGTTTTTGGTGATATCAGTGGTATAAGGAGTAACGCTTGAAACCATACCATTTTGAAAAGAAAACACCTGATTTACAGCACTTGTGCCCGTATTCACTACTACTATTACTGCTTTTCCACTTCCTGTGTAAGCAGTAACAAATACATTTGATGATGGATTTGCAGTGGCATCAACCCTGTAATAACCTGGGCGGATAAACTTAGCAAATTGACCCAATACATATGCTCTTTTGTAAATTGTTCCCGATGAAGTTGCAAGACCGTTTGCCCATGTTATCCACCAATAAACATAAGCATTCATGTTTGCAGCCATACAGTTGTGGAGTTCTTTAGACATATTCATAATGTCCGTTATTCCGTCTGTATCATAATAGTGTTCTGTCATCCATGCACTTTTACCTGCACCTTTTTGTGTAAATAGTGGGTAGGTAAACTGACTTACTGGCGTGCCGTAAAGGTGAAAGCCTAATATATCCACATTGGCAAGTGCAGTTGCGTCATTCAAGAGTGGGTCCGACATGTTTTTCAGGTACTGGAAAGACTCAGGAGCGATCACTTTGGTATTGATAGAACCAGCATAGTTCTTTACGAAGTTTAGCATTTCTGTAGGTGTCCACCAAGTCCAATCTTTCCCATAATCTGGTTCATTCTGAACAGAAATTGCGTACAGATTGACCCCATTGTCTTTCATGTATTTCACATAAGTGTTCAAGTAATCGGTGTACTCTTGGTATTTGTCGTATCTCAATCTCCAAGGATCTGTATCTCCAGATTTAGTAAAAGATTCTCTCATAGATGCGGGAGCATTCCACGGAGAAGCGAAGACTTTTGCACCTTTTGCTGTTGCTTTTTTTGCATTAGAAAGTTCTGAATTCCAACTGCTTAAATTCCCAGTTTTCCAGTTGTCGCCTATTCCTTCCTCAATGCGCAACCTCAAGATGCTGTAACCGAGATCTCCATAAAGTGCGTTCATGACGTTATCATTAATGGCACCACACCATGCACTGGAAGCTCCAAAACCATCAATCATTTGGTTGGTTTTACCAAGATTGACAACTGCTTGTCCAAATATACTAAAAGAGAACACAAGGAATATTGCTACTATAAAATTTCTAATTTTTTTCATACAATTTTATTTTTTTAAAATTTGTTTGGTAAACACATCATTATCTGTTTCTATTGTCAAAAAATATATTCCAGTTTTAAGTGTAGTCCCTAATATTATACTTTTATTACCTAACCCTTCAGAGATTATTACACCACTTAAATCTGTAATTTTGTATTTAAACTCTTTATTTGCAAAAACTTTTATTCCAAAATCATCGAATGGATTTGGATAAACTTCTATATTTAATATGTTAACATTATCATTTACCTCAGTAATTACGCATGTCCCTTTACTGATTCCTGAACTTACATAACCAATTTGATCTATGTTAGATAAGCCCTCTGCAATTGTTGCTGATAATTCAACCGTGTTATTTCCTGATTTA
Source organism: Cytophagales bacterium (assembly GCA_046329305.1). GTDB lineage: Bacteria > Bacteroidota > Bacteroidia > Cytophagales > UBA9547 > CAMFLX01. The sequence goes on from JAXLUW010000004.1 coordinate 394,316, forward strand.
AGTGGTATAGAGAAATCAACAGTTTTATATGTTGTAAAATCTCCTGTAGTTGGAAAACTTAATACACTACTTTGTGCAACTCCATTCACTGTAACTGTAGCTGATCGGTCGTTTGTTGAACCATTTGCATAACGTATACTCATAATGTATGTACCTGCAGATGAAGCAGAAATATTGAAACTAAATTTTGCTCCAACACCATTATTAATATTTACATATGAAGTTCCTTTGAAACCAGCATTTGTAGTTTCCAAAATTCCATCATAACTACAGGCATCTGTTTCTGCTTCTCCAACAGATTTACAAGCTGTTTTGCCTGTAGTCCCTCCCACACAACGGTCACAATTATCTTTTGTGGCGGTTCCGTTTACTGTATTGTTACAGTCGACGGTAGCAGCAGAACAGGTATTTTTATATTTCTTTACAAAATTCCATATTTCATGGCTAGTGATTACAACCAAAGGATCGTTTGAATACCAATGCCCCTTTCCTCCTATTGTTAATAGCGTAAACTCAACTCCACAATCACAATTAGACCAATAGCTTTTGGTAGCAGTGGAAGTTGTGCTCCCCACAGGATATGGCTTAGTTACCACAGCAGTATTAGGGCATTTGTTTTTATTTCTCCAGCCTGTTAGGTAATCTAATAATTTTTGATCATAAATTACCACATTGTCAACATCACCATGTGTATGTATAATTGGGATTGTTCGAGAGGCGCTAAAATTTGTTGTATTGTATAGTGGATAGCCTGATACAGGAGCAAAAGCGGCAATTTTGTCTGCAATTTTTAAAGCAGCATGATAAGTCAACATGCCACCCATTGAAAATCCATTCAAATATACCCTTGACTTATCAATACCATATTTAGTATACATGGCATCAATAATTGCCGAAATAAAATCTGTATCTGTAGTACCTGATATATCCCACTGCAAACTGGCGTTTCCCCTAGGGTAAACCACCAAAAACTTAGCTGTGTCTGCTACTAAGTTCCATTTTGATTGGTCTCTTTGATAATCTGGCCCTTGTCCGGATCCGTGACACGAAATCAATAAAGGTCTGTTCTGAGCAAGTCCAGAGGGTACATAAACTATCATGCTTCTTGAAGCACCGTTAACAGTAAGTGTTTGAGTAGTTTCTTGAGCAAATGATTGATATGACAATACAAAAACAACTAAAAATACTAGCTGTTTCCATACAATTCTTTTTTGCAATTTCTTTAAAAAAAACATAGTATTTATGTTATTGTTTGATAATCTTGTAAATAAAATTTGAACCATTTTGAGAAATATTTAAAATATAGACTCCGTTTTTTAGTTTATAACCAATAATTGAAGAATCTCCCCCTATTCCACTTTCCATTTCTTCTCCATAAATATTTGTAAGTTTATAATTAAAAGTATTTGAAATTTTTACTTTAAATCCAAAATCATCGAATGGATTTGGATAAACTTCTATATTTGATATATTAACATTATCATTTACCCCAGTAATTACGCATGTCCCTTTACTGATTCCTGAACTTACATAACCAATTTGATCTATGTTAGATAAGCCCTCTGCAATTGTTGCTGATAATTCAACAGTATTATTTCCTGATTTAAGTGGTATAGAGAAATCAACAGTTTTATATGTTGTAAAATCTCCTGTAGTTGGAAAACTTAATACACTACTTTGTGCAACTCCATTCACTGTAACTGTAGCTGATCGGTCGTTTGTTGAACCATTTGCATAACGTATACTCATAATGTATGTACCTGCAGATGAAGCAGAAATATTGAAACTAAATTTTGCTCCAACACCATTATTAATATTTACATATGAAGTTCCTTTGAAACCAGCATTTGTAGTTTCCAAAATTCCATCATAACTACAGGCATCTGTTTCTGCTTCTCCAACAGATTTACAAGCTGTTTTGCCTGTAGTCCCTCCCACACAACGGTCACAATTATCTGTTGTGGCGGTTCCGTTTACTGTGTTGTTACAATCCACCGTGGCTGGTGATATTAAAGTGGTGATGATATTATCCAAATAAAAAGCACTGCTTCTTGTCCCTGTAGACCTAAGTTCCACCGTGTTCACACCCGCATTTAGCGTAATGTTTTGTGATACAGTAGCCCAATCGTCTAAAGTGGCAGTGGATGTAAAAGTGGGCGTACCAATTTTTACGCCATTTACATATAGGTCTATGTTAGTAACACTAGTTCCTGTTACTGCATAACGAATGTCAAGTTTATGTGCCCCTGTTGCAATTGCATTTACTGTAGCTCTTGCAGAAGCTGCCGTATTAGTACCATAAATCATATACCCCAAACCTTGATAATTACGAATTGTACCTCCTGTACCATTACCACGAATTGAACTGATGCTTTTGTACTCCATATTTTCAGCTTCGTATTGATGTGGACCTGTATAAATTGGAGGATCATCTGGCCTAACTAAAGTTGAGGCTGTATAAGCACTCAAACGACCTGTAGCTGTTCCAGAGCAATTGATTGTAAGATCTAATGGCCCATTATGCTGAATTGTTAAAGTTAAAGTACCAGAAGTGTAACTACTTGAAATTGTACTAGCGGTATGGCTTCCTCTATCAACAAAAGTATAAGTTGGCTGAGTAGAACAACCATTAATTTTAATAATGTCTGTTTTTAATGCTGTATTTAATACATTGTCATAATTATTCAAATAAAACACAAGCTTATTTGATGTTTCTTTAAGTACAGCAGCAGAATATAAATTAAACGAAATATCCATTGAACTACAGGTATTATACTTAAACGGTATATTTCCAGTAGCTATAGTCCCGTCTTTAATTGGATTGTATATTACCCAGCCGTTTTCATGTCTACCAGCATATACAGTCCCTGTATATTCAGAAGAAAATTGAGTATTAAATTCGTTAACTTTCGCTGTAACAGATGGCCAACGAGTTGAGTATGCTGATCGGTTGACTTTATAGGCAAAAGTATTTGCTAAAGCATCATTTAATTGATAAACTGTTGGAACTGTTGGGTATCTTCCGGTTTTCTTAAAAAAATTATGATTATCCTTTAAATCACCATCACTATCCATCCTATATAAACCCTGGAATAAATCTGTTGGAGTACTATAAATATTGTCATTAGTTCCAGTATTTAAGTCATTTATGACCACAAATTTGGTTCTATCTATCAACTCTTTTCTTGTAGGAATCCGAACAGTTCCATCTAAAATTTTTCGATACATGTCAATACTAACATTATCAAATTGACCTCTTCTTGACCAATTACGTTTTGAAAAGCCATTAGAAGTTGATACAGCACTTGTTTCTTGAAAACATTGCAACCAAATTAGTTCTGGTCCGTCAATTACTGTCATACCCGTCAACATAACATGTTCTAAAGTAGGAGCTAAACCAGTAGCTGGAGTAAAACCATTGTGAGTTCCATCAGGTCCTGTCCATCCTGTTTCGTCATATCTTATTCCGTAGTGACCGCTAAAACCAGACAAATATGCTCCATAACAAATACTTTCCATATCGTGGATATACCCTCCTTGTGTATATTTTTCACACAAAATATAATTCTCTGTATAATCTTTACATGCTTGAGTAAAAGCGGGAACACGTTTCATCATTCCAATTGGGTTAATATTAGGACTCCACTGATTTCCACACCAACTCACTGTTAGATACCCTCCATACTTATTGCATATAGGTAGCAATTTTGCAAAGAAATTCATCCTATCTACCCATTTAGATGAAACCGGATCTCCTGCAATATCAAAACCCCAAAATTGTTCAGCATAATTATATCCGATAAAACTTGGATAATCTTTAAAAAATTCTTCATATACAGACAAATCAGTTTCTGAAAAATGGTGTAGTCCTCCACTTGATTGTTGAAGCATACACCAAATATTATTTTCTGCACATGTTCTAATCCATGATTTACATGTTTCGTAACCGTATTCTGATGTTAAAAATTGACCAGTTGTTTGGTCATGATTTATGGACATAGAAACGTTCATTACCACAAAAGGTCTAATATCTGTTGGAATCAAATCTATAAGACGCTGCGGATCTGCCGTATTCCATACGTCAATATGCACCTGCCACATGGGCTGTGTTGGAGATAACGGTCTTCTTAAAGTAGCCGCATTAGCTGTTATTATTTGATTTATAAAAAGCCAAATAATAATTATTTTCGAGAAATTTATCATATATAAAGTGTAAACGATTCAAAATTTTTTACAAGAAACTACTCTTTTACAAGTTTGTAAGTGAGAGTTTTAGAGTTTGATGTAACCCTTATGAAATAAATACCTTTTGGTAATTCATTTCCTAACAAATGCGTGCCTGCATTTGAGCCAGTTGTTAATACCAGACCGTTAGCGTTCGTTAATTGATAACTGCTATTTTCTTCTAATTCTATTGTAAAATTGTTTGTAAACGGATTCGGATAAATGCGTTTCGTTTGTACTTCAAGTTCTTCAACATCTGTTACAACTTTGTATTCCACATAGTTTAAATTCACGTAATCTGTATTTCCAACAGTGATTCTCATTACTTTTTGACCCGCAGTGAGTGGTATACCTGATACTGTAACCGTTTGCCATGTTTGCCAACCACCTGTGTTAGGAATTGTAACATTTGAAGCAATATTTACTCCGTCCATACTCACCGATAGTGTGCGACCTGTGCCATTACAAGCTACTCGCAAATCTAAATCATAAGTGGCTGTATTGTTTACTTTTACTGTGTATTCTAACCATTCGCTTTTGGTAGCCCAGCCAAGATTATATCCCCCACCTGCGTCGGTACATGTTTCTAAATCCACATCTTCGTCTGTTCTGAAACTAGCTCCGCCAGAATTACCACTCGTAGAATCTGAATAGGCAAATCCATTACCACCTACATCGTAATTTTCTGCTTGTATGATTCCAGGTATTACCCACGCTGTACCTCCGTATGGTGCTTGAGCAACGTTTACTTTGATGGTATCTATTTCTGAAACACTTGTATTACCTTGATTGTCTGTAGCGATAGCTTTTATATAATAAGTACCTGCTGCCACGTTGGTCCAACTGTAAGAATATGGTGAACTTGCATCTGAATTCAATAAGGTGGTACCATTGTAAAAATCCACTTTACTAATTGTTCCATCTGCGTCTGAAGCAGTTGCAGAAATAGTTATAGATGCTGGTGTTACATAAGTAGCTTTGTTTGCAGGAGAAGTGAGCGTAATAGTTGGATTTATTTTGACAGAATTGGTAGCTTCTGTGATATTAGCCCCAATCCTAAAGAAGTCAAAATCAGCATACCCGCCAGCAGAACCTGTTGCATAGGTGAACAAGCCAAATCGATAACCTATAAATTGAGGGATGGTATAAGACATCTGTAAAGTAGTACCAATTGCCGTCCATGAAGTACCATTCAAACTATAATAGAAAGTAGCTTTATCGGTCCTGTTGGTAAAATCACAATCCACACGTACATACACTACATTTTGATTCAAAGGTACTGTAGCTTTTTCACTAGGTGTCCCTGTTACGTCATCGCCAGTAACCATCACTATGGATTTGGTCGTACCTACCATTTTAACACCTACATAGCCATATTGTTTTTGCAGAGCTACCATACCTGCATAATCACCATCTTTCATACCTGTAAGGTCTATAGCTGTATAAGCACACGATTTGGGTCCAAACGTTCTTTGAGTCAAAGTATTGGTTGTCATCAGCACATTTGGATCTGTTCTTTCATTTGTTAATCTTAAATAACCTGTTTTTGCAGTTGACATAGACCAGTAAGCACTTTTGGGATTATGGTTCCATTGCCAAGCCAACTTAAGTGGAGGTGCTGCAGAAAACTCATCTGATGATACCAAATTACCCATTCCTCCTCTTCCTTTAGGAATTGACAATGTAGTTGGAACAGGACTTGTCAATACCGGCCAATTGTTGCTCCAAGTCATGGGCACTAAGTAAGGTATACGTCCTACAGAGCCAAAATCTCGGAACAAATAACAATACCATTTACCGTCAGGAGTATCTACAAATCCTCCTTGAGCAATCCCTTGGTCTTTAAGAGACACTCTTGTTTCATAAGTACCAGCGATACTTGTACTACGACTCACTAGTTGGGTACGCATTCCACCAGATGGCCAACAAATATTAGAAACATAATAATATCCATTGATCTTGTGAACTTGAGAGCCTTCGGCTCTAAGCCCTCCAGTTCCAGCAGCACTTGCTGGATCCGAAATCAACAGTTTGTTTACGCCTCCTGATTTTACCGCTGTAGCATCTGCATTAAGTTCTATGATGCGTATATCTCCATTGCCGTAAACTAAATACACCCTGTCATCATCGTCAAAAAACAAAGAACAATCATGATAGGATGCTGGCAAAGTTGTTACTGTCCAAGGCCCTGTTTCTATGTTTGCTGTTTTATAGATATAGGTTTTTCCAGTATTGGCAAATGTAGATACATAATAATTCCCTTTAAAATACCTTATACTACTAGCCCAAGACCCATGACCATAGTCGTTTTTACCATTATTGAGATTGTAACTATCGGTATTATCAAATGATTGGTAACAGTAGTTTACTAGATCCCAGTTTACCAAATCGGTCGATTTCATGATTGGCACACCTGGATTCATATGCATGGTGGTGCTGCTCATGTAATAGGTGCTTCCAACTCTCAAAATAGCTATATCAGGCACATCGGCATAGATGAGAGGATTGGTAGCATTTTGAGAATGAGATAAAACACAAATGCATAGTAAAACACTAAAAATTAAATGATTAATTTTATTCATATAAATAAATATAAAGTGTAAACAATACTTAAAAATCTTGGTGTTTCAGAAACAAGTAACTACTCTTTCACTAGTTTGTAAGTGAGAGTTTTAGAGTTTGATGTAACCCTTATGAAATAAATACCTTTTGGTAATTCATTTCCTAACAAATGCGTGCCTGCATTTGAGCCAGTTGTTAATACCTGACCGTTAGCGTTCGTTAATTGATAACTACTATTTCCTTCTAATTCTATTGTAAAATTGTTTGTAAACGGATTCGGATAAATGCGTTTCGTTTGTACTTCAAGTTCTTCAACATCCGTTACAACTTTGTATTCCACATAGTTTAAATTCACATAATCTGTATTTCCAACAGTGATTCTCATTACTTTTTGACCCGCAGTGAGTGGTATACCTGATACTGTAACCGTTTGCCATGTTTGCCAACCGCCAGTATTTGGAATTGCAACATTTGAAGCAATATTTACTCCGTCCATACTCACCGATAGTGTGCGACCTGTACCATTACAAGCTACTCGCAAATCTAAATCATAAGTGGCTGTATTATTTACTTTTACTGTGTATTCTAACCATTCGCCTTTGGTAGCCCAGCCAAGATTATATCCCCCACCTGCGTCTGTACATGTTTCTAAATCCACATCTTCGTCTGTTCTGAAACTAGCTCCGCCAGAATTACCACTCGTAGAATCTGAATAGGCAAATCCATTACCACCTACATCGTAATTTTCTGCTTGTATGATTCCAGGTATTACCCACGCTGTACCTCCGTATGGTGCTTGAGCAACGTTTACTTTGATGGTATCTATTTCTGAAACACATGTATTACCTTGATTGTCTGTAGCGATAGCTTTTATATAATAAGTACCTGCTGCCACGTTGGTCCAACTGTAAGAATATGGTGAACTTGCGTCTGAATTCAATAAGGTGGTACCATTGTAAAAATCCACTTTACTAATTGTGCCATCTGCGTCTGAAGCAGTTGCAGAAATAGTTATAGATGCTGGTGTTACATAAGTAGCATTGTTTGCAGGAGAAGTGAGCGTAATAGTTGGAGAACTACCATTTGAGGCAAATTTAAATGTGTTTACAAACACAGATGATGCAGCACCTACAATTCTGATGTATACATCATGTTGGCCAGAAACACTTGTAAATGAAGCTGTAAAATCTTTCCAAGTGTCAGCCCCTCCCGTACTCGTAATTGGAACTGTAGCTATTTTAGTACCAGAACCACTTATGTTATCTATCCAAACTTCTAAGCTTGCATTACCTGAGGCTGAGGCAGCATTTACAACTATCTGACTAGCAGGCTTCGTAGATTCTCCCATGTCAACACCTGCTAACATGAACCAATCACCAGAGGTACTATTGGTAAGAACAGTACCTGGTGTTTTGGTAGAATTAGTTACGCCAAACCAATTATTTCTTCCTTGAGCTTTCATATTTACAAACCCATATCTATGAATAAATCTTGAAAAATCTGCTGAAGTATTAAGTGCATAAAGACCTACAGAAGTACCCACCCATTCGTTATAACTTGCTTGAGATTTATCTAGGGCAGATACATCTGTGGTGGCTAACTGTGTCCAAGTTATACCATCAGCACTGTAGAAACTTGTAAGAACATGTAAAGCTCTTTCTACTCTTAACCACACTGTATTTCCTATGGTATTTGAAATTTCATTTCTTGTGCCGTTAAAATAAACACCTATTTTTTTCCCATTGTTGTAACCTGTATATAAATCGTAAAACAGTTTGTCGTTTCCACTTGTGAGCTTGATACCCGCTTGTTGCCCGTTGGTAGTTGCAGTTAAATCCACAACCGTTGTTAAAGAATAGTATCTTCCTTTATCTTTTTGTAATATATGGGTAGTATCTGTGCCTGGTTTTAATCTTAGATAACCTGGTTTTTCTGTTAAGCTATATCTAGAAGTAGAGGCCATTGTTTTATTAAAAAAATGCCAGTTAACACTGAGAGTTGTTGATTCAAACTCATCAGATTTTATAAATTCATAATTAATTTTACTACTTGGCAAATTAGGTCCTAAAACAGGATTTGTATTCACGGGTACACCTTTAGGCACACCGTTTGCATCCCAAACCACTTTGTGTAAATGACTCTGACGCCCTTGACCTTCCCAACCACCGTTGTCATAAGCATGAGACAAACACCACCATGTGCCATCATCTAGCAAAATAGGTTGAGTGATGTGGTTTGGTCCTGTAAAGCCACCTGCACTTGTAGCTGTTTGCCAAAAATTACCATGTCTTGTCCAATCTGATTCTACATTTGATAACTTAGCAGAACTTAACACATATTGCCCTCCGGTAACATTTCCCGCCACAAACATGTAATAACGTCCATTTCTTTTACACATCACAGGGCCTTCTGCCCAGCTGTAGATATTGTTGGCATTTACCCAGTTCATGTTCAGAGCAGAACCCGTAGGCTGACCTGTTGTGGGGTCTAATTTTTGTAAACCATTATTGGCTTGTCCGTTTTTCAAAAGTAAGTATGGGGTTCCGTCATCGTCTACAAATACAGAATTGTCGTATCCATAAACTCCTGTATTTGTATTTACTTTTGTGGGTGAACTCCAAGGCCCTTTCATGTTGGTAGCATTACAAAAATACTGCCCACCACCAGCATTATTAGAAAAGTACACCCAAAATTTTCCTCCAAATTGTGCCAATGCACCCTGCCACGTACCTGCAGAAGGGCTATCGTTATTGGGAATAGATGAAGTAGGAGGAATTACTCTAGCTATCACTTCCCAATGCATAAGATCTGTAGAGTGCAGAATAGGCAAATAAGGTGTAAAATGAAAGTTAGATCCTGTAGAATAAAAATCGCCACCTACACGCATCAGTGTTTGATCTGGATGGTCTCCTGGCAAAATGGGATTGACGTATGTTTGTATTCCATTTGTAGTAGGTGCATTGGTTTGTGAAAACAGCAACCCACATATCAAATAAAAACTGAATAGTAGAAATTGTTTGTTCATAAGGTAAACTTTAAAATTTCTACTATTACAGCTTCAAGCTTAAAATGTAAACATCTTTATATAAAATATAATTTTATTGCCCTAAAAAATAAAGTATGTGTATGGTATTGATGTTAATTCATGATTTAAACTCTGTGATTGACAAATACAAAAACTTAGTAAAATTTATGTAATAAAGAAAAATATATGAGTGTCTCCAATTTAAAAATCTCACACTGTTACATTAAAATAGTGGAAGATGTAATAAAATATTTTTAAATAAAATCTAGCTATTCGACAAGTTAGTGAAACGCTTGTCGAACTCCAAATAATACAGGTTCTCCGAACCGAACTCAAATGGTTCACTTGTAAACCACCCCAAAAAATACGGTTCTGAGAACCTACAATATAGCAACTTCGAAATGTGGGCAAAGCCCTAACATTTCGAAGAGCAATAATTACAGGTGTTTATTTATTAAATTGCATTGTCATTACATAGTTCAGACACAATAACAAATATGATTAAATCTTCAAAGTGATTTATTTGCAATATTGTTATTTCTCAATGCAACTACTACTCTATATATTAAAAAAGAACATAAAATAACAACAAATATCCATATATAAACTGACCATTCGTCAAATTGATTATTAATGTCAGATTCTTGTTGTAAGGTTTCAAAATACAATAATCTCTTATTTAATATTTCAGAAGAATAACCATACTCTTGTGCAATTTGAAAAACTAATAATCCACTTTTAACATCTGATGTTAGTGCTCTAACATTTCCTAAATCAAAAAGCAATTGAGCCACTATAGGGTTTTTAGGTTTTATAAATGTCATCCTCTCACAAAGTTGAATATATAAATGTTTTTCTAATTGATTTAGATCTACATTGGGAGGACTTTGTGGTATTTCGGTACTACCAAAATTGAGTGAAAGTATATTTTGATTCCATAATTTATTATTATCTCCTTTAGCTTTTATTTTGGTTTCTAGAATTTTTATATGTATCCACTCTGAGCCATCGTGTGAATTAGGATTAATTTTAACAGCTCTTTTTATCCAATATAGTGCTGAATCGTTCTGTTCTAATAATTCGTAAGTTGTACCTAAATTCGCAGCAGTTTGATATCTACCTGGAGATTTTTTTTCTATTTCTTTAAATATAAGTTTCGCTTTATTATAATTACCGAGATACACATACATAGAACCTAAGTCTGAGTAATCTTCTATTTTTTTGGTTTTATTATATAATTTTTCTAATTCACCTAATTCTTTTAACAGTGATGTCTTATCACTAAATTTAGCTTGTGGTAATAAATCTTCAGCATCGATATAAACAACTTCACCAGATAATAAAGTTCTATACTCGTTTATACAAGACTGGACATTAATTGTTTTGATTAATGAAAATACAATTATTAAATATTTAATTTTATTCATTTAAATTAATTTTAATCAAATCATTCTACATCAGCACCTTAACAACCGTTTTTCGTTAAATAAATCAACACTATCTTTCACTAATTTGCGATAAAAAACCAAATTTGCCAATGAATTTTGCACATTTGTGAGAAAACAAACAAGGGCAACGTAGAATTTGAAAAAAATATAGCTAAAATAATGATTTAAAATAGTATTATTCCTTTATTTTTGAACTTGTTATTCCTTATTTAAATAGCATTGGTGAGGACACTGACGAGTGCGGAGGGACGACTATATTAGAAAACTTCAATACAAAAAATAAATAAGTTTATACAAAAAACAATAATTTCTTATATAATCATAATTTGTAAAGTATATACTAAAAAGCAAATTATTAGTATAATTAATGGTTAACAATTCATGTGTATAATAATTTTCTAATATAGAATCATGGTTAATAATTTTTTTATGCTTTAGTATTAATGTATCTTTTATTGAATCGCAATCTAAGTATATGTGAACTTCCTTGCCAATTGATGAAATACTAATTTTACAATCATTTTCAGTTTCATTTTTTAAAACCTTATAATCAACAATATCAATTTGTTTGTAATCTCCATAATAGTTTACTATACAAGAAAATGTACCCTCTGCGATTTTATCATTAATTTTTTTTGAAGCACAAATACCATCTAACCCCATTTCGTTTAAGTCCTCAATTCTTGCATTTTTTTCTAAAATTAACGAAGTGCCTTTTACAAGCAATTCGGTATATGTACTCAAATGTGATTTATTAATTGAAATAAAAAAAAACGAATTAAACAATATTAAAACGACAAAAACTGCATAATGCAAATGATATTTAATAGTATTTTTATTTATTAAAAATACCAACAAAACAACTACAATCGAAAATAATTCGACAATCAAAAACGAATATGGATCTTCCCCAACTGGGAAAAAACTAGTCCAAAAAGGAATCCAAAAAATTACAATTATGCCAAATATTAACCGAAAAATTTTGCGAATCATTATTTTTTCCTTAAATTGTTGACTTTTAGATTCTCCGTCGCAGTCAGTGTCTTCACCAATATACGATAAAAAACCGAATATCCCAATGATTTTTGCACATTTGTGAGAAAACAAATATGGTCAATGGACTTGGTTACTGACGTCAGCGGATATTGTTTTAACAAAATTACTAAATCATAGGGTAGATTTATAAGGATTTGGTGGTTAGATGATTTTGGGGTAAGCTATTTTATAAAAAAATAAAACGAAGCCTTCGGTGAGAACGAAGGCTTCGTTGGATATGTTAATTTGTTTTAGAAAGCAATAACAAATACGGCTTATGAGCTAATTTTATAAACAAAAGATGGAGCTTATAAAGTATTTCAAACATCTATCTTAAATCTCAGAATTTATTTAGCTGGTTGGCTATTTTTATCAACCCAAGTTCAATTTTATCTGGATTGCCATTAGAGAAATTAAATCTTGCTTTCTGGCTTCCATTTTGTCCGTTTATATAAAAGGGCTTTCCGGGTACAAATACTACGTTTTCTTCTGCTATACAATTCTGTAAGAGCTTGTTCACGTCTACAAACTCTGGAAAATCTAACCAAAAAAACATTCCTCCTCGTGGCATATCAAATTTGACAGTTGTAGGAAAATACTTGTGCAAACCAGTATACATTACTTGTGCTTGCGAGTGGTAAAATTTCCTCAACTTTTGTATGTGTTCGAGCAGGTCGTTATGCGTCAAATATTCCAACAACATGAGCTGAGAAAAATAATTACTGTGCAGATCTGAAGCTTGTTTTAAAATAGCCAATTTAGCAATAATTTCAGGCTCTGCTACTACCCAGCCCAGTCGTAATGCGGGTGCAACTATTTTACTAAAAGAGCCCAAATGCATGGCACCTTTAGGATACAACTTTTTAAGGGGTGTTTTGTAACTATTTTCAAAATCTAATGCTCCGTAAGGGTCGTCTTCTATAAGCAATGTATGATTAGTGGCCAAAATTTTTGCCAATTTCTCTCTTTTAGCTTCACTATAACAGGTACCGCTCGGATTTTGAAAATTGGGTATAGCATACATAAGTTTGGGTTTATGCAAATTTACCATCAGTTCTAAAGCCTCCATGTCTGGCCCGTCGTTCATTATTTCTACAGGAATCCAATGGGGTTTGTACTGAGAGAAACATTGAATAGCTCCCAGATACGATGGACTTTCCAACATAAGCCCATCGCCTTCGTCTATAAACAGTTTAGAAATAAGATCTAAAGCCTGTTGCGATCCACTGGTGATAAGAATTTCATCTATAGAAATATCTATTTGATGTTGTGTTTTATAATAATTTACCAAATATTTTCGCAATTGCACATCGCCTTCTGTGGTGGCATATTGTAGTGCTTTTGAGCTATACTTTTCTAGAACCCTCACCGAGGCTTCTTTAAACTCTTCTACTGGAAAAAACGAAGAATTGGGCAGTCCGCCCGCAAAAGAAATCACATCTGGAGAGGTAGTTACTTTGAGTATCTCTCTGATGAATGAAGGAGGCACATTTTGAGCCCTCTTACTGTACCGATTTTCGAACCTGTTGTCCATAATCAATCACTTTTTTTATTTTACGTTAAACACAAAAAAAAAGCCCGGTTTTGCCGGGCTTTATCATATTATTTTTACACAATAGTTTAGCCAGGCATATCTGTATAGACTACCACCACCACTGCTACTATTGCTATTAAATTTTTTCTATTCATATAGTTACAAAAAAAAAAGCTCTACCACTTGGCAGAGCTTCTAATATTTATATAATTAAAAATGTGCTATCTGCCATACTTTGTTTCAAAGTACACCACGACCGCAACGATATTTAATTTTGAGTTCAACATTTATTCAAAAATAATAATTGCAATTTAAAATCAAAAGAAAATTATTGAGTTATTCATAATTAAAGCGTTGAATATTTATTGGTGTGCACAAATTATGCTTAATCCCAATTATTATTTTTAAAATCCCACAGTTGAAACCATTGGCTTGAAACTTTATTTCTATGAAATATTTAAGGCGTTATTGATTCAGCCCACGATTTCAATTGTGGGGACTGTGCACAAATAATCTCAAACAAATATTAAAATTTGTATTCACACAAAATCATCAAAATTTTAAAATCAAATTTATCCCACGGTTGAAACTTTATTTCTATGAAATATTTAAAGTGTTTTACTTCAGCCCACGATTTCAATTGTGGGGGCTTTGTACAAAAAATCTCAAACAAATATTAAATTTTGTATTCACACAAAAACATCAAGATTTTGAAAATCAAATTTATCCCACGGTTGAGACTTTATTTCAATGAAATATTTAAGGTGTTTTGCTTCAGCCCACGATTTCAATCGTGGTGGCTTTGTTCAAAAATCTCAAACAAATATTAAAATTTGTATTCACACAAAATCATCAAGATTTTGAAAATCAAATTTATCCCACGGTTTCAACCGTGGGCTTGAGATTATATTCAAAATTAAATTACATTTTTATGGATTAAATTTCAATTCTGGCAAAAGCAAAATATGTGTACGCGTACTTTTCCAAGATTTATCTAACTCATATTTTCGAACTCTGTTGTATTCTATAAAGGTCGTCTCGTTGGTAAGTAATTGGTGTTGATACAAATAAGGATATGTTTCTATTCCTATACTTTTGAGATATTCTATGTCTTGTTGTTCTGGACTCACAAAATTTAAATTGTATCTTACAATGATTTGATTCCAAGGCATTATAAACACAAGCACCAAAAACAGTGCAAGCCCCCATGTGAGATTTTTGAACCAGCCATATAAACTTTGTTTGTGAAGTAACTTGTAAAAGACAGTAACTAGTGAATACACCACACACACTATAAACACAAATACAGAAACTCTTTTGTAAGACAAGCCACAAGAATATACGTACATAGAATTACGGTACAACAGCAGCATTACCAATAGCACATTAAGAAATATTAAATAATAGGCTGCATAAAAATAAACTTCATTTTTACTGTAAAAATTCAACTTATTGGCAAAGAATATATGCAACAGAATCATTGTTAAAACTATAGAAACTAGCAAGATGTGTGTACTAGAATGCACGAATCTAGACAATTCTGCGGCACTATAAACCTCTGTATGAGAAAGCACTACACCCATTTCGCTTAGCAATGCCACCGTTAATAAGATACTTACTGATATAAGGATCATTTTAGAAACTTTAAATTCTGACAATAGTTGCATACGCAAACCCATGGGCGGATTAGTTTTGAATACTTCTTTTTTTCTTTTCAAAAACATTAAAAAAGATCTATCAAAATTCATTAAATTTTTAAAAGTTTCGCTTACCGGAAAAAGTAGTAACAATGATACAACCGCACCCAAAATCAAATAAAATATAAAATTAAACACATTAAACTGCTCAAAAAACAATTCTATACTCTTCCCTATTTCATTGTTTACATACTCAAATCCTGATAATGCTTTTGTATAAAGAATATAAAAAACTATGAGAGTGACTATTGGGATGATGTAAAATTCAAAACCAAACTTTCTAGATTTAGGTTTAGAATCTTGCGAACAGGCTTGTTTTAAGTAAGAACCTTTTTCGGGTAAACTCATAAAGGGCAATAAGAGATAGTAATACACCGACGAGAAACTTGCTCCAGAAATCGCAGAAATCAAATATACAAACACAACCAAAACTGCAAACCAACTAAAAAATCCACCCCATACTAATGCTGAAAACACAGCCATAACCCACACAGTAAGTGGGATGAGCAAAGAATTTTGCCATAATTTCCTATTCAAAATAAGAACAAGTACTAAACTAATGAACTGAAAAACAATGAAGTTTAGCCCTATTGCCTCATTCATAAAAAGGTACATGAACACTCCCGTCCATACTACCCAAAGTGTAATTTTTGTTTTCATAAAATATAAAGTACTTTGTAATACAAAGTATAAGTTTAAAAAAAATTAAAAGTCTTTTTTTATTAAATTTTCTAATGCTTGTAAATGTAACCCGAATTCATGTTTGCCTATAGCAGTGATTTGATAGGTAGTTTTTGGTTTTTTCCCCACAAATGATTTGTTCACAGAAAGATATTCTAGTTTTTCTAATGCAGAAATATGACTAGATAAGTTACCGTCTGTTAGTTCTAATATTTCTTTAAGTTCAGAAAAATCCACTTGTTCTCTCACCATCAAAACAGACATAATACCCAGCCGTATTCGGCTCTCAAATGCTTTATTTATATGTCCAATAATATTTTTCATAGACTTGAAATTTTATTTTTCATATTTAAAGTACATCCAGAACCCGTAAAAAATATGAGCTATTCCAAAGCCTAAAATCCAAAAATATATTCCAAAACCTATGAATAACAAATTTACAAAACCTAGTATTGTAAGCACAACTCCCAAATATCTGGTGTCAGAATACGTAAAATTAGAGGCATTGAAAATAGAAATGCCGTAAAAAATAAGTGAAATGGGTGCTAAAAACCCTATAAAACCTTTAGAAAACAAATATAAAACCAATAGGCCTCCACACACCAGTGGAAAACCAAAATTGAGTGCTAATCTATATGTGGTAGAATCAAAAAGAGGTTTGTTACTTTTACGTGCTTTGGCATAAGTAAAATAAAATGCCCCCAACAAAGCCAAACTTAATATAACAGAAAAATTAATAAAAGTAAATTTCAAAAAACTATTTAGTTGGTGCAGACCATCAGTATCATACTGGTTGAATAAATCGAGCACAACTTTTTCTTTTTTCATATACATAAGCTGTATGATTCCTCCCACTGTAGCTACCAAACCCGCAAAAATACCAGAGTAACCACTTAGAGAAAGAAACTTGGTACTTCGCTCCATGATACCTCTGATGTGTTTTAAGTCGTCTAAATGCTTATCCATATAAAGTACTTTGTATTGCAAAGTTACAGTGCATTTTTTAAAATCAAAATTATAATACAAAAAATTATCTAAAAAATTCGTACAAACAAATTGCTCCTGCTACAGAAGCATTCAATGATTCAGTGTTCCCCGCTCCAGATATGGTTATTTTTTCTTCTACAAAATCTTCAACAGTCACACTGATACCCTTGGCTTCATTTCCTATAACCAAAACGGCATTTTCTTCCAATTTTGTTTGAGATAATATTTTACCACCTAAAAAAGCCCCATATACTTTCTTCGTATTTTTAGCGAAAAAATCTTCTAGATTCATATAAAATATTGGTACTCTAGCCAGAGAACCCATGGTAGAATTGGCAACCTTAGCACTGTACATATCTACTGTGTCGGGAGAACATACAATTTGTTTCACTCCAAACCAGTCTGCCGTGCGAATTAATGTACCCAAATTGCCTGGGTCGGCTATGTGGTCTAGCACAAGTGTGAGCCCATCTACGTGTGCAAAATTTTGGTCTTTAAATTTCAAGACCAACAATGCTGCATTGTTAGAATCAAAAGTACCCATAGCCACCAAGTCTTTTTCTTCGCACAAAACAATATGTAGATTTTGATATTTTTTGTAATTGAATGAATTCAGAAATTGATCTGTCGCAAACAAAGTATGCACTTCAAAATCAGAATTGAGCATTTCTAATACACTTTTGCCACCTTCTACAATAAACAAACGTTCTTGTTGTCTATTTTTTTTGGTTTGTAAAGTTTTTACAAATTTGGTTTGGTTACGGGTGATAAATTCCATTTCCAAAATTAACTATTAATTGTGGAAATATTTAAAAATTAAGCATAACTGTTAAACAAAAAAGGGGCAAAAGCCCCTTTTTATATGTGTGTTAGATATAAATGATTAATTAGTTTTTGAAGAATTCCATACTTCCTGAAATAGTTACTTCATCACCCACTACAGATGAAGGAGTTGTAGTAGCTATACCAAAATCTGTTCTTTTGATAGCAGAAGAAAATTTGAAACCAGAAACTGTTTTCTTGTTGTACGGATGCACACCGTTACCTTTGTAAATCACAGTAAGAACTACTGGTTTTGTAACACCGTGCATAGTTAAGTTACCAGTAACTTTATACTCGTTACCTTTTACTTTTTTGAAAGACGAGCTCTCAAAAGAAATAGTTGGGAATTTAGCTACATCAAAAAAATCAGCACCTTTAAGGTGATTATCTCTGTTTTCGTCATCAGTGTTGATCGTAGATGCATCTATAGTTAATTTAACTTTTGCATCAGAAAAATCTGTTTCTGTTTTAGAGTCGATAGTTGCATCGTATTTTTTAAATGAACCTTCCGTTTCAGAAAGCATTAAGTGAGAAACTGCAAAACCTACTTTAGTGTGAGATTTGTCTAGAGACCAACCAGTTTGTGCGTTTGAAGCCAATGCTACTAATGACGCTAAAGAGAAAATTAATTTTTTCATTTTTATTTTTATTTTATGTGTTACAACATTTATTTAACTCGAAATTAATTCAAATAGTTCACATATTGAAAAAAAAATCATAATTTTAGTATTATGAATTTGTTAAAACTACAATTATCTGTTTTTTTGATATTTCTGAGCCCAATTGTTGCTCAAAAAAATCTTTCTACAGATTTTAATAATACTTTTCAAACTACGTGTTTACAACATGCACACATAGGTGTAAGTATCGTAGAAACCAAAACGAATAAGTTAGTATTTGAAAAAAATGCGACAAAATGGTTTTCTACCGCATCAACTTTAAAATTAATAACCACTTCGGCGGCTTTAGAGATATTAGGAGAAGAATATAAATTTGAAACAAAAATTTTTCATACTGGAGAAATTAAAGATAGTGTATTAACAGGCAACCTCATCATAAAAGGTAGCGGAGATCCTACACTTGGTAGTAGCAGATATAATGAAAGTACAGGCTCTATAAAAACTGAACTAGCAATTGCTTTCAAAAAACTAAATATTAAAAAAATTACTGGTGATATTGTAATAGATTTTTCAGAATTTGATCCAAGCATTATTGCTCCCAAAACATATTGGCAAGACATGGGAAACTATTTCAGCGGAGCAGTTTGGCCCATAAATTTTGATGAAAATCTTATGTATGTAACCTTTAAAAGAGAAAATACATTAAATTATCCTACAGAAATTGTCCAAATAAAACCCAACATTCCTCATTTGATCATTGATAACCAAGTTATAACAAATGGCACTAAAGATGAAGCATTTGCTTATATGGCTCCCTACAGTAACCATTTGAGCATAAAAGGCACTTTACCCCCATCCAATGACAATTATACTATAAAAACAGCACACCCCTACCCCCCAGCATATTTTACAGACATCTTAAAAGATGTTCTAAAGAACTGTAAAATAGATTATATAGGACAAACAAAAGAAAGTTTTGAAAAAACAAATGCAACACAGGAAATTTGGTCACACAAGTCTCCTTCGCTTAAAAATATTATAAAAGAAACCAACCAATATAGTATCAACTTGTATGCAGAAGCTATTCTAAGAGCTACTGGTTTTAAACATTTTGGGGCCTACAGCACAGAAAACGGAATTAAGGCTGTTAAAAATTTTATTACTACCCTCAACTTAGATCCCAAGCTACTAAATATGTGGGACGGCTCAGGTATTTCACCCGCAAATGTTACTAGCCCACATTTTATGACCTCCTATATGTATGCTCTTCAAAAATATAAATGGTATGCAACATTTTTACTATCATGGTCTACCAGTGGCAGTGTTGGTACTCTTAAAAATTTTGGCAAAAACACGTCACTCGAAAACAATTTTAAAGGAAAAAGTGGAAATCTAGACGGCATAAGTAGTTATTTTGGAAACTATAAAAACCAACATGGCCAAGAATATACCATTTGTATATTTGTCAATAATTTTGTGTGTGATAACGTAGCAATCAAAAAAACTATTGAGTCATTTATTGTTAAATCTTGTAAGTAAATGAGTTATTAATATTTTTTAACAAGCATAGTTTGTAAATCTGAAGTATTATATATACTTTTATGGTAATAATAAATTTTTTATGAATATTGGTACAATTAAGTTCTTTAATGAACAAAAAGGTTATGGTTTCATTAAAGACAATGCCTCTGGTAATGAAGTGTTTGTTCACATTACTGGCTTGGTTGACAAAGTAAAAGAAAACGATACCGTTTCTTACGAAGTTAGTCAAGGTAAAAAAGGCGAAAACGCCGTGAATGTAAAGAAAGTGTAATAGTTATAAAGTATAAATATTGCTTTTTTTAATTCGAATGCTCCTGCAATAACTTGCAGGAGTTTTTTTTTGTAATATCTTTGTGCAGATGGAATACGTGATTTTAGTAGATAAACTAGATCAAGAAATTGGTCTTATGGAAAAAATAGAAGCTCACGAAAAAGGGCTTTTACACCGTGCGTTTTCTGTTTTAGTATTTAACAACCAAGGCCAAATGCTTCTTCAAAAGCGTGCCTTATCTAAATACCACTCTCCAGGCTTATGGACAAACACTTGCTGTAGCCATCCTAGAAAAGGAGAAAGTACTCTACAAGCAGCTCATAGAAGACTTAAAGAAGAAATGGGCTTCGATTGTGATTTAACGTTTTCTCACACATTTATATATAAAGTACAATTTGACAATCAACTTTATGAACATGAACTTGATCATGTGTTTTTAGGAACTACAGATTTAGTAGATTTCCAATTTAACCCAGAAGAAGTAAATGAAGTGCAATTTTTTGATGTAGAATTTATAAAAAAAGATCTACTCGAAAACGAAAAAAATTATACGGCTTGGTTTAAAATTATATTCGAAAACTATATATATAACAGAAAACTATCTTAATATCCTATATACCAGCTCTTTATAAATTTGTTCCTCATCCATATTTCCAGAATTAACTCCTTTGCTTTGTAAATCCGCAATTTTAATATATTCTATAATTTCAAAAAGTTTTTGCAAACTGTAATTCCTCGACGCCAACTCGTAATCATTTAAAAAAAATGCATTTACACCAATCAAAGCTGCAAGTTCGTTTCTAGAGTTAGCTTTTACGGTTTTCACCATCAGTACTTTCTGAAAATATTTATATAATTGACTGATTCCTTGAATGATACTACTCTCTTTATCTCTTGCCAAAAACTGTGCAATTTTAAAACACGCTAACGCCTGCTTACTAGACAGTGCTTTTTGAAGTTCAAAAATATTATATTCTTTACTGATTCCCACAAACTTAAGCACGTGCTCATCTGTCAGTATTTCGTCTGGTTTTAAGTTGACAAATATTTTATTAATTTCATTAGACAGTCTACTCAAATTATTACCCACAAATTCACATAAAATAAAAACTGCTTTATCGGTAATTTTTCTATTTATTTGAGCAACGTATTTTTTTACAAAATCAGGCAACTGATTATCATATAGCTTTTTAGACTCTACATTAACTGCAAATTTATCTATATTTTTACTTAAAGTTTTTCGTGCATCTAGTTTGCCGTATTTGTAGCAAAAAACTAAGATTGTGGATGGTAATGGATTACTCAGATAGGCATTAAATGCCTTTAATGGCGGATGCTTATCTATATCTTTGCTTAAATCTTTTAGTTCCTGAGCTTCTTTAACAATTACAACCTGTTTATCAGACATCATAGGAAACTTCTTTGCGTTTGCCATGACCACATTTAAGTCTGTGTCTTTTCCGTAAACAACTAACTGATTAAAACTTTTTTCATGCTCCTGCAAGGCTTTTGATTCTATGTAATCGCATATTTGATCAATAAAAAAAGACTCTTCTCCTTGTAAAAAATATACAGGAGCAAAAATATTTTTTTGAATATCAGCAAGAACGGCTTCAGGACTTACAGGCATAATCTATATTTTTTGCAAGATATAACTTTATGAATTTGTACCCAAATTATACTTTATAATGAAGTTTATTGAACCATATTTTACAAGTACATCTAGTTTCCCAAATCAGGAATACTAACCTATAAGACAATTATTTGTTATTTGTTAATAAAAATTATAATAACATCTTCTCTGCTGTTTCTTTGGCTAATTCATAACTTGTAATTGGGCTAGGAAATTTAGCAATCCGCATGTTAGGTCCATACCAAGCACATCCTATAAATTCAAAATCTTGATCCGGTTTCCCTATTTTTACTTTATTGTTTGATACCAATACGAGTCTTGAAGAATTGGTTTTGTATCCATGAAATTTTCTTTCATCTTGATAAATAGTAAAAGTAGATTCTTCATCTGTAAATTGATCTTCTTTAAACCCAAAAGATTCCATATTCCATTCTTGAAAAAGTGAATCTTCTAGTCTTTCTAATCTATTTTGATCTGACATATTTCTGTTATTAAGATTTATATTAATTATTAAATTTTAGTATTTCAAAACCCAAGTTGGAGTTTCAGCAAGAACAAATATATGCTCTACTACCCTCAAATTTCAAACTAACCACGTATCAAATTTTGGTAAACATAATACCCATACTCTTTTTTGTTTTTAATACCCATTAAGGGAATCAAGGGATTATAAACGTTATACCGTCCAAAAAAATATGAATGAGCATCTATAGCTATATAAAATGTAGTTTTCTGAGATTTTAATATTGAATCTTTAGAATCATATTCGTATTCGATACGAATTGCTTTTTTATTATTGACAAATATATCAATTTGGGTAATGTTATTATTTTTATCAACCAAAGTTATTTCTCTAAAGTTGTAATCAAGATTTCGTTCATAAACGTTTTCACTTATCTGTTTACATACATATGAATATCTATTACTATCATCAAAAACCTTGGATGATAGTAAGTTTTTCTCATAATAGTTTATTGTTTTATGTGAATAATTAGAATAAAAATTCTGATAAAATTCCCTTATTGAATCCTTTTTAAATATATATGTAAACGTATATTTGTGAACATATACACCATCGCCATCAAAACTGTTTCTGTATATCAACAAAGTATCTTTCTTTTTTACTATACTATCTATATATTCTAAGTGCTCAGAACCTGAATAGTAAGAGTTTAGGAACGAAATTTTAGATGAGTCTGATATTTTTTTAAAAGTATTTATAAAAACTGTATCACCATTATTATATGCTATAATTTTCTCTAAATCTCTATTATTTTTAGAGTATTCATACCTAGTTAATGCTATAGCTGAATCCAATATTGTATCACTTTCAGTTTTAACTACTTTCTTGTCTTGACTACCCAAAACCAAAAGGCAAAAAATTAAAAAAACAAACAAAACAGTGAAAAAAAATTGTTCCAAAAAAGAATTTTTGGAACAATAATATTTTATAAACCTAATCATAAACAATAGAAGTATTTTAAAATTTTTAATTTAATATACTCTTTCAACTATTACTCTTTCACGAACGATAACACTTTGTTTTGATATCCATTTAATATCCTAACAAAATAAATACCCACAGGAAGCTCACCTGTTAATAGTTGAGTAGAAGTTTCTGAAACATCCCAAGACTTTACTAATCTCCCTTGACTATCAAAAAGAGAAGTTGTATAAGTATTAAGCCCATCAAATCCTACAATGGTTAATTGAGTATTTACTGGATTGGGAAAACTTGACCAGGTACTTAAATTATCTTTAAATTTTTCATTTACATTTATGATTGTAACAATTCTAGGAGCAAACTCTATATTACTAACAATAAATGGATTTTTAGATTCATTAGTCACAACTGTTTTACTAATTACATTAGAAGAACCAATAGCCATAGTTTTCACTTCATACGTCCCTTCCTTTAGATTCGAGAACTTATAGGTTCCATCTAATCCACTTATTGTTCTAGTCAACAAATTACCTTTTGAGTCATATAGCTCTACAATTGCACCAATTAATGGTTGACTTAAACTATTCTGAGCTACTCTTACATTATTGAGTATTGAAGTATAACTTACAACACCCTCTATAGAAGCATCACCAGAATCCCAAGTTGTATTTAAAGAATCACTATTTTGAACAAGAGAAATAGGGTTAATATTTATGAATTGATCTTGATTCATAAAAATAGTTTTCGCTTTATCAAAACTTAAAGTTGATTCATAATACGTATTGGAAAAATCAGAACTATCTGCACTTACCAATAGGTAATAAGTACTTTCTGGAAAAAGATTTTTAAACTCAAAGTTTCCTTGCTCATCTGTTTTAGTTGTGTATACATTTTGACTTTCTGAGTTAACGTCTAATATATTAGCATTTTGTAAAACTACATTAAACTTTATTGGCTGATTATTTGCAATTTCATAATTTACTTTACCTAACAAATTATAAGAAGAGTATGACGCTTCATTCACTGATATTTGTATACTATCAACACTCTCACATACTCCTCCAAACTCTTGAAACTCACAATAAATCCATAATTTTTGGGTTTCGGCAGGAAATACATAATTTAAAACTTTACCTGTTCCTAGTAATTCTTTTTGAGTTCCTGAATACCAAATATAACTTCCGAATGCAGAATCCTTTACTGTAATAGCTTCAAATATATATTTGTTTGAAATATTCGAAACGACAATTTTGTTAGTACAAGGCAATTTGTTTGCTCTATAAACCATTGAAGTATAACTTTGCTTACACGTTTCTGAATTCACATAAGAAATAGTAACGGTATTCCAACCATAAAAAAGCTCTTTTGTTACTACGTTTCCTAATGAAGCTCCATCAGGAAACAACCATTTTATATTACCAACAGTATCACTTTTCGATGTAATAGCTTCAAATGTAAAAGTTCCATCAAGATTTTCTTTAGAACTAAAAGATAAACCACAATCTGAAAATTTTTCTGTTATTTTTATTTCATCAAAAAAAATATTTTGATAATTAAAATACGCTTCCAAAGTATTAGTTTCCAAAATATTACCTTTTTGCACCAAGCCTTTGGTTTTATACTTTAAACTTTGATATTCTATATAAATCTTGTAATTCCCAGTGTCTTTAAAAGTATAAACAAGTTGACGATCACCAATAATTGTATCAGTCAACAGGATATTTCCATCATTATCTGACAATACAAAAACTCCAAAATCATCTTTTTTAATTAATGATAAATCAAAATAAGCTTTTTGTCCATTTACCTCAGTATTGTAATAAATACCAAAGTTAATAGGCTTTATATACATACTATCAGACCATGAAGAACAACTTGCCAGATAATTATCTGGTTGTATTTTGAGTTGATATAAGTTTGAAGAAGCTAAGTCGTCTTTAGTAAAATTATATATTGCTGGATAACCATCTGAAATATCATTTTTAACTACCTTGATTTTATTTTTTCCAAAAATACTCAAACTAGGTTTCATGTGATATTCATAATATGGAGGATAAACTTGTACCGAATTATCTATCCCTTTGGAGTTGTATATTAGCAAAGTATCACCAGAAGTTTCAAATAAACTTATGTTGTTATATTTTACCAATTTAGCATAAGAATAGCTATTGAATTTTTTTACAGAATTAGAAGAGTAATAAATTCCATTTGGAGTTACAGCAGAAACTTTCATGTAATATTCTTTACATGACATCAAGAACTCATTCATAATAAAAGACATGGAATCCTTTGGAATGATCACTCTATAAAAAGACGGAAAAAGCGATGAACCCATTACAGGGTCTTGTAAAGGATACAAATTATCCCACCCTAAACCTTTAACAACTTTAACGCCAGAAGGATATAAAAATTTAACAGAATCACCTTGTTCGTTTAATCCACCAAATGATTCTATATTAACAACTGTATTAAAAGCATGATTGGGCACTAATAATGTAGAATCTGTTGTAAATTCTACAACATAATGACTAACGTCATTTTTGATTTCTGATTCGTCATTTAGCTGAACCTCTAGATATGGTATTGATTTCCATCTTGAATAATGTTCTGTAGGATTAACTGGAGGCACTAAATTAATAGAAGAAATTGATATTCCTGAAACTTCAAAATGTTGATTTAAGTCAAAAGTTGTATCAATCTTAACATTGCAACCAGCATAGGTATTTATTATTTCAAAATTAATTTTTAAATTATCAACCGCATATTTATCAGAATTGGCCTGACTGTAACAAATGAGTTTTTTGTTAGAAATTGACACTTTGGGTTGAAGATTTGTACCCGATATTGTATTAGTCATTACATTTAGATCGGTACTATCTGATATTTTTGTATCAATTTCGAAACTTACCCCCAAAGACGGAAAAGCAATACTATTTGAAACTGAAGACAATATTTCCAAGTCATTTGAGTATGAATCTGAAGCATTTAAATATTGAATATTTCGTAATTTCATAAATATAGGACCTTCTATGAAACTTACATGTAAGGAATCAGTTACAGAATTTTCTGAATTCAAAAGACGAAGTGAAATCTCTGGTTCTGAACAAACAAAAAGCTTAGAAATAGAAACAGAAACTAAAGTATCACTTATCCGAGTAACAAAATCTTCACTAAGTATATCATAGGAAATCTCTTCATTTTTAGAATTCAATACACTTAAACTATAATTTAAACCCTTAGGCAAAACCAACATAATACTATCCTTGTATGAAAGTGATGCAGAATTTAGTTGAGACAAGAACCTTGAGTTTTGTGTAAAGGCTACAAATGAAGTAAATAAGGCTAAAAATATTAATTTTAATTTCATAACTTAAAAAGTTTTATGTACAAAAATAATAAATATTTTAACCTAATCTATTTTCTATTTAATAATATGTAAGATATAAATCTCTTAAAAATAGTCTCAAAATGAACTATACTTGATTATGAATTTACAATACCAACTCAAGTCTTATAACTATTAACAATCTTACAATAAATGTTGTCGTGTAAATTATTTATATAAATAATTCGCTTCAATTTTTATTTAAGTAAAATTTGGAGGTATAATATCCTAACGCGTAATTTGTATGTAACAATTCTATTTCCAAATGACCTCTCTTATTCAATATTTAAACTCATTTACATATCTAACTGACACTGACAAAAAAGAATTTTTAAACCTCGCCACTTTTGAGATTAAAAACTCTGGAGATCTTTTAATCACACAAGGTAAAGCATGTGATAAAATATATTTCATTACTAAAGGCATTGTAAGATCTTTTTATAACACCTATAAGGGAGAAACTAATACTTATTGTATTACATTTCCAGAAAATTTCATAACAGCTTATTCTTCATACATATTAGGCATCCCCAACCATGAAAATATGGAATGCTTAACAGACATTCAATGTTTCTCTTTCCATAAAAACGAACTTGAAACACTTGCCCAGAAAAACACAAATTGGCTCCGATTCCAAAAAGATATGGCTGAAATGCAGTATATTGAATTAGAAAACAGAATTGTACAGCTCCAAAACGTTTCTGCAAAAGATCGATATTTAATGCTTTTTAAAAAACATCCTGAATTTGTTCTAAACATACCTGTTCAGTACATTTCATCTTACTTAGGCATCACCACGAGACACTTTAGCAGAATAAGAAAAGAAATTTCACTTTCGGACAAATGTCCTACCACATAACCAAATAAATTAGAAACTTGCCTAAAAAACAATATGAAAAAAATATTAGTAATTTGTGGGCATCCATCACCTACATCACTCAATCATGAATTAACATTAAGTTACCTAAAAGGTGCAAATGAATCGGGGTTTGCTGTAAAAGAATTATTTATTTCAGACCTGGTCTTTAACCCTAATTTAGCATCTGGATATGAAAAGAAAACAGAATTAGAACCAGATTTGCAAAAAGCTCAAGAATATATTTCTTGGGCAGACCATTTGGTATTCGTTCATCCTGTGTGGTGGGGCGGCATACCCGCACTATTCAAAGGATTTTTAGACAGAATATTACTACCTGGTTTTGCATTTAAATACAAAGAGAACTCTGTTTGGTGGGATAAACTATTAAAAGGCAAAACTGCTCGAATAATTACAACTTTAGACCAACCAAGTTGGTACTATTGGCTTATATACGGAAAACCAAGTGTGAACCAATTAAAAAAATCAACCCTTGAATTTTGTGGCATCAAACCTGTAAAAGTAACATATATTGGAATTGTTAAAAATGCAAAACAAGAACAAATAAATACTTGGATAACTCAAGTTAAAACTATGGGAACAAAAGGGATATAAATCTATTTTAAATTTCTCAACCAATAATAAACAAAAAAAGCTACGAAATTTCGTAGCTTTTACATTTGTAGACCTAAGTAATCAAAAGTCGAACCTTCTGATCAGTGATCTAGCTCTTTTTAAGGATGTTAACTGTCTGATAGATGTTTAAACAGGTACATGTAGCCCATTACTTTGCCACAACAATAATTGGGCAGTTGTCCTCTGGATTAGCGGGATCACAGGATACACCTTGACAGCTTTTGAGACCATTAAGGAGCTGATTTCTGATCCCCACCAGTTCCCTGATTTTGTCGTCCAGAAGCTTGACCTTCACTTCTATCTTGTGAGCCACGTTTTTGCAGGTGGCTTCGTTCATGTCTATCATGTCCAAAAGTTCCACCGCCTCATTGAGGGTAAACCCAAAGCCTTTCATTAGCTTTACGGAAAGAAGTCTTTTGAGTGTTTCCTCAGAATATTCTTTGTAGTTGTTGAACCTCCTTTCCTTTTTTCCCACACTGATGAGGCCCTGCTTTTCATAAAACCTGATGGTGTCTCTGGACAAGCCAGAGCGCTCCGACAACTCACCTATAAGCATATTGAAAAATATTTTCAGTCCTTGCTATTGACCATAGACTATACTCCATGGTTTAACTTTGCAAATATAAATCATAAAAGCATATCATCATGACAAAAGCACTTTCAAAAGTATCATTAGGCCTGGGACTTATGTTCCTTCTCAATCTTTCATCCTGTAACGCCATCAGCAATTGTTGCGGTTCTAAATCCTGTAGTACGGATAGCACATCCCAAAAATCAGCATGCTCAAAATGCGGAAAAAGTTCCTGCGATCGAAACTGTTCCTCAAATCCAAACCGTTAAGCTTTTACTCATGGAAAGTAAATTCGTTCTCATCGCTTTCGGTCTGATCGTATTGGCGTCCCTGACCATTTGGGTCGTCAAGATAGAGCCATTTAGGGCGGAGGAATTTGGTCTCTGTGGGAATTGTGGTAAAAATGCCTGCGATGTCGGCTGTACCGCAAATCATAAAAACCATGTAGACACCACTGATGGGTCCCAACTTAAGTCCGTGGTACCTTCCTGTAACCTTTCGGAAGGCCAAATGATAGCAAGGAAAGGCTTCCTGCAAGCGACTATTGCCAAGAAGATCTCCAAGGTAGTGGAGCTTGAGACTGGTTATGACCTGATATTTGAAAACCAACCGAAAGAATTCTCAAAGGAGCTCTTGGAGTTCATCAACTTTGAAAGAGGATGCTGCTCTTCATTTAGTTTTGGTCTGTTGTTTGAGCCCCATGAAAAAGCGACACATCTACAGATGTATGGTTCCCAGGGGATCAAACAGGAACTGGCAAAGGGCTTTATTGAAGCTGGATTCCTAAAAAATTGAACTTCAGCCTATAATTAATTAGATTGGCACTATGGTGACTCTTTTTAAATCAATTTCCATTTTCATTCTTGCTGGATTCTGTGAGATTGGCGGGGGCTATCTGGTATGGCTGTGGCTTAGGGAGGGCAAGCCCGCTTGGTACGGCATTTTAGGAGGGATTGTACTTGCCTTATATGGTGTCGTTGCGACATGGCAAGCTTCAAGCTTTGCAAGGGTCTATGCGGCTTATGGTGGTTTTTTTATATTATTATCATTGCTTTGGGCCTATAAGTTTGACAATTTCTTACCAGACAGATATGACATCATAGGTGTGTTTTTGGTAATACTAGGTGTATGTTTTATATATTATGCACCACGTAGCAGATGTATTGATTAATGAAAAAACCAACCAACCCAAAGGGACGATCGAACCACCTAAATATTTTAGTATCAATAGTTTAGTCGGATTATGAGCCAAAATCTACCTAATGGGACTCGAACGAAAAAGGCCTCAAATCATACGATTTGAGGCCTTTTTTATTTGCTTGTTTTGACCGAGTAGACCTAAGTAGTCAAAAGTCGAACCTTCTGATTAGTGATCTTGCTCTTTTTAAGGAGGTTATCTGCCTGATAGATGTTTAAACAAGTACATCTTTGAAAGATAAAACTAACCCCAAAAACGATGTTAAACTATACTTATGCTACTTCGATATTTGTAAATGATTCAGGAGTAAACTTTCCAATTCTATTAAACGGCTTTTTGATTTATGAAACTAAAGAGAATATGTAACACTTGCTCCTGAAACAAAATCTCGTCTTGGATTTTTCTTATTCAATTGTGCTTGTATTAAATAGTAGAAATTAAAGTTCAGCTTTTTTTGAGCCTTTATATTTATACCAATATATGAAAGAGAGGTAGAAAACTGATGTATTTTACTTCCGTTAAGTGTAAAATACAAATCTTGAGCGATATAAGGAGCTATTTTTTTGTTTAACTTATATTTTATTGTGATTTGATTTCGACTTACATTCTGAGGTTTAGTACCCAATTCCTTGGTAATACCACCACTATATTGGGATTGGAATCTTGTTCGGTAAGTAAAACCCAATTTTTTCCTACTTTTAGAAATACTCAAATCTATAAAAAATCGATGTTTTACAGCATAAGTATTATCAAGCCTTCTACTATGTATATATCGATAGTTGGGTGAGACTACTATGTTTTTATAAATTTTATAATTCACTCCCATTTCAGTATTAAAAAATCCGAGTTCTGTTACATTTTCATAGAATCTGAATTGTTGAGTAAGATCAATGGATGTACGTTTTGATATACTTTTTTTTAAGCCAATACTCGTCCAAACTGCGGCATCATTTACTTGTGCATTAGTCCTGAAAATCATTCCCATTACAAATATGGGAATCATCAATACTAATGGGCTTTGTTTCGAAATTTGATTAATATTTCTCATTTGAATATTGTTAAAGTACCAACATCGTATTTTTCATTTTTGTGATGAATTTCCACTTCCTTCAATACCGTTACCTTTCCATTTGGGGCTTTAAGAGTAGAATCTTTAGAATAGACATAAACCATATATTTCCCTGTCCTTAGGTATTTAAACTCAAAAGCGCCATCATAATTTGTTTTGATCCTTTGACCATAGGAAATATTATTTCCATAGATAAGATATACATATTCATCGCTTCCTTTGTAAGTGGAAATTAGAGTTGAAAATGAACTATTATAGTCTCTTACATTAACATTACCTAAAATTGAGGCATTGCCACCAGGCCCAGGTTCTTTTTTGCAAGCAAAAACAACTGATATAACTACTATTGCTACAATTACTGTTTTTTTCATTTGATTAATAAATTTATGATTGGATGTAAATATTTTGATCTATTTCCAAATTTGTTTCCATGGTTTGGTCGATGAAGAGTAAGGTATGAGTCCTTTTCAAAGAATTAAAATAGGCACAAAGATGATTTTTGATCTCTGGAGCTAACCCTATGAAAGGCTCATCCAGCAAAATGATTTTTTTACTCGTTAATAAAGCTCTGGCTATAGTTAAAAGTTTTAACTGGGAAGCTGAAAGGTTCTTAGCATTTTCGCCAATCTTGTAGTTAAGGTCAATCTCCTCTATACCTAGTTTGTGAAACTGAAGTAGTTTTAATATTTCTAAAGCCGATTTCCTTTTTTCGATTTTCCTACTATATGATATTGCCTCAAATATTGTGTCTCCTACAAGGGGAATATCTTTTGAAATCAATGTTATTTGCCTTCTCAATTGTTGAGGCGATATTTTCTCAATACTTTGTTGACCTAAGAAAATTTCTCCAGCCTGGGGTGAATAAATGCCTAAAATCAATTTAAAGACCGTACTTTTACCTTTACCATGATTAGAATAAATTCTCACCATACTTCGTTCTGGGATTGAGAACGAAACATCTTTAAGAAGTGGCAAATTATCTGAGTAAGAAAAACTTACCTTATCAAAAACGATGCTCTGGGCTGTTCTTTTTTCAATAATTATATTTTCTGGCCTTTCAGACACCGTATTGAGAACCCTTAAATATTTTTGAAACGAAACTTTTCCTGCTTTCCAAACCATATTTATTTTGAACATTCTTTTCAAGACTGGCATGGTACTTAGCAACAAAATGACATAGGTGAGCAATGTGCTTGCTGCCACACTACCTCCATTGGTTTTTATCATATAAATATAACCGAGAAAAAAGGCCAAAAACATATAGATTGAAAGTGGAATTCCCGCATTCACCAAACTCTTAATGAATTGATAGCGTTTTCCAGCACAATACAATTTTTGGGAACGCTTTTCATACTTTGAATATTCAATTGATTCTTTATTAAATATCTTAATACTTATCAAAGTAGAAAGTCTGGAATGAACAAATGCTAGGTTTCCTGATAGTTGATCTCGTCTATTTTGTACGGCTGTTCCATAGGATTTTGTGGTCAACATAATCAATACAAACATGATTGACAATCCCGAAAAAAGAACCAATGTTAAAGTGACATTAATGGATAAAAGCACCCAAAGCATCAAACTCAAAAACATGAAATCGCAAGAAAACAACAAGATTCCTGTGTTCAATAAATTTTGAATGCTAGATAAATCCCCACTATATCGCAACAAATATTTGCCAACTGGTTTTTTTTCATGTTCTTCCATAGTGGTTGATAATTGATGTAAAAACAATTGATTTCTAAGATTTTTCGAAAATATTTCACCCATAATTCCGGAAAGATATTTTTCAAAAAATATAAGAAGGGTTCGAAGCACCATCAATACGAAAAACATGGCTATAAAATACCAAAAGCTATTTTTAAAGGGAATTTGAAAATAGTCAAGTATTTTACCTCGATTGGAATGATGTCCAAATACTATTTCATAATATTTGCCCAAACTTAAAGATATCAATACGGTAACGATACTGTTCAGCAAGCCAATCATAAGTAGTGCTGTCACCACATACTTATGATTTTTCAGAAAATCAACAATTAAGGTTCTTTCTTGTGGCACTAAGCAGATTTTACAGGAAGATTCACAATCAATTCAGTATATTCAGCCCTTATCAAATGGTCTAAGGTAAAGACCGGAATTTCAGTCTTATATTGTACTTCCTCAATTAATAATGGACTCATCGTAAATACCCCACAAAGGGCTTTTGGTACGATACCTAAGCCTTTTAAAACCTGAACACCATGGATTGCACTAAGACTGTCACCACATGAAAACACAACACCATCAACAGTAGACATAAATGTGGGGTCATTAAGCAAAAAGTTGGTTTCTCTTTGAAAAATTCCATCCGCAATTTCTATGACAATATAATCCGGTTCCAGCACGTTCACTTTTGACAACAAGCCTTGATATAGGTTTAGGATCTCTTCCTTATCGCACATATATGTTGATGGAAATCCAAGATCCGAAAAGTCAGCTACAATGTTCGCCCCACAATCAAATACAAAATCCCTATCTTTGGAATAAGCGGTACCAGTAAGTTTGATGTAAGCTACTTTTTTCCCTAAATTCTGAATTCCCCTACATAAAAATCCAGCTGTTGTGGTTTTTCCACTATCCATCGAAGAACCGATTGAAAGAATGATCTGTGCGCCCCTATTTAACGAAGGCATAAAAGCTTTTTCATTTTCGTGGTAATATTTGGTATTAATGACTTCTCCTTGGTCATCTACCACATATCCTATAATTTTTATTATTGTGGGGCCTATCTTATCGAGGCTGCTATTCCATGACTTAAGAATCCCTACAACACCTCCCATGCCTAATATTTGGAATTCCTGAAGGCATTCTTCTGGAACATAACCTTCGAACTGTTCAGTTGCATATCTATTCCCGAAACTTGCCATGATATGATCACCAGGCAAAATGGTCATGTTTCTGTGTAAATCAGACTGAATGGCTGTATGTTTACCTATGGATTCAACTTTAAACACAGCTACATCACCTGCTTTTGGAACATAAAATTTTGCTTTTTGTTTATCTATGCTATAATTCACTATCCCTTTGCAGCTTATTGAGGTTTTGATTTTTTGATTTTTCATAACGTTAATGTTTATTGTCCAAAATTATATTGTTAATTAATTGATGATTATTTTCCCACTGTAATACAATTGTGTAGCACTATTCACTTTAAGAAGATATACTCCAGCCTTTAAATTTCCCCTTGAGATTTTAAGACTTGTGCCAGTATTGGTAAAATCTGGTTCATATGAACGGCCAGACATGTCGATCATTTCGACAGAAAAATCCTCTGGCTCCTCTGATTTTAATTCTAAACTTGTGACTTCACTAAATGGATTAGGGTATATGTTCATTTCAGAACTGAAAGTTTGTTCCTGTATTTCTGAAACAATAAAGTTGTACTTAAGCGTCAGGAAATCTGAATTTGATGTTGTACCATTTGTAAATCCTGTAACATAAAGTGCATTTTTGTAATATAAAGAAGCCATTGGGCTCTCTGTATCTTGTATATTGTCATATGCTATTTTACTTAGTTCAGTACCTGTTTTGCTATATGCCAGTATCACGACATCTAGGCCAGTATTGTTTTGTTCACTTTGACCAACAATATAAACTTGACTGGAATCATCAATAGCAATGGAATAAGGAATATCATCCCCGTCAGCGTCTCCATTAAATGTTTGAACCCATTTTTGTATTCCGTTCCCATCATATTGAAGGGTAGCATAGTCATAATTGACCACTGTACTGGAATTGTCACCGTCACTTTGTCCTGTGACTAAAATATTTCCTTTGTGATCCAGGACTAAGGCAGTAGCTTTATCATCACCTTGTCCCAATCCATTATACACAGACATCCATTTTTGGACACCTCCAGATCCATAGCAGGCAGTAAAATAATCAAAATCGGCCCCATTGAAGGTTCTCCCTGTTATAAATACATTATCACTAGGGTCTACAGCTAGCGCCACACCCCTATCATCTCCTTTACTCCCATCATATATGTTTTTCCAAAGTAAATTGCCTGAAAGATCATATGACAATGTCACAACATCTTCATTATTGGCATTCATACTTCTTCCTGTAAGATACAATTTGCCAGAACTTCCCTGTTTTAGATCAACTGCATAATCATCCAATTTGGAAACTCCATCAAACCTTGCTACCCATTGTTGAACCCCCGCAGAATTGTATTTTATGGTAACTATGTCATAATTGGTGTTTATCGAGGGATCGCTATCGCTTCGGCCACTCACATACACATTACCTGCCGCATCCACCACCATTGCATAGGCCCTGTCTGATTCACCAATAAAATCATATTTCCTGACCCAAAGAGTATCTCCATTAGGTGCAAATTTGATGGTTGTGATGTCGCTACTAGCATAACTATTTACAACATACCCTGTTACATACACATTTCCGGACTGATCCACGCCCACAGCTGTAGCTTCATCGCTACTACCTGAAAATGTACCCGTAAATTGTTTGGACCAAAGTGTATCCCCAGCACTGTTCAACTTCACAACACTCATATCCTTATCAGTTCCAATATTCACCGAATAGCCTACAACGATTATGTTCCCAAGGGGATCGGTGGCAATTGCATTGGCTTGATCACTGTTATCTCCCATCCCAGAATATCCATAAAGCCAATTTTGACTTCCCGTTGGACTATAACTCAGCACAGCACCATCCATTTGAGAGTTGACCGTTTCAATCCTTCCAGCTACATAAACATTACCAACAGCATCTTGCACCATTGCATTTGCTTGGTCTTGAGAATTTGCAGATCCATTGTAAGATTTTAGCCATTGTTGCACTCCTTGGCTATTGTATTTAATTGTCAAATAATTATAATTCAAAATAGCACTGGCATCAATATCACTCATGCCTGTAACATATACATTCCCTGTCTTGTCTACCTCCAAATCTGTTGGAATATCATCTCCAGAGGAATTGGTATATAAGGTAGCCCATGACTGCACTCCTGATGAATTATATTTGATGGTTACATAATCATAATTGTATAGCGGTGAGGCATCTGCATCACTTTGTCCAATCACATACACATTTCCTGAACCATCTAAAGCAATCCCAGTTGGAACATCATAATCGATTCTATCATAGGTTGATGACCAAAGTTCTGTTCCTGATGAATTATATTTGAGTGTTACAATATCAGGATTTGAACCATTACTACTCCTTCCTGTCACATAAATATTGCCAGAAGGGTCCAAAATTAAATCGACCGCTCTATCAGTACGTCCCCCGTCATAAAGCTTTAGCCATTGCTGCACTCCACTTGAATTATACTTAATAGTTGCATAATCATCATTGGTGCCATTATTGCTTCTTCCCGTAACATAGACATTTCCAGCAGCATCTGCCTTAACTTTATAGGCTCTATCTCGCGCATGCCCTGCGCCATCATATCTATTTGACCATTGTAATACACCATTAGCATTGTATTTTACTGTTGCATAGTCATCATTTGAGGTGGTAGTAGGATCACTGTCACTCTGGCCTGTAACATATACATTGCCATTGTGATCCACTGCTATGGCGTTTGCCTGTTCATTTTCGTTTGAAGAATAGTTATAAACTTTGGTCCAAACAGTATCACCTAGACTGTTATACTTTATGGTAATATAATTCTTTCCACCCCCATTCGCCCCTCGTTCATAACCTGCCACAAAGGTATTCCCTAAACTATCAATCGTAATGGCAAGACCTTCATCGGCTCCATTTCCACTGCCATTATAGGTATTTGTCCAGAGAGTATCTCCTTTAGGACTTAATTTAACAACCAGCAAGTCTTTATTATTTCCTAACCTTACAGTAGAGCCACAGAGATATAAGTTTCCGGATTTGTCAATGGCCATGTCTTTGAATTCGTCAGAGAAATCACCTCGACCATTATATTTGGAAACCCATTGTTGTGTAAACTGAGCACATAGGCTCAGTTGTAAAAACAAAAAAGCAATTATTAGAGATTTTCTTTTCATTTGATATTTTACATTTAATATTAGCATTTGATATTTTGAATAAGCACAAGACGATCCTGCTTCCATGATTTTCAGACATGGAATCTCAATAAGAACCTTAAATTGAACTGTGATAATCTTGAAATATTTGCTCTTAACCTTGAATCTTGATCGACCGAAAATTCATTTCAGAGACTAAAACCTTTTATTGATTTTTACCGTAAACTGGAGGTTTTATAAATCGGTTGCCCAAGAGCAAAAATATTTTAGAATTATTTAGATATGTTTTTGCAATATTTGCATATTCCGAGAGCAGCTATAACCACAAACACTTGTATAATAGCTAATTATAACAAAATGACAATAAATAGAATATATAGATTTAAATTAGGTTTATATTTTAATTTACAATTTGAAATATTGCTTTGTGAATTCCACATGATAAAAAACCATAATCACTTGTAAATATCAGTTTTGAATATCCCATCCTGAGTTACGGCCCCCCTATACATTCCTCTGGTATTAAATACTAATGAAATATTTGCTTGATCATCCACTGCAATCAAACCGCCTTTACCCCCTAAGGCCACCAATTTATGCATTATGACCTCCTCAGTGGCTTGCTCAAGACTCAATCCTTTGTATTCCATCAAAGCAGACACATCATAGGCTATCACATTGCGCATAAAATATTCACCTTCACCCGTTCCTGCCACAGCACAGGTTTTATTGTTTGCATAGGTCCCTGCCCCAATCACTGGGGAATCGCCTACACGACCTGGTCTTTTATTGGTCAATCCACCAGTAGAAGATCCAGCACAGAGATTACCATGTACATCTATCGCCACAGCACCTACAGTCCCATATTTTTTATCATTAAAGTTAGAGTGGTCAAGGGCTTGTTCGGAAGTACCCTTTATTTTTTGCCATTGTTCCCATCTATGTTGCTCAAAGAAGTATTGAGGTTGTTCACAGTTCAAAAAATGTTCTTTGGCAAGATGCTCAGCCCCTTCACCAACCATCAAAACATGTGAAGTTTTTTCCATGACCAATCTTGCTGCACTAATTGGATTTCTTACCGTTTTTAATCCCGCAACCGCACCAGCTTTTAAAGACTTGCCATCCATTATGCCCGCATCCATTTCATGTTCACCCAAGGCATTAAACACAGATCCTTTACCAGCATTGAACAAAGGAGAGTCCTCTAGAATCTGAATCGCAATTTCTACGGCATCCAAACTGGTTCCTCCCTTTTTAAGGATATCGAATCCAGCTACAAGACTCTCTTTTAACTTATTATGATATGCTTCTTCGAGCTCAGGAGTCATATTTTTTTTTAGGATGGTACCCGCTCCACCATGAATTGCAATCGCAAATTTTTTCATTTCTCAATAATTTAATTTTTATGATACAAGCAACCCAAAGGATGAGTTGACAGTTACCCAAGTCACATAAACCGAAAAATTTCGACACTAAAGTAAAATTAAAATTATGGAAAATAGAAAAA
The DNA here is from genome assembly GCA_046329305.1 of Cytophagales bacterium. Taxonomy (GTDB): domain Bacteria; phylum Bacteroidota; class Bacteroidia; order Cytophagales; family UBA9547; genus CAMFLX01. The sequence continues at coordinate 433,068 of JAXLUW010000004.1, forward strand.
GAAATCATTTTTTTGCACCTAGGCGACTGGCTATTCCAATCTTGCTACTCTCAAGTCTACTGTATTCCATCACCTCCAACAAGACCTCCTCTGTGTCGATCCAAAAACAAATTTTATTTGTAGGAGATATCAGTTTTGGAGAAAGCTATCAAAAGAAATTAGAGAAAAAAGGAGCAGAAAATATATTAAAATCCAAGGGATACAGTTATAGTTTTGAAAAGCTTAATGAGTTGACAAATTCGTCAGAGATCATCCTAGGAAATTTAGAAACCCCACTTTCTACATGCCCAAAGAGTCCGCTATCAGGAAAAGGGAAATATAAATTGCATAAAGGGGATACTACAAACACACCCAAAGAACTTGTAAGCAACCATGTTAAAGCAGTTTCTTTGGCAAACAACCATGCAATGGACTTTGGAGTTGAAGGCTTATTGGAAACTTTTAACGTCCTTACTAGATATCAGATTTCTTATTGGGGAGCAGGTATCAATGACAAAACAGCAGCAGAGCCGTTAAAAATATTTGAGGCGATAGGCAAGGACTCCTTAAAAATTTTAATTTTAGCTGGGATGCCTTATGATGATAAATATGCAAGAGAATTTAATTACTATGCTACAACAAAACAACCAGGTGTCAATGGCTGGATTATTGATGTGGCTAAAAACCAAATCAAACGTGCCAAAGAAAAGCATAATGATGCCTTTATCATCGTATATCCTCACTGGTTTGAAAATTATAGATGGAAAAGCAAAGACCAAACAAAATTTGCCCATGCCTTCATAGATGCAGGAGCAGACTTGGTCATAGGCCATGGCACACATATGTTTCAAGAATTTGAGATGTACAAGAATAAAACGATCATTTACAGCATTGGGAATTTTGTATTCAATTCGCCAGGAAGATATCAAAAAAAGAATATCCACCATTATAGTCTTGCCGCTAAGATGGATCTCAGCAAGTATGAAAGTCATATAACTTATAAGATCAAGTTATATCCATTAGTAAGCAATAATGAATTGACTCATTTTCAACCAAGATTAGTCAATGCCTCTGAAATGGATTCTGTGGATCAAATTATTAAAACCATTCACATTTCTAAAAAGGATCTAAAAAGGGGTTTAGACAAGTTGGGACACTTTATTGAACTTTCGTCGGTAAATGAGCCATAATCATGGGTTTAGGAAAAGAAAAATATTTTTTATCTTTCAGGCAACGCTTGGGTTCACTTAGCAGTTATAAGCAACAAGGTCAATTGTTCTATTCCAATTTTATTTGGATTAGAACAAGGGTTCATTATCATAAATGTTGCAAAAAGAAGATATTGACAAACTAAAAAAAGGTGATCGTAGCGCACAGGAAAAGGTGTACAAATACTATGCACCAAAACTCAAAAGTGTTTGTTTGAGATATTCCAATTCAATATTTGATGCAGAGGATATCTTTCAAGAAGCCTTTGTGAAAATATTTTCAAGGATAGAACAATACCAGTATGACCTTTCGTTCAATGCCTGGGTTCGGAAAATCGTGGTCAATACTGCAATTGATCATTACAAAAAGAATCTAAGGTTTAGCAACCACAAAAACATTGACGACCATGTTGAATTTGAAGGAAAACCTGCAGAAGCATTTGATGATTTGTCCACAGAAGAACTACTGGCGGCAGTCCAAAAACTTCCTGAAGGGTACAGAATCATTTTTAACATGTACGAAGTGGAAGGGTATTCACATCAAGAAATTGCCCAAATGCTTGATATAGCTGAAGGAACTTCAAAATCCCAGCTGTATAAAGCCAAAAGATATCTTCAAAATTTATTGAAAAAAAACAATAAAATTATTGAACATGAGCCAAAACGAGCATAAAGAAGACATTGGACATGTCTACAGAAATAGGTTCGCTGATCATGAAAGCCAACTTGATGACCAATCATGGGATAGCATACAGAATCGTCTTGCAAAAGAAAACTCTAAACCAAATTCAATTGGAGGAAATGGTAAATTTATTTTTGGCCTAGCCACTGGAATCATCCTTACCTGTACAATCATTGCCCTATTCCAATATAAAGGCCGGAATCATTTTAATGGCACTAGTTCATTGGCTGTGGGTTCCATTGATACCTCAAAAAACATAACAGCTTATCATAAAAAATCTTCAGCAGATTGGGTTGGGACAAATCCTAATAACACTGCATCTGAGTCATTTAATTCACCCAAACAGAATGCTAGAAGGATTATAAAGAAAAAAGGGGGAAATGACTATTTTATCAGAAATTCTACTCAAAAAACCGAATCAGTGGTTTTTGAAAAACAATCGTCCTTGATTGGATTAAATGCTCTAAAAAATGACTCTAAAAACTCAAAACTGGCTCAAGTAAAACTCAAAACTGGCATAGGCTCAATTGAATCAAATGCTGTAAAAAACTTTGATGAAAATAATGAAAGTGTGGCCATAAATAACTCTGTGAATATAGAGCCTTTAGACAACCATAGTTCAATTGCCACTGAAAACGCAACACCTGTGACTATTGAAAAATCCAATTCACAATTGCATAATGAACTAGCATTGAGTCAAAAACAGGTCAGTATCTCTAAAGGTAAAGGCAAATCCGAACCCAATGGGTACAAAATCGCAGTAAATGGTCAATTCAAACCTTCCAAATCAAAATCCTCCCCAGTCTATCCAAAAAATATAGGGAGCAAATCTTTAAATGATGAGGATTCCAAAAGCAGCCAAATTATTCCTGCTAACTCAATAACCGGCCATCTTGTTGACAATGAAAATAGGGTTCCAGATAAACAGGTGAATCATCAAAATATGGAAATCCATTCAAATGAATTTGATCAGACAAAATTGGAGGGAAAAGAGGATTCAAATCAAAACTCAAATACACAAATTTCCCCATCAGGCACTATTGATTTGATTCCTAACTTGAATCAAATCAATACAAATGAAAACATTGAAGATTCTGACAAGCTCAATAGACTTGAAAGCACAACGGAAGCAAACAAATTGACAGCACTAACAAGTCAGAAACAGCACAAAACGACTAATGATCAATCATCACAAATATATTCTGAAGAAAATGACTTTGATTCAAACCCAAAAAAATACTCTGAAACAACCTTGAGTTCTTCAGTCACGGCTAGTAATGAAGTGACAAATTCTACTATGGCCCAAATTAAGGGTGAACAATTTAACCGTGAACCTCATAGTGCCAACTTGGCGAAGGATGAAAATGAAGAAGTCCTGCCTATGGACTCAAGCCTTGATGATATAGAACCAAAATTGTACTCAAAAGACACCTCAACACATACAAGCGCAGCTTTGCAAGCCACTTTGACAATTGCGGATTCAGACCAATTAGTTATTGATACCATGCAACAAGCTTTATCAAAAGAAGATGAAACTTTAAACAGACCCATCACACCAACTAAAAAAACAAGCCCCAAAAATCTAAATCATAAATTTATTATGGGGCTTGTATTGAGTCCAGAAACTTCTTTTAGAAGATTAGTAGGCACGGCTAATTATGCCAATGTTGTAACTGAGCGAAATGCCAATGAAAAGTCTAAAATAGGATATGCGGTAGGACTCACAGTGCAATATAAATTAGACCAATTGGTCAGTTTAGGCACGGGACTCTATGGTATGAATGTAGGGGAAAGGGGTAATTACTACAAGGACAGTACTTATTCAGAAAGGATTGATTACATCAACAATTACAATTATTTAGGAATTCCTATTATGGTAGGACTTCAAATTGGAAAAGGACCCCTATTTGCAAGGATTCAATCTGGCTTGCTTACAAACATCTTGCTTAGTTGCAATAGCACCAATGCTGGTGATAGTTATTATAACCATGATGTAAACAACGAAGATGGGGACAATCAAGATGAAGATACACAGAACAATCCAAGGCCCAATTATAGCAGATTCAATTTGGTATATATGGGATCTGTTGATTTGAATTATAGGCTCAATAAACAGCTGGCATTACAGATGGGACCTACGGTGAAGTATTTCTTAACTTCCATCTACAACAAATCTGAGGGGCAAAAGTCAACCCCCTATTCTTTTGGGCTTCAATTTGGCATTAATTATACTTTTTAAATAGCACATTTGTTATGAAAATATAGATATCAATTGGTCAAATCGTATTCTTTCTTTCGAAAAAACAACCAAGCTGAGGTTAACAATTTTCGAGGTTAACTGCTCTATTTGAAAGATATTAGTAATTGCGAAGTAATGGGCAATTTTGACAAAGTATTGATTGGGAATTTATTTTCTATTTGTGGATTCAAATGCTAATACCAATTGGTAATACTTGTTATAACGAATACCATTCTTTTTGTTAATCATAAAAATATTACTCAAATACTCTGTTGAAAGCCATAAATGTATTTTTTATTCTATTTTTAGGCTGGTGTTATCCCTTGCCCTCTCAAGACCCAATCGTTGATATTCCCGATTCTAACTTTAAGGCTACATTATTGTCTTATGTCCCACAAATTGACTTAAACGCAGACCATGAGATTCAAAAATCCGAAGCTGAAGGAATTACAAATTTGCAGATTTCAAACCATAAAATCTCTGACCTACGAGGTATAGAAAATTTTATCGCATTAAAGTTCTTAAATTGCAGTGCCAATAATTTAACTTATCTGGATTTAAGCAAAAACTTATCATTAACCACCCTGTTGTGCAGTTATAATTTCCTGTCAGATTTAGACCTTAGTCATAACACGGCATTGGTTGAATTACAATGTAATTCGAATCATTTGAATTCTTTGAATGTGTCTCTTAATAAGATTTTGAATTCATTAAACTGTTCGAAAAACCACCTCAGTAGCTTGGACCTAAGCCAAAACCTTGCTTTAAAAGACCTGTATTGTGGTTTTAATCTTTTAGGAAGCATGGATATAAGTCAAAATATTGAATTGATGAAGTTTTATTGCAACTCTAATCGATTGACAAATTTAGACCTAAGCTTCAATCCAAAATTGATATGGCTTGGTTGTTTTTCAAATAGATTAAGCACCTTGGATTTGAGCAATACCCCTAATTTACAAACCTTATATTGTCAGGAAAACTTTATTACGGTTTTAGATCTCACCAATAACCTTTTACTGAAAGACATTGACTGTAGCGGTAATTTATTGAACAATTTAGATGTGCAATTACAGATAGATTTGATATATTTTGCCTGCAACATAAATCCAAGTCTTGAAATTGTTTGTATAAATAATACGCAAAGGACTATCTTAAACAACTGGTATAAAGATGAAAAAACGGCATGGGAAAGCAACTGTGGATATACTGACATTGATCAGGAATCAATTTTGCCAAAGGTATCCGCCAAATTAATAAATATATTAACTCTTCAAGGCAAGGAAGTCCCATTAAATCAAGCCAAAAGGGGGATATATCTATTTCAATATAGTGATGGCAATGTATATAAGATATTTGTTTTTTAATAGTTGAAAACCATTGCATAACTAAACTATTCAAATCCTCAAACAAACAATGTAATGCATAAATTTTAATAAATTTTGAAAATCACAGGCAACCGAATAGATAATGTCTTAGTTACTAGCATTGAATTAGTTAAGATATTCACTATAAACTTTTTAAGAAATGAAAAACACTTTGACTCTATGCATTGCGATGTTCTTGATCCTAGAACGCAATGTATTCGCGCAACAGTATTACATGAGTAAGCCTGAGGGCTTTGCAGCAGGTACCACAGGTGGTGGAAGCGCGACACCAATTACAGTAAACAGTTATAGCGCTCTCAAATCGGCACTATCTTCAAGTTCTCCTGCGGTCATATTAGTTTCCGGCACTATAGATTTTTCTTCTTCAGGCATGATGAAAATAGCCGTTAAAGACAAAACCTTGATTGGTCTTCCAAGCGCAAAATTTACCAACACCAATCAATCGACCTCTGGTATATTGTACCTCAATACTGGTTCATCTAATGTGATCATAAGAAACATTCTCTTTGTAGGTCCTGGAGCATGGGATAATAATGGGAATGATAACTTAACCATCAAACCTGCAACAAAAGTATGGGTCGACCATTGTGAGTTTCAAGATGGGGAGGATGGCAACTTGGATATTTCTAATCTAAGTGACAACATAACGGTTTCATGGTGCAAGTTTAAGTATCTTAAAACCCCAAGACCAGCTGGCTCTGGCACCACAAACGATCACCGATTTACCAATTTGATTGGTGGAAGCGACAGTGATTACCCATCAGATGGCCACTATAGTGTCACTTGGCAAAACTGCTTTTGGTCAGAAGGATGCAAAGAGCGTATGCCTCGTGCAAGAAATGCTGAGTTGCATGTCCTCAATTGTTACTATTATACAAGCATCAGTGGTGCCTTGGCCTTAGGCTTAGGTGGTGGAAGCAAGGGTACTACCTGTTATGTCGAAAACTGTGATTTTGCAAAAGTTTCCAAAGTCTATGGAAACTACAATGGTACCGTAAATCTGACTTTCTCTGGCTGTATTGGTGGTGTTGGGAATGTGGGTTCTGCTCCTAAGCCATCCTATTCTTACACTACTTTTCCAGCATAACAAGTCGTTGCTGCTATCACTAACCCTAATTGTGGGGCTGGGCCAACCTTATTGGTGAGTAACACGGGGGCAATCTCCAGTAGTTGTGGGACAGTAACTGATATTGGAGCCTCTGATAACCTATCGGAGTCAACGAGCATTTTTCCAAACCCTAGCGAAGGCCCCTTTACCATCAGGACCAAGGAAATCATCAAGAATATTTCAATATCTAACGAAAATGGAAATGAGGTGTTCTTCAAAGATAACATCGAGGGTGGGATTGATTTTGAAATAGACATCAACCTTGCAGAAGGTATTTATTTCATTAAAATTCAAAATTTAAACGGAACCATTGAAACTCACAAGTTTGTACGTTCAAAGAATTAGAATTAAACCCCAAAACACTTTAGATTAATCACAATTAATTGCTACTGATTGCCTGCATCTTGGCTTTAATAGGCCAAGCAAACAGTAGTCTTTTGGCAACACAGCTCTAGCCTAATTTGCTAATATGGAGCTGCACTCATTTGCCTTTATCATTTACGACTTTTAAATTCTAATATCATCATCAATATTAATTAAAATGTGGCATCATAATCTGAGCTTTCAATATAAGCTGGCAGTAAAAGGGAAATTTTGAAAATAAATTGTAATTAGGTATTGAATTTTAATTATCTAAGATTCTAAACTCATGATATAAAATACCAAAAAATAAAAATGGCTAGGTGATGTTCCTAGCCAAATCTAAAATGAAATGTGATTTTTTGAATTTTGAAATTCTTAGAGATTTTAGTCCAATGTTCTGCTTAACTGGCACTGGTATCTAATCAAAATTAAAACAATACAAATACCTATTTATCAATCTGTTTCAAAAAATTACCCTTGCTATCAAACATCAGGTCAACACCACCTACTTCTACTTCATAGGACACCTGTCCTTTTGCGTCAGTAATCTTGGCATACTCCTTTACTTTTTTACCCGCATAGTTTTTATTCAAATATTCTTGGGCTACACTTGGCAATTCATTTGACTTAATTTCTACTTCGGTTTCTAAAACATTGCCATCACTGTCAATTAACAATGAATAATCTACTTCATTTAAATCAAAACTCACTTCATAGCCTTCGGCTTCTTTGTCCCATTTTACTTCAGAGGCTTGGGGATACTGTTTTGAAAATACATCCTTTACTTTTTGTGGCACATCTTTTGTTTTTTGTGCTGAACAAGAAAACATGACAACACTGACGAACACTGCAAACGTTTTTTTCATAATACATTTATTTTTAAAATCATGAATCTAAACTAGTTGATGATTTAGAATACATTTAGAATTTTCAGAATTCTATCTTAAAAACATGAAGATTACTTATTTGTTCATAATGTATTTTCCAGGCATGTTGATCAATGATTTTTTTGACGATAGCCAAGCCCAATCCATTTCCTTTGTTGTTATGTTTGCCTTTTGCGAATCTTAGAAATAAATTCTGAGGCTCAATAGGGAGTTCAATTCCTGTATTTTCGAATATTAGAGTATTACCATTGACAGTTATGCGTACCCATCCATTGGAAATATTATGACTAATCGCATTTAAAAACATGTTACTGATCAAAATTTCTACCAATCCCATGTGAGCCATGACCAAAAAATCTTTCTCACAATCAAATACTATTTTCAAATTGAGTTCCTCTCCCTGTTCTTGGAAAAACAATAGCTGCTTTTCTATAATATATTTTAGATTGACTTGCTCCCTAGAGGCGAAAATTCCACTTTCCAATTTGGACAACAACAGTAGATTTCTGTTTAGCCTACTAAACTTTGCCATTACCTCAATGAGCTTCTCAAGAATTTTGGATTGTGTTTCTGTGAGATCGGGATGCTGAGACAACATTTCAATTTTAGCCTGAAATATTGCCAGTGGTGTTTGAAGTTCATGTGCTGCGTTTTCGACAAATTCCCTTTGGCTATTGTAGATTTGAACATTCTTTTGAAACAGTTTGCCAAGTGCTCCATTAAGTCTTTCAAACTCTTCAACATGATTTGAGATGAATTTAGGCTCCATGTACTTGTCTACCTCAAAACCTTCTATTAATTTGAGTGCGTTGTAAAATGGGCTCCATAATTTCAAGGACATTATCTTTGTAATCACATATAATCCAGACAATAAGAGTATTAGAATCACTATGAATAAAATAGCTATGTTTTCAAGTAAGTCTTCTGATTCCATCAAGTTAATTCTGGAAACGAATAAGTAAGCATTTTCTTCAATTTTAATTGGAGTCTTCAAAACACGATAACGTTCCGTCTCATGTTCACTTTCATTCAAGTCTTCCAGAGTAAATAGGGTGTCTTTATTTAATGGAATAGTCATTGGCTCAATTTTCACATATTGATTCATCTCATTCCAAATAGAGAGTTCATCTGTTTTTAGAAGAGGAAGAACTTTAGCATTAAAATCCTTCTCTCTAGATTTAAGGGATTCATCAGTATACTTAATGTTTAATCCCTCTATGATGTAATAAAATAGTGGCACCGTAAATAGAATCACCAAAACAGAATACACTATATATACTCTTAAAGTCTTGTATAGTAGCTTCTTATTCATTTCCCCATTTGTAGCCCAATCCATATACTGTTTTAATGTAATCTTTGCATTGAGCCTCATTCAATTTTTTCTTCAGATTCTTGACGTGGGCATATACAAAGTAGTGGTTGTCTAGCATATCTGCCAGATCTCCTGAAAGGTGTTCTGCAATTGAGCTTTTGGAAAGCAACCTACCTTTATTCGCTATGAAATATTGGATAAGTTGTAATTCTGTCTTTGTAAGATCTATACGGTTATCATGAACCCTTAATGATTTGGCTAATAGATCTATTTCTATTTCATTAAATTTAACAATATTACTTCCTGCAAAACTTTTCCTTCTTACCAGGGCTTGAATCCTCACTAAAAGTTCTGACAAATGGAAGGGCTTAGTCAGGTAGTCGTCAGCACCTAATGTCAAACCTTCAATTTTAGATTCTAAAGTTTCAATGGCAGAAATGATGATGACACCTTCGGATTTGTAATCTTTTTTGAGAATTTTCAATACCTCTAGTCCATTTCCATCTTCCAACATTAAATCAAGTAGCACACAATCATATTGATAAAGCTGGATTTTATCTATTGCCGAATATTTACCAGTTGCACATTCACATAATATCCCGTTTGAATTCAAATATTCACAAATACTTTCTGACAATTCTAACTCATCCTCTACTATTAGTATTTTCATACAGCAATTTAGTTGGGAATTTCGAATAAAATTAGAAGGAATTAATTGTATCTTCCAAGCATGAAGATTGTGTTTGGCCCAAACTGTTTTTCTAGTAAAAGATCTTGCAATTTTGAAGGTGTTTTTGATACCTAAATATAAAAGTCGAACCGAAAGTCGAACTCATAAATAATTCAAAAACAATACGTTATAAATATTCTTAATTTTAGGTTAAAACAAAAAACCCTCTAAATTTTGAATTTAGAGGGTTTTTAACTTTGGTAGTCCATAGGGGAATCGAACCCCTGTTTCGTCCGTGAAAGGGACGCGTCCTAACCCCTAGACGAATGGACCTTGAATTAATTATCTTTAACCAAGGAAGCTCTTGTTGAGAGCTGGTTTTAAAAAGTATAAAACTTTTAACTTTAGTAGTCCATAGGGGAATCGAACCCCTGTTTCGTCCGTGAAAGGGACGCGTCCTAACCCCTAGACGAATGGACCATCTTTTTTCGAACCTCTTGTCCGATTTGGGATTGCAAAGGTAGAAGTAATTTTTACAAGTGCAAAACATTTATGAAAAAAAATTAAAAAATATTTTCATAACACGATTTATTTGAATCTTTCAAAAAAATATCAGAACTTAGGCGGCTCAAAATGGCTTCTATAAGCCATATTTACGTTTTAGTATAATTAAACTTTAAAAACAATGTCAAAAATTAAAGTAGGTATTAACGGTTTCGGTCGTATCGGAAGATTAGTATTCCGTGCTGCTGTAGAAAACCCAAACATTGAAGTAGTAGGTATCAATGACCTTATTGATGTAGATTATATGGCTTATATGCTTAAATATGATTCTACTCAAGGTTTATTCAAAGGTTCTATCGAAGTAAAAGATGGTAAATTAGTAGTTAACGGAAAGGCTATCCGTGTTACTGCTGAGAAAGATCCTGCAAACTTAAAATGGGGAGAAATAGGTGCAGAATACATCGTTGAATCTACTGGTTTATTCTTGACTCAAGATACAGCTGTTAAGCACATCCAAGCTGGTGCTAAAAAAGTTGTGATGTCTGCTCCAGCAAAAGACGATACTCCTACTTTCGTAATGGGTGTTAACCATTTATCTTACAAAGCAGAACAAACTATCGTTTCTAACGCTTCTTGTACTACTAACTGTCTTGCTCCTCTTGCAAAAGTAATCAACGACAACTTCGGTATCGTTGAAGGTCTTATGACTACAGTACACGCAGTTACTGCTACTCAAAAAACTGTTGATGGTCCTTCTGTTAAAGACTGGAGAGGTGGCCGTGGTGCTTACCAGAACATCATCCCTTCTTCTACAGGTGCTGCTAAAGCAGTAGGTCTTGTAATTCCAGAACTTAAAGGTAAACTTACAGGTATGGCGTTCCGTGTTCCTACTCCAGACGTTTCTGTAGTTGACTTAACTGTTAGAATAGAAAAAGCTGCTTCTTACGAAGAAATCAAAGCTACAATTAAAAAAGCTTCTGAAAACGAACTTAAAGGTATTCTTGGTTACACTGAAGACGAAGTTGTTTCTAACGACTTCCTTGGTGATGCTAGAACTTCTATCTTTGATGCTAACGCAGGTATTGCATTGTCTCCAAACTTTGTTAAACTTGTTTCTTGGTATGATAACGAGTGGGGTTATTCAAACAAACTTGTTAATCTTATTGAGCACATTGCGAAAGCTTAATAATAAAACACTCATAAAAGAGCTACAACAAATGTTGTAGCTCTTTTTTTTTCTTAAAACACTACAAACACAAACACATATAAAATGAATATTATATCTATTATTTTAGTTTTAGCAATTGCATTACTACATTTTTATTTTTTGTATTTCGAAATGTTTGCATGGGAAACTATTGGAAAAAAAACATTTAAATCAATACCAGAAAATTTATTTACCCCTACCAAAACTCTAGCGGCTAACCAAGGCTTATACAATGGTTTTTTAGCTTCAGGTTTGGTGTGGTCTGTTTTTGTTACTGATGCTGTATGGTCTAAAAATATTGCAAGTTATTTTTTAATTTGTGTAGCAGTAGCTGGAATATATGGTGCAGCAACAGCTGGTAAAAAAATATTTTTTGTTCAAGCATTACCTGCACTTATTACTTTACTAACTCTATTTGTACTTTAACATGAACTTTGAATCTATATTAAAATCACAACAAGAGTTTTTTAAAACTAATTCAAGCAAAGATTTAGTATTTAGAAAAACACAACTCCTAAAACTCAAACACCTTTTACTTGCAAATGAAGAACGGCTAAGTAAAGCTATTTATGCTGATTTTTCCAAATCTCATTTTGACACTTACACTACAGAGATTTCTTTTTTATACAGTGAAATAGACGAGGCTGTTAAATCTTTAAAAAAATGGGCTAAAAGAAAAAAGGTTAAAACAAATTTGGTCAATTTGCCAGGCAGTTCCTATATAATACCCGAACCACTAGGTGTTTGTTTTATTATTGGTGCTTGGAATTACCCTATCCAACTTACATTTTCACCGCTTATTGCAGCAATGGCAGCTGGGAATACAGCTATTTTAAAACCAAGTAAACTTCCTCAACACACTAGTAAAGTAATAACTGAAATTATTAATAATAATTTTGATTCAGGATATTTAATTTCGATAGAAGGGGGAATTGCAGAAACCAGTAAATTACTAGAGCTCAAATTTGATAAAATATTTTTTACGGGTAGTGTACCAGTAGGAAAAATTGTGTACGAAGCCGCCGCTAAAAATTTGGCACCTGTTACTCTAGAACTCGGGGGTAAAAGTCCAGCAATAATTACCCAATGTTGCGATTTAAAATTAACTGCAAAACGATTAGTTTGGGGAAAATTTTTGAACGCGGGACAAACCTGTATAGCACCAGACTACGTGCTCGTAGATGAAAAAATTAAAAATGAATTTCTTTCAGAATTAAAGCAAGAGATTAAATCTCAAAATTTCAGTATTCAAAATGGTAATTTTGTACAAATCATCAATACTAAAAATTTTAATAGATTAGTTAATTTAATAGATTCTCAAAAAGTGTTTGATGGTGGAAAATTCGATGCTGAAGAAAGAATTATAGAACCCACTATTTTGCATAATGTCTCGTTAAATGACCCAATTATGCAAGATGAAATTTTTGGCCCCATACTTCCTGTTCTTACATATCAATCGTTTGATGATGCACTTAAAATTATACATACGTTTCCAAAGCCACTAGCAAGTTATATTTTTACAAAAGATAAGAAGCTTAAAGAAAGATTTTTGAATGAAATATCTTTTGGAGGAGGCACTATAAACGAAACACTCATGCATATAGCAAACAGCAACTTACCATTTGGAGGAGTAGGACAAAGTGGTATTGGTAATTACCATGGAGCTTTCGGATTTGCAACATTCTCACATTATAAAAGTATTATTGAAAAACCTTTGTGGTTCGAGCCTTCATTAAAATATTTACCGCATTCCACATTTAAATTCAAGCTAATCAAATGGATTTTGAATAAATAAAAAAACCGAACTTAAAACAGTTCGGTTTTGTGCCCACAGGGAGACTCGAACTCCCATGCCCTAAAACGAGCGCCACCCCCTCAAGATGGTATGTCTACCAATTTCACCATATGGGCTGGATTTGAAATGCAAAAATAAGCGTTTTTTTATAGAAGCAAAATAAATATTTTACTTAAAAATGTATACGCAAGAGTTTATTGCAAGACTGAATACTCTATGTTATTTTTACAAAAAAAATTATGGCTACTGCAAGTATTGTTTACAAAGGAGAGTTAAGAAACTTAGCTACTCATTTAGCTTCTGGTGTTCAAATAATATCTGATGCTCCGGTTGATAATCATGGAAAAGGAGAAGCCTTCTCCCCTACTGACCTTACAGCCACCTCGTTAGGGCTTTGCATGATGACAATAATGGGAATATATGCTCAAAAAAATAACATTGATCTGAAAGACTCTACCATTTCTATATCAAAAATTATGAGCAAAGAATTGCCCAGAAGAATTGTTGAGATTGGAGTTGAACTACATATAAAAACAACCAACATTTTAACAGAAGACCAAAAGAAAGCTCTTGAAAATGCTGCTCACACATGTCCTGTGGCTTTAAGTTTACACCCAGAAATTAAACAAAACGTAATTTTCTCATGGTAATTTCCACAAAATTATTCGGACTAATAGGTTTTCCTCTGTCACATTCTTTTTCTAAAAAATATTTTACAGAAAAATTCGAAAAAGAGCAAATTCAAAATTGTTCTTACGAATTATATCCAATAGAAAAAGCTGAAAATTTTTTAGAAATATTTAGTTCAAATGAAAATTTATTCGGCTTAAATGTTACCATACCTCACAAACAAGCAGTGATTCCATTTCTTGACAAACTAGACCCCGCTAGTGCTGGAAGAATAGGAGCCGTAAACGTAATTAAAAAAGAAAAAGACGGCACTTTAACTGGATATAATTCTGACTATTATGGATTTAAAAAAAGTCTAGAAGAATTTCTAAACCATACAAGCCCACAAAATGCACTTATATTAGGTACAGGAGGTGCGGGCAAAGCTGTGGAAACAGCACTTACTGATTTAAGTATTCAATTTACGTATGTTTCTAGAACTGCAAAAAACAACAGTTTGTGTTACGAAGATTTAACTGAAGAGCTTATACAAAAAAATACACTCATAATAAATGCTTCTCCAGTAGGCACTTACCCAAACACTAAAGACTCGCCAAATATTCCTTATCAGTATTTAACACCAAACCATTTTTTATATGATTTAGTATACAATCCAGAAACTACAGAATTCATGAAAAAAGGTCAAGAATATGGAGCAAAAACAACCAATGGCTTACAGATGCTTATTTTACAAGCAGAAAAAGCTTGGGAAATTTGGAATAATACTTAATTAACAAAAAAATAATACATTTCATGTTTTTTGAGTAACCGAAAATAGGTATATTTGAATACTTTTTTAAGGTTTTATACCTATTTTATTTTTTAAGCTACAAAAAATTAAAGCCAGATAATTCTGGCTTTTGTTTTTAATATCTTTATAGTAATTTAGTAAAATAGTTTAATCAAAAATATTAGATATGAAAAAATCTGTCATAGTTGCAATTTTGAGTTTAATGGTTCTTGCTAGTTCATGTAACATGCATCATACTTGCCCTGCATATATAGGTTCTACGTCTCCACATCACGCTCATATCCAACACCATCCTCATCATTAAGATATTATTTTAATATATTCAAATAAGTTAAGGCATTTTTTATAAATTTGTGCCTTAATTTATTTGAAATGGTATTAACAAACGAAAGATACAACATCCAAGGCGTTGATTTAGTTGAACTTGCAGAGCAATACGGTACTCCATTGTACGTATATGATGCAGATAAAATCAACTCTCAAATCAAAACTCTACAAGCAGCATTTTCTAGTGTTAACCTAAAATTAAAATACGCTACAAAAGCTTTATCAAACATTAACATATTAAAGTTGATTAAAAATGCGGGTTGTGGACTTGATGCTGTATCTATACAAGAAGCTCGTTTGGGTCTTATGGCAGGTTTTAACGCCAAAGACATCATGTTCACGCCAAACTGTACTCCATTTCAAGAGATTGAACAAGCTGTTGAGCTTGGTTTATATTTAAACATAGACAATCTTCCGTTTTTAGAAAGATTTGGTCAAATATACGGCAACAGTTACCCAGTATGTATCAGAATTAATCCACACATAACCGCTGGTGGTAACGAAAAAATAAAGACAGGTCATGCTGAGTCAAAATTTGGAATATCTATAGATCAGCAAGAAGAAATTTATAAAATTGTAGAAAAATATAACATTCATATTAACGGTGTACATGTTCACACTGGATCAGATTTTTCTGATGTAGACGTGTTCCTAAAAGGAGCTGAAGTTGTATTTTCAGTTGCAAAACATTTCAAAAATTTAGAATTTATAGATTTCGGTAGTGGCTTTAAAGTTGCCTATAAAAAAGGAGATAAAACTACCAACATTGAAGATCTAGGTCAGAAAATGACAAACAGATTCAAAGAGTTTTGTAAAGAATATGGCAAAGAACTTGCGATTTGGTTTGAGCCTGGCAAATTTATTGTGAGCGACAGTGGCCTATTGTTAGTAAATATAAATGTGGTAAAACAAACTCCGGCAACAACATTTTTAGGTGTTAATTCAGGATTAAATCACTTAATTCGACCAATGATGTACAATGCACATCATGACATCGTAAACATTTCAAATCCATCAGGAATCCTAAAAAAATATTCAGTTGTTGGTTATATTTGCGAAACAGACACATTTGGCTGGAATCTTGACATCACAGAAGCACACGAAGGCGATATTTTGGCACTTAAAAATGCAGGAGCATACGGTTTTAGTATGAGTAGTAACTACAACTCAAGATTTAGACCGGCAGAAGTGTTGATATACAAAGGCAAGCCACATCTGATTAGAAAAAGAGAGTCGTTTGACGATATCTTAAAAAATCAAATACAAATAGAATTATAAGCAAATAAAACAACATATACTATATGATTGTTGCGATACAAGGCGGAAATGCCTCTTTTCATGATATTGCGGCTAGGAATTATTTCCCAAACCTCAAAGAAACTATTAAATGTAATACTTTTAGAGAGGTTTTTGAAAATTTAAAATCGGGCAAAGCTAGTCATGCTTTATTGGCTATCGAAAACACCATAGCAGGAAGTATACTTGGCAACTATACTTTAATGCAAGAATACGGCTTCCCTATTGTGGGTGAAGTAAGACTACGTATAATCATGTGCCTCATGGCTTTAAAAGGCCAAAAAATTGAAGATTTGAATTTAGTAAAATCTCATTACATGGCTTTGCTACAATGTACAGAATTTCTTGAACAATACCCAAACATCAAAGTAGAGGAATTTCATGATACCGCAGACAGTGCCAAAGATATTAAAGAAAAAAATCTCTTTGGAGTAGGTGCTATAGCTGGCAAATATGCTGCAGAACTTTACGATTTAGATTTATTAGCAGAAAGCATTGAAACTTTCAAAATGAATTTCACAAGATTCCTTGTTTTATCTGCTCATAAAGATGAAGTTGTAGAAAACCCCAATAAAGCGTCGTTATGTATTGTGCTAAACGACAAACCAGGAGCTTTAAGTAAAGTATTGAGACAATTTGATGAACACGGTATCAATCTTACAAAAATACAGTCTATACCACTTCTGGGGTCTCTAGACAAATATACATTCTATATAGATTGTGAATGGGAAAACAAATTAAACTTTGAGAAGAGTATTGAAAGTATTCGCCCACTTACATCAGAATTAATTCAATTAGGTATTTACCAAAAAGGAGAAGTCATATATGGCAATTAAAGGAGCTGACCGCCTGAATTTAGTTCAGGATTATTATTTTGTAAAAAAACTTGAAGAGATAAAATCTCTAAATGATCAAGGTAAAAAAGTCATAAACTTAGGTATAGGCAGCCCAGACATGGCTCCTTCCGAAAAAACAATTGCAGCATTAGTTCATTCTGCATCAAGTTCTAATACACACGGTTATCAAAACTACAAAGGAATACCTGAATTTCGTTCAAAAATTGCTAGTTTTTACAAATCGACTTACAATGTTGCATTAGACGCCAATACTGAAATTTTACCTTTATTAGGCTCAAAAGAAGGTATATTGCATTTATCCATGGCCTTTTTAAATCCTGGAGATGCAGCATTAATACCAGATCCTGGTTATCCAACATATACCTCACTTACAAAACTTACAGGTGGGCGTGTGATAACATATGACCTAACAGAAGAAAATGGATGGTATCCTGATTTAAAAAAAATAGAAGCTAACGGGCTTGATGGTGTTAAAATAATGTGGCTAAACTATCCACACATGCCTACAGGAACAAAAGCCAACAAATCAAAACTCCAAGAAATTGTAAACTTCGCTATAAAACACAATATCTTGTTGTGCCATGACAACCCCTACAGCCAAGTTTTAAACGAAGAACAGCCTATCAGCATTTTGTCTCTTGAAGGAGCTAAAGATGTGGCTGTGGAGTTAAATTCATTCAGCAAATCATTTAACATGGCTGGCTGGAGAGTGGGTATGCTTGTGGGTAAAGCCGAATTTCTAGCAGCGGCACTTAGAATAAAAAGCAATATTGATAGTGGAATGTTTCTGGGTATACAGCAAGCAGCTATAGCGGCACTTGAAAATGATCCCGAATGGCATAATTTAAGAAACGAAGAATACGCCAACAGACGTAAATATGTGTATGAAATATTAGATTATTTGGAAGCTAAGTACGATGTAAATCAAACAGGAATGTTTATCTGGGCAAAAGCACCTCAAAATGTTCAAAATACAGAAATTCTGATAAATAATTTGTTGTACAAATGTAACGTATTTATAACTCCAGGTAGTATTTTTGGTAAAAACGGGGAACAATATATCAGAATCTCACTGTGTGCCACACAAGATCAACTAAAAGAAGCACTAGAAAGAATAAAGAATTTTAAAACATCCGAATTATTCAACTAAAAAATTTCTAAGGTCTTGAACAGTTTCAAGACCTTTTTTATATCCTATTTTTAACGAATTATACATTAACGAGAACACGTTAAACTGTTCTGCATTTTTATTATTTACAATCACTAGTAATTTATCATTTTTAACAAAAGCCACTTTATTATTCCAAATAATCTCATACCAAAGTTCATCCTTTTTTAAAATATTCACCCTATTGCCCTTTTTAGCCCTACCAACGACTTTTCCTGCCGCAGAGGGCGAATCAACTACTAATGTATTTTCAGTCGCCACAATGCCTTTATAAGAGGGAATTCCTAGATTAATAAAAGCATAAGACACCAAAATCAACAAAAAAGACATATACAGTCTAAATTTTACATAATTTACACTAAAAAAAACTTTATATACAGAATACAAAAATACAATTACAGAAATACCAACAATGAAAAAGAATATTTGATAATTAAACTTATTATACAACGAAACAAAATATTCATAATCTGTAAATTCATATCCGGTTAAATGATTTTTTATAGCCAAAGCATCCATTTTTTTTAGTACATATGAATTAGGATAGTTTAATTGGAATAAATTTAAATAATATAGAGCCATGGTAAAATCGCCTTCACCTTCTTTCACGTAAGCCATTTTTAATAATAAATCTTGTGAAATTTTATTATTTTTTATCAATTCATCATAAATCTGAAAAGATTCAAGATACTTTTTGTGAACAAAAAGACTGTCTGCGTATTTTTTTTTAATTTTTAAATCAGCAGAAAATACTGACAAATAAGGTGTTAAAAAAAAGGTTAAAAAAAAGACAATATTTTTTATCGAATTCATTTGCAATACTAAAAAATCTCCCTACCTTTGCACTCGCAATTACGGGAAAGCGTTCCGAAAAACAAAGATAAGAAAAAAAATGATTCCGTAGCTCAGTTGGTAGAGCAATACACTTTTAATGTATGGGTCCTGGGTTCGAGTCCCAGCGGGATCACTAAATCAAAGAGAGCAAGCTTTGATTTTTTTAAACTACTTGTTCGATTCCGTAGCTCAGTTGGTAGAGCAATACACTTTTAATGTATGGGTCCTGGGTTCGAGTCCCAGCGGGATCACAAAAAGTCAGCAGATTTGCTGACTTTTTTTATTTATACCTACTCATATCCAATTATAAATTCCAGCAAAAAAATCATACAAAAATAATAATCTAAAATAGTTGTTTAAACAAAAATAAACTGTACCTTTGTTTCAAGTCCGATAGGATTTTTTTCATGGTATTAGGTTAAGTTGTTAAGATGAAACAGGCACTGAGACAATCTCTGTGCTTGTTTTTTTTTATAACCACCACTTTACAAATCTAATATTTACAATAATCTCCATTTACTCTTAAAATTACATCACTTATTAGTTTCTATAAATTAATTTACAATTAATTTTGATATACAAAAAAATATTACCAGCTTTGCATCAGTCCGAAAGGATTTTTTTTCATGGTATTAAGTTAAGTTGTTAAGATGAATCAGGCATCGGAAAATATTCCGATGCTTGTTTTTTTTTATAAGTTATATAAACCTATACTTATTTTTATTTAAGCTCATTCCTAAGTTAATATTTAAAATATTGACAATCAGTAAATCATATTAATAATTTATTTTATAAATTATTAATATCCTTATAATGCAATACATTTTTAACAATACTAATTAGCTTGTATTTCAAAGTAAATTCTGATTATCTACAAAAATATAGGGTGAAAATTTTCATTTTTTATGATAAATCATACACTTATTCACCCAAAACAATCACTTATCAAGTTTTACATTATTATTTCAATAAAAAATAGCACCTTTGTAACAGTCCGTAAGGATTTTTTTCATGGTATTAAGTTAAGTTGTTAAGATGAAACAGGCACTGAGATAATCTCCGTGCTTGTTTTTTTTATAGGGAATTCCAAAATCAATTAACAGAACTTTATATTTCAAAAACACAACAAGAATTTTCTTTGATTATCTTATAAAAACATACACTTAAAAGTAAAATCTAGACACTTATCAATTTAAATTTTTATTTTGATTAAAAAAGTCGACATTTGTTCCAGTCCGTAAGGATTTTTTTCATGGTATTAAGTTAAGTTGTTAAGATGGAACAGGCACTGAGATAATCTCCGTGCTTGTTTTTTTTTATAGGGCACCTCAAAATCAATTAACAGAAATTTATATTTTTAAAACATAACAAGATTTTTCTTTAATTATCCTTCAAAAACATACACTTAAAAGTAAAATCTAGACACTTATCAATTTAAATTTTTATTTTCATTAGAAAAGCCGATATTTGCAGTAGTCCGTAAGGATTTTTTTTCATGGTATTAAGTTAAGTTGTTAAGATGAAACAGGCACTGAGATAATCTCCGTGCTTGTTTTTTTTAAGCACATTCAAGCCTTTTAATTATAATTCAAAAATTATCTATTTCACACCAACACCTCTTAATCAGATTCTCAAACTTTTAAAATCAAAAAAATCCATCTATTCATTTATTTCATTCTATTGTTATATCAAAACTACCAGATACATTGAATTAACAAACCCAAATCAAGGAAATACGCTAAAAGTAGTAGTCCGAAAGGATTTTTTTCATGGTATTAAGTTAAGTTGTTAAGATGAAACAGGTGCTGAGAATTTTTCAGCACTTGTTTGCATTTTACGAGTAACATCAAAATCGAAACAGTGCTTCAATTTATTTCTTTATACACGCAATATTCAAATAATATTTTCCATTTTTCGTCACTTAAATCTTTAATTCAACCACTTATAAAATTAAGTTGTTAAATTAAAATCAATAACTTAAGTTTGTACCAGTCCGTAAGGATTTTTTTCATGGTATTAAGTTAAGTTGTTAAGATGAAACAGGCACTGAGATAATCTCTGTGCTTGTTTTTTTTTGGCACCGACCTAAAATCGCACTAGATTATTTTTATATATTTTATTTTAAAAAAACTATTATTAAAATATTTAAAACAATTTACTTTAAAATATTTATTCTTTACTGATATAAATATTTTTAAATCCACATAAATTCCCTTTTTTCTCACTTAATCATTTAAAACAATACTTTATTTAAGTTTAAACTTACTTATTAAGAATTTTTGTACATTTGTATAAGTCCGAAAGGATTTTTCATGGTATTAGGTTAAGTTGTTAAAATGAACAGGCACTAAGATATTCTTAGTGCTTGTTTTGTTTATAAACAAAAAAGCACCGATGAACGGTGCATTTATGCTAAACAGTTAAGTTCTACTAATTGGCATTGGAAATTGGTTAAAATGATACAGGCAATGTTAGAAAATCTAACTGCGAATAATTACATCAATATACGATATTACATAATTATTGTTTTTTTATTGCCCAAAAAATATCCAATTTATCGACCAAGCATATTATATTGATTAATTTTCCTAATATAAAAATCTATAATAATTGACTTTTTATAAATAGAACTTGGAAAACTAGTATTAAATTTTCTTTTTTTGTGAGTTTTGAGAATAGTAGCATAAAAACTCAAATGAGCTTTTAGAACAATCCAAATCATCTTAGGATTCGATATCCCCAATTTAAGTGCGGCCAACCCATCTAAACACATTCGTAAAAAAAGAACAGGAACTAAATACTTTGAAGGTAAATTTTTTTGGAGCATCCACAATGAATTCCTAAAATTAAGAAAATACTTATGAGGATTTAATTTATTCAATGTTCCCCCGCCAACATGATAAACTGTTGAATCTGGACAAAAAAGTATTTGATAACCCTTATTTTGGATTCTCCAACACAAATCTATTTCTTCCATGTGAGCAAAAAAATCAGCGTCTAAGCCTCCCACTTCCCAATAGACCGATGATCTTATGAATAAAGATGCTCCTGAAGCCCAAAAAATAGATGACACATTATCATACTGCCCATGGTCGTCCTCAATATGTTCAAATATTCTACCCCTACAAAAAGGGACACCTGTAAAATCCATCATCCCTCCTGCTCCTCCTGCGTATTCAAACTTTTGACGATGGTTATAATCTTTTATTTTGGGTTGGATAGCAGCTATAGATGTATCTGTTTCAAACAAATCTAGAACTGGTCGAATCCAATTTGGAGTAACTTCAACATCTGAGTTCAATAAAACATAATATTCAGCTTTAATTTGCTCCAATCCTCTATTGTACCCATCTGCAAAACCATAGTTTTGTTCCAAAACAATACATTTAACAGTACTGTGTTCTTCTTTTATATAGCTTACAGAATCATCTGTGGAATTATTATCAATTACATAAACCGAATGAGGCAGGGAATTTTCACAAACAATCTTTAAGAATTTCTGTAACCATTTCTTACCATTCCAATTTAATATTACGACAGCTAATTTTTCCATTAATAGTATATCAATCCGTAATGTTTGATTTCAATTATGATTTAATAAAATAAAAAGCCTTTACGTTTTGTAAAGGCTTTTAGCTTATTTCAACCCCATTAAACCTTTCAGGTCTAAACCAGGCATATTAGGAATTAATCCTTCCGTGGCTTTCTGGAGCTCTTGAGCAATATGAGCATCCATATCTGCAAGTGCTTTATTTGTGGCAGCAGTTACTAGATCAGCTACCATGTCCTTATCATTAGGCGTTAATAATGACGAATCAATATCAATCTTAAGCACTTGTCTTTTACCGTTTACGGTTACTTTAACCATACCCGCACCTGCTTCAGCAGACAAAGTATCTAAAGCAACTTTATCTTTGGTTTGTTGTAATTTAGCTTGTATGTCTTTTACCTTACCAAGCATATTTAACATGTCAAACATATGTGTATTATTTAAATATTAAACGTTAAATCTAAAATGCATGATGTCTCCATCTTTTACAAGATATTCTTTTCCTTCAATTCCCATTTTACCTGCTTCTTTACAAGCAGCTTCAGACTTCAAGTTTAAGAAATCTGCCAGCTTTATTACTTCAGCTTTTATAAAACCTCTTTCAAAATCAGAGTGAATAACACCTGCCGCTGCAGGAGCTTTCCAGCCGTCCATAATGGTCCAAGCTCTTACTTCTTGCACTCCAGCTGTAAAATATGTAATTAAATTCAACAAACTGTACGAAGCTCTTATCAATTTATTTAAACCAGACTCAGTAAGTCCGTATTCTTCTAAAAATATAGCTTTATCGTCTTCGTTTTCAAATGAAGCTATTTGTTCCTCAATATTATTGCACAAAACTACCACCTGAGATCCTTCTTCTTTAGCTACTTTTGCTAGTGCCTCAGAATAAGCATTACCTGTATGCATGTGTTTTTCTCCAACATTTGCTACATATATCACTGGCTTAATAGTAAGTAAACACAAATCTTCTACTGCGGGCAAGTCTTCTTTTGTCAAATTCAAGGCTCTAATAGATTGTCCTTTTTCTAAAGCAGCTTTACACATATGTAAAATTTCGACTTCCTTTTTAGCTTTGGCATCACCACCAGACTTAGCAGCTTTTTCAGTTTTCTGTAATTTTTTATCTACAGATTCTAAATCTTTTAATTGGAGTTCTGTATCTATGATTTCTTTATCACCCACAGGATTTATGGCTCCTTCTTCACGCAATACGTTGTCGTCTTCAAAACATCTAATCACATGAATGATTGCATCAACTTCACGAATATTTGCTAAAAATTTATTTCCAAGACCTTCTCCTTTACTAGCACCTTTTACCAGACCTGCAATATCCACAATCTCTAACTGAGTAGGTACTATTTTCTGAGGATTCACAATAGTTGCTAATTGATCAAGTCTAGGATCTGGCACATTTACTAAGCCCACATTTGGTTCAATAGTACAAAATCTATAGTTAGATGCTACTGCTTTAGCACTGTTTGATACTGCGTTAAATAAGGTAGATTTTCCTACATTGGGCAAACCTACGATTCCACATTTTAAACCCATTAAATATTTCTTTTTTGCAAAAATAAAAAAAGTCCTGTAAATACAGGACTCATTATGAATGTTATTGTTATTTTATCTTCAATCCCAAGTGATTTCTTTGTCTAAATCTTCGTACGGGACGAATTGTCTAGTATTATCGAAATCAAACTCTGGTAGTTCTTTTTTAAGATGCTCTATAGTTTCTGTTAAAGCTTCATAAAACTTAGCCACATCTTCTTTATACAAGAAAATTTTATGTTTTTCTAGCACACTGCCTTCTTCCGAATTTTTCTTTTTGCATTCGGTAATAGTGATGTAATAGTCGTTTGCTTTGGTAGCTTTTACATCAAAAAAATAAGACCTCTTCCCTGCTCTTATCTTCTGGCTATACACCTCGTTTCTGTCTTTTTCTCTATTTTCCAGCACTAGTTTTGTGTTTTATGGTATTCAACAAATATAACAAAAATTACAAGCATTCAAAAACTTATTATTTCTTTTTTTATTTAAAATTTTGCATAAAACATTACAAGTTAGTTTAATAACATTCTATAATGCTGCACATAAGTCTCTAACTCTTTAAAAAAAACTAAAAAATCTTTTTCTATTTCTTGTTCATAAGGTTTAAATAGTGAGACTACCTCTTTAAAATCAACAGCATGGTTTAAACGAGCCGTCATAGCCAAAAATGTTCTTTCAAGTCCTTTGTAATTGCCATAATTCAAAAGCCAATTTTCTGATACCATTTTAGGATAGATTTCTTGTAACATTTGAGGCATCATGTCTTGATGTGTATCAACCAATTTATAAAAACTATTTATAAATTCATCCAAATCATGTGTTGAAAACAAATTCCAATGTTTTATGAGAAAATAATCATACAAAATATCTATAACTATTCCTGAATATCGCTTGTAATGAGGATAAAAAATTTTAATATCTTTTTTAACAATTTCGTGAGTATCTGTAAAATCATCTATTGCCCTATGGAGTTTAATTCCTTTAATTACACCTTCTGGTAAATGTTGAAAATTATTACCTTTAATAAAATCAGCCATGAAATTACCCAAAATTATTTCATTTGAGTTGTCTGATAGATAGATGTGAGCTAAAAAATTCAAGTATCTGATTCTTATTTAAAGTTATAAAGATAGACTAAAAATAAATAACTTTGCAATGTGAGTAAAAAAATAGGTACAGACATACAAATAGCTAAAAAATTGCTTGTTGATAATAAGCTTGTGGCTATTCCTACAGAAACTGTATACGGACTTGCAGGAAATGCTTTAAATCCGGATGCTGTTGCACAAATTTTTGCTGTTAAAAACAGACCGTTTTTTGACCCCTTAATCCTACACACGGACAATTTTGAAAAAATAAGACCGTTTTTAAAAGCTATTCCAGAAAAAGCTCAAAAACTTGCAGATACTTTTTGGCCAGGTCCACTTACACTTGTTCTAAACAAAACTTCTGCCATACCAGACATCTGTACTTCAGGTTTGAGTACAGTTGGTGTTCGTATTCCTAATCACAAACTCACCTTAGAGTTACTTGCTCAACTAGACTTTCCTCTCGCGGCTCCAAGTGCCAATCCGTTCAAATATATCAGCCCTACAAGTGCTCAACATGTTTTTGACCAATTGGGCGAGCAATTACCCTATATCTTAGATGGTGGCAATTGCAATATTGGTGTTGAATCCACCATAATTGGCTTTAGCGAAACAAATGAAGTATTAGTTTACAGACTTGGTGGACTTGAAATAGAAAAAATAGAAGCAGTTGTAGGCAAAGTAAAAATTATTACAAACAATGACAGCAATCCGGCAGCACCTGGAATGCTCAAGTTACATTATTCTCCTACCAAGAAATTGCTCTTAAATTCTTATGAAAATATTTGTAAAATAACTGACCCCTCAGTTGGGTTTATCACCTATAAAAACAAACCAGATTCAAAAAATACATGCGTAGTACTTTCTGAATCTGGCAATATAAACGAAGCAGCTGCCAATTTATTTGCTTCTATGCGTGCATTAGATGCCAGTAATGTTTCGTATATTGTGGCTGAGATTTTTCCAGATGAAGGATTAGGAAGAGCCATAAACGACAGACTTAATAGAGCAAGTGCCAAATAATATGAACTTAAAACTTTCTGACATCAGTATTTTCGAAAAACTTGATTTTTTAACAAAACAAGTTGTTGAAGGATTTATTACAGGTTTACACAAATCTCCCTATCATGGTTTTTCTATAGAATTTTCGGAACATAAAATATACAACGCGGGCGAAAGCACTAGACATATAGATTGGAAAGTTTATGCCAAAACCGACAGACTGTACACCAAACGATATGAAGAAGAAACGAATTTGAGATGTAACATAGTGATTGACACTTCTAGTTCTATGTTTTATCCTCAACATAAAGATAGTTCAAAAATCAATTTCAGTATTTTTGCTGCTGCTTGTATTTCATATTTGTGTCAGAAACAAAGAGACGGCTTTGGGCTTACATTTTTCAACAAAGATATTGTGTACCAATCAGAAATTAAATCTTCTGCGGCACATTTACACAAAATGCTTACTCAGCTTAACAGTTTAGCATCAAACACCGAGTCTATCAACAACTCCACGCATATTACACAAACACTTGAGTACTTGGCGGGCACATTACATAAAAGATCTTTGATAGTTTTATTTACGGATATGTTTGACGCAAACAATACTGAAGAACAAACGGATAGACTTTTCAACTCCTTGGCACATCTCAAACATCAAAAACATGAAGTTATAATTTTTAATGTTTATGATTTTTCAACTGAAATAAATTTTGAATTTGAAGAAAAACCTTACACGTTTGTAGACATCGAGTCTGGTGAAAAAATAAAACTTGTTCCTTCACAAATAAAAGAAACTTATCAAAAAGAAGCTTTAAAATATTTAAACGAGCTCAAATACAGATGTGAACAATACAAAATTTCACTTGTTGACATTGATATTAACGACAATTGGCAAAAACTTTTACTTTCGTTTTTGCTAAAAAGATCTAAAATGAAATAAAAGAAATGGAAATATATTTAATAAGACACGGAGAAACCGACTATAATTTACAAGGAATAGTACAAGGGAGTAGTGTAAATACCGACTTAAATGCCACAGGCGTTTCTCAAGCAGAGAAATTTTACTCAACCTACAAAGAGGTTGCTTTTGACAAAATCTACACTTCAACACTGAACAGAGCCATACAATCTGTACAAAAGTTTATAGACAAAGGAATTGACTGGGAAACGACTGAAGGACTAAATGAGATTAACTGGGGAAATTCTGACGGACAAAAAGTAAATGTTAAAGAACATCAGGAATACTTAAACACTCTAAAAAAGTGGCAAGAAGGACAATACGATGTAAGAATGCCAGGCGGAGAAAGTCCGTTAGATGTATTGGAGCGTCAAAAAGAAATAAAAAACATTCTGAACAACTCTGAACATAAGAAAGTTTTGATATGTATGCATGGTAGAGCCATGAGGGTGTTTCTATGCAATATGCTAAATATGGAATTAAGCAACATGGAAGAATTCATCCATAGCAACTTATGTTTATATATTTTAAGAAAATCTCCTAAGGGTTTTGAACTCGTAAAATCAAACGACACCGCACATTTAGCATAAAAAAAGGAGTCTGGTGAGACTCCTTTTTTTATGCTTCTATTAATTTTTTACTTTTCAGTATATGTTTTAAAAAATTAACATCGTTATCTGAATTAAAGGCTTTTATTGGCAAATATATAAATTGTGCTTTGTCAATAAACAACAATACTTTATCCTGATCTAGGTTTGCAGACTTTACCATTTCCCATTTCACTGGCATCCCTTGGCGTTCGTTTATTTTCATCAAAATTTGTCTGCTATCTATTTCATACATGAGCTTTTCAAACAATGGTTTATTTTGCTCCATCATAGTAACACCAGCAAACTGAATAGCCCAAAATGCTATGTATAATACTGCCGTTAAAACACCCAAAACAATCCACCACCAGCTAAAATAAAAAACAGATATTAGGCATATTGCTACAGGAGCTAGTGCGTAATACAAATGTTTCTTTTGTTTCAAAAAATTTGTGAGAGCAATTTTTATATACGTATTTTTTTCTAATTGTACTTTCTTTGTTTTGATAATCATAAAGTCAAAAATAAATTGAATGCAAAGATATTAATTTTTAAAAAAGGACATAAAAAATATTCTTAAGTAGAAAAATATTTTGATAGTTTATATAGCTAGTGAACACTTTAAAAATTAGATTAAGCAGTGTTTACACTTTAAAATTTACATTCCGAAATATATACGGATTTATATTATTTTCCAAATTTATTGTATATCTGGCATATTTATTACTTCAAAACATTACCAATAAACCTCAGTTATGGTTCTATAATCAATAGAACCCTTTTTAATTACAACCGTTGACTTTTGTGTATTAATATCATACACATACACTTCTGAATTAAAAATATAAGCGATTTTGTCTGACATATAATTAAATGAGGCAATGGTATTTGCATCAATTTTACTAATTAATGCCTCTGTTTTTGAATTTAAATTATACATATAAAGTTGATCGTTTTTAGTATATAATATTTTGTTTAAATCTAAAGACATTTCTAATCCTTCGTAAGGGTATTGTGTATTTTTGATGATAACATTTTTATTTAATTCTACAACATAACTATAGTTAGAGAAAATATCATAATATGTTCCAATAACATTATTTTGTTGTATAAAGGCTGAAGTATATTTACGATTTTTATCTACAATATCATAATCAGAAGCATTTTTAAATTTCAAAGTTGCGTATGAATTTTGAAGTAAACTAACGTCTAAGTTTTTACCCGAAAATCTTATATCGTATTTTTCGTAATTTGAAGTATAAGAAGTATAGACACCGCTGTTTGAGGTTGAATTTAAATCAGAAAACCCATATCTATAATAACTATAATTGTCAAATAAAACATTTCTTGTTAGAGCATCATAATCTAAAATATCGTAAATATTAATTCTTGCACTTTTTTTATTATCTAAATCATAAGAATAAAAATAACCTGAAAAACCAACAACTAAAGAGTTTGTTGATAAAAAATTTTTAACATCTAATTGAAAGTATTTAATCTCCACGCCATTAAGTGTTAAAACAAAAGTTAATTTAGAAGAACTATAGTATTTATTATACAATTCAGTGTTTATAATAAGATACTCATCGGTAGACTTAACGTTAATATTACCTCCTGTATTCTCATTTGGAACAAGTAATCTATAATTAGAATTCGCAGGAGTAACCCTGTACCAAATTGTATCATTATTTTTAGGATTTTTATTATCTATTTTATATATATCTAAGATAACATCAGGCATTTTCTCTAAAACATTTCTTTTGGGAAAACATCCAAAAAGTAGAAAGAGTATAGATAAGTAAAATATTTTATTCATTTTCTTAAATTTAATTATTTTTGCAAAGTTAATTATTCTGAAAAAATATGCTAAAAAAACTATTTTTATTAATTATTGTCCCAATATTACTTCAATCTCAAGACTTCAATAATTATAAACCTATAACTTGTGTTGGAACTATACCTGATTTTTTTATCAAAAAATCATCTGATGCTTTTGAAGAAGATCTGAACAAAATAAATAATAAAGACAAAAAATTTGATAGAAAAGCTGAAAAACAATTTCATCTTATTAATAGCTTTTCCACACATGAATTACTTTATTCAGGTAAAATTGTTTACAATGATGTATTAAGTAATTATGCCAACGAAATTCTTAAAAAAATTTTACAGAGTAACCCTCAATTAGACAAAAATATTTCTGTATTTATCACAAAATCCTATTACGTTAATGCTTTTGCTTTAGACAATGGAATTATACTTATAAACGAAGGTCTGATTGCTCAACTAGAAACAGAAGCACAATTTGCATTTATACTTTGTCACGAACTGGTACATTACATTAAAAAACACAATAAAAAAAGTTATGTTTACGAAGAGAAAGTTAAAAACAACAAAACAGAAAAGAAACTAAAATATAAAAATGATAAAATATTTGAAATAAGTAAATACTCTCAAGAAACAGAAAAAGAAGCAGATTTAGAAGGATTAGAATATTTCAAAAACACAAATTATAGTTTAAATAAAATTACAGGTGTTTTTGATGTTTTAGAATATTCCTATCTACCATTTGATGAAATTAAATACGACAGAAACTTCTTAGAGTACTCAAATCTTAAATTTCCAGACACGTATTATCCTGAAAAAATCAAAGATTTACCTACTACAGAAACAGATGAAGACCACAAACTTAGCTCTCATCCTAGCTCTTCAGCAAGAAGAACTTATATTGAAAAAAAACTAAACAATGAAAACAATGAAAACAGAAAAGAGTTTATTGTTAAATCAAAGAGTGATTTTGATGTAATTCAAAAAATTGCTCGTTTTGAGATCACGGAGGAATACATTCAAGACAGAAAATTTGCTGAGGCTTTATATTGTATATTTTTATTAGAAAAAACAGTTCCAAACAGCAATTATTTAAACCAAGCAAAAGCCAAGTGTTTATATGGTATTTCAAAATACAAAATGTCACGTTCTTACTCAGAAATAGAAACAAATTATGAAGAAGTATACGGAGAATCACAACCTCTTCATCATTTACTTTCAAATTTACAAAATGAAGAAATTACTACGTACACGTTAAAATATTTGTGGAGTCTAAAACAAAACAATAGCACTGACAATTTCTATAACGACATATTGGTGGATTTGATAAAAGATATGTCAATTTATGTTTTCAATGATTTAAGCAATTTTTCAAAAACAGTTAAAAAGGAAATTGTTGCAACCCCAACAAGCGATTCTTTAAGTGATTCTAAATATGACAAAATAAGAAAAAAAGTATCTGACAACCCCGTTAATACTAATTATTACGAATATGCACTCGTGGATGAGCTTAACAATTCCGACTTACAAAATTTCTATGAAAAAATAGCCAAAGAAGAGATTGCTATAGCTCAACTTAAAAAAGATAAAAAATACCGTAAGAAGTTATTGAAAGAAGAAAATAAAATCAAAAGAAGAGGATATAAATTAGGAATTGACAAAGTAATTGTTGCTAACCCATATTACTTACATGTTGATAAAAGGAAAAAAAATCAGATTCAGTTTTTACATTCAGAAGACAAATCTTTTAATTTTCTTGAAAGCATAAATAAAAATGCAACACTTAACAAAGTAGAAACCATTGTAATTGACGACATAGATGTCCAAAAAATGAATACAGACAAGTTTAATGATTTTAATTTTTTAAACTCATGGCTTGAAAATTATTCAAAAAATAAAGATGATAATACTAATTTGATCAACGTAAACAAAGAAAAAACATCTGAAATAATAAAAAAATATGGTACTAAATATGCCGTTTGGATAGGAACAATCAATCTTAGACACAAAAAAACATTCTATGGATTAGGGCATCATGTGTTTGTATCTATCATTTTCCCTTATTATGCTCCGTTTGGTATCTTTCAATTAATCAAACCAGATTACGAAACATTTTATTATGCATTAGTTTTTGACTTAGAAAAACAAGAATTAGTGATGAAAAAAACTCTTTCAATGTCACAAAACGACACTAACGATCAAATAAACTCACTTTTATACGACACATTTTACCAAATCAATTCTAAAAAATGAAAAAAACTCTTTTATTAAATATATTTTTCCTTTCAATTGCATCTATTTTTTGCCAACCTGGATACATGGGAAAAAAATTAATTTTGATGTATAACTCTAATTTTAACATGAACTTTGGAGGATATACCAAATCTGGCAATGGCACGTATTATTTACCAAATGCAATTTATCATGGTCCTCAAATAGAATATGTTATAGGAAGGAAAAACTCTATTGGAATTAAATATTCGTATTGCAAGACTTATGCAAACTTTTATGACAAAACAGATATGACATTTCCTGCTTATAATTATTCTCAAAAATATATTTGCAAAATAGAAGATTCAAAAATAGAATTAGTCTATAAAATATATTCTAAAAAAGAAAACTTTATAGCTCCTTTGGGCAACTATTTTCAGCTAAGTATAGCAAAACATTGGTACAAAACTACCGATTTATACACTGATCAAATTTTATACGCAGATCATGTAATGAACTCTGTTGGTTTCACCTTTGGCAAACAACGAATCTTTTATAATTCTTTAATTTTAGACTACGGTATTCGTGTTGGAATTGCAGCAAATTTCAAGAAAATTCAAAGTATAAATAAAGATGTAGTTACAACAACTCATACTATAATTGGAGTTCAAAATTTATTTGGGCTAAATTTAGGAATAGGATATTTGGCTCCAAAATTTAAAAATTAAGATTATAAATAAGATAATGATTTCAAATCATTATCTTATTACCTTTTATTAAACCTTTCAAATGTTCTCCAATATTTATCTTTGTAAATATTTATATCTATTTCAAACTGGTTCTGATATGTTTTTTTAGTTTCGCTTAATACTTTTGAGGGTTTTCTGAAATCTTTACAAACAAAATACAGTTCTCTCTTATTCTGAGCGGTTTGTCGGCCTACATTTAAGTACCCATCATGGTCTTTTAACAATTCCGAAATTTCATCTTCTATTTGGTTCAATATACTCAAATCTTCTGAAGTTGGCATACCATTGGTTGCTGTCCCATCATATTTAATTGTAACTATGGCCACCCAAGGAT
Organism: Cytophagales bacterium; assembly: GCA_046329305.1. Classification (GTDB taxonomy): domain Bacteria; phylum Bacteroidota; class Bacteroidia; order Cytophagales; family UBA9547; genus CAMFLX01. Next base: position 466,163 of record JAXLUW010000004.1, read on the forward strand.
GCGATGCTTTCTTGTCCCAATTTAACAAATTAGAATTCACTACGGCAAGTAAGTTATTTCCGTCTTCCAATTCGGCCGTAAGCATAGAATAGCTGTCACTATCTGAAGTATACCAATCTCCTTCATACTTTTCCACAAATTCCTTTTGACGCCAGTTTAAAAATTCTTTTAACTTACCTATGGGAATTAAATCTTTTTCGGCCTCTGAGGGTTCTAATATTTCAATAGAATCTATATCTTCAATAAACTTCAATTCTCCCAAATAGTTATCTAAGAAAATATACGTACCATTTACAATCTGGCTTCTATTATTTTCATTCAAATCTTTATGAATTATACAAATATCTATTTCATCAGGATAATTTGCGTATTCGTTATAATAGAAAAACAAATGCTCATTATCAAAGACATATTCGTCCATTTTGATAGAAAATTCAGGAATATCCATTGCGGGTTTTAATGCAGTAAATTTCCAATTTTTCAGATTTGGAGCATCATTTATAAGATCTTCCACAAAGGCAATATTTAAAATATTTCCATCGGCAGTTATGATGAGTTCAGCAGTATTTTCATCTAACATTCCTGCTAAGAAAAAATATCCTTCTCTTAACGCTTCTAGTTTGGGCGATAATTTATCAAAAAAATCTGATTGAATTTTTTCATGATTTTTCACAATCTTAAAAAACTCTTTTTCATTATTTTGAAACCACTCCCAAAAATCTTTGTTAGTAAAAACTTTGTTATCTTTCTTATCAAAAAGTTTTCTTAAAAATTTCATAGTGTATTAAATAAATTTTAAGATATTAAATTCGAGATTCAAGACCTAATTTATTAGAATTAAAGTATTTAAAAACAATTATATCTTATTTCTAATTCGGTTTATTCTGATGTTAATTTATATCAAAAGTATTATTTCAAAATAATTGTTTTATTGCCACTCACAAATACTTTATCTTCAAAAATAAGTTTGCAAGCCTCCGCTAACACTTGTTTTTCTACTTCATGGCCTGCCTCTACCAATTTTTTCGGAGTAAAGTTATGATCAACTTCTATTACTTTTTGTGTCAAAATTGGCCCTTCGTCTAGTTGGTTATTCACAATATGAGCTGTTGCCCCTATAAGCTTCACACCTCTATGAAACGCTTGCAAATAGGGATTTGCCCCTATAAATGCGGGCAAAAACGAATGGTGAATATTGATAATCTTGTTTTCGTACCTAGACACAAAATCAGGACTCAATATTCGCATATATTTTGCCAAAACTAAATAGTCAGGATTGTATAGCTCTATGTGGCTTAATACTTCAGATTCAAACTCAGGTTTTGTTTTATTTTCATGAGAAACAAAATGAAATGGCACATTAAACTTTTCAACATAAGGCTTCAGAATCTCATGATTACTTACCACCGCTTTAATGTTTGCACCTAGCTCACCAAAAAAATATCGAGTAAGCAAATCACTCAAACAATGGTATTCTTTAGTCGCTAGTAATACAATATCTTTTTTAGCTTTTGGGTTTAGCACTACCGTACTTTTGGCAGGTAATCTAGTCTTTAAACCATCCGTAAGTGCTGTTGCATTCACGTCTCCACTAAATTCGCATCTCATAAAAAACCTATTGGTTTCCTCTTCCACGAACTCACGCATTACTTCTATATTGAGACCAAACTCCAATAAAACGTTTGAAACTGTTGCGATCAACCCTTTTTCATCAACACAATTAATGAGTAAAATATGTAATTGTTTCATTTTAAAATAACATCAATAAACCGTACAAACACAAAACTGCATCTATAACAAAATAATAAAAAAAACTCCCTTTTAGAGAACCACTCAAATATACAAGTATAGCCAATAGGATACTAAAAATTATTTCATCCATAGAAATCCCAACTAAAATATTTATTAAAAACCTGAATACTAATACAGAAATCAGTATAATATTCAACTTTACTTTGGAAAAAGTATTCGCAAAAGTAATTAATTCTATTTTAGCATCATCGTATTTATCTTTGATATCAAACAAAACCGCTGTGATCCAAATGGCTGAGAATATATTAAAGCATAGTAACGCTGGGAATGATTGCATTTTTCCCAAAAAAGGAAACAAAACCACCAACAAAACCCAGCAAAATGCAGTTAGAAATGGTTTAAACAGCTTAATAAGTCGTAAACTACGCATTGTTTGAATTGGAGAAACATAAAAGACTGTTAAAAAAAACAAACTACACAAAAGAACAGATTGTTCAATATTTAATTCTAAAAACACGCAACTTGCAACTAATAAATATGTTGCAACTAAAATTGTAATCCTAAATATATTTTTTGAAATCTTTATGTTTGATACCAATCTAGGGAAAATATACCCCAGTAGACCTACCACAAAAACAAAACTAGGGTAAAATCCTGTATTTATTCCTAAACTTCTACATACTTTTAAATCGTACAATTGCATGGCACATGCAACCAATACACTAGAAAGCAAATAATAAAACCATTTCTGAAAACTCACCTTCAAATAAAAAGAAATTTAAGTCAACAATCATAGATTTTTAGTAAATAATAACACAAAAAATGTATTTTTGAATAAAATATATACATTAATGACTAAACTTCTTTGGTTACAATCCGCCTTATTTTTTACCACCCATCTACTATTATCTCAAAATATTGGGCACTTCGTTTCTGTAAAACCACTAAATACACAACCAGATAGCTTCATAATTCCAACTACCCATACTTTTCAATATTTACTAAAAACGGGAGACTCTCTCAATGACCAACGCAAAGCATCTACTCATTTTGATTTCACGGGTTACATACCTATTCAAAACAGTTCAGAAGGTTGGCTGAGCATAAGTAGTGAAAAAGAAAACGCTGAAGTAATTATTTTACACATAAAACTAGATAGTAACGGATTATGGAACATAGAAACCTCAGGAAAAGTAGATTTTTATAGTCCTAATTTTAAACAAAATCTGGCAAAAGTTTCAAATTTTTGTTCGGGAGGAGTAATGCCTTGGGGAACAGTAGTAGTAGCGGAAGAAAACTGCAAAAATGGAGATGCAAACAAAGACGGTTACGAAGATTTAGGGTGGTTAATAGAAATAAATCCTTTCAAAAGACAAATTATGGAACAAAAGGGAGTACCACAGAAATTATGGAAAATGGGACGTATGCAACACGAAAACCTGTGTATAGACTCCGACCTAAAAACGTGTTATTATGGTGCAGACAGCAAAGAATTTGGTTATTTGTATAAATATATTTGTAAGAAAAAAGGAGATTTGACCAACGGAAAGCTTTACGTTTTAAAAATGAACGGTGACGTAAAAGCCACATCAGGAAAATGGATTCGTCTACCAAACCACACAAAAGAAGACTGCAACCAAACAAATCAACTTGCAAAAAAAGCAGGAGCTACACATTTTGCAGGTATAGAAGATGTAGAAATAGGAAAAGACCATAAAGTATATTTTTCTGCAAAATATTCTGGAAGAGTTTATCGTTTCAAAGACATGGGTAGTGAAACTTCAGAAAATGAAATATTTGTAGATGACACACTTTATAAAATCAACTATAACAATGGTGAAACAGAAGTGGATTTCCATACAGGAGACACTGGTGCAGACAACTTGGCGTTTGACATTGATGGAAATTTATGGATACTAAACGACGGAGGAAACAACCAAATTTGGGTAGCAGACAAGTCTCATACCCCGCAAAAACCCCAAATGAGATTATTTGCAGAAACACCAACAGGCTGCGAACCCACAGGTATTACGTTTAGCCCTGATGGGAAATATTTGTTTTTGTCATTACAAAACCCAAAAGCAAGTGGCATACAAACAGACAAAGCTGGCAAACAAATTAAATTTAATGTAAGCCATACACTTGTCATTAGTCGAAAATAAATACTCGAAAGTATCAAAATTGAACCTATTGATTTTCAAAAATTAAAATTTAAATTTATTTTTGATGCTTGAATTACATTTCAAACAAAATTCTATTTAATCATAATGATTGTTGCTGAAAACTTAGTAAAAACTTATGGCCCTAAAACTGTAGTAGACCATGTGTCTGTACAAGTGAAACAAGGAGAAATTGTAGGATTGTTAGGACCAAACGGTGCTGGCAAAACAACTACTTTTTACATGATTGTTGGGCTGATAAAACCAAACGAGGGCATAATAACTCTCAACAGCAACAACATTACCAATTTACCTATGTACAAAAGAGCTCAGAATGGTATTGGTTACTTACCTCAAGAAGCCTCTGTATTTCGTACACTCACGGTAGAAGAAAATCTGATGGCTGTTTTAGAATTATCAAACCTTAGCAAAGCCGCCCAGAAAGAGAAAGTAGAGTCTTTATTAGAAGAATTTAGCCTAACAGACCGCCGTAAAAGACTAGGAGCTGTATTATCTGGTGGTGAAAGAAGAAGAACAGAAATAGCTAGAACTCTTGCCATGGACCCTCAGTTTGTATTATTAGATGAACCATTTGCAGGTGTTGACCCTATTGCCGTAGAAGAAATACAATCTATTGTAGCCAAATTAAAAAAGAAAAATATAGGTATATTGATAACCGACCATAACGTTGACGAAACTTTAAGTATCACAGATAGAGCCTATTTATTATATTCAGGAAAAATCCTAAAACACGGAACTCCAGAAGAATTAGCTTCAGACGAAGAAGTAAAAAGATTATATCTAGGTAAAAACTTTGAATTAAAGAAGAAGGAAATTCAATAATGGAATTATTAAATTCTGTACTTGTTTGGGTGCTTAAGAAGCGAATCCATCAAATGGAGCTTTTTATGAAATACCCGCAAGACGTTCAAAATGAATTATTCAAAAAATTAATTCAAAATGCCCAAAAAACAGAATGGGGGCAAAAATTCGGGTATACAGGCATCCAAAGTTTTAAAACATTTCAAGAACGAGTACCTATTTCTCAATATGAAGACATGTTTCCTTACATAGAACGCACTATGAAAGGAGAACAAGATTTATTGTGGCCAGGAAAAGTAAAATGGTTTGCCAAATCTTCTGGCACCACAAACGCTCGTAGCAAGTTTATACCTGTAACCAAAGAAAGTCTTGAAGACTGCCATTATAAAGCGGGCAAAGATATGCTTTCTCTGTTTATCCATAACAGACCCGAAACAAAAGTATTTACGGGTAAAGGATTGTCTATCGGTGGTAGCCATCAGGTAAATCCTCTAAATCCGGAAACCATATATGGAGACGTATCTGCGATTATTGTAAAAAACTTGCCTTATTGGGCCCAATTTATTCGGACTCCTAAAGTTGATATTGCTCTAATGGAGCATTGGGAAGAGAAAATTGAAGCCATGGCAAACTATACCCTAAAAGAAAATGTAACCAGCATGTTGGGAGTTCCAACGTGGACAGTTTTATTGATTCAGAAAATATTAGAAAAAACGAATAGCACTCATATACATGAAGTTTGGCCAAATCTAGAAGTATTTTTACATGGTGCCGTAGCATTTGGTCCATATCAAAGTTTGTTTGATAAACTCATTACCAACAAGAACATGAACTATATGGAAATCTACAATGCCTCAGAAGGATTCTTTGGCATAGAAGACACCATAGGAAGAAAAGACATGTTGTTGATGCTTGATTATGGTATTTTTTACGAGTTTATACCCATGGATGAGATAGACAAAGAGCACCCTAAAACTCTTTTACTAGAAGAAGTAGAACTCGGTAAAAACTATGCCATGGTTATCAGTACTAATGCTGGACTTTGGAGGTATGTAATAGGCGACACGGTTAAATTTACTAGTAAATATCCTTTTAGAATAAAAATAACTGGACGAACCAAACATTTTATTAACGCATTTGGCGAAGAACTTATCATAGAAAATGCAGAATATGCTTTATCAAAAGCTATAGAAAATACGGGAGCTATTATTAACAATTTTACCGCAGCTCCTATATACTTAGATGCAAACCAAAAAGGAGGACATGAATGGTTGATAGAATTTGAAAAAGAACCTCACTCTATAGAAACATTTGTAAATATTCTAGATGACACTCTTAGAGTTATCAACTCTGATTATGATGCTAAACGCACTGGTGACAAAGCTATGGTAAAACTTAAGCTCGTAAATGCTCCTAAAGGCACTTTTTACAATTGGCTTAGAGAGAAGGGTAAGTTAGGCGGGCAATTTAAAGTACCCAGACTATCAAACAACAGAGAAATATTAGAAGAAATCAAAAGATATATATAGATTTTTTCCAATACTACATTGGAAAAAATCTATTCAACATTGATTTTGACTTTAGTTCTACAACTTTTGCCACACTTAAAGGCTTAGCTATATAACCATCCACATTGGCAATATTCTTTGCTTTTTGTACATCTCTTTCGTCAACAGAGGAAGTCAAAATGGTTAGTTTAATTTTGCTTACATGCTCAGAATCTAGCTTATTGAAATGCTCTATAAAACTCCATCCGTCCATTACAGGCATATTCAAGTCTACAAAAATCATATCAGGCAGCATTGAAATTGCATTAGACTCAATGTAAGTTGTTAGGTCTTCAATAGCTTTATGCGGATTAGTATAACTCTGAATAGTTTCTATTTCCGGAAATTTATGTAAAATCTTTTCAGTAACGAAGTTTGAAACGGGGTCATCATCAATAACAATGACTCTTTTTATAATTTTTTCAGTAGAGTTATCCATAAGTAAATTTCTCAATAAGCAAAGTTACAAATAACTATCACAAGTAAAAGCTAAAAATTATAAAAGTGAGGCTTTCGCCTCACTTTTATAAACTATATTCATTTTTATCTAAAACATAAGCCGCTATCTGTCTTCTTGCGGCCTTTACGTTATGCCCAGAATACTTTGTAAATCTTTTTACACCCATGAGCATCATTCTCATTTCGTCTCCGTCAGCCATAGAATATACTACGTCTTTAGCTGATTTATTAATTTTATCTGCGGTGTCATGTATTAATGTTTTTACAATTTCTACATACACTTTTGTGTTTGCCTCCCCCTTTTCCTCAATAAGTTTATGAGCACGTAATAAAGTAGACTCTGCCACGTAAGTATCAATTACGATATCAGAAATATTCATAAGAATTTCTTGTTCGTTAGATAAAGACATCATAAACTTTTGAGCCGCTGCACCAGCCGCCATCAATGCCGCTTTTTTGAAGTTTGCTACTGCTTTATATTCTTCTGCAAAGAGTCCTTCCGAATTATCATTAAAATCAGGAATAGACATTAATTCTTTTTGAATTGCCATAGCTGGCCCCATCAAATCTAACTCTCCTTTCATAGCTCTTTTTATGAGCATATCCATGGTTAAGAGTCTGTTAATTTCATTAGTACCTTCAAAAATTCTGTTTATTCTAGAATCTCTATAGGCTCTGTCCATTGGGAAATCGGCTGAAAAACCATAACCACCAAGTATTTGCACACCTTCGTCTACTACAAAGTCTAGCATTTCAGAACCAGCAACTTTAAGAATAGCACATTCTACAGCAAATTCTTGAGCCGCACCCATTAGAGCTTCTTCGTAAGTTTTACCTTTTGACATCAACTCTTCTTCTTTAGCAGTAATATCTGCACCAGCTCTGTACATTGCAGATTCTACCGCAAAAATCCTTATGGCTTGTTCAGCTATTTTATGTTGAATAGCACCAAAGTTAGCTATGGGTTGTTTAAACTGATTTCTTTCTTTAGCATATTGAATAGCCTGAGATGATGTTTTTTTAGCAGCACCCAAAGCCGCTGCCGCTAATTTAATTCTCCCAATATTTAAAATATTAAAAGCAATCAAATGACCTTTTCCTATTTCTCCTAATACATTTTCTTTAGGCACTGAACAATCGCTCAAAAACACTTGTCTGGTAGAAGACCCTTTGATACCCATTTTGTGTTCTTCGTTTCCGAACGACAAACCAGGTGTATTTCGTTCTACAATAAACCCTGTAAATTTATCGCCGTCAATTTGTGCAAAAACTATAAACACATCTGCAAAGCCAGCGTTGGTAATCCACATTTTTTGTCCATTGATAATGTAGTGTGTGCCTTCTGCATTTAAAACGGCTTTGGTTTTAGCTGCTAAAGCATCTGAGCCAGAACCTGGTTCTGTTAGGCAATAACTAGCTTTGAGCTCGCCAGTTGCCAGTTTGGGAATATATTTAGCTTTTTGTGTATCATTACCAAAATACAATATTGGCAAAGTGCCAATACCCGTATGAGCCGCCATGGCTACCGCAAAAGAATTACCTCGTCCAATTTCTTCTGTAACTAAAAGGCTCGTGTTAAAATCTTTCCCAAAACCACCTAATGATTCTGGTATAGATACAGCCAAGATTCCTAACTCTCCTGCTTTATCTAACAATGACTGCATGAGTCCCTCTTCTTGTAGATCTATTCTATCTAAAATGGGTAAGATTTCGTTTGAAATAAAATCTTTACACATATCCCTCATCATACCTTGCTCTTCGTTGAAGCTTTCTGGTATAAAGATATCTTTTGAGGAAATTGCTTTTATTAAAAACTCTCCCCCTTTTCCTACTTTAGTATGAACAGACATAACCTTAAATTTAAAATTCTAATGTGCTCTCTTACGTTATTAATGTGCTATTGTTGCTTAAAATATTTATTTTATTTCAACAAATATTTATATTTAACTAAACCAATAACTAATATTTAATTAAGAAGAAAAATGCTTCAAAAATCAATCTTCAATGTGACTTTTATCACATATTTATAGCCTTACACCTCTTATTTTTACAATAAAAACACATGAAAAATATTGGCAAAGTAGACAAAACAATCAGAATTATTATGGCTATTATTTTAATGATAATTCCATTTTTGATAGAATTTACTACATTTGAAAAAGTAATAGTATACATAATATCGGCAATTATTTTAGCAACATGTGTGATAGGGGTTTGTCCGCTTTATATCCCTTTTAAAATAAATACATGTGCAAAATGTAAAGAAAAAACCAACAAATAAAATGGCAAAAACTTCATTTTCAGAAATCATAAAAGGCGACACACCTGTTCTCGTAGATTTTTTTGCAGAATGGTGTGGTCCTTGCAAAATGATGAAACCAGAATTAGAAAAATTTAAATCTCAACTTGGAGATAAAGTTAAAGTTATCAAAATAGACATTGACAAAAATCAGGCTATGGCGGGTCAATACAAAATAGCGAGTGTACCTACACTTATGTTTTTTAAAAACGGACAAATTATGTGGCGACAAGGAGGTGCATGTACCTCGTCTCAATTATTGTCCGTTTTTAATCAAATAAATCGTTAATTGTCTGGATGGGTTCCTTTAAACTCCAAACCACTTTTTTTCTTATAACTTAAGAAAGAAAGTATATAGCCCAGTTCTTCTGTTGTAATGGTTTCTGTAGTTAATTGTGCTTCGTGTTGTTTATTGGATAGTCTCATTTCGTATCCATAAATTTGTGCAGGTGTAAAATCAGGAATTTTATTTTTCACGGTGTGGCACTTAGCACAATTTATGTTATACAGCACATAGCCTTTCTCACATTGTCTCAAATACTCTTTTTTCACAGACTCACTCATGGTTTCTGGGAATATATAGCTCATTTTTTTGCTTGATGTACAAGCATACAAAGCTACCGTAAGCCACAAAAATATATACTTAAACTTATTCATTCTATTATCAAAAATTAATACTCCCCTCCAATTTTTCTATTATTCAGTTCTTTCAAACTTGAAACAGGTAACGCTTGTGGCAATGGCTCTGAAACATATTCCTCAGTGAGCGATTCAAGAAACTTTTTCAAATGTTTTTTATCTTGAACAGACAATTTAAGACTATCGGCCGACAGTGTTTGGTTGTCTACCACCAAGCCTCTACCTGCACCGCCGCCGCCATTGTAAAACTCTATTACTTGGTCCAAATTCTGAAAAACTCCATTATGCATATACGGTGCGGTATGTGCAGAATTTCTTAATGTACTAGTTTTATAGGCACGGTGCATTTCGGGTGCATTGTGCACATTGTATCTACCAAAATCGTTACTTAATTGTTTGTATGAAGTATCAGAAGGTGTTCCCAATACTTCAAATTCAGAAGAAACATAGGGAGGTTTTACTCCATTAAATTGTGGCACAAAATGGCATGTTGCACACTGAGCTTTACTCATATACAGATTAAATCCTTTTTTAACAAGCTCATCCACAGGTTTTTGAACATAGAAATACTGATCAAAAGATGCAGAAGATTTAGAAAATTTAGAATAATAAAATGTAAGTACGGAAGCAATATGCTCCATAGTAAGTTCTTTTTCTTGTGGAGTGTATTTCAATAGTTCTTTAAATTTTTTAGCATACTCTTTGCAAGACAATACTTTTTTAAGAATATCATCTTCTTTACCACCCATTTCATCAGGGTTTGTCATAACAGCCACAGCTTGCTGTTGCAGTGTAAAATGCTTTCCGTCTACCATAAGCAAATGATTCATTGGCGAATTCAACAAAGACGGTGTATTTCTTTGTAATCTATCTTTGCCATTATAATGCAGGGAATTGCCTTCTGTATTTTGTGTAAAATACTGACCTTGAACATGGCAACTCGCACAACTTCTTTTGTTGTTACCAGACAAAATGGGATCATAGAACAATAATTTACCCAAATCATTAATTTGCTGAAGCACAAGAGAATCTTTCACTCTGATAAAGATACCTTTAGAGTTTTGAGCAAAGTATAAATTTTTATCGAAGATATTTTTTGCAGATTTGTTTATGGAAAAATCTACGTAGCTTTTAGACCTTACTTCGTATTTCAAAATCAATTCTTGTTGTATTTGATATAATGGATTGATGTATTTTTGAATCATTGTGAAATGATCAAACTGAGAATAATTTTTAGGCTGATTTTGGATAAAATACAATAAAGAATCGTACGTATTTAAATAATTCTGAGTCAATTTATAATCAGGAAACGAAACTTGATAAACATCATAAATCTGCTTTACCGCCTGCAACATAACTTGAAGTTCCGGAATCACTTGTGAGGTATCAGGGCATTCAAATCCGGTAGAATATATAGACGCCACATTAAGTAAGAACAATCTGTTACATAAATAAAAATGGTCGTGAGATTGCATTTTTGCAAGTATGGAGTCATTTATAAAAACTTGAGAAGCCGAAATACTTTGTTCGTAATATGCCAATAAAGTATCTTTTTGAACTACATCTTCATCTAAGTACAACCGAGCTAGCGTAAGCCCCGAACCTTCTCTTTTGTAAGGCTTTTCATACTTCTCAAACACCTCCGTTTCCCACTCAACGGGCAAAGGAGCATTAATTTTTTTATACGCTAAAGGTTCTAAATATCGAAGCCAAAAGTCTACTTTTTTTAGATCAAGTCTGGCTTTTTCTAGATTTGATATTTGTGTGTTTTTATTTAAAATTGAATTACCATTTTTTAAAGTTTTATAGGCAAATTCTTGAGAATTTATAAATTGATAAATTTGAGACTTATAAAACTTATGATATGTTGTTTCTGATTTAAAATCAAATGACGAATAAAACAACACCGCAATAACCCCTAAAAGGAAAACTAAGATATATTTCTGAAAACGTATCATATATGAAATTATACCAAAGCCCCAGAATTCTCTTGAGAGAATCTGAGGCTCTGGTATTAGAATTTAAAAATTGATTAATGAATAACTACAGCTTTTATACGATTTGTATATACACCATTACTTATTTGAACAAAATATATACCTGACTTATACTCTGAAGTATTCAAGTTTACATGATTAGTACCCGCAGAAAAATTATATTCTGTAGAGTTCTGTACCAATTCACCTCTTGAATTTGTAATAGAGATATTGTATTTACCTGCATTTATTACATTTAAAGTTAAGGTAGCGTTGGCATCAGTAGGGTTCGGGAATAAAGATACTGAGTTAAACAAAGTATTTTCTTCTTTCACATCTACGGCCGTAAGCACATCTTTCTTAGTAGCCAAATACGTATCAGGGTTAAACAACATCAACAACTGACCACCTTCTACTAGTTCAGTAGTAGTAGCGTTATGTGCTTGATCAACCAACAAGAAATAACCTTTTCCTAAGATTTGTTCCATATCTATAATACCAGAAGTTTCTTCATCTTGGTTAAATGGAGCTGTTGCAGCTACACCTATGTCACCAAATCTTGAAACATCATGTTTCGCTAACAATTTTAAGCTGTCTGTAGCTATAGAATACTGCCATACTTTACCGTTGTGTGCGTTGTTACCCACGTCTTCGTTTAACAATACATGACCGTAAGCGTCTATAGTAAGGTTGTCTAACATGTTATGACCTTCTGTTCCGTCCAAAACTGCTTCTGCAACTCCTCCTTTGGTTGGGTCTGACAAATCATCAAATGTCAATCTCCACAGTTTACTTCTTCCTATTTGTGTTCCTACTCCGTCTGCTACTTGATCTATCTGATCTGTAGTGTTAAAGTAAAACTCTTTCATATTTGATGGGTTCCATGCCGCATCTTCAACTCTAGAAAACTTAGTAGCTCCTAATGTATTCGCTTGTGTATTTGTTACCGCACCTGTTTGGTTTTCTACATTACCTAGGTCTATCAAAGTAAATTTAGCCCCTGCTGCTGGTACTCCGTTAGATACTGTACCACTTGATCTTTCTTGTGCGTATCCTTCTATTTTAACAGCATATAGTTTACCGTTTGTCAAACCTGCTTTCTCTACTACTGAACCTGTTTTGGTTTTAGTTCCTAAGTAGAAATATAGTTTTGAATCCGTAGTTGAACCGTCGTTACACATACCTACTAAAGTAGCGTCGCCTGTTGCTGGATGTGCTACTGCATTTTCCCAAGCTCCTTTACCTAATCTTGGTAATTCATACGTTACTCCCGCTTCTGAACCTGTTGCCACATGTGCAAATGCTCTACTTTCTGAGTTAGATTCTTCACCATTCATGAAAATTCTATCTTGTGTTCCTGCTCCTGTTACTGAATTGTAGTACGCAGAAACTTCTGGTAGATCTGCCGAACAGAATCTGTCTAAGTTCTTAAGTTTAGTAGTATCACTTGGACCATAAGTTTTGTAAGTAGATGTACTTGCATCCCATAACTTAACTGTTTTGATCAAGTCTGAACCAGAAACTACACTCAAGTCTGATTTGTTGATAACCCATTTTGAAACAAAAGCTCCTTTGCCGCCGTGTGCTCTAACTATACCTGATGTGGCTCTAATCTCGTGGTTCATTAACAACGTAAATGTTCCGTTTCCGTTATCATACGCTCCTAAACCATCTGGAAGTCCTACCATTTTGTAGCCGTTTGGAGCTTCTTCACCAACAGTTAAAATAGCTTTTGCTTCTACGCCAGAAGCCACAGGGCTTACATAGGGCGTACTTGCAGTACTTATAGATGCATTATTTGTAAGAGGTGCAACAAAATTATTTAACTTAGATGTACCCGATAACCCAAACACTAAAACATGAGAAGTCACTGAAGTAGCAACTGCTACGCCATCTTCAGCACCATTCAAGGTTGTTTGTGCGTAATCATTGTCATTACTTATAGCAATAGTACTGTCATTAATTATGGCAATTCCTTCTGCTTTTTCTAAAGTTGCTGGCCATCCGTTTTCTAACAAGTTCATTACTAAAGTTTTCTTAACTGGAATAATAGAATTTGCTGCCAAACCTGCTGAATCTTTAAGAGCCTCTGCAGACTTACCGCCATAAACTTGACCTCCAGTAATCACTGTAGCATTTGAAATATTAATTTTATATAATTTCTTAATATCTTTTGTTCCTCTTGCAGCAGCTTCAAGTACTAAAAAAGTAGTATCATTGATTGCCGACAAGTCACTCACTTTCCAGTCTCTTAATCTGATATCAGTTGCTTCCCCTACTACTCCTTCATTTAAGTAAGCGAACATTTTGGTTTGATTTGTTGCAGGATCTATCTCTAGAACTCTATGCACCATAGTAGCTTCGCCTACAGATTTTGACGGATACAGCAATGGACTTTGAATAATTGCATAAATTTTACCATTTGGAGTAATTGCAATACTCTCAAAACCTCTATTGTTCTTCTTATATTTAAAAACAGAATCAATTTTTACATCTTGAGATTGAGCACCCACTACATCGGCAAAAGGAGTATATCTTTTCAAAACAATTCCTGAAGGGCTCACTTTCCAAATAGTTGGACCATTTTCTTCACTAATCCAAAAATTACCATCTTTATCTACTACAATACCTTCAGAATCAATACCCCAGATATCTTTACCTGCTGTTTTTGAGCTAAAATTAGCACAATTTGTAACAGTATCTGTAGATATAACTTCAGTAGCAGTACTACCAAAACCTGTAGGATTAATCAAACCTGTAGCAGTAGTACCATCTGGTCTTTTTAATGTAATAGTTCTTAAAATTTGTACTGAATCTCCACTTATTCTTATTCTGTGGATTTTAGGTGCATAAGTTGGAAACGCAAAAATTTTATCATAAGTAGGAATACAACCTGCACTATTAAACTGCAAAGCTGTCTTGTTAGCATTAGCAGCGTCTATGTTTACACCTCTGTCAGACACCGTCCAAAATTCTTTACCACCTGTATGTGGAATTGCATACAAGCCAGAAAAGCCTGCTTCTCTAAAAGTGATACCTTGAAAAGTACCGATAGTTGCAGACTTTTTATTAGAATAATCGTTCAAAAGCTTTACTTGTGCACTTGCTGAATATTCTAATAATGAAGCCGCCACAACTACCAATTGGGTTAATCGTAATTTTGATTTCATCATTACACTATTTATTAAGTCACAAATCTAACAGTGTAATGTTGTGTAAATATTTTGAAGATATTACCCCTTAATTAATAGACTACTAAGTATTTATACTCTTTGCAAATTCAATTTTCAAGAATTTAACTTGTTAGTCACTATAGCTTAACAATGTCATAATAAATATTTATATTCTATTTTATTTTTTAACATAGGGGAAATTTTCCAAATTTTGGAAAATTATTTAGTAACATTTGCCTAACAAAAAGACAATAGAAAAATTAAAATTTGGTGGTTTTGAAAAGTCTATCCCAAATGTTGGTATAAAACCCGTAGTTAGTATTGGGAGTTTCGTGATGATCAATATGAAATTTTCCGTTTGCGATATACTTTAATGGGAATATATGCTTCCAAGAGTCAGGTATAGGTTCTACACCGCAATGGCCAATAATTCCAAAAACAACATTTAGTGTTAAATAAAATATAATTGCCACCCAGTTAAATGAATAGGCTGTAAATACACTTAAAATGAGAAGTCCAAAAGCTAAATTTTCTAATGGATGAAGCGAGTAAAGTGTAATAGATGTGGGTTGGGTAAACTTATGATGTAAAGAATGTACTTTATGAAACAACACGGGATGATGTGCTAATTTGTGCAACAAAAACATCAATAAATCTATCACAAAAATCAAAAGGAAAATTTCTATAAAATCCATCAATCGAAACTGAAACGATTGTATTTGTAAGATATTTAAAAGCCAAAGCTGATACCCAAACAGAGTTATGCACGTGTTACTCAAAATAGCCCAAAAAGACAATTTTAACTCCAGAGCTATATGTGTGGAGAAAATATGTAGAGGCAATGAGGTGGTTCTTCTGTGATAAAATATTTTTTGAAGCAACCGGCCAAACATTAAACCCAAAAACCAAACTATCAGGTTTTCTATAAAGAAAACAATGACAGCTTGGCTCCAGGACATTTCTTTGAGGAATTGTATCAAATGCACAAAATTTTGAAATTTATTTTTGTGTATTCCAAACGTAACTTTTGTCCCATTTGTAAAAATTTTCTATTTCTGTTGAATTAGCTTTGATCCATTTTGCTACATCTTTGTCATCTGTGCTCACCATGGCTATATACGAAAACGTAGTAATCATTTTAGCCTCATTCATAGCAATAAGATAAGGAGCGTAGTAATCCCAATACAAACCAAAATTTTTCTTTTTCTCACTTTTTAAACTTCCAGCAAGCATTTGCAGCCTTAACGTCAATTTTTGAGCAGCATCCAACTTTTTAAGTTTTTTATCTTCTGGTATTGCACTAGACAACGAAACCAACATCTCTGTCATATCAAAATTGTTTTCTTTGTTTTTACCATCCAAAGTAGTATCTGCAAACGTTTTAGGATCTAAGGTGATACTAAAGGAATTTTTTCCTGTTTTTTGTGAGTTTCCGTTTAGCTGTTTCATTAAATTGTTATAAACCAGTCCAGATCTTTCAGATTTAGGTTCCAAAACCAAAAAGCGAATAGATGCCAACAAGGAAGGAATCTTTTTATTCTCCATAGCCAAAAGAAAAGCCAATCCAGATTGTGAGCTGGCATGATTAGGGTTATTATTCGCTGATTTCTCAAAACAGGTCAATGCCTCAGAATAACGTTTAAGTCCATTTAGAGTAACTCCTTTGTTGTAATACAAAAAGTAAAAATCCGGAAAATAACCTATGGCTTCATCATATACCATAAGTGCTCTTTCAGGTTTTTTAAGCATATCTAACGCATTCGCATAGGTAATGTATACCATTCGCAATTCTTTATCACCTTTGTGTTTGGAAATACAATATTCTGCAGTGCCAGCAGCCTCTTCTAGCTTATTGAGCATAGTAAGCGAATAGGCCTTTTCTGCCAAAGCCAACAGATTGTCTTTATCCGCTTTTAAAGCTTCCTCATATTTGACTATTGCTTCCTCATATTTTCCGGCATCGTGAAGAGTAATCCCTTCTTTACAAATTTTTTCTGCTTCTGTTTGATTTTGTGCCATAAGAGCACTACATAAAACTAGTAAAGACAAAATTGATTTTTTCATTAATGAATTAATTTAAATGTTCTTTCTAAAATTATTTATTTATACCCAAATAAACAATTTCCATTTCATTTTAAAAAATACCTTTTTTAGATTATTGCACACTATTTAGAATCATTCTACATTTGCATTGTTTATAATGTTTCTAAATAATGATTAAAAAATTAATAATTGCAAAGTTTTTGTGTTCGTGTGCGATAGGAATGAGCCAAAAAATAGACTCTGTTACAGTGAGTTCTGGTTACCAAAATCAGGTATGGTATAGTTTAGAAAATGGAATAGAAAAAACCCAAGCTAAAGATGACTGGGATTTAGGATTTGAAATATCTGGTTATGCAGCATCTGTAATTGCCAATACCCAAAAGTCAAATTTTTTATTGTATAAATCCCCTTATTCTGTTTTACAATTTTCTACTATTGATACCACTGCTATAAATACATGGAAAAAACTGTACAACTCTGATACCACTTGGAGCGAAGGAGCTTTAAACTCTACTAGAAATCTTCAAAACCAGTTTGATTTAGGCTGGGGAACGTATGACATGAACACGCATTTTGTAAATGGAGACAGTTGCTATGTTGTAAAAATCTCTTCAACACTTTACAAAAAGTTTTACATTGAAAACTTAGCTGGAGGTAATTATACACTTGTAGTTTCTAATTTAGACGGATCCGAAGAAAAAAGTATAGTTCTAAAAAAATCTGATTTTAAAAACAAAAACTTCGGATACGTAAATCTCACTAGCGGTGAAATTATAGACAGAGAACCTGAAACATCTAGTTGGGATTTAACATTTACAAGATATACGTCAATGTTAAATTCTAATGGTACAATTATTCCATACAATGTTGTGGGCGTGCTTCAAAACTCAGGAGTATCTGTATCACAAATAGATACGGTGAGTAACTTTGACCAATTTCAAAACACAACTACATCTTTAAGCAATAATATATCCACCATTGGCTACGACTGGAAAACATTTGACCTCGCCACGAACCAATGGATTCTCGCTCCAAACACTGTATATATTGTAAAAGACAAAAAAGGAAACTTATGGAAAATTCAATTTATTGGCTTTGAAGGAAGCGCTAGTGGTAAAATAAAATTCAAAAAAGAACTTTTAAATGTAACCAGTCTGGAATCAGAAAATTTGTTCCAAACGGCATTATCGGTGTTTCCTAATCCAGCAATAACTCAAGAAGAAATTAATTTTAAAAACAACTCTGGAGAAGAAATTACATTGAATATCTATAATCCTGAAGGAGCTATAGTATACACTACAAATCTCTCAAATTCGCACTTTTCATTAAACACAAACAACTTCAAATCTGGCATTTATACGCTAAAATATACCCATAAAAATACTTTAAACACACAAAAATTAATTATTGTAAAATGAGTAAACTAATGAGTTCTCTATTATTGTTGAATATATTCTTCATAATAGGTCAAAACAAAACCCCATTTGAGAAAGATAAAGAAGCTATTTTAAAAATGACGGGAATATACAAAGTCAACTTTGATTTTGCTGAAACATTTAGTAACGACACTTCTTATAAATTTTATCCTAGATATAAAGAATGGGGAATAGAATATGTGTTTCCGCTCGAAACTTCTAACAACAAGATTGTTTTACAGCATTTACTAATCATTAACGATTCTACCATAATCAAACATTGGAGACAAGATTGGGTGTATCAAAATACAGAACTGTTACAGTATAAAACAGAAAAAGCTTGGGAAAAAAAATACATTACAGCTGACCAAGCAAAAGGTACTTGGACTCAAAAGGTGTATCAGGTAGACGATAGCCCTCGCTACGAAAGCTATGGAACTTGGAATCATGTTGATGGCAGACATTTCTGGGAAGCTACAGCTGATGCACCTTTACCAAGACGAGACCTGACTAAACGTGCAGATTATAACGTAATGAGACGACACATGAAAATAGAAATACTTTCTGACGGCTGGATTCTTGATCAAGACAATGAAAAAATTGTCAAAACAAAAGATGAAGAGAAACAATTATGTTGGGAAAAAGGCCATGAGCGTTTCGTATCTGGAAATCACAATGCTGAACCCGCACAAAAATGGTGGAATACACACCAAAAATTTTGGACTGACACGAGATTAGTTTGGGAAAAAATTCTTACTAATAAAAAAGAGGTCAAAATGAAAAAAAACGTGGATGGCTTTTTTCTATATGAAAAGTTATTTGACCTAGATAAAAAATACGCCAACGCAAGCGATTACAACAGCTCAAAAGTAGCAAGCGAAATAGAAAAGACCATCAAAACCTTCTTAGACTAATGAAACCTTAAACTCTCAATTCTTTTTTTCAACTGTGTTTGTTCCCAACTATTTGCACCAAATAGTTGGGAGACAAACAAATGAATTAGAACTCCAAACAAGTTTATACAATGCTCAAACACTACCGATATATTGTCCTCCTTTGTTTCTTGACCAAGTTCTCCATTATAGCACAATCACGTTTTTGTATAAAAGAATCAAATTCTGAATATGTACTCTCAAACGAAATTGTAAAATTAACAACAAACGATACTACACAAATTTTAACTACAGACACTTTAGGTGTTTTAACAATCAGTAATAACCTAATTAGCCCAAACACATTTATAGAAGTAGAAGGTTATGAAAAACACAAAATTGAAAAACAAAATCTGAATACAAACCCAGTAAAAATTTCTCTTAACCCTCTTCACTTACTTTCTGAAATAGTAATCACAGGACAATATTCTGAAACTAGTAGTCAGAAATCAATTTATACCACCAAAGTAATTTCAAGTGAACAAATATCTCAAATGGCCGCCATTAACCTTACCGATGTACTCAAAAACAATACAGGTTTTAGAATAAATCAAGACCAAATCTTGGGTAGCAACATGTCGTTACAAGGGCTATCGGGCTCTAATGTAAAAATTTTAATAGACGGAATTCCCGTTATTGGTAGACTAGACGGAAACATTGACTTATCGCAAATCAATGTTCAAAATATAGAAAGAATAGAAATAATAGAAGGTCCACTTGCCGTTCAGTATGGCACAGATGCTATGGCAGGAACTATTAACTTAATCTCTAAAAAAAATATACTTAAAAAAAATATTAAACTTACCACACATTACGAAAGTGTTGGAAATTATAATGTATTATCATCGGCACAATTACCTTTTAAAAAATCTGACGTTTCTGTAGCTCTAGGCAGATTATATTTTGACGGCTGGTCTAACAATGAGCCTATGTTTAATTATTCATACAAAATATTAGCAAACAATGACAGAAACACTACTTGGAAGCCTAAGTTACAGTATATGGCAGACTTGAGCTATAATTTGAACTTTAAAAAAACTAAACTCAATTACAAAAGTTCATGGTTCTGGGAAGAAATCATCAACAGAGGAAAACCTTTAGCCCCTTACTCAGAATATGCCTTTGACGACTACTACAGAACCCAAAGAATTAATCAACTGTTTCAATCAAGTACCAAAATTTCCAAATACAAAACCCTTACTACTCAGTTGGCCTATAACTATTATAAAAGAAACAAAAACACGTACTATACAGATCTTACCTCTCTAAACAAAACCCTCAGCAAGGATTATTCTGCTCAAGATACCGCAGTGTTTGACTTAGCAAATCTTAGAGCTAATTATATTTACCAAAATGACTCCTCTGCTGTTAATTATGAACTTGGTTTAGACCTGAAACAAGAAACAACTCTTGGCAAACGAATTCTAAACAAAAATCAAGCATTTCAAGATTATGCCATATATACCAGCTCGACCATTAATTTATTGAAAACTATTTTAATAAAACCTGCTCTTAGAATTTCATACAATTCAAGTTACGCTACACCGCTAATACCGTCTTTACATGTCAAAAAACAATTCAAAAACAACGTAGTGACTAGACTTAGCTATGCGAGAGGTTTCAGAGCTCCTACATTAAAAGAAATGTATTTTACTTTTTACGACATCAATCACAACATACAAGGCAACACAAATCTAAAATCTGAAAATGGAAACAACTTTAGTGTCGCTATTGAAAAAACATTTTATTTGAAAAAATCGCAAAGTTTGGTATTAAGTGCTAACTCGTTTTACAATCAAATTCATAATTTAATTACACTGGCACAGCATGAAGATAACAGCTATCAATATATCAACATTGGACATTTCAGATCTAAAGGAATCTCGCTACACATAAAATATCTTTTCAAAAATCTGGAACTACAAAACACTTTTAACTACACTGGCAGTAAAGAATTCAACACTAAATCAGAAACCAACTTAGTTCCATATTATTTTACAGGAGACAACTCTCTCTCTACTACTTATAGCTTTCGAAAACTAAACAGTAAAATATCTATATTTTACAAACTCAACGGAAAAGTAAAAAAATATAGTATAGATTCCGACCAAGATATTAACACATATTTCACCGCACCGCATCAATTGTTAGATTTAAATATTACTAAAACTTTTTTTAACAAAAAACTAGAACTAAGTTTTGGTGTAAAAAACATAACCAATACTACTTCCATAACTTCTAGTGTGAGCACATCTGCTCATAGTGGCTCCTCTGACGGTAAAACATTAATTGCCAACGGAAGAAATTATTTTATCAAACTTATATGGAATATATTATGAGAGCATTTGCAGATAACGATTGTATATTTTTTATCAAAAACAAAAAATTTTGCAAACATTGTCCGTTTGTAAATAATTGTTCTAAAAAAAGCCAACCTATGTTTACTTCTAAAATTGTTTCAAAAATTATAGCAATAAAACTATTGATACTCTCTGTATTTGCTTGCAAACAAAAAGAAATACCTATTAACAAATTCAACAGAGGTGAAACTATGGTGCAAGTAATAGAATTGGGAAGCAAATATGAAAATCAAGTGTATTTCAGCTTCACATCAGACAACATGGTACAACATCCAAAAAAAGAGTGGGATCTAGAACTGATAAAATCAAACAATTCTTATTACATTTTACTCAACACCTCTAAAGCCATGAGAGCAAGCACTTTAACAAACAAAGAATACACAACCATAAAAGACACCTTAGGCTCTAGTTCACTAGCACTAAGTGATGCCTCCTCTGGAAATTTAGACTCTACGGCAATCAAAAAACTAGAAGCATCTATGGTTTTAGTGATTAACAATGGGTATGATGAAAACGGCAAACATCAAGGTTTTTATAAACTTAAAATTGATTCTATTCACTCTGATTATATCAATATTACATATTCTAATATATACAAACCACAAGAATACAAACTCAAATGGCAGTATAACTCATCTATTTGCAATAGATTTTCTTTCATTGCAAATTCAATGGTAACAAATCATCCCTTAAATTTTGATCTATGTTTTACTCAATATACCACCTATTTTTCAGACCCTCCCATGTTCTATTTAGTAACTGGAGTTTTGAGCCAAAACTGTGAAATTTGGAAAATCAAAAATGGCAATTACTCTGCTATTTCCGCTTCAGACACCATCAACACCATAAAAACCAAACATAAAGACGCTATAGGTTACGACTGGAAAACTTACGATTTTGCAACTAATATTTTCACAGTAAACCCCAATGACACATACATTATTAAAACTTCGTTAGGATTTTTATACAAACTACATTTCATAGATTTTTACAACTCTGATGGGCTCAAGGGCTATCCCAAATTTGAATATCAAATGATTTAATATGAAAATAAACAATTGTGAATATATCAAACTAATCGTCCACACAAATGGCTACGTTGTAAAGTGTGTTCAGTGTAAACAATATCAACTTGCTTTTGGAACCAATTTGTGCAATTTCAAGGAGTTAGAATTTGGACTTTTAAACCTAAAAGTTTGTAGTTTAAAAGCTAAAGCACTCAAAATGGAGAAACTAGATAAAAATGTCAAAAACATTGTAATAGAAATTATTCCAAACGTTTCTTCTCTAATTTTAAATTTCAGTGAATTACTAGAACTTGAAAAAATGATTTCTGAAGCCATATACAAAGAAAAGCTATTGAATCTTTCTAAAATAAATTTAAACTAGTTCTCAGATTTAGCTACGTAACTAGATTTTCATTTCAACAATACAACAAAATCCCTTTTGGTATGTTTTTTACCATTAGGGTCGGTGTAAGTAGCTATAAAATTATAAGTTCCAACTTGAGCATCAGCACCACTCCAGGGTTCGTTATTTTGAGAAACAAATATTAATTGCCCCCAAATATTATAAATGGCCCATTTCAAATCTTGAACATGATTTGCTACCGCAAAAAATGTATCGTTTTGCCCGTCTCCATTAGGACTAAAAGCCGTAGGAAAATAAACACCAGCTTGAACTTGAATTTCTACATAATTTGATCGCACCTCACCTACCACGGGCAATGAAGACGAAATATAAATTTTACGAACTATGTACCCTTCTGGTACTTTAAGTTGAAAATCTAAGGCAGTTGTAGTTGCCCAAAGTGAATCATTAACATTAATTTGATATTCTTTTAACTGACCACTTGGCTGGTACGCAGACCACGACAAATTGTAGGTTAATACATCTTGAGTCTGAACGGCAAGATAAATTGGACAAATTTCTTCACTGGGATCAGACATGAGTCCACAAGAATCAGAATATTGTAATTTATAACAATCATTTATTTGGTAATTATTCAGAATATAAGTACTTGCAAATCCTTTAAATATCTGCGTCCCACTCATATTCGTCAGCTCAATTTGAGACATCACATTCCCTTTTTTCAAAGTCCATGTAAAAACCAATTGATTTTGAGCGTTAAAACTCGCTTTATAACTATCTAAATCTTCGGGTTTAGAATGTACTTGAGCTGTAGTGCATGCTTTTGATTCCGTAATAGTACCATTCAAATAATACGATTTCAAGGTATAACAATAAGAATTGGTACACTTTACAGTGGTATCTATGTAAGTTTCAGCACCCGACGACAAAGTTGCCAACAGTTCAGAATTTTGATAAATCTCAATCTGTTTTACCTGTGCGGGCAGAGAAACTTTCCAGTTCAAATCTATTGATGTTTCAGTCGGATTCAGTTTTAATTGTGAAAAACACGTTGGCTCACTTGTAAAAACTTGTTCACAAGCATTGGTTACGGTATAGTACACACAAGAATCCGCCAAGTTTTTCAAGACAAAATTTATTGGTCCATTCAAATTATTGATACTATACACCAAATTCCCATTTAAAGTGTAAAAATCATAATCAAAAGCTGCGTCTAATTGTAATTTAACATCAACATCCGCATTTTGAGTAGTGTTTAAAGAAAAAATCAAATTTTCATTTCTTTGTACTTTTTCTTGTGGTATAATTTCTTTTTGAGACATCATAGGACACACTCCATTAGAAAGCATACCTGTTACAGAAATTGTTCTAGAGGTATTATCCGTATAAAAATGAATTACTTTAACATTGGGGCCTTCAACAGTACTAGTACCATCGCCAAAATCTATAAGGTATGATTTAAATTGAATATCAGTGAGCTGAACAGCTACCGCAAAATTATCGCAAGTATATGTGCGAAATGAAGGATTAGTTGGAGCTACAACTCTTATGAAATTTTTCTTTTCAATAACATTGTTTACGTTACTGTTAGTATTTTCTATGGTTTGCTTAACAGAATAAACACCTGGTTTAGTGTAAGTGAACGTAGAGGTGGTATCGTAACCCAGCCCAAAATTATATTTGATATTTTTAGCACCTCCGGTGCATTCGCGCATTTTAACAGTGAATGGCACACACCCTATAGTATCTACACTATTGAAGCACGGTGCTATGTTGCCCTGTGCACTTGTAGTAAAATAACTAAAGAAAAAGACAACAAACATAACAGACATACGCCCGCAAAATTTGTTGTACAATTTCTTAAGTAAATACATATTAAATTAATTTTTGAATCAAGTCTTCAATAGAAATTTTCTCTTGAGTTCCATTTTGCATATCCTTACAAGTCAACAAACCTGTTTGAATTTCCTCAGAACCTATCAAGACTACAAATGGGATTTTCTTATTATCTGCATAGGTCATTTGTTTTTTGATTTTGGCTTGTTCCGGATATAACTCTGCACTAATATCGCTATTTCTTAACTTTTGCAAAACACTCAAAGCATATTTTTCTGCTTCACTGTCAAACGCTGCTAACATAACGGTAACAGATGACTCTAAATTGTCATTAAAAAGATTGAGTTCGTCTAGAACATCGTAAATCCTATCCACACCAAAAGAAAAACCCACTCCAGGCATGTCTGGCAAACCAAAAACTCCAGTGAGGTTATCATAACGGCCTCCGCCACTGATGCTGCCCATTTGAGCATTGTTTACCTTTACTTCAAAAATACAACCCGTATAGTAGCTCAAACCTCTAGCTAGAGTAGTGTCTAATTGTATTTTTGCATTTTTAACCTCAAAAGACTTTAAATATTCAAAAACCTGACCTACTTCATCAACACCCTTGAGACCTGTCTCTGACTCCTTCAGCAAATCTTTTAGTTGAGAAAGTGTTTCTTCTTTAGTACCAGAAATATTCATAAACAATTGTAGCTTCTGTATACTTTCTGCACTCAAACCTTTTTGTTCTAGTTCAGTGTTAACAGCATCTACACCTATTTTATCTAATTTATCTATTGCAACGCAAATAGTACTTTCTTGTCCATGAGCACCAATAGCTTCTGCAATTCCACTTAGGATTTTTCTATTATTGAGTTTAATAGTAAAATCATTCAAACCCAGTTTACTCAGAACCTCGTCTATCATGAGTACAATTTCAGCCTCACAAAGCAAAGATTGTGTGCCCACAACATCGGCGTCACATTGGTAAAACTCACGATACCTCCCTCTTTGCGGTCTATCAGCTCTCCATACGGGCTGAATCTGATACCTTTTAAAAGGAAATGTAAGGTCGTTTTTATTCATTACCACATATCTGGCAAAGGGCACTGTAAGGTCGTATCTTAAGCCCTTCTCTGCAATATAATTTAAAGATTTTTTACTATCTTTTGTTTGCAACAAATCACTTGGAGCATCTTTTAGGTAATCACCTGAATTTAATATTTTAAACAATAACTGATCTCCTTCGTCGCCATATTTACCTGTCAAAGTGGCCAAGTTTTCCATGCTTGGGGTTTCTAGCGGCTGATAACCAAATTTTTTAAAGACACTTTTTATAATTGAAAAAATGTAATTTCTTCTGGCCATCACTATGGGACCAAAATCTCTCGTTCCTTTTACCAAACTTGGTTTGCTCATAATCTTATTCAATTCTTGCAACAAAATTAAAAAAAATTAGCAGCAAATTCTTCTTTTTTTAATAAATATCTCGTACCTTCGCAGTCCATTTTCAAAATATCAAGTCATGGGTGTTACAAGATTAAAAAGAAAAGAAAGAAGAAATAAAACAGTTTCAAGATTAAGAAATCAAGCTTTGAAACTAGTAACAGCTGCTCCTACTGTGAAAGTATACGACATGGAAGAGCTAAGAAAAGCTACTGAGGCTCAAGCATAATTTGAGCTTTGTTTTAAAAATACATTAAAAGCCGAAAAGTTTCGGCTTTTTGTGTTTATTAAATTTTATCTTATTTGCAGATGTATGTGGTCGTCATGACGAACGGCTCTGCAACCATGAAATTTTATTTTTGCTAAGGAAAGTCCAAGTCTATCCTTCAAATGAGGTTCAATAAAAATTTTGGACACCGCCTTCTGTCTTGCTATAGTTTCAATCAAAAATTTATTCCTAGATGCATCAAACAAAAATTCGTTTTTATTATCCTGAGATACTATTTTAGGAAGAAAACTATATTGCCAAAATCCTTTTTCTTCACAATTTAAAGCCGTATTTACTTCGTTTCCTGAAGATTCTTCACACACTCCATACCCCAAAAAAGAAGGGGAATGATTCGTAATCTGATGTGTTTTGGCATCCAGATACAAAAAAGACAAATCTAGTTTCTTGCCATCGTTATGGCTCAAATGCGGAAATAATGGAAAACCATTGCAAAATGGAAAATTCGCATCTAAATAATTGATTATCGTTTGGGGATGTTTGTTATGCACCTCTAATGCTATTTTTTCTATGGTGAATTTAAGCTCAGGAGTTACATAATGCCTATTTAGCAAGAAAGTAATACAATTTAAAGGCTTGAGTGAGCTGTTTCCTCTAATTGTCAACGGAACTCGGCCAAAAGGTTTGGCAATAAGAGGTACAAGCCCAAAACAAATTATGATGTACAAACAAGTAAAGACAATAGAGAATCCCCCAAAACAAAATCTCCTATAGATGTTATTGTTTTTAAAAAAATAACTAAGCCACAAGGCTAACAAAAACACTAAACCACCAACTTGAGTAACTACCGTTAATAGTATAAAAACCAGAATTTTAACTAGTAACCAAACAATTTTCATGGTTTCTCAAATTATAAAAAATCTACTTCAATATCCCTATGTGTTTTTTAAGATTGATGATTCTTTTATACGACTCATCAATTCTCTTTTTAGAAATTTTTCCTTCTTTTACCAATTCAGTAATCATTGCATGTATTTTAGTGGCAGATTGCACTTGAGTTGCAATTACGTTATTTCCCACAAGCATCAAATCTACACCTGCGTTTATACACAATTCTAAAGCATGTTTTTGACCGTAATTTTTACTAATGGCATACATTTGCATATCATCAGAAACCACAACTCCCTTAAAACCAATACTATCTCTTAAAATTTTGGTAATAACTTTAGGCGACAAGGTTGCAGGCAAACCAGAAGGATCTAATTGTCTATTTACAATATGAGCTGTCATAACCACTTGAGCAGAGCCATCTTGTATAAGAGTAATGAACGGCTTCAACTCCTCTGCACTCCAAGTTTTACTTACATCTGTAAGTCCTAAATGTGAATCTGTATTAGAACTACCATGTCCAGGAAAATGCTTGATGACGGTGGCAATATTATAGTTATTATGTGCCATTATTGACAGTTTTGCATGTTTGCTTACCATATCGGCATTAGCGGAATAACTTCTCCATAATTTATAAATCACAGGATTGTTTTCGTTTACGGCCATGTCTAGCAAAGGAGCATAGTTCATGTTTATTCCCAAATCTTTAAGTTCTTTTGCTAGCTGTGAGTTGTAAAAAGTTGTGCTATCAGCATTGTCAATTTTGCCTAAATACATCTGCGAAGGCATTTTTACAAATCCGTACTTTTCTTTGAGACGGTGTACTTTTCCGCCTTCTTCATCTATAGAAATAAGCAAAGGAATTTTAGATTTTGACTGTAAGGTATCTATATTATTTTTAAGCTTGGCAAAAGAATTTTCAGCTGCTATATTTTTTTCAAATACAATAATACCACCAACTTTGTTATCTGCTATTTCTTTCAAAAGACTGTCGTTGGTCGCAATTGGTTCTTTAAAATCATCACCAATCATGATCATTTGACCTATTTTCAGCTTTAAACTATCTTCTTCACTTAGTTGAGGTATTTGTAGAACTTGTACCGCTGAAGAATCTTTAGTTTTTTGCACTTCGCCACAAGTTTTAGTCACTGCTGGCTTTTGCGACACACAACTATCAAGCACAGAAATGCTCAAACAAAGGATAAATTTATATTTTTTTAAATACGTAAACATATTCACTATCAATTACTTTTGTTTTTTCTGACGCTCTTATTCCTAAAAGCGAAAATATTTCTTTATTAATTTCTACTACTACAACCTTAGGCTTCAAAATTGCGGGCATTTTGTAATCAGAAAGTAAATCTGCAACTTTTTTTCTTTTGCCTTTCATACCAAACGGAGCCATTTCATCGCCCAAAATTGGATTTCTTAAAACCAATTCTGCTCCTAAATATTGTTCAGGTACTAATACTATATTTTTATCTTTTAGTAGCTCATCTGTTACTTTCTGAAGTTCAATTGCAAATCTATTTCCTCCAAATTCTATAATTTGCTGTTCAAAAGCTGTTTGTAAAGGCTCTATTATTTGATTTTTTGCAACTATAATATAACTTTTTCGGTCACACAATAGCTGATGGGTTTCGCTTTCAAATATAGCTCCAGGTTCATCTGAGTTATATTCTGCTATTTGTTTACATTTATAAAAATCAAAATTGTATTTTCTAAGTATTTCAGACATCACAAATATGAGATCATTGCCCAAAGATTTAATAGTATAATCTATTTCTACATAATCTTCATATTCCGCAACAAACTGATTTTTAACCAACTGTATTTGAGTAGCAATAAAACCAGCAGCGGCATTTATTTTTTCACTAGTTCTGCTAAATGAATCATCAGCACTAGGATTTATTTTATCTAGCAAGGGAATGACATTTAAACGTAAATGATTTCTCTGATATTTATCTAACGAATTGGAAGCATCTTCTCTCCATGTGAGCTGATGCTCTTGTGCATAAGTCAACAAATCGTCTTTTTTAAATTCCAACAAAGGGCGTAATAAGTTGCCGTTAAGTACCTTGATTCCCACCAAACCTGCATAACCAGTACCTTTGCACAAATTCAGCAACATAGTTTCTACCAAATCATTTTTATGATGTGCCGTAACTATGTAATCGAAACTTTCACACTCTGCCAGTTCCGCAAACCAAGTATATCTCAACTTGCGAGCTACCATTTGTATACTTTCTTTGCTTTGCTTTGCTACTAAGTCTGTATCAAACCTTTTCACAAAAAAAGGACGTTGATGCCTTGCAGCTAATATACTTACCAATCTTTCGTCGGCGTCTGACTCTACACCTCGAAGCTGAAAATTACAATGTGCAACAGCAAAATTAAGGTTTAAACTTGCAAATAATTCAACCATTACCACAGAATCTACTCCTCCACTGATGGCAAGTAAAAATTTCTTTTCAGAAAAATTGGGCAAAATTTTGGCTAAATGTTTCCTTAGTTTTTCAATCATTGCACGAATATAGTATTTTTTAGCTTTTATTTTGAATCTCAAGTCAGAGTTCGAACAAAATGAATATTTTATGAATTATAATAAAGTAAGATAATTCAAAAGTGTTAAATTTGAAGTTCAATTTTACAAAGTGAACTCAAAAATAATTTATATAAGACTTTTTACATTATTTGTAAGTATTGTTTTTTACAAACAAACACAAGCTCAAGGCATTGAACTTGTACAAGCTGGCTCTCTTGAAGGCACAGTATTTAAAGGCCAAGAAGTAAGAAAACTTACTCAAAATGTGGTGCTTAAAAACGGAAACATGTTGCTTTTTTGTGACACCGCTTATCAATTTGTTGCCACTAGCAATGTGGAAGCATACGGGCATGTACGCATACAAGAAAATGGAAAATTTGACGTAACAGGTAAAAAACTAGTTTACACCAAAACAAACAATCTGGCAACTATAACAGACAATGTAGTGCTTACCACTAAAGATGGCTCTAAACTGTACACTCCCGTTTTAGACTATGATTTTAAAAACAAAAATCTTCATTATTTTGGCGGAGGTACCATAGAAGACAAAGGAAGTGTGCTCAAAAGCCAACAAGGACATTATGACATCAACTCAAAAATTATGACCTTCAAAAAAGATGTTAAAATAAAAGGTCAAGATTTTGAAAGTGAATCAGACACTTTACAGTACAACACAGAAACTAAAACGGCTTATTTTATTTCTCCAACCAAAATAAAATCTAAAGACGGAGATTTGATTACCGAAAGAGGAGAATACAATACCGCTACCAAAAAGTCTAAATTTTCCGGACGCACAAGTATTGTGAAAGACGACTTCAGTATTGTGGCTGACAAACTAGACTACGACGAAGCCGTAGGATATGGTTACGCAAGAGGAAACGTTAAAATAGTTTCTTTAAAAGACAGCATCATTGTGACTGGCGAAGAAGCCGAATACAAAGGAAAATCTTATTTACGTGTTAACAACAATGCACTTTTAAGAAAAAAAGAAGACGGGGACACTCTATATATTAAAGCAGATACTTTGTTATCAATAGACGATTCCATAAAAAAAATAAGTGTTTTGCGAGCATTTAACCATGCTAAAATTCTCAAAAAAGATTTCTCAGCCATTTGCGATTCTCTAGTCTATAACAGAAGAGACTCTGTTATAAACTTTTACCACAACCCAGTTTTGTGGAGTAACAACAGCCAAATGACAGCTGACTCTTTATATATCACCATAAGAAAAGAGAAAATAGACAAAATGTACATGAATCAAAATGCCTTTTTAATTTCTCAAGACAGTGCATATAACTTTAACCAAATGAAAGGCAAACGTATGTTGGCAAGCTTTGACAAAGGCAAAATAAACCAAGTAGATGTGAATGGTAATGGAGAAAGCAACTATTTTGCTATGGATCAAGATTCCATATTTTTAGGAATGAACTACATCACTTGCGGCAAAATGATAATCAGATTTGACAGCAGCAACGCTCCCAAAACATTTACTTTTTTAAACAAACCAGAAGCCAAGTTTATACCACCCTCTAAACTTAGCTCTCAAGACAAAAAGCTAAAAGGTTTTGTGTGGAGAATAAAAGAAATGCCTACCCTAGAAACCATGTATGCATACACTCCTCCTTTCACAAAATCTGAGAAGAAAAAGGAAGAAAAGGCGAAACAAAAAGAAGAAAAAAATCGCTTAAAAGAAGAAAAAAAGAACAACAGACACAAACATTAACTTTACGTAAACTCAGTAATAATTTATAGTGAAAATTACTCATTAAGTATTACAGTTCTATTAAGGTTTAAAAACTGACTTTTATCAACATTTTCATTCAACTAATTTTGCACCGTGTTAGATGAAAATGTATGTTAAACTTTAAAAACATAAAATTAGGCGGGGGAAGCGGATTTTACTGGATATATGTATTTCTAAATCTAGTATTATTTGCATTTGGATATGTAGTCATTCAAAAGATACTTCACATTCAGCATTATTCAGAAAGTATTAATAAATTACTGCTCACCACAACACAGCTGAATTCTATTTCTCAAAAACATTTTTTACACGACCTACACGACACCGTGTATTTCAAAAACTACAATACAAAAAACGTATCTGAATACGAAAGACTCACGTCGGTTTTAAACAATAATGTATCTGAAATATTAGACTCTAAAATGAGTTACAAATACATGCTAGATGATGATATTAAAAAACTTTTGTCGGACATTTTGGTGTATAATCAAAACAACAAAAAAATTAATTCAATTACACTCTACAAAGGATACTACAATTACGGTCTTGAAGGACAAATGCGAAATGCCGCTCACAGTCTAGAATCTAGAAAAGACCTTATCAACGACAAACTCATATTTAAACTTAGAAGAAATGAAAAAGATTTTCTTTTGAGACATTACCCACAATATATAGCAAATGTAAACGCCACCTTGGACGAAATAAGAACTATCTCTAAGTCTAAAAAATGTAACAATTGTCTAGACAGTTTACTGAACAACTACAGTAAATCTTTCAACCAAATAAGTCAAACCACATTAATGCTTGACTCTTTACAAAGAGAAAATTCAAATTTATACGAAAACCACATCAATGAAGCATTAGTTAAAATTGTGCATGTTTCTATGCAGAAAAAAGATGAATTCATAAATGCCGCTATTTTCGACTTCTCTATTGTTTCATTAATTTTCATAGGTTCTAGCATATTTTTTGGTTTTAGACTTAAGTCTTACAACAAAAACATGATTACCGTTTTAAACAATATCTTAAAAAATCTAACTCGTAGAAATTACTCTAATACCTTACAAAAAGACGAACTCATAAGAGATTATAATCTAGAAAATACTGTAAAACAAATAGATAAACTTGAACACCTTCTTAACAAATATAGGCCAGAAATTAAAACAAGGAAAATACAATACAAAGAAAATTTCAAAATTGACAAATTAAATAACACTTATAATAACTTTACAAAGTTTTAAAAAATTTGTGTTTACCGTATTTTTTTTTAATTTGCACCTATATATAATTCTATTATTATGACTACAGAAGAAAACAAATCAAATAGTAAAAGAATAATTTTATTAGCACTTTTTACGCTTTTGTCAGCAGGTGGAGCGTGGTTGGCTTACTCAAATTATGATAAGGGCAACACGATAGATGAGTTGAGCGACAAAATCAAAGACAAAGATCAGACTATTGACGAACAAGTAAAGCGTATACAAGCACTTAAAGACGAACTAGTTCTAATGCAAGGTCAAAGAGACAACCTACAACTAGACAACAGCGAACTTAAAGTGAGGATAGAAGAGCTAGACAAAATGCTTGCTCAAGCAAAAAGTGGCGCAGCTCTTAGCAAAGCAGACAAACAAGCTTTACAAAATCAACTTTCGGTTATTCGTAAAGAAAGAGACAAGCTGTCTCAAGAGATTAAAGATTTACAGGCAAAAAATGATACTTTGATTGCAAACAATGACAGCTTGAAAACTTCTAAAAGTAGAATTACTGACAGCTTAAATAGTCTAAAATCTAAAGAAACTGAATACAAAAACACTATTGCGATAGCATCTATACTTGAGGCTGACAAGTTTAAACTTGAAGCACTTGATGCCAAAGGAAACGTACACGATGGAGATGAAATAAAAGCTAAAAAACTAGTAAAACTAAAAGTAACGTTCTCTTTAAAGAAAAACGCAGTAGCAAAAGAAAATTCTAAATTAGTTTATTTCAGACTGATAGAGCCAACTGGTGCGGCAATTTTTGATATGGCTACGGGTGGTGGCACTATAGAAGCTGAAGGCAAAACAATTTCTTACACAGGTAAAAAAGAAGTGGATTACTCTAAAACGGGTGTTCCTGTAAGTTTTGTTTATGAAAAACCAGGAGAATACCAAAAAGGAACACATAAAATTGAAATTTACTGTGAAGGACATCAAATAGGTGAAACCTCATTTTTAGTAAAATAAATAGTGTAAAAATATTTTTAAAAAAAGCACCTTGTACTCCTTGGTGCTTTTTTATTTTTAACATTTTTTAACGGTTAACACATTACTGATTTTATAATAGCTTTAAAATCTGTAATTTTGCATTTTAAATTATAAAGAAGAATTAGCAGTATATGATATCTACTAGCAATGTTTCATTAAGATACGGTAAAAGAGTATTGTTTGAAGAAGTAAATGTAAAATTTGCTCCAGGCAACTGTTATGGTCTCATAGGAGCCAACGGTGCGGGCAAGTCTACATTTTTAAAAATATTATCTGGGGAAATAGAAGCTACTACGGGTCTTGTTGCAACAGATCCAGGAGAGCGTTTGGCATATTTGAAACAGAACCAGTTTGAGTTTGACGAAACCATGGTATTGCATACGGTAATCATGGGACACAAACGTCTGTATGACATCATGATTGAAAAAGAAAAAATCTATGCCATGACAGAAATCTCTGATGACGACAATATGCGTGCTGGTGAGCTTGAAATGGAATTTGCAGAACTTAATGGATGGGAAGCAGAACCAGAAGCAGCTCAACTTCTAAGCGGTCTTGGTATCACAGAAGACAAGCATTACCTGCTCATGAAAGACCTTACCGCAGGTGAAAAAGTAAAAATATTACTTGCTCAAGCTCTTTTTGGCAGTCCAGACATATTGTTGCTAGATGAACCTACCAACAACTTGGATTTAGAAAGTATCAATTGGCTTATTAGCTTCTTGGGCGACTTCAAAAACACAGTAATTGTGGTATCTCACGACCGTCACTTCTTAGATGAAGTTTGTACACACATTGCTGATATTGATTTCAATAAAATACAACTTTACTCAGGTAACTATAGTTTCTGGTACGAGTCTAGCCAGTTGGCATTGAAACAAAAACAAGATGCTAACAAAAAAGTAGAAGACAAACGTAAAGAATTACAAGATTTTGTGGCGAGATTCTCTGCCAACGCTTCTAAATCTAAACAAGCTACTTCTCGTAAAAAATTACTTGAAAAACTGACTCTTGATGACATCAAACCTTCAAGCAGAAAATACCCTTATGTAGGCTTTAGCCCGAATCGTGAGGTAGGAAACCAGATTCTGCAAGTAGAAAACTTAAAAAAAGTAAATGAAGGAGAAACGCTTTTCGATAAAATTGAATTCACGGTAAACAAAGGAGATAAAATTGCATTCATCAGCAAAAACAACTTAGCAGTTTCTGCATTGTTTGATATTTTGATGGAAAAAGCAACTGCTGACAACGGTACATTTGCTTGGGGTACTACGGTAACTCATACGTATTTCCCTAAAGACAACACAGAGTTTTTTGCAGGATGTGATTTGTCATTAGTAGACTGGCTACGTCAGTATTCTACTGAAAAAGACGAAAGTTTTGTTCGTGGATTTTTAGGTAGAATGTTATTTTCTGGAGAAGAAGCACTTAAAAAAGCAAACGTTTTATCGGGAGGTGAAAAAGTACGCTGTATGCTTTCTAGAATGATGCTTACAGGTGCTAACGTTTTGGTTCTTGACGAACCTACCAACCACCTTGACTTAGAAAGTATTACATCTGTAAACAATGGTCTAGCTGACTTCAAAGGTTTGGTACTTTTTGCTTCTCAAGATTATCAGTTTATAGATACTATTGCGAACAGAATCATTGAACTTACTCCTAACGGAATCATTGATAAAGTGATGACTTATACGGAATATGTAAACAATGATGCCGTAAAAGAATTAAGAGAAAAAATGTATAACTAAGAAACCACATAAGGACGATGCTTTCTTTCATCGTCCTTAAATTATACACGAAATGAAATCTTTTAAAAAATATTTTACCATCAAAGCAAATCCAGAGTCTGTGTATAACGCATTGGTAAATCCGGTGGTAATTGAGCTATGGAGCAATGCTGAAACTACTTTCGTGGCTGAGCCAAACACAGAATTTTCTATGTTTGACGGCGACATTGTTGGCAAAAACTTGGAGTTTGTTAAAGACAAAAAAATAGTTCAAGAATGGTATTTTGAGAACCCAGAAGGAGAAGAAAGCATTGTGACTATAAAAGTACATACCGACAAACAATTTACTTCTCTTGAAGTTTCTCAAACCAATATTCCTGACGAGGCCTACGACAATATCTTTGAAGGTTGGCAATATGGGATTATTGATAGTCTTAAAGAAATTTTAGAAGAAGACGGCGAATTTGAATAATCAAATAACCCTTCAGTTCTTCAAACAAGCAAAACTCAACAGATTTATTAATCTATCTGTTGAGTTTTTTTATGGGACATAATTATATCTAATTGTTAATTTTCGCTAGTAATTGTTCGCAGTATCTCAATCCAAAATATTAATTAATTTTCAAATAATTATCTATTAAACCTTATGAATCAGTTAGTATATTTAAGTTACGGAAAAACAGAAATACTCTATGAATGCCTATATTCTATTCTAAGTTTACTTAAACATGAGCCTGACTTTTACAAAAACAATAAACTAGTAGTTTATACGGACTCTCCAGAGGTTTTTAATATGATCCCAGAATATCAAATAGAAATCAGACAAGTAAATGATGCTATAATAAAAAAATATAAAGGACTGTTCAACTTTGTGTTTAGACCCAAAATTATGATGTTGATAGATGCTACCAAAGGCTTTGAGGGTAAAACTTTATATTGCGACTCAGACATATACTTTAAGTCAGCACCTTCAACTTTATTTTCAAAAATAAATACCGAAACATGCCTGATGACGAACTATGAAGAAATCATAGGTAGTAATAAACATTCTATTTCTCGCAGATACCTGTCATTTATGAAAAAAGAAAGTTCGTTTTTAAAACAACATCAAATAGATTTAAAGAAAGATACCCACATGTGGAATGCAGGTGTTTTGGGTATTGATTCCTCAAATGTTTCCATAATACAGGAAGTTTTAAATTTCACAGATACCGTTTGCAGCAAATTTTATTCCCATATAACTGAACAATTGGCATTTTCATATTGTTTGTCGAAATACACAAAAATAGCAACAACAGAAGATATTACATTTCATTATTGGAATTTTAAAGAGTACAGAATGGTTTTAAAAGATTTCTTCGAATACCATAAATAAAAACAAACTTCTCTAGAACGAATAATAGAATTTATTGATCTCATCAGGCCTGATATACTCATAAAACCAAAAACTGAATACGAAACTTTACCGTTTTTTAAAAAAGCATTCAGAAAACTTAAAGGGAAAAATAACCGTTGGAAACTACCAGACTATAAATTCGAAAATTAAGTTATTTTTTAATAAGAAACATTGAATATCATATTTTCAATTTTGAATATTTGAAATTGAAAATATAAAGTCAAAATCTATTTATTCATTTCCGTAAACCTAATTCTCGACAGATTATTTTCTAAAACCAAAACTCAACAGATTTATTATTCACTCTTTTGAGTTTTTTATTTAATTTTTATTGGTATCCATATCTCTTCTTCAGACTCGGGATCATTGTTCTTATAGTTTTTTCCAAGCACCTCAAAATGTGGTCTTTGATCTAATTCGTATTCAGAGCTAGGCAACCAAGTTCCGAAAATGTATTGAAAAATTGAGGTATCGGTATTTAAACCCTTATAGTAAAATACAGCATATAAACCTTTAGGAATTATCAACGATTCTAAGCCTACATTAATATCTGATAAAGAATCTACTTCTACTGCTGCCCATTTTTGAAAAGTATTTTTAGGATTGAAATTTTTAAAATAGACTTCATCATACACAGAAACAGAAAACAAATCTGTAGATTTTTTCTGTGTCAGTTTATGAGATTTGGGTATAAAATTTTTCCACAACTCCCCTATTTGCGAATGGCTCAAGTCCATCAGCATAGAGTTTCCTAGTAGTAATTTTTCTTCTGTGATTTTAATTTCTGGTATCATTTTACAATTTCTATGTTATATTTTGAAAGCAAACCCACTACTCCGTGAGCAGAAAATTTTGCCTTTTTAATTTTATTCAATTCAGGATCAAAAGAATAATTGTATGCAGTACGGAAATCAGCCTTTTCTAAAACTGAATTTTCAAATACAGCCAAATTTAAATTACAATTATCAAATACAGCCGAAGACAAATCTGTTTCCACAAAATCTACCTCTTGCAAGTTAGTATCAACAAACTTTGTTTTAGTTATTTTTAATTTGTAAAATGAAGAATTTGTCAACAAACAATTCTGAAAAGAAAAACTTATTCCAAAAGTATTACATAGGTCAAAACGAATGCCGAGCATTTTACAATCTATAAAAACGGTATCTATAAATGATGTTTTTTGCACCTTTATCATTGTCAAATTACAGTTTACAAAGTGACAATTGGTAAATTTATAGCCCGAAAAATCACTTTCTAAAAAATTACAATTTAGAAATTGACAACCTTCAAATTCTCCTTTTTCAAGAGCTTCGATTTTCTCAAAACTTTGCTCAGAATGGTAATTTTCTAACATTTTCTGATAATTTAAATAAAATTTGGTGTTAATTACTAAAAAACTCCCCCCGCATCCTATCATATTAAATTAATGACAAAAGGGGAAGAGTTTTACAATTCATTTATTCTGCATATTTTTTAAAAATGGTAGTTGCAATATGCCCTCCAAACCCAAATGTGTTGCTCATGGCATAATTTACTGTTTTGTCTTGAGCAGCATGAAGCGTAAGATTGAAAGTATCTGCAAATTCTGGTTCTACATTTTGAGTATTTATTGTAGGCGGAATCACATTTTCTTGCACCGCTTTTATACACGCTATAGCCTCCACAGCACCGGCAGCACCTAGCAAATGCCCCGTCATAGACTTGGTTGCACTAACATTTAAATCCGTTCTTTTCCCAAAAACACGTAAAGCTGCTTTAAGCTCACTGTTGTCGCCTAAAGGAGTGGAAGTAGCATGAGCATTTAAATAATCTATTTCATCTGCCTGAATTTGAGCATCTTCTAAGGCCGCCAACATTCCCAAATATGCCCCTTCTCCTTCTGGATGTGTCCCTGTAAGATGGTACGCATCTGCTGCCATACCACCTCCTACTATTTCAGCTATAATGTGCGCTCCTCGTGCTTTGGCATGTTCTAGTTCTTCCAGCACTATAGCTCCCGCTCCTTCTCCCATCACAAAACCATCTCGTTGTACGTCAAAAGGTCTCGATGCCACATTAGGATTTTCATTATATGTAGACAGAGCTTTGGAAGCATTGAAACCGCCAATGGCACTTTCTGTGATAGGTGCTTCGGAGCCACCCGTAATAATCATATCTGCTTTGTTCCATTTGATATAATTGAAGGCATCTATAATAGCCGTGTTTGAAGTAGCACAAGCCGACACTGTAGTGAAATTAACCCCACGGAGACCGTATTTGATAGAAATAATTCCAGAGGCAATATCTAAAATCATTTTAGGAATAAAATACGGATTAAATCTTGGGGTACCATCACCTAATACATACTCGGTTACTTGCTGCTGAAACGTTCCAATTCCTCCGTTTCCTGAACCCCAAATTACACCAATTCTATTTCTATTTAATTGCTCAAAATCTATTTGGGCATTTGCAATAGCTTCATTGGCAGCAATCAGTGCATATTGTGTAAATAAATCGTATTTTCTAGCCTCTGACTTTTCAATAAAATTTAATGGATCAAAATTTTTAAGTTCACACGCAAATTTGGTTTTAAACTTAGTGGTGTCAAATTTGGTAATAGCTCCTACCCCATTGACTCCGTTTACTAGAGATTTCCAAAAATCTGCGGCGGTATTGCCTATGGGCGTAAGTGCACCAAGACCTGTTACAACTACTCTTCTCATATTATTTGTATGTTTGATTCTATTTTTTAGATTAATTTTTGAAATACTTTGAAAATCAAATAATTATAAACTTCCAATCTTTATAAAGTAAAGCATTGGCTACTATAATTCCTTAACTTTTATTAATTTTTAATTCGTCCAAAATTGCTTCTTTTACAATTCTAAAATCCTCATCGCTTGTTAATCTTGACAGTTGCACTACCGCCAACACATTGGTAATCAGCAGCAAGGCTTGAGTTCTAGGATTAGTTTTTAAATAAATCTCCCCCATATCACGCCCATGTTCTAGTACATGAGTAAGCCACAAAAGAACCGTATCTGTAAATATTTTCAATTCTTGCTTTATAGGCTCTTCCACGGTGTAGAAATCCGTAGCAAGCGACCCTACAATACATATTTTATGCTCGTTTTTGATGTCTTGATATATTTCTAAAAAACATTCTATTTTTTGAAGAGAATTTAAAGTGGCAACGTTCTTTTCAAAAACAACAAATCTTCGTAAATGTTCTTGCACAATAGCCACTCCCAAATCTGTTTTGGTAGGAAAATAATAATGTATAGAAGCCGTTTTAATACCCACCTGTACCGACAAATCTTTAAAACTAAAAGCATTATAGCCTTTTGAGCGAATCAGATCATCTGCTGCGGAAATCAATATTTCTTTTGTAGACATAAATAAATTTACACCACAAATATACTACCTACTAGTAGATAGGCAAAATAAAAATGGATATTTTATAAAAGAAAAGTAAGTCCATATATTTTAAAGCTAAAAAAGACAACCTGAATTCATATTAGTTTGTAAAAATATGAACACAGAGTAATTGTAAAGAAATATTTAATTTAGTTTATTGTTAAGTTCCATTTCTAAGTCATCAAAGTTTGACAATTCTTTCGGAACAATAACAATATTTTTACCATTAAAAGCATTTGAGTTTGTTGACTTTACCCATAAATCACCATTCTTTTTTTCAATAGAATTAATGTCCTTAAATTCAACTTTTGCATAATAGGATCCATATACATCTTTTGCTCTAGCATAAGTCAATTTATGTATCATGTTAAGTCG
The DNA here is from genome assembly GCA_046329305.1 of Cytophagales bacterium. Classification (GTDB taxonomy): domain Bacteria; phylum Bacteroidota; class Bacteroidia; order Cytophagales; family UBA9547; genus CAMFLX01. The sequence goes on from JAXLUW010000004.1 coordinate 506,920, forward strand.
AGGTTCTTTGTCTAAATCAATTACCCTTGTTATTGAATTTTCGTCAACCAAAATTTGAAGATTTTCTGCAGAAAGGCGTGTCAATTTTTTATTATTCAAATAAATTAATACAACAATCAACGTTGAAAACAACATTGGAAGAATCAAAATATATGAAAAATTATCAGGTGCATTCTTCTGTTTTGATAAAAGAAACATAAAAATTGGTAATGTTAACATGGTAAATAATAAAGTTTTAAAAACTTTATTGTCGTTTCGTTTTGTGTAATCCGAAATTTTTGAGTTGTCAATTTTGTACGTTTTCATTGTTATCAAATTTATTTTTTAAAGTTTCAAGTTGAAGTATATTTTTTATTATCCTAAAATTTACCTACTGTTGTTTGTGAATAACCCTACAAACATTAATTCAAAATTATGCAAAAACTTAGTTAATGACTTTAATCTATGAAAATAATGCTAAAATATTTTTTCTGATAGTCCTTTAAAATAACAAGTAAAAAGCATTTCAAACTACAAAAAATAAAGATTTTCCAGACAAATCTAAAAAAGTTTCAGAACTACATGTATATGCTAATACTTGAACCTTTATAAAAATACCGTTCTAAAAATCTATAATAATAAAAGTTCTTGATGACCTGCGGAACATCAAGAACAGTTAGAATATCTATTCAACTTTGTTTAATTTTTAAAAACCAATACAAATATATGGTAAGTGTATTTGTTGCAACGAGTAACCAAAAAAGTGGATATGTAAAGAAACTTATATAGCTACCTCCTTTGGGTATTTCTACTATTGGAACGGTAATTATCACATCAAGTAGTATAGCTGTAAGGCTCATAATTGTTGCAGCAATTAGGCCATGAATCTTGTTACCATTTTTGTAGAAAATAAATGCTCCAAATAGTGCATACGGTATGATAAGTATCGCTACTATTAGGGTTTGTTGATTTAATGAATCTTTAATTGTAGGTACAAAACCCAAAATAGCGAAAGAAGTAAAGACAAATAACCATATTAAAGTCCCCGTAAAAATTGCTCTTAAATTTTTCATTTTAAATTTTTTGTTTAATTAATTATTGATGAAGCAAAGGTGCAGAGAATCTGGCTTAAGCTTTTGTTCTAAAAGAATTATGATTTGTTTGAAAAGAATTGTTGTCTGATTTCATTGGGACGGACACCAAATTTATTCTGAAAGGCATTAGAGAATGAACTCAGACTTTCATATCCCACAAACCAAGCCACTTCTTGTACCGTTTCGTTAGTGGTACTCAGCATTTCATAGGCTTTATTGAGACGTTCTTCTTGTAAAAATTTAAAAACAGGGACTCCAAAAAGTTCTTTAAAATTTTTTTTAAGTTTATTGTTGTTGAGTCCTATAAGATTTGATAGTTCACTTAAAGTAGGTGGACTGGAAATATTGCTTTCAATGATTTCTTTCGCTTTAAAAATTTTTTCTTTATCATCTATTGAAAGATTTTCTTTTTTATCAGAATCAATAAAGGCAAAAAAATGTGAGAGTAACTCCGTTACTTGACTTTTTAAGAACATCCGTCTTGTACTGCCTTTGTAACTTGTTGTAAATATTTTGTGAACAGCATTTTGCATATATGGTGTCATGTAAAATCGTGGACCTTCTACAAAATCTGCCTTAGGACTTATCAAATCTGGTAAAAAATTAGTGAAAATTTCTTGTTCTTCTTTGGGTAAATTTTGGAGTTTATTGAGTTTAGAAAAAATGCTAATGGATTGTAATGGTTTGTTAGGACCTATTTTGTGTAAAAAATCAACTTTAGTATTGCCAAAAAATGATATAGCAGTACCAGTTGTGTTTGTAATTAATTTTGTCTGATTCTGATGTTTAATTTCCAATTCAACTTCACCTGATCCATAGAAAGCAAAACCCACTGCCTCACCATCAATGGCACATGTCTGCACAATTGGCTTATTAGAGTTTGATTGTTCTATTATTACAATAAAATTGTTTATTTCAATTATATCTGTCGTCATTCTGAGTAATTTCTAAATATTGATATACCTTCAATGCTTAAAAAATCTGTAAAAAACCCATAAACTAATATTCAAAATTAAGTAAAAACTTAGTTAAAGACTTTAATCTATGAAATTAACGCAAAAATAATTCTATTGCTAACTATTTGAAATTGTGTTAATAGCATTTCAAACTACAAAAAATACAGGTTCTCTAGACAAATCTAAACAAGTTTCTGAACTAAAATTATATGCTATACATGAAATCAAGAACGGATGCTGCGGCAAACAACAGCTTCCGTTCTTAAGAACCTAAAAAACAACAAAATAGATCAAACCCATCTTTCCTTAGCCCAAGTTTTTTGTTGTTCATAGGTTTGGAAAGTCCACACCACAACACGGCTCACCTTATTGCCTTGACCCATTTTTATAGTACGTACATCTAGTGCATTTTCTCTTTCAAGGGTTTTGTAAATAGGTTCCAAATGCTCCTGCTTGGCTACCAAGCTTGTAAACCACAAGCACGACTCTGCATACATTTTACTTTCTTTGATCATGTTTCGGATAAACCTCACCTCTCCACCTTCGCACCACAGTTCATTGTTTTGTCCGCCAAAGTTGAGTATGGGCGTGTCTATAATTTTCTTATTCAAATTGCTCAGTTTCCGTATTGTTCCTCCTTGGGCTTCCTCTAGCGAGGCATGAAAAGGTGGATTACAGATGGTCAAATCGTATTTTTCACCTTCTGCAATAATGCCCTCAAACATCTGGGAGTCATTCTTTTGTAAGCGAATATCTACTTTATTAGTAAGCGTTGGATTACGGGCAACAATCTCCTTTGCAGACGCCACAGCTATAGGGTCTATATCGGCACCAACAAATTTCCAGCCATACTCATGAGCCCCAACTATTGGGTAAATGCAATTGGCTCCTACACCTATGTCTAAACAAGTAATCTTTGTTCCTTTTGGCAAAACACCTTGTTGCAGATTTGCCAACAAATCTGACACATGGTGAATGTAGTCTACCCTACCTGGTATGGGCGGACAAAGGTAATTGGCGGGTATCTCCCAGAAATCTAAACCATAATAGTGTTTTAGCAAAGCCTCGTTAAGAGCTTTCACAGCTTGTGGATTTGCAAAATCTATGGATTCGTCTCCGTAAGCATTGATAATGACAAATGAGGCCAAATCTGGGTTAGACTGAGCCAGTGCCTTCAAGTCATACCTGCCTTTATGTCTATTTCGTGGATGCAACTCCAACTTTTCTTTTAACCTTGCCGTTTTTTTTGACGGTTTCGCCATGCTTATATTATATTTATCCTTATAATTTTTCTCAAAAAACGCTGCCGTCGTCTTGTATTTACTAACAACGATGAATACAGCTGTTTGACAAGTTAGTGAAACGCTTGTTGAACTACAAATAATACGGATACTCCCGAAAAATCTAAACAAGTTCGAGAACCAAAACAACATACTAATTTTTGAATTACAAGTAAACTCCTTGTAAAGATTCTCCCAAGTGTGACTATATACACCAGCTCATAAAAAAGCCTCAAATTGCAGTACCGCAGTTTGAGGCTTTTTTAAGGCTTTTTTGGGTAGTTGGTTAAATGTTAGTGGCTGTTTTTACGTTATTTTTAAGAGTTACTTATTTTATTCTCGACCTTCTTGGTTAAATAATAACCACCTGTTTTATTAGCTCCTTTAAATTCAATTAAACCAACATCTTTTAATTGCTTTATATACCTTTCTAAACTTTTAGCAGGTATATCAATCATCTTTTCAATATCTACCGTTCTACCCCCACCTTCTTTATAAAGCACTAATAAGATCTTTATCAACTTATCCTTTACATCTGCTGTTATTCTCTCAGTTATTCCCTCAGCTATTCCCTCAATCTTAACAACAACTCCTTTACTTATTCCTTCAAATATCCCCTTAGTTGTTCCCTCACTCTTTCTATTATGTGCAACATCAGGAAAAGTAACACTTGTTATATTTTCTTTTTGTTTCCATACGGGTATCTTAAACTTATTCTCCTTACAATCTCTAATCATTCTTTGTGTTCCTGTTCCAAGCATTTCAATATACTTTCTGTAAAAGCACATTTGAGCAATGTCAGGATTACGTAGAATAGAACTATGCTCTATTTTTAAATCTGCAACAGTAATATCATCAGGTAAGGCACCGTAATTACTTATCTCTGTTCTATCTGCGTAAATAGATATTTGCAGAAAACCTTTAGTACAAAAGCCTAAATTTAGCACATTTGCCCACCTTTTAGCAAACATAATGTTAGCGGTTCGGGCTTTTTATATTCGTCCTGTTTCGTTCAATTTACTTGCTAAGTCATTCATAATCAACCAATCATTTTTTGTAAAAGAGTTAGAACTTGTGACTGTTGGAATACTAAACTCTCCCATTACATCTTCTTTTAGTCCCCATTTCTCTCTTTGTTCAAATAGTTCTGTTCCACGAAGCAACATTAAAGGATAAGCCTTAATCGTTTTACAACCCCTTTTTTCTACAAACTCTATACTTGCTTTAAAAGTGTCAAGTGTTTGAGTTGGAAGTCCATAAATTAAACTTATTTCATAACTAATATTGTATTCTTTGAGCAAATTTAAGGATTGTTCTATTTTTTCAATGTCATTTTTACGATTGACTATTTCAGACTCGCTTTCATTTGTTGTTTGCAAACCAAACTCTAAATGATAATTACCGTCTGCACACAATTCTAAGAATTTTTCACCTTCTTCTCCCTTGATGTTTTCAAAACGGGTTTGAAGTGTGAAGGTTGATTCAGGTTTTACTCTGTTAATTTCTGACATTACATTTAAATAATCTTTGCCAACGTTAAATATTGGATCAAGAATATTTACTCGTTTTATTTGCTTGTTTTTGATATAATCAATTTCTTCAAATATCTTTTCAAGTGGATGTTTGTAAACCTTGTTAAAACTCAAATCTCTGTGAGCGCAGAATGTGCAACGATATGGGCAACCCCTTTTCGTTTCAAGTCGTATCATTTTTGCACCAAAAGGAACAATTAACTCATTTGTCAAGTATGGTGAGGGTATTTGACTAAAATCAATGCTCTCATTCCAAAATGGTTGCAAATAGTTTTCAGTTAAAAAAAGTGTTTCTAACGATTTTTCTGCATAACTACTCACAAAAATATCTGCTTTGGGATAGTATGTTTTGAGTAGTTTCTGTTCGGAATAAGTTATTTGATACCCCCCAAGTATAATTTTTCCCTTAAAGCCTAACTTTCTAATATAGAAAATTAGTTCATTTGTCAAAAACTCATTCCATATATAGGCTGAAATTGCTATAATATCTATCTTTTCAAAATTGTAGGCTTTCAAATAATCATAAAATATCTCGTCTGATGTTTGGTTTCCAAATTTATGACTGTTGATTGAAAGATGATGAAAAATTATTTTGTCTTGAAGTTTTACATTATTTTTTAAACACGCTAAAATGGAAGCAATAGCAAGAGATTGATGTACTTCTCCTTCTCTTATTAAGTCAAAAGATATGAATAGTGTTTGATTCATTTGTAGTTGGTTGTTTTTAGACTGCCCCCTAACACCACCTTTTTCAAGCCTTTTTCGGGAGTGACGAAGCAGAAAGTCTCTACCACGAGGAAGGGACTTGAGGCAAGCAACCCAGCCCAAACCCTAAAGCCCGAAAATGCTTAAAAACCGTGTTATGCGTTCGTTATTTTAGTCAATTTGTGTAAACATTGTCACATTAACTGTAAAGTTTATTAGTTGTCCGCTTGAACTAACTCCTTGTCCTCCCATACCTTTATTAAATGTTTGAAAGTTATACGAGTTTACCGTATTGTTAATTGCATTTGCTGGACTTGCATTTGTCTGCAAATAAATAATCTTGCCTAATTTAATTGCACTTGCTTTTGCAAGTCTTTGTGTTGTTTCAATAGCATCAGTTACCGCAATTTCTTGTGCTTGTTTTATGTAATTAGCTGCATCAGTATGAAAATAGGCCACTTTCTCGATTTCGTAGATTTTAGTTTTTAACACTTGCTCCGTAAAGTCTTGCATCGCACTCAAGTCTTTAAGTGTAAATATGATTTTTTGTGTAGACTCGAAACCAACAAATACTTCTTTTTTTAGAGTGTTATCGTACCTCATTGATTTATCTGTCGAAATAAGGCTAACTTTTATTCCAGTGGTGTCTATTACAAACTTTTTTACAATTGTCAAGACTTCGGAAGCTGTTTTCTGATTGTCGTTTATTGCTTCTCTTAAAGTTGGTTTAACAAACTTTAAAGCAATTGTAATTTGTGCAGCGTTTGGAAATACAGTTACTGTTCCAACTCCAACAACACTGATTTTTGGCACATCCGCAACCGTTACATTTTGGCTAGTTTGTCCAAATACACAAAAATCACACAGTGTTATTAGTGTGAAAAAAGTAATAAGTTTCTGTTTCATATTTATCTTTTTAATAATACAACAACTTTGGCAGTATGAAAAATTGGGGGAATTCGGAGCTACGAACCTATCAACCTATAAGAGCCTTTGCCAGTGAGCGTTACTCATGGCAAACCACTTAAATCCCAATGTTTTATGACCACTTGTTGGCACCAGTTTATTTTTGTCCTAATATAGTTTTAATCATTAATTTTTTAGTCATATCTAATATATCTGTCAAATCCTGAATTGGCAAATCACTATCTGCATTTATAACCAACAAATCAGGTTTGAAAACTTGCAAATGATTTGATAAATCTGAATATTTTAGAGGCTTACCATTATATTCAATCACTTTATTATGATGCAAATCCATAGTATCAGCTTTTTTAAAAATCGTTTTCTTCGGTGCGTGAAATGTTGAAAAATAATAAATCCCTTTATCGCTATATTTTTCAATTTGATTTGCAAGAATCTCATATGAAAATTGGATTTTATTTAGAGAAATATTTTCTCTATAATCCAATCGTAACACAATAGTATCTTGTTTAAATCTGTCTGTTATAAATCTATCGAAAGCTGAATTAAATCCAGACAAATCATAATGTTTATCTTGAAAATAAATAGTGTCACATTGGTCATTAAATCCAATTATAGGATTAATCCATTTATTTCCAATTGAATTATCCGAAATTAGATAATTTTTGAATCTTTCATGTTTTATTTTAAAAGAATCCAAATCACTTTGGGCTTTTGTTAAAGTAACAAATGCTATCAAATTAATCAATAACATGAGGAGTAGTTTTTTCATTTAAATTACCACCAACATTTTTATCTACTCAATTGCGTAAATATCTGGAATTGGTTTTTAAGTTAATTTTTAAATTCTTTTAACAAGTTTAGTCTTAATTTGTTACAAATACAACTTCTATAAAGACAAAATGGTAAGATATGTAGCTATTAAATAACTAATATCTGTGTTTGAGTTGTTCGTGTTTGTGGTGTACTGCAAATCCATTTAGCTTCTAATGATTTTGTAGAAATTTTCATTATATATTATCCATTCTCTAAATACCTTCAACTTTTAACATCCACCACTCTATATTTCCTTGGCGTAAATATCTCAAATATAAGATTTATACACATGAAGTTCTAAATACAAAACCATGTATAGGGCTTAGTATTTGTAAACTTATAATCACTTCAACCGCTCCAACATGTACCATGCTCCTTTTACGTTGTTGAGTGTCCAGGCAAGTTTTAAATCTAGCATTTCATCAGAGGTAAGTTGCCAAGGTATCTGTTCTTGTTCTAGCCTGTTCCGCAATACGGCCATACATATACCTGCACATACAGACACATTCAGGCTTTCTGTAAATCCACACATGGGTAGCGTCATTTGCACATCTGCTTTAAGAGCCAACTGTTCTGTAATTCCTGTTTCTTCTTCCCCAAAAAACAAGACTATTTTATTATGCAGGGGTAGGTTAAAAGGTGTAATATCTTTAGCATGTGGCGAGGTAGTTACCAGTGTATAGTTTTGTGCTTTCAAAGACAGCAAAAGTTCGTCTAAACCACCTTCATTTTTATTGTATCTTTTTAGGCTGAGCCATTTATCTGCTCCTTTTGCCATTTTGGGTGGCGTTTTAAACACATGGTTTTCTTCCAAAATATGCACATCTTGTATACCGTAACATTCGGCGGTGCGTACTATGGCCGAGGCGTTTTGTTCTGCGTATAGGTTTTCTACCGCAAGAGCTATATGTCTTGTGCGTTTGGCTATTACTTTCTCAAAAAGTTGCTTTTTGTTTGGGCTTATAAACTCATCAAAATAGTGCAAAATTTTAAGTTTCTGCTCTACCTCTAGAGTACCAATAACATCCTGATTCATAAATTCTTAAAAACTAACCACTAAAACTAATCACAAAAAAACTATAATTTTCTTTCAAAAAATAGTAATTTAAAATCAAATAACCCTTAAAATTAGTATGTTTTTAGTAAAACCTGAGACGGACTGGGTAAAAAGAGTACTGACTATTTTACCGTTTATTGTAGGAGCATTGGTTACAGGTTTGCTTTCTGTGCTGTATGCTCAGTTTTTTAACTGGGCAGAATCTTTTGCATTTTTTTGGTACGATCAGGCTCATTGGTCATTATTTATTCTCACACCCATTTGTTTTGTAGTGGCGTGGTTACTGGTGTACACATACGCCCCTTATGCCCGAGGTAGTGGCATACCTCAGGTAAGTGCCGCCATAGAAATAAGCAAACCCACCAATCAGCATTTGGTAGAAAAACTTATCAGCAAACAAATAATTTGGATAAAAATAGCTTCTAGTGGGCTCATGGCTATGGGTGGTGGTATTGTGGGGCGAGAAGGGCCCACCATACAAATAGCGGCATCGGTTTTTAAATACATTAATGACAAACTCCCCGACTGGTTTCCGAAAATTTCTAAAAAAAATATGATCATTTCTGGTGCCGCCGCCGGATTGGCTTCGGCTTTTAACACCCCACTTGGCGGAATTGTTTTCACCATAGAAGAACTCACCAAAGTACAGTTCAACGCCACCAAGTCTTCGCTCTTACTTGCCGTAATCATAGCTGGACTTACAGCCTTAGGTCTGCTAGGTCCATATTTGTACATTGGCACTCCTAAGCTCGAGCACTTCGGGATGACGAGTTTTTGGCTTGTAATTTTGATAGGGATATTCACGAGTGGCGTAAGCACTAGCTTTGGGCTAGTAATTCTGAAAATATTTAAACTCAGAAAACAGTATTTCAACAGCAGCTACAAACAAGTGGTTTGGGTACTTATTTGTGCTTTTATCATCGCATTATCGGGATATATCTGGGGGAAACACGCCCTATGCTCTGGCAAAGAAATTATGGTAAGTTTGTTGTTTACTGATGCTAAAAATGTACACTGGTATGAACCTCTTTTGAGAATCACGGGTTCTTTGTTTTCATTTACTACGGGTGCGGCAGGCGGTATTTTTGCACCCTCGCTAAGTGCGGGTGCTAGCTTTGGGGCATTTTTTGCAAGTTTTTTTCACATCACCAGCTCCGAAACCAATTTATTAATACTTTGTGGCATGGTGAGCTTTCTTACGGGTATTACCAAAAGTCCATTTACGTCTTCCATACTTGTATATGAGATGACCAGCACCCACCAAGTAGTGTTTTATTTATTGCTTTCTGGAGCCTTGGCGTATATTGTTTCATACATTATTAGCCGAAAATCATTTTACGAAGAAATCAAAAGTCAAATTTTAACAGAACTGGAAAATTAATCAGTTAGATAAATTTTTCTTACCAATACGTGTTCATCTACTATGCTTTTTAAAACATACATCCCAGGCAATAGTTTTAAACTTGAGTTTTCCTGAAATATAGTATTGTACACAAGGTGTCCACTACTAGAAATAAGAGTCAAATATTGTGTTTTTTGAGCTTTTAGAACAGTTTTTTCTATTTGTAGAGATTCGTTCAAAAGGATATCTTCATTTTCCAATTCTGTGGCAATACAAGCAGGAAACTGTTTTGAACCATTTAAAACCGAAGTAATTTTTAGTGGAATATTGTCTTCTACAATCTGATTTCCGTACACGTCTGTTAACCTAAACTTATATGGTCCCGCTCCGAGACCAGAACTAGCCAAAAAATAATTATAATCTTGTCTAGGCAGTGCCACATAAGACGTACCGTTCCAATACTCAAATTTTTCTAATTTATTTTTATGATTACGTACTTGTACGGCTGTCCAATATTGGCTAGAACCTTCTTTAATATAAAACTGAACCGGACTGGCACTAGCACAAGAAACTATTTTCCACGAAATCTTTACTCTGCCGTCTATCCTGTTGGCTATTTGATCAAAGGCCTCAGGGCTCAAATCTATATCGCCCTGCTTACATTCTGGGCATTGATCAATAATAGTTACTATTACTTTCCCTTTAGGCCCAGTTACTTCAGCACAAGCACCACAGTAGACCGCCAAACCATATTGGCTGGCATTCATAGCCCCAATATAAAACGGAGTAAACAGCGAATTAGGAAAACTACAGTTTCCAAAACCACCAAAGGCGTTAATATCATAATAGGTTCCTTCTCCCGCATATACAGTTTCTGAGCCACATGTTTGTTGAGCACCAACTCTCAATAAACTTATTAAAATTATAATTATTGTTAGAGTTTTCATATTAATTACTTTATTCCCCCCCATTTTGTGTAGTACTGTAAATACTTCACAAGCCTAAATTTGTAAAAAAATATAACAAAAATGAAAAAAATACTACAAAATGTTTCGATTGTCTTGCTCTTGGCATCGCCAATTGCACAAGCACAAACTTGGACTCAAGTTGCAACCGCCCCTAGTAATACTCAACAAATAGAAGTTACAGAAAGCGGAGGTATTTATGCTAGAACCACTGACAATGTAAACGGAAATGTATACTATATGGCTCCATCTGCCAGTAGTTTTACTGCACTAATAGGCGCAGGTCGCGTAAAAGATATTGCAGAAAGTAATGGCAAATTATTTGGAATAGGTATTTCAGATAGAAGTATTTATAGCTATAGTTTTACTACTAACTCTTGGTCTCTTGCAGGTAATGGATTACTAGATGATCTAGATGCTTATACCAGCAACTCTACAACTGTTCTTATGGGCGTATCAACTAGTTCGTCAGACAACAACAATGTTTATAAATCTACAAATAACGGAGCTACATGGTCTCAAGTTCTTCCTGTAAACGCAACACCTGTTAATCCATGGCTGAGCAGTATTAGTGTTACCAAAGACGGAAAGGCATTTGGACAAGGAACTGCTTATTGGATGGCAACATCAGGAGAAAAAAACTACATATTAGAAAATGAAGCTAATGGATGGAGTGCATTAAGTGCCTCAAATCTATTGTTAAATAAAATAGCGAGCAATTATTTAAGTCAATCATACGCTGCTGATGCCAACAAAATTTATATGTTCAATTCTTCTACAAAATCATGGGATATTTGGGACAACACCACAGGAGCTACGGCCTTGTCTGCCAATACTATGTATTTGTACAGACTTACCAACGGTATCATTTATAGAACTCAAATTTTAAACTTCACTATTAGCTTAGACCAACAAGTAAGAGCGTATTACAAGTTTGACGGCACAGGCAAAGATTATTCACTATACGCACAAGACCTAACCATGCCAAACAATGCTACTTACGGAACAGACAGAGGAAACACGGCCTCAAGTGCCGTAATTATAGCTAGTAACGGTTGTACTTCGGCAGATGCAAGCCACTTAAGACCAGACACCGCACTTACCATTTCTACATGGGTAAAACCTAATATTTCCAATTTACCTGATGGTTTTTACACCATACTCAATAGAGCATCCGATGCTACCACAGCTACCTCTGGAGGCGTGAGATACAATACTATTTTTATGGGTTTTAACAAATCATTAGGTAGTATTTACCCTTACATTTCTATTGCCACAAACAGTATCAGAAAAGACTTGCAAGCACCAAGTGCCATGAATGGTACTAGCTGGAATCACTTTGCTTTTACATTTTCAGTTCCTAAAAAAACCTTAAAACTATACATAAACGGGAGCCTTGTAAACACCTACACTTTCACAAACACTGATAACGTAACTAGTTTGTATTACACCCTTAACAATGCTACCAATATAGGGTCTGGATTTGCTGGCTCTCTTGATGATTTCTTGATTTTGGGCAGATCTGTGTCTGATTTAGAAATTTTAGCTCTTGCAAACATGTACCCGTACTCATTTAGCACTGTTACCGATTTAGAAAACTATAGTTTTGACAATGTTAGTAACGTATATCCTAACCCTGTAAAAGATGTTTTATTTGTGAATTCAGCTACAAAAATATATGACCTATTAGGAAATTTAGTAATTGAGGGAACAGAAAAAATAGACGTCTCTGGTCTTGCAAATGGCGTGTATGTAGCTAAATCAGAAACCACAACCCAAAAGATTGTGAAAGAATAAATACTATTCACCAAGCTTTTCTATTTTATATTTGAAAGCAAGCTGTTTAGCTTGCTTTTTTTGTTATGATAACTTAACACGTTACAAACCTTTGTAAGAAAAATGAGTTAAAGATAAAATCTTGAAAGAAAGCACAACTAGAAACATTAATATTTTTAGTTGTTATAGTTTTATTTGACTAATTTTTTTCTGCATATTTGGAGATACATGTTTACTTCGAACAATATTAGATTTGGAATCTGTACATCCTTTTGCATTTTACTCGCATTGGGATATTACTTTATATTTGAACACCAAAAGTGTTTTCAAATATTTCCCAATCCTCAATTTCAAACAGATGTTTACGACGACCACATTGATCATGGAAATTCTCAAATAATAAATTTTAAGCTAACAGATAAATCCATTGAGACCTATTTCAAACTTGATTCCGGATTTATAAATCCTTACTGTGGCATTTCTCTTTACTTAACTACAAACAAAACTTTAGATGTTTCACAATACAATCAATTAGAAATTATTTCTTCTGGCTCTTTAAAAAAACTCAGACTTTTTCTAAACACAGAAGACAAATTTATCAAAGACCAAAACCACAGGCTGGCAAGTAGATATCACGAAACAGATTTTCAGAATTTCCAAAACCCCACATTAACTGTTATAGATTTTAAAACTATGCAAACACCAAGTTGGTGGTTTGACGTGATGAATCAAGACAAAGAAGACTTTGAAGAATCTAATTGGGCTCTTTTAAAATCCATTTCATTCAACAACGGCCTCAACGCACCTTTAAAAGAAAATCTTAATTTTAAAATTCACTCCGTACGTTTTGTTAAAAACACAAACAAAAGCGTAATCATTTTAGCAATACTAGTTTTTGTAGGTATTTTGATAGCGTATGTAGTCATCTTCAAACCTTTTCAAAAGAAAAATACAAAAGAAATAAAAGTAGAATACGTACCCACAATTACCTTATCTCAGAAAAACACTTGGGACGAAATAGCACTCAACTATATTCAAACTCACTACTCCAACACGGAACTTAGCCTTGCCGAAGTAGCCAAATACTGTGGTGTGCATGAAAGAAAAGTATCAGAAATGATCTCCAACAAATACAACTGTAATTTTAAAACCTACATCAATCACATACGCATTACAGAAGCCAAAAGGCTCATTTCAGAAAAAAAACACAACATCAGTGAAATCGCCTATCTTGTAGGCTTCAACCTGCCGAGTAGTTTTAACCGAGTTTTCAAAACCGTGTGTGGCATGTCTCCTAGCGAATATCTACAAAGTATTGAAAAATAAAGATTTGCATGTTTTGCGAAGTAATTTTCATTTTCTGAAAACATTATTATTCCAATATTATATATCATTGTAGCAGGTTTAACAAATCATATAATAATGAAAACTTTAAAACTTCTATTCTTACTATTTGGGGTTTATTCTACAGTAAATCCTATTTTAGCACAAGATTTCATACAAAGGCAAGGTAAAAAACTCTATTTCCAAGGTAACGAAATCTATTTGAGAGGAATGTGTTTTGGGAATTTGGTGTTTGACGATAAATATGCCGACTCACCCAACAAGCACCATTCTGAAATAGATTTACAAAGAATAAATAAACTAGGAATGAATGCCATCAGGTTTTATATGAACTATAAAACTTTTGAAAACGATGCCGCACCGTATACTTACAAGCAATCTGGTTGGGACTGGATAGATAGCAATATACAATGGGCCAAAAACAATAATGTGTATTTAATTTTAAACATGCACATTCCTCAAGGTGGTTACCAATCTCAATGCAAAAGCCCAGCTTTGTGGACGGACTCCGTCAACCAAAAAAGACTGATAGCACTCTGGTCAGCTATTGCAGAAAGATATAAAAACGAACCTCAGATTGCAGGCTATGACTTGGTAAACGAACCTACTCCTTCTGGCAGTATCAATAATTGGTCTGTATTGGCGCAAAAAATTATTAATGCGATCAGAGAAAAAGACAACAACCATCTTGTAATTACAGAAAGAGCATTAGCTCTAGATTGCAACTATAGCTATAACGATGGCGAAAATAATTACCCAAAAATCACTGAAGAAAATTTAATGTACACCGTTCACATGTACGAACCTTATTATTTCACACATCAAAATTTATCTTGGGCAAACACTAGCGATGGAGGATCTTATCCTAATTATACAAAAATAGTGGCTCCCGCAGATGCCACCTATGCAACGGGAGATTATGACAACCCAAGTATTAAAACAGGTACCAGCGACTGGACTGAATACACAGGAACAGCATTTACTGCCGCAGACAGTTTTGCTTGCGGAAGAGTAGTGTTTACCTCGGGCAAAATAGGTTCTGGAAAAGTGTATTTTGATGATATTGTAGTGAAAGAACTTGACGTGAATGGTAATTTGATACGAATATTATTTGACACAAATTTAGTAGCTACCAATCAATGGTTTTGGACGAGCAACAACACAGGTACAAATAGTTCTTCTACCAGTGGCCATGGTGACAATTACGCCATAACAATAACTGGAAATACAGGGTCTGCAAGTATCATTTTACCAGAATTTTCTTTTAAAACTATTCCAGGTCATAAATATGTGATTTCTGGTTGGATGAAAGGTGAAAACGTACCTTCGGGTGCGTATGCAAACATTACTACAGAATATTACTATTCTCCTTCTGGTGACAAATCTCAAGTATTTGACTACGATTTTGTTAAAAATGCCATAGTGAACTATGCCAGCGAAATAGAGAAAAAGGGCTTCCCCGTTTATTTTGGTGAATTTGGTGCTGGCAGACCTGCATTTTTAAACAACAAAGGTGGCGAACGCTGGGTATCTGACTGTATGCGTGTATTTGACAGCCTTGGGTATCATTTTACGTATCATGCTTACAAAGAAAGTAGCTTTGGTTTTTATGACGGTTGGGACACCCCCATAGACACCAATACTGTTAATGTAAAACTAAAAAATGCATTCTTAAACTTTTTTGGACTAAGTACTGACGTACAAGACCAAACGTACTCATCAGCAACTTTTTGCTATCCTAATCCAGTAAAAGATTATTTAACCGTAACTGGTTTCACAGAGATTTTTAATGCCCAAGGAATCAAAGTTACCGAAGGCTCTCATAAAATAAATATGAGCAAATTTCCAAGTGGTGTCTACACGGCTAAATCAGGAAACATGGCATCCAAAATTTTAAAAGAATAATAGCTCAGCCCAAACCAATTAAACAAACCAAACACTAGTAGTTAACTTTAAAACCCAAATTACGCAACAGGAAAAACCTTTGATTTTTCACCCTTTACCCCTCTCCGTTTGAAAAAGGATAAAGGGTGAGGTATAAAAAGAAGAGCTAATGCGTAATTTGGCTTAAAAGCAAGTACCATTATTGCAAAAGATTTTCAACTAGTATACAACATTATTTAATTTAGAATTTAGCACCCAAACCCTCTAAATGTTTTTCAAAAACATGATTCAAACTTGCGACCATGTAAATTTAGAGGGTTTTTTACTTTAAAACTCCTACCATATTTTTCCAATTATATACATTTTTAAAAATTCGTAACCTCTCCTTTTATTTTTCGTCTTTATGCAAAACTAAACATCAAGGCAGTGGAAAGGTTAGTATCATCCGTAAACGTACACAGTGACGAGTTCAAGAAAAACACAGCAGCGTTTAAACAACTTTTGAATGAGTACAAAACCATATTGACCGAAGTACAAAAAGGAGGTCCAGAAACACTACGTCAACGACATACAGAACGTGGCAAGCTATTGGTTCGAGACCGAATAGCCAAACTAATAGATGAAGGCACTACATTTTTTGAGTTTTCAGCCTTGGCAGCTTACGACATCAAAGAAAACGAATTCCCCTCAGCAGGAATAATTACTGGTGTGGGCACTATAAAAGGCCAAGAAACGGTAATTATAGCAAACGATGCCACCGTAAAAGGCGGCACATACATGGCTTATACCATAAAAAAACATTTGCGTGCTCAACAAATAGCCTTAGAAAACCATTTACCTTGTGTGTATTTGGTAGATTCTGGAGGCGTATTTTTACCTGAACAATCCGAAGTGTTTGGAGATAGAGAACATTTTGGGAGGTTTTTTTACAACCAAGCACGTATGTCTGCCGAGGGTATTCCACAAATAGCCTTGGTAATGGGCTCATGTACCGCTGGTGGTGCATACGTACCCGCCATGTGCGACGAAACCATTATTGTCAAAAAACAAGGGACAATATTTATTGGCGGTCCGCCACTCGTAAAAGCCGCTACAGGTGCAGATGTGGGTGTAGAAGAGCTTGGAGGTGCAGAAATGCACACTTCTATTTCTGGCACGGCTGATCACCTCGCCGAAAACGACGAAGACGCCATCAGAATATGTAGAAATATTTTCGAAACCTTAAGGAAAGGGTTTAAAGAAAACTTAGAAAAAAGACCAGAAGAATTTCCCAATTACGACCCCGAAGAGCTTTACGGAATTGCACCACTAGACCTGCGAAAACCTCTAGACCCTAGAGAAATTATAGCAAGGATAGTAGATGGAAGCAGATTTCAAGAATTTAAAACTAAATATGCCCCTACTCTGGTTACAGGTTTTGCATACATCAAAGGCTACCCCGTAGGTATTGTTGCCAACAACGGTATTCTTTTTGGAGAATCGGCAATAAAAGGAGCTCACTTTGTGGAGCTATGCACTTCTAGAAAAATACCTTTGTTGTTTTTGCAAAATGTAATGGGTTTTATGGTGGGTAAACATTACGAACAAAGAGGAATAGCCAAAGACGGTGCCAAAATGGTACATGCTGTTGCCAATGCCAACGTACCCAAGTTTTCTGTAGTATTTGGGGGCTCTTTTGGAGCTGGAAATTACGCCATGTCTGGCAGAGCCTTTGACCCCAGACTACTCTTTATGTGGCCAAACGCCCGTATTTCAGTTATGGGAGGTGCACAAGCAGCAGCTGTATTGTCCATCGTAAAAAAAGAACAATTAGAAGCCAAAGGAAAAGTTTTTGACGAAGATTCAAGAAAAGCACTTGTAGACAACATTTTAAACATCTACGACAAAGAAGGCTCTCCGTACTTTAGTACAGCTCGCATTTGGGACGACGGCATCATAGACCCACTTGACACCCGAGAAAATATTGCCAGAGGTATCAGAATGTCATTATACAAACCTTTTGGTGAACACAAAAATGGTATTTTCAGAATGTAATTTTTTAAAAAACTAGTGTTTTCGATGGTATAACTCGAAAACACTTTGTTTACGGTTAAAAATAAAGCTTTATTACTGAGAAATTCATATTTATTTTTTCACATCCAACACCCAAAAAAAGCAAAACTAAACTTAAAAAATATTCCAGCCTCATAATAGACACTAACAATCAAACTGAACAACAATTTCTGCTACCTTTTTTATGAGATTTGCACCAACAGCTTTAGACGATAAATACAATTCTTGTCTGTTTTCCTCATAATTTCTATTGGTACTAAAAATAAAATCAGGCTTATTATCTTTATCCAAATCACCCACGAATAGAATATTCACAAAGGTATCTTCAAACGAATGCTGCGTAAGCACCAACATTTCTGGCATATTATTTTGAGACAAATACAACTTATAATCTTCTACTTTTTTATACACTTCTGCTCCAGAATCCGTTTGCACATTTTCTGTGCTCAACACTTTACCTTCCGCACGTAACGTATATGTTTGAGCCCCAAAACTAAAAGTCAGTTTTTCGTTTGGCCAAATTTTATTTTTAGAAAGATTTACAGCCTTCACTTCCCCTGCTCGCAAGCCAGATGCACTGTCTATAAACAGTAAAGTTTTGTTCTTAGAATTAACAAACAAAGTAGAATCACCCGTACACTCTGAATACCCACGTTCAATAGTGTAATTACTTTGACCTAAAACATACGAATCGCCAACCTGTTGCAAATCAAACCAATTGACTGTTAATTCATTTGCTGGATTTTTTTGTTCCCAATCTCTATATTCTGTAGGCAACAATACCCCAAACTCATTTACAAACTCCACATCAGTATCACTGTAAGTAGACACACCCACCGTATCACTCAATAGAGTAAGCTTAGAAGAATCAGACACATTAGTACCCTCAGTAGCCGATTTGTCACATGAACAAAAAACCAAGCCCATAATCCAAAAAGATAAATTATATACGATTTTCATAAGAATCACAA
This sequence comes from Cytophagales bacterium, assembly GCA_046329305.1. Taxonomy (GTDB): domain Bacteria; phylum Bacteroidota; class Bacteroidia; order Cytophagales; family UBA9547; genus CAMFLX01. Next base: position 525,597 of record JAXLUW010000004.1, read on the forward strand.
TATTTATTTCAAATATATCAAATAATAAAGCCAAAATACGCATTATCAAATATCTTTGATTTTTCTCCTACGATAACCCTCTCCGTTTGGTGAGGAGCAAAGGAGAGGTAGTAAAAGAAAGTTATTGCTTATTGGAATTAATGAAACTGTTGCTTGAATCGCTCCATATAGAGATATTTACGAAACAGTACTATATCTTTAAAATTTTAAGCAAAATTAATACCTATATGTACTATTTACACCTATTTTAGATGAATAAAATCCTCTTTAAGAAGCATAAGTATAGTATATTGCTGAAGTTATCTATATTGATTTTGAGATATGAAAATTAAATTATATACTTGATGAAAGAATTTAAAAATTAACTTAAAAACCAATTGCAGATATAGCGGATATTTACGCAATTGGGTAAATACAATCGTTGGCAACAAGTGTAAAAAGACAGACGAGCAGACAGATACGATAGTGATAAATTGAAAATAGGAAAGGATTTAGCTTTTTGACAAAACAGTGCAAATTTGATGGAAATTTATTTTGTTTTTTTCTTCCCCTCGCAAAAAAAGAAGAAAGAAACCCTACCCGCATTGCACATATTGCCAAAGCCCCACGAGCCAACGCTGAAGCCAAAGCTTTGTCAAAGAGTGCAATCTTGCCCACGCACCCGAGCAAATTTGTTACATTTGAGCTTTTAATGAACGATTTTAAATAGAAGAAAATATATAATGATAGATTTTAAAGAAAAGGCAAACCTCATTTGGAAAGTAGCCGACTTATTGAGAGGTGATTACAAACAGTCTGATTATGGAAAAATAATCTTGCCTATGACTGTTTTAAGACGTTTGGATGGTGTGATTGCACCGACAAAGCAAAAGGTTTTAGATTACATGCCGAAAATTGAAAAGCTTTCGGACAGTGCAAAAGATATAACTTTAAATAAAATTGCTGGACTAAATTTCCACAATCGCAGCAATTACGATTTCGCAAAAATTAAAGCCGACCCAAATAACGTTGCTGCCAATCTGAGAAACTTCATTAACGGATTTTCAACTGGTGCAAGAGAGATAATTGAATACTTCGATTTTGATTCACATATTGACCGATTAGACGACCCGAAAACTGATTTGCTTTTTAAAATCGTTGAAGCCTTTGCAGATATTGATTTATCGGAAATGACCTCAATGGAAATGGGGTATGTTTTTGAAGAATTAATCCGCAAATTCTCAGAACTTTCAAACGAAACCGCAGGGGAACACTTTACGCCAAGAGAGGTAATAAAACTCATGGTAAACGTGTTGTTTGTTGACGAAAAAGACATTTTCAAAAAAGGAATTGTAAAAACCTTGTATGACCCAGCTTGCGGAACTGGTGGAATGCTTTCGGTTGGTGAATCTTTTATAAAAGAGCAAAATCCTGATGCAAAAATGGAAGTGTTTGGACAGGAGATAAACCCTGAATCTTATGCCATCTGCAAATCGGACATGATGATTAAAGGGCAAAACCCTGCAAACATCAAGTTTGGCAATACATTTACAGTTGACGGACTTGAAAACGAAAAGTTTGATTACATGCTTTCCAATCCACCATTTGGTGTGGACTGGAAAAAAGCTCAAAAAATGATAACAGACGAAGCCGAGAAAAAAGGCTTTGCAGGGCGTTTTGGTGCAGGATTACCAAGAATAAACGATGGTTCGTTGTTGTTCCTTCAACACATGCTTTCGAAAATGAAACCCGAAGGAAGCCGAATAGGAATTGTTTTTAATGGCTCACCTTTATTTACTGGACAAGCGGGAAGTGGAGAAAGCGAAATCCGTAAATGGATTATCGAAAACGATTGGTTGGAGGCTATAGTTGCCATGCCCGATCAGCTCTTTTATAACACAGGTATTTCAACCTACATTTGGGTGCTTTCCAATAAAAAAAGTGCTGAACGAAAAGGGAAAATACAATTGATTAATGCCACAGGAACAAAAGACGAAGAAACAGGGCAAAACCCAAACCGTTTTTGGCAAAAAATGCCTCGTAGCTTAGGCAACAAACGCAAAGAAATTCCCGAAAATGGCGACACAAAAGGAATTGGATACATTACAAAAATTTACGGAGAATTCACCGAAGGAGAATTTTGCAAAATCTACCCAAAAGAATTTTTCGGCTATTGGCGAGTAACAGTGGAACAACCTTTGAAAAATGAAAAAGGGAAAATTCAAAAAGACAGCAAAGGAAACCCAAAACCTGATTCAAGTTTAAGAGACTATGAAAACATTCCTTTTCTTAAAAAAGATGAAAACGGAAACCTCGTTCCACAAACTATTCAGGAATACTTCGATCGGGAAGTAAAGCCGCACGTTCCCGATGCATGGATTGACGAGAGCAAAACAAAAACTGGCTACGAGATCAATTTTACCAAGTATTTCTACGAGTATAAAAAGCTGCGCTCTTTGGCCGAGATTAAAGCAGATATTTTGGTGTTGGAAAAAGAGACTAGTGAATTTAAAAATGACGTATTAATCTAAAAAGATAAGAAATGCTGAGTGCTAACAAAGAAAAACTTCAGTCCTTTTACATGGGACAAAACCAATTTATAATTCCGTTTTTTCAAAGAGCTTATGTTTGGAAATATGAAAATTGGGCAGAGTTATGGGAAGATATTATGGAAGAGTATACCGAACTAAAAAATGGAAATCCCAAAAGCGAGCATTTTATAGGAACGATAATCATTAAACAAAGAGAATCTGAAAAAGTAGGATCATTAGAATATGACTTAATCGACGGACAACAGCGATTAACCACTATTTGTCTTTTAATGAGAGCCTTTTATGACGTTACCGATGATACAAATATTAAGAATTGGATTAAAACACTTCTTGTTTTTATTGATTCTTATGGTCATGAAAATATCAGGATTTTGCATAGTAAGATAGACAGAGAATATTTCCAAACATTGATCTTAGATAAATCAACAAACTCAGAATTGTGGGATAAATATTCAAAATCTAAGATTGAAGATATTGAGAAACAGTCTGAATTAATGAATAAAATTCTGGGAGCTTATACTTATTTTCGAAAACGAATTATTGATGAGGCAGATATTTCTGAATTAAGAACCTATATTCAAATTGTTCTCGAAAAGCTTCCGGTTATACATATGGCGCTTACAAAGGACGATGATGTACAACAAATTTTTGATACTATAAACTCCCTTGGTGTTAAGTTAACTACTGCTGAGCTTTTGAAAAATTTCCTTTACAGTGATCAAAAAGTGGCCAAATATTACGATGAATACTGGAGTTCAGTATTTGAATCCGATGAAGATGCAATTGAATTCTGGAATAAAGACAGAACATCTGGTCGCATCAGAAGAACGACGGTTGAATTATTTCTTTACAGTTATTTGGTTATTTTAAAGGAATCAAATGTTAAACTGGAATCACTATTTAAGGAGTTTAAGAACTATTTGAAAGATAAAAGCCCTGATGAATTAATTGCGTTTGCAAAAGATGTACATGAATTTGCATTGGTATATCAGGAATTACCAGATGGAGAAAATCTGTCTGATATAAGTTTCGTCGAACATGATAAACGTTTCTTTCACGTTATTAGGGAATTGGATATAAATACAATCTTTCCTTTAATACTCTACATTTATAAAAAGGTAAGCGATTTACATGAAAGAAATAGGATTTTACGAGTCCTGGAATCTTACGTCTCAAGACGTACAATTTGTAAGCTTACAACCAAAAACTACAATAATCTTTTTATAACGATTTTGGGGGAATTAAAAAAGAAAGACAGTCTTTCGGCCTATTCGTTAAGTGAAATTCTTTTGAAATATACCGAAGTGACAAATCGCTTCCCCGATGATGAAGAACTTAAAAAAGCATTTAATAATACATATTTGTACAACCAGTACAGCAGAGAAATTTTGTATTGTATTGCTTTGTTCCAGTTAAACCACGATTACACCGACAATCCAAAACTTAATATCAATGGATTTAGTGTAGAGCATGTGATGCCAAAGAAATGGCGTAACAACTGGAACCATTTACCCGAAAATATTACTGAGCAAATTAGGGATTTCAAATTACTCACATTAGGGAATCTTACCTTAGTTAAAGGTCGTTTAAACAGTTCGATGCGTGATTCGGGCTGGAACAAAAAGAAAACTGCCTTGCAAAAATATTCAACACTTAGACAAACAACAGATTACCTTTCAACTGATGAATGGAACGAAACTATAATTGAAAAAAGAGCCAACGATTTATATAACATTGCCTTGCAGATATGGAAGAGATAAGAAAATACGATAATTATAAAGATTCAGGCATAGACTGGGTTGGCGAAATTCCTGAAAATTGGGGATTAAAGAAATTTGGTCAAGTTTCATATATGAAAGGTCGTATTGGGTGGCAAGGTTTGAAACAAACTGAATTTACTCAAAATTCAGATGACCCCTTTTTAATTACAGGTATGAATTTTCATTCTGGTATAATAAGATGGGATGAAGTTTATCATATAACAGAAGATAGGTATGAGCAAGCACCTGAAATCCAATTAAAAAATCATGATGTTTTAATAACGAAAGATGGAACAATTGGCAAACTTCTTTTTGTTGAGGAAATCCCCTACCCATATAAAGCATCGCTTAATAGTCACTTGTTAGTTCTAAGACCTTTATATGATTCTTACTATCCAAGGTATCTTTATTATCAACTTCAAAGTTTACCTTTCAAGCATCATGTCGAACTAACAAAAACTGGTACAACTTTCTTTGGAATTACTCAGGAAGCAATAGGGCAATATAAAATGATATTGCCAGCCAAGAAAGAACAAACAACTATAGCAGACTATCTCGACCGCAAAACCTCAGAAATAGACCGCATCATTGCCAACAAACAGAAACTCATTTCATTTTACGATGAAGAAAAACAGGCAGTTATTAACCAAGCAGTTACCAAAGGACTTGACCCAAATGTAAAACTGAAAGATTCGGGCGTGGAATGGTTGGGAGAAATACCGGAGCATTGGGGGGTAAAAAGAATCAGACAAGTTGCAAAAATATTTGGAAGAATTGGATATAGAGGATATACTGTTGCTGATTTGGTTTCAGAAGGCGAAGGAGCCATTACGATTAGTCCTTCAAATATGAAAGAATATCATATGGATTTTACTTCTTGTACATATTTATCATGGGAAAAGTATGAAGAATCACCAGAAATAAAAATCAATAATGATGATATATTATTTGTTAAAACAGGTTCAACATATGGTAAAACATCTTATGTGTCAAATCTTCCAATGGAAGCAACTATAAATCCTCAAATTATTGTTTTTAAAGAGATTAATTGCAATAACAAGCTTCTATGGTATATTCTAAAATCTGAAAATATTATTTTTCAAGTTGAAGGAACCGTTGTGGGAGGTACTATTCCAACAATATCACAAGCAAAAATTAGTAACTACTATTTTCCAATCTCACCAGATTTTAAAGAACAACAATCTATAGTCGCATACATTGAGAAAGAATGCAATCGATTAGATACAATACTTGAAAAGTGCAACAAACAATTAGGCCTTTTAAAAGAATACCGAACCACTTTAATTTCGGAAGTTGTAACAGGAAAAATTAAAGTACCAAATACAATTGAAGCATGACACTTTGTACAGCATGGATAAGGCAATCCAATAATACCGAAGAATTAGTTTTCGCTACTGATAGCACGTTAACAGGTGGCGAGAAATGGGACAATGGCATTAAACTTTTTGAATTGCCCCGTAAAGATTGTTTGCTTTGCTTTACTGGTGATACAATTCGGGCATATCCACTAATTCTGAATCTTGTTTCTTCGATTACTTTTGATAATTACCTTTCTAAACCAGAAGTAAGTATTTCAGAAATACTAAATTATATCTCTGAATTATTTACAAATCTCGTAAAAACTGTAGTTTCTGAAATCAAAGATGAAGATATACACCAATTAAGAGGTAGTGCGAAATTTCTATTCGGTGGCTGGTGTTGGCAAACAAACAAATTTAGAATTTGGCATTTATTTTATTCAAAAGAGGTTGAAGGTTTCCTATATAAAGAATTGACGAGTGCAAGTGATAAAACTAGATTTTATGCTTTCATAGGCGAGGCAAAGGATATTGATGTAGAAAAGGATGCTCAAGCAAAGTTTAATAAACTTCTTTTTGAACAGGATAAAATAGATGCTAAACTTGATATGGAACCTCTTTTTATTTTGCGTGATATTGCTTTAGATAAAACCATTCGTGAAGTTGGTGGAAGTTTACAAATTGCAAAAGTTTATAAATCTGGACGTTCCGAGTTCTTTGGTATTCTTTGGCCATCAAGTCAGGGTAAACCCTATTTTCAAGGTCGTGAATACAACGATTACAATAAACCACGCATTAAGTATCTGAATCCCGACACGTGCGAATTAATGGATTTGGAAGTACCTAAAAAATTGAACGAGTTAGCAGAATACAATTTTGGCATGTTCAGTGATTTAATTGCCGAATGTTACCCCGAAGGAAAATTGAAGGACAATATTTCTGAAAAAGAAAGACATATATTAAAATCGGTTATACAGGAAATTACTTATTCCGAATTTGTTAAAGAAACCGAAAAACAAGAGGAGGAAGCGGAATGAGCATAACTACTGAAAATACATTTGAAACGGCTATTGTTGAATCGTTGGTTCAACATGGCAACTATACACAAGGTAATTCACCCGATTACAGTCCAGAATTGGGAATGTTTAAATATGAAGTAATTGCGTTTTTACAAGATACACAGCCCAAAGCTTGGGAAAAAATCACTGCCGTTCATGGTGCGGATGCTGATAACCGTATTATTCAACGTTTATTCAAAGAACTCGATTTGCGGGGTAGTTTAGACGTTTTACGGAATGGTTTTACCGACTATGGTGTTAAGTTTCGCATGGCATTTTTCAAACCCGAAACAGGTTTGAATGATGAAACCATAGAACTTTACGACAAAAACAAATTAAAAATAATCCGTCAGGTTTATTACAGCAACAAAAATAAGAATTCTGTAGACCTTGTAATTAGCTTAAACGGTTTACCCGTGGCAACATTGGAGCTGAAAAATCATTTCACAGGACAAACCTCCGACAACGCTAAAAAGCAATATACAACCACCAGAGATAATAAAGAATTGCTTTTTGCCTTTAAAAAACGTGCGTTGGTTCATTTTGCCGTTGACCCCGACGAGGTTTATATGGCTACAAAAATAGATGCTGAACGCACTTATTGGCTGCCATTTAACAAAGGTTGCAGCAATGGAAAAGGAAACCCGCAAAATCCCGATGGTTACAAAACTGCTTATTTGTGGGAGAACATCTTGGTGAAAGACAGTTTAATGGATATTCTATATCGGTTTGTACACTTACAAGTTGAAGAATACGAATTCGAAGGACAAACACGAAAAAAGGAAAAAATCATTTTCCCCCGTTTTCATCAATTAGATGTGGTTCGGGAAATTACTTCCGATGCAAAAATGAACGGAGCAGGTAAAAACTATCTGATTCAACATTCAGCAGGTTCGGGCAAAAGTAATTCAATTGCTTGGCTGGCTTATCGCTTGTCAAGTTTGCACAACCAGTTAGATGAACGGGTTTTCAATAGCGTAATTGTAATAACCGACCGCCGTGTACTTGACCAACAATTGCAGAACACCATTTATCAGTTTGAGCATAAAACAGGCGTAGTTCAAAAAATTGACCAAGACAGCACACAATTAGCCAACGCAATTATTTCAGGAACGCATATCATCATCACAACCTTACAGAAATTCCCCTTTGTAATTGACAAAGTTGGTAATATTCCTGACCGCAAATATGCAGTAATTATTGACGAAGCTCATAGTTCGCAGGGCGGTGAAGCAAGCAAGAAAATGAAAGAGGTTTTGGCTGCCAAAACATTGGAAGATGCCGAAAAATCCGATGCAAACGACTACGATTTAGAAGATGAAATAAATGCAGAAGTTGAAAAATCGTGCAAATCGAGAGGACAACAACAAAACATTTCATTCTTTGCTTTTACAGCAACACCAAAAACAAAAACTTTAGGCGTTTTTGGTCAATTAAATGCTGCTGGCAAACCCGAACCTTTTCATTTGTATTCCATGCGTCAGGCAATCGAAGAAGGCTTTATTTTAGACGTTTTGGATAATTACACAACATACGAGCGATATTTTAAACTTACCAAAGCAATAAATGAAGACCCCGAATTAAACAAAAAGAAAGCATCAAAGGCAATCGGGCGTTTTGTTTCGTTGCATCCTCATGAATTGGCTCAAAAAACCGAAGTAATTATTGAGCATTTTCGCCAAATTGTTTGCAAGAAAATTGGAGGAAAAGCAAAGGCAATGGTTGTAACTGGTTCAAGACTTCATGCAAAACGCTATTTTGTTGAGTTTAAGAATTACATAAAAGCCAAAGGTTATAATGACATAAAAGTATTGGTTGCTTTTTCTGGCAAAGTAATGGACGATGATTATCCCGATGGAGTTTCAGAACCTGAATTAACAGGTTATGGAGAAAAAGAATTGCCAAAAATATTCAATCAGGACGATTACAAAATATTGATAGTTGCCGATAAATACCAAACAGGATTTGACCAACCGCTTTTGCATACAATGTACGTAGATAAGGCACTTTCAGGCGTAAAAGCCGTTCAAACATTATCTCGTTTAAATCGTACTTGCCCTGGCAAGGAAGATACTTTTGTTTTGGATTTTGTAAACGATAGAGAAACTATTTTAGCATCGTTCCAGCCCTATTACCAAAGGACAAGCGTTACTGAAAATCCTGACCCAAATCACTTGTATGATTTGAAAGGAAAATTAGACGAGAAACAAATTTACTGGCAATCGGAAATTGAAGCCTTTGCAAACGTGTATTTTAAACCAAGTAACCGTTTATCAGTTAAAGACCAATCAACCCTATATGCATACATTGACCCTGCCGTAGATAGATTTAAAGCATTAGAAACAGAAGAAATAAAAGACGAATTCAAAAAAGGGTTAAGAACATGGTGTAATTTGTATTCTTTCCTTTCTCAGATAATGCCGTTTTCTGATTCTGATTTTGAGAAATTCTATGCTTACGCAAAGCTTTTACAAACCAAATTGCCCAAACGTGATTTGTCCGAAAGCCTTCAATTAACTGATGAATTGGCAATGGAATATTACCGTTTAGAGAAAATTGCCGACGGCACAATTGAATTGCAAAAAGAGGATGGCGAACTTGACGGTTTGACAGAAGCAGGTATAAAAAGAGCAAAAGAAGAAAAAGCCCCATTATCGCAGATTATAAATGTTTTAAATGACAGGTTCGGGACTGATTTTACCGAAGCTGACAGATTATTCTTTGACCAAATGGAAGCTGATTTACTTTTAGATGATAAGTTAAAAGAACAAGCACAAGCCAATAAAATTGATACGTTCAAATTCGCTTTTGAGGATTTATTCCTTACTAAGTTGATTGAGAGAATGGACCAAAACCAAGAGATATTTGAAAAGATTTTAGAGAACAAAGCATTTGGAGGGGTTGTAAAAGAATTATTAATGAAAAGTGTATATCTGAAATTAAATGAAACAGAAAACAGCCGACCCTAATTGCATACACATTGCCAAGCCACACAAGCCCACGCTAAAGCCAAGTTTTGCAAAAGAGCCACCAAGCCAATGCACCAAAAACAGACACGAAATGACACGAACAAACACGTCAGAAAAGAAGGGCGAAATGCGAACATTTAGCCAGCTAGCGAAAAAAGCCTCAAACTGCGGTACAGCAATTTGAGGCTTTTTTTTTAGCTGGTGTTGGCTGAACACTATGGTTCGTCTCCCCTAGGTGGTTTGGTAGAAGTTTTCTTGTGATTTAGGAATTGTCCAATGGATATTCTTGGTTTTGTGCTTTTGTTTTGTGCTTCCAACACCAAACACTTCTTATCATTAGATACCCATACAGGCGTATAACGCCAAAACCCCTGAATGTTAGTAAACATTGAGGGGTTTATGATTTTAGTTTTCCGAACTATTTTTTTTAATAAGGTTGGCGGCCACCTACTCTCCCACGTGTTATCGTAGTACCATCGACCGTGCGGGGCTTAACTTCTCTGTTCGGAATGGGAAGAGGTGAACACCCGCCGTATAGCCACCATTATCTTTAATTTCTTTTGTTTATTGACATTACTAGAGAAGAAGAACGTACAAAAGTTATACACGAAAGTCTTCGGGCAATTAGTATTGCTCAGCTATGACATTACTGCCTTTACACCTGCAACCTATCAACGTCATAGTCTCTGACGACCCTATAAGGAAATCTCATCTTGAGGCGAGTTTCGCACTTAGATGCTTTCAGCGCTTATCTCTTCCAAGCATAGCTACTCTGCACTGCACCTGGCGGCACAACAGATACACCAGAGGCTTGTCCATTCCGGTCCTCTCGTACTAAGAACAGCTCCTCTCAAATTTCCAACGCCCACCATAGATAGGGACCGAACTGTCTCACGACGTTCTGAACCCAGCTCGCGTGCCACTTTAATGAGCGAACAGCTCAACCCTTGGGACCTTCTCCAGCCCCAGGATGTGACGAGCCGACATCGAGGTGCCAAACCTCCCCGTCGATGTGAGCTCTTGGGGGAGATCAGCCTGTTATCCCCAGCGTACCTTTTATCCTTTGAGCGACGGCCCTTCCATACGGTACCGCCGGATCACTTTACCCTAGTTTCCTACCTGATCGGCTTGTAGGCCTCACAGTCAAGCCAGCTTATGCTAATACACTCTACGCACGGTTACCAAGCGTGCTGAGCTGACCTTTGGAAGCCTCCGTTACTCTTTTGGAGGCGACCACCCCAGTCAAACTACCCACCATGCAATGTCTCATCTTCGATGATTAGGCTCCAAACAAGCAAAGGGCGGTATTTCAACGTTGATTCATATATGCCTAGCGACACATAATCATTATCTCCCGCCTATCCTACACATCACTTGTCCAAAGTCAATGCAAAGCTATAGTAAAGGTGCATGGGGTCTTTCCGTCCCATGGCGGGTAAGCGGCATCTTCACCGCTACTTCAATTTCACCGAGCTCACGGCCGAGACAGTGCTCAGATCGTTACACCATTCGTGCAGGTCGGAACTTACCCGACAAGGAATTTCGCTACCTTAGGACCGTTATAGTTACGGCCGCCGTTTACTGGGGCTTCGATTCAATGCTTCGCCTTGCGACTGACATCCCCTCTTAACCTTCCAGCACCGGGCAGGTGTCAGGCCATATACTTCACCTTGCAGTTTCGCATAGCCCTGTGTTTTTGTTAAACAGTCGCCTGAGCCATTTCTCTGCGGCCCACATCGCTGTGGGCACCCCTTTTCCCGAAGTTACAGGGTTAATTTGCCGAGTTCCTTAGCCGTGACTCACTCGAGCGCCTCAGGATTCTCTCCTTGACTACCTGTGTCGGTTTACGGTACGGGATCTTATATAGTATTGCTTAGAAGTTTTTCTCGGGAGCCTGATTACATACACTAGTCTCGGACGAATCCTCAACTTACTTTCAAGTTCGACATTCTCGGCGGATTTGCCTACCAAAAATATATCTACACTCTTAAACGAACTATTCCGTCAGTCCGTGGTATTGTCACTTCTCCGTCTCTCCATCGCCCATATAAGATGTACTGGAATATTAACCAGTTGTCCATCGACTACGCCTGTCGGCTTCGCCTTAGGTCCCGACTAACCCTGAGATGATTAGCATTGCCCAGGAATCCTTAGTCTATCGGCGTGTACGTTTCTCACGCACATTATCGTTACTTATACCTACATTTGCTTTTCTAAACGCTCCAACATCCATCGCCAGACGCCTTCGCCGCATTTAGAATGCTCCC
>JAXLUW010000004.1:542500-655000 GCA_046329305.1 Cytophagales bacterium
CACTACCCTTTTACTTAAAGGCAGTAGAGGTATGGCTTTAGAAAAACTTATATTAGAATAAAATGTTAAAAATACTTTGTGTAGGGCCCATCTGGACTGGTAGTAATGCCAATGCTATGTTTGATGGATTATCGAGGATAGGGCATATAACGGCTGTTGTTGATGAAAATTATTTTATAAATTTATCGCAAAAATCATTTTTGGCCAAAGCCGTTGCCAAGATCAGTAGAACCCTACAAATTACTGAATTTAACAACGAGATTTTACGTCAATCAAAATTATTACAGCCAGACATTGTACTCATATATAAAGGTGCGTTTGTAAAACCCGAAACGGTTTTACAACTTAAGAAAAAATTTGTAGTGGTAAATTTTTATCCAGATGTTAGTTTTAGAACTCACGGCGGATTATTACCTAAAACGTTACCATTGTATCATCATATTTTTACAACTAAAACATTTGGGATAACTGATTTAAAGGAGCAACTGAATTTCCATAATAGTAGTTTTATTCCACATGGCTTTGACCCTACTTTGCATAGAAAAATGCAAATACCTGAAAATTTAAAATCTTATTACGATTGTGATGCATCGTTTATAGGTGGGTGGTCTGAAAAGAAAGAACAATTAGTTTCTACAATAAAGCTAAAGCACCCAGAAACTAAGTTGAAAATTTGGGGAGGAAGATGGGAAAATGCTACAAATGATTTAATTAAAAAAAGTACCATGCTTACGGGTATTCATGGAGATTTGTATGTGATAGGCATCAATGCTTCAAAAATCAACTTAGGGATTGTTCATGAAAAAGTTATGGGAGCGTCTAGTGGTGATTTTATTACTTCACGCACGTTTCATATACCAGGAAGTGGAGGCTTTATGATTCATGAATACAATGAAGAGTCTATCACTTATTTTAAAGAAAACGAAGAAGCTGTATTTTATAAAAGCGAAGATGACTTGGCCGACAAAGTAAACTATTATTTGACCCATGAAACAGAACGCTTAAAAATACAAGCTGCTGGATATGAACGTGCTCACAGAGATCATAAGATAGATGAAAGAGCCAAGCTGGTAGTAGAAATATTAAAAAAAGAATTTAAATTTTAAAATAATGGCTAGCAATACTATACAAGAATATCAACAAGTAGTTGGATATTGTAGAGAATTATTTTTGAAAAAAAATAAAGATTATGGTACAGCTTGGAGAATAATGAGGCTTCCGTCTATCACTGACCAAATTTATATAAAAGCACAACGTATAAGATCTATTCAAGAAAAAGGGCAACAAATGGTAAATGAAGATACCGATTTGGAATTTGTGGCTATGATAAACTACGCTATTATGGCGTTGATTCAAATTCAACTACATGATAGTGAGGAGATGAATATAGAAATAGAAAAACTTACGCAAATGTATGATGCTGAAGCTACTAAAACGCTGGAATTGCTTATGGCCAAAAATCACGACTATGGCGAGGCATGGCGAGAAATGCGTGTAAGTTCTATTACGGATATCATATTGATGAAAATATTTAGAACCAAACAAATAGAAGACAACCAAGGTAAAACGGTGGCCTCTGAAGGTGTGGATGCGAACTACAGAGATATGCTTAATTATTCGGTTTTTGCACTTATCAGATTAGGGTTTTTAAATAAAATATAATGATTTACAAAGGTATAGGTCTCATGTCTGGCACGTCATTGGACGGTCTGGATATTGCTTTTGTGCATTTTACCCATAAAAACAATGCATGGACTTTTGAAATAACAAAAGCCGAGACAGTAGCCTACCCTTCGGAAATTTCAGATAAATTACGAAACATTTATTTTGGAACAGCTTTGGAACTTGCTGATTTTCATAATACTTATGGAAAATGGATAGGTTACCAAGTTAATCAGTTTATTCAAGATTTTGACACCCCACATTTTATAGCTTCTCATGGGCACACTATATTTCATAGGCCAGAATTAGGTTTTAGTTTACAGATAGGATCTGGTGCTCATATTTATGCTCAAACAGGAATAACTACAGTGTGTGATTTCAGGAGTGTAGATGTGGCACTGAATGGCCAAGGAGCTCCACTTGTACCCAAAGGAGATCAAGAATTATTTAAAGATTTTGATTATTTAGTGAACATTGGTGGCATAGCTAACATTACCCACAACAAAAGTTCAAGGGCATTTGATATCACTATAGCCAATATGGCTTTGAATGAACTAGCAAATGAAAGAAACCTAGATTATGACCCCAATGGGGATTTGGCTAAATCTGGAAAAGTAAATGAAATACTTCTAGAACAGTTGAACAATCTACCTTTTAAAAGAGGAGTTTTTGGAAAATCTTTAGGAAGAGAATTTTATGAAAAAGAATTTAAACCTATAATTGATTCTTTCAACATTTCACTAGAAGACAAACTACATACCGTTTGCAGACATATAGCTTTTATGTTTAGAAAAGCCGTAAGAGTTTTTTCTGAAACTGAAAACAAAAAAATGCTGATAAGTGGAGGTGGAGTTTTGAATAATTTTTTAGTTGAGTGTATCCGAAAAGAACTACCAGAACTACAAATTGTAATTCCTGAAAGAAAAATAATTGAATTTAAAGAAGCTTTAATATTTGCATTTTTAGGACTTTTACGACTTCGTAACGAAAATAATTGCTTAAAAACCGTTACAGGAGCTACATCCGATGCACTTGGGGGAGCAATTTATGGTCCTAGTTCAGTTATTTAAACTAAGACCATAAGAATTAATTATTTTTTCCGCCCTCTTGCATCCATTGCACAATCAGCTGAATATCACAATCATTTAACTTTGAAAATGGTTTGGGAGGCATGGGATTGTCTGTAGACACTAAACTGGAATACAGCAAACTTCTTTTGGGTGCGAGTGTGTCTATATATCCACTTTTAATGTTTGTCAGTTCAATGTACGCTTTATCAGACTCCAAATTTAATCCACCGCTCGGAGAATTACCCATATGACATCCTGATAATGCACAATTTAGGGTCAATAAAGGTTTTATGTCTGCATGAAAAGAAACCGTGTCTTTTGAGTTACAAACTTGAGCAACATTCTTTTCCTTTTTTTTACAAGAAAATAGAAAAATAAAACTGAAAGAGACTAATAATAACTTATTCATAAATAAACATTTGTGGAAGATTATTTAAAATTTTTGTCACCACTTCTTTATTTTGTTCTTCTAGTTTAGTTGCCGACAAATTTTCTTTTTGAGATAAATTAATTCCTAGAAACATTCTTGAATAATCAATTTTCATGTGAGCGTATTGGGTAAAATCCTCTGAAATGGTAAACTTCTGAAATGGCATTTGAACTTTTTTAAGATTGGTAGAAGTACCTATTTTATAGTTAAAATCTGCCATTGAACCATCGTAGTTTGCTGAAGTATCCATACTTCCACTCACATTTAGAAAAACATGTTTTGTTGAATTTTCAAAAAACATAGACGAATCTCCCAACACAGAAGCAGTAGATTGGTCTTGTGAATTGTTTAACCCCACATAAAAACTTAGTCCTATGTAGTTACCTACGGGTACACTTGGCAAAGTATACGTTTCTAAATCTTGGGTTTTGAGAATGACAGTATCTGGAACAGTATAAACAGAACTATCTGCTTTGATGAGTTGAAAACCTGACAAATACAATTGTCCACAATTCAATTTAATAGCTTGACCGTCTGGGGTGGTGTATGTGATGCCGTAAGCATCTACTTCGTCTTCAGCTATATAATTATGTAAATGTAACTTCAACTGCCCCTTCTTGACTTGCGAGCCATGGTCTGGATTCACATTTTTGGGAGAAGTACAATTAAAGAATAAAAGTGGAGTAATACTTACTAAAGTAATATGGAGTAGTTTTTTCATTATTTAAAACATGAGATTTAATGTAGACTGTAATATAAAATGATTTTGTAGTTGGAGACCGTATAAGTTTTGTACAGGAAACATACCCGCTTCTAATCCGAGCTTGCACGCATACAAGGGACCCAGATCAAAATATTGATTGAATCCAAAAGTTGTTTGCAGCACATATCCTCCATAATTGTTACTATTTGCAGCTGGTTCTGCTAAGTAATATAATGAAGCATCCGTACCCAAAATTTTAGATAAAACTTTATTTTCTGCTCTTAGAGAAATACTGGTATTCTTTAAAAACTTATATGCAACCCAAGTGGAATTGTTGATTTCTGGAGACCATTTATAGTTCAAAACATTGGTTCTAATTCTAAAATTTACATCGAATTGATTTCCAATAGAAAGCTTATTGTTCTGATAAATGTAGGACATAGCTAGAGGAAATTCAAAAGAGCCCGAACCTAATTGCATCATGTATGGATAACGTTTGTTGGGATACATAGTGCTGCTATCGCCTTTGAGCTGCATATTACCTGTGGGAAGACCTAAACCCGAACTGATTAACAATCTATGATTATGAGAATTTACTAGTCCATAAGTGAGTATTAATTTGGAATCGGCCAAACCCTGAGTATACATCTGATGGCTCATAGAAGCTCCTCCATGGTTATGACTAGAAGACCCAAACATAAGCATATTCATAGACTTGCTCATATAATGCCCCATGAGCATCACCGTAAATCTATCAGAAATTCCATACATGAGCATAAGCATGTGCATGTGCATACGCATAGCATCTGTGCTCATGTTGTAGGTTTTAAATACTTCGTCTTGAGAAACATTATGATTCCAATTTTTCATGTTCATAAATTGATATCGGTAAGAAAGCATCCATTCGTTTTTAGAATGCAAATGACTGTACATGACGCCCGCAGGTGTCATGTCTGAACCGCAACATAAATTATTACAAGACGGTGCAGGCAAAGAATCTATAGACTGAGCATTTATGGTATTTATAAAAAACACGCACAAACCTATCAATCTTATTATTTTATTAATAAGCATGAAATTTGATTTAAAAAGATTTTACAAGTAGTTAGAATTAAAAACTACACTTGGGGTGGCTGTAAAATTTCTTCAAAAGGCTGAGGATATGTTTTCAGATAAAAAAACATATTGAGTATTTCTTTTACTGTAAAGGCTGTGCATTCTTGTAAAAAAATTAAGTTCAAAGAATTAGGATGAACATAATCAAGCACATAACCTTGACTTTTTTCTTTGTTCTGATTTTCATGTTTTGCCATCTGTTTTTTCAAATGACATTTGCCTTCACATTTAAGTTTAGGCTTAGATTTATTCACACAAAAATTATTGGCAATAAAAGTTTTATGCAGTTTATAATCGTGCAAGAGTAGTGGCTTCAAAAACATTTGAAGTACTATGGCAAAAATGGATATGTAAGCAATACAATGCTTCATTGCTTACAAAGTTACACTCAAGAATTTAAATTACGGTGTGTGCTACACAAAAATTTTTCATTAAGATATAATTTAAAACGACAGATTGTTTAAAATCTGGATGAATCACCTCTGCCACAAGCCTACCAGCAAGAATAGCGTCAAAATCATGAAGACGAATATGGTCTTTAAAAGAGATACCATCTACACCTATACTTTTATAAACAGCTTCTTTTGCACACCAAGCTATGGTAAGTTTATTCATATTTTTATTAATGAACCCGAATTCTTCATCAGAGATAAACTTATGAGCAATTAGTTCGATTTTTTCTTTAAGCAACTCTATATCAATACCTACAGAAGTGTCGTAATGAATCATGACAGCCGCAAAATCTTTGGTATGAGATATGGAAATATGTGCATTGCTGTCTACCAAATAAGACTTGCCGTTAGCTTCTTTCACTATGCCTTTGTATTCAATTCCAAAATCTAAGGCCAAGGTTTGTAAGGCTTTGCGAGCTCCCACCCACTCATACATACGTGTTGGGTGTGTGATTTGAGCATATTCATTTTTATCAAAATCGCTCATAATCAAGTCTTCTACTAGACTTTCAAGCGGCTCATTCACTTCCCAAACGCCCCATAACGCTCTTGGACCTACTGTGTTTTTAATTATAAAAGGCATAAAAAAATAATATTATAGAGCATACTCCAAACTACAATTAAGGTTTTGTAAAATACCATAAAAATTAACCACCCGTTGCAAAACCTTCGAAAACCGTCATACCACCGTCAATAAAAATACTAGAGCCTGTGATGTAATCAGAATCGTCAGAAGCTAGAAAAACTGCCAACTTGCCTATGTCTGAGGGCTGGCCAATTCTGTTGTATGGAATCAGCGTCAAGAGTTTATTGAGTGCATCTGGAGTAGACCAAGCTCCAGTGTTTATGGGTGTTTGTATAGCTCCCGGACAAATACTATTCACACGAATTTTTCTATCGCCATACTCTTGAGCCAAACTTTGCATAAACATTTTGATGGCACCTTTAGAAGAAGCATAGTTTACGTGTCCCGCCCACGGTATTACTTCATGCACAGAGCTCATACAAATGATTTTTCCTGCGGCACACGAACGCTCAGGAACTATACCTCTTCTTAAGAATTCTTTGATGGCCTCTCTGGCACATAAAAACTGCCCTGTTAGGTTTACATTAATTACCATATTCCATTGTTCCAGAGTCATTTCATCAAACTTGGCATCTCTCTGCAAACCGGCATTATTCACCAAAATATCTATAGTACCATACGTAGCTATGGCTTCTGAAAACATTCGTTTTACCTGCTCTTCATTACTCACATCTGCTTGTATAGCAATGGCTTCCGAGCCCAGCTCTTTTATTTTGCTTACAACTTCTTGTGCCATTTCTGGCTTACTTACGTAATTAACAATAATTTTTGCTCCAGCTTCGGCGAGTGAAAGTGCCACTCCTAGTCCTATTCCAGAATTAGCACCAGTTACTAATGCTACTTGGTTATTTAATTTTTTTTCTGACATGAAATTGTTTTTAATATTCAGTATAAATATAATAATTTTAGGTATTGAAAAACATATACTACTGAGTATTATATAGACTTGAAGATGATAGACATGAGATTTAAGACTTAATATATTGCAATAAAGGTTTTAAAAACAATTTTGTCCTTTTTCTATTTCGATTTAATATAATATTACAAGAATCTACATTTAAAAGAATCTAAAAATTTTGACTAGCAACGACTTTAAAAATATCTTAGAAAACCAGCAAAATGATCTTGCGTTTATAATTGGTAACGGAGTAAACAGATATGCGGGTGTAAAAAATGCCCTAAGTTGGGACGAATTACTTCTGAAACTTTGGGGAAAAGTTGCAGCTCACACACTTACTGAACGCCCACAAGGAATAAGTTGTACCGAGTTTTATGACATTCTCGATTTAGAAAATACGGGTTCGCTGAATCTACTGAAAGAATTATGTGAGCTACTAAACACTTGGCAACCCACAAGTGTACACACGCAAATGGTTCACAAAATAAAAACACTAAATGCTCCCCTACTCACTACAAACTATGAAGATACTTTTGCCTTGAGTCAAAACAAGCTTAAAAAACTGAAGCAGCTTGATTTCAGCTTTAGTGATTTTTATCCATGGGGTTTTTATCAAGGTTCAGAATCGCTCATCAATCCATGTTCGGGTTTTGGTATTTGGTACATAAATGGCACTATACATTACCACCGAAGTATCAAATTAGGACTCAGCCACTATATGGGCAGTGTGGAAAAAGCACGAAAACTCATTGGTAATAAAGAAAATGGTCTGTACAAAGAGGGTTTGGAAAATTGGCAAGGAAAAGACTCTTGGCTTCAAATTATATTTTCAAAATCATTGTGTATTATTGGTTTAGGACTAGGAGAAAATGAAACTTTTCTGCGTTGGCTGCTCATAGAACGCATGAAGTTTTACAAAAAATATCCTCATTTAAAGAAAAAAGGATGGTACGTATGCACTGCCTCTAATCTGGAAGAGCACAAAGGAAAAAAGTTTTTTCTAGAACGTGTTGGTATAGAAACTATTGAGCTTGGCTCATATAAAGAGATTTATGAAGATTTGTGGAGATAGGTTTGAAAATCAGTATTTGGAGAATATTTTAAAACAATTCGAACTTAAATAGTTTTTAGATTTTTTATAATAAATCAGCATAAAGTATTATAGTTGAGAGTTTTAGAACTAAAAGTGTAATATAAGTTTCTAATAACGCTAGTATGTAGGCCGTTTAATCAAATTCTTAATTAGAAAAGTTTTATTACTTATTGATATACGTTTTTTATTTATCAACTCTCTCATAGGAATCTCAAAATATTTATAACTTATTGCAGAAAACAAAATCAATATTAGTAGTGCTAAATAAAAAATTACAGCCGAATTAGTTATATTGAAATATTTCATAAGCTCTTCTACCCATAGGAATATAGGTTTTTGTAGTATATAAATACTGTAGCTTATTTCGCCTAGAAAAACTAAAAATTTTTTATTTGAAAGTCTTGTTAAAAGTCCATTGTTAGCTGAAATTAATATAATAAGTGGAACAAAAACAAAAGCTAACATTCCATTATGTAAATTAATTTCAGTATTTATTTTTAATAAAAAACCCAACAAAAATATTAAAGTAATTATATAAAAATCATAATTTCTAACTTTAATTCCTCTAAGGAAAAACATGCCTGCTAAATTCCCAATTAAAAATTCATTAAAATGCATTAATGGGAAAAAGTATAATATATCGTGACTTTTTGATGGAAATCCATCATAAAAAGTAGAGCTTGTTAAAAAAAGAAAAGCTAATTGACTTATGAAAAAAAACAATATTATTGGAACAAGTAAACTCTTTAAAGAATATTTGTTATAAAAATGATTAAAAAGAAACGGAAACGAAATGTAAAAAAACATTTCAACAGCTAAAGACCAACCAGGGGTATTAAAAGACAATGCAAACCCAGGAACCCAACTTTGGAGTAATGTAAGATTTAATATAACACTTTTGTATCCGAATGATTTCAGTATTAAAATATAATATATCAACAATACAAGTATTGCCAATGCGTATACAGGATAAATTCTTGCAAATCTTCTTTTAACAAAGTCTACATATTCAATTTCTCCCCTTTCTTTATAAGCTATAATCATCACAAATCCTGAAAGAATAAAAAAATAACTAACACCAATGTTAGCTTGTTTAAATAAGAAATCTACAGGTTCAGAATAAAAAGGAAAGATATTATTTCCATAATGAAATATAACAATTGAAATTGCTGCAAAAAATCTAGTAAATGTTAGTTGGTCTGTTCTCATAAATCTATTGGGCTTATATATCTTCATTGTACTTTTAAAATTTCACTTACAGAGAAGCGAAAAAGAATTAGGGGAATTAATATTAAATGAGTATAGTTAAAGACAAATCTTTTTCACGCAAAAACTTTAACATACACTTAATTCCCCAATTCCATTTTTTACACTTTTCGCATACGTTTTTTATAACGTCTGCTGTTACTGCACAATCACTTTCCTAGTCTCCACTACTGCATTTTGTGCGTCAAGTAGTTTTAAGACATAAAGGCTGTTCTTTGTCCAGTTGGTTAAGCTGATGCTAAATTGGCTTTGGTTGATAGGCGAACTGAATACCGTTTTTCCTTGCATGTCCAACACCTGAACGCTGTGTCCACTCATGGCTGTTACGTGGTTGTTCTCTATGATTAAATGGTCTGATGCAGGATTTGGGTAAATCTTCATCGTGTTCTCCACCGTGCCTTCGCTTGTTCCTGTGACAACTGTTGTCTTGATGTAAAGTGTGTCTTTTACCGAACAGAAAGTGCCTGTCGTGTCGAATACCGTTGTTTTTTGAGTTGCAGTGTTACTGCAACCATTTGTGTTTGTTGCGGTGTAGGTAATAGTCTTGCTACCCAAGCCAGCCGTCTTTGGATTAAACACACCACTCGACACGCCTTTGCCTGAGAAAGTGCCACCAGTTGGTGTTTCTGCCAATGTGATGTTGCTCGCATTGATGTTGATGTAGCTTGGCAAATTGCTAATATTTACCGATGGCAATTGATTGATAGTCAAATTCAAAGTGGCTGTACTGTCGCAACCTGCTTTGTTTTTTAAACCAGTTTTGGTATAAGTGCCAGATGACGTGTAAGTAGTTCCGTTCCAAGTATAGCTAACGCAAGCAGATTGGGTAGTAGAAGAAGTACTAGGTTGTTTAATAGTCAGATTCAAAGTAGCCGTACTGTCACAACCTGCTTTGTTTTTCAAGCCTGTTTTGGTATATGTACCTGATGCGGTGTAAGTAGTTCCGTTCCAAGTATAGCTAACGCATGCCGATTGGGTCGTTGAAGAAGTACTTGGCTGTTTGATAGTCAGATTCAAAGTAGCCGAGCTATCACAACCTGCTTTGTTCTTTAAACCAGTTTTGGTATAAGTGCCAGATGTAGTGTAAGTAGTTCCGTTCCAAGTATAGCTAACGCAAGCCGATTGAGTAGTAGTAGAAGTGCTAGGTTGTTTGATGGTCAAATTCAAAGTAGCTGTACTATCACAACCTGCTTTGTTTTTCAAGCCTGTTTTGGTATAAGTGCCAGATGACGTGTAAGTAGTGCCGTTCCATGTGTAACTACCGCAAGCGGATTGAGTTGTGGTAGATGTACTTGGCTGTTTGATGGTCAAATTCAAAGAAGCCGTACTGTCGCAACCAGCTTTGTTCTTTAAACCAGTTTTGGTATAAGTGCCAGATGTCGTGTAAGTAGTTCCGTTCCAAGTGTAGCTAACGCAAGCCGATTGGGTGGTAGTAGAAGTACTAGGTTGTTTGATGGTCAAATTCAAAGTAGCCGTACTGTCGCAGCCTGCTTTGTTTTTCAATCCTGTTTTGGTGTAAGTGCCAGATGACGTGTAAGTAGTTCCGTTCCATGTGTAACTACCGCAAGCGGATTGAGTTGTGGTAGATGTACTTGGCTGTTTGATGGTCAAATTCAAAGTAGCCGTACTATCACAACCTGCTTTGTTCTTTAAGCCTGTTTTGGTATAAGTGCCAGATGTAGTATAAGTAGTGCCGTTCCAAGTATAGCTACCGCAGGCGATTTGGGCGGTGGTGGATGTAGTGATGCAAGACACTTCTGTTTTTAACTCGCCCCAAAAGGAAGAAGCAGCACCGTTGCTGTTATCAGCTGTTATTACAGCAATTAAATTTGCCCCAGATACTAAATATTGTTTGAAATCAACAGTAGTTGATGTCCCAAAGCCATAGCCACCAACTAAGTTTCCGTTTATATAGATTTCGGCTGCATCATCTACACTCATAGTGAATTTTGCCGAAAGTATATTGTTAACAGAGACAAGTGAAAATGTCTTTCTGAAATATGCAGGAGACGTTGATGTTCCAGAAGTCCATATGTTTTTCGTATTTGGGCTCAATACATCACTAGCAAAATAATTACTTGCTAAATGATTTGATTCTACTGCATTTGTCCAAGAAGCATCATTAAAACCAACCTTTTGCCAATCAGTTTGAGTTTGGGCTGTAAACTTCCAAGTGTTGTTAGTCACCAATACACTTTCCGTCTTGGGTACTTGGGCAAATGTAATAGCAGTAGCTACAGCCATAAAAATTGTAAAAAGTTTTTTCATTTTTAAAAAATTAATATTAGAGTACGAAGTTTTTTTTTTCTAAAGCAACAAACATACGATTTCTACGACCAGAAATATTTAAACCCATTTCAGCACCAATTTCAGTAACAATAACATGTTCTACTTGGTCTTCTTCAAGATTTAATTGTTTTTTCAACTCTTCATAAGCAACTTTAAATGCCTCCTCAAAAGAAAAGTTTTCTGAGTAACCAATTGATTTTTTCATTTTTATTAATTTTAAATAACCCCACCTACTCTCTCACCCTGCTTTTCGGTATACGCGTTTTGATTACCAAAACTACTAATGAATCTTTAATCAATTTTTGGCTCTCTTCAAATGTGCGTACTTTTCTAATGAGCGTCTGGGATTCACAAACGAGCGTTGGGATTTTTCTTATGAGCGTATTTTTAGAAAATGTGCTATTTCTTAGAATAGTTATATTCTCAAAGGAAAAACTTTGTGTCCTATATCCATTTTACTAGGAGTTTATAAAAAATATATGGGTGGTAGGTTGTATTGAACCCAAATTACTCATTAGCAATTTTTTCATACCTCACCCATTGACCCTCTCCAAGCGGAGAGGGTTTTAATAAGAGAAAAATAAAAGATTTTTCCTATTGGGTAATTTGGGTTTAATATCCGGGATTTTGAGCTATATTAAAAAACAACTCGTTTTGCGGTATTGGAAACAAGGGTATCGTATTATTTTGATATTGAATGGAGTGCGAGTTACAGTTCGATTGCACAGATGAAGTTAAACTAGAAATATAAGTATTAGTTCTTATCTGATCCCATAGTCTCAAAGTTTCCATCCCAAATTCATTTCTTCGTTCTTTGTATATGGCTATGAGTAGGTCTTGCCCTGCGAGCCCTTCTAAAGGCAACAAGGTTGTTGCGGGCACTGATGCTGTTTCATAGGCATTGGGGGCATTTAATTTGTAGCCTTTGGGCAAGGTGGAAGATTTAGCTCTAGCTCTTATAAGGTTTACGTTTTCTATAGCTTCGGAGGTGTTTCCCATATAATATGCAGCTTCTGCGTTCATCAGGAGTATTTCGGCGTATCTCATTTTTCTGTGATTTCGTGCACCATTTTGTATGGATGAAGGTGCTTCCGCTAAGGCTGCTTTTCTGTTTATATATTTTGAGGGATCTACTACGGTGTCAATTTTGAATTTTTGACCATACAAAATATCTCCATCTTGCAAAACGGTGCATTTGAGGCGAGGATCTCCCTCTTCAAAAGACTGTATTAAAGATTCTGAGGGTGTGTTATAGCCCCAACCAAAGGTGCTACGTGGATTTTGCAATTGGTCTGCAAATGAGCCTACAGAATTTGGCCCATATTCATTAGGATTACCTGTATCCATGTATTGAATCTCAAATATAGATTCTATACAATTTTCAGATTCTTCTTCAAACAAAGCTGCATAATTGGGCAACAAAGCATAGTTACCTTGAAGTATTATTTGTTTGGTAAGGGCATACACTTCTTGCCAAGTATGGCCAAGGGTGTTATCTGTACCTAACTGATACTGAATGCATCTGGCCCAATACCCCAATGCGGCACCTTTGGTGGCTCTACCTACACCATAAGGAGCTTGACTTATTGGTAACAATGAAGTTGCATTTTTAAAATCTGATTCTATAAACTGGAAGGTTTGTGCTAGAGTACTTCGTAAATAAGTTCCGTATTCGTTTGGAGACAACAGATGATCTACGAGTGGCACTCCACCAAATATTCTTGCTAAATAAAAATAGGCATATCCCCTAAGAAACAATGCTTCACCTTTAAGTCTATTTTTGGTAGCTTGATCTATGGAGCTGGTTGCGTCTATATACGTCAATACATAATTTGCTCTTGCAATAGCGGCATAATTAATGATCCATACGGCTTCTGTAGAAACATGAGATGCATTGGCTCTCCATTCTTTTAATTCTTTTAGAGAATTTATTAACGCATCACCGGGCATACTACCTATTTCTGCATCGTCTGAGCAGATATCTCCAAAAAACAACTCATAACCTTGTGTTTCGTTGGCTCTGCCGTAGTTGTCCCAAGAAATGGCATCGTATATGGCATTTACCGCATATTCTGGATTTTTAGGGTTTGCGTTAAAATAATTTTGTGCAGAATATGGCCCTAATGGCTCTTTGCTTAAAAACTTTTTACAGCCAGAGCACAACAAAAGAATACCCCAAAAAAGTGAATATGTAATTTTGTACTGATTCATATTTGATACCTCTATTTTAAAACAATATGGTGTTTAAATTCCCAAACTCATACCTAATCTGTAAGTTCTAGCTTGCGGATAATTGCCTAGATCTACTCCGTAATTTAAAGGATTATTCACATTACTTAGAGTTTGTCCTATTTCAGGGTCTAAACCTTTATATTTTGTAAATGTTAGTAAATTATCTATACCCATATAGAATCTTATAGATTGCATTTTAATTTTGGAAGCAGACTTCTGGGTTATGGTATACCCCAATGTTATGTTTTGTAATCTTAAATAACTGCCACTTTCTACGTACCTATCACTAAAACGCATATTTTGATTGGCATCGTAGAGGGTCATTCTGGGTTCATTAGAATTTGGATTTTCGGGTGTCCAAGCATTATTTCTGTTTACTGTGGAGTTGTATCTTCCATTAGATGATTGTGTGAACCCATTGAGTCCGTTTACTATTTTATTTCCGTACACACCCATCAAATATATTCTTAAATCAAAGTTTTGGTATGATGTATTTAGCGACAATCCATAAGTAAATTTGGGTAAAGGACTACCAAGGTTTGTGTAATCTTTCTCATCAATTTTTCCATCATCATTTTTATCTACAAATTTCACATCACCGGCTTGAGCGTTTGGTTGTATTTTAACACCATTTTTAGAGTAATTATTCACTTCTTGTTGGCTATGAAAAATTCCGTTGGTTTGTAGCCCCCAAAATGTACCAACGGGCAATCCTTCAGTAGTTAAGGTAGTGTAACCAATATTCCAGATGGCTCCGCCGTGAATTGGGGCATTTTGAACAGAGGTTACCGTATTTTTTATACTTGTAAAATTTGCTGCTATTTGATACGTTAATTTATTTCTTATTTTATTTTTATATCCAGTAGCTATCTCTACTCCCATATTTTTTATAGCCCCCGCATTGGTTTCTGGTGCATTGGCTCCAATATAATCAGGACTTGGCACTTGTATAATCATACCTTTGGTTTTACGCAGGAAACAATCTGTAGTAACCCAGAATTTGTTATTCCACATTTCTATATCCACCCCCAAATTCATACTTTGAGTTTGTTCCCATTTCAGGTCAGAATTACCCATGTTTACAACCGTATATCCAGGAACTTGGACTCCCCCAAAACTATAATTGTTTCCACCGTTAATTAGAGTATATGCCGCATAGTAATTTTTAATACTATTTAAGTTACCGACTACACCCCAGCCACTTCGTAACTTTAAGGTGTTAATTTTCTTGTTTAATTTTAAAAAATTTTCTTCGGCTAAGTTCCAACCTAAACTAAATGAGGGAAAATTACCCCATCTATTTTTGGGAGTAAATTGTGATGAACCATCTCGCCTTACTGTACAATTAAGGAAATATTTACTTTTGAAGGCATAATTGGCTCTCGCAAAAAAAGACAATAAACTATTGGCTGCTTGGTCACTTGCAATAGTATTGGCAGACGCACTACCCGTTGAGGATGAAATATATTGTTGTAATGCAGCTTCAGGAACATCTGTAACCGAAACAGACACTATGTTATAATTAGACGCTTGAGCTTCTGAACCTAGAAGTATTTTAAATGTTTGAGTTGAGGTAGATTTTTCAAAATTCAAATAATTACTACTCACCCATTGATTAGAAAATCCTCGTGTATCATATAATACACTTACAGAGTTTTGCTCCCATGGGCCAACATTATATACAGGTACATAAATGTTGTTTTTGGTAATTGTGTACGTATAACCAAATTGCGATTTAAAGGAAAAATATTTATTAAACTTAGTTTCGAGATAAAATATTGAATTAAAAAAGTTTTGTTTATTCCAACTGTTTTTTTGCAAGTCTATTACCCTTGCCGGATTGGTAGTAGAAGACAAATTTGCATATCCCCAATTGCCAGTTTGTGGATCTTTTACATTTGTGAGTGGGTCTGTGATTATAGCATTATTAAGTCCACCCACGTATTCATTAGAATTATTAAAGTTTTTTTCTGTTCGTTGGAAATTGATATTTATTCCTCCTTTTAACCATTTTGCAAATTGGTAAGTATTATTTAAGCTAAAGAAATATTTTTTTACCCCTGTATTTTTAATTGTACCCCTTTGATTAAAATAGCCTCCAGTAATAGCATATCTTTGTTTTTCTGACCCTCCCATAGCACCTATATAGTAACTTTGAATTACCCCAAGCTGTGAAATTTCTTTTTGCCAATCGGTATTGTTTTGATTTTGCAAATTAAGTTGATTGGTCATTTCTGCACTCATGGTTTCATGATCATTTTCATAAGCTTGTTTTTTTAATCGTATATAATCTGAAGTGTTATTAACAGGTATATACTTCCAAAAACGAGACACCCCCTGATAAGTATCAAATGTAAATTGTGTTTTAACAGAATTTGTTAGTTTTGTTTTGATTAATATCACACCATTAGCCCCTCTTACACCATAAATAGCTGTATTAGAAGCATCTTTAAGTACTTCTACACTTTCAATATCTTTAGGATGTAAGTAAGAAATATCATTTACAGGGTAACCGTTTACAATGTAAAGCGGAGCACTATTATTTACAGTTCCTACGCCTCGTATTCTTACACGCATATCCGCCCCTGGCTCGCCGTTTTCTGCTATTATTTGCAAACCAGCTACTCGGCCTTGTAATGTATGTATAGGTGAAACGCTTCCTATTTGTGAAAATTCTTCAGATTTAATTTTTGAAATAGCCTCTGCTGACTCTGTTTTTTCTAAACTACCATAGCCAATTTCAATTGTCTCAAGATTTTGTATTAATAAAGTATCTTCTACTAAAATTAATGACAAAAAATCTTCGTTTTGAATTTTGAATTTTAATGTTTTGTAGCCGTATAAATTAATATTTAGCGAATCACTAACGGAAGCTTTTATATTAAAATACCCTAAAGTATCTGTAATAGTTTTTTCACCACTGTTTATATTTACTACTCGCGTTTTAGCCAAATAATTACCATATTTATCTAAAACATTGCCTTTTAACAAAAATATACTTTGAGAAAAACAGTAAAAACTATTAAATAAAATCAATAAAAAATATATATTTTTAATCATAAAAAAGCTTGAATAAATGTATAAAAAGTTTTTAGTAAATATAATATTGCAATTTTATGATTGGTATAATATTATAAATTTTAGAAGATGTTTTTATTAGAGTTGAGCAAATGAACGATCAATTCATCTTTTTTTCTAGTAGAAACTTCAATCTCAATATCGTTTTTTAGAACTACTTTAAATCCATCTGTTTTAGAATATTTTTTAACATAACTTAGATTGATGATATAAGAGCGGTGACATCTAAAAAATAATTCAGAAGGGAGTAGTTCTTCAAAATGTAGTAAATTTTTGGTAGAAATTATTTTTTCTCCATGTATTGTATGAATCCAAGTATAGCTTCCTTCGCTCTGGCAAAATAAAACCTCATTTAATTTAATTATTGCCAATCCATCATGAACCACTACTGCAATCTTTTCATTTTCAGAATCATTACTTGAGTTATTCATTAACACATCCAATTGTTTCTCTCGTGCTACAATTTCATTTTTTTTAAATTTACTAATGGCAATATTTAATTCATTGACATCAATGGGTTTAAGTAAATAATCTAAGCATGAATACTTAATTGCTCTTAATGCGTATGTATCGTGGCTAGTTGTAAAAATCACTTGAAACGAATTAGGATTGACTACATTATTTAGAATCTGAAAGCTTAATTTACCCATCAGTTCTATGTCCAATAAAACCAAATCAGGATTTGTGTTATTAATTAATTCTATAGCATCACTTACTTGAGAAGCATATCCAACAATGCTAATTTCTGAAAAATTTTGAACTATGAGACTGGTGATGTAGTCTCTAGCATATATTTCATCGTCCACAATTACAGTTCTAATCATAATTTTATTAAGTTTAATAATTAGTATCGAAAGGAAAATTAATTACGACTTTGGTTCCCGACGGCAAATTATTTATGTCTTTTAAATCAAAAATTTCAAAAGAATAAAGCTGATTCTCTGATTCTTTAGAATTCAAATATTGAAATCTTTTTTGAGTAATTTTTAATCCTTTTGATTCATTTTTAAAGAAAGCTTCTTTCTTATGATTTCTACCAACACCGTTATCTGTAATTTCGACAGTTAGTAAATTGTCCTCTTTACTAAAAATTTTTAAATCTATTTTTTTTTCTCCATGCTTTGGTAATAAGCCATGTTTAATGGAATTTTCTAAAAATGGCTGAATAATCATGGGAGGTATATGTATATTGTCTTGTTCCAGATTGTCTTGTATGTTCCAATTAACCGAAAACTTATCTTCGAATCTCATACTTTCTAGAATTAAATAGTTCTTTAAAAATGCTATTTCATCATCTAAGTTTATATACTTTATACTGGATTGATTTAAAATCCTACGAGAAAGTTTAGAAAATTCATTTAAATACTGAATAGCTTCATTTTGTTTGTTGGTAACTATGAGCCCTTGTATAGAATTCATAACATTAAAAATAAAATGCGGATCCATTTCTGCTCTCATGGCGGTTAATTCTGCATCATGTACTTTCATTTGTAAGCTCGTATTTAACAAGGTGGTAAGCTCTAAGTTTTTCTGTGTATGTTTTAAAGATTTTACTTTTAACCAATACAAAATCAAAGCTATAGATAGCAAAACCATGAAAATAATTATTCCTATCAATATAAAGTA
This sequence comes from Cytophagales bacterium, assembly GCA_046329305.1. Classification (GTDB taxonomy): domain Bacteria; phylum Bacteroidota; class Bacteroidia; order Cytophagales; family UBA9547; genus CAMFLX01. Next base: position 561,002 of record JAXLUW010000004.1, read on the forward strand.
AATTGTTTGTTGTTTTTCAAGAATACGAATTTTATTTTCAGACTGCAACTCTAAAATTGCTGCATTTTTAAGTTGATTTTCGTAGTTATTTTGTATTTCAAGATTGGTATTTATACTGTTTTCATTGTAACTTAAATCTTGGTATTGGTGAGCTTGATTGTAATAATTCATTGCAATCTTGTAATTACTTAACTTTTCATATACTAATGCAATTTTTTTAAGTACTAATGCTATTTCTAGATTGTAATTAGATATTTGATATTTTTCTAAAGCCATTTTTGCGTATTTAATTGCTATAGTATGCTGATTTTGAACAGCGTAAATATCAGACATCAACATTAGACATTTTCCCTCACCAATGAGACCATTTTCAAAACGATGTATTTTGATAGCAGTATTTAGTAAATCTAAAGCTCTATGATATTCTTTCATATATATATGAACACGAGCTTTTTCTGCTATACAAGCCGCAACTCTATCATTCATTTTTGCCAACACATAAAAACTTTGTGCCTCATTTATATTTAAATACGCTTCTTTTAAAATTGATTTTGGATTTAACTTCTGTACGTATGGATTTAAATATTTTTTTTCTGGCCCATAAAAAAGTGTTTTTTGAGGTCTATCTGCCAAATGAACTAATGACAAAGCTAAACTGTAATATGCGTCACCAAGGCCTAAATAGTTTTTAAATTTTGAAAAGTTACTTATAGCTAATTTAAAGTCCTGAAATGTCCTATTAAAATACACACTATCTCCTCCATCTGAAAAATCTTCATTGAAACCTTTTGCTAAAAAATAATATCCTTGTTTTTCTAAATCTTTGGAGTTTTTACTTAATGAAAAAAGCATGGTTAAGAATTTTGTTTCCAATGAATAATTTCCTTGAACACAATAATTAATTGCATGATTTAAATAGGCTTTAATTAGAGTTAATGTGTCTCTATTTTTTTTAGCCATTTCAATACATTTCCTGTCAAACTCCAACGCTTTTTTACCATTAGATTCCCGATAAAGTCTACTTAAAAGTAAAATATTATGAATACTGTCTTTATAAATAGTTGAAGTATTATATCTTATTGAGATTTCTTCTAATTGGTTTTGGGCACTAACATATTGAAAACATCCTGTTATTGTTAAAAAAAATATTACAAAACAATTTATAAATATACTTTTCATTTTAACGCCCCTATTTTATCTGATATTAAAAAATTATATAATTCCTTTAAATTACATAAAACACTGAATAATTACATTCTTAACTATTAAAAATATAAAGACCAATTAAAGAAAAAGTGCGTTAAAAGAATAATTTAAATTGTAAAAAATATCCTATAAATATATCCATCTACTAGTTAATAATATTTTAACTTTTATTTTTAAATATTTACTCACATTACAAAAATAATAAGTCTAATATTTTCAGAAAAAATTAATTACACCAATGGACTAATTTGTCTTTATTTTTCTAAAATTTTATTTATTTCTAACATTTATAAATTAAAGAAAACAACCAAAAATCACATCATTTAAATTAAAGATTAATCATTATTAAATACACTTAGATTTGTCCTAAAAACAATCAAAATAATTTATTTTTGCTTTAGTCTAGAAACAATTATCCATAAAAATCTAAAAAATAATAATTGTTACTAGGTTTGAGATTCTAAAAAACACAACAGGAAAAGTAAAAATAATTTAAAAAAAGAGAAGCAATCAACACTTAAACTATAATCTACAAAAAATATTTAGTCTATGAAGTACGTATGTACTGTCTCTAATCTAGAAAAGCACAAAGGAAAAAAGTTTTTTCTAGAACGTGATGGTATAGAAACTATTGAGTTTGGCTCATTTAAAGAGATTTATGAAGATTTGTGGAGATAGGTTTGCCAAGATAGTTTTAAAAATTAGTACCTATGGATTAAAAATAAATATTTCGATCTAATAAATTATACTTAATTTAACCATAATTAAATTCTAATTATAAATCTTTAAATTAGATTTTTGTTTTCTTACACACTATGACAAAAACAATATTAAACTCAGATGAATTTGAAGAATTCTTTTATGAAAAAGAAAGAGAAGAATTTGATATAGATGGATCTCAAATACATGAAACTAAAATTTCAAATCTACACATAACAGAAGATGTAACTTTCAACAATTTCTCATTTGACAGAAAAACAATTTTTGAAAATTGCATTTTTGAAAATGATTTAAACTTAATTGGTTTAGAGGTAAATTATATTATTAAATTTGACAATTGCCAAATAAATAATAAGATATATATCTTTAATTCAGAATTTAAATCTACTTTATGTTTTTGTGACATATCAACAAAAGATTTAGAAATTCAAACATCAATTTTTAATTTTGGTATAATTTTTAAAAACATTACTTGTAATGGCATTATATATTTTAAAAATATTTCTGTATTTAAAATTCCAATTAGTTTTAATGAAAATGACAATATAAATCGAGTAGAATTTAATTTTGGTCCAGAATCCACAGGAGACTTTAATATCAAAAACACTTCAATCAACACTTTAATCTTAAAAGGAATAAACAATAAATCAAGCATTTTAATTTCTGATTGTAATATTGAAAAAATTGCACTAGTTCGATTTTATAATTATAATTTATTAGAACTAATCAATATTAAATGCACAAGTAATTTATCTGCAAAATTTTACATAAAAAAATCACAATTAAACAAAACGGTTTTTCAAGATATAAATTTCAATAATTATGAAACAACAATCATTGATAGTAATTTTTCTGAGATAATTGCAACTAATATTATTTGGCCTAAGAAAATTTATTGTGCTAAGGAATCAAATTCAAACCCAAAAAAGTTAAAAGAAATATATCAACAATTTAAGCAAGTAACTTTAAAACAAGGAGATATTTTTTCATCGTTGGTTTTTAAAAGTCTTGAGATGAACGCACACTACAAAAGCACTTCTTGGAAAAACAATTTTAGTGATAAATTTATAATTTTAACCAACCGATATTCTAATTATCATGGACTAAATTGGCTGAGATGTTTGGGATGGATAATGAGTACAAATTTGATATACTTCACTTTAATTTATGGATTTGGCAAAAACATGCCAATAAGTTTGGAAGTCAACGACATTTTTAAAACTATTAGTGACTATATAAAATTTATCAACCCTATACATGATAATAATAAAGAATTGGATGGATTTTATATTTTCATTGATACTGTTTCAAGAATTTTAAATTCATATTTCATATTTCAATTCCTTAGAGCATTTAGAAAATTTACAATTTAAAAATAATCAAATTTAAATTGTTTTATGTAAAACCATACCCCCTCCCATCCTATTTCTTCTCAACATTTCTACTGATTTTTATCATTTTTAAGCCCCTACCGACAAAGTAATTTTGAGGCATAAAATGAATTAATTCTATTTTAAGAAGTCTTGAGTGCTTGCACCAGAGACTTAGTGCTAAAAAACAATTTTTATGTCAGTAGAAAAATTTAAGTATGATAACAAAGTTGTTAAATACTTTCTTATCGCCTCCGTTATTTTTGGAGTAGTGGGTATGGTTGTGGGCTTATTAGCGGCTTTGCAACTGGTATTTCCATCGCTCAATTTCGGAATTCAGTTTACGTCATTTGGGCGTATCAGACCACTACACACCAATGCAGTCATTTTTGCCTTTGTAGGTAATGCTATGTTTGCAGGGGTGTATTACTCTATCCAGCGTTTGCTAAAAGCAAGGCTACTCAGCGATGCTCTCTCTTGGATACACTTCTGGGGATGGCAACTTATTATCTTAGCTGCGGCAATTACCTTACCGCTTGGGTACACTACCTCAAAAGAATACGCCGAACTAGAATGGCCTATAGACATAGCCATAGCTTTGGTTTGGGTTATTTTTGGTATCAACATGATTGGTACTATTCTCAAAAGAAGAGAAAGACACTTGTATGTTGGTATCTGGTTTTATTTAGCTACTTGGGTTACAGTGGCCGTATTGCACATTGTAAACTCTTTTGAGTTACCTATTTCATTTCTAAAAAGTTATTCGTTGTATGCTGGGGTTCAAGACGCATTAGTACAATGGTGGTATGGACACAACGCCGTGGCGTTTTTCTTGACTACACCTTTTTTAGGACTCATGTATTATTTCTTACCTAAAGCAGCCGAAAGACCAGTATATTCTTACAAATTATCAATTGTTCACTTCTGGAGTTTGATATTTATCTATATATGGGCTGGTCCTCACCATTTGCTTTATACTTCTTTACCAGACTGGGCACAAGCACTTGGTACTGTATTCTCTGTAATGCTGATAGCTCCCTCATGGGGTGGTATGGTAAACGGACTTCTTACCTTGCGTGGTGCTTGGGATAAAGTACGTGAAGAACCCATACTTAAATTTATGGTTGTTGCTCTTACCGCTTATGGTATGGCAACATTTGAAGGGCCTTTACTTTCGTTGAAAAACGTAAACGCTATTGCTCACTACACAGACTGGATTGTAGCACACGTTCACGTAGGTGGTTTAGGTTGGAATGGCTTCATGATATTTGCCATGGCGTATTATTTAGTTCCTAAAATGTGGGGAACACAATTATACTCTAAGAAATTAGCAAACACTCACTTTTGGATAGGCACACTAGGTATCATTTTTTATGCAGTACCAATGTACGTAGCGGGTATTGTGCAATTCTTAATGCTTAGAGATTTCAACGAAGCAGGTATGTTACAGTATGCCAACTTCTTAGAAACTTCTGTACAACTAAAACCTTTTTACGCTTTACGTTCTTTAGGTGGAGTTTTATTTTTGGCTGGGGTATTTATCATGATCTACAACCTTGTAAAAACAGCACAACAAGGAACTTTTATAACAGATGAGGCCGCAGAAGCACCCGCACTTGTAGATGCACATATAAGCAAAGATTTCCACTGGCACAATGTCCTTGAAAGAAAACCAATAATGATGACCGTGTTAGCTTTAGTAGCTATTTCAATTGGTGGTTTGATAGAGTTGATACCAACATTCATGGTAAAATCTAACGTACCCACTATAGCCAGTGTAAAACCTTACACGCCACTAGAGCTAGAAGGTAGAGATATCTACATAAGAGAAGGTTGTAACAATTGCCATTCGCAAATGGTGCGTCCGTTCCGCTTTGAAACCGAACGTTATGGTGAATATTCTAAAGTTGGAGAATTTGTGTACGATCACCCATTCTTGTGGGGTTCAAAACGTACCGGGCCAGATTTGGCTAGAGAAGGAAAACGTATGAACGACAGCTGGCACTATGAGCACATGCTTGCTCCAGGTGTAATCTCAGAAGGCTCTGTAATGCCCGAGTATCCGTGGTTGTTTGAACAAAACATAGACTACAGCAAAACCAAAGACAAAATCAATGCTATGAGAACTTTGGGAGTACCTTACGCAAAAGGTTATGAAGAGTCAGCCGTTGCAGATGCCAAATCACAAGCAGATTCCATAGTTGCGAGAATTAAAGTAGAAAAAAATATCCAAACCAAACCTGAAAAAGAAATCATTGCGCTGATTGCTTACTTACAACGTTTAGGTGTAGATATTAAAAAACCAGCGGAGGAACTATCAAGCAAATAAAAGAAACGGTTATGATTAAGAACGTATTAAATAGCATAAACGGTGTAGATATTTATCCTATCATATCACTGTTCATATTTGTCCCTTTCTTTGTTGGGCTGTTATGGTGGGTCTACAGAGCAGACAACGACCATATAAACAAATTAAAAAATATTCCTTTGGATTCACCTGAAAACAATGTGTAGTCATGAATAAAAAATTAATCATATTAAGTTCACTCATGGGTAGTCTGGTAGCATCTGCACAAGATGCTGCCGCTGCACCAGAAGCCGAAAAAGTAAAACATTGGGCCGACAAAATCCATGAAATGGACGGAGGAATGTTATTTCTTGGCATTTTAATGTTTTTCTCAGCACTTGTGATGATACTTACAATTATTGTTGTAATAAATGCTGTGTTGAGTGTTATGAATAGCCAAAACAGAGTTTTAGGCATACCAGAAATTTCTCTTTTTGGCGACTTAAAGAAAAAATTTATCACTGGAGATGTATTACCTGTTGAGCGTGACGAAGAAATTAAACTTAGTCACAACTACGACGGCATTGTGGAACTAGACAACTCTATGCCACCGTGGTTAAGAGCTATTTTTGGCGTAACCATTGGATTTGCAGTGGTGTACATGGGTTATTATTATGTACTAGGTACAGGCAAATTTCAGACACAAGAATATAACGAAGAAATGGAATTAGCAGCCGTAGAAATGGCAGAATACCAGAAAAAAGCAGCAAATTCTATCAACGAGGAGTCTGTTGTATTAGAAAAAGATGCCACAGCTATTGCTTCTGCTAAAGAGTTTTTTGCCAAAAACTGCAAAACCTGCCATGGAGCAAACGCAGAAGGTGGTGCTGGGCCAAACCTAACTGATGCTTACTGGCTACATGGTGGTAGCGTAAAAGATATCTTTAAAACCATCAAATACGGTGTTCCAGAAAAAGGTATGATTGCTTGGCAACAAAGATTAACACCTAAAGAAATACAAAACATGGTAGGATACATTTACACACTTCAAGGTACTAATCCGGCTGGTGCTAAAGCTCCTCAAGGTGAACTTTACACAGCAAATGCTACACCAGTTGCGTCGGCAGATTCTTCTGCTGCACCTGCGGCTGTAAGTGCTGACACTGTTAAATAATTCTAAAACTGGTAGAGTAATTCTGCTCTACCAGTTTTAAAAACCACTAAAATTATAAAAACTATTGACTCACTTTGTCAATAAACCACATTGCTCCTATTACTCTTCACACTATTGTTAACAAAACATTTATTATAATTTCAAAATGGAAGAGAGCACATTTAGAGACCGATTAACTACTGTAAGCGAAGAAGGTAAAAGAATCTGGGTTTATGCAAAAAAACCTTTAGGTTATTTTACCAATCTCAGAAATATTATTGCATATCTATTTATAGCAATATTAGTAATCATCCCCTTTGTAAAAATTAATGGGTATCCCCTATTATTACTCAACATATTGGAGAGAAGATTTGTAATTTTTGGCAAAGTATTTTGGCCACAAGATTTTTACATTTTAGCTTTTGTTCTCTTATCATTCTTTGTTTTTATCATATTATTTACCGCAATTTTCGGAAGAATATGGTGCGGATGGGCATGTCCGCAAACGATTTTTATGGAGATGGTATTTAGAAAAATTGAATATCTTATAGAGGGCGACTACCATCAGCAACAAAAACTAGCTAAAGCCCCTTGGAATATTGAAAAAATAGCTAAAAAAACACTCAAATTCAGCATTTTTGCTTTATTTTCTTTAGCAATCGGGCATCTTGTAATGGCCTATTTGGTTGGGTACGAAAATGTTTTACTTGCTCTCAAAGAAGGTCCATCTGCACACCAAGCTGCATTTTGGGGTGTACTTGCTTTTTCTGGAATATTCATGTTTGTGTTTTCATATTTGAGAGAACAAGCCTGCACAATTATTTGTCCGTATGGCAGACTGCAAGGAGTGTTACTTTCAAAATCTACGGTGGTAGTAGCTTATGACCATGTGCGAGGCGAACCACGAGGAAAAAAAGGTAGTACCACGGGCAGCTGTGTAGACTGTAAGCTGTGTGTACATGTGTGCCCTACGGGAATTGACATCAGAAATGGAACACAACTAGAGTGTATCAATTGCACGGCCTGCATAGATGCATGTGACGAAGTAATGATTAAAACTCAACAACCTACAGGCCTGATTCGATTCGATAGTTTGCTGGGTATACAAAAAGGCGAAAAATGGAGAATGACACCTAGAATATATTTGTATGCTACACTGCTTACAATACTTCTAAGTGCAGTGGTTACATTTTTAATAACACGCAAAAACATAGACAGTACGCTGTTACGTGTTCGTGGTCAAACCTATCAGATCAACCAGCTTGGAAATGTAACCAACATGTACAACTTGCAATTAATTAACAAATCAAAAGAAAATTTAAAATTAGACTTTAAAATTCGTGGTTTAGAAAACGCCCAAATAAATTTTGTAGGAGGAAATAACATTTCTGCTCCTGCTGAAAATATATCAGACTTGGTATTCATGGTAGAAGTACCAGAAAAAGATGTACTGTCTAGAAAAAACAAAATATATTTAGAAATATACACAGACGGAAAAATAATTTCAGAAAAAAGTGTTTCGTTTTTAGGACCAATCAAATAAATCGTTCAACTAAAATAATAAAAGTATGTGGGCAAAAGGAATTGTAGCTTCATTTGTTGTTTTTGCATTGTTTATTGTTACTCTAGTAGTAATTTGTGTAAAACAAGACATCTCGTTAGAATCTAAAGATTACTACAAAGATGAGCTGGCGTATCAGCAAAAAATAGATAGTAGAAATAATACAGAAACTCTACATCAGAAGCCAACTATAAATATCTCAGGTACTGATCAAGTTTTATCAGTAAACTTTGTAAACCCAACAGGGCTCAACGGCAAGGCAAATTTTTACAAACCAGATCAAGCCAAAAATGATTTTGAAGTTAATTTTGAGAAAAATATTTCATTAGATATGAGTAAAAAAGCTCCAGGTTTGTGGAAAGTAAAACTAAACTGGAAACAAAACGGAAAAGATTTTTACTACGAAGAAAGTATTTTTGTAAATTAATGTTTTACCAATAATTCAAAAATATTTATCGATGGATCTTTCTTTGTACATCACCACATTTGTATTAGGCTTTGCAGGTTCGCTGCATTGCCTAGGCATGTGCGGCCCTTTACAAAGTTTTTTGGTAAAAATGTCTTGGGACAAAAAACTATTGTATCATTACGGCAGATTTATCGCCTATGCATTTATAGGTATCCTATTTTTTTTAGTTGGGTATTCATCTCAACTTGTTTCATTTCAAAAACAACTAACCATACTAACCGGAGTTTTACTTATTTTGAGTGTATTTATACCTTTAGAAATTTTTGAAAAATTTTTTCCTAAAATCTCATCTTTTATATTCAAAAGAATACAAACTGATCACGCCCTCGTTAAAGTGTTTTTTATGGGGCTTGCAAATGGTCTCTTACCTTGCGGACTTGTGTATGTTATTGCAAGCCAGTGCGTTTCAGATTCTTCTATTTTAATTTCATTAAGTAAAATTTTTATATTTGTATTGGGCACATTACCTGCTCTTTTGGGCATAAATTATGTTTATGGCTACTTAAATAAAGGAAAATTTTATTTCAAATTTCTAAAACCCACACTAACATTGTGCATTGGTTGTTTGCTTATCTTAAGAGGGTATTTTGACATAAATACTCACAAGCAAAATTCACCCTCTCAATCATGTGTAAGTATTAAAAAAATATAAAAAAACACTGAAATAGTTATAAATTAAGTCATTTTATACAAAACTTTGATTTATCTTTGTACAAATACATGTATATATGTGTGCCTTGAGCAAAGACTTATGAAAAAGATTTACACTTTTGAATTTAAAATTATAATCCTATTGTTTATAGTATTTTTAGGTGCACTCAAAATTCAATACGAATCACACAAAAAACCAATCAGCACTACTTTAAAGCCCAGAACAAAAGCAAAATCTTTCTTTTCTGTAAGCCAATCAAATATGTTTTTCAAAAAAATATAAAAATATTTTAAAATTCCGTTTACCTTTTCTTAATAGAGTGTATTCATATGTATAACACAGATAAATTCATACACCTTTAAGAAAAAAAGCCCTCAGATTTTGTCTGAGGGCTTTTTTAATTTTATATTGAATATTTTTAAATCAACTCTAATTCCTGCTTCGCTACTCCGTCTTTCAAAGAACAAGTAGAAACAATTATTTCATTTACCTTCATAAAAGAAATAATTTTACGGATAAGTACAGAGGCTACCACTATCATTTCCACACGTAAAGGAATCATCCCTGGCACTTGAAGTCTTTCTTCTTTAGTTTTAATTAATAAATCTCTGTAAATTTTTTCAAATTCTGACACCGGCAAAAAATCTTCCATTACTGCTTCTATGTCAAAACCATGATTCATTTTTTTTCTATAAATCTCATCTAAGGTATCAAAACTACCAGAAGATCCAATAAATTGTTTGGGTTTATATATTTCTATGGCTTCTTTCACCTGCAAAAGCTGTTCGTCTAGATATTGTTCCAGTTCAAATACTTTAGACATTGCAATTGGTTCCTCCTGATGGAACTTATCCATAAGTCTCTGCCCTCCAATCTCAATACTTTTTTTCCATTTGATTTTAGAATTTTCACCTATGATGAACTCCACACTTCCTCCGCCAATATCTACCACCATGTGGCTTTCTTCCATTTCAGAAATACAACAAGTAATACCTTTGTAAATAAGTTCTGCTTCACGTTCCCCATCTATTATTTCTACAGGAATACCCGTTTGGTCATAAATAAGAGCCGCAATCTCAGAGCCATTTTTAGCATTTCTGAAGGCACTTGTAGCAATGGCTTTATAAGTTTTTACATGAAAGCGTTCAGCTATAGACTTAAAATATATTAAAGCATCAATAGCTCTTTTTTCGCCCTCAGCAGTTATGATACCTTTTGAAATACCATGTTTACCTATTTGTACAGCAAGTTTTTCTTTGTATAAAGTTCTAAATACGCCCTTACCAATTTCGGTAATTTGTAAGTGAAAAGTGTTTGTACCCAAATCTAGTACGGCGATTCTGATGTTCATATTCTAAAATTCACCGCAAAGGTATTGATTATTAGGTAATATTGAAAAATATAATTACTAGTAAAATTACTCAATTAAAACTTCAGGACGGTATAAAAAGAGTCTATGAATGAAAACCTCATAGACTCTTATGCTATTATTATTTCACAAACTTAAAGCTTGCCAACTTATGATCTACGGTTTGGAGTTTTAATATATATAATCCATTGTTTATAGTAGAAATATCTATAACATTATTTTCGGATAAATTACTTTTAAATTCAGTTCCTTTCATATCATAAACAGAAACTTGGGCATTATTCAAATTGAGTTCCGTTTTGATTTGCAATTGATTTTCTGAGGATTTTGAAAGTGTGATTTGAGAATAAAGTGAGTTATCAGTAACTTCTCCAAGAATATAACTACTTGTTTTAAAATAATCTATCATTATGCCTTCTGACAATACATCGGATTTCTTCTTTAACCTTGCTCTTAATGAAATATTCTTTATTTCATTAAATATAATAGGATTTGTAGCTGAATCTCCTAATCTCACAGCATAGAAATTAGGAGAAAATTTAAATCCTAAACTATCCCAAGAAGTTTTATTCACACCATTATACTTGTATTTATCAGTTATTAATTCTAACTGCACACTACTTTGATCGCCCAAAAATGATGACAAATAGGGTAAATTCTTATTTAGATCATACCAACTATTTTTATCATCAAATGAAATCTCAAAAAAAACAGAATCAGATTTGTCTGGTAAATCTATTTTATATTTAAATGCAATAGTGTACCAAGTCACATTTAATTTGGGTATATTAAAATATGCTGAATATTCACTTGTTAGACTACCAATTTTATTTAAAGTATCTGTAATTATTACATTACTTCCATGAAATGGCTGATTAAAAATTGGCTTTTGAGGCTTTCCTTTCTGCCATATTCCTTGTAAAGAATCCAACTTAACGCTGAAATAATTTTCCGTTTCATGATTTTCCGCACTATAATAAACTATTTGTTGACTATAAACATTAAACAACAGAAAAACGAAAATAAAATTCAATACTAATTTTTTCATAATTTTAATAAAATCTTTACCAAGATAATAATAAAAAGGCTGATTTTGCAATCAGCCTCTTTATTGGGTTACTTCAAATTATGTTTGTCGTTATATTTATAGTGAATCAAATCAGCCACTAAGCCTGTCCACCCAGTTTGGTGATTAGCCCCTATCCCTAATCCTGTATCTCCATGAAAATACTCATAAAACAAAATATGGTCACTAAAATGAGGATCGTTCTGAAGCTTTGGATGATCTGCAAAAATAGGTCTTTTGCCTTGATTATCTTTCATGAATAAGCTCGTCAGTCTATTACTAATGTCGTCAGCTATCTCTTTTAGGTTACACATTTTTCCAGAACCTGTAGGATATTCTAATGTTACTTCATCTTTGTAGTAATAGTAAAACTTACGTAACGACTCCACTATCAAGTAGTTTACCGGAAACCAAATAGGGCCTCTCCAGTTTGAATTACCACCAAACATATAGGTATTGCTTTCTCCTGGCACATAATCTACCGTAAGTATTTCTGTACCTGTGTCAAACTTATACGGATTATCTTTATGGAATTTTGAAAGTGCTCTTATACCATAATCCGACAAGAATTCTTCAGGATCTAGCATACGTTTCAAAACTTTTTTAAGTCTACCTTCACGTAAAAGTGAAAAACGTCTTCTTAACCTGCCGTCTGGTTCTGGTCTGGTAGAAACCAAAGCCGCCAATTCTGGTCTGTAATTTAAAAACCACTCAAGCCTTCTTTTAAAATGAGGGAACTCATCTATAAAATCTGCTTCTAAAGTTTCTACAGCAAACAACGGAATCAAGCCCACCATAGAGCGGATTTTCATGTGTTCACACTCACCGTTTTCTTTGTTGAGTACATCGTAGAAGAAGTTATCTTCATCGTCCCACAGATCCAGTTTATTTCCACGTAAGTTTGCAATTGCACCCGCTATGTACAAGAAATGCTCCAAAAACTTAGACGCCATATCTTCATATGCAGAATTACTCTTACTTAACTCCAAAGCTATACGCAACATATTTAGAGAATACATGGCCATCCAGCTGGTTGCATCTGCCTGTTCTAATCTGCCTCCAAGAGGAGAAGGTCTGCTTCTGTCAAATACCCCAATATTATCTAAACCTAAGAATCCTCCTTGGAAAATATTGTTACCTTCGCTGTCTTTACAGTTTACCCACCAAGTAAAATTCAGACAAAGTTTATGAAATACTCTCTCTAGAAATACAATGTCACTCGTCCCGAAATTATCTCTTTCTATTTCAAATACTTTCCAACAAGCCCAAGCGTGTACAGGAGGGTTCACGTCGCTAAAGCTCCACTCGTAGGCTGGTATCTGCCCGTTTGGGTGCATATACCACTCACGTAACAATAATATTAATTGCCTTTTGGCGTAATCAGGATCTTGCAAAGCCAAAGGCACTGTATGAAACGCCAAATCCCAAGCCGCATACCACGGATACTCCCACTTATCTGGCATAGAAATAATATCTTGATTATTCAAATGCCACCATTCTTTATTTCTACCATGCAATCTATCTGCTGGTGGATGTCCCAAATCACCCTTAAGCCACTGAGCTACGTCAAAATAATAAAACTGCTTAGTTGTAAACATACCTGCCATTGCTTGGCGTTGTATGTCTTTTTCTTGATCGTTGGTTATATTTTTCTGAAAATCCGAATAAAAGATTTCACATTCGTTTTTTCTTTGATTAAATAAATCATCAAAGTCAACAAAACCGTCTTCAAGAGCTTTATTACTCAACCTAACTCTTACAGATACACTTCCGCCTGCAGGTATCATAAACTTATACCTAAGCCCAGATTTTGTACCTTTTCTTTCTGGATTGATAGATTTGGCATTATTACTGATCACATAATCATTGATACCGTCTTTCCAGTAACCAGGGACTGGTTTATGTCCATATATTTTGTTATGATTAGTATCATTCTCACAAAACATAGGCTCAGGAGCACCATCAAAATAAAAATAATAATCTCCTAGATATTTATTATCAACAAAAAAACGAGTTTTATCTTTTTGATAGGAAATATTTGGTTTGTACGGATCTCTATACCAAGACCAAGTATTTCTAAACCACAATTGAGGAATTAAATGTATCGGAGCTTTTTCGGTAGATCTATTAAAAACTGTTATTTTAAGTAGAATATCTTCTTCTGCTCCTTTTGCATATTCGGTATAAACATCAAAATATTTATCTTGGTCAAACACCCCTGTATCTATCAGATTATATTCTCCAACATCTTTATTTCTTTTACCATTCTCTGCCAACAAATCTGCATAAGGATACGCAGATTGGGGATACTTATAAAGCATTTTTACATAAGAATGCGTTGGAGTACTATCTAAATAATAGTAATATTCTTTAACGTCCTCTCCGTGATTACCTTGGTTTCCCGTTAATCCAAAAAGTCTTTCTTTTAATATGCTATCTTTTTCATTCCACAAAGCAAGCGATAAACATAGATTCTGCTTCACGTCGCACCAGCCCATTATACCATCTTCGCCCCAGCGATAAGCCCGGCTACGTGCATGATCATGTGTGAAATATTCCCATGCAGAACCGTCTGCACTGTAATCTTCTCTCACGGTACCCCACTGCCTTTCGCTCATGTATGGCCCCCACAATTTCCACCCTCTGTTACTTCTCGCAATAGCGGTTCTCTCTTTCTCCGGATTTAATATTTCTGACATTTCGTATCTTGTATATCGTACCTACAAAAAAACAAAAAAACTCCATATTCTCAACATAAAAAATGGATTTTATATCAACTAAATACCAAAGAATGAGTATTTATACTCTCATAAGTTATTTTGATTTTACATGAAAAAATGATAATTTGTGATATTCTTATAATAAATATGAAAAAGCTAATTAACGCATCTATATTAGTTTTGTTTTACTTTTTAAGTACATCTTGCGGTAGCACAAAAGTTGCAACATCTAATTTAAAAGAAAACAAAAAATCAGGCTCTACAAGAGAAAAAGTTATAGCTACCGCCAAAAGCTATATAGGTACACACTACAAAGTGGGCGGAACCGACCACAATGGAATTGATTGTAGCGGTCTTGCCTTAAAATCCTACGAAAGCATCGGTAAAAAACTACCACGTACCGCCCATGAACAAGCCGATAATGGCAAAAGAATTTATATTGCAGAATTTAAACCCGGTGATTTAATATTTTTCAACGAAAAAAAAGGAAGCAACAAAATCACTCATGTTGGAATCATACACACTGTTTCTAAAGAAAAAGTTACCTTTATTCATGCGTCTACAAGCCATGGTGTTCGTGAAGATGAAATGACTAGTGGCTACTGGAAAGACCACTACGTTAAAGCTTGCAACTTAATAGATTAAAGAGCGATGATTCCCTGAATTTCTGACATAGACTCATAAACAGAAATAATTTCATCTGTCGATGAAGCTTTTCGTACTATAGTTATGGAAGTATAAGTACCTTTTTCTGAACTTTTATAACTTATGGTATCTATTTCTTTATTAAAAAATGAAAGGACTTCATCAATTTTATCTTTTTCCCCTTTAACTATAAATTTAAAAACATAATCTGAAGGCCATTTTTGACCTTCTAGTTTTTCTATCAAACCACTATAATCGTGTTTTGCCATAATTCAATTCTATATTTATTTCCCTGTTAATGTTCTCAAATGCTCTTCTAACGATACCAAATCATGAAAGTAAACTTCTCTTGCTTTGCTACCTTCAAATGGCCCCACAATTCCCGCAGCTTCAAGCTGATCTATGATTCGTCCAGATCTATTATAGCCAAGACTTAACTTCCTCTGTATAAGCGAAGTACTCCCCTGCTGATGCTGAACTATTAACCTTGCTGCTTCTTCAAACATGGGGTCTCTCTGGCTAAAATCAAAAGCATCTTTTTCTCCACCATCTTCATCACCACTAAATTCTGGCAACATATAAGCAGTCGGATAGCCTCTTTGCTCACCTATAAAATCACAAACTCTATCCACTTCAGGCGTATCTACAAACGCACACTGAATCCTAACAATATCAGAGCCTTGAGACAAAAGCATATCGCCTTTACCAATCAACTGATCTGCACCTCCAGAGTCTAGAATGGTTCTTGAGTCAATTTTTGAAGTTACTTTAAATGAAAGTCTTGCAGGGAAATTGGCTTTTATTATACCCGTAATTACGTTAACAGAAGGACGCTGCGTTGCTACAACTAAGTGTATCCCAATAGCTCTGGCAAGCTGAGCTAAACGAGCAATTGGTGTTTCCACTTCTTTGCCAGCAGTCATCATCAAATCTGCCAACTCATCTATAATGAGTACAATATATGGTAAAAACTTATGACCGTCTGTTGGTTTTAATTTCCTTTCTACAAATTTTGCATTGTATTCTTTCAAATTTCGTACCCCAGCCTTTTTAAGTAAATCATATCTATTATCCATCTCTATACACAGAGAGTTTAAGGTATAAATAACTTTTTTAGTGTCAGTAATAATTGCTTCATCATTATTGGGCAGTTTAGCCAAAAAATGTCTTTCTAGCTTACTAAATAAGGACAATTCTACTTTTTTAGGATCCACCATCACAAACTTTAACTCAGAAGGATGTTTCCTATATATAAGCGAAGTAATAAGTACGTTTAAGCCCACGGACTTACCTTGCCCTGTAGCACCTGCCATCAGTAAGTGAGGCATTGCTGCCAAATCTATCACAAACACTTCGTTGGAAATAGTTTTACCCAGAACCACAGGCAGTGCTTTATCAGATTTTTGGAAAGAATCAGAAGCTAAAACAGACCTTATAGCCACCATTTCTTTGTTTTTGTTTGGAACTTCTATCCCTATTGTTCCTTTTCCTGGCATAGGTGCAATAATTCTAATCCCTAATGCCGACAAACTCAAAGCTATATCATCTTCTAAATTTTTAATCTTAGAAATTCTAACACCTGGATCTGGAACAATTTCATATAATGTTACCGTTGGGCCAATAGTCGCACTAATTTTGGTAATTCCTATCTGATAGTTTCCTAAAGTTTCAACAATTTTATCAGAATTTGCTTTTAACTCATCTTGATTAATCAACACTTTACCAGCAGGTGGTTCGTTCATTAATTCTAAAGGAGGAAATCTGTAGGCCGATAAATCTAATCGTGGATCATAATCTTCCAAATCATCTATAGCTGCACCAACTCTGTCACTCACATCTTCATCAGGAACTCTTTTAAATTCTTGAGAAATTACTTTTATATCAGACTCTTGTGCCGAAATATTTGTCTGAGACACTTCTACATTTGAAGCTACTTCTGGCTCAATATTTGGCATCTCAAAAGTAAACTCAGGCTTTTTAATAGGAACTTTAGATTTTGGATCAACTAATACTTCTGATTTAAATAAAATATTTTCTGAATCTACAGACCCATTACTTTCGTCTTTGACTTGCAATACCAAATCATCTGCAGAAAAAGAATCATCATCTTCTTCATCATCGTATTCTTCATTTTCAGAATCTTGTAAAGTATCAGATTTAGCAAGATTAGCCTTATTGTTTCTATTTTTAAAACTCTTTGGTTCTACATCATCATCTTCAGAAGTTTCTGAGTTATCTAAAATATTTTCTGTTTTATTAAAATTCTTAATATCAAAAAAGAAAATCGCAAAAACTAGCAAACTTAGCCCAAGAAATAAAAATGTTCCCCAACCTAAAACACCTTGAAACAATTCGGCCAACTCATACCCTATTCCACCACACAAAAAACCTAAATTTGCAACTTGATTTGACAATAATATGATATAACCCAACGTCAGACTCAACCAAAAAACTAAAAATAAAATAGAAATTAAGGACGACTTAATAGGAAGAAGAAATACATCAAATACAATCTTAAAACCTAAAGAAAACAAGAGTGGAAGTATTAGAAAAAATGACAAACCAAACCATTTATAAATCAAATAGTGAGAAATAACCGCCCCAACAATTCCTAACAAATTTTCGACCTCTTTACCTGATTCTCTCACACCTGTGTTTAAAAGACCTTCCACAACACTTTGATCTTCGTTACCACTAAAAACATGTGAAATACACGCTAATAAAGTAAAAACACATAGAGCCATTACAGAAAATCCAACAGACAAATGAAATCTTCTATCGTTTAAAAACCCAAAAAACGAATCCGCAACTTTAGATGACTGTTGTTTTTTTTCGGATGATTTATTATTTTTTTTCTCTACGGGAGCCTCTTCTTGTGCAGCAGTATTTTCCTTTTGAGTATTTCTTTTGTATGTATTCTGAGCCATAATTTGAACCCTAAAATTACTCTAAAATGTTCAAAACCCAAAATAAAAAAATACTAGAAATTCTTACAACAATGTCATAATATGTATCGATTAATATTAAAACAAAACCTACTAAACAAAAAAAAGCTCAAAATGCTCAAATTAAAGCATTAAACACATTTATGAAATTTTATTTTTAAAATCATATACTTACCTTTGTCGCAAATTTCCAAAAACAATGTCAATATCTAATCAAGAGTTAGAAAACATTTGCCATCAAGTACGTAGAGACATACTTAGAATGGTACACAATGCAAAAGGTGGTCATCCCGGTGGAGCTATGGGTTGTACAGACTACATTGCTTCTTTGTATTTCAAATACATGACGCACAATAAAAACTTCTCTATGAACGGCCAAGGAGAAGATTTATTCTTTTTGTCAAACGGTCACATCACTGCTGTATGGTATAGTGTTTTAGCTCATGCAGGATATTTTGACAAATCAGAATTGAAAACCCACAGAAAAATCAATTCAAGATTACAAGGACACCCAACCCCACACGAACATTTACCAGGTATCAGAATGGCGTCTGGTTCCTTAGGTCAAGGTTTATCCGTAGCCGCAGGAGCTGCCCAAGCTAAAAAATTAAACAAAGACTCTAAAAACGTTTTTGTATTAATGGGCGACGGCGAAATACAAGAAGGACAAGTATGGGAAGCTGCTATGTATGCATCACACCATAAAATAGATAACTTAATTGCTGCTATTGACTATAACGGACAACAAATAGATGGTCCTGTCTCTGAAGTAATGGATCTACTAGACCTAGAAGCAAAATGGAAATCTTTCGGATGGGAAGTTCTAACTTGTGAAAAAGGAAATGACCTTGTAGATATTCACAATACATTAGATAAAGCTATTGCATTTACAGGAAAAGGGAAGCCTGTAATGATTCTACTAAAAACAGCAATGGCATATGGTGTAGACTTCATGATAAATGACCACAAATGGCATGGAAATGCTCCAAGTGACGATCAATTAGCAAAAGCACTTTCTCAAATTCCAGAAACTTTAGGAGATTTCTCTATATAACCTCAAACGCATCTACAAAAATGAAAAAATACACATTTACAGAAAAACTAGACACTCGCTCTGGATTTGGTGCAGGTTTATTAGAAGCTGCTAAAAAAGATGAAAATGTAGTGGGTTTATGTGCCGATTTAACTGGCTCACTAAAAATGGATGCTTTCCAAAAAGCATATCCTGAAAGATTCTTTCAAGTTGGTATAGCAGAAGCAAACATGATTGGCTTAGCTGCGGGTATGACTATTGGTGGCAAAGTACCATTTACAGGTACATTTGCAAACTTTTCAACAGGACGAGTTTATGACCAAATACGTCAGTCGGTTGCATATTCTCATAAAAACGTAAAAATAGCTGCATCACATGCAGGCTTAACTCTTGGAGAAGACGGAGCAACACATCAAATTCTCGAAGATATTGGTCTTATGAAAATGCTTCCAGGAATGGTCGTTATCAATCCTTGTGATTTTAACCAGACAAAAGCGGCAACCATTGCGGCTGCAGAATATTATGGTCCGGTTTATCTGAGATTCGGTAGACCAGCAGTACCAAATTTTACACCTGCAGATCAAAAATTTGAAATAGGGAAAGCTATCCTTTTAAACGAAGGAACAGACGTTACCATTTTTGCTACAGGACATTTAGTTTGGGAATCTATTATAGCTGGTGAAAAATTAGCCGAAATGGGCATTAATGCTGAAATCATAAACATTCACACTATAAAACCAATAGATGCTGAAGCAATTATAACTTCTGCTAAAAAAACTAAATGTGTAGTAACCGCAGAAGAACATAACTATATAGGAGGTTTAGGTGAAAGTGTAGCAGGAGTTTTAGCAAGAAATTTCTCTTGCCCAATAGAGATGATTGCCACACAAGATACATTTGGAGAAAGTGGTACACCAGATCAACTAATGAAAAAATACGGTTTAACAGCCGAAAACATCATAGAAGCTGCTAAAAAAGCAATTTCAAGAAAGTAAATCATTTATTTTCAAATATTTTTTGGATTATATCAAATTACTTTCTAATTTTGTAACCCTTTTTATAGGGGGTTATTGTATTGTCAAAACAAAAAAATAAAATACATTGGATTCTATCAGTTACAAAACAACGTTCGTAAACAACTCATCTGCAGAAAAGAATTGGGTTGTGATAGATGCTGAAAACCAAGTTGTGGGTCGTTTAGCAAGTGAAATTGCTAAGATTATCAGAGGTAAGAATAAAGCTAGCTTTACTCCAAACTCTGACTGCGGAGACAACGTGATAGTTATCAACGCATCTAAAGTACGTTTTACAGGAGCTAAGCTTGCTGACAAAGTGTACACAAGACACACTGGCTACACAGGTGGTCAGAGATTTGCAACTCCAAAAGAACTTTTGGCTAAAAAGCCTAATTTCATTTTGGAAAATGCTGTGAAGCATATGTTGCCTAAAAACAGACTAGGAAGAGCACTCTTCAACAATTTACATGTTTATGCAGGAAGCGAGCATCCGCACGCTGCTCAACAACCAAAAGAAGTTAAATTTTAATAATATTCCTGATGGAGATAATCAGCACAATAGGAAGAAGAAAAACATCTGTAGCTCGTTTAAACATGAAGCCTGGGAAAGGTGAAATAGTAGTAAACGACAAAGATTTTACACAATATTTCCCTACTGACGTATTACAAACGATCATTAATCAGCCGTTTGCGTTAGTTGATACTTTAAATAAATTTGATCTTAAGATCAATGTGAAAGGTGGAGGAGTATCAGGTCAAGCAGAAGCTGTTAGACTTGCTATTTCTAGAGCACTTTGCGAGGTGAGCTCTGACTACAGACCTGCTTTGAAAAAAGAAGGATTTGTGACTCGTGACCCAAGAATGGTCGAAAGGAAGAAATACGGTAGAAGAAAAGCACGTAGAAGATTCCAATTCAGTAAGCGTTAATTTGAATTTATATAATGTCTAAGAAAGTAGAATATCAAGACTTACTTGAAGCAGGTGTACACTTTGGTCACCTTACAAGAAAGTGGAATCCGCAGATGGCTCCGTATATCTTTATGGAGAAGAACGATATCCACATCATAGATCTTAACAAAACAAAGGCATGTCTTGAGGAAGCTCAAGCTGCTATGAAAAACATAGTAAAGTCTGGTAGAAAAGTATTATTCGTTGCTACTAAGAAACAAGCTCGTGAAGTTGTTTCTGCTGAAGCTGCTAGATTAAAAATGCCTTTTGTTACTGAAAGATGGTTAGGCGGTATGCTTACCAACTTCATGACAGTTAAGAAATCATTGAAAAAAATGTCTTCTATTGACAAGTTAATGAAAGATGAGTCTTTCAATTCTCTTGCTAAAAAAGAAAGATTGATGATTTCTCGTGAAAGAGAAAAACTTGAAAAATTGTTAGGTGGTATCACTGAATTAACAAGACTTCCTGCTGCTTTATTTATCATTGATGCTAAAAAAGAGCACATTGCAGTAGCTGAAGCAAGAAGACTTAACATTCCTGTGTTTGCAGTTGTTGATACAAACACAAACCCTAACAACATTGATTTCCCAATTCCGGGTAACGATGACGCTTTCAAATCAATTTCTATTCTTACTAAAGCTATGGGTGCTGCAATTGAAGAAGCTTTAGAAGAAAGAAAGCGTAACAAAGAGGAAGAAGATAAAGATGAATCTTCAGAAGAAGAAGAAAAGCCGAAGAAAAAAGCTAAAGTTTCTGACGAAGAATAATCTTCCAAAAATACAATAAATTTCCCTTTTGAAAATTGAACATTTTAACCAATGTTCAATTTTCGTTTTTATCAAATTAGAAAAATAATAACAATGTCAACAATACAAATTTCAGCTCAAGATGTAAACAAACTTCGTACTATGACTGGTGCGGGTATGATGGACTGTAAAAAAGCGCTTACAGAAGCAGAAGGCGATTTTGAAAAAGCTGTAGATATTCTTAGAAAAAAAGGACAAAAAGTATCAGCTGCTAGAGCAGAAAATGTAACTGCAGAAGGTATGATTCTTACAGCAATCTCTGCTGATGGTAAAAATGGTAAGTTAATCGCATTTGCTTGTGAAACTGAACCTGTATCTAAAGTAGAAGATTTCAGAAGTTTAGGAAGTCAAATTCTTGCTGCGGCTGTAGAGAAAAACCCTGCAACTCTAGAAGAACTTTTAAGCTTATCTCTTGCTGATGGTCATTCAATTAGCGAAAATATCGTTAACATGACTGGTAAAATAGGTGAAAAACTTGTTATTTCTGCTTACGAAAACATTACTGCTGAAGCTGTTGTGGATTATATCCACTCTAACGGCAAGTTAGGTGTACTTGTTGCCCTTAAGAACATTGGTAGTGCAAGTGTAACAGAAGTTGGTAAAGATGTTGCTATGCAAATTGCAGCTATGAGACCTCTTGGTGTTGACAAAGAAGATGTTGACCCTACTGTTGTTGAAAGAGAAATTGAAATTGGTAAAGATCAAGCACGTGCAGAAGGTAAGCCAGAAGCTATGCTTGAGAAAATTGCTTTAGGTAAACTTAACAAATTCTACAAAGACAATACTTTGTTGAATCAAGAATTTGTGAAAGATAGCTCTAAAACTATTGCTCAACTTTTGGATTCTGTAAACAAAGGTATGACTGTTACTACTTTCAAAAGAGTACAAATTGGTTAATTTTGTATTAAACTAATTTAAAAATCCCACATTTCCGATGTGGGATTTTTTTTTATAAACATATGAATATAGACATACAAAAAATAATAGCTATTGCTCAAAAGGCTGGTGAAAAAATACTAGAAATTTATAATTCTGGAGATTTTGGCATAGAAAGCAAAAAAGATGAGAGCCCATTGACTCTTGCAGATAAAGCAGCAAACGATATTATAGTGAGTGAACTTTTAAAGGCCTATCCTACTGTTCCTATCATATCTGAAGAAGGCAAAAATATAGAATATGCCGACAGAAAAAATTATGAGTATTTTTGGCTTGTAGATCCTTTAGACGGCACAAAAGAGTTTATCAACAAAAATGGTGATTTCACTGTAAATATTGCTCTTATACACAACAACTCCCCAATACTTGGTGTAATATATGTTCCTGTACACCAAATTACATATCATGGTACATGGTTATTGGGGGCTTATAAAATTGAAAAGAACGAACAGATTAAAATTCTTGTAAACAATAAAAAAGAAGATTTGATAGCTGTAGGCTCTAGGTCGCATTCTTCTAAAGAAGACGAAGAATTTTTATCAAAATATTCTGTTTCTGGTTTTACAAGCAGAGGAAGCAGTCTAAAATTTTGTATGGTTGCTGAAGGAAGTGCAGATATTTACCACAGAAGTGGACCTACAATGGAATGGGATACAGCAGCAGGCCATGCAATTGTTTTGGCCGCTGGAGGAAATGTAAGCGGACTTGTTTATAACAAAGAAAATCTACTAAATTCTTCTTTTACATGCTTTGGCTTTGTAAAATAAAAAAAATATAATAACTTTGCAGACCATTAGAAATGAGGTGTAATTAATATGTTAGTAATCAACGTTAAAGAAAACGAATCAATCGATAAAGCTCTAAAAAGATACAAGAAGAAGTTTGAAAAAACTGGAGTTGTAAAAGAGCTTAGAGGTAGAGCTGAATACGTAAAAAAATCAGTACGTAGAAGAGAAGAAATCATCAAAGCAGCTTACAAAGAGAGAATGTTTGCTCCTGAGAACAATTAATTTATAATTGTTTCTAAACAAAAAAGGCTTCTTTTCAGAAGCCTTTTTTGTTTACCAATCAGATGATTTCTTTTCTATTTTCTTAATCACAGGCAATTCATCTTGTTTCAAATGAATTTTCATATCGTTGATTAATGAGTTAATTCTCATATTTACGATTGCTTTGTATCTGTTCCATTGCTTTCCCCAACCTGCTGCTTTGGCATCTTCTAGAGGTTTCTTTGTTTCACTTTGCTTTTTACCGTATCGGTCTTGTGTTATTTTATGATACACAAAATTGGTAAAAATATATCTGTATCTTCCATTTCTAGATTCTATAAGCGCATCATAAGTTACAGTTCCAGCATTTTTTTCTAAAATTCCTTTTTGTTGAGTTAAGGTTATACTACCCGTTGCTAAAATTTTGAAACTATCTGGTTTTATTTCTGTTAACTTTAAATTTTGATCTATCCATTTCTCCGCACGTAAAAAAATCTGAGTTTGTGTTTGTGTAGAATCAAGTTTCACCACTTCATAATAAGTCACTCTTTTATTTGCTGAGTCTATAGGAAGCATTATACCTTGAGCTTGAGCGAAAATGATGAAAAAGAAGTTTGCTAAAATTACAAAAAGTTTAAATTTCATACTGTTTATTATTATTGTTGTACATTTCTACTTTTGATTCATCTTTACAAGCTTCTAAAAGCTGTAAAGTATTTTTATTTAATAAAGGATGTATTAAAGAAGGAGCTATCTCATTTAATGGAATTAAAACAAATTTTCTATCTTGTATATAAGGGTGAGGCAATACTAAATCTTTAGTATTTAAACTCAAATTGTCATAATACAGAACATCAATATCTATACTTCTAGCACCCCACTTCACATTTCTTTCTCTACCACCTAATATTTCTATTTCTTGGCATACTTTTAGAACGTATTCTGGCGTATATAAAGTATGTACGCTTACCACTTGATTCAGGTAATTGGGTTCATCTGTTTTCCCCCAGGCCGATGTTTCATAAACAGAAGATTTTTGAGTTATTTCGCCAAGTTGCAAACCGATGTTATACAGAGCACTTGTAAGGGAAGAAACTCTATCTCCTAAGTTTGTACCCAAACCTAAAATACAATTGGGCATATCATTAAATTAATTTACTTTTGTACTCGAAAAATACGCAATTGAAACTAGAAGACAAAATATTAAACCTTTTCAAGTCTACTTATGATGATTTAATTTTTGAAAAAAGAAATAAATCATATGGTGCGTATCAACTGCGAATATTAAATAAGTTCGGACTTTTTACAGGTACTTTAATTTCTATTTCAATTACGTTCTTATTTTTTTATGGAAATCTAAACTTTAAAAAACAAATAGAAACACCACCTAAAGTACGAAATTTTGAGGTATTTGACGCAAACATTAAATTAGTACCACTAGAACTACCAGAACCACCTAAAGGAAACCCTGATGCTAAGAAAAACGATAAACCTGTAAAATCAAACACAATCAACTCTGCAATTAAAACAAAAGAAAAAGAAAACAAAAAAGTTGACATTAAAAAAATAGATACTAAAGCAGAAGAACAAAGAATACAACATCAAAAAGATAGCCTTGCCAAAATACTAGCTGATGCCACCCAAAAAAGAATAGAAGATAGTTTAGCAGCAATAGCTAATGGAACGGGCAAGCAAGGAACTACTGATGGAAAGGGAAACGGCATAGATACCACTCATTACAAACCCATTGGAGGTCCATCAGAATTTGGAATTTGGTTATCTGATTTACTCAGAAGCAAATACACTAATGAACTTAAACAATATAAACGAAAAGTTACATTTACCATCGGCTTCAATGTAAATAGCGACAGCACAATTTCTGATATAAAATTATATCAAAAAGCTTATTTTGGAATGGATGAAATCATTGTTGAAACAATAAAAAACAATCCCAAAAAATGGGCTCCTTATAAAAACGACAGAGGAGAAATAATAAAATCTCAGAATGTAAAATTACCCGTAATTTTATATCCATATTAGTACAAATAAATTCATAAATAAATGTTCAAAAATTTCAAAAGTGTAGAACGTTGCGTAGTTGGTAAAGGAGCATTTAACCAGCTAGACGATATCTTGAGTAAAAGAAGAGTTCAAGAAAATGACTATATTGTTTTTATAGTTGATAAAGTATTTGAAAACGGACTTACCAACATAAAAGACAGAGTACCTACTAAATCTAATGACATACTCATTTGGGCAGATGTGGATGATCATGAACCAACGACAGAGCAAGTAGATGAAATTAGAGATTCAATTTTAAGTAAAAAAAATAATCAACTTCCTGCTGGTGTTGTGGGAATAGGTGGCGGTAGTGTTATGGACATTGCAAAGGCTACTTCTTTGATGCTTTGCAACGAAGGCTCTTCTCAACTATACCAAGGTTTAAATCTTATCAAGAAACAAGGTATTTGGCATTGTGGCGTACCTACCATAGCGGGTACAGGTGCAGAAGTTTCTATGACGGCTGTTCTTACTGGGCCAACAAAAAAATTAGGTTTAAAATGCGACTGGACAATTTTTGACCAAATTGTACTAGACCCAGAATTAGTGGCCGACGTACCAACGGATCAATGGTTTTATACTGGGATGGACTCATACATACACTGTGTAGAATCATTAACGGGTACTTTAAACAACGAATTTTCTAAAGCATTTGGGGTTAAAGCTCTAGAACTTTGCCAAGAAGTATATATGAATGACGAACTAACCAGATTAGAACGTGATGAAAAATTAATGATTGCTTCCTATATGGGTGGTTTAAGTTTAACGTATTCTGAAGTGGGTGTATGCCATGCATTGTCTTATGGATTATCGTATGTATTTGGATACAGACACGGAATCGCTAATTGTATTGCATTTGATGTTTTAGAAGAATACTACGGCAGCTATGTTGACGAGTTCAGAGCTATGGTTAAAAAACACAATGTAACATTGCCAAAAAATCTCTCTAAGAACTGGACAGATGAAGAAATTAGCAAAATGGTGGACACAACAATAGCTTTAGAACACATGTGGAATCATGCTTTAGGTAAAGATTGGAAAAATAAAATCACTAGAGAACAAATTTCTGAACTTTTCAGAAGAATGTAACAGTCTATATTTGAGACATTTATTCAAAATGCGAAAAAATAATTGAAATTTTTTCGCATTTTTTTTACCAATGTTTTGCATCTTAAAAAAAAATATCTACCTTTGCAATCCCTTCAGCACAGTAGAAGGGCAAACAAAAGCGAAAGTAGCTCAGTTGGTAGAGCACAACCTTGCCAAGGTTGGGGTCGCGAGTTCGAATCTCGTCTTTCGCTCTGATTCATGAAGTTGTCTGACTTATGTCTACATAGATAGCTTTTAATGTTTCTGCCGGGATGGTGGAATTGGTAGACACGCAAGACTTAAAATCTTGTGACTGGTAACGGTTGTGCGGGTTCAAGTCCCGCTCCTGGTACAAAGCCTTCCTGCAAAGGAAGGCTTTTTTTTTGCAAAAATTACAATTTATACTACCTGTTGATATGACTAAAAACTTTTATCAAGATTTTAAACTAGGTGTTTTAGGTGGAGGGCAACTTGGACGTATGCTCATACAATCTTGTGTAGATTTTAATATTTTCACTTCTATATTAGACTCAGACATAACTTCTCCTTGTAAAGAATTTGCTTCACAATTTGTAATTGGCGACCCTACTTCTTTTGATGATGTTTATAATTTTGGAAAAAATCTAGACCTTATAACCATTGAAGTGGAGAACGTAAATGTTGAAGCTCTGAAAAAATTAAAAAGTGAGGGCAAAAAAGTTTATCCACAGCCAGAAGTTATTGAATTAATTCAAGACAAAAGAATTCAAAAACAATTTTATAAAGAGAAAGGAATTCCTACTGCTGACTTTATTCTTATAGATCACAAGGAAGACTTAAAAAATCATATTGATTTTTTACCGGCTATGCAAAAACTTGGAAAAAGTGGGTATGACGGTAGAGGTGTAATGAAGCTAAAAAATGCTGCTGATATAGAAAAAGGATTTGAGTCTCCTAGTTTACTTGAAAAACTAATTGACTTTGATAAAGAAATTTCTGTTATCACTGCAAGAAACGAAAAAGGTGAAGTTTCTGTATTCCCTGTGGTAGAATTGGTGTTTCATCCAGAGAAAAATCTAGTGGAATATTTGTTCGCACCGGCTAGTGTTTCTGAAGAAATAGTGACTAAGGCTAATGAAATTGCATTAAAAGTTACAAATGAACTTGGAATTATAGGTATTTTAGCTGTTGAAATGTTTGTGACAAAAGATGGTCAAGTTTTGGTAAATGAAATAGCTCCAAGACCTCACAATTCTGGGCATCATACTATCAAAGCTAACTATACGTCTCAGTTTGAACAACATTTAAGAGCCATATTAAATCTACCATTAGGTTCTACTCTATCTAACACGAACTCTGCTATGGTAAATATTTTGGGAGAAGAAGGATATAGTGGAATTGCCAAATATGAAGGGCTAGAAGAACTTTTAAAAATGGAAGGTGTGTTTATACATTTATATGGTAAAAAATTCACTAAACCTTTCAGAAAGATGGGGCACATTACTGTTGTTGACCAAAATCTAGAACTTTTGAAAAAGAAAGTAAACACTGTTAAATCACTTATTAAAGTAATAGCATAATGAAAATGCCAGCAACGGTAGGTATTATAATGGGTAGCGATTCTGACCTCAAGGTTATGAAGCAAGCTGCCGAAGTTTTGGAAGAACTAGGTGTTGAATATGAACTTACCGTAGTGTCTGCTCATAGAACACCCGAGCGAATGGTTTCTTATGCTAAAGAAGCTGCTGATAAAGGACTGAAAGTTATCATTGCAGGTGCGGGTGGTGCAGCACATTTACCAGGTATGGTGGCGTCTCTTACCACTTTACCCGTTATTGGTGTTCCTATTAAATCTTCAAACTCTATCGACGGTTGGGATTCTGTTTTGTCAATTTTGCAAATGCCTGGTGGCGTTCCAGTAGCTACTGTGGCACTTGACGGTGCTAAAAATGCGGGTATTCTTGCGGCACAAATTGTTGGAACTTTTGACGCTTTTGTTGCTTTAAATTTGATTAAATTCAAAAAAGATCAAACAAGCAAAGTAGAAAAAACTATTGCAGAAATAGAATCTAAAGGCTGGCGTAAGCATTTAGAAAAATAACATTAAAAATAACTTTATTTAAAAGGGATGTTTTTGTTAATTCGCAACAAAAACATCCCTTTTTCATGAAAAACACTTCTGTTTTGCTGTTTATATTTTGTCTGCTACTCAACAAAATATATTTTACCCAAAATCAAAATACATTTATTCTTAAGAATGTTACTGTTCCTGCATATTTCAGTGAATACAGTAATTTCAGAGTAATATCAGATAAAAAAGAAAATTTCTTTGTTCTTGCTACCGACAATTCATACAATACATTTTTCATAAAATACCATAATGATACGTGGGAAAAAAGTACTAAAGTATTCTCAGACACTTCCTATTTGAACACGAATACAAATATGAATTTTATCTGTGACGACAACGAAAATATCTATTTTACTGGATTAAAGAATAACGGTAGAATAGAAGTATGTAAGTATTCTCAAAACAAATGGGAAAATTTAAATTTACCAGGTCTACCTCAAAAAATTTATTCATTAAAATCGTATTGTTTCCATAACAAAATTTATTTACTATGTTCAGAAACCAATAAACCACAAAACAATAATGTTTATGTTTTAGAGAACAACAAATGGAGTCCTTTATCAAAAACAGGCGTAGGCAATGGTGAAGAGATAAACGATTTGATCTGCTTAGGAGATGAATTAATTTTGAAATTAAATTACTATTCCAACAAACCCCACTCAACATATAAACTAAATTTAAAAGGGGACAAAGAATGGGAAGAATGGAAGTATGCCTATAAAGACAAAGAAGACAAACTTAGATGCAATAAATTATATAGCTTTAGTAACAATTTATATCTAGGGAAAGTGCAGTTTAATGGAACTCAACAACCGTATGTTTACAAATTTGATAAAGAAAAATGGAGTTTGATAAATGATGAAGAACTTAATAACGCTAAAGTAAGATTTTATTGGTTGTACGAACTCAACAACAACGTATTTTACTTTTATGAAAACGAGTACGACAACAAAAATATCTATTTCAAAATATGGAAAAATAATCAATGGACAAAAGGGGCAAAACTAGATCCTAGTAGAAACATTGGCCAAATAGATTTTGATAATTGTGGTAATACAATCTTAATGAAAGCTACCAAACCAAATTTTTCTGAAAATTATTTTTATTTACTAAAATTACAATAAAAAAAAACCACTCAGTTTATGAGTGGTTTTTTTTATTATTTAATTTCCATTTTAAAATTAATACTTTCAAGATCTCTCCAATAACCTGGATATGATTTCTTTACAACATCAGGTTCTTCAATCTGTAAATCACCTAATAATGCCAATGGAGCGAAAGCCATAGCCATACGGTGGTCGTCATACGTATCTACTACTACATTTTTATGAGCAAAGAATTCTCCCTTATTTATTATTCTGAAAAAATTATCTTTTTCTTCTACCATGTCAGCACCAAACTTTTTTAGTTCGTTTTGGATGGCTGCAATTCTATCCGTTTCTTTGATTCTTAAACTTTCTAAACCCGTTAGAGTAAGGTCTACTTTGTGAGCAGCCGCAACAACAGCCACGGTTTGTGCCAAATCTGGACAATTTGAGAAATCAATATGCTTTTGAGTAACCACAGAAGACTTTTTAAGTAATACTCCTCTTTCTGTAAACTCTGATTTTACGCCTAAATCAGTCATGATGTCCACAATTGCACTATCTCCTTGAAGAGAATTTTTCTTTAACCCGAGTAATTCAATTTCGGCATTTTCTGAAAGAGAAACAATACTAAACCAATAACTCGCTCCAGACCAGTCAGATTCTATAGTATACTGTCCCGCAGTGTATTGCTGTTTAGGTACGTGAATAGTTTGCGAATCTACCCAAGTAGAACTCACACCAAAATGTTTCATCAGGTCAAGTGTCATTTCTATATAAGGTTTAGAAGAAATTTTTCCTTCTAGCTCAAGAAACAACCCATCTGGCAAAAGTGGTGCAGACATTAAAAGAGCAGAAATGTATTGGCTACTCACATCTCCTTTAATTTTGATTTTATTGTTACCGTTATAATTAAACGCACTTATTTTCAAAGGAGGGTAACCATCTTTTTGAACGTATTCTATGTTAGCCCCAATACTTTTAAGTGCATCCACCAAAATTCCTATGGGTCTATCGCACATGCGGGCTGTACCTGTTAAGGTTTTATTACTTCCCTTCATAGACAAATAAGCAGTTAGAAAACGCATGGTAGTACCAGCATCAATTACATCTAACACTTCATCAGTAGAAGCTAACAATCTCAACATAGTTTGAGTGTCTCTTGCTTCTGACAAATTATCTAATTGGCATTGATTCCCTCCTACTGCATTGATAATTAATGCACGATTACTTTCACTTTTTGAAGAAACCAGTTTAATTTCTGCCTTTATGGGCGATTGAGGTTTTGATAAATTTAATATTTTCATTATTCAAATAAATTTGGGTCTCGCTCTAGCAATAATATAGAAGATTGAGGCACAATTACATATTTTTCTTTATTGTATACTATTTCAAACGAATTGTTTTGTAAATATATAGCTAAATCTCCGACTTGTGCTTGAAGTGGTAAATATTTTACTTTTTCATCTTTCCAGCTTTCGTCTTCTTGAGGCATGGGAATAGGATATCCCGGACCAACTTTTATAATATAACCATATTGTATTTTTTCTTTCTCTTGCACTCCTGGAGGTAAAAACAGACCAGAACTTGTTTTTTCATTCTGAGACTTTGGTTTAATTAAAACCTTATCCCCTACTACAATCAAATCTTTTACTGTACTTTTTTCAGAAATCATTTCTTTTTTAAAACAAGAATTCAAAATTATGGAATTATTAAAAAAAAAGTAAATTTTAATTTACTTTTGCACCATAAGTTTATGATTCTCGGACTCTTTTTAGGATATAAAGATTTGGTAGTAACACCTGCATACCTTTTTGTAATAGGTATACTTATATTCTATTTTAAAAAATTTGTACCAAACAAAGACCTAAAACCTATTTTCATAAGAGCCTTTTTTGCTAAAATTTTTAGTGGAATCATGCTGGGAGTAATTTACCAGTTTTATTATGGCGGAGGAGATACTAGTACCTATTTTTATGATGGAGAGCGATTGGCAGACGTATTTTATCAATCTAAAATAGCTTGGTTCAAAATGGTATTTTTATCCATGAAAATAGATGAAGACACGTTCCCTTTTTATCATAATATATTTTGCTGGGGAGACTACCAATCTTACTTTGTGGTAAGAGTATTGGGCATTTTTAATCTACTAAGTTTCAACACTTACACCGCAAGTGCTATATTTTTTGCAGTGTTTAGCTTCAACGGTATTTGGCATATGTTTTTAACATTCAGAGCATTATACCCACACTTAGAAAAACAAATTGCTAATGCTTGTTTTTTCTTACCTTCTTTAATCTTCTGGGGATCAGGAATTTTGAAAGACAGTTTATTAGTTTGTGGCATTGGTTGGGCGTTTTATGCAGCAGTTCATGTTATTTTTTTAAAGAAAAAAGCACTTAAAAGCTTTATTTTGTTAGCGGCAGCTTCCATTATTTTGATGAACGTAAAGCCTTTTGTATTAGTAGCTTTAATGCCTTCATTACTTATTTGGATTATATTTTCGAGAATACAAAAAGTAAAAAGTTCATTTGGTAGAACCATCTATGGACCCATAATATTTGTAATACTTTTTTCATTAGGTTTTGTGTTCCTATCCAGATTTACCAAAGACACCTATTTTGATGTAACAAGGGCAGAAGAAATCACTCAAAGTATCAAAGTATCTAAAGATTTCTTACTGTATGTAGCACAAAATCAAAATGGTTCAGCTTATGACATTGGAGAAATGGACGGTAGTGTTTCAAATGCTGCAAGTTTAGCCCCAAAAGCTATTTGGGTTACGTTTTTTAGACCGTATCCATGGGAGTCAAAAAACATAAATATGATGATGGCCGCTCTTGAAAGTTTCTTTTTTATCGTATTTACGGCCAGAACACTATACCGTGTAGGAATTTTTAAAACTCTAGGAATAATAGGTTCTAATCCATTTGTACTATTTTGCCTCACCTATTCTATGTTTTATGGGGCAGTAATAGGCTTGAGTAGTGCAAATTTCGGTACTCTTGTTCGTTACAAAATCCCAATTTTACCATTTTATTTGGTTGCTTTCATTGTAATTGATTCCTATAAAAAAGAAAAAAAAGTATCAGAGTTTGTTACATAAACTACCAAATTATTGGTTGCTGAAATGTACTTTTTAAATATTCGTTTGTTTGGCTAAAAGGCTTTGAACCATAAAAACCTCGGTAAACAGACAATGGAGAAGGATGCACTGCTTTTAGAATGCAATGTTTTTTATCATCAATAAAAGACGTCTTTTTTTGGGCATAACTTCCCCATAAAATAAAAACGACATTAGATTTAAGCTTTGAAATTTGCTGAATAACAAAGTCTGTAAATTGTTCCCATCCTTTACCTTGATGAGATCCTGCTTCATTAGCTCGCACTGTTAAAGTTGCATTTAACAACAAAACACCTTGCTGAGCCCATTTTTCCAAATTACCACTTTGAGGTATTTCA
The DNA here is from genome assembly GCA_046329305.1 of Cytophagales bacterium. GTDB lineage: Bacteria > Bacteroidota > Bacteroidia > Cytophagales > UBA9547 > CAMFLX01. The sequence goes on from JAXLUW010000004.1 coordinate 594,703, forward strand.
ACGCCCAAATCGTCTTTTAATTCTTTAAAAATATTTACCAAAGATGGCGGAAAAGGAATATAGTCGTTTACAGAAAAACACAAACCATGTGCTTGACCTTTTCCATGATACGGATCTTGCCCAAGAATTACAACTTTAGTATTTTCAAAACTACACAACTCAAAAGCAGAAAAAATCTGTTTGCCAGGCGGATAAACTTCGTAATTCTTATATTCTGATCTAACAAAATTGACTAAATCTTCAAAATATGATTTATCAAATTCATCTTTCAAAACTTTTTCCCAACTTTCACTTATTTTGACCTTCATACTAACTTTTAAATATCTTTTGAAAATACAGCTGTTTATGTTCTTTTGAAATTTTAACAAAATATATCCCTTTGGCTATATTTTTAAGACTAATTTTTCCTCGACCTCCACTCAAATATGTTTTAGTATCCAATATTACTTTACCCACAATATCAACAACTTTTACATCAACTTCTTCTGATATGGCATTCCCAATATAAAAATCATATATATCATTTGTGGTACTTTCGTTAAAAAAAGGTTTCAAAACTTTTTTCTTACTCTTGACCACAATATTAGCTTTTATTTGAGGATACAAACTAGAAGTAATTTCTAAGTTTCCATCATTTTCTAGTAAAATTATATGTTCAGATTTAAACAGTAATGAAATAGAATTTTCAATCACACCAGAAAAAAACAATGTATTTTTATTGGTATAATTTATAATTTTGAGTGTATCTCCCTGATATGCATACATGTTTAAAGGCATAAAAAAATTGGCTCCATGTCCAACTTTTAACAAATGAACTTTAGCATGAGAAAAAAATATTCCCCAAAATAGTAAACAGAAAAAAATATTTTTACACATCATAGAATTAATTTAATTCAATTCATGTTCATTAAGAGACAAATTTAACGTATATTTGCGTTCGATTTTCAAAAACATTATTTAAGGAAATCATTACTCAACATAAGCAAAACGATAAAAAATGACTGCTATTATAATTTTCTTTGTACTTCATTGGTACTTATCATTGTTTTCTCAAACATTCTTTCTGCACAGATATGCAGCACATGGATTGTTTTCTATGACTAAATTCTGGGAAAGATTCTTTTATTTGTTCACTTGGATTACTCAAGGATCATCATATTTATCTCCTAGAGCTTACGCTATCATGCACAGAATGCACCATGAATACAGCGATACAGAAAACGACCCTCACTCTCCTCACCATACAGACAATTTGTTTACTATGATGTGGAAAACGAAATCAATCTATCAAGGATATGCTAACTATGTTACAGCTCCTGAACCAAAGTATGAAAAAAACTTACCAGACTGGAAAGCATTTGATACTTTCGCAGACAACTGGATGGTCAGAGTAACTTGGGGTGTTTTATATTCTTTATTTTACATTTATTTTGCAGGTGATGCGTGGTATTTATACTTCTTATTACCAATCCATTATTTAATGGGTCCTGTTCATGGAGCAATTGTAAACTGGTGTGGTCACAAATATGGTTATGCAAATTTTGACAATCATGACCAATCAAAAAATTCACTACCAATTGATTTCTTACTTGGTGGAGAATTATTTCAAAATAACCACCACAAATATGCAGCAAGATTAAAGTTTGCAACACAGTGGTTTGAGTTTGACCCATCTTATCCTGTAATTAGATTATTGGATGCCATAAAAATCATCAGAATTAACAAACTAGAGTCTATAGCATAACTAAAAAGCGGTTTAAACACCGCTTTTTTTATTTTCATGAAATCTTATATTTATTTATCTTTTTTACTGTTGGCTTATTTTTTCGCATGTAAACAACCTAAGGTTCAACCAGAAAGCCCTACTATTAAAAACCCAAATGTAATAGTTTTAAACGAAGGTGGTTTCACATATAACAATTCTGACATAAGCATTATCAATACCGATTCAAACACAACTAGTAATAATGTGTTTTATAATAAAAATAAAAAAAAATTAGGCGATGTTTTACAATCCGTAACTCTCATTAATCAACAATATTTTTGGGTATTAAATAACTCCAACAAAATTGTCATTACAGATTCTGCATTTAATGAAACAAATACACTTACTGGCCTTATAAGCCCTAGATACATTTACAATACTCAAAAAAATAAAATATATGTATCAGACTTATATGCAAATAAAATTGCAATTGTGATTTTAAATCCTTTACATATTCACAGTTATATCAAATGTGCTGGATGGACAGAAAACTTCACAATGGATCCATTTGACAAAAATTATGTTTGGGTTAGTAACAAACAAAAATCAAAGATTTATAAAATAGATTGCGATAACGACCTTATTACTGATAGTATCTCTACAAATACAAGTCCGAATGAAGTTATATGTGATAAAAACAAAAACTTATGGGTGAGTTGTGATGGAAATTCAGACAACAAAGAATTCTCTTCATTCATCAAAATAAATTTATCTAACAAACAAAAAACTATCATTACTTCAAAAAGTAATTTTTATTCGTCAAAGCTCACCTTAAACTCAAACAAAGACACCTTATATTGGCTTGATGCTGGTGTTAAAAAAATGAGTGTTAATGAAAATACCTATCCTGAAACCAAGATTATTAATGCTGACCAAAAAACACTTTATGGGTTGAGCATAAATCCTAAAACTTCAGAAATTTGGATTTCAGATGCAAAAGATTATGTTCAAAACGGAACAGTGTATAGATATTCCAGCCAAGGAACTCTTACTAATTCCTACAACGTTGGATTAATCCCTAATGGATTTCTTTTCAAATAAATCTTATAATTTACCAGTTATTTGATATACTATGTACCCTAGCACTTCATGTATAAGCAATGAAAAGTTTGCGAAATTTTGAATATCTGGCATCAGAAACAAATCTTTCATTTTGGGTTCTTGGGTGTAATAATCTACTGGAAAAGTGTCAAATTTCAATCCAGCTTTTCTAAAACACCCTTCAGATCTTTTCATGTGAAAGGCAGAAGTTATCAACAAAAGGTTATCTGTATTAACAGACTTTTTTTTCAATAATTCAGCTGTTAACTGGGCATTTTCGAAAGTATTTTTGGCTTTGTTTTCTAAAACAATATTTTCCGTAGGTACACCTGCCATTATAAAAAATCTACGTAATATTTCTGCTTCAGATTCTCCATATTCAACTATTCCTGGTTTGCCACCCGTAATTAAAATATTTTTCAAAACTCCTTTTTTGTATAATTGCAAAGTGTGTGTAGCTCTGTCTGCTCCTTTTTGAAAGAACACTCTATCATCAGGACTTTTCTGTAAGGTAACACCCGTTAAAACGATACCATATTCATAACTGGGTTTTATTTCTGAAAATTGTTTTACTGGACTTTCCCATGAATACAACAAATAATTCACTAGAAACTTATTTGAGCCAACAAATAATAATACTAAAACCAAGCAAAATGACCATTTTTTAACTTTCAGAGATTTGGAAAAGTATGTAAGAAAAACAAGAATAAAAACCCACGTAAAGGGCATTAAAATATAAAAAAAAGTTTTTGATAAAATATAAAACATAGTTAAAATTAATAAAAAAATCCCCGAAGTTATTTACGACGGGGATTTTAATTTTATTATTACTTCACCACTTTATACACATGTGATTTATTGTTTACAATCACATTAACCACATACATACCCGCTGGCAAATCTTTGAAGGCATGTAAGGTAAAATGATGCGAATGATGGTGCGTCTCTCCTACTTTTACTCCTTCTGAATTCAGAATCTGTACTTGTTTCATATCACTAGTACCGCTCGTCAATACCGGCATTTCTCCGTCTTTTAAGTGACTTGGATATACGTGAATATTGCTAAACGTTTCGTCTGTGCTTGAGGTTATCACCGTAGTCTCTGCCGTTCTTGCTAATGCTAGTCTTTGTATCGTTCCGTCTGAACTGAAATTCATCACACTACCTGCTACTACTGGTACTGATTTACCCGTACTTAGGTCTTTCAAATAGATTCCTCCGTCTGCATTAAAGCCTCCTGATACCGTCACCACTTCTACTTTGTAGTTGTTGGTGCTTGTGGTATTTTCTATGTATAACGGAACATATAAACTTGCTGTGCTGCCTGCTTGTACTATCGAATACATCGTGCTGGCACTTACATCCGTCTTCGCATAGAAGTTCAATTTTGGATTGCTCAATTTATACGCAAAGCCTGTTGTTACATCGTCTGCTCTTACTACTACATAGTCTATGTTACCTTGTGCATCTGTTATCTTTAAGCGTACATAGTCTACCACTCCTGATCTGAAGTTCGTTTTCGCACTTATAGAACTTACTTTTGTGCTTTCTGTTACATAGAAGCTCGGTGATGCGGCATTGGCTTTAACAAAGAAACCTTGACCCATTGAGATAATATTACCATTAGCTCTACCATCTGAAGAGGTTCCTGCTACATATGAGTAGTATGCGTTTAATATTGGATCCCAAGTATAATATGCATCGTCTATATTGGTACCATTATTTAGTGCTGCATCCCAATCTATTGCAGAAGCATAAGGGTTACCTAGTAAGTTCCAGCCTTGTGATGCACTTGCTGTGTATGACAAACTAAAGGTTTTTGTTCCTGTAAATGGTACGCCTTTGTAGTTGATAGTTACTGGTGCGTTTAAGGTATAAACAGAGGTAGTTCTGTTGTAATAACCGCCTATGTATAAACTAAAGCCTCTTCCGCATTCTAAAACGTCTGTTTTGCTTGTAGATGGATACCAGCCTTTGGCTAAAACTGGACTTCTGTTTTCTATGTAGTATTTGAACGCTGAGGTGCTTACGTTGGGTACATCAAAACCTCCTGATGCTGGACCTGCTATAAACACGTTGCTATTCATAATATCTGATATAGCCACTCCTTGTACTGGTACTGAGATGTATCTTGTATTTCTATGACCTCCTGCGTTGTATCTCTCCGCTACAAAATTACTCGTATTTTGTAGAGTCGCTCCTACTACTCCTAAAGATGCCGTATTGTCAAAATTACTGCCGTCTACATATGATTTTAGTCGTACTTCTTTGCTGTTCATATTGATAATCCCTGATTTAGGGTCTAGCAATCCGCCTTCTGAAATCTCTATGTCTTTGGCTAAAAACAATGTTGAGCTTCCTTCTTTGGTTAAATTATAGAAGATGTCTTTACTTGTAGTTCCTGCTATACTTTGTACACCACTGCTTGCTTTAAAGCTTACTTTGCTTCCTGAAGCTGCCGTGAAGCTGCCGTTATTAACCCAATTGCCATAGACATTCAATTGGCCTGTACTGCTAAGTTCTAGGCTTGCTCCACTATTGATCGTTAGATCTCCTACATTACCTGTAAAGCCACTGATAAGCGGTTGATTACTTGCTACAGCTATAGTAGCGTTATCTGTTGATGTTGGCACTGCATTACCACACCAGTTGCCGGCTACGTTCCAGCCTGTGTTTACATTACCTGTCCAAGTGTAATTCCCACTTGGGATACTTACTGTTACTGCACTGCTTAAGCCTGTTACGCTACAGCCATTTGCATCTGTTACAGATGTTAATGTATAGGTAGTAGTTGCACTTGGGCTCACACTTAGATTTGAACCACTCGTGTAGTTCGTTGCTGGACTGCTTGGATAGTTTGTAATAACTACAGTATAAGGACTGGCTCCTCCTATAATACTTGCTGTTAAATTGGTACTTGTTCCGCTACATACAGTTGCGGTTCCGCTCAATGTTCCAGATGTTGGAACAGTGCTTACGGTTACAGTTCTTGTAGCTGTAGCATTTGAACAGCCGCCTGTTCCTGTTACGGTGTACGTCATTGTCGCTGTACCTGCTGCTACTGGGGAAATAACTCCTGTAGAACTGTTAATCGTCGCTACTGATGTATTGCTAGAAGTCCATGTACCGCCTGAAGTTGTGGATGTAAAAGTACTTACTCCGTTACTACAAATCGCTTGAGTACCACTAAGTGTACCTGATACTGGAGCTGCGGTAATTGTGACAGCACCTGATAATGCACTAGTAACTGTACATCCGTTTGAATTAGTAACTATAACGTAATAATATAAAGTTCCAGCTGTTGCTGTAGATGGAGCATACGTATTTGTAGTTGATGTCGAATTATTTGTCGCAACAAGCGTCCCGCCAGTTGTTGATGCACTTGTATTACTGTACCACTCATATTTTGATATTGTACCCGAACCTGCAGATGCTGTTACTGATAAATTAGTACCAGTAGCTCCAGAACAATAATTCACATGAGTTGAGGATGGCTGAGAACTGATTGTAGGAGATGAATTAACAGTTAATGTTAAATTTGAAGAACTTGCGGAACTACTTGATATACAAGACCCATTTGTTATTTTAACTACAACCTTAATTACATCTCCATTTACAAATGTAGAACTCGAATAGGTATTTGAACTTGAAGATTGCACTGCAACACTATTTTTATAAAATGTATATAAAAGTGTTCCGCTACCAGTATTGGTTGTAGTTGCAGTAATTGTTGCAGAATTGTTATTACATAAATTTGAAGAAGATGAACTTAAAGAAACTGTGGGCACAACTAAACCAGTAGGAGTTATAGTAAGTACATTGGAATAAAAACTAACAGAGGAAGCACAACCAGTACCACCTGCTGAACGAGTGACTTTTACCCTATAACTAGTTTTTGCGTTTACAACAGTATTAGACAATGTTGAAGAAGTGGATAAATTTATCCAGCCAGAACCATTTTTAGAGTATTGCCATTGATAGGTCAATGTTCCTGTACCCGTACCACCCGGAGTTACACTCATAGTAGTTCTGACTAACGTAAATTTTCGCATCTAAATATCAGCTAGTTAGTAGATTTAAATCCTGATTAGTCAAAGCAAATTTATCAATTTGTTTCTGAATTCTTTTTACTAAGCCCATTTTTCTTTTTTTGTCTAGGTACAAATATTCGTGTGGGTTGTGGTAGGGAATATTTTTCACCACCATATTCCAAATAATGACCGATAGTTTTCTTGCGGTGGCACTTACGGCTGACACTCTGCCTTTTCTAAAGTTTATTCGTTGGAAAAAATCCCGCAAAGGGGTCGATTCTTTTAGATTTCCTATGGCATTGGCTGCATTTCTCAAGGCTATCTTTAAGCGATTACTGCCTTTAGGAATACGGCTTGATAATACTTTGCCCCCACTAATTTTATTGTTGGGAGTAAGTCTGAGCCATGAAGAAAATTGTTTGGCCGTACCAAATTTCTTGATACCCTCCAGACCTACTTCACTCATCAAGCTTAATAGTGTTGAAAAGCTAAATCCTTCTATGGCCATCAAATCTACTCCTTCAAAATATTGATAACCAATCTTGTTGAGATCTATGTTTTTGGGGGTGTTCTTATTGATTCTTTTGTGGGATTTGGACTCAATATCATGTTGCTTTTTGTTCTCGTCTTTGTCTATGATGGTGTTCAATATCCGTTCTATCTCAAGGTCGCATTGTGTGATTTTAGACTGAAGTATTTCATACATTTCCACTTCTTGACTTAGGGCAAATAGGTAGTCTTTGCGTCCGTTGGAATGCAGGGCTTTGGCTATTTCAGCTTCCGATTTTCGGCAGTTGGAATGGCGTAAGGAGGCTAATTTTTCTGGATTGGTTTCGCCTTTACAAATCGCATGAATGATGGACAGCCCCGTAAGGCCACAAATGTCATTTACAACCACATCTAGGCGCAAATTCAACAACCGCAGATACTTTTGCATTTTCTTTTGGGTAGAAGCTGCCATATCTAGCAAGTTGGATCTGTGGCGGCAATAGGTTCTTAATTGTTCCGTGTCCATGTTTGGTAAAAAACTGCTGGTCAACAGTCCTATCGAATGAAGCTTCTGTATCCATTGACAATCTTGAATGTCGGTTTTTCTACCTTTGATGTTTTTGGTAAACTTCCCATTGCACAAAGTAACCTCCAAGCCATTGGCCACCAAAACAGCATACAAACTTTGCCAGTAAGTACCTGTACTTTCCATGGCCACAGTGGTGATTTTGTGCTCCATAAGCCATTCTGTAAGGCTTTTTAAATCTTCATTAAAAACGCCAAATTCCTTGATGTCACTTGGCTTTTGACCGATTGCCACCCAATGCGAACGGCTGCCCACGTCTATTCCCGCAGCAAATGGATGCACAATTTCCATAGAAACTTTTTGAGTGTCTTGATCCATAGTTTTTTAGAAATAATTGTAAATAAAATAGCTCAAAGGAGATGTACTTTTGGAAAGAAAATATTCTGAACGGGGTTTTAGTTATGCAACTAAACCACCACTGAAGTCATCACACACATCTCAACCAGGATTGCGCCCGTGCTATTATGCAACAGTTTTAAAATCGGCCTTGCTTTGAGCTAGGTAAATTTAGCAAAAAACTTCAAATTGGGGTAATCCCTCGTTAGCTTCAAAAGTCAATGCAGGTGGTATAGGGAGGATTACAGTTAACGGACAAGCTCCAGAACTAGGAGTAGCGGTAATATTACCTATAGTTAAACACCCATTAGGAACTGGATATGTTTTTGAAGAAGATGTAGAACCATAAACACTAACAGGCTGACCAGAAGGTTGAGTTACAGTCCCTGTTGCTTGAATTGAACCTGAACCTGTTATATTTCCATTATTATTACCAAAAGTTAAATCTCCTAATATTAAAATATCACCATTTAAATCTCTAACAGAACTGATAGTATTACCATCATTATAATTAACTTTTCCGTTTACTTCAACAAATGAACCTGAAGCAAAATTCAACCCTACATCTTTACCTATTGACCACACTGTATTTGTTGCAGAGTTACCAGACGTACCAATAGATACATATGCATTACTTCCTAAAACCATTGAAGATGTAGAAGTTTGAACTAAAGCATTTGTATTGTTAGTAATAATTAAATTACCATTTACGGTTAAAATGTAATTAGAACCTACCGAAATAGACGGCACTGTTACCGTAACCCCAGAATTAATGGTAAGGTTACCCGTAAGTGTTATACCCGAAGAACAAACCACATCAGTCGTGATAGTACCCGTAGATACACATTGAGAAAAGGTTTGTATGTAAGAAACAAAACCTAATATAAATAGAAAAACAAACTTTTTTAGCATAATGTTGATAGTTTACTTAGTGTCATTAAATGCAAATTTACATATAAGACATTAATTTTACTATTTAATCAACAAACAATATACCATAAATGTTTATTTTCTTAAAAAAAATACGCAACAACTATTTCATAGATTGTTACGTATTTATCAATTATTTCACTTCAAAAGTAGACGTAATATTACAAGTAGGTTCTAAAGTTTTTACTACGGAACAATATTTCGTCATAGACAAATCAATTGCTCTTTTTACTTTTTCAACATCTAGATTTTCTCCTGTCAATACAAAATGCACATTGATTTTTCTAAAAAGACTAGGCTCCACTCCCACTTCTCTTTCTCCATCTATAAGCACCTCATAATCAGTAATATTTTGACGTTGTTTATTTAAAATACTGATTACGTCCATAGAACTACATCCTCCTAAAGAAGCTAACAAAACCTGCATAGGTCTCATACCTAAATTTTCACCTCCTATAGCAGGAGAACCATCCATGACAATAGATTGACCTTCTTCGTTACTTGCTTGCAAATTAACTTTATCGTTGATTCTTTTTATATTTACTTTCATTATCAATTTTTAAGCAAAATTAATTATTATTTTAAATTCTTAAATAGATTTTATAATTCCATTATTTAGAAAAAAAATCCATTATTCAGAATTCCTACAGAATTGAAACAAAATTACACCAATTTGATTATTCATATTTGAAATATAAATTTTCAAATAATTGCATTATGAACTCAAGAAGTAAATTTGTGGCCTTGGTTTTAGACATGTCTTTACCAATCATCATGTTTTTGATTTGTATGTCTTATGTTATTTATACCCATTAATTAGGGTATTTATAAAAAACAGTATTTGGAACATATCTCTTTAAATGTGTAATTTTGAAGAAATAAAAAGTATATGTCACAAATGCTCTTGGATACTTCAGAAGCAATTTTTGAAGAAATAAGTGTTCATCATGTAGGTAACAGATTTGCCGAAGAAGGATTTTTTACTACAGAAAACCCTCTTCATATAGCCGATGACACCCTTAAGCATCTTATAAGTAAATATTTTCTTACTCCGTTCAAAACTCCACATTATTATCATTTTTATAATGATACAGATGTTTCTTTGAACCTTGTATACGCTACTGTTAGCGACATTTTCAACACGCCAGAATCTTTTCATTATCAAAGTAAAAAGCTTACAGAAATCTTATATGAAAGCTCTGAACACCCTAAAATAAAAGCAGGTGAATTTTACGTAGCTCATATTAGCGGTATCAAAATTGGACATGAAGTGGTAGAAGCTATTGGCTTGTTTAAATCAGAAACCAAAGAAACGTTTATTAGAGTGAATCCTGGAGAGGATAATTATGAGATTAATTATGAAGAAGGAATCAATATAAACAAACTAGATAAAGGCTGTTTGATTTTCAATATTGATTATGAAAATGGTTTTAAAGCTTGTATAGTAGACACGGTAAGCAAAGGCGATGAGGCTCAATATTGGAAAGAAAACTTTTTAGGCCTGAAGCTCATAGAAAACGACTACATTCACACACAAAATTATATGCAATTCTGCAAAAATTTCTTCGAAGAGAAATTAAGTGATGTGTATGAAACCTCTAGGGCAGACGAAGTAGATTTTCTGAATAAATCTCAAAAGTATTTTACAGACAAAGAAGTATTTGATGTTAAAGAGTTTGAAAGAGAGGTTATTAAACAACCAGAAATAATAGATTTATTTCACAACTACAAAGAAGATTATCAAGCACAGAACGAAGTAAAGATTCACGACGAATTTGACATTTCTGAACAAGCCGTAAAGTCGAACAAAAAAATACTTAAAAGTATTATCAAACTAGACAAGAACTTTCATATTTACATACACGGTAATAAAGAATATGTAGAAAGAGGAACTGATGAAGTTCAGGGCTTGAATTATTATAAACTTTACTATAAAAAAGAAAGCTAACAGAAGTTAAACCCTTAAAAAGCCCATCGAAAAAGTTTTTATTTCTGATGGGCTTTTTTGTTAGGGCACATTACATCAACACAACTTAATATATATAAAATAAAAAAATATTTTTTCAAATTTTCACCATAATTCATACATCAAATTTTTAAATTCTGACCATTCAAACACCCTTCCCCCCTATTTTGGGGGGTACAGAGTTAATCATTAGAAACTAACTTTGTTGATATAATTATTGAATAACATCAATTAAGTTTTTATGAAAAAATTATTTACAACATTACTAGGACTTAGCCTTATGGCTCAGGCACAGTTCCCATCACAAGGTCTCAAACACTATTTCAGACTTGACAACGACTCATTAACTTCTATAGTTAAAAAAAATGTAAGACTTACAGTACCTACTGGTGGGGTATCAACAATAACAACTAGCGGAGCTTACAAAAACTGTTTCCAAGGTATAGGAGGCGCAAGTGCACTCATCAATACCACAAGCTCAGATTCGTTACTTTTAAAATCTAATTTCACTATAAGCTTCTGGGCGTTAAACACATCACAAAACACCCAAGCAACCAACACATCTACGTATCCTACTCTTATTGAACTAGGTGGAACGTTATTTTTAAGAGTAAACCACTCAGGTCTTGGAATGGGCAAATTGGAATTTGGTGCAAAAAACTCTTCTGATGTTTACAAAACAGAAGGTTTAGTTGCAGGATCACCTATTCCTAATACAAGTACTTATACAAGTTCTACAGGAGCTTTTTCTTGGACTAACTTTGTAATTACCTACAACTCTGTTAATTATACAGTAAACTTATATATCAACTCGGTATTATCAAGTACTTTATCTTTAGGAGCACCAATTAAATACGACAACAATGCATTTACTTTACTTACTGGCACTTCTGGAACTATCACAGATGTTAATACGGCCAAAAGCAGTAAATCATATATAGATGAAGTGGCTGTATTTAACAGAGAATTGTCTCAAACAGAAATTACTGCTCTTAAAACAAATTTTTACAGAGGTACTGTATCAGGAAACAATCTTAAAGCGTATTGGCCTCTAAACGGCAACCTTAAAGATTCTTTAACTACTTCAGGAGCTAATGATTTATCTATTGCAGGTACTTCTACAACAGAAAATTACATAGCAGGTAAAAACCAAAAAGCCATTTCACTTACAAATGACGCTCAGCTTCTTAGAACACTCGCTGGTGTTAATCCAACGGGTACTTTCACTCTTGGTATGTGGATAAAGAAAAACAGCAACGTTACTGCCACAAATCAAATAAACCAATATGCAACCTATTTTGAAATTGGCAATTATTATTGTAGAGCCAAAAATGGTGCATTTAGCGAAATGGGCTATCAAGACGATCGTTCGATATGGACGGGTACTAAAACTTGGGGTTCTGGCATGGTAGGTTACAACGGCTGGGATTATCTTACTGTGGTTTACACAAGACTTTCTAATGCGTCTATAGCGGCGGTTTACATTAACGGCACCCAAGTAGTAGCACCTACTTCTACTTATTCTGAGTACAACAACGACGCCAATGTATCTACCAACTTTTTAACAACTGCTGCAACTTTCTTAACTTTTGGTGGTGGCATGTCTGGCACTACTCCTGTTGCTTCTAAATATGCAAAAGCAAGTTTTGACGAAATAGTTTGGTACAACAGAGCACTGAATGAAATAGAAGTAGAAGCCCTATATCTTAATGGTGGTACTCCACATAGTCTGACTTCGTTAATTACTGACATTACCGAAGCAAACGAAACTTCAACTTCTGAGAACATAGAAGTTTATCCAAACCCAAGCTCAAACTTTATACATTTTAACGGATATGGTCAATTGTATGATTTAATGGGAAATTACATTACAAGTGGTACAGAATCTATTTCTGTAGAAAACCTAAAAAATGGAATGTATACCCTTAAAATCAACAATAAGTCTTTCAAAGTTGTTAAAAACTAGATATCAGTTTTATAAAATTATTTTATATTTAAAGGTCATAATGAAAAAGCCACAGAAATTTTCTGTGGCTTTTTTCTAAAACAATGTCATCTGATCTTGGTCTTTAGATTTGTCGTACAAATCTATACTATCTCCTACCCCTAAATCATCACTTGACTTTTCTATGTCTTCAGATTCAGTTTTAGCTAACAGTTTTATTTTCTTCACTTCATGTTGAGACAACCTGTTACCCATTGCTTTCCACCCTTTTACATCCACAATCACGTCCAAATCAACAATTAATGTATCAGGCTCTTTCTTAACGCCTTTGAGTACTTCTAATTCTACTTGTGGGCTTTCTGCTGTACTTATCAAAACTAACTCAGAAGCTTTAGCTTCGCCTATAAACAAAAACCTTTTATTTAAAGCTTGATTTTCTATTCTAAATCTTTTTACAAAATAATTTTTGCTTGCTCCATCAAAATGAATTGCCGTAATTGCTCTCTCAGGCTTATACCTCTCTAGCAAGAAAATATCTTTTTGTTCATATCTGTTAGTAAGTTCGAAACTGGTAAGTTCTAGCTCACCATTTTTATAAATAACCAATATTTTATCATCAGCCTGAAAACCGCCTAATTTCTCTCCTCGCTGTTCGGTGTTTAATCTACCTACGATTTCATCATACCAGATTTCAATACCCCCAAGAGTAGATCTACCTTTTTCTTTCAGCACAATTTTCTTAACAGGATATTTCGTAAGCGTATTCCCTTGAGAATTTCTTCCTTTAATATCTAAATCTGCAAAGTTGTAGTCAAATATTTTAATTTTAGCAGTGGACGACGGAGTTAGTGTTACGGCAACCACTTCGGCTTCGCCGTTTGGATTCGCCGAAAAATAAAGCACTTTACTGCCTTTGTTACCCATGGTGAGGTCATATTCTTTATCTCTAGTGATGGCTGTTATCTGAAATCTCTTCACCATAGATTTCCCCGAAAGAGCATCCAGATAAATCATATTATACACCATGCGGTCGTCATTTTTCTTAAATACCGCCACATGAATAATATCTTTACCAATAAATGTTTTTTCAGCAATTTTAACAATTTTACAAATCCCTGAAGCCGTAAAGGCAATAACGTCGTCAATGTCTGAACATTCTTGCACCAACTCATCTTTTTTGAGACCAAAGCCCACGAATCCGTCTTTTCTGTTGACATATAATTTTTCGTTATTGGCTGCTACGGCGGTTACGTTGATCTGGTCAAACTTACGAATTTCAGTTTTCCGTTCTCTGCCTTTACCATATTTTGCCAATAAATTCTCATAATATTTAACAGAAAAATCTGTGAGATGCTTCAGATTATGAATTACTTGTTTGAGTTCGTCGTCCCAGCTTTTCATTTTTTCATCTGCTTTGGCTGCATCAAATCTGGTAATCCTAATCATCGGAATCTGAGTTAATTTCTCATAATCCTCCGTTGTAATTTCTCTGTAAAATAATTCTTTGAAAGGCTCAAATCTTTTATCCAAATATTGGAAAAGTGTAGGTTTGTCAGAATACAATTTGAAATCTATATACATTTCTTCACGAATAAATATTTTCTCTAGAGAAGAGAAGAATATTTTCTCCATAAGATCTGCTTTTTTAATTTCAAGTTCTCTGCGTAACAGCTCTTTGGTGTTGTCTGTAGACAATCTCAAAATATCACTTACACCAATAAAATGTGGTTTGTCTTCTATTACCACACAAGCGTTTGGTGAGATAGACATTTCACAATCTGTGAATGCGTACAGGGCATCTATGGTAATATCAGGAGAGGTACCTGGCTGTAGTTGTATTTCAATTTCTACATCTTTGGCGGTATTGTCTATAACTTTCTTTACTTTGATTTTACCTTTTTCACTCGCTTTGATGATGCTCTCTATCAATGCACCAGTGGTGGTACCAAAGGGTATTTCGGTAACCAATAAAGTTTTGGTATCTTTTATTTTTATTTTTGCTCTTACCCGTACACGTCCGGCACCTCTTTGTCCGTCCATATAGTTAGTAACATCTACAAAACCTCCAGTTAAAAAATCTGGATACAACTCAAACTCTTCATTTTTTAAGTATTTGATAGATGCATCTATAAGCTCACAAAAATTATGAGGTAAAATTTTGGTTGATAACCCCACCGCAATACCTTCTACTCCTTGTGCTAGCAACAAAGGAAACTTTACTGGCAAAGTAACTGGTTCTCTTTTTCGGCCATCGTAGGAGGTTTGCCAGTCTGTGGTATCTTCATTAAAAACCACATCTAGTGCAAACTTAGACAAGCGAGCTTCTATATATCTGGCAGCGGCGGCACCGTCGCCCGTTCGCACATCGCCCCAGTTTCCTTGTGTGTCTATTAATAAATCTTTTTGCCCCAAGCCCACAATGGCATCGTTTATAGACGCATCTCCATGAGGGTGGTATTGCATGGTAGAACCAATGATATTTGCCACTTTATTAAATCGACCATCGTCCATTTCTTTCATGGCATGTAAAATCCTACGTTGTACCGGTTTGAAACCATCTTCAATGTAAGGAACGGCTCTTTCGAGAATTACATAGGAAGCATAATCTAAAAACCAATTTTTGTATAATCCAGAAACGGGAATTACACTTTGTAAGGATTCTCCAGAGGTTCCTTCGAGAGGTTCATTTAGCTCTTCACTCATTATTTGCAAATTTGACCATACAAATATACAATTATTGACGAACTCACTAAACTATAACTTTTGTGAATTAGTTTTTCTTCAGGTTCAAAAGATAACTTTAAAATCCAGATAACTTTATAATCAAAAAAGCTATCAATTTACTTGACAGCTTTTTGAACTAAATTTAACATACATACACACTAACTTTCTATCCAACTAACTGCTTCGCCAATTGACTCGAACATTCTAAACTCTAGACCAGTGATAAGTCTCACATTATCAAGCATAAATTCAATTATATATTTCTTAAACCCAACTCTATCTGTGCTTATTCCTGCTATTTTAAAATCTGAATTAAAAGCCACAACATTTTTCTTAAATTTTGGCAAATAACTCATAATAAGCCAGTTTCTCATCTCCATATCTGAGCCATTACTTCTTCGTTGATCCACAACTATACCTTTAGACTCATTCTGTATAACAAACTCTAAAAGAGTATTATACATTTTTTTATATTGATCCACATTAAAATCGCCAATCAATTCCATATATATGATATTAGCTTCTTTAAAATGTTGAATTTTACAATAATTTTTAACAAACAATAATTCATCTTCCATGGCTATACAATTCATAAATAATTCCATTTAAATATTTTAAATTGTATTTTCAATTTATATACCAAACATTAAAGACTTTGTCTATAAACACAATTATTCATCAAATTACAAGTAATTGATACGAAATTTACTTTAACTGTTTCAGTTTAACCTCAATGGTATCTAACACGCTTTGTACAGCTGGACAAAATGTGGAATTTTTGTACGTTAAATTTTTCTTTTTCAGGAACACGTCTTCGTCTGTATACGGAAAATGCTCACAATCTCTGGGTCTTACCTCATAAATAGAGCAATAATTATCTGTTCCTAAAAATGGACACGGGCTAGATTTTACCACATAGTCGTTTTCTTTATCTAGCTTCAAATATTTTTCCACAAAATCACCTTCTTTCATTTTCAGAAACTTCGTGATTCTTTTTATATCTGTGGTATTAAATGTAGGAGAATAGTTTTTGCAACACTCTGCACACTCTAGACAATTGATTTTTTCGAATGCCTGATCGTGCAAATCAGGCAACCAATTTAATACTAACTTCTTATCTAATTTTTCAATTAGTTTTTTATAATCTTTTTTTACTGGTGGCAATTTTATTGTTTTAAAAAGTTGGACAGTAAATCATGCATTTGTTGATTGTTTTGTTTCACTAAATGAATTTGCGACTTAATTTCTACGTCAGTTTGTACATACTGAGCTTTCACAAGTTCGTGATCAAAGGCACAGTTCATTCCATTGATTGCTTTTTCATTAACTTCAAAATGAAACTGCAAGCCCAAACATTGGTTTTTCCAAATAAATGCCTGATTTTTGGTAGCTTCTGAAGACGCCAACAACATAGCCTGTGGTGGCAATTCAAAAGTATCTCCGTGCCAATGGAATACTTTGGTGGTATGCAATCCTGGAAATATGGTATCTCTGGCGTAATCTGTAAATGTTACATCAAACCATCCAATTTCTTTCTGAGCATTTGCATAAACTCTCCCTCCTAATAATTCAGCTAAAAACTGAGAGCCTAAACATATTCCAATTATTTTTTTCCCAGCGTCAATACAATTCACAATAAATTGTTTTTCTATCTTTAGCCAAGGATATTGTTCTTCTTCATACACACTCTGAGGCCCACCCATGATAATAAGTGCATCGAACATTTCTAACTGAGGTAAGGAGTAAAAATCCTCATAAAACTTAGTTACGGAAATGGTTACATTTTCTTGAGTTACCCACTCTTGTATGCTTCCTAAGCCCTCATCAGGATGGTGCATTAAATAATGAATTCGCATATATTTTAGTTTTTAAGATTTTCTACCTACAAAAATATACTATTTCTAAAGTTTATAACAATGTTTAAACCTTAAAAACTATTATTATAAATAAAATACAATTTATATGTTAAAACATTAAGATTTAATTTTAAACATCATATACTATTTTTATTCGATATTTTACATAAATACGTCTATTTTACACTAATTTAGTTATAAAAACAGTTTACAATTATTTACATTTACACACTTTTTAAACTATACATTTTTAAAATTAATATTTTTTTTATCCAATTTTTTATGCTTATAAATTCCACTGAACAGTCTCTTGCAGATTTTTTCGAAATTGCAGAAAATGATGTATTGTCACGAGCTTCTTATTTCCAAAAGTTTATAGATGACATTACCCTAAAAAAACATTTTAACTACAAAAGAGTAGCTACTGACGCCTCTGGGAGTAGCAGACAAATTATTTGCAACTCTGATGGCCGCTTACGTGACATGATCTATATGGCCTCAAACGACTACTTGAGCCTATGCAACCACAATAGACTCAAAAAAGCAAGTATTAATGCCATTTTAAAATATGGTGTAGGTGCTAGTAGTGCACCTTTGCTAGGAGGAACCACAGAATTGCACGTAGAACTTGAAGAAAAAATTGCCAAATTTAAATATTGTGAAAGTGCCATGTTGTTTTCTTCAGGTTTTGGCACCAATTATGGAGCCATCATGGCTCTGCTCAACAATAAAGACTTAGCTATTGTGGATATGTATGCCCATGCCAGCATCATAGATGGATGTAAAAACACCAACTTAAAGTATTTCAAACACAACGACCCACAATCTCTAGAACAAATACTCGCTAGAAACCATTCTGAATACAGAACCAAAATGGTAATAATTGACGGTGTATATTCTATGGAAGGTGATATAGCCAAACTAGATGAAATAGTAGAAATAGCTCGTAGATATGGTGCACTTATAATGCTTGATGAGGCACACGCCACAGGTGTTTTAGGCAAAAACGGACACGGAACACTAGAACATTTTAACTTACAAAGGAAAGTAGATATAGTAACGGGTACATTTTCAAAAGCATTAGGAGCTGTTGGTGGGTTTGTTGCGGGCAGCAAAGAAATTATAACCTTACTCAATTTTTATGCACGATCTTATATGTTTTCGGCGGCAATTTCCACACCAACAGTAGCTGCGGTTTTGGAAGCTTTGGACATAATTGAAGAAGAGCCAGAACACAGAATCAAACTTTGGCAAAACATTATCTATTTCAAATCTGGCTTGCTGAGTTTAGGTTTCAACATAGGAAATTGCGAAACAGCCATATTTCCTATTATAATTGGCAACGACAACATTACAAAAGAAATTTGCAGAGAATTACATGAAAGCAATATATATGTAAATCCTGTGTTGTATCCGGCGGTTCCTAAAAGACTCTCTAGAATAAGAATAAGTCTCATGAGTGCCCATAGTTTTGAACAATTAGATTATGTTTTAAACAAACTAGAACACTTAGGCAAAAAATATAATATCATTTAATAACCCATCCAACACCTTGGTAAACTACAAAACAAACCAAGGTGTTGATTTTAAAAACAAAAATACAACCCGCTTATAATATCTACTTTTTTCCCAACCCTTAGTATATTTTTACGTTATACGCCATAAGTTTCTAAATTTTTTGGGTTATGATTTCACAAGTCATATTTTCAGTTTGTTTGGCCATTGCAGGATTTTTCCTGAGCAAAAGTGTCAAGCGTATCTATAGAAATATACACTTAGGTAAAGCTTTCGAGATAAAAGGTGATACCACTGAGCGTGTTAAGAAAATGTTTTTGATTGCCTTTGGTCAAAAGAAAATGTTTGACAGACCCATACCCGCCTTATTACACTTATTTGTGTATCTAGGTTTCTTGATAATCAATCTAGAAATGTTAGAGATTGTAATAGACGGTATTTTCGGGACTCATCGTGTATTCCTTGCCGTTTTAGGTAATTTTTATACAGTAATGATCAACGTGTTTGAGTTTTTTGCTGTTGCGGTAAGTGTTGGGTGTGCCGTGTTTCTTGTGAGAAGAAATATTTTAAATATTGCCCGATTCCACAAACCAGAACTTACTCGTTGGCCTTTGTTAGATGCCAATTTAATTTTAACTCTTGAAATTGTGTTAATGTTTGCCTTCTTAAATATGAATGCTGCAGACTTGGCATTGCAACATCTTGGTAGTGCACACTACACACAAACGGGAGACTTTTTAATAAGTGGATTTTTATCGCAATTGTACACTAATGCGTCAGAGACCTCACTACATTTTGCGGAAAGATTTTACTGGTGGATACACATTTTGGGAGTATTAGCATTTGCCAATTATTTACCATATTCAAAACATTTGCACATCATATTAGCATTTCCAAACACCTATTTTTCTAACCTATCGCCAGCTGGCAAATTCAAAAACATGGATCAAGTAACAGAAGAGGTAAAATCTATGCTGGGCTTGGCTACAGAAAACACCTCGTCTGAATCTACAATTCTTAGATTTGGTGCAAAAGACGTAACTGATCTAACTTGGAAAAACGTTCTGGACGCCTACACTTGTACAGAATGTGGCCGTTGTACTTCTGTTTGCCCAGCTAACATTACAGGCAAAAAACTATCTCCAAGAAAAATAATGATGGACACGCGTGATCGTGCTGAAGAGATAGGAAATGTAATAGATAAAACTGGGCAATGGGTGGACGACGGAAAATTTCTTAATTCCGACAATTACATAAGCTCTGAAGAATTATTGGCTTGCACTTCCTGCAACGCTTGCGTTGATGCTTGTCCGGTAAATATCAATCCTTTAGAAATAATTCTGGAACTGAGAAGATACAATATTATGGAAGAGTCTAAGGCTCCAAACTCTTGGAATGCTATGTTCTCTAACTTAGAAACCAACCAAGCTCCATGGAAATTCCCTGCAAGCGACAGAGCCAACTGGAGAGATCAAGTTTAGACATCCTAAAATAGAGTACAAATTAAGGTTTGTACTCTATTCTAAACTACCGTAAATTTCTTCAAAATATTCTATAGCCTGTATACGTAACAAACTTTCTTGTTCTTTGAGATCTAAAGGAGGCAATTCTTGCAAGTTTTCATAATGAGGCCAGCCATCGGCATCATTCCCCACGTATTTATAATAACCTAGCGGCTCTAACAATTTGCACGTTGCAATATGCATTAAATCCTGTTTTTCTTCTTTAGAAAAATTACCAAAACCACGCCCAAGCTCCTGTATACCAACTAGAAACAACATCGCATTTGTATCTGGTCTTTTGCCTAACAAATCAGCTAATTTTTTTTGCAAATTTTGCCATTTCATTAACAAAACCGGATCGTTAACTGACGACTTCTTCATACTCATACCTCTAAGATACAGTAAAATTTATATTTTTGAAACCTTTAAAAAATTCGTAATTATATACAGACCTAGTATATTTGTTAAAAAAGAGGAGTCTAGCATAATGAGAGAGGATTATTTAAAAGGAGATAAAGATAATTTAAGCAATTCTGACAAAGAAATTGACAAAGCCTTGCGTCCTATTTCTTTTGACGACTTTGCAGGGCAAGCCAAAACAGTAGAAAATTTAAAAATATTTGTATACGCCGCCAAAAAACGAAAAGAAGCCCTAGACCATGTATTGCTACACGGCCCTCCAGGTTTAGGAAAAACCACTTTATCAAATATAATAGCCAACGAACTTGGAGCAAACATCAAAATCACTTCTGGCCCAGTTCTAGACAAACCTAGTGACCTCGCGGGTTTGCTTACCAATCTTGAACCTTTTGACGTTTTGTTTATTGATGAAATTCACAGACTCAACCCCATAGTAGAAGAATATCTTTATTCTGCCATGGAAGACTACCGAATAGACATCATGCTAGATAGTGGCCCTAGTGCACGTACTGTACAAATAGGCCTAAATCCTTTTACATTAATAGGAGCTACTACACGTTCTGGTTTACTTACATCTCCTTTACGTGCTCGATTCGGAATAAATGCACGATTAGAATATTACGACAGCAAATTATTGACCAGTATAGTGATGCGTTCTTGCGAAATACTAGACACGCCCATAGACGAAGAAGCAGCTTACGAAATAGCCCGTAGAAGTAGAGGAACGCCACGTATAGCCAATAATTTACTACGCAGAACAAGAGATTTTGCTCAAATAAAAGGCGACGGAACCATAACCGTACCTATTGCCAAAATTGCACTAGAAGCACTAGATGTAGATCAAAATGGTTTAGATGAAATGGATAACCGAATCCTTCTCACTATCATAGACAAATTTAAAGGCGGCCCAGTGGGACTGAGCACTATTGCTACCGCTTGTGGTGAAGAAGCCGAAACCATAGAAGAAGTGTACGAACCATTCCTGATACAAGAAGGTTATTTAAAAAGAACAGCACGAGGCAGAGAAGCCACAGAATTAGCCTACAAACACCTAAGAATGAAGCCTCCTGGTGTGGTGGGAACTCTATTTGAAAACATATAAAAAAAGCTCCAAAAATCTGGAGCTTTTTTATTATTTGTTCGGCTGAGGTGTAGTACGTAGATAGTACTTAATTCTCTTGTGACCTTTAGGAAATTTTGCAGGAATATCCTCATCCTTAATTGCAGGAGCAATCACTACATCTTCGCCGTCTTTCCAGTTTGCAGGTGTAGCTACACTGTAGTTAGCAGTCAATTGTAAAGAATCTATCACTCTCAAAATCTCATCAAAATTACGACCCGTTGAGGCTGGATATGTAATTATTAATTTTACTTTTTTATCTGGACCAATAACAAAAACGGAACGAACAGTAAATTTATCACTTGCATTTGGATGAATCATATCATACAAATTTGCTACTTCAAAATTTGGATCAGCTATGATAGGAAAGTTTACAGAACATACCTGTGTTTCATTTATATCCTTCACCCAATCATTGTGAGACGCCACTCCGTCTACACTTAAAGCTATCACTTTTACATTTCTTTTTTCAAATTCGGGCTTCAATTTTGCTACAGTACCCAACTCTGTTGTACATACGGGTGTAAAATCTGCAGGATGCGAAAATAACACTCCCCAGCTAGTACCTAACCACTGATGAAAATCTAATTTACCTTCTGTGGTATCTGCCGTAAAATTTGGTGCGATGTCTCCTAATCTTAAACTCATAATCTCTACTGTTTTTATATAGTTTAAAACTAATCAAAAAAAATATTAGTTCAAAAGATATTAATAATAAATATAATTCATCAATTTTAAGTTTTAGAGACCCTAATAATAATTTAGAAAATTGTACTATAACAATACTTATTTTTGATATTCATTTAATAATACTTAAAATTGAAATATTGTTTAGTAACATAGTTTTTTTTACTTATTTTTAGTTCATAAAATAAAATATGAGTATTAATTTTTAGGATATATGTCAATCAAAGTAGCCATTTCACACAAAACGAAGTATAAATACGAAAAACACATCAATCTTGGGCCACATATTTTTAGACTACGTCCTGCACCACACTCAAGAACAGCAATAGAAGCGTATTCCTTAAAAATTCTTCCAGAAAATCATTTTATAAATTGGCAACAAGACCCATTTGGTAATTACCTAGCCCGTGTGGTTTTCCCCGAAAAAACAGATATTCTTTCAGTGGAGGTAGAAGTAATCGCCAAAATGGAAGTAATAAATCCATTTGATTTTTTCGTGGAAGAATATGCCGAAAACTTTCCATTTACTTATGACGATCAGCTACTTAAAGAACTAAAACCTTATTTAGAAATAGACGAATCAGGGCCATTATTAAAAAAATGGGTAGAAAAAAACAAGGTACATAAAGAATTAAGAATTGTAGACTTTTTAGTAGCATTAAATCAGCAATTACATTCTGAGATTAAATACAATATCAGAATGGAAGAAGGTGTACAGAACTGTGAAGAATCTTTAAGTATACTTACGGGTAGTTGTAGAGATTCTGCATGGTTATTTGTGCAAATATTAAGACATTTTGGTCTTGCGGCAAGATTTGTCTCTGGCTACTTGGTACAATTAACCGCTGACATAAAATCTCTTGACGGACCCTCTGGTCCAGAAAAGGATTTTACAGATTTACACGCTTGGACGGAGGTTTACATACCTGGTGCAGGCTGGATAGGTCTAGATCCAACATCTGGGTTATTTGCTGGAGAGGGCCACATACCACTTTGTTGTACTCCACATTACAGAAGTGCTGCCGCCGTAACAGGAGCTAGAGATATCTGTGATTCTGAATTTGAGTTTCACAATATCGTAACTAGAATACACGAAGACCCACGAGTTACTAAACCCTATAACGACGACCAATGGGAGAAAATCCTTAAAGTTGGAGATATAGTGGAAGAGGATTTACAAAAAGGCGATGTACGTATGACTATGGGCGGTGAGCCCACTTTTGTATCTATAGACGACATGGAATCGGCAGAATGGAACTCAGCGGCTGACGGCCCTCTAAAAAGAAAACTTGCCTATGACCTTGCAATTAGATTAAAAAACAGATTTGCTCATGGTGGTTTTTTACATTTTGGCCAAGGTAAATGGTACCCTGGTGAGCCCTATCCACGTTGGCAATATGCACTATATTGGAGAAAAGACGGTGTTCCTATGTGGAGTAATGAGTCGTATATGGCACAAGAGTCTGATAACATTTACACCACAAGCCATGCTCAACTGTTCATGACGGAGCTTACCAAATTCCTTGGTGTTGCCACAGAAAATATTACCCCTGTGTATGAAGACCCTATCTATTATGCATTAGAAGAAGGAAGAATACCAATCAACCTAAACCCTTTAGATGTAAATCTGGCAGACCCTACAGAACGTAGAAACTTAGCTGCTGTTTTAGAAAAAGGATTTAACAATCCTGTAGGTTTTACGTTACCTGTACAGTGGAATTATGCGGGTGGTAATTGGTTCAGTTGTGAATGGGTTTTCAGGAGAAATCATTGTTTTTTAATACCTGGCAACTCTCCAATTGGAATGAGATTACCCTTAGAATCTCTCGCTTATGTTTCTAAAAACAGGAGAGAAATTCACCCAGAACGTAGTTTATTTGAAAATCTCCCTCCTCTAGACAACTACGCCAAAGTAGTGTCAGACAGATATGGCAAAATAAATAAAAACTATGAAGCACCTTACAGCTCAGACATAGCTGATGATTCTGATGAAGATGACGATATTATTGCCAAACAACTAAAAGCCGCAGAAAGAGCCAAAGAAAAAACTCCGCTATATGATGTAAACGTAATCAAAACAGCTATCTGTGTAGAAGAACGAGACGGAATCATATATGTTTTCTTACCGCCGTTACATTATTTAGAACACTATTTAGATTTGTTAGCTTCTATAGAAGCTACTGCAGTAAAATTAAAAATCCCCGTACGAATTGAAGGTTACACTCCACCTTCTGACTACAGAATGCAGAAACTTGTAGTTTCGCCAGACCCAGGAGTTATTGAAGTGAACATACACCCAAGTGCAAACTGGAGAGAACTGGTAAACAACACGACTTCTTTGTACGAAGAAGCATTTTTATCAAGATTAGGTACTGAAAAATTCATGGTAGACGGCCGCCATACTGGCACAGGAGGAGGCAATCACGTAACTATTGGCGGTGCTACCCCATCAGACAGCCCAATATTACGTAGACCAGACGTACTCAGAAGTTTAATTACCTATTGGCAGCACCATCCCGTACTTAGTTATTTATTTGCGGGTCCATTTGTGGGTCCGACTAGCCAAGCTCCTAGAATAGATGAAGGTCGAGACGAAAGGCTTTATGAAATGGAAATTGCGTTTAGCCAAATACCAGAAAACGAAAATATTCCGTTTTGGATGGTAGATAGAATTTTTAGAAATTTACTTGTAGACATCACAGGCAACACCCACAGAGTAGAATTTTGTATAGACAAACTTTACTCTCCTGATTCAGCCACGGGCAGATTGGGCTTGTTAGAGTTTAGAGCCTTTGACATGCCACCACATAAGCACATGAATTTAGTACAAATGCTCTTGGTACGTGCTTTGGTAGCAAAATTCTGGAAAAACCCTTACAAACAAAAACTAGTACGCTGGGGTACGGAGTTACACGACAAGTTTATGCTCCCTCACTTCGCCTACTTAGACATGATAGATGTAGTAAACGACCTCAAAGATGCGGGATATGACTTTGACATTTCTTGGTTTGATCCATTTTTTGAATTTAGGTATCCACATCATGGAACCGTGAATATTTCTGGCGGTATCAAAATGGAGCTACGCTTAGGAATAGAACCTTGGCATGTTTTGGGTGAAGAACTTTCTAATGTGGGTACATCAAGATTCGTTGATTCTTCATTAGAACGACTACAAGTAAAATTAAGTGGTATTTCAGAAGAAAGACATATTCTTATTTGTAACGGATGCAGAGTGCCGCTACGCAATACAGGAACCAAAAGTGAATATGCAGCAGGAATAAGATATAAAGCTTGGAATCCGCCATCGGCATTGCACCCAACCATAGGAGTAGACGCTCCCTTGGTTTTTGATGTAGTGGATACTTGGAACAATAGAATCATAGGCGGCTGTACTTATTTTGTAACGCATCCAGGAGGTAGAAGTTACGACACCTACCCTATCAATAGCTACGAAGCCGAATCTAGAAGAATTTCAAGATACTGGGATTTCGGACATACGCCATCAGCAACTAACAGCCGTATATTACCAGTTCCTGTAAAATTCATTCCGAATGTTTCAAGATTTGTAGCCGAAAACAAAAAAGATTTACAAACAAATACTCCTATAGAACTTATAAATCCAGAATATCCTACAACTCTTGATTTACGAAAACAATGGAGACGAGCTTAAATGTAAAAAATCACTTACTCATCCACTTGCTCATAGTCAAGTGGATGTTTATTAAATTGTAAGGCAATCTATTATTTTTACAAAAAATGCAATACATATATTTATGAATTCAAAGACCAAAGCATCAACATTATTAGAAAAATACAAAACTAAAATTACTTCTTATGATGAAATAATAGATGCCCAAGGCAATGTAAAACCCTACTGGGAAAGTTTTTTTACCGCTCTTGAAAAACTAGGTCTTAATGAATTACATATTAGAAATGACGAAATCAAAAGAAAATTAAGAGAAAACGGTGTTACCTACAACGTGTACAACGCTTCGGATTCTAATGATCGTCAATGGGAACTAGACCCTATACCATTTTTACTTACAGACACGGAATGGAGCATCATAGAAAGAGGTTTGCAACAACGGGCCGAAGTTTACAATCTTATCCTGAAAGATTTATATGGAGAGCGAAAGCTTTTGAAAGAAAAAATCATACCGTCTGAGCTAGTTTTTCAAAACTTAGGCTTTTACAGGGCTTGTATGAATTTGAAGCTCGAATCTGAAAAACAACTTTTTATGTTGGCAGCGGATATAGCCCGCGGCCCTGATGGTAGAATGTGGGTATTAGACAACAGACTACAAGCACCTTCTGGAAGTGGATATGCCCTAGAGAACAGAAGTGTAATGAGTAGACTCTTGCCGGAACTGTCTAAAAACAGAAACATAGCAAAATTATCACCATTTTTTTACGCCATACAACAGTCTATCAACAGCTTACCGTCTTTTATGAAAGACGAACCATTTGTAGTATACCTCACCCCTGGCCCTAAAAACGAAACTTATTTTGAGCACGCTTATTTAGCTTCATACTTGGGCTACACACTCGCTCAAGGAGACGACTTATTGGTAAGAGATGGTTATGTTTGGCTACGTTCAATTGAAGGCCTACACAGAGTAGATGTAATCATTCGTCGTGTAGATGACGACTTCATAGACCCACTAGAACTTAAAGACGACTCCAAACTAGGAATTCCTGGTCTTCTACAAGTGATGCGTAGCGGGAAAGTTTCGATTGTAAATACTCCAGGCTCAAGTATTCTAGAAAACCACGGCCTTATGGCGTTTATGAACAATGCCTCTTTGTTTTTGACAGGCTCAGAATTACTTTTACCGTCTGTAGCTACATGGTGGTGTGGACAAGCCAAAGAATTAGATTTTGTCACCAACAATATTGAAAAATTAATCATCAAAAAAACTAACAGAAAAGACAATTTCAGGTCGGTATACGGTAGAAATTTAAGCAAAATAGAAAAAGATCTCCTGGTACAAATGATTAGAAACAACCCTTCTGATTTTGTTGCACAAGAAGAAGTGAGTTTATCTACCACTCCTTCCTTTTCTAACAATACCATAGAACCCAGGTTTGCGGCATTGAGAGCGTTTTTGGTTGCTGACGGCAGCGATTATTATATGATGAAGGGCGGACTTACGAGAAGTTCTCCTATTAAAGATAAATTTATAATTTCTGGCCAATACGGTGGTATTTCTAAAGACACATGGGTGGTGTCAGATTACCCAACAGACGAAACCAATAACAAAATATCACTATCCATAGGCAACAGAAAAGACATTGTACTTTCTAGTAGAAGTGCAGAAAATATGTTTTGGCTAGGGAGATATGCTGAGCGCACATTGGTATGTACACGTACCCTTATTAACCTTATCAATACACTTAATGCACAAACCATATCTACAGGGACTCACAAAGACCTTCAAATACGAACACTTCTCGCTTCTATTACCCACATCACAATGACATATCCTGGTTTTTTAGATGAAAAATACCAAGATAACATCAGCAATCCATTTGAGGAACTATCAGACTTGATTTCAAACCCAAATAAAATGGGAAGTATTGCTTACAATTTATATTCTTTATTACGCACGGTAAGCACTGTACGGGAACGACTGACAATAGGCACATGGAAGATTGTGGATCTTATTCAAAACATTATAGATGAACTTACTAAGAAAAACTCCATCACTATATATGAACAACAACGCATTTTAGAAAAATTACATACCCGACTATTCACTTTTTATGGCATCGTAAATGAAACCATGTCTAAGGAATATTCGCTACAACTACTAGAACTAGGCAAACTCCTAGAAAGATGCATGCTGATGATAGGGCAAATAAGATCTTGTGTAAATATGAAAAGCGAAGAACAATCTGAACATGAAATCTTAGAATTTCTATTATACAACTATCATTCACTTATCAGCTACAGATCCAAATACAAGTCTGAAGTAAAAATTGCACCGTATTTAGAAATGGTTTTGTTTGAATCTAACCTTCCTTATTCGTTTGTAAATATTTTAGATAGAATTACAGAAATCTTAAAAGAACTCCCTAACACGAACACACAAAATAATAGACTCTCAATTGCAGACAAAGCCATACTAGAAGCCTCTGCAATGGTAAAACTTGCTGATATAGCAGAACTTGTAAAGCATGATTCTAAAACTTTTGAAAGGAAAAATTTTGATAATTTTTGTTCATTATTATATGAAAAAGTTGCAAAAGCTTCTAATGCCATCTCTAGTATGTATTTCACACACACGGTAGGTATGCAATCTTTGGTAGACAATTCTCAAAACGAAACAATGAATGAAATATAAAGTAAAACATAAAACCATATATAATTACGGAGAAATTGTAAACATTTGTCATAGTTTGGCTTGTTTACAACCTCGTAATTTACCTATTCAACAGTGTTGGGACTTTAAATTAAACGTAAGTCCTCACACAAATGACCTTCTACAACGTATAGATTATTTTGGCAACAATTTACACAGCTTTTCTATTCAACAACCACATAGTAAATTAGAAATAGTAGCTACTAGCATAGTGGAAGTTCACAAAAACCCGATGGATTTAACTTTAGCACAAAGTATTTCTTTTGGCGAAGCACAAAAACTATTTAAAGAAGATCAAGATTTAAGAGTGGAAACTCTTGAATATTTGATAGAAAGCCCCATGATACAATGGAACAAAGACGTGTTTGAGTTTGCCAAAAGTTGTTTTGAAAGTGAGATACCTCTATATAAATGTGTGGAAGAATTATGTTCAAAAATTTATAAAGAATTTACGTTTAAGCCCAACTATACCAACGTAAACACGTCTGTATTTCAAGTATTAAAAGACAAAAAAGGCGTTTGTCAAGATTTTACTCATTTCGCAATTGCCTGTTTCAGAAGCATGGGCATTGCTGCCAGATACGTTAGTGGTTATCTAGAAACTTTACCGCCACCCGGCAAGCCCAAACTCCAAGGTTCGGATGCCTCACACGCATGGGTTTCTGTGTACATACCCGGTCACGGTTGGTTTGACTACGACCCTACCAACAATATACCGCCAGCAGAAAGACATGTTACCATTTCTTGGGGAAGAGATTATTCTGATGTGGCACCGCTCAAAGGAATTGTTTTTAGCTCAAGTTTGCAGTCGCTTAAGGTGGAAGTAGATGTTCTGCCTGTAAAATAATTGTTTTTCTAAATCTAAAAAAACTTAGAATATATCAAAAAACAGTTCTCTAACATTATGAATAAAGTTAGAGAACTGTTTAAAAACTTTAAAAACTTATTTATTTTTTAATTTTTGATCATTTAAAATTTTAGCAAAAATAGTTACGTTTTGCATCTGAACAGTTACTGACGTCACAAGA
The DNA here is from genome assembly GCA_046329305.1 of Cytophagales bacterium. Classification (GTDB taxonomy): domain Bacteria; phylum Bacteroidota; class Bacteroidia; order Cytophagales; family UBA9547; genus CAMFLX01. The sequence continues at coordinate 625,006 of JAXLUW010000004.1, forward strand.
CCTTTGTTATCTATATTGGGATAATACTTTGACAAATAAAGAATATCTGAGTCACCAAATTCAAAAGTACTTATATTTTCAAAGTATTCACCTTTAAATGCTTTTGCCAAATTTTTACTTTCAATTTGTTCTTCTTTTCCTTTGAGAACACCCAAGATTTCAAACCCAACTGTAGGTTTAATACCAGACATAGCTAACAAATTCTCAAGTGAAGCATTAAAATTCAAAAGTTTAAATGAGCTATCTACAGAAAAAATAATATCAGTATTTTTTTCTAATATAGAACTACCAAAAGTAGATATACTACTCAACTCATCCATTCTTTGGTTAATGAATGATTCTTTTTGAGCAAATTCAGTAATATCTCTAGAGAACATAGACACGCCCGTAATTTCAATTTTGTTATTGTAAATTGGGCAATATTTTATATTGAATATGTTTTCTCCGTATTGTTTAGTAGCTTCAAAAGATTCTCCCGAAAGCACTTTGTGGTAAACCGCTAGTTGTTGTTCTATATTTACTGGATTTAACACGTCTCTAACATTCATACCTACTTCAATCTTACGACCTAGCTTTGTAAAAAAATCAATCATTTTATGATTGAGTGTCACAAAATTAAGATCTTTATCTACAGAAGCTATACCGTCGTCAGTGGCATTGAGGAAGTTATTCATGTAAATCTCTTTTTCTTCAAGTTTTTTCAGGTTTTTTGCATTTTCTTCTTGAGTGGCAGTTAACTCACTCAAAAACGCTCTCATTTCCACCTCTTGCAAACGTAGTTCTTCAGCATTACTTTGTGCATCATGCAACAACTGCTCTACTTCTTTTTTGGCACTAATCGTTTCCGTTATATCTTTTGCAAAAACAACAGCGGCAATGACTTCACCTTTTCCATTTTTAACTGGTGAATAGGTAATTGCAAAGTGGCTTATTTGCCCCATAAGGTTGTATTCTTCATTAATCGAAAACAACTCCCCACTTAATGCCCTATCATAATAACTTTTATAGACCTCTCTTTGTTCCTCGTTAAAAATATTTAAAATATTAAATCCTGGACCAAAATCTACCCCAACTGCTTTATAAGTAGCTCTCGTCTGTTCATTTGCTATAATTACTACATAATTTTTATCAACCGCTGTAATAGAGTCAGAGGTTGAATCTATCAGATTATTCATAAAAGCTTCCTTATTTTGCACTTCAATAAGGATTGTTTGCACTTCCTCTTGAGTGGCATTTAGCTCTTCCATGTTTTGTCTGAGTTCTTCTTCTTGCTCTTGTAGTTTTACCAATTGCAGTTTTGAACTTGTGATGTCTGTTGCTATTTTTAAAACCCTATTTGGTGTTCCATCAGGGTTTCTTACAATAGAATAACAACCCTGTATATAAACAGATTCGCCATTTTTGTTGACTCTCTCAAACTCTCCTGGCTGAGCAATTCCTCTGGCTAAGTTCTCCCAAAATTGTTTATATTCTAAAGATTCTTTAAATACTTTACTAACAAAAATACTATGATGTTGACCTTTCAACTCTTCTACTGTATAAGCCATAAGCTTACAAAAAGAGTCGTTTGCTGTGATAATTACACCATTAAGATCAAACTCTATTGACGCAATTCCACTATGATCAATAGCCCTCATTCTACTTTCCAACTCATAGCCATTTCTTCGCATTTCTTCTTGCGTAGCAGAAAGTTCCTCCATGTTCTGTCGCATTTCTTCTTCTTGCGACCTCATTTCTTCTGCATGAACTTGGCTTTGTTCTAGCAGTTTGATAGTTTTTATGTTTGACTTTACACTGGATATTGTAGAAGCAATACTTTCTCCTAATTTTTTAACAAACTCTATTTGGTATTTCTCAAAAATATTAAAAGAAGCTATTTCTAATACACCAAACACTTCATCATCAAGAATCAATGGCACTATGAGCAAATTTGCAGGAAGAGCCTCTCCAAGACCAGAAGTTATTTTAATATAATCTTGTGGTATATCTGTAATGTAAATTATATCTTTTTCTAAAACCGACTGTCCTACTAGGTTTTCTCCTAGTTTCATTTTTTTGTTTACAAATTTCTTTTTGTTGTAAGCGTAGCAAGAAGTCATTTCTAAATACACCTCAGTACCATGATCATTATTCAAAAGATATAAGGCTCCTTGGTTAGCGTTGATATACTTAACTAGGCTAGAAATAATTTTATCTGTAAGATTGGTTAAATCGTCATTTTTTGAACGTAGAATATCTATAAAATTCGCCAACCCTTCTGTAGCCCAGTTGCGCTGTTTTTCTTCTAAGGCGTAGCTTTTGAGTTTATTTCGCAAACTCAAAAGTGACGAGGTTAGTTTGTCTTCTTTTAAATTTTCATCTTCACTGGCTAAATCTATTTGAGAATCATAATTTCCATTTTCTATTTCTTTTACTAGGGAGCTTGCTCTTTCTACTTTACTTTCAAGATTTAGAACCGAATCTTCGAGAATTTTAACAGATTCCTTTTTTACAAATTTATAAGGGAGGTATTTCATATTAATAAAAAGTTTGAAATAATAGAATCAAAACACCCAATACAATATGAGCAATCTGATTCTATTTATACAATGAGTTAGTTATAGTTTTTAGTTACATTAAAATTTTCTCCTTTAGAAAATAAACTTTTGAATAAATTCAAAAGTTTATTTTCAGGGAAAAATACAGAATAAGATATTTACCAAATAAGACCAATATCCATAATCAAGTATAAAACAACACCATTTTGGGGGTATATTTTATACTATTAAAATTATTTCAACCAAGATTCTGCTTCATCAAAATCTTTGAAAGATTTCATTTCAAAACCTAAGGCATCAAGTCTTACTCCTAAGTCTTTAGCAGAAAGTTCTCCAAAAATATTAGGAGAAACCACAAAAGCGAATCTTTTCAAACCTAATTCTAAAGCTTTGGGAGTCCAAACTGTTTCAATCCATTCATTTGCATTTCTCCATGGTCCAGTGAGCTGTCTATTATCGTTAATAAAATTAGGACAATTAGTTGTTTTAAAAAATTCTAAAACTTTTGTTGCACCTTCCATAACGTTTTCTACAGTTACAAAGCCAATCCAATTAGCGTAAACATAGTTCAAGTCTTTCTTATACTCTATAGTACAATACACTTTGCCTGTCTGATTTTTTAATTCAACTTTTTCCATTTATCTAATTGATTATTAAATTCTTTACTAATCAAACTTACTCAAGTTGGAAAAAATTTGCAAAATTCACACCTACAAAATCACAATAAATTTTATCCTGTTTTTTAAATTAATATATTATATTTTAAAAAGATTGGATATGTATATAAAATTTGTAATTATTAAAAAAATAGAAATTATCTACCAGACTCATATAGACTTAAAGATGTTAGATATAAAATTCAAGACCTAATTTGAGGCAATAAAGGTATTTGAAAATAATTTTGTCTTATTTCTAATTCGGTTTAATATACCTAAGAATTTCGAATTATCTAGAAACAAAACCAACTCACCAAATCACGCATATACTTCTTTCAAAGTAAGCATACGGTGCTGTTCTGCATCCCAGACTTTTAATCTGAGACATTTATAAATATCTGTAGGCCAAAAAGTAGTTGTTTTTACATGTTGTAGCTCCGGCATGGCGTACATTGTTTCTTTTAACCTGTAAAAAGGAATACGAGAATTTAAATGATGCACATGATGATAACCAATATTACCCGTAAACCAATTCAATACAGGATTCATCACCATAAAACTGGTAGAATCTAAGGCCGCCTCGGCGTATGTCCAATCTTGATTTTCTTTAAACTGTGCTTCAGGAAAATTATGCTGACTATAAAACAAATAAGACCCAATGGCGAATGCTAAGAAAAAAGGTACAAACCAAGACACCCACAATGTAGTAGCTCCAAGAAAATAACCAATAAGCCCTCCTACTAATACATGAAAAACAACAGCCACCAGAGAATCTAGATGCTTTTGTGGGCTTTGTAAAAATGATTTAACATTTAACCAATAAAAAAACAAAGTAAAATAACCCAAGAAAATTGTTAATGGATGCCTGTTTAGCAGATATATGTTTCGGTCTTTAGCACTAAGACCTAAGAATCTTTTTTTGCAAATGGTAGGATAAGAACCTATACCCGTAAGTGTAAGCTTGGAGTTATTATTATGATGATGATCATGAGAACGTTTCCATATATTTTGCGGTGCCAATATAAAAACACCATAAACGGTCATGACAAATTCAGCAATTTTAGATTTCTGTAAAATGGCATGATGCTGATAGTCATGATAAATAACGAACATCCTAACATATAAAAGCCCACATATTACAGACAGAAAAGGTTTTGCTACAAGAGGAATCTGTGGTAAAAGAAGCAACAGCAATACAACAACTATAAGCGACAATGTAAGAATTGTCTCAAACCAGCTACGAGCCCTATCTTCTACGGTGAACGGTTTAGTAGCCAATATTAGTTCTTTTCCTGTACGCATTTAATAATTATATATATTTAAAACCTTCAAAAATAACATTTATTTTATTTTATTCTGAATGATTTTGCTTTTTTAATATGGAGTTTAGACAAAAAAAAAGCCTTACAACTCTGTAAGGCTTTCATAATGTGGGAGATACAGGGCTCGAACCTGTGACCCCCTGCTTGTAAGGCAGGTGCTCTGAACCAACTGAGCTAATCTCCCTTTGATGTTTTGTTTTGTTTACGAACAAGCACAAAGGCTTAAAAATAATTTATAAATGTGGGAGATACAGGGCTCGAACCTGTGACCCCCTGCTTGTAAGGCAGGTGCTCTGAACCAACTGAGCTAATCTCCCGTTTATTTCACAACCTCTTGTTGTTGATTGGGATTGCAAAGGTAGGTGTTTTTTTTAGAATTACAAAAAAAAGCCCTCAAAAAAATTAAAATAATTTCAAATTAAACCCTAAAACACTCACTTAAAACAACTTATGATTTTATTTTTTTACTATTTTAGCCATAAAAAAACCATCCGTCTCCAGATTGTCTGGATATAGCGTTTGCATTTGTAGCAATTCAAACGCCCCTGAATGCTTTTGCAAAAACTTTTCTACTTGTTTTTCATTTTCCGAAGGCAAAACACTACATGTGGCATACACCAAAATACCATTAGATTTTAGCATTTTAGGGTATTGGTCTAGTATATTTTCCTGTTCTTGTTGCACCCTAGCTATAAACTCCTTATTTAACTTCCATTTAGCATCGGGATTCCTACGAATAACACCTATACCCGAACACGGAACATCTAACAAAAGCCTATCGCAAGAATTTTCAAGTCTTTTGATAGTTTTTGAACTCTCTATGATTTTAGTCTGGATTATGCTACTTCCTGCTCGTCTTGCACGTTTTTTTAGTTCATTCAGTTTCCATTCTTCCAAATCCATAGCAATAAGACTGCCTTTATTCTGCATTAAAGCTGCTAAATGAATAGTTTTACCTCCAGCTCCTGCACATGCATCTATCACACGCATACCAGGCTTTACATCTAGATATTCGCTTATTACTTGTGATCCTATATCTTGTATTTCGAACAATCCATTTTTAAACGGTTCTGTACTAAACACATTACTTCTTTCTGTCAATACAAATCCATTAGTACTATATGAACTTTTTGAGATAGATATACCTATAGTTTTGAGTGTTTTTGCTAGTTCGTCGTTAGAATTTTTTAACGTATTTACTCGTATAGATACTTTTGAAGGCTCATTCATAGCAACAAGTATACTATCTACTTTTTCGGTACTCAGCTCAGAGTTTAGTTGTGTGTACAACCAATGCGGATAAGATTCTCTCAGCTCAAAATTACTTTCGACAAACTTAAAAGAAGATTTTATTTTTTCGGGATTAAACTTAGTCGTAGTATCCCAAGTGGCTACAAACCCACTATTAAGATACAAATGCGTAGCAAGTATATCCCAATAGTTTATTTTGTCAGATTCTTTATAGTTACTTAAAAAAACAAGTTGCCTCCACCACCTCACAATTTCATATGTATTCTCCGCAATAAAAGCTCTATCTTGAGCACCTCTATTTTTCTGAGATTTTAGGCATTTTTCTATTACCTTATCAGCATATTTATTTTGGTTAAATATTTCTTCAACATTTTCAACCACAGCTTTAGCAAGCATAAAATGCACCTTTTGCATATTCAATTTGGAGGGGTTATCTTAAATTATAAATCCAAACAAGTTAGGATCATCGTTAATAGTAGTAAACTGAATGTTATGTTCGTCCATTCTTTTCAATAAAGGTTCGTAATCTGCTGGGTCTTTCAGCTCTATACCAACCAATGCCGGACCATTTTCTTTTTGAGTTTTTTTGGTATACTCAAATCTTACTATATCATCGTTAGGACCCAATACATTGTCTAGAAAATTTCTTAACGCACCTGCTCTTTGTGGAAATGAAATGATAAAATAATGTTGCAAACCCTCATAGTTTAATGAACGTTCTTTAATTTCGTTCATTCTGCCTAAATCATTATTGCTACCACTGACCACACAAACAATAGTTTTGCCTTTTATTTGCTCTTTGTAAAAATCTAAAGCAGAAACACTTAAAGCACCCGCAGGCTCTACTACAATAGCCTGTTCATTATATAGCTGAATGATTGTAGAACACACTTTACCCTCAGGCACGAGGATCATATCATCTATATTTTTCTTGCAGATTTCAAAAGTATTATCACCTACTTTCTTAACTGCCGCTCCATCTACGAACTTATCTATTTGATCTAAGGTAATTACTTTTCCTTGTTTCAAGGACTCATACATGGCTGGTGCTCCAGATGGTTCAATACCTATAATTTTAGTTTGAGGAGATTTTGCTTTGAAATAGGTACTTACGCCAGAGATTAATCCCCCTCCTCCAACGGCCATGAATACATAATCAATAGATTGTTGCAAATCACTCAAAATTTCTGTTGCAACAGTTCCTTGCCCTTCTATAGTTCTTGGATGATCAAAGGGATGACAGAATTTCATTCCGTTTTGAGTACAAAACTCCATAGATGCGGCATAGCTGTCGTCAAAAGTATCGCCAATCAACACTACCTCTACAAATTCTTTCCCAAACATACGCACTTGCGAAACTTTCTGTTTAGGAGTAGTACTTGGCATATAAATATACCCTTTGATTTTTAAAGCTGCACAAGCATAAGCTACGCCTTGAGCATGATTTCCCGCACTGGCACAAACTACGCCTTTTGATAATTCTTCGGCAGAACAAGTACTGATAAAGTTATAAGCCCCTCTAATTTTATAAGAACGTACTACTTGCAAGTCTTCTCTTTTAAGATACACATTGCATCCATAACGCTCTGACAATAAATTATTTTTCTGCAATGGAGTATGAACCACCACATTACTTAGTCTTTGAGCGGCTTTTTCTATATTTTCTATCGTAACTTGATTATGCATTCTTATAAAAATTGTTTGCAAAAGTACAAAATTATAAAATCTTATACCTATATCTAAAAAATATATAAATTGATTTGTTTGACAAACTAATAGATTTTAAACTTAACTAAGTTATATAAAAAACTTTTGCCAAAAAAATTCTGATTCTGATTACTTATCAAATCCCACGGTTGAAACCGTGGACTAAAGGCTTTATCCTTTCAACCAATGCACTCGTTCGCATCAGCTCACGATTTTAATCGTGGGGAATTATGTTTATAACAATTTCATTATAGGAAATTCAAAAATTTTACAACAATAAATAAGCTTTATAAAATTTAAAATTAAATATAAAAAAAAGCTCCAATGTGTTACCATTGAAGCTTACTCATTCATAGTAGGATATTGGTTGAAATTATTCTTTAATTATTTTATTGTAACCATCAGTAGATTTAACCACATACACCCCATTAGTCATAGTTGACATATCAATTGTTTTTTCACCCGATGCCACTTTATTTCCTAAAACATCGAAAATTTCAACCGCAGACTCCACATGTAATATATCTTTTACAGGATTAGGGTAAACAGATATTTTTCTAAAAGTTTGGTCATTAACACCAGTAGCCCTTGCCACACTTTGAGCTTTTACAACCAAATCATATGAAGCCACAGGAGATGCTTTTGCTTTTACAGCCCCTGTTGTTGATGCTGCGTAATAATCTATTTTAATTGCTACTGTATCATTACCTATAAGCTTATCAAATCTTGGTTCTGCCAGATTACATTCCATGGTTTTAGGATCTATACTATAAACAGTATAGGTAACAGGTTTAAACTTAACTTTTATAGACGAAGATGTTGCCTCCACTATTTCGAAATACGGATAAAAATCTGAATTGCAAGACGAAGGATATTCATAGGTTTGTCCTTGAATAGTTGCAGACCCAAAAGTTGTTAAATCGGGAGTAGTGATCGCAAATGTCTGTGTAATTTCATTAGAATCTAACACAGCACTTCCCATATCATAAAAATAATACCCTGATTCTCCAGTACTTACATACTGTGAAGGCGTACATGTAAAAATATTTTTTACGGGAGGTACTTTAATTATTTGAGCAAATACAAGTGATGACAATAATGTCAATGTTGATAGTAAAATTTTTCTCATATTATTTTATTTTTTATCAAATCTACCTCTAATTTAAATCACTTGTACTACACAAAATAGGTAGGTAACCTTCTATCCGAATAAACTCTAGAAATCATACAATCAAAAAAAATCTTCCTAAAATCAAAAAAGTTGTTACATAAATGCAATTCTCGTTGTATATACTCTAGAATCTAAAGAGATGTTTATGTTTAAAAATTTACTGTTAGTTTTATTTGTATATGTTGGTTGTTGCTTCGCCGAAACAAGCTCTAAATTTCTGATCAGCCAAGAAGACCACCAATTATTACTTAATGAAGAAGCAAGTTATTATCAGTGGTTGAAAGATGGGGTAAACGTAGAAACAACAGAAAACAATTACATAAACATATCCGAATCTGGTACTTACACCGTAATTGCTCACAAAGAAAATGGAGAAGTTTATGAAGAACAAATTACTCTGTTAGTATCTGCAACAGGTGCTATTATTAAAATTTACACCATAGGCGATTCTACCGTACAAGATTACACTGCTGGCTATTACCCAAGAAAAGGTTGGGGGCAAATGTTACCTTATTTTTTCAATTCTTCAAACGTACAAATTATTAACAAGGCCGTAGGAGGTACTAGCTCTAAAAGTTTTTACAACAATTATTGGACTGCGGTTAAATCATTATTAACAACAGGTGATTTTGTCTTTATTCAATTTGGCATAAACGACAGAAATAGTGCCGATACAGCTAGATACGCTCCCACAAGCATAGGCGGAGGTGCCGGAACTTTTGAGAAATACATCACACTTATGGTTAATGAAGCTAGAGCTAAAGGAGCAATTCCTGTATTAGTTACAAGTGTACGTAGAAACGCTTGGAATGCAGACAAAACAGTATACGATGCCTACCATGACCACCCTGTTGCTATGCGAAATTTGGCCACCACCTTAAAAACACCACTTATAGATCTTGACGCCAAAATGAAAACTGTTATGGAAAATGCTGGGGAAGCGTATTGCACTAGATTTTGGTACAACAACTATATAGCAGGTGAATATACTAATTACCCCAATGGCAATAGCGATAACGTGCATTTTCAAGAAATGGGTGCTATAAACAATGCAGCACTTCTTGTACAAGGAATCAAAGAACTCAGCACTGATGCCAATATGAGCAAATTAATCCCTTACATAAACCCTCAATACCAAACTACAGTGTATCCTAATCCTATTTCGGGGTCAGATAGTTTAACAACTAAAACGAGTTTATACCCCTCAGGCTTAACTATTACTTTAAAAACAATTCCAAAAAAAGGAAAAACTTTTCAAAAATGGAATAACGCTTCGGGCACACAAATTTCAACTGCTAGTTTATCTACTGTAACTTCTGGTTCTGTAGCCACCACTTATGTAGCAGTTTATTCTGGTGCAACCACAACTTGTTCTACTACTGCAAGCACATCAAACTCGGTAATATGTTCTGGAGCTGCTGTTACACTTACTGCAAGTTCTGGAACAGCATATCAGTGGCTATTAAACGGAGTTGATATTTCTGGTGCAAAATCACAAACATATTCTACTAATACCACAGGCACATACTCCGTTAGAGTTTCATTAACTAATGGATGCACAGCCACAACTAGTAGTTTAAATATTACATCTGCAACAGGTACACTTTGGTACGCAGATACCGACGCTGACGGTAAAGGAGACCCAAATACTAAAGTAACTTCATGCACTCAACCATCTGGCTACGTGGCAGACAATACGGATCTTTGTCCTACCGACGCCAACAAAACCGCCCCTGGAAATTGTGGTTGTGGCAAAACTGAAACTTCTTGTGTAGACTGTAACAACACCGTAAATGGCACAGCCACTTTAGATAATTGTGAACGTTGCATAGGAGGAACTACTGGTAAAACTGCTTGTACTTCTGTCGCAGAAGCAGAAACAGAAGCTTGTTCTTATGAAGGAATTATTGAAAGTACCAATGCAGGATACAAAGGAACTGGATACATCAATGTTCCCAATGCTATAGGCACTAAAATTGGTTTTACTATAAACGCAAACACGGCAGGCACTTATACATTGAGTTTCAGATATGCAAACGGATCTGCAAACGACAGACCAGCAACCGTTACTGTAAACGGAACGGCTTTAGCTTCTGCTTTGAGTTTTGTGAATACTACCGCATTCACTACCTACAAAACAGTGGATGTACAAGTAACTCTAAAAGCAGGTAACAACACCGTAGATTTATCTGCCACTACAGCCGAAGGATTGGCAAACATTGATCAAATCATTTACGTGAGTGCTGGTATCAGTAAGGGTGCATGTGTGGTAACAGATTTGAATTTCTTAACTGAAAAAGAGGGCATAAATATAAAATATTTAAATACAGAAAATACTATCATAGTAGAATCTCAAAATCCTGAAAATTATCAACTAATCAATGAACTTGGAGAAATAATTATACAAAAGAAACAAAGTCAAATTTTATCAATTGGTCACGATATACCCAAGGGTCTTTATTTTATCAAGACAGACTCACAAACATTCAAAATCGTAAAATAATATGAGGATTTTCATACTAATCATCACTTTAATACTTATAAATGGTCATGCAAGTACTTTAGATACACTTGCCATTAACCAAGAAACAAAAACAGTTATTGCACCTGAAGGTATAAGATACCAATGGTATGTAAATGGCGTTAAAATACAAGGTGCGAACAATAGAGAATTCGCCGTAAACACTACGGGCACTTATGAAGTTGAAGTTTATTCATTAAAATCTGATACCCTAAAATTAGCAAGTACGCTAACCTTAAACGCTACAGGTGCTATCGTAAAAATTTACATTATTGGAGATTCTACAGTTTGCAATTACGCCGCATCGGCATATCCTCAAACAGGCTGGGGGCAGCATTTAGGTTTATATTTAAATAGCACAAATATTTCTATTAATAACCAAGCAATAGGTGGCCGAAGCAGTAGAAGTTTTTACAAACAAGGGCGATGGGATCCCATAAAAACAGCTTTAGTTGCAGGTGATTATGTATTTATACAATTTGGACACAACGACAGAGACTATACTGACACCTCAAGATACACTTCAGTAGCAGACTACAAGACTTATCTAACGTTATATTGTAACGATGCCAAAGCTAAAGGAGCAATACCTGTTTTGGTTTCGCCTATGGTAATGAATGCATGGACTGGCACAACTATGCGAAATGTTTTTACAGAAACAGGAAACAACTATAGAGGTGCCATGCAAGAAGTAGCAACTGCATTAAATGTAGCTTTTATTGACCTAAACATGAAATCATGGAATTATTATAAAACATTTAGTGCCGCATATAATGCTAGATTTTTCTATAAAGGTTTTGTTGCAGGAGAATATGCAAACTACCCAGCTGGTATTACCGACGGTACTCACTTTCAAGAAATGGGATCTTTAACACATTGTAGAATGATCATTGAAGGTATCAAAGAACTTTCTACACGTAACGATATGAGTGTTTTAAATTCAAACATCAATACTCTTTACAATGTTAATATTTCTGTAAGTCCAAGTTCAGGTTCTGATAGCATGACTACCAAATCTGGAACTTTTCCAGCAGGAGCTACAATTACTCTCAAAACAATTCCAAAGGCAACAAAAGTGTTTCAAAAATGGCAAGACGGCACCGCTACCCAAACAGCAACCAGCACTTTAACATCTATATTATTAAGCAATTACCCTAGAAGTTTTGAAGCTATTTATCAAAATGGAACAATCTGTTCTGCAACAATCATTACTAATGGAGTTACAAGTATCTGTACGGGAACATCTTTAAATTTAAGTACTGCTAGCAATACTTCATATATTTGGCAAAAAAATGGTTCAACTGTTGCCACCACTCAATCCTACTCGGCAACCACTACAGGGTCGTATACCGTAACCACTACAAACGCACAAGGTTGTGTTGCTACTTCTGCACCACTTATCATAACTCAAACTACAGGTACACTTTGGTACGCAGATACCGACGCTGACGGTAAAGGAGACCCAAACACCAAAGTAACTTCATGTACTCAACCAACTGGCTACGTGGCAGACAATACGGATCTTTGTCCTACCGACGCCAACAAAACTGCTCCTGGAAATTGCGGTTGTGGCAAAACTGAAACTTCTTGTGTAGACTGTAACAATACCGTAAACGGTACTGCCACTTTAGATAATTGCGAACGTTGCATAGGAGGAACTACTGGTAAATCTGCTTGTACTTCTGCCGCAGAAGCAGAAACAGAAGCTTGTTCTTATGAAGGAATAATTGAAAGTACCAATGCAGGATATAAAGGTACTGGATACATCAATGTTCCCAATGCTATTGGTGCTAAAATTGGTTTTACTATAAACGCAAACACAGCAGGAACTTACACTTTGAGTTTCAGATATGCAAACGGCTCGGCAAACGACAGACCTGCAACCGTTACTGTAAACGGAACTGCTTTAGCTTCAGCTTTGAGTTTTGTGAATACTACCGCATTCACTACCTACAAATCAGTGGATGTACAAGTAACTCTAAAAGCAGGTAACAACACCGTAGATTTATCTGCCATTACAGCCGAAGGATTGGCAAATATTGATCAAATCATTTATGTGAGTGCGGGTATCAGTAAGGGTGCATGTGTGGTAACAGATTTGAACTCTCAACTTGAACAATCAGGAATAGAAATTTTCCCTAACCCTTTTACAAATACATTTACCATTAATAATTTAGAAGATTATTATTTTGAACTTAAAGACGCTCAAAATAGACTTATCGAAAAAGGATTTGTGCATACGAATACAGAATTAGGAAATAGTTTAAAAAATGGAATTTATTTTTTAACCATAAAGAATAAGTTCATAACTAAAACTCTAAAGATTGTAAAAGAAAGTTTCTAAACCTTCAAAAACTGTTCAAATCACTGTAAATAAACCCAAATCTGTATTTTTATCAGTTAAATTCATTTAAAAAATATTTTTGGCATAGACTTTGAATAATTTTGTTATGTATAAACAGTAAAAGACTTGGTCTTTTAATTGGGTACTACATTCGTATGTTCCTAATTCATCTATACATCCTAAAATTAACTATGGCTCAAAATTAAACGAGTCGGCATCTGTGATTAATTTTGCAGATGCTTATTTTTTATAGAATCAATGAACTCGCATCAAATAATTAACGCTAACAATATCAATTTCAATGTAAATATTCAAGGTCGTGGCAATCCTGTATTTTTGCTTCACGGTCTTGGTGGAGACATTTCACATTTTAAAGAACTGGAGCATAAACTCTCAAAAGATTTCACAACCATTAGTTACGATTTAAGAGGGCACGGAAAATCTCACAAACCCAATGCTATAAGTCTACAAGACCATATAGATGATTTATTTGCACTAATTGCTTATTTCGGACTAGAAAAATCTCATGTTTTAGGCAATTCTATGGGCAGTTACATAGCCCAATATGCCGCTATTTCTAAGCCCACATTAATAGACAAACTTGTGCTTACAGTACCCAAAGCCAGTGGAGCTAGTAGCTCTGTACAAAGACTTTTTGCAGAACATGCCAATGAACTTTCTGGAAAAAACATGAGAGAAAGAGTGAAGCTTATGTTAAAATATTTCACTTATAACCCAGAATACATGAAAGATTATTTATATTTATTTGAAACCACGTTACCTTTATCTCAATTTGCAATCGCAAATAAAGCATTGGCAAACTTTGATTTCAGACCATTTTTACCGCAGATTTCCAATCCAACATTGGTAATAAGTGGCAAATATGACGGCTTAAACCCAAGTACAGAAGGCAGAGAAGTAGCTAAATTAATTCCCAATTCTATATTTGTAGAAATGCAATATTCTGGCCATGCTCCTTGCCATGAAGAGCCCGAACTGTATTACGAATTGGTAAAGGAGTTTCTTGAAGATTAACCAAACCCCACCAAAGTTAAGGGTTTGGTTATGTATGTTATATTATTTAATTTCTACAAACAACTCCTCATTTGCTCTACGGAATTTTGGCAAAGATGCGTTCCAATCTGCTGCTGCATCTCTGTAACCCAGAGTCACAATCAACTGACTTTTGAGTCCGTATTTTTCTAACTCCAAAATTTTATCAACTTCTGCATTCAAAAAACCCTCCATTGGAGTAGTATCTACTTCTAGCTCTGCTGCGGCCACCATAGCCATAGAAGCTGAAATATACGTCTGACGTGCCAAGTGCTGTGCTTGCCATGCTTCGTCAAGAGGAGTATACATATTTACCAAAATATTTTTATAGTCCTCCATTTTCATAGGTGGCAATCCCCTACCCGCTTCTGCTTTTCTGAAAGTTTCAGTTAATCTTTCTTCGGTGTATTTATCCCAACTTGCAAATACCAACACGTGCGAAGCCTCTACTATCTGAGCTTGGTTCATACAAGCAGGCTGTAGCTTTTCTTTTAACTCTTTGTTAGATATCACAAATATCTTGTAGGCTTGCAAGCCTGAAGATGATGGAGCTAACTTAGCAGCTTCCAAAATTTTGTCAATTTTTTCTTGTGGTACTACTTGTCCGTTGTACTTCTTAGTAGCGTATCTCCACTTTAAAAGTTCTAAAGTTTTCATCTGATTTAATTAAAATTATTTATTCTCAAATATAGTGACAAAAAGTAACTTTGTTTATATTTGTAATAGTGAATATTTTTCTATCAAATAACCCAACAGTAACATGGTGACAAATGAGAAACCAAAGTCTTGCAGAGAAACCACCAAAGCCATACATGACGTTATGGATATCATTGGTGGAAAATGGAAAATATCTATCATTGCTGGACTGTGTTTTAACAAAATGCGATTCAGTGATTTACTAAAAGAAATTGAAGGCATTTCTGGTAAAGTCTTAAGTAGAGAACTCAAAGACCTAGAAATGAATCAACTTGTAACTCGAACAGTAATAAGTACACAACCCTTTGCCGTAGAATATTCCATAACCGAATACGGAAAAAGCCTCAGAGAATTAACTCAAGCTATGGCCAAATGGGGCATAGAACACAGAAAAAGAATTATGATAACAAACTCATTTGAAATTGAAACACAAAAATAATCTGAATAAAAATTTTAAATAATCAAATATTGTAGTCGATCAAATCCGTCCATGAAAAATTATTTTTCATGATTTCGTTTTTATGATCTTTAACGTATTGCAAATATGCCTCTGCACAAGGAGAGAATTTTTTGTTTTTATGCCAAACTAAATTCCATTGAGTAATAATTGGTAGTTCGTTAATTGGGATTATGTTTAAATCATTATTTATTAGCTCGTTTTTAAGACCTATCAAAGGCATAATGGAATAACCCATTCCTGAAATGATGGCCTGTTTTACAGCTTCATTAGAAGTCATTTCAATCTTTTTTCGAATAGATATTTGAGTTTTCTCAATGAATTTTTCCATTAAAACTCTGGTATAAGAACCCTCCTCCCTATATAAAAAACATAATTCATCCATTTTTATGGGTGAATCAGAAGCTCTATTTTTCTTACCTACTAAATATAGCTTGTTTTCCATAAGTGGCTCGCAATTTAAGTTTGGATCTTCTGGCAAGTATGGTATAAGAGCAAAGTCGGTAATGTTTTCATTTAAATGCTCCATTACTATGGCTTTGTTGGTTACTTCCATCATCAAATCTACACCTGGGTTGGTATTTAGAAATTCTGTAACAAAATAAGGCATTATGTATTTGGCCGTTGAAACAATAGAAAGCTTGAGACGTCCTGTCAGCTCTTTCTTGTGTATCATGGTTTTGTAGTTTATTTTATGCACTTCGTTTAAAATATTTTCAGCGGCTATTGCTATCTCTTTACCAAAATCAGTTATGTATAAGCGTCTTTTAACAACTTCAGTTAAAGGTATATCAAATTGATCTTGAAAGTTTTTAAGTTGTATAGAAACAGCCGGCTGCGACAAGAATAACTCTTGTGAAGCTTTAGTTATACTTTGCGTTTGAGCTATTTTCAAAAACACTTGTAGTTGATGCAGAGTATAGTTCATAAATATTATTTATATACATAATAACAAATATAAATCAAAATTTATAAACTCAACAAAACATTATTTCGTTAATACATAAAAAATCAATTTTAATATGATAAACATAATGATATATTTTGAACAGTTAGAAGAGGCACAGATGCTGATAAATGAACTTTTAAATGCATCGCTAATTGCAAATGCATCTATTGATTCTAACAATATTTCATATATGTTAAAAGATGGGGAAATTCAAACCAAGATTTACGCAGTGGTAACTGCTCAAACTAAAAATTTGCTGTTTACTCAAATTGAGCATATAGTCGCTGAAAAATTTGGAGATAGAGTGCTGATGTATTCTTTACCAATTACAAATGCTAACATTTACTTTGACCAACAAATCCGAAATAAAACATTAAGAGCTTAACAACTAATTGTGTTAAAAGCTCATTATTTTCAAAACAACAAAATACAGAATCAATCCCTAATTTATTTCAATAAATATAAAAAAATCAAAAAAAACTCATAAATGGAAATACTTGTAAGCTTGATTAGTTTAACTCTTTTAGAGATAGTATTAGGTATAGACAATGTAATTTTTATATCCATACTGGTAGATAAAATACCAATTTCTGACCAAAAAAAGGCGAGAATATGGGGCTTGAGTTTAGCTTTAATTTGCAGAATAATGTTATTGTTTACAGTGAGTTGGTTGGTACATTTAACAACTCCTCTATTCACAATTTTTCAAAAACACATTTCTGTAAAAGACTTGATTCTGATTTCTGGAGGGCTATTTTTGATCTATAAAAGCACTAAAGAAATTTACGAAAAAGTAGAGAAATTTGACAAGCATTCCACTCAATCTACCCAAAAAAAAATAAGTTTTAGTACCGTTATACTACAAATTATCATAATTGATATAGTTTTTTCTTTGGACTCCATTATTACAGCAATAGGACTTGTGGATAGTGACGAAAACCCTGCAAAGTTTATGGGAATAGATATTCCTTTGCTAGTAATAATTACGGCTGTGATTATTTCAATGGCAGTAATGATTGTTTTTGCAAGGCACATTAGTGAATTTATAAATAATAGACCGTCTGTAAAGATATTAGCATTGGCCTTTTTGATTCTAATAGGCACTATGCTTTTAGCAGAGGGCTTGCATATACATTTTCCTAAAGGATATATCTATTTTGCCATGGGCTTTGCCATGATTATTGACTTTATAAATATAAGAATGAATAAAAACAATATTAAAACCAACTCTAAATGAAAACATACTTGTACTTTTTAAGTTTTTTAGGGTTTTCATTTATTGCAAATGCACAACAAAACCTATTTAACATTCCATCAGGTGATATTACTCCTCATAAAAAATTGTTTTATCAACATCAATTCAACGTTTACGACTATAAACTTGAATCTAAGTCTCATTTGGTTTACGGTTTGGGCAAAGGCTGGGATGCAGGCGTTAATTTGGTAGGGTCTGGTGTTGGCTTTAAACCTACATGGGAACTTTTACAGAACGAACAAGTCAAGAATGGCAACTTGTTTCCAGTGCTTATGGGAACACTGCAAAAGCAGTTTGTGATTTCTGAAAAACTAGAAATAAATATAGGTACACAAATGGGTATAAACATTAGTGGCAAATTAAGTAATCAAAGGTTGAATCACTTTACTTATTTGTTGAATAACTGGCATATAACCCACAAATTTAGGATTGTTTCTGGTCTCTTTAAAAGCAATAAATTTTACACGGGCAATGCCAACACCTTTGGTGTTTTGGGTGGGTTTGAATGGCACCTAAGCAAAAAGTTGTATGCTGTAGGGGATTGGGTAAGTGGGCGTAACGATGCCTCTGTAGCAGTGTTGGGTGGTGTGTACAACCTTTCTAAAAGAATACAAATATGTGCTGGTTGGCAACTACCAAACCCTAAAACTCCCAAAACTATGGCTTTGGTAATAGAATTGAACTTACAAGGCTGGGATATTGAATAATGAGCTGATGAATAATTTTCCCAAAATCATATTTTACAAATCTTGGATCGTGTTTTTGTCTCTGACAAGCTTTATTTTGCTGGTACCAATTGTTGAAGATATCAATGCATTAAGAATTATTACCTCGGCAGTTTTGACCATGATCTGTTTGTCTGAGATAAATAGTGATGTAAAGATTCGGTATTTATTTTATATTCAATTGTTGGTTGGGGGGCTTTCAGTGGTTTGTATTTGGTTCTTGTTTGTGTTTCCAAATACAAGCACCTTGCTTTTATTAGAATATTTATTCCTGAGTGTGTTCTTTAAAGTGGCAGCTTTTGCCACCATTTATAAAGTTTCAAAATGTGTGCAACTGAACATAGATACCATCATTAATACCATTGATGGGTATTTGTACTTAGGATTGTTTGGTGCAGCAATGGCCTCCTTTTTAGATTTGATGTGCGGGCCAGCATTTAAGTTTTCAATAGTAGATGTGCAAGCTCATTATTTAGAAAACTTTTTGTACTACAGCTTTGTAACACTCACAACCATCGGGTATGGTGATATTACTCCTATCGCAAACACCTCTAAAAGCTTACTATTTTTTTGGGAGTATCTGGGCAGCTTTATCTAACCATAATTATGGGCATCATTATTGGCAAGTTTGTGTCTAAATCCATAAAGTCATAAATAGAAATTAAATTTATCTAAAACATTACACTAGTATTTACACACCAAAATCTTCAAACTCTATAAGTAATATGAAAGCATTTTATTCCAAAAACACCCTTTAAACGTAGAATAAGAACAATTTCCAGTACATTTTTGGATTAAATTACCATTGCAACAACTGTTCTGAATTTTGAGTAGTGAAAATATGATTAAATACGAATTAATTTGAGTATTAATAACTTCTAGGCAATTTAAAACCTAGAAGTTATCAATAAATTATGAATAAGCCTCTACAGGCTCACAGGTACACACCAAATTTCTATCACCATAGGCATTATCAATTCTACCTACAGATGGCCAAAATTTTGCTTCTTTAATCCACTCTAGAGGATACGCCGCCTTTTGTCGAGAATAAGGTTTGCTCCATTCGTCAGCAGTAATAACCAAAGCTGTATGCGGAGCATTTTTCAAAACATTATTTGTTTTATCAAAAGTACCCGCTTCTATTTCTGCTATCTCATTTCTGATACTGATCATGGCATCGCAAAACTTATCAAGTTCGGCTTTACTTTCAGACTCAGTAGGCTCTATCATAAGTGTACCCGCCACTGGGAATGAAACCGTAGGGGCATGGTAGCCGTAATCCATCAATCTTTTAGCTATATCTTCTACTTCTATACCTAAAGAATGCTTAAAACCTCTACAGTCCAATATCATTTCGTGAGCACAATACCCATGTGTACCTGTATACAACACAGGATAGTGTTTCTCTAGTTTTGATTTTATATAATTGGCATTCAAAATTGCATATTTGGTAGCTTCAGTGAGTCCTTCTCCACCCATCATAGAAATATAAGCGTAAGAAATCAACAAAATACTTGCACTACCATAAGGAGCTGCCGAAATAGCATTGATAGCTTTCTCACCACCTGTAGTCACTACTGCATGGCCTGGCAAATACGGCACCAAATGTTTGGCTACGCCTATTGGCCCCATACCAGGTCCGCCACCACCGTGCGGTATACAAAATGTTTTATGTAAGTTCAAATGACATACGTCTGCCCCTATAGTACCCGGACTGGTAAGCCCCACTTGAGCATTCATATTGGCACCATCCATATATACTAATCCACCAAAATCATGTATTGTTTTGATAACCTCTTTGATATGCTCTTCAAAAACACCATGTGTAGATGGGTACGTAATCATCAGACAAGACAAATTATCTTTATGAGCAATAGCTTGTTTGGTCAAATCTTCCAAATCAATGTTACCGTTCTCATCACATTTGGTTACGACCACTTTCATACCAGCCATAACAGCACTTGCTGGATTAGTTCCATGTGCAGACGACGGTATCAACGCAATATTTCTATGTCCTTGACCTTTATCTTTATGATAGGCTCTTATAGCCATCAATCCTGCATATTCTCCTTGAGCTCCAGAGTTGGGTTGCAATGATACGGCTTCAAAACCAGTAATTTTTGCTAACCATGCAGACAACTCTTCTATTATAATTTGATAACCTTTTGCTTGATCTTGAGGCACAAACGGATGCAATGCACCAAATTTTGGCCAAGTTACAGGAATCATTTCTGTGGTAGCATTTAATTTCATGGTACAAGAACCCAATGAAATCATAGAATGTACCATAGACAAATCTTTGTTTTCTAGTTTTTTAAGGTATCTCAACATTTCATGCTCTGTATGATACATTGAAAAAACCGATTGTAACATATAGGTAGAGCTACGTTTCAACTCTGAAGGTATCAATCCTATATGTTTTTCTGCTAAAAACTCTTCTTTATTTAGTTTCTGAGCATTTAAAGCAGCAAATACAGACAATATTTCAAAAACATCTTCTTTGCTTGTGGTTTCATCTAAAGAAATCCCAATGGTTTTATCATTAAGTTTTCTAAAATTTATTTCTTTTTCAAGGGCTAAAGCCAAAAGTTTATCGGCAGAATTTACTTTAACAGACAAGGTATCAAACCAAGACTTATTTTCAAGTTCAAACCCTAACGATTGTAGTTTCTGAGCCAAGAAAGTAGTTAACGAATTTACATTGGTTGCTATTTTCTTAAGACCTTCCGGCCCATGATAGATTGCATAAGCAGCAGCCATTACCGACAACAATACTTGAGCTGTACAAATATTAGAGGTTGCTTTTTCTCTTCTTATATGTTGCTCTCTGGTTTGCAAAGCCATTCTATAAGCTTTGTTTCCTTGAGCATCTATAGACACCCCAATGATACGACCTGGAATGTTACGTTTGAAAGCATCTTTGGTAGCAAAGAATCCCGCGTGTGGGCCTCCATATCCCATTGGTACACCAAATCTTTGAGCAGATCCAACCACAACATCCGCTCCCATTTCTCCTGGAGATTTCAGTAATGTCAAACTCAACAAATCTGCCACAAACGTTACCAAAATTTGATGATTATGTGCTTTTTCTACAAAAGAACTATAATCTTTTACTGCACCAGAAGTAGCAGGGTACGCTACAAATGCAGCAAAAAACTGTTCGTTAAAATCAAATTTATTTTCATCATCTATCACCAGTTCAATACCAATAGGCTCAGCTCTACCAGCCAGTACATCTATTGTTTGAGGGTGTAAATTTTTAGATACAAATACTTTATGTGCTTCAGATTTACTTTTATCTTTCACTGCATACATCAAGGTCATAGCTTCTGCAGCCGCAGTACCTTCATCTAACAAAGAAGCGTTAGCCAAATCCATACCCGTAAGTTCCGTAACCATGGTTTGATAATTCAGCAACATCTCTAGTCTGCCTTGGGCTATCTCTGCTTGATAGGGAGTATAAGCCGTATACCATCCTGGATTTTCCAAAATATTTCTTAAAATCACATTTGGAGTATAGGTATTGTAATACCCCATACCTATGTATGATTTGAAAACTTTATTCTCAGAAGCTATCTCAGACAATCTAGATAAAAACTCTTGCTCTGATAAAGGGCTAGATAAGGTTAGTGGCTTTTCCAATCTAATATCCCCCGGCACTGTCTTTTTAATCAATTCGTTAATTGACTCTACTCCTATCGTTTGAAGCATTTGTGCTACCTCCTCTGTAGAAGAACCCAAATGACGTCTCTGAAATTTATCAACACTTACACTACTCATATAGATTTTTGAAAAACGGACTGCAAAGTTACAGAATATTTAAGTTTATTTAAATGTATTTTTAAAGTTTACTTTACACTATGAATGTCATTTGAGGCACTTAAGTTCAAAAAATCTTTTAAAATCTCATAAAACCTAAACACATCTTCAAAGCTATTGTATAGCGGAGCTGGTGCTATACGTATCACATTAGGATTTCGCCAATCTGCTACCACCCCATTTTCTGACAAATAATCAAAAGTTTCTTTACCTTTTTCATGAAAATACAAAGACAATTGAGCTCCCCTAGAGTCTTCAACTTGGGGTGTTAAAATAGTAAAAAATTCTTGTGGCAATAAATTTAACAACTCCAATAAAAAACCTGTCAAAGCAACACTTTTTTGTCTTACGTTTGCAATATCTGCTTCCAAAAAAATATCTAAAGAGGCTCTTAAAGCTGCTGTACTTAAAATAGGAATATTACTTTGTTGCCATGCCTCGGCACCATGTGCCCGTTTAAATACTTTAGGCATCTGAAATCTTGTTGCTTCTTCATGTCCCCACCAGCCCGAGAGTATATTTAACTTTGCTCCAAAATGATTTTCATGTATAAATACTCCAGAGATCCCCCCAGGACCACTATTAAGGTATTTGTAACTGCACCACGTAGCAAAATCTACTTGCCAATCATGCAAATGGAGCTCTATATTCCCTACCGCATGAGCCAAATCGAAACCTACAAAAATACCATATTGATGAGCGAATTCAGTTATAGCTTTCATATCTAGTACCTCACCTGTATAGTAATTCACGCCACCTAAAAACACTACAGCTATTTCATTTTTATTCTCTTCTATAATGTTTAAAATATCAGCAGTTTGCAGACAATATTCATTCTCTTTAGGAGCAATTTTAATAACTGAATAATCCACATCGTTTCCATGATATTTCACATGGCTTTCTATGGCATAAATATCACTACCAAATGCTCCATCTTCCATCAATATTTTAAACCTATTCATGGTTGGTTTGTAAAAAGAAGCCAACAAATGATGAATATTAGAAGTAAGTGTCCCCATGGCAACTACTTCTTCATTTTTGGCACCTAACACATGAGCCAAGCCTTTAGTAACTGTTTTGTGATACCCCATCCAAGGATTAGGCTCTGTAAAATGTCCTTCAACACCAAAATCCGCCCATTTATCTAGTTCATTTTGAATGATTTGTTTGGTAAAAACTGGCTGAAGCCCTAATGAATTTCCACATAAATAAATACATCTTTTCCCATTTAGTTTTGGGAACAAAAACTGTGATCGAAACCTTTTAAGCGAATCTTGTCTATCTAAATTTCTGGCGTGTTCTAAGGTTGCCTTAATTTTCATGATACAAAAATAACCAAATTGTACATTACAAAATACGTAATTGTATCAATTATATAGACTTGAAGATGTTAGACACATGATTCAAGACCTAATTTATTACAATAATGGTATTTAAAAATAATTTTGTCTTATTTCTAATACGGTTTAATATTAATTGTACTATAAAGAATGAGGCTACCCTTTTTGGACAGCCTCATTAAAATAAATTTCTAACAAAATATATCTGTTATTCTATAACAATTTTCTCTATCCAAGTATCAGACCCGTCAGAAACTCGAACTAAATACACGCCTTTGCCTATATTTACTTGTAAGCTTTCGCTTGCACTGTTTACTTGCTGAGCGTACACTTCTCTACCTCTTAAATCTGTAATCGAAATAAACATATAGTCAACTTCTTTATTCAACGAAACTTTAAAACTACCACTGTTAGGATTTGGAACTACTGTTAAAGCGTTGTTGTAATCTTTCAAGTTAACCGAAATCACATTAGAAGAACTAGAAGTACCACCTCTTACGTCCACTTCCACAATTTTATAATATACAGTACCTGATTTTTCTGTGTTTACGTCATTAAACGAATAGGTGTTATAAGCACTATTGTTTTGAGCAATACCCACAGAACCAATTTTAGAAAAATTGATACCATCATAAGACTTCATAACCGAATAGCTACTTACGTTATCTTCATCAGCAACCATCCAAGTCAACACAGTACTAGAAGACTTTTTCTCCGCATCAAAAGATAAGAATTTCAAAGGCAAAGTACACGCACCCGTAGCACATACCAAAATACGTCCACAAGTATAACCCGTACCAGTTTCAAATTTAAGGTTAAAAACTGTGCCTTTTCCAGTTGTATTGTTTCCATCAGTTATACCTTTATCAGCAACAATAATATCAGGAGTTAAATTATCTCCAATAGAAGCACCAAAATTACAATTAAATCTTTTCAATTGTCCTCCTGAAGAAGTTGCTATCCAATAACTTCCTGCTGTTAAAGTTGTACTCATTGGAATATCATAAATTAATGAACCTGTACCCGCAACTGCTACCGTTGGAGAAGTATACACTAAAGTTCCTCTAGAACCGGCATTATCATTATAAATTTTTATAGACGCATTACCCGCATTAGCATTATGAATAAAACTAGCTGATGTTAATTTGGCTGTTTGAGACAATGTTATTCTAGTTAAGAATCTGTCCCCATTACTATCATAATCATCTTGTAAGGTACTACACCCTGTTTGAGTTTGAGCAGTAGCTACAGAAGTCGCAGGCATTAATATTCCTTGTTTACTTGTCAAATCATCAGCATATAGTGCATGTACACCTGATCCACATAGAGTACTCACTGGTGCTTGTGTAGCAGTTGCACCCGTAAAAGTAGCTAAAGAATCAGATGGATTTAATGCTGTCCCTCCAGATGAAGCTGTATACCATTTGATTTTAGAATTTGCTGGAACAGTTACTTTAAATTCACCAATATTCCCTGCCGCATCCCAACAGCCAGAAGTAGTATAAGGGTTTGGATTTTCTGAAATCTTAATAACATCCGAAACAGTACCAGGAGGAGAACAATTTGCGGCAAGAGCACTTCTATCATCTGTAATAGTAATTTTATACCATCCAAAATCAGTAACATAAGTCGTATCTGCATTTTGAGTTGTTGGAATAGAATTATAAGTCTGTGTACCATCTCCATTAACTAATGGCACCCAAGGGCCAGTTGCACTTGTAGAAGAGTATTCCCAAATAAAATTATAGGGTGTTAATTGAGTTACTTGTGAACGTAATAAAACCTTTTCTGATAAACAGTTTTTAGAAACATCTGCCCCTAAATTAGGAGTAGGAGCTACAGGTATTGCCACATTACAAGGCAAACTATTTAATGATGGTAAAGAAACTGCATAATTTTGATTGGTAGCACTACCCACTTGCCCATATCGCCCACTACCAGCTGTATATACTGTACCATCTTCTCCAATAAAAAAAGAAACAGCATCACCATCAGATACTGATGCAATACCTGTTAATGGCACCCCAGCAGATTTATAAACAGCTGCAGGACATTCAGACCCTACAGGGGTTCCACATGTAGTAGCACTTGCCCCACCTGAAGTACCATTCCCCAATTGCCCTCCTGCTAAAGATGTTCCAGTAGCACAAGCATCATAAAATCCATTAGCGCCCCAAGCCCAAGCTTTCCCGTCAGCAGTTATAGCTATAGAAGCAGCCTGTAAACCAGATATACCTATAACATTACCAAAAAAATTTGCATTGGTCATCGCACCCTGATTATCATTATTATTTGCTGTTGTACATCTAGGATCACCAGGTGCCAACACATGAGCTATACCAGCTGGCGACTGATATCCAGTACCAGTCCCAAGCTGACCTGGACCCCAATCACCACCTGTAGACCAAACATAACCATCATTGTCTAATAAAAGTAAATGCCTATCTCCTGCAGAAATAGATTTAATATTAGTTACTAATGTTGCAGAAAAGTTAGCAATATTTGCTGGATTAGCATACTGCATTTGGGCAGCACATGTATTATTAGTTGCAATGGTATTGGTACCTGCAGTACCTCTTCCCAAAGCTAAACCATTACCTGATGAATTTTCCCCCCAAGACCATACTGTACCGTCTGCCAACAAAGCATATCCGTTTTCGTCACCCGCTTCTACTTGTACAACATTTGTCAAATCTCCACCAGAACATTTTTTAACATAATCAGGACAAAGTACTGTTGCGGTAGTAACAGGTTTGTTCTGACCTAATTGTCCTTTATCATTTTGCCCCCAAGACACCACTCTTCCATCTGACATAATTGCAAATGATTCATCGTTCCCTCCCGAAACATATTTCACACCTGTCAAATCACCTATACACCCGACACCTTTTACAGCAACAGGTGTAGCTTGACTCACAGAAACACTACCATTACCTAATTGACCAGTAGCATTTGTACCCCAGGCATACACTTTACCATCACAACCAAGGGCTAATGTGTGCGAACCAGAACCTGCATCAGTTTGTTTGATGTCTAGACCAGCAGGAAAACCAGTAACTAAGACCGGTGTAGGTCCACCAGCACCTCCACTAGGACCTAATTGACCAGCATCATTTTTACCCCAAGCATAAATATCTCCAGATTCACAAATCGCTACTGAATGAGCATTCCCCCCAGAAATTTGAAGGTTTTGAGCAAATGTGCTTATAACTGGCAATAAAAAAGGTAGTAGTATTTTCTTCATAACTATAATTGTTCTTAATTCACTATTTACATTGTTTGTAATATTACTATATTTATTTTAAACTTTCAAAGATTTTTAGTTAAAAACATCAAATAATACGTTTACATTACATAAATGTTTTAATCTTTTAAAAGGTAACCTAAAGTTTTAAAAGATTTTTAAATCAGTTATTTACATAATATTGTATCTTTGCGGCATTAAAACACTAAGATTGAAACTTAGAAGGTTATGAACAAAGATTATTTAATTTTACTTTACTATTGCTATAGTCCTATAGCAAACGCGGAGCTTTTTAGACAAGAGCATCATTTGTTTTGTATTGAAAACGGCATTTTGGGTCGTATCATTATTGCTGAAGAAGGAATTAACGGCACTGTTTCTGGCACTAAAGAAGCTTGTGAAAAATACATGGCATTGCTGAAAAATGATGAACGTTTTAAGCATATCGAATTCAAAATTGAAGAGTCAGACAAACATGTTTTCCAAAAAATACATGTGCGAGTGAAATCTGAGATTGTACATTCTTCTTTAAGCCACATAAACCCTAACGAAAAAACAGGCAAACACTTAGAGCCTTTGGAGTTTAAGGCTATGAAAGACAACGAGGATGTTGTAATACTTGATGTTCGTTCAAATTATGAACATAAACTTGGCAAATTCAAAAACGCTGTTACGCTTGACATAGAAAATTTCAGAGATTTTCCAGAAAAAGTAAAAGAACTGGAACATTTGAAAAACAAAAAAATCCTTACGTACTGTACTGGTGGCATCAAATGTGAAAAAGCAAGTGCATTTTTGTTAGAACAAGGTTTTGAAGATGTATATCAACTTCATGGAGGTATTATTAAATACGGAATGGAAGCCGGAGGCGAAGACTTTGAAGGGCAATGTTATGTATTTGATGGCAGAGTTTCTACCAAAGTGAATTCCGTAAACCCGGTGGTAATTTCCAAATGCTATGTCTGCGGAACCTCTAGCGACAGAATGGTAAATTGTGCGAATCCTACGTGTAATGAACATGTGCCTATATGCGAAAAATGCGGATGGGAACTAGAAGGAGCTTGTTCAGAAGCCTGCAAAGAACATCCTGAAAAACGTCCTTATGACGGCACGGGGTATTATCAAAGTAAATTAAATGGGTACAATCCGCTGATTGGGGCATTGAGATAAGATAATTTTTAATACATAATAATAGTGGAAATACTAAGTAAAGAGTCTGCTGCAAGAGTTGCCGAAATTCTTTTGAAAGTGGAGGCTGTTAAATTAAGACCTGAACAGCCGTTTAAATGGAGTTCTGGCTGGAATTCACCCATATATTGTGACAATAGAATTGCACTGTCATTCCCAGAAGAGAGAGCATATATTAAGTCTCAACTCAGTATGGCTGTGAAGAAATTTTTTCCTGATGCTGAAGCAGTCGCTGGCGTTGCTACAGCGGGTATTCCTCAAGGAGCACTCATAGCTGACACTTTAAACCTACCTTTTGTATATGTACGTCCAAAACCAAAAGATCATGGTATGGAAAACCTAATAGAAGGTAAAATTACAAAAGGTCAAAAAGTGGTAGTTGTAGAAGACTTGATATCTACGGGTGGTAGTTCATTAAAAGCTTGCGAAGCTCTAAAAGACGCAGGTTTTGAAGTAGTAGGTATGGTTGCTATTTTTAACTACGGATTTAAAGTTGCTGACGAAAACTTCTCTAATGCTCACGTAAAATTAGTATGTTTAAGTAATTATTCTGAATTAATCATCAAGGCAGAATCATTGAACATTGTAAATAGTGGGCAGATTCAGTCATTAAACAACTGGCGTACCAACCCAGAATCTTGGGGAAAATAAAAATAGGTTCAAGTAGTTGATATAACAAAGAGGCTGTCCAAAAAATAAGGACAGCCTCTACTTTTTACTTGCTATGTACACATAAACATCAAAATCAAATTATTTTAGAATTAAGGGCATGGTCTTTGACCAATTCTTTAGCATTTAACCTAAGAGAAGAAATAGCATTGACTTTATAATCTTAAATTCTTAGTCTATATCCAACACCAAACACTTCTAATTATCATAATATACACATACAGGCGTATAAACGAAAAAACCCCTGAATGTTAGTAAACATTGAGGGGTTTATGATTTTAGTTTTCCGAACTATTTTTTTAATAAGGTTGGCGGCCATCTACTCTCCCACGTGTTATCGTAGTACCATCGACCGTGCGGGGCTTAACTTCTCTGTTCGGAATGGGAAGAGGTGAACACCCGCCGTATAGCCACCATTATCTTTAATTTCTTTTGTTTATTGACATTACTAGAGAAGAAGAACGTACAAAAGTTATACACGAAAGTCTTCGGGCAATTAGTATTGCTCAGCTATGACATTACTGCCTTTACACCTGCAACCTATCAACGTCATAGTCTCTGACGACCCTATAAGGAAATCTCATCTTGAGGCGAGTTTCGCACTTAGATGCTTTCAGCGCTTATCTCTTCCAAGCATAGCTACTCTGCACTGCACCTGGCGGCACAACAGATACACCAGAGGCTTGTCCATTCCGGTCCTCTCGTACTAAGAACAGCTCCTCTCAAATTTCCAACGCCCACCATAGATAGGGACCGAACTGTCTCACGACGTTCTGAACCCAGCTCGCGTGCCACTTTAATGAGCGAACAGCTCAACCCTTGGGACCTTCTCCAGCCCCAGGATGTGACGAGCCGACATCGAGGTGCCAAACCTCCCCGTCGATGTGAGCTCTTGGGGGAGATCAGCCTGTTATCCCCAGCGTACCTTTTATCCTTTGAGCGACGGCCCTTCCATACGGTACCGCCGGATCACTTTACCCTAGTTTCCTACCTGATCGGCTTGTAGGCCTCACAGTCAAGCCAGCTTATGCTAATACACTCTACGCACGGTTACCAAGCGTGCTGAGCTGACCTTTGGAAGCCTCCGTTAC
>JAXLUW010000004.1:660000-784411 GCA_046329305.1 Cytophagales bacterium
ACAGCCGAACCAATTACACCATACATATGAAATGACTGAAATCGGAACATTTCTTGTATACGAAACCATGAAATTATTTCTGCTTTTACGAATAGTATACCGAACAGTGTACCTACTATAAAATATTTAACTAAAGAAATTGGCGATTCTTCTATTTTAGATTCATTTACACATGTTGCGTCTTGATGACGATTGAGACTGTCTATTTGCTCTATTTCCTCTAAAGTATTTTCTTTTGAATTGTTCATAAATGTTATTTTAAAATAGATAATATAAATGGAACTACAAACCACGCACTAATGATTCCACCTACCATAAAACTTATTGTAGCTACTAATGAAGGCCATTGTAGATTGGATAATCCCATGATTGCATGACCACTTGTACACCCGCCAGCATAACGAGTACCAAAACCCACTAAAAAGCCCCCAATTACCATAAAAAATAATCCTCGTAAAGTAAGAATATGTTTTTCATCGAAAATATCAGCAGGCATGAGGTTGGAAAAATCTTTAATTCCCATCTGTTGAAGATCTGCTACAGTTTGAGGATTGAGATCTATTGCTTGAGTGTTTTCTAAAAATTGTATTGCAATGACTCCGCCTATAGCTATGCCTAATACAAACACCAAATTCCATATTTCTTTTTTCCAATTATACTTAAAAAAAGAAATATCTGAAGGAAAGCAAGCCGCACAGACATGTCTTAAGGAAGACGATATACCGAATGTTTTATTTCCTAATATTAACAATGCTGGTACTGTGAGACCAATGAACGGCCCCGCAACATACCATGGCCAAGGATTTTTTAACAACTCTACCATACTTTACTTTTATTTATCCAAGTTTTGTTTTAATTCTTCAAAAGTTTGTAATCCTACCAATCTTTTATATTCTTTGGTTTTGTCATAAAATATAAATGTAGGAAAAGCCTTTATATTTAATTCTTCTACAAGTGTTTTTTGACTACCACCATCTATAGTAATAATCACATTTCCCTCTTTTTTTAATGAATCCATAATAGGTTCCATTTTTTTGCAAGGAGGACACCAAACTGCACTTATATCTACAAGCGTCTTTTTATCTTTAGGCAATAAATTTAAGAATTGACTTAAAGTCATTTGATTTGTTTGAATATCTATTTCTATAGGAAATTGCTTTTCTTCCCATGCAGTAATACCTCCTAACAAATTATGAACTTTGGAAAATCCATTTTGTTGCAACCATTGAGTTGCGTTGGCACTTCTACCGCCACTTCTACAATACACATATAAGGGTGCGGATTTGTCAAGGGCTTTAATTCTATTTTGGAATTCTTCTTCATCGTTCCAATTTGCCTGTAAAGCTCCTTTTATATGCCCTTGTGCATATTCTTCGGCAGTACGAACGTCTAAAAGTTGAATATTAGAGTTTTGAATCGCTTTTTCAAATTCAACAACCTCTAAATTAGTGTTTTGAGCAGTAGAACTACTACATGAAAACAAAAATCCTGAAATAATAATTGCGATTAATATGATTGACTGTTTATTATTCATGCTCTGAAATTATATATTTTGAATCATAAGACAATACTTTTTGAATTTCTACTTTGGAAAAATCTAAATCTGAGCTTACTAACATTTGACTAAAGTCTGTGTTTATTTGTGCTGATATACTCGGCAATTGCTCTTTTAGTTTTTCAATAACTGTATTTTTACACCCATTACAAGTTATTCCATTTAAGGAAAACATTTTTAGTTTTAAATTCTGCAAAGGTGCCATTTCCAGCCAAAGTTCTGTTCCTTTTCTGGGTTCTGCCGAATATTCAGTTACTTCCAATTCAGACAGAAAACAAAATAATTGCTTAAATAGTGCTTCATATTCAGATTTTTCACCCCCGAAAGGAGGACCTTGAGGAAAAGATCTATTAAACCACAAACCAACTAAAATACCCGAATCATTTAAAAGTTGGTGCATTTTAAATGAATAATGCAATCTTTTTGAAGGAGGAAGTGCACAAAAAAATGTTTGCTCAATTATTAAATCATATTTTCCGTAATGTTTAAAGAAGTCATCACAAATGATTTTAATTTCTTTATTCTCTTTAAATTTAATTGACAAATCATGCGTAAGTGAAGGTGAAATATCTATTAAAGTGATATTACTAAACCCTAATGAAAGCATCAGCTCTGCTTCATGAGCCGAGCCGCAGCCGGGAATTAATACTGATGCTGATTTATCTGAATATGTATTTAGAAAATTAGAAATTGCTGGAGATACACCTTTTAAATCCCAAGCCGTTTGCTTAGTCTTCCATTGAGAATCCCAATAGGATTGATCTAAGGGTGTTTCACAAAATTGAACACAACAATTTAATTCTTCGCTCATTTGTTTAGTAATTTACTTTGACAGACAAAATCGGTTTTGGGTACATTAGTTTTAGCTATTGCCCCAAATCCTCCTTCAATTTCAGAAAAATTATGAATTCCTCTTGCTTTTAGAATACTCGCAGCAATCATGCTTCTGTAACCACCGGCACAATGAAGGTAAAAATGTTCTTGATTATTTAAAGATGCCGTCCATTCGTTTATGTAATCTAGTGGTCTATTTAAGGAATTTTCTACGTGTTCTGCCGAATATTCACTTTGTTTACGCACATCTACAATCAAATCTTTAGCTACGTCTACTTCGTTGGCAAATTGACTGGCCGTTATTCTGTTTACAGTGTCTATTTGTTTCCCTTCTTTCAACCAAGAACTGATGCCCTCTTTTAAAAACCCTAAAATATTATCGAAACCAACTCTAGCAAGACGAGTAATAGCTTCTAAAACCTGATCTGGATTTCCTACTAACAAGATAGGTTGTTTGACATCAACAACTAAAGCCCCTACCCAAGGTGCAAATTGCCCGTCAAGACCTATATTTACAGAACGTGGGATAAATCCTTTAGCAAATTCGGCCGCACTACGAGTGTCTAATATAAGAGCGTCTGAGATTTCTGCAATTTGTTCAAATTCTGTTGGGTTCAATTCTTTTAACCCTGTCTTCAAAACTTCTTCAAAAGAATTGTAGCCTTTTTTATTCATGGCAACATTCATAGGAAAATATGCAGGAGGAGGCAAAATTCCATCTGTAACAGCAGCTATAAATGCTTCTTTAGAAGGCTGGTTCAAAGCATAATTTGTTTCTTTCTGATGACCAAGAGTATCTACTGTTTCTTTCATCATGTTTTTACCACAAGCACTACCTGCACCATGCCCAGGATATACCACCACGTCGTTTGGTAATGGCAAAATCTTAGTTATAAGAGAATCATACAACAATCCAGCTAATTGCTCCTGAGTAAGCGATGCTGCTTTTTGAGCGAGGTCTGGTCTACCTACATCTCCCAAAAACAATGTATCACCTGTGAAAATTGCTATAGGCTTATTGTTTTCGTCATTTAACAAATAGGTAGAACTTTCCATTGTATGCCCAGGAGTGTGTAGCAAAACAATATTTAATTTACCCAATTTAAACACTTCATTATCTGTAGCTATGTGAGCATCAAACTCTGGAGATGCCGTAGGACCATAGACAATTTGAGCTCCCGTTTTTTGAGCTAAATCTAAATGCCCCGAAACAAAATCAGCATGAAAATGAGTCTCAAACACATATTTAATTTTTGCATTGTCAGCTTCTGCTTTTGCAATATAAGCATTAACTTCTCTGAGCGGATCAATAATTGCCGCTTCTCCTTCTGACTCTATATAATAGGCTCCTTGAGCTAAACATCCTGTATAAATTTGTTCTATTTTCATTTTTTTGTTGTTTAATAATTAATTTTAAATCTTTCAAAATGAGCCATAAGCTCCTAGATTGTGTACTTTTTTAAACCCTTTAGACTGTAGCATTCTTGTGGCAGCACTACTTCTGGCTCCACTTCTACAATACAGAAAATAGTTTTTAGAGGGATCTAATTTTGAAATAGACTTTTCAAACTGACCAGAATTAAAATCTAAGTTTTTAGAGTTTTTATAATGTCCTGAACTGTATTCAGAGGCCGTTCTCACATCAATAATTTCACCGCCTTCTTGCTGATATAATTTTAAAAAATCTTCTTTTTTCATTCCTCCAAAATTTAGTTTAACATATGCCACCAATGCCAACGCAACTCCTACTCCAATTACTACCCAAGTTATTTCCATAATTTACAAACTTTTAATTTCTAAGACTAACATAAAAATTCCCATAACTAATACTAACCAACCAAAAGCAGGCTTAAGGTTTTCTCCTTTTATAAATTTATTAAGATAAGTTCCTATAAACATGCCTAGTACTGATAAAGCTGTGGTAGAAAGCAACAAATTCCAATTGAATGTCATCACCCCTATTTCGCTTCCGAAACCAATGAGCGATTTGCAAGCAATGATAAATAAAGAAGTAGCAATAGCTTTTTTCATAGGTAGTCTACCGAAAAACACCAACGAAGGTATGATTAAAAATCCACCGCCAGCTCCTACCAAGCCTGTAAGTATACCCACAGAAAAACCAGCTAGTATTACCAATGGAATATTCAGTTTGATTTGGCTATCATCGTCATCTTTGGTGCATTTTTCACATTTACTAATCATAGAGTATGAAGCACCAATCATCATAATTGAAAAAAGTAAAAGTATGGACAAATCTTTACTAATCTCTATGCCTCCTAAACTGAACTTTTCTGGTATCCAAGGCATGAGAATAACTCTTGAAAAATACACTGACAAAACTGAGGGTATTCCAAAATATAGTACCGATGGAAAATGTATTTTTTTACTTTTAAAGTAATTTACCGAAGCTAATGCAGCAGTAACTCCTACCAAAAAATGCGAATAACTGGTAGCTTCTACTGCTGGTACAGCAAAAAGATACACCAAAACAGGAATCGTAAAAATGCTTCCTCCGCCCCCTATGAGCCCAAGTGTAATACCTACCAACATTGTAACTGCGTAACCTATAATAGCCATGATGTGTGATTTATACCACAAATATGAATATTAGTTTATGGCCGCTCAGTAACATTGGTCACATAACAAAAAAAAGAGGCAGTTTTTTAAAAAACTACCCCTTTCTATACATGGAAAACAATTAATTGTGTTGAAAATTGTTAGTATTTTATTCTTTTACAATTTTTAAAAGATGTTTCTCCGTACCATTTTCTATTTTTACCCAATAAATCCCTTTCTGATATTGAGCTCCTATTTTTGTATCTTCGGTACAATCTCCTTTTTGTATAAGTTGCCCAGTAACATTATAGACTGAGAATACCGAATTAGGTTTTGAGCTTAATGTAAATTCATTTGTAGACGGATTTGGAAAAATGGTTACTGCTTGTTCTAGAACTGCATCCTCTGCATCAGTAACAGTAGTAGAACATGTAGGTGTAGTAGTAAAAGCCATTTGAGAAACAGAGTAATTGGTAAAAGTGGCATTAATATCAACATTTGATGCATCTGTGGCACCTTTACCATCACATTCGGCTCTTCCGTTTCTCCAATATGGAGGTTGTAGATAAACTCCGTTGGTAGAACATGTACCAATTTCTGCGTCACCTCCTACTACCACTGCGTTGCTATAAGATGCTCCCCAAACCATGGCGTTTCCTTTAATATTTGCGGTATTAGTTGCAGAACCACCTTCAAACCAAGCATTCCCTTCAATGACTGCATCGCCAGAAATTGTTGCATTGTATACGTAAGCATTGCCACGAACGATTGCATTACCACTCACTGTACCTCCATCTACGGTTGCAAATCCCTCTATTCTTGCATTTCCGCTTACAGTACCTCTTAGTACCATTGCATAAGGACCAACATAGGCAGTAGAAGCCACCGAAGCACCACTCGCTACCCAACCACCACCATTAGGATGAGTAGTACCAGAGCCTTTTCTCCATTTTCTAAATTCTGTAGTAGCTTGGTAACCTTCTGGTACCGCATTGGCAATTTTCAATTCGTATGGGTATCTTCTCATTTTTGGATAACCTACGTCCATGTTATAATTAGAATGTATCTTAGGAGCAGAAAAAACTACAAAATAAATATTTGATTCTGTACTAGTATTTAAATTAAAACTAGCTTCGCCATCTGCCGCACTGTACATTGGGCTGTATCGAGAAACAGTTCCATCGCTTTTGGTTGTTACAAAACCATATCTCCACCCCGCATAGGTAGCATTTACATCAGTACGTCCTTTAAATTTTATACTAACCTTTTTGTCTGTCCCCGAGCAAGTTGGAAAAACAGGAATTATATTCATTCCATAATCTGATGGAGCCCAATCGCTATTTACAAAATATTGATCCGTGGTTCCAGATACTTTATCTAGTATTGTATACTCTCTACTAGTATATCGAGGCAAGTTACTTCTAATGGTTTTATAAGTACTTCGTATGACAGAGCCAAAATTGCTTGAGGTGTTAATTTGACTATTCCACTGTATTGGATAATCAAAAGCAACATCTTTTGCAGCATACGAATATAGGTAATCGTTTAATTGTTCTTGGGTAAACCCTTTGAGCCTTTTTACGGTTTCTAGCGGGTGTTCTTCATTTTTAGATTCTGCCCACATTCTTCTTGTAAAATCAAAACCATCTTTTTCTTGGATATAGAATAATACGTTGTAGTTGGTGTAATGATGTCTGTTAGAAGACCACATCAAATGTCTCGTTTGAATCCAACGAGTGAGTGTACCATCTATATTTGCCCATTTTTGATAAACTTGAGCTCTCATAAAATTGGCGTGCCCTTCAAAGAAAGGTCCTGCCCAATCGTATCCTGCAAAAGCAGTTCCGTTACCCGGATTTTCCTGGATTCGCATCATCATTTGTAGTGCGTGTGCATATTCATGACTAATTGCACCACCATCTTTTACGGCTGCAGGATGCACAAACATAGCACCTATGGTATTACTATATGAACTTGCATGAGCAAAACCTGTAGTACGGTCATCGCCTCCAGAGAAAGTCCCCAAAATAATGATGGGGGTTTTGTATTTACCAAAATTGGTATTTGAAGCGTTATTAATGAATTTTAAATCTGTGATGTACCTTTTGAATATCACTTCAAATGTATCTAAAACCGCTTTGGGATTGAATCTTAAATTTGCATCTGATGCATTTTGAGGATTTGTACCGACCAAATCTCCCCAATACATTACAAAGTTTGCAGATTGAGCCATCCTGTCTGGCGACATCCTATTGTAATACTCGTGACCAGAATTACTCCACTCTGTAGGCATAAAAACAGTTTTTTGAGCATAAACGGAGTCAGACCAACTGAGCATTACAATAGCAATGAATAATTTAAAATAATCGTACATGTTTTTCATAAGTGTAAACTTTATTACACTTATATAAAACATGATTACAAATGGTAACGAAAATTATTTAAAACTCATATTTTTATTTTCCAGCAATGTCCATACTTTAGAAATATTTAAGGGTTTCTCAATAAGTCCAACTACTTCCGAATAATTTGAGACATGAGCTATCTCTCTTGGGTCAATTGAGGAAGTTGTGATAAATATTGGATAATTTACCGGTACATCTTCTTCTTGTAATTTATTAAGCAAATCAAAGCCACCCATTACTGGCATGTTTAAATCTAAAAACATTGCAAAAGGTTCTATGTTTTTTAATAATTCAAAAGCCTCACTTCCGTTGGAAGCATGAATAAATTCAGCTTCAGATAGCAAATCTTTGAGTTCTCTTTCTGCCAAAAAAAGAAAAATTTCATCGTCGTCAACTAGTAATATTTTTTTAGTTTTCATTGAATATTAGTTTAAACATTGTTCCTTCATTTAATTTACTAAATACTTCTAATTCTCCACCAGAAGCTTCAATCTGGCGTTTGGTCATGTACAAACCTATTCCCTGCCCTTCTCCAATATTGTTTAGTCTTTTCCCGAATTTAAATAATTTATCCCTATCTTTTTCTAAATCTATTCCAATACCATAATCTTTAATATAAAGTTCAATAGTATTGTTTGATTTATAACTATATATTTCAATAATTTTACTTTTTTCAGTTACTCCATATTTGAGTGCATTTGAAAACAAATTATGCAAAATACTATCTAAATATGACGGGATGATATTAACTTCAAAATTTGGATCAATATTAATATTGACAACAGCTTGTCTCAGCTTAATGGTAGTTTGATTTAAATTAATTATTTGTGTAACAAAATCTAAGATATTACAAGACTTTGTAATGTGATCATCTTTTTTCTCTTCAACATGTAAAATTTGATTCACACTTTTTATGATTTCGTCAAGCCTTGATGCACTAGATTCCAACATTTTAATAGCTTTAGGTTCATATTCATTTTGTAATAATGAAGACAAGCCAATTATACTAGACACAGAAGACCTGATATTATGAGACACCATAAAAGAAAACTGTTTCAATCTCTCTTTTTGCTGATAGGTAACTTGTAAAAGTTCTTTAAGTTTTTCTTCGTTTATTTTAGATTCTGTAATATCCTGTGTAGTTCCATAAATAAATAAGGGTTCTCCGTCATCATTTAACTCAATTGAAATATTTATAAAAAAATATCTTAATTCATAGATTTTCGTGTTTGACCGTAATAACATAGATTTTGTTTCTTTTTTCTTTAAAACATAATCAATATTAGCGTAAAACATATCAATATCTTCTTCATGAAAAATTGATTTATAAATTTCTGGATTGGGAATTTCTTTAATATTAAATACAGAAAGTAATTCATACATCCCTTTAGACCAATATCTTTCATTAGTTCTTAAATCAATTTTCCATGTACCTAGTTTAGCAATTAGTTCTGCTGAGTTTAATATTTTTTCACTACTGATTAATTTTTCTTGAAATTCATATTCTTTTGTAATATCTCTAAACACCAAAACAACACCTTTAATTTGTCCTTTATTATTTCTTATAGGTGCACCAGAATCAGCAATGTGATATTCTTTACCAGATTTGGAAATTAACTTGGTATGGTTTGCCAAACCAACAATCTCTCCAGTTTTAAGGACAATTTGCACAGGATTAGGCACCACGTTTTTAGTTTCAGAATTTATGATATTAAACACCTTTTCTAATGGCAAACCTATTGCACTAGTATCAGTAAACTCGGTTAATTTTTGAGCAACAGGGTTTATTTTAGTGATTCTGCCTTTGTTATCTGTTGCTATAACGGCATCACCAATAGAGTTAAGTGTTATTTGTAAATTTTCTTTTTGATTTTGTAATTCATTTTCAATTAATACTTGAGAAGTATTGTTATAAAAAGTACCTACAAGTTTATAAATTTCACCTTTTTCATTTAAAACACTCACACAGTGATATTTTAAGTATTTGATATCTCCATGTGCTGGATTAGTTCTAATTTGTCCTTTAAGATGAGATTTTTCTGAAAATGCCAAAAAAGCTTGTTCTTGAATATATTTTCGGTCTTGAGGATGTATTAAATTTAAAAAATCCTGAAATAAGGGCACTGTTTTTTCTGTATAATTAAACAATTTATACATTTGGTCTGACCAAATACCCGTTTGAGTTTCTTTATATAATTCCCAGCTTCCCAAATCCGCAATTTTCTCTGCAGCTGAAAGTAGTGATGATAACTTTAAATTTTCTTTTTGAAGTTTTCTAATATCGGTCACATCTTGTACGGTACCTTGCAATTTTACAAAATCTCCGTTTGAATCATACCGAGGCTCCATGTAGCACAAGATAGTCCTTAATGAGCCATTCTTCCAGCGAAAACGAAACTCTACATGCATAGGAATTCTTTTGTCTACGATTTCATAACGCATCTTAGATACATATTCCTTATCTTCCGGATAAATCATTGACCTAAATTCTTCTTCAGCTATAATTCCGTGCTCTTTAGTAACTCCAAATACTTCATAGGCCTGATCGTTCCAGAATGTTTTATTGCCTTTCCAGTTCCATTCTATATACCCTAGTTTTGCTATTTTTTGTGCTGTTTGTAGCTGAGAATAGGCAAATTGAAGTTCAATTTCTAGTTTTTTTCTTTTAGTAATATCTCTTACAATGGATAAAATATTCCCATTTTCAAGTTGTTTAGATTGTAATTCTACATAAATAATTTGACCATTCTTCCTCACAAATTTACGATCAGACAAAACAGTTTGTCCTTCTTTTAGAGCATCATAATCAATTGGATTTTCTTTAAGATCTTTCAAGTCTAGAATATCCTCTATTCGTAATTCTAAAAACTCAGTTTTGGTATATCCTACTAATTTACAGGCACTTGAATTTGCGTATACATATTTACCTTTATAATCAGTAATAAAAATAGAATCACCAGTATATTCTATAAAAACAAGAAATTGACTATCAACAATATTCAGTAAATGTTCGTTATTTGATAAAGAATCACAAATCCAGATTAAAATACCATCAGAATACTTTGAAATTTCAAATTCAAAATATTTATTATTTTGAACTATTGAAGTGTATTGAGTTTTAAGATTTTTACCTTTTAAAAATTCATTTAAAATAATTTTTATCTCAGGATTTTTATCTAGACAATATAAACTATGAATATCTGATGGAATATCAGGTTCATACTTATACATTAGTTTATTTACTTCTAATATTTGCCCATAATAATCAGTTAAAAAAACAAATGTTTTTTTACTATTCATTAACCAATCTGGCAATAACGTATTCATGGTGGTTTTCTTTTTTGTATACTTTGACTTATAAATTTATGAATTTTTTTGGACAAAAAAATTTTATTCAGTAAAAAATATTGTACTTTACTAATATATATTTTAATTAATCTAATTATTTATTATTTTTACATTCCAAACTTCAAAAAGTTACATTATGACAATAAATATTTATAACAAACTAAAAACACTGATAATCATTTGTATAGTATTTTTTACTAAGAATTCGCATGCACAATCCTTAGTAAAAACTATGGAAGCAGAAACTGGTAGCCTTTCTGGTTTAAATATAGCTTCACAAACAAGTAATTCTAGCGGAAGTTATGTAACAGGGTTTGATGCCAACACAGACAAACTAACAATGACTGTAAATTTCTCTACGGCAGCATTATACAAAATCGTAATAACTTACAGAGCCAATCAAGGAGAAAAAACACAGCTTTTGAGTGTGAATAACAGTAGCAATACTAGCGTGGTATTTCCTGCCTCAACTAATTTCACAACTGTAGATCTTGGGTATTATTGGTTTAATGCAGGCAATAATACTATTACCATTACGAGTAGTTGGGGATATTTTGATATAGACTTATTTTCGTTTTATAGCTATGTACCACATATTTATACAGACATTTCTAGTTCTCCCATAGACCCTAACGCAACACAAGAAGCTAAAGATTTGTACACGTATATCAAATGCCAAGTAAACAACACTATCATTTCAGGACAAACCAATCAGTATTTTGACAGCTTAGTTACTCTAGCAAATCAAACACCTTTACTGAGAGCGTTTGATTTCCAATCTTACACACAAGGTTATTCTTACAACTGGAAAAACAATGGATTTGCATTTGGTGCTAACCCTAGCGGTGCTACAGAAGATGCCATAAAATGGTATAACACTACTACCAACAAAAAAGGGATTGTAAGTTTCCAGTGGCATTGGCATTCGCCCACAGGTGGCAGTGTGGGAACAAACACTTTTTATACCCAATACACTAGTTTTGATGCTAACCAAGCCATAATTTCTGGTACAAGCCAAAACGCTGATATTTTAGAAGATATTGATGCTGTGGCTGTTGAGCTTAAGAAATTAGCGGCTGCAAAAGTGCCCGTAATATTCAGACCTTTGCACGAAGCCGGTGGTGCGTGGTTTTGGTGGGGAGCAAAAGGAAGCACTACTTGTAAAAAACTTTGGGATATCGTATATAACAGAATTGTCAATTATCATGGTATTCACAACTTAATATGGGCATGGTCTACTCCAGAATCTGACTGGTATTTGGGTAACGACAAGTTGGATATATTTGGATATGACTCTTATCCTGGTGCCTATGACTATACTGTTCAAAAAAACACTTTTGATCAAATGTATACTATTTGTTCGGGTAAAAAAATAATTGCATTAACAGAAAATGGACCTATTCCTGATATTAACAAATGTTTTTCTATGGATGCTCCTTGGGCTTTTTATTGCTCGTGGGATAATTTAGTTGCCAAACAAAATACTACTTCTCACATAAAAGAAGCATTTGCAAACAGTAAAGTATTGACTTTGGCTAAACCTGGAAGTACTTGCACTGTTACTGAGATTTCAGATAATTCTGATGTTGAAACAAATATGTTTGTGTACAAATCAAATCAATTTTGGAAAATGGTTAGCTCTCATACTTGTAACTATAAAATATATACTATCGAAGGTAGCTTGGTACAATCTGGCACATTTGAAACCGAAAAAGATCTTAGTTTCTTATCTTCAAAAGGTATTTATACGGTTTTGTTGAATGACGAACGAATATTAAAAACTTTTAAAATTATAGTAGAATAACATATAAAAACTCAAAACATATAAAGAGAGGCTGTCCCAAAAGAACAGCCTCTTTTTTGTTTATAAAAATAGATTAAACTTTTTGTTTTTAATATGCGTTATAACATATATATTGTAAAATATTCAATATGAACAGAAAAGAATTTTTAAAAAAAATATCTATGTTACCATTAGGAGCAATTGCGGGCGTTAAAGCATTGGACGAACTAGACAAGTCCTTACAAGAAGATGGACAAATAATGCCAGTTTTATTTGTAGGACATGGTAGCCCAATGAATGCCATAGAAGACAATGTATTTAGCAGAGGTATGACTGAAGTTGCTAAAAAACTACCAAAGCCTAAGGCCATTTTAATGGTTTCTGCACATTGGGAAACAAAAGGCACCTTTGTAACATCTCAAGTAAACCCACCAACTATACATGATTTTGGAGGATTTCCTCAAGCTTTATTTGATGTTCAATATCCAGCAGCAGGTAGTTTATGGTTGGCTGAAGAAACTCAAAAAGCTGTTACAGATACTTCAGTTCAACTTAGCGACAAATGGGGACTAGATCATGGCTGTTGGAGTGTAACAAAAAATATGTTCCCCAATGCCGATATCCCAATAGTGCAATTGAGCTTAGATTACACAAAAGACCCAAGTTATCATTACAACCTTGGCAAACAACTTTTTAATTTAAGAAAAAAAGGTGTATTGATTATAGGAAGTGGAAACATGGTGCACAATTTTCAATATTTAAGACTAAATAGTTCTGATTTTAATGCACCTTTTGCTCATGATTGGGCACTTGAAGCAAACGATTCATTTAAAAAACAAATTTTATCAAACGATACCAAAAGCTTGATAGGCTATCAAAATTTTAGTAAAGCAACAAAACTAGCGGCACCTACACCAGAGCATTACCTGCCTCTATTATATGCAGTTTCATTAAGAGGAGCAAAAGATGAAATTAGTTTTTTCAACGATTTAACCGTAGCGGGTTCATTTTCTATGACATCTGTTTTAATGGAATGGAAGGCCTAATTATAAGAAAACACATTTAGTTCTTTGTAGACTCATCTTCAAAGAACTACATATTAAACACTTAATTATTAAACAATTTATAACATTTTTACAAACCAGAAAGATTCATATATCACTACTAATCAATATCATGCATTTTTTGA
The DNA here is from genome assembly GCA_046329305.1 of Cytophagales bacterium. GTDB lineage: Bacteria > Bacteroidota > Bacteroidia > Cytophagales > UBA9547 > CAMFLX01. Next base: position 673,671 of record JAXLUW010000004.1, read on the forward strand.
AAAGTAAAATTCAGTTTTTGAAAATTGAATAATGTTCACAAAACATACCTTTGAAAAAATCAAATAAAACTAAATTTATGAATATTCTAAAACTAAAAATGATAGCATTTATAATGCTCTGGAACATCCATTTCGCACAAAAAAGTTTCAAAGGTGCTGAACTGTACTCCAACCAAAGCTATAAATATGGAAAATATGAAATGAGAATGAAAATGGCTAAAGGCAGTGGCATACTTTCCACATTTTTCACATATAAGAATGGTTCTGAAACCACAGGAAGTTTTTGGGAAGAAATAGATATTGAAGTATTCGGCAAAAACAACGCCCAATTATTTCAGTCAAATATCATATCTAACAATCCTAAAAAATATTCAGAACAGGTTCATAATTTGGATTTTTCTTTGGCTGACGATTACCATACGTATACATTAGAATGGACTCCTGAGTACGTTGCTTGGTACATTGATGATGTGTTAATGAGAAAAACCACTGGAGGACAAGTTAATGATCTAACTAATACCCAATCTTTACGATTCAATTTATGGGCTGCAAATATCACCAGCTGGGTAGGGGCATTTGACAGCCAAGTATTGCCAGTGTATCAATTTGTAAACTGGATAAAATATTATTCATATACACCCAATACTAATGGAAGCAATTTTACTCTAAACTGGACAGACAATTTTGATACATTCAACAGTAGTAGATGGTCTAAAGCAAACTGGACGTTTAATGAAAACTTAGTAGATTTTGACCCAAACAATATCGTAATCAAAGATGGCACTTTGGTTCTTGCACTCACGAAAGCTGGCCAAACTGGCTTCACTGGTGTAATACCTTCAGACACCACAACGGATATTCAAGATTTAGAATATGCTAACGTTGATATCAAAATATTTCCAAATCCGTTTAATCAATCATTTAAAATAGAAACAAAAAACACTATTAACTATGTTATTAAAAGCTCATTAGGGCAGACCTTAGAATCTGGTATTTGCTCAAAAGAAACAGAAATTGGAAAAGATTTAACTAAGGGCATGTATTTAGTTATTGTGCAGTCAGACGAAAAATCTTATTATAAAAAAATGATAAAAGAATAAATTAATACAAACCCCAAATTTTGTTTAAAAGAAAGGCTGAAATTAAAATTTCGGCCTTTCAAATTAGATGTAAGCTTTATTTCATCATCGGCATAGAGATTCCTCTAATTTTACGATAAAGATCCACCGCATAAATATCTGTCATACCAGAAATAAAATCCAAGACCGTAAATACATTTTGATAAGGGCTGCCGTTGTCTACTTTAAACTGTTCTGGAATCAGACTGAGTAGTTTTTTATTGTAAAAATTAGTAGGTTCAAGAGCCGCAGGAATCAAATCAGCCATTAATCCTCCCAATACACGATAACCCGCCAATTCAACTTCAACAGAAGCTCTGTAATTATATACTTTTTCTATGGACACCTTATTGATGTTATTTAAGAGTACCGTAAGTTCTGTACTAAAAGCTTCAAAAAGTGAAGTATTAAATTCACCTTCGTATATTTTGTCTTTATTTTCCCAAAACACATTTACAGATTCCTCTACCAACAAATTGATTACAATGGCTCTTATAAATGCGACTTTATCGTTTTTATCATCATATTTAGAAACGATATCTTTAGTATACCTTTCATATTTTTGAGGCATCAGAAGTTTTATAATAGGAAAATACAATTCAAAAACCTCTTCCATACTCAAAATGGAAAGCCTATGTGCATCTTCTAAGTCTATAATATTGTAACAAATATCATCGGCTGCTTCTACCAAATACACCAATGGATGTCTTTTATAGGCAATGGGAGCATCGTTATACTTTTGCAAGCCCAAAGTTTGAGCTATTTTAGCAAAACTTTCCTTTTCTGACTGAAAGAAACCATATTTTTTGGTATGTATGTCCTTAGATTTTTTTGTAAAAATAGATTCGCACGGATACTTCACTGTGGCCGCCAACACGGGATATGTAAGTGCAAAACCAAGACCTTTTCCTTTAAATTTATTGGTTAATATTCGGAACGTATTCGCATTTCCTTCAAAATTAATCAAGTCAGCCCATTCTTCATCCGAAAATTTAGATTTAAACTCCAAACCTTGGTCTTGAGAGAAATATTTAGACAAAGCTTTTTCTCCAGAATGCCCAAATGGAGGATTTCCTAAATCGTGAGCAAGACAAGCCACGGAAACTATGGTTCCTAACTCAGAAACATTTGTTCCTTTCTGTGTTGATTCTTGTAGTAACTTATCAGAAATAATCATCCCTAAAGATCTACCCACACTTGCTACTTCTAAACTATGAGTGAGCCTGTTATGAACAAAAATACTACCAGGCAAAGGAAACACCTGTGTTTTATTTTGTAATCTTCTAAATGGAGAAGAAAATATAAGTCTGTCATAATCTCTGTGATACTGAGAGCGCACACTATGATCTAGAGTTCTATCTTCTTGTCCAAATCGAACACAGTGTAACAAATTATTTTCAAAAAGACTCATATAGAGTTATTCATTATTGTTTTGTAAAATTGCAGTAGAAGTTGGCCAAACAATCTTAATCTTTTTATTTTTAATCAAAACCAAGGTGTAATCTTCATGGTTCTGTTTTAAAATAAAATTAGAAGAATTTTGCACATCCAGAGTCTCCATTAGAACCACAAATCCTGGATTTTGTGTATGATACACGACAATTTTTGCGGCTGACTCAGGTATTAAACTTAAAAAATCAGTATTTGTAAACTTCACAATACTATCTGTAGCAACAAAACTCACCACAGAATCACTTACTGCTTCTTGCTTTAACAATTGTATGGTTTTGTAACAATTGGGAACCCCGTAGCCCACATAATTATTTTTGTATGGATAAAGAGAACTAGACTTGTACAAAATATTCATGATTTCGTCGTTACAAAAGCTCGGATTACTTTGCATAATACAGGCAACATAACCTGTTATTAAGGGAGCCGAAAAAGACGTGCCATTTTTAGAAAATGCGGATACATCTGGTTTGATATATCCATTATATTCAGGGCCAATACTGCTGTACCCCATTTTAGCACCAAGCCCATCTGTAGCACCTATACTCAAAATAGAAACAACATCTGCTGGAGAAGAAATATACGAATGCCATTCTTTATCATGTCCGTTGTTACCCGCAGAATTGACTATAAACATTTCTTTTTCTGTACTCGCAATTTGAGCCGCCTTGGCAACTACCGTAGAATACCCATTCATTTGAAGATAGTTGTACGACTCCGAAGCCACGTCAAATCCTTTACCATAACCAAGAGAAGAATTCACCAACCTAACACCCAAGCTATCAAACCATTCCATAGCCGCAACCCAAGCGTCTTCTTCGTATCGGCGTTCTTCTTTAGCGTTTTCTGAACGTGCCAAATAATACAAAGCTTCATGTGCCAACCCAAATTGTTCTTTGGAACTTAATCCTCCCACACATTTTGCCACTTCTCTTCCATGTGAATCTTTTCCAGTTATATTTTCAAACAACTGATTCCCTTGCCTAGGAGATAAAAAATCTTTACAAGCTACAACTCTGTTTTGTTCTATTGTTTTTTTAAAATAATCTTGCGTATCTAAATTCAAAAAACCTGCATCAGTTATTCCAATTTTGATATTTTCTCCATTTAATTTAGCTTTTTCAAAGGCCTCGTATTGTATCATTTTGAGTGCTTCGCTCACCTCAAATTTCGCTAGCGTATCTTTTCTTTTTTTTCGTCTACGTTTGCAATAATTTTCATCAGTACTCAAAACTTCTGCTACATCAGCAAATTCTTGTATTCCCGCAACAAAAGGTAATTGTTCTACCGATTTTATCTCTTCCAAATTCGCCTGTACAGACACCGCATTAAGCCACCTAGATTTAGTACGAACTAAGACTTTTAAATTTTCTACCGAAGATATGTAGTTTGAATTCACTGCAAAATCTGTGTATTGATCCACCGCCAAACCCAAGAGTCTACGATTATTTTTACATTCTTCGCTTATTTGTGCAGTTGTTGAGTTTTTATCTTTAAAAAACACCCAATAGTTTGACTTCTGAGAGAATAAATGAATAGAAATTAATAATAAGAAGCTAAGTAATTTATTCATCGTGAAATTATTTCAACTTTACGTAAGTGGCACCATACCCAAATTTATCTTTTTGAGCATCTTTAAAAAATTTGATGTTTTTATTCTTTGCCAACAATTTATGAATTGCATTTCTAAGAGTTCCATTTCCAACGCCATGTATAAAAGTGATTTCTTCCATGTCCGATGCAAGAGCATTGGCTAATGAATTTTCAAAAACCTCCACTTGAATTTTCATTTTATCAGAATTACCTATGAGCATATGATCTGTTCTTAGTTTCTCTATATGTAAATCTACTTGCGATGATGGTTTTACAATTTTTGAAACAGGATGCACTTCCTTTTTTTGCTCAATTTTCTCTTTTATAACTTGAGTATTGGGTGCCTGATCTATCTGAAACACATACGCTTTTCTATTGAGAAGTGGTGCGTCTGCTAGAGTTTCTCTAAAACCTTGAATTTTAAATTTCATTTTGTGAGTCACCCAATCTTCCTGCTTAGAAGACTCCGGCATAAATTTCAAGTATTTAAAAATAAAAACTGGCCAACTTTCAAAGTGTTGCATAGATATATTCTTGAGTAAAATATATTCTTTAGGTTCAATTTTATTGCTACAAACAGATAATATGGAGCCTGATTTCTCTTCATAAAATGCCAAGATTACTTCATAATCTGTATTATTTACAAAATAACATGCCAGCTCGTTGTCTTTACCAGAAAAGGCCACGTATAACCCTTTCTCGCTAATAATTTGTTTACTATAAACGTTTGATTTAGAGTCGTTTTCACTACCAAAAATTTTTGCTTCTTTTTGGCTCACTACCACTACTTCTTTTTTATGAACAGGCAAAGTAAAACCATCTTGGATTTCTACCTCAACCATTGTTTCACTTAGAATTTTGGTAACAACCCCTTCTTCGGTACTTCTGATAAATTTTACTTTGTCCCCTACGTGCATCTTAAAGTACGTTTAAACTTTGTTCTTTTATTTTTTCTAATTCTTCTTTCATCTCTACAACCCAACGTTGAATTTGAGCATCGTTTGCTTTAGAACCAATTGTATTGATCTCTCTTCCAATCTCTTGAGATATAAATCCAAGTTTCTTACCATTAGCTTCTGAAGAATTTAAAGTCTCTTCAAAATAATCTAAATGTTTCTCAAGTCTTACAAACTCCTCTTGCACATCTAGTTTTTCAATATAATAAATCATTTCCTGTTCAAATCTGTTTTTATCATATTGTTCCGAAGACAACATTTCCTCAAGTTGTTTTTTAATCTTTTCTCTTAAAGCCTGAATTCTCTTAGGATCTTGCTCTTTTACAAATGCCAAGTTCTTTCTTATTTTCTGAGTATATTCTAGAAGTTTACCAGACAAAACAGCCCCTTCATGTGCTCTAAATTCATCACAAGCTTTAAGAGCAGCTTCTAAGGCTAAAGCTACCGCAGACCATTCTTCCGAATTATCAATTTCAGACATGTTATTGTTATAAGTCTCAGGCAACAAAAAAGCCATTCTATATAAATCTGTAACATCAGCACCTATTTCTTCCGCTATTTCTTTAAGCTGAATGTAATAAGTCTTTATTGTTTCTTTATTAAAAGTTATTCTTGGTTTTTGCTCAAGTTTGTAAGAAATATCAATATTTACATTTACTTTTCCTCTTTCTAAAATTTTACCTGTAAGAGTTCTAATATCCGTTTCTTTGTCATTTATACTTCTTGGCGTTCTCAAGCTCAAATCCATTGTTTTTGAGTTCAAAGACTTCACCTCCACCGTTACCGATACCGCTTCACTTTCTTGCGTATGGCAACCATACCCTGTCATTGACTTTAACATATTCTTTTTAATTTTAAAATTATTGTTGTGTAGATTCTTTATTTTTATCTTTATTAAAATGAATCTGATAACCCAAAGTAGCTATTACTTCAAAATAACCAAAACCATGAGATGCTCTATTGCCTTTTGATGTTTCTGTATTCACTAGTGCATTCATATATCTTACATATCCAGACTTAACTGTACCTTCAAAAAATAATTTTTTAAACACATAAGCACGTGCTCCTGTTTCTGCACTAATGTTGTAACCCGCTATATGAAACTGATTGTTATATCTATCTCCTCTCCATGTAAAATCTGTTTTAGGAACATTAACTCCCGCACCAGCTTTCCAAATATAAGTAAAAAGCGGACGTTGTGTAACTTTAGATTTCTTTAAAACATATTGTTTAAAATAATTAAGATGCACAAAGTTAGCCCCATCGGTATGTTCAAAATGTAAAAAAGTTTTTGGATCCATCACCACCATACTATCTACAGCTTTACCGTCTATTTGCCCAGTAACGTGAGCTGTTTGGTAGTCAGAAACTACATATTTAGTATGATCATAATTAATCTCAATACCAGCAGTTCTTTGTTCGTTTAAATACAAACCAATTCTTACGTTGTATTGCGGCACCGTAATATCTTTAGGACTTGTGAAAATTGAACTAAAATTTGTTCTTTGATGTGCTTTTACATTATGAACAACAAAGTTGTTCCCATTAGACATTCTAAAATGTAAATTACTTTTTGTATACCATTCTTCGTTGTAGCCCCACTGAAAATACATTCCAGACATTTTAATATTTTGTGCCAATGTAGGCAAAACTGTGATGATGAATAATTTTGTTAAGAATTTCATTTGATTAAAAAAACGGACGACAAAGTTAATGAATTTATTACTTTAAAAAAGTAGTCGTTCTTAGGAATCTACGAAATAGAATTATGCTTTAGCATTTGACTTTCTGTTAATTAAATATACTGCCACTACACCCAAGACGCCACCAATCAGAGTATTAAGCAATATATTTTCACCTAAAATCACAAATGATGAAATTGCTGCAGATATAGGAACTAAGAAAATAAAAGAACTTGCATTTTCTGCTCCCACTTTGGTTGTAGCATAAAAATAAAATGTGGTGCAAATACTCGTACTTATAGCCCCATTAAAAAAGATATTAATCCAAAATTTACCATCAGAAACTTTGAGTATATGTGTAATTTCTGAAAAATCAGAAAATGAAACTAAAACAAGCCAAGTAACAACATATAAATAAAAGCTAAAAATAGCAGAATCACCATACTGCGATGCTTTAGCTGTGATTTTACTCATAATGGCCCAAATTAAAGCTGCTGCCAAAAAGAACAAATTACCAGTATCTAATAAAAAACTAGAAATGGCCCATATTTTAAGCAACACCAAGCCTGCAACAAGACCAATGCTTAAACCAATCAATTGTGTTAATTTAGGAACTTTTTTTTCTAGTAGCAAGCCCAATGCAAAAGCAAAAATTGGGTTTAAGGTAGTCACTAAAACACCTCCAGCTCCTGCAAATCCATGACTGACTCCATTGAGAAAGCAATAACTGTAGCTGGTCATTAACAAACCCGTGATAAGTATATTTTTCCAAGCTTGTGCAAACAATATATTAAAGTAAACTTTTCTGAGAATTAAAATTAAACCCAAGACAAGCCAAACCACAAAAAATCTGATACACAATATTTCTACTGGTTTTCCATATACAGAAACAATTTTTGCTGAGGGCCAGCTTATGCCCCAAACAAACATGCTGAAAACTATAAAAATGTAAAAAAAATATTTTTGAAAAAAATTACTCATATTACACAGATACATCTGCTTTAATGTGCGGATGTGGGTCATAGTTTTCTAAACTGAAATCTTCAAATTTAAATTCAAAAATATTATCAACCGCAGGATTTATCTTCATCAAAGGCAATGTTCTAGATTCTCTAGACAGCTGCAATGTAGCTTGTTCAAAATGATTGGTATACAAATGAGCATCACCAAAAGTGTGAATAAAATCACCATATTTCAAACCACAAACCTGTGCAACCATCATAGTTAGTAACGCATAGGATGCTATGTTAAAAGGAACACCTAAGAAAACATCAGCACTGCGTTGATACAGCTGACATGACAGTTTACCATCAGCAACATAAAACTGAAACATGGTATGACAGGGCGGCAAGGCCATGCTATCTATATATTCTACATTCCAAGCACTCACTATCAATCTTCTTGAATCGGGAGATTTTTTTATCATATTAATTAAATTAGTTATTTGATCAATATGTCCGCCCGTACTTGTTGGCCAACTTCTCCATTGAAAACCATAAACAGGCCCTAAATCTCCGTTTTCATCGGCCCATTCATCCCAAATCTTGACCTGATGATCTTTCAAATACTTAATATTAGTATCTCCAGATAAAAACCACAAAAGTTCATGAATTATTGATTTCAAATGCAACTTTTTGGTAGTAACCAACGGAAATCCTTCATTAAGATCAAAACGCATCTGATACCCAAATATGCTTTTAGTACCAGTGCCCGTTCTGTCTGATTTCAGAATACCGTTATCTAAAATATGTTGCATTAAATCGTGATACTGTTTCATATTATATGATTTTTACAAAATTAACTTATTTTAATACTTGATAAAACACTTCAACAATTATGTTTATAATTTTCCGTTAACTTTGTATTATAAATTATGTAATGTATGATTAAGAATTTATTTACGATCAGCGTATTGGGCATGTTAGTTATAACGTCATGCGTATCTAAAAAAAAATATAAAGATGCAGTAAGTGCTAAAGAACAACTTACAGAGCAAAATAAACTTCTAGACAAAGCAGTAAAAAAATGTGATAAAGACATGGTTGCGGCTTCTGCTAGAATCAAATCACTAGAAGAACAATTGGAGTTTTTAAAGAAAAACAACCAAGAACTTATAAGTAATGTAGGCAACATGACGGTACTTACCAAAAAAGGTGCCGAAAACTTAGAGAAATCTTTAGAAGCTATTAAAGAAAAAGACACTCAAATCAAAACACTTCAAGATGCATTAACTAAAAAAGACTCAATCACGATAGCTTTAGTTACCAGCATCAAAAGTTCGCTTGGCAACATGGACGACAAAGACATAGAAGTTAATGTAGACAAAGGTGTAGTTTTTGTTTCTATTGCAGATAAAATGTTATTCCAAAGTGGTAGTTACAAAGTGTCTCCTCAAGCTAAAAATGTACTCAACAAAGTTGCAATTGTTGCAAAAAGCAAACCAGACTTTGAAATAATGGTAGAAAGCCACACCGACAATGTTCCTGTAAAAAACGCAGAAGGAGTGACAGACAATTGGGATTTGAGTGTTTTGAGATCAACATCTATAGTTCGAGTACTTACAGATGATTTAGGAATTGCTCCTGAAAGAATCATTGCGGCAGGAAGGAGTCAATTTGTACCATTGGTAACCAATGACTCTCCTGAAGGCAAAGCAAGAAATAGAAGAACAAGAATTATCTTATTACCTAAAATAGACCAATTCTACAAAATGGTAGAAGAAGGCATGAAACAAGCACAAGAAAAATAAAATTTAAACACATTAGCCTTCTGAGCTTTTAAAAATATCCACAATTTCAGAAGCTTCAGAAGGCTTCATTCTACCCGCTAATACCAATCTCAATTGTCGTCGTTGCAAAGCTTGCTCATATAATTTCTTTTCAAATTCTGTCTCCGCCAATATAGGATCTACAGAATGCGGTTTAGAATCCTTATCTACCGCCACAAAAGTATAAAATGCTGAATTACTTTTAAATCTAGTTTTATTGGGAATATCTTCTCCAAAAACTTCAATGTACACTTCCATAGAAGTAGCAAATGCTCTAGTTACTCTTGCTTCTAAAACAAGCACATTACCCAATTTTATAGGCTTCTGAAAAGACACATTATCTACGCTGGCAGTTACAACTAAACTATTCGAATGTTTTTGTGCTGCTATTGCCGCTACTATATCCATCCAATACAACAACCTTCCTCCCATTAAGTTTGTCAAAGTGTTGGTATCATTAGGCAATACCATTTCGGTCATGGTTACAAAAGAATCTGATACTTTCTTCATATTCAAAAATAAAAAAGGGCTACATATGCAGCCCTTTCATGATTTAAAATTTTTAAAATTAGCGTTTTCTAGCTCTAAATCTTGGATTAAATGCTCTGTGAAATGACACATCTCTTTGTTTTGTAACTTTAACAGTATATTCTAATCTCACTGTCAACAACAAATAATTATCTCTTTTAGATTTATTTCCTCTGCTTCTATATGAACCATCTTTAGCCGGATCCACTAATTTAGATTCACCATTTTCCCAAGCATAATGATAATAATACATATCCTTATAATCATATGTCCCTGCGTCTTTATTGTAGGTAGATTTATTTATTTCCCAAGATCTATCGCTCAACAATACATGAAGATTTTCTTTTGTAGGATTTGCAATAGCTGATTCTAATTGCTCTTTTGTTTGAAAAGGTTTTACAACGTATTTACCAGAAATATCATCCAGATAATCAGTTGTAGTTAATCTCATCCCAATTTCTGTACATAAATCCCAATGATCCAACAATTTCCATCTCAAACCAGCTCCAAAAGGTATTACTGCAGCAAAAGAAGAGTATTTTTTATTTTCTGTCTGTAAAGGTCTCAATCTATACCACTCACCTTGAAATTTAGTAGTAGGAGTAAACTGTAATACACCTAATCCAGCATGCAGATAAGGCAAAATATCTAATCTTCTAAAGTACAATGGTTCAAACTTAATAATATCATATACAGCACCCACATTTAATTCAATACCATGTGTTAGAAAAGATAAATTTCTAGAATCATTACCACGATTAGCATCTTTACTTGAAATCATGAAGTAATTTAATTGTGAACGGAACATCCATCTTTTATTATATCTATAACTTGCCCCTACTTGTAAACTAGGTCTCAATGTTAAACACTCCTTACCATCGCAAGTTTCACCAAAATAGGTTGCTGTATTAAAACCAAACTCAGCTTTTATGGCATTTACATAATTTTTCTTATGTAAGTGCATGTGCGGATGCAACGTTTTATGAATATGTTCGTTATGTCCTGCATGTCCGTGTGTAGCATGACCACCACCAGACGGAGGATGTTGTGCAAAAAGTGATACTGTAACAACTATAAATGCAATAAGTATTCTGTTCAATTTCATAAATTATCTATAAGTATTCCCTACAGTTCCAAAAGTATCAAATTAAAAACTAAAATGAAAATTATTTCCATCCTTTTTCTCCTAACAAGGGAACAAAACTGAAATTTTCAAAATATTCGCTTTCAATCTGACTATGAGAAACTTTTCTTATTTTCACCATCAATTGTTTTTTTTCATCTCCAACAGGTATCACTAAAATCCCCCCAACTTTTAACTGATCAAGTAAAGTATCGGGCACTGTTGGAGCACCTGCCGTTACAAGTATTTTATCAAAAGGTGCATATTGTGGCAAGCCCAAGGTACCGTCGCCATGAAACAACATAGGAGAAGACCCTAATTGATTTAGAAAATATTTAGTTCTAATGTGCAACTCTTTCACATATTCTATTGAATACACCTTACAACCCATTTGCAGCAAAACCTCTGTTTGATACCCAGAACCTGTACCTATTTCTAAAACAGATTCGTTTGGTTTTAATTCTAAACATTGTGTTTGAAATGCTACCGTATACGGCTGTGAAATGGTCTGACCATTCCCAATAGGAAATGCCTTATCTTCATAGGCATGCGATTCTAGAGCTTGTTCAAAAAAATAATGTCTTGGAACTCTTGATATTGAAGTTAACACATCCACATCTGTAATGCCTTTTTGCTTGAGCAGTTGTACAAGTTGCTGACGTAACCCTTTATGACGGTAAGTATCCTCTAACATTTTTTTTATTGTATTTTTTTTAGATATTTGTTATTATTTATTGCAAAAATAAATGTTTACAGGGATAGTAGAAGCAGTAGGACAAGTTATTTTTTTAACAAGAGAAGAATCTAATCTAACTCTAGGTGTTAAATGTGGTTTTGTAAACGAACTTAAAATTGATCAAAGTATAGCACATAATGGAGCTTGCCTGACTGTTATAAAAATCGAAAATGACATTTATTATGTCACACTTATTCAAGAATCTTTAAATAAAACTAATTTTAATACTATCCAACCAGGTGAACTCGTTAATCTAGAACGATGTTTAAAAGTTGGAGATAGACTTGATGGCCATTTTGTTACAGGACACATAGACACGGTTGGGGTATGTACTGAGGTTGAAGATCAAAATGGAAGTTGGAAATTTACATTTACTTACGAAAATTGCCCATTTGAGACCGTAAGTAAAGGTTCCATCACAATTAATGGTGTGAGCTTAACAGTAGTAGACTCTTCTCCAAAATCTTTTTCTATATGTATTATTCCTTACACGTTTGAGCACACTAATTTTAATCAAATAAAAGTGGGTTCAAAAGTAAATTTGGAATTTGACATTTTAGGAAAATATGTAAGTAAATTAATCAATAAACAATAAAGGTATGAACGTCATAATCTTAACCCAAAACAAGGCAGTTTTAGAACAACTTAATACCTATATACCAAAATTATCAGATTTAAATATACTTTATACTTTCAATTCTGGAATGACCGCCATAACTGAAGCTAAAAAGAGTAATGTAGATTTACTTTTTTTAGAATCTCAATTAGAGGACATGACAGGCTTTGAATTTTTGAGTATGCTTGAAAATCCGCCTATGGTGATTATGATTTCACCAAACAAGGAAGATGCATTTAAAGCATTTGAATACAATGTTTTAGACTTTGTATCTTCTGAGTTAGAATTCCCTCGTTTCATGCGTGCAATAGATCGAGCACAAATCATTTATCAAGCCGTGGAGCAAGAGAGAAATCATTCAACATCTATATTTTTTAGATCTGAATTAAAAACTATAAAAATTAATTTAGATGAAATTTTGTATGTTGAAGCACTAGCAGATTATGTTATCATCGTAACAGATTCTAACAAATACGTAGTTCACACGACTATGAAATCTCTAGAAAACAAACTTATGGACAAAAACTTCATAAGAGTACATCGTTCATATATAGTGAATATTTCTAAAATTAACTATATAGAAGGTAGTGACATATTTATAGGGATGAAAACTATTCCTATTGGAGCTTCGCACAAAGATAATTTGTACGAGAATATAAAGTTCTTATTTTAATTTTAAGAAGGGTTTGGGTCATACAAACCCTTTTTCATTCATGATGATACGGCTCCCCTTTTAAAATTGTATAAGCTCTATAAAGTTGTTCCACAACAAACAACCGTATCATTTGATGTGAAAATGTAAGTAAAGAAAGCGACCATTTGTAATTAGCTCTTGCATAAACCTCTTCACTAAAACCATAAGGACCTCCAATTATTAGCACAAGAGTTTTGGTTGAATTTATTTGATGATTATCAATAAATTTAGACAACCCAATAGATGTCAATTGTTTGCCTTTATCATCTAAAACTACCACAAAATCTGTATTCTGTATTTCTTTAAGGATAAGTTTACCCTCTTCAGATTTCTGTTGTTCTTCAGATAAATTTTTACTGTTTTTTAAGTCAGGAATTACTTTAAGCTCAAACTGCGTATAAAATTTAAGGCGTTTCTCAAAAAGAGAAACGCCTTCTTTTAAATATTCTTGATCAGTCTTGCCTATTGCTAGGAGTTTGATATTCATTTAGATTACATGTTTGTTAACACATCGTACAACACTATCAACAAACCTACAACTAAAGCTAAACCACCTAATACCCAAAATAACCAAGAAATTCCACCTGCTGCTATTAATACTGCTAGAATCATTAAAGCTAATCCTAATATAGCTATTATTAAACCAGTTTTAGTTAAACCAGAAATCCCTCCTTTTGAAGATGATTTCTTTTCTATCTTTGCCAATTTTTTATCTAATTTAGCTACAAGTTTTGCTTGTTTTGTAGTCATTTTAGATTTATCTAAAGTTGCTAATTGCTCACGTGCAACAGCTATTTTAGAAACAGTTTTGTTTAATTCTGTTTTATTTTCTGAATTATTTTCAGAAACAGACGCTGTACTTAAATTTGATTCCGTAAGAACAACTTCAGAAGTTGAAGATTCATTGTTAGAACTTTCAAACTTATGATAAGCAGAAGTTGGTGTAGAACCCGAACTAAAACTTGCAGTTACTTTTTTTCCACAAGATGTAATGGCAACTAAAGTTGCTAAAATTGAAATTGAGATTAGTTTTTTCATAAAGATTGATTTTTAATTAATTTTATTCATTTCCAAACCAATAGCTTGCATCAAAGAATCTGATGCCTTTGCCAAAGGTAATCTTACGTTATTTTTAATTATACCCTGCAAAGACAAAGCTGCTTTAGCCCCTACTGGATTGCCTTCAGTATAAAGTAATGGATTTAATCCTGTAAATCCAAATAAAATTTGCTGAGCTTTTTTGAATTCTCCGTTTATTGAACAACGAATCATTTCTGAAAATTGTTTTGGGAATATATTAGCTAATACAGCTATTGAACCCTCACCACCAATTGCAGCCATTGGTACAGCTAACAAATCGTCGCCAGCTATTAACATAAAATCTGGAGGACACAAAGCTTTTATTTCCATACATTGAACTAAGTCTCCTGATGCTTCTTTTACACCAATAATATTTTTATGTACAGAAAGTCTTGCCACTGTTTTAGCCTGCATGTTTATGCCTGTTCTTCCTGGCACGTTATACAAAATAACTGGCAGTGGTGATTGATCCGCTAAGACCGTATAATGTAAAAACAAACCTTCTTGTGTTGGCTTATTATAATATGGCGTAACAGACAATATAGCTACAACACCCTCCAAATTCGAAGATTTTATTTCTTCTAAAACTTCTGAAGTGTTATTTCCGCCAATTCCGTAAACTATTGGCAGATTTTTAGAGTTATTTTTCTTAACAAATTCTAATATTTCCTTTTTCTCTTGTTTACTTACAGTAGCTGTTTCTCCAGTAGTACCCATTACTACCAGATATTCACAACCATTATCACTCACATGAGCAATAAGATTTTTTAAAGAGTCAAAGTCAATAGACCCGTCATTGTTAAAAGGCGTAATCAATGCTACCCCCGTACCTCTAATATCTGCTAACATTTAAAAAACAAATTATTCGACAAAAATAGTAATTCCTATGAATATTTAGCTATAATTTTTAGTCACAAAATGAAAAAATCCCAAAGCAATACTTTGGGATTTTTTAAATTACAGTTTCAAGTGATAAATTTTTGTGATGTTTATGATTAAACTAAGTTGTGAGCTTTTTTATTTGAATCTTCAATAGATTGCACCTCTGAAGAAGATTCAGTAAATTTCATTAAGTAAGACAATACTGATATTGCAACAATGGTCATACCAATATACAAAAATCCGTTTCTATCGCCACCAGAATACTTAAAGGTAAGCGTAGCCAAAAGTGCTCCTAAATTACCCCCAGCACCTACAATACCTGACACAGAACCCAAAGCTTGTTTATTTACAAAAGGTACTATAGAATACGTAACTCCATTAGACATTTTAATAAACAAAGCAAAGCCTATCATTACAGCAACTGCGTAAGCTAACTCTTGAGTTTGAGAAAACAACATAATCCCAAATCCTTCACACATTAAGAATACTCCTAACATAATAACTTTACCTTTTGTACCATATTTTTCTGCAATTTTATCAGCAAAGATTCCGCCCAATGCTCTTGCAAAAATGTTCATCAAAGCAAACGATGCCACTATAAATCCTACTGTTTTTAAATCTAATTTATATTCTTCTGTAAAATACATAGTCAATTTGTTATCCATCATAACTTCGATACCGAAACAAGCTCCGTAAATTAAGAACAAAATCCATGTTCTATAATCTTTGCATGCTATCCAAAAAGAACCTTTCACGTCGGGGTTTTTTGCTCTAAATTCCGGATTATTCTTTCTCAAATCCAACACATTACCTTCTGGCGTATCTTGAGTAAACTTAAAATACACAAAAGCCATAATTAACAATGCCACACCAGGAATCACCATAGTTACTCTCCAAGCATTTTGCTCATCAGTGAATCCCCAAGTAACCATTAAACCTGCTAACATGGGCATCAAAGCATGAGATCCAAAAGCACCTAAATTACCCCAACCTGCGGCTGTAGCATTAGCTCTACCCACTACATTTGGAGCAAACATTATAGAAGTATGATATTGTGTGATAACAAAAGATGCCCCAATCACACCTATTGCCAATCTGAACAAAAGGAAAGATTCGTAACTTTCACTAACACCAATAAACATAACTGGAAACGCACCAATAAGTAATAAAACCGTATAAGTAAGTCTTGGTCCAAATTTTTCACATAAATAACCTATGGCAAGTCTTGCAAAAATGGTAACACTCACAGAAGCAATCATGATATTGGTTACCTGATCCTTTGTTAAATCAAAAGCCTTTTTTACCTGAGGCATCAATGGAGCAATACCAAACCAACCAAAAAAACATAAAAAGAAGGTCATCCATGTAATATGGAATGCTCGCATTGGAGCACTGTCAAATCTTGAAATTTCTAACTTTGTCGCTTTCATATAAATAAATAATAGTTTTTAAAAATAAGTAATAGTACTTATTTAATTACAAAGTTATAAGTAATTTTAATAAGTAAAAACAAATAAACAATAATTTTATAATTAATAAGTATTTTTACTCATATAAATATCAAAAAAACATAAAAAACTAAAAAAACAGGTTTCTATTTGAATTAAATACACAAATGATGTTATTTGTATATACATAATAATTAGTAATGAAAATTTTAATCATTAACGGCCCTAATCTTAATTTATTAGGCAAAAGAGAGCCTCACATATACGGCTCGCTTACATTTGAAGAATACTATAAAGAATTATGTTTAAAATTCACTGACATAACACTTGAATATTATCAGTCAAACATAGAAGGAGAACTTATCAATAAAATACACGAGGTTGGCTTTAGTTACGATGCTATCATTTTAAATGCTGGTGCATATACGCACACTTCTATAGCACTTGCTGATGCTATCTCAGGAATAACTACACCCGTATATGAAGTACATATTTCAAATGTTTATGCCCGTGAAGAATTTAGACACAAAAGTTATATATCAAAAGTAAGCAAAGGAATTATTATTGGATTGGGCCTTAAAGGTTACGAACTAGCCATAGAAGCCATACTAAAAAAATAAAGTCTGTTGTAAAACAACAGACTTTATCAACTATATAAACCTAAACTAACCTATTTTTATTTTTTAATCTCTGCTCCTTTTGTAGAATCTTTCTTGCAACAGCTAGATTTACTTGAGCAACATTTCTTTTTACCTTTTCCTTTTTTTCCGTTGTCTTGCGTACCCGCAACAACCATTCCTAATGCAGCCAATACAGCTACTGATAACAAAATCTTTTTCATTTTTATCTTTTTTTTATTTGCTACAAATCTAAAACTTTATAATTCTTATAAAAGTTCGTTTATTTACCGAAAATATAAAAGTTTTTATGAATAACAAAATTTTAAGTATTATAGTTGCTGTTTTATCTGCACTAGTTTTGACGTTAAGTTACAAAGTATTTTTTGACTCAAACAGTTCAAAAAAAGAAATCAAGAAAACCCCAATTGCCGACACTAAAGGCAAACCTGTAAAAATAGCTTATATAAACATAGACAGCTTAATGACCAATTACACGTTTGCTAAAGAATATAATCAAAAAATTAATGCAGAAAAAAACACTATTGAATCTAAATATGAAAATTTAGCTGCAGGTTTTGATAAAGAAGTAAGAGATTACCAACAAAAGCTCCAAATGGGACAATTGAACGCAGAAGAAATTCAAAAAACAGAACAAAGATTAGGAGCTAAACAACAAAAAATAGCTCAAGACAGGGAAATTGAATTAGAAAAACTACTTCAAAAGAGCGAACAAAACAACAAAAAATTTAATGAAGAACTTGAAAACTTCATTAAAGACTATAACTCTGATGGAGAGTACACTTACATTCTGAGTTATATCAAAAACAGAGAAATTTTATACGCAGATAGCACTTTTGACATCACAAAAGACATTGTTGATGGCTTAAACAAACAATACGAAGAAAAAAATAAAAAATAACTTAAATTTAAGTTAACTATTTCTTAACAATTTCGTAATATTGTAAAAAAGTACAAGATTATGAAAGCGTTAATAAAATTCTCAATTGTAGCGGTTATCGCAGTTGTAGTAACTTCTTGTGCTAAAACGGTAGTTGTTAGTGACGGCGTAAGCACAAAGAAAGTTAAAATCCACGGAAAAGTGGAGGTTCTTACTGATACTGAAAACAATACATATACAAGGTTTGAAAGTGTCAAGGGCACAAAATATACACTAAACGATAAAAAGTATACGGTATCAACCAAATAAAATCTAAAAACGCTCAGTTACTAAAACTGAGCGTTTTTAATTTATAATAACACCAACTTAACATTCAGGTAATATTCATTAGCGACATTTGTGTATTAATAAATTTATGAAGTCGCCAATAATTAACATTTTAGTAACTTTTGCGTTTGTATGTTTTGCAGACAACAAGCTTTCTTGCACAAATAATGAAAACGTAAAGAAATCTGAAACTTCATCAATTTCTGAAAAATCAAAATATATTCAGTTTTCTGATATCAAGAAAAAAAATTATTCTATCCACGCAACTGACGGCAAAATTATTCAAGAAGGAGAGTTAGACTTAAATGGCAATGTAGACATTACGTCCCTTCCTTCGGGCAATTATCTAATTGTATTTGGCAAAAAAGCATTTCAATTTGCTGTAAAGTAATCTATTCATCTTTCCTGAAATATTATATTTCTAAAAACATAATTTTGTATTATTTTTAGGATATTTTTAAACAAACAGGAAATTGAATATTCTCATTATCGGTCAAGGATTAGCAGGAACAGTTTTAGGTTTTACGCTCTTAAAAAGAGGGCACAAAATTCAAATTTATGATCAACCATTTGAGCTAAGCTCTACTAGAGTTGCTGCGGGTCTGTTTAACCCTATCACGGGCATGAGAAGACAAAAAACTTGGCTTGCAGAGTCTTTATTTCCATATTTAAAAACATTTTATTCAGAACTTCAAAATCAGCTAAAAGTAAATTTCTTCCACGAATTGCCCATATTCATGCCTTTTTCTTCTGTTGAAAACCAAAACGAGTGGATGGCAAAATCTGGCGAAACGTATTGGAAACAATGGATGAAAATTGCAGATGACCCTCTAGAACTCAATGGTGCTGTCTATAATGCTTACGGAGGTATGCTTACTCAAAATAGTGGCTGGCTAGACACTAAATTATTTCTAGACACCTGTACTAAGCACTTTAAAGAACTTGGGGTATACACACAAAAACATGTAGATGAAAGCGATATTTTGATACATGACGATTTTGTGATTTATGACACCCAAAAATATGATAAAGTAATTTTTTGTAACGGACTAGGTGCTGCCAATTCTAGTTATTTTTCGTGGCTCAATCATGCTCATGTAAAAGGTGATGTTTTTGAAATAGAGTGTGAAAGTTTAAGAAAAGATATGGCTGTAAATAAGAATGGCTTCATTTTACCATTACCAAACGGTACTTTCAAAGCAGGTTCTACTTACAACAACTTTTTTACAGACCCTTGGACTGTAACACCTGAAGGTTACAATGAATTGCACGAAAAAATATCTAACATCTTAAATGTTCCTTTTAAAATAGTTAAACACATTGCAGCCACAAGACCTGCTACTAAAGATAGAAAACCCTTATTAGGTAATAATCCAGATTTTAAAAACGTTTTAATTTTTAACGGTTTAGGCACAAAAGGTGTATCTTTAGCTCCATATTTAGCAAATCATTTTGTTAATTATTTAGAAAACAAAGAAGCACTCATGCCAGAGGTAAATGTAAATAGATGTTTAAAACATTTTAAATCTAATCTTAAATCTAATTTCAATAGTGAACTATAAAGTTTATTTACATATCATATACATCCTACTGACTATTAATTCTTTTGCACAGAATTCTCAGGTAGTGTATGGCAAAAACAGAATACAAAATAAAAATTTCAAATGGGAATATTTGAGTACCAATAATTTTGATATATATTTTTATTACGGCGGCCGTGAGAGTGCAATATATGCTGCCAAATATGCAGAAACAGACTATAAATCTGTATGCAAAAGTTTAGGGCTATCTAACTATAGGCATGTAAGACTACTCATTTACAACACTCCTAAAGATTTGCTCATGAGCAATATAGAGCTTAACGAACCTGACCCTGCTCTAGGCGGTATTGCAACACTTGTTAAGGCTAACGCTGAAGTTTGTTTTGAAGGTAATCATGAAAAATTCAGAAACGAAATCAAAAAAGAAGTTGCCAGATATTTAATCAACGAAGTACTTTTTGGTGGCAACGCCAAAGAGATTCTCAAAAACTCGTATCTAATGAATATACCAGAATGGTATGTGTCTGGCTTGGCATATTTTACAGGTTATGGTTATTCTCAAGAGCTGGATAACCATCTTAGAAGTATGTCTCAAACAGGAAAACTAATGCACCCAAATGTTTTGAATGGAAAAGATGCAGAATTATATGGTGCTTCTGTTTGGAATTATATACAAATAAAATACGGAGCCTCTAATGTTTCCAATTTATTGCATATTACCCAAGACACCAAAAACCCTAAAGATGCCATCAATATGGTATTGGGATTGTCTTATTCCCAATTTATTAAAGACTGGAAAAATTTCTACTTAAAAATGAGTGGCGACCTTGAAGAAGGTTACAACTTAGCTGATAAAGCTTTAGCAATTACATCCAAAAACAAAAAAGGTAAAACATATACCAACCTTAAAATAAGCAACACGGGAGATTTTATTACATACACAGAAAACAAACAAGGCAAATACAAAGTAGCTGTGTATGATATTCAAAAGGCAAAAACAAAGTATATTTATGCGGGAGGCTACAAGGTATATACCCAAACTCCTGACGAAACCATGCCCTTGGTGGCTTTGTTTGCAGACCGTATTGGGGTTGTTGATTTTATAAAAGATAAATTCTGGTTAAAAATTTATGATAAAAGAGGGCGATTCGACCAAAAAATAGAATTGCCGCAGTTTGAGAATATTTTAAGTTTAGATTTTTCTGAAGATGGAAACGCTGTAATCTTTTCTGGACAAATGAACGGACAAAGTGACTTGTGGTATCTAAACTTTAAAGACAATACTTACAAACAAGTAACTTCTGATTTTCAAGACGATCTCAATCCTATATTTGTGAAAGGCTCTAGCAATTCCATCATATACAGTTCCAATAAACTTAATGACACCTTACTTTTCACAAGAGTTTATCCAGACAAAATAAAGATCAAAGACTTTTCTACCAATACAGATTTATATTTATTAGAAAATATTAAAAACCCTACCAAACTAGTAAAACTTACGAATACGCTAGACAAAGAAGACAAACCGCTGGCTTTAGATGCTCAAACTATTACGTATTTAGCTTCTTATAATGGAATTACGCAACTTTATTCTTTAGATCTCAAAACCAAAGTTTCTAAACCAGTAACTAAATTTCTTACTGATATCAAAGCGTATCATTTAGTTCCTAAAACTACGTTTGCGGCATTTATTTGTAAAGACAAAAACAAAGAACGTATTTATTTTGACCCAGAGTTTTCGGCTAATCTTCAAAATTATCCATTTGCAAATACATTTAGAAAAGAACGAATAGATTTGAAAGTACAGGAAGCATTGGCTATGCAAGAATACGAAAAATATGTACGAGATTCTTTAGCCAACAATATTGATATTAACAATCTTAGCTTTGCCAATGAAGACACCATTGATATCAACAATTACACATTTGAATCTGACCTAGATACCGCACAAACTAAAGCTAAACTCCCAGAAGATTACATAACTATGAAAGGCCCTGTTGCTTACAAGCACGTATTGGGCATTACGTCTATTACCAATTCTATGTATTTAGACAATCTTAATGGTTTTGGGGTATCACAAGGAGCAACTTTAACAGACATTCTTGGTAATCACAAACTTACTGGAAACTTTACATATTTCTTAGACTTCCGCTCTAGTTATGCAACTTTAGAATATCAATATCTAAAAAGACGAGTAGATTTTGGTTTTAAAATAAGTAAAAACAGAAGCTGGGAAGCCAACCAAGACGATCAAGTATTTCACAAATACGGTTTAAATATTTTTGAAGGAAAATTTTCATATCCTTTTACTCCGGCTACGAGAATCAGCATCACACCTACCGTTTTTAATCAATTGTTTCTGAACTTTAACCCAAATTACCCCAACACAGATATTAATAGATTTTATGGAGGTTCGCAATTTGAATTGAACATAGACAACTCTGAACTTACGGGTACGAATATGAGAAAAGGTGTACGGTTCAGGATGTTATACGAACATTTTCAAGGTTTATCTGCTAAAGCTAAAAACTTTGGCAGGTTTGATATGGACATGCGACTGTACCAACCCATAGTAAAACATCTTATTTTTGCCATAAGAGGTGCAGGTGGTACGTTTGTAGGACCAGGTGCTAAAAGATTTATGCTTGGCGGTATGGACGGCTCGTTGTCGTCAAACAAATATAACTATGCGGGAGAAAACAACCCTTTGTATCAGGGCTTAAAAGATGCTGAATCAGGGAACCCAGACTTAATGCTCAACAAATTTGTAACCAATGTACGTGGATATCAGCAAAATACAGTTTATGGAAAAAATTACTTTTTAATAAATGCTGAATTACGCATACCTATAGCTAAAGTATTTTTCCCAAGAGCTGCTGTAAATAGTATATTCGTAAGAAATCTACAAACGTATTACTTCTCAGATATGGGTGCCGCTTGGACTGGCAATGATCCATTTTCTAGAAACAACTCGTTCAGCAAAACGGACTATTCTAACGGATATTTTTCTGGATACTCCATCACATACGCTACTCCCGTACTCATTTCTCACGGTTTTGGTTTTAGAAGTTTCTTTTTGGGATATTATGTAAAACTAGATATTGCATATCCAGTGCGTGATTTTGAACGCAAACCCACTAAATTCTGTTTATCTTTAGGGCATGATTTTTAGCAAATGAAAAAAATAATTATTTCTGGTGCAACAGGATTCATAGGAAAAGCACTTACAAAACTACTTACCGATAATGGTTATGAAGTTTATATTCTTACCAGAGATCAAAGCAAATCATCTCAAAAAGGATATATCCATTGGGATATAGACAAAAGAATAGTTAACGAAGAAAAATTTAAAAATTGTTTTGCGGTTATTCACCTAGCAGGTGCGGGCATAGCAGACGCTCGATGGTCAAATTCTAGAAAAAAAGAAATTATTAGGAGCAGAGTAGACTCCTCAAATTTCATTTATGAAACATTTGAAAAAATAAATGAAATGCCAGAAGTGTATATTTCAGCATCAGGTGTGGGGTATTACGGTGCTGACACTGGTACTACTGAAATCTCAGAATCCTCTGAATTAGGTACTGATTTTGTAGCCAAAGTTTGTGAGCTATGGGAAAAAAGCTCCATTCAATTTTCAAACAAAAATGTTAGAACAGTAATCTTGCGAACAGGTGTGGTGATAGACGCTCAAGGTGGATATGTAAAAAAAATAGCTGATACTATATTTGGTGGAGTGGTTGGTCTTGTAGGGTCAGGAAATCAAAAACTAAGCTGGATACATTTAAAAGACTTATGCAACATGTATCTATTTGCAGTTCAAAACCCTAACATTTCGGGTATATTTAATGCAGTTTGCAATTCAGAAATCACTCAAAAAGAAGCGAATATCATCATTGCAAAATATTTCAAAAATTATTGGTTTAGTATACCAACGCCTTCATTTATTTTTAAAATCATATTTGGAGAACTCTCTACTCTCCTTCTCGGCCAAAACAACATCAATTCTGGCAAAATACGAAATGCAGGATTTAAATTTGAGATAGAAAAGTTTAACTTATAAGGTTTCTAGCAAATGTATGTAAGTAAGAATAGCCAAATCTCTTTTTGCTTCAGATTGTATAAGGTTTAATTCAGACAAAACACTATCTATGTCATATCGTTGAATAAATTTCTCCCAAACGCCAGAGTAAGGCTCCATACAAGATTTCAGTATTTCTTCGGTTAATTCCTCTATACCATTTATTACTATTTCTACTACAACAGAATCTCCCACTTGTTTACTTAAAGCTTTGAGAATAGATTTTTTTAGAGGTAAAAACAATGCCCCATTTTTCATGGGCATCAGCTTACAAAATCCCAAATTTAAATTATCTACTTTTGCCTTTACCTCTAGCCAGCCAAAAGGTGTTTTACTTTTTGGTAAATTCTCTACGGGCACTACTACATAAGTCCAGCCACCTTTGCCTTCAAATTTTTGGATTGTTAGTGAGAAAGTTTTCATACAAATTAATATAATGCCTAAAATTAATAATCATATGAAAAAAACTTCTACAATTTTGTTATCATTGCTAATAACATTGTTTTCTTAATTGCGGTATATTCTACTTCTTTATTGCAAAAATTTTTATTGAATCGCCTAACACTCTCTATATTAGAACCCATAAAATCAACAACAGCAATATTATTTTTTAATTTATCAATAATATTAAATAACAAAAAATGCATACCTCCGTTTTTTGATATTTCATTTCCAGAATTTTGAATTAAATACAAAACATTTGAAGTTATCCCAAAAATATCAACTGCACATATTTTACTTTCTTTATAAATAGCAGCATTTTGAATTACACCCAATTGATTACCTTTATGATATAATTTTAACAAAATATTTAATTGATTTTTATTTATAAATTTATTTTGCGTCAATAAAGTATCTCTCAGGAATTCAAAAAGTAAATCTTTATTTATATTAAACTTTAATTCGTATCCATAAATCTCGGCATCTCTCAAGCTTTTTCTCAGTGTTTTTTCAGGATATTTTTCGTAAGAATGAAATTCTATTTGTTGTTTAGTTTTCTTTATTTTACCGAACTTAAGTTCTATTTCATGACAAACATTGTAATTAAGAATTAGGCACTTACTAATTTCATTTTTTATTACTTTAAATGTTTCAGGAACTAAAAATCTTTGTAAATTGGCAGTATATATACCAAAATCTTTTGTTAAAAAAGGGGCTAAAATCACCGGAACAATACCCCATTTGTATTTTTTACAAATAGGAAAAACTGCTTCATAATCACCAAAAACAAGTGCTTGCCAAGTAGGGCATACTACATCCAGATACCACGAAAGTGCATATATGTGTGCTTCCTTGGAGCTATTCACACAGGCATCCCATCGTTGTTTATCTATATCTTTATTTTTGAGTACTTTATATTCCATTTCGTTTTAAAACAACATTGCCAAAGTTTAAAACTTTGGCAATGTTTAATTTATGATTCCAATAAAGTCTTTACTCTTGTATCTATTCACTTAAATCTTACAAATGTATAACCTCTCCGTAAGCATCTGCAGCAGCTTCCATAATTGCCTCAGACATAGTAGGGTGTGGGTGAACAGACTTAATTATCTCATGTCCGGTAGTTTCCAAATTACGAGCTACAACTGCCTCAGCAATCATTTCTGTAACATTAGCACCTACCATGTGGCAACCTAGCCACTCGCCATATTTAGCATCAAAGATTACTTTTACAAAACCGTCTTTTGCACCAGCTGCACTTGCCTTACCTGAAGCCGAGAATGGGAATTTGCCCACTTTGATTTCGTAGCCTGCTTCTTTTGCTGCTTTTTCTGTAAGACCCACAGACGCAATCTCTGGAGTACAATATGTACAACCTGGAATGTTACCGTAATTCAATGGATGTGGATGCAAACCTGCAATTTTTTCCACACAAATAATTCCTTCTGCTGATGCTACGTGTGCTAAAGCAGGACCTTTTACAATATCACCTATTGCATATACTCCTGGGATATTCGTTTTGTAGTAATCGTCTACCAAAACTTTGCCTTTATCAGTAGCTACACCTACTTCTTCAAGTCCAAGTCCTTCTAAATTAGTAACCACTCCCGCAGCAGATAGTACAATATCACATTCGATAGTTTTTTCACCATCTGGAGTTTTAACTAATACTTTACATCCCTCTCCTTTAGTATCTACAGACTGTACCGCAGAATTAGTCAAAATTTCGATACCGTCTTTTTTATATGATTTTTCTAAATGTTTAGAAACATCCTCATCTTCTACAGGAACTATACGTGGCATAAATTCCACAATAGTAACTTTGGTACCCATAGCGTTGTAGAAATAGGCAAACTCCACACCTATTGCTCCCGAACCTATTACCACCATAGATTTTGGTTGTTTTTCCAAAACCATAGCTTCACGGTAACCAATCACCTTCTTTTTGTCAATTGGTACGTTTGGCAATTCTCTAGATCTACCACCCGTAGCCAAGATTATATGTTTAGCATCGTAAAGTGTTTTGCTACCATTAGCATCAGTCACTTCTACTTTCTTGCCTTTGTCGGCAAGTTTACCAAAACCATTGATTACATCTATTTTATTTTTTTTGAACAAGAAAGTAATACCCTTGCTCATGCCCGAAGCCACATCTCTACTTCTTTTTACTACCGAAGTAAAATCAGCACTAGAGTCTCCTACACTAATTCCATAATCTTTTGCGTGCTTGATATATTCAAAAACTTGAGCACTCTTTAACAAAGCTTTGGTAGGAATACAACCCCAGTTTAAGCAAATACCACCAAGTTCTGCTTTTTCTACCACCGCAGTTTTTAATCCTAATTGTGAGGCACGTATAGCCGCCACATAACCTCCAGGCCCAGAGCCTATCACTATTACGTCGTATGATGTAGCCATCTTGTTTATAAACAGTTTTTAAATTTTGAATGTCAAAGTTAAGACTTACGCATGTAAAATCATATTAATTATTTGCAAAATGAAATAACATACATTCAAATAAGATATATTATTGTTTAGATTTTTACCGTTTTATTGCTTTCGTAAGAAGAAATAAATTAAGATTTCACTTTTATAATTATATTTGTCGTTGATAATGAAGACAGCATTAGTTCACGATTGGCTCATAGGGATTGCAGGTGGCGAGAAAGTATCTGACAGTATATTGCAGGTATACCCTGCTGATATATACACACTAGTACATGATCCCAAAGCTATGGAAGGTACTATCTTTCATAACTTTAACATTACTACAAGCCTGATACAAGACTTGCCTATGGGTGTAAAAAAATACAAATCTTACCTTCCTTTGTTCCCATTTGCGATTGAACAATTCGACTTATCTGGCTACGATCTTGTGTTATCTTCGTCGTTCTGTGTAGCCAAAGGAGCATTGACTCATCATTACCAAAAACACATTTGCTACTGCCACTCCCCTATCCGCTACGCATGGGACATGTATTTTACCTATCTCAAAGAAGCGAATCTAGAAAAAGGGCTTAAGGCTCGTATAGCACAATATTTTTTACATAGAATACGTATGTGGGATGTGGCGTCTGCCAACAGAGTTGACCACTACATTGCAAACAGCACCTTTGTGGCTCAACGAATTAAGAAAATCTACAACCGAGAAGCGGCAGTAATTCATCCGCCTGTAGACACACAAAATTTTGCTCTAAAAACCCACAAAGAAGAGTTTTACCTTACTGCTTCTAGAATGGTTCCTTATAAAAAAATAGATTTGATAGCAGAAGCTTTCTCACAAATGCCCGATAAAAAACTTATTATAATAGGTGATGGTTCTGAGATGGCAAAAGTAAAGAAAGTATCTAAAGGAAACATTGAAATACTAGGCTACCAAGGTAACAACGTACTGATAGACTACATGCAAAGAGCGAAAGGTTTTGTGTTTGCGGCAGAGGAAGATTTCGGTATTATGCCCGTAGAAGCACAAGCTTGCGGCACTCCTGTGATAGCCTTTGGCAGAGGAGGTGTTTTAGACTCTGTAAAAGACGGACAAACAGGAACGTTTTTTAAAGAACAAAGCGTAGACGAAATTATAAATGCAGTGAAAAAATTCGAAACCATGAATTTTGACTATGAAGCCATAAGAAAACACGCAGAAACATTTGACACGGAAATGTTTAAACTGAAATTTAAAGAATTTGTGAATACCAAAATATAATGAACTTTTCTGATCAAATCAAAAATACTGAATACAGAAACGAGTTGTTTATCAAACTCATACTACTATTTTTATTTTTAATGATAAACCCTAAAGCTCTTACTCTATTACCAGAGCCTTTACAAACAGTTTATCCTAAGATATTCAAAAACAGCACTATAAGCTTAATGGTTATTTTGTTGATTGGCAACTGGGCTTTTGACAAAAACATTTTACAAAAACTCAAAAATGGCATCCAAAACCCTTTTTTTATTATTGCATTTAGCTATTGGTTTTTGCATGTTGTGGGTATTTTATATAGCCACAACACCCGAGAGGCAAACTTTGTAGTGGAAAAAAAGCTATCGCTCATCATATTTCCTTTGATATTTACTAGCATCAACTTGTCTGAGACCAGCAAATTAAACATCATGCAATGGTTTGTGGTCTTGGTATTTATATCAAGTATTTTAAGTATTTGTTTTGGCTTATACAACTACAGCCTCACCCATGACATACAATCAATAATGTTAGAAAACTCTTTAATAATTGACATCCACAGAGTGGTAATGTCTATGTATCTGACTCTGGGAGCTTATTTTGTTTTCGAACTTCATAAACAAAAACGAATATCTTTATATCATTTAATTACCTACATGGCGTTGGCAACCATACATATATTTTTACTGGCTTCAAGACTTTATCTAGTAACATTTGTAGTTTGGGTATATTATTTATTCTACACTTATATTATACATAAAAAAATATTTTGGGCGGTATCTGTATCAGGAGTTTTTGTAGTCTTGGTATCGGGTTTTGCATTATTTAAATGCAGTAAATCCTTCAAATCTCAGGTAGAAACTGTTTTTATGCCACGACAAAACAATGCTAGTAATACCAATGGCGTAAGTGAACGCAAATACCAATGGGATGCAGCCACTACACTTATCAAAAAACACCCCTTCACAGGTGTTGGTCAAGGAGACGTTGAAGATTCATTGATAAATCAATACAAAAAAATGAACTGGCAAATAGGTGTTATTCATAAATACCACGCACATAATCAATATTTGCAGTCGTTCATAGCACTGGGTTTGGGCGGGGTAATTACTCTATTGGCACTTATCTTCTACCCATTTTTACCAATTCGCAAAACCAGTACAGAGTCCAAAATGTGTGCCGTTTTATTTGCCATAGCCATGCTCACAGACAACCACACTGAAATACAGCAATCTGTAGTGTTCATGTTTTTATGGTTAAGCTTGTTTCTAAATCTAAAAAAAACAGATAACTATGAACATAGCACATAGTATACTCAACAGTGCGCTAGACCTACAAATGGATTGGGAGTACAAACATGGAGAGAAACTTTGGCAACGAATTAAAAACTTGCACCCAGAACTTAGTACAGAACAAGCTCAATATACCGAAAAACTATGTAATGATGTTCAGAAATTTGCAAAAGCCAAGTCCAAAACATGCTCCTCTACTGCAGAGCTAACTTTTGAAATAGCCGCCAGATTTAATTTCATAAAACCAGAACTGGTAAGCTCCATTGCCAGACAAGCATGGTTTTGGCGTATATAGATATTAGATTCTAGATACTAGATACAAGACGTTAGATATTAGATTTTAGAAATTAGAAATTAGATACAAGACGTTAGATATTAGATTTTAGAAATTAGATACAAGACTTTAGACATTGTATAAATAGACCCAAATATTTAAGATCAACAAATAATTTACTAACCAATAACTATTAACTTAATAACATAATAACCATTAACTAATAACTCAACACCCAATAACTTAATAACTATTAACCAATAACTCAATAACTATTAACCAATAACTCAATAACAATTAACTCAATAACCATTAACTCAATAACTATTAACCAATAACTCAATAACTATTAACCAATAACTCAATAACTATTAACCAATAACTCAATAACAATTAACTTAATAACAATTAACTCAATAACCATTAACTCAATAACATATTAACTATTAAACTCTAACCACCCAAAGACACTCTCAACACCACATATATTCCTAAAATTTCATATTTTTGAATTCAAACAAACAACAATATGATATATAGAAGATTTGGTAGAACCAACTGGCAAGTAAGCGAGATGGGTTACGGCATGTGGGGACTTGCCGGCTGGACGGGCTCACAAGAAAGCGAATACAATGCAGCACTTGATCTCTCAGTAGAAATGGGTTGCAATTTTTTCGACACCGCATGGGGCTATGCCGAAGGCTTAAGCGAACAAGTATTAGGCAAACTCATTGGCAGACATTCAAACAAAAAATTATACGCAGCCACAAAAATACCACCCAAAAACTGGAAATGGCCATCGAAGCCCGAATATAGCTTAAAAGAATGCTTCCCGTATGAACACATAATAGAATACACCGAAAAAAGTTTAAAAAACCTAAATATTGAATGTATAGACTTACAGCAATTTCATGTTTGGGAAGACCACTGGGCAGACCAAGAAGAGTGGAAACGTGCCGTAGAAAAACTAAAGCAAGACGGTAAGGTTCAGCATTTTGGCATAAGTGTAAACAGATGGGAACCTACCAACTGCATACAAACTTTGCATACGGGTTTCATAGACTCCATTCAAGTAATCTACAATATATTTGACCAAGCACCAGAGGATCGTTTATTTCCAGTTTGCAAAGACCTAGATATTGCAATAATAGCCCGAGTACCTTTTGACGAAGGCACACTTACTGGTACCCTAACAAAAGAAACTGTTTTCCCCGCAAACGACTGGCGAAGCACCTATTTTGTACCAGAAAACTTAAACTCAAGTGTTGATAAGGCTGAACTTTTAAGAAAAATAGTTCCCGACAATATGACCATGTCTGAGCTAGCCTTGCGATTTATCTTACAAAATCAAACGGTATCAAGCATAATACCCGGAATGAGATCTGTAAAAAACGTAAAAGCCAACATGACCGTAAGTGATGGCCAACTATTAGACCCATCGCTTATGAATAAATTAAGAGAGCATCGCTGGGACAGAACACCCACATCTTGGTCGCAATAAAAATAGGGAGCAAAAATAGCTCCCCTTTTAAACAATTCATTCTACTCATTTTTCTGTTCCCACAAGCCACTAGATTCGTTAAAAAACATAAAAATTTTATATCTCCACTTATATGTATGCCTTTTGGTTCTGTATAAATCTAATGCTTGCAAACCACTAATTTTTAATTTAATTATCTTACTTTTACTATGATTTACATAAGGAATTTTATAATCAAAAATACTTTTCTTATATGGGATTTTATTTAATATATTTTTAACAACAAACTTTTTTCTATGTTCAGGATAAGCTATCTTCAATCTTTTTATATTTCTGTTATGATTATTCTCAAAACCCATATCTTTGGAATTTGTTTCCCAAAAAGTATAAAAAAATAAAAACCAAAATCAAACTGGTAATTATCCAATTTTTAAATAAATTTAGCATTAAAAATTTCATTAACGTTTATCTCCAATAACAAATTTTATCAATCATGGCAATACATTTCTATCTTCTTCATTTAGAATACCTCCCCAATTAATAACTTCCTCTAATTCTATATTTTGGGCAAAATTGAAATTACTAAGTATTGCTAAAATAAAATTGGATATGTATTTACGGTAGGGCAAGGTTCTATTATTTAGTAGAGGTATGTCGTTTTTTTTTGTATAGCCGTTGTGGAGACACAAACGGCGGTGAAAGGTATCTTATTCAGAATATTTATTTTCTATTTCATACAATCGCCAATGAGGAGCCAGTGTTTTTACTTTAAACTGCCAACTAGTATCAAGAAGAGGAGTATTGTTATGTGAGTAACACAACGCATAGGTTGTATTTTTAAAAATAGAAAAATGAACATCATTGTTAAAGACAACCATACTGTCTTTTGTTAATTCGATACTGTAAATATATTCCTTATCAAAAGCATCTTTAATAATTTTATTTTTACAATTACAATCGTCAATACTTCCTTTGTAAATCTCAGTTTTACTTCCATTTTTGATAAGGCATTCTGCAAATATCCGAAAATCATTATGATTATTCTTAAAACCCATATCTTTGGAATTTGTATCCCAAAAAGTATAAAAAATAAAAACCAATATCAAACTGGGAATTATCCAATATTTAAATAAATTTATTATTAAAAATTTCATTATCGTTTATCTCCTTTCTCAATACTTGTTGGAGCAGCAGGAAAATCTTTCAAATCAAAAGGCTTATCTGAGTGATTTTGAGGAATATATTTACCTGATTCTAACAGTTTTTTATTTTCTAAACTATTAGGATTTGAAGATTCAGTATAACTACTCCCCGTTGGAATTCCTAATAAAGAGCCTAGTATAGTTGCTCTTGGCAATACTTTTCTATCATCAGCATAAGGAATACCTTTCCAATTTGGAGCATCTTCAGGTGCAAGAGGATTAGCCGATTGCAAATGTTTTTCAAATACATCGATTGTATTTGCTTCATTAAAATAATATTTCATTTTTTCACTGTATTCTAAAGTAGAAGCAAACTTGTTTGTAGGCAAATCCTCATAGGAAAAATAGCTATTTTCTGCACCATTACCCAATTTGAATGTTTTACCAAAAATAGTTATTCCTTCATTTAGTAAAAAATGGTTTCCACTGGCTGGTTCTAATAAATCCATTAGAGGTTTTGAAAAACATTGCACCCCAAAATAATGTTGAAGATCTATCCATCCAACATCTTTTGTGTAGATATATCGAATATTATTAGAATTTGATACAAATTCCTTAAGCTTCCATATATTAGTTATTTTGTTGTTTTTCCATTGTGCAACAGCTTGTTCCAAAGTGCCTGCCTGCGATCTTGTAGGCTCTCTACCATCTTCATCAATATATGATAATGGGTTGTTAACCACAAACACATACGGACTCATACTAGAATACTTAGCAGCTAAGGGGTCAATACTCTAAAAACGTGTTCCATCACCTTCTTCGTGTTCTTCGTCAATGCCTGCGGTGTCGTTTATGGCTATGAGTTTTTGGCTGGCGAGGTCAAAAGTAAGGCCGTCAAGCGTTTGGTTTCTTGGGGGCGGTAACTTTCTTGGTACGTTCCTTTGCTAAAAGTAAGTGTTTGGTTTTGAGCTAAAAGCCCCAAAGGTAAAAATAAAAATATCAGTTTTTTAAGCATGGTCTGCTGTTTTTAAAAATTAGCATGGTAAAGGTAAAAAGAAAGTGGTGGTTTTCAAAATTTGCCCTAAAAAGACAAAATCTTGTGTCTTTTGTCTTGTTTCTCGCTTCATATATCTTGAATCTTTTGTCTCGTATCTTGCATCTTTTTTCTTTTCTCTTCTGTCTTACTTTTTTTCTTCGGATTCACCCATTCTTGATAGGTTTCAGGAGCTATGGCTTCGTAGCCCGACTCGTCGGTGTTGTGCTGTATAAACGCCAAGGTTTCTAAGGCTTCTTTTAAATCGGGATATTTGTAGGCTTCTTCTTTGGGTGGGTAGTTGTATTTTTTAGCTACGTTCAGTGCCAAAGCAGTATACGTATTTTCGTAAAGCAACTGAGCATTTACATAGTTGGGAAAATAGGTAATACATTGCGACACACACGTTGTTAAAAAATCTGAATAGCCCATTTCTTTTTGGTAGTAGTTAGCCAAGTCAATCAACAGTGTAGCCAGTACTTTTTGTGGCACAATGGTTTTTAGGTATATGCCGTTGCGTATGGCCTCTACCTTAATAAAACCCGAAGCCATGTAATAGTCACGAGTGGCGAGGTGCCCGTTGGTGGTTTCAAAGTTTTGCAAATAGCCCGCTTTGTCATAATATTGAATGAAACTATGTAGTGGCGTGTAGCTTAGGTAGGCATCAATTTTGAGCTCTTGTGCCAAAATCAAATACAACAAGGGCATAGAGTGGCACTGCCCTTTGTGCGTTTGCAAGAGCTTACTTACCGAATAGTTGTACGTATTCGCTTCTGCCATGGGGTCGTTAAAATCGTAGGTAAAAGGGTAGTACGTAATCACCTTTTTAGTTTTGGGGTTGTACATACGGAGCGTGTCGGTATACAGCTTACGCAAGGCGTAGTGCAAATGGTCAGCGTTTTGAACATCCAACTTTTCGGTAAGTAGTATGTATTTTACCATACTCAGGGCATCCTGCACCCAAGCACAAAACTGCGGATAACTCACTTTTTGATGGGCTGGATACTCCGAAACCCACACGGCTTTTTTGAGATCGAAGTTGTCTTTACCCTGCAACATATACACAATATGCCAGTAAGAAGCATGATAGAGTGTGCCCTTTTGTTTGTATACCAAGGTGTTGGTATCTAGCATTTTGAGTTTATCCTCTAGCGGATGTTTTTGATTGACAGGCAAAGTAGTTTCTTGCTTGAGTTCTGTAAGCAATTTATTAAACTCCGCATCTCGTTTGGATTGCTTTTGGGTAAAAGATTGGTTTGGATTGTACGCTTGCGGCTGCTCCACGCCATTACGCTGAAAATGCTCTTGGTTTTGTTTTTTAGTTTGTTGCTCGTTCTGCTCCCTCAAGCCTTGCAAACTGCCAGGTTCTGGATTTTGAGCATAGATGAAATTGCTTAGAATTAGTAAAATAAAAATGAATATATATTTACGGTTGGGCAAGTTTCTATTTATTTTATTTTGTTGGTTTAAAAAGTTTTTTAGCGATATAATTGCTATTTTTGATTGTACTTGTTGTAACAAGTATGATTGGGGAACTAAAAATAAAAACGCAAATGCGGATTTAGTTCTTTTATAGCTGTAGTATCAAGAATAGGATTCCCGACCAAAAATATTTTCGTTTCTGTACTAAAAGGTAATTTTCCTATATGCTTTATCTTATTGTTTGTCAGATTTAAAACTTTGACATTTGATATACTGTCAACGAATGTATGCAAATCAATTATGTCTGAATTTATAATTGTCAAATCTTGTAATTTGTTTTTGCTCGAAATTTCCAAATATTGCAGAGGTCTTTGAGAATTATTTATTTTTAGCGATACGACATTACTGAAATAATTAAGTGAGCTATCAAATCTTAATGAATCAATGCCTGAAACCAATATTAGTGAACCGAATTTTTTATTATTAATATTGGGAAGATTTTGTACTCTGCTATTAATTGATATAACTAATAAATTAGTAAAGTCTGCAACTTTATTATTAACTACTTGAAAAAAATAACTCTCGTCAAAATCATCACAGTTAAACTCTAATTGCCAACAAAATTTACCTGTAAATTGAGCATCTACACCACACATATTATTTTTAATCACTGTTGTTACTAGAGAATCATATTTTTCTAAATCACTAACATTTTTATATTTATTTTCATTTTTGGAATTATTACAGGCTCCCCAAAACACTAATATCCCTAGCAAAAAGGGATAAATTATTTTAGATTTCATTTTTTAATCAACTTTAGTTCTAACGAGTCTTCTCCCTACTATTTTGAGTATCGATGCATCATTTGATGAATAACGGATTTGCCATGCCTCTTTTTCATTAAAGTTAAAGATAGTTCGATTCTCAATTCCTGATCCATTTCTTATACCTTTTTGAATACTCTGACCTTCATTCATGGCACTTAACTCAACTAAATTGTGATTCAATTTTGCAGAATGCCCAGAAGCATGAATTATGATCAAAGCAACAAATTTATTTATATCAATATTTTTAATGTTCTGTTCAGTTATAGCTTTATTTTTAGGATCATATAAAAAGGCAGCCCCCATTATACCTTTATGCAAATCATCCACATCTACAACACCACCTATTTGGTCTGAAGATATCTGATTATTTCCTTTTTCAGCATTTGATCCATCGTTATTTTTAACCCATGAATTTATTTCAGAACTATTTGCAAAGCCTGGTGAAAACTTAGCCATTTCAGATTGTATACTACTTCTGGTATTACCTATAGTAACAACATTGTCAGTCTTTTCAACAATTGTTCCTGCTTCCATTAAAACAACTCTAGTATTTACTTTAAAATTATCCTTTAACAATAAATTGGCTTTATAAATTATATCTTCAACAGTTGTTTTCTTTATTTCAGATTCCCCATTCTTATCTTTTGCAACGATTAAATAAATTATATTTTCCCTTCCGTCGGGATCAATGTAAATGTTTGGGTTATTATTCACAAAAACATACGGACTCATACTAGGATACTTAGCAGCTAAGGGGTCAATACTCAAAAACCGTGTACCATCGCCTTCTTCATGTTCTTCGTCTATGCCTATACTGTCGTTTATGGCAACCAGCTTTTGGCTGGCAAGGTCAAAGGTGAGGCCGTCAAGGGTTATGGTTTCTTGGGTACGGTAACTTTCTTGGTATGTACCTTTGCTAAAAGTAAGGGTTTGGTTTTGAGCCAAAAGGCTCAAAGGTAAAAGTAAGTATATGAGTTTTTTAAGCATGTGTGCTGTTTTGAAATTAGTGAGGTAAATGTATTGAGAAAGTTTGGTTTTGCAAAATACAAAATTTGTTAAAGTATTATAGTGTCCAATCTTCTAAAGTTATGTTTGTGATTCTGTCAAAATGAGCGGTGTTGTTTGTAACCATCGTGAGGTTATGAAACACAGATGTTACCCCTATGAGCAAATCAAAATCATCTACAAGCTTTCCTTCTTTCTTTAATCGAGCTTTTTCTTTGGCATACAAATCTAAAGAATGATATATGGGCAGTATTTGCACACCCGTTAAGAAGTTTTCGAGCACTTTTCTGTTTTTATCAGGTTTTTCGCTGTTTTCTATACCAAACTTTAATTCCGCAAGCGTTATTTCAGAAATAAAGCAATTTTCAATACTCAAATTGGCGAACTTATCCGATAAATTGTATTTGCCCTTGAGGTAATAAATCACAATATTGGTATCAATCAGATAGTTTTTCAAAATGATTCTATGTAGCGTTTAAAGCTTCTTTGTTGTTTTAGTTCTTCTATAATCTCTTCTGCTGTTTTTGAGGTTTCCATTGCCCCAAATGCACTTTTAAACTTGTTTTTTTTAGGCTTTAAATTGGCTTTAACCGAGGTGCTTAGCTTTGAAATAAGCTCTAATTTGTCATTGGGGCTCAAATTATTGAGCAGGCCCATATATCCATCTATAATTGTTGTGTGAATACCCATTTTGTGTTTAAATTATATCTATACCATAGTTAACGTAAATATACAAATTCTGTTATTTTGAAAAAATGAATGGCTCTGACAATTCCATAAAAATTCTTTCAATTCTTTTTTAATGTGGCTTTGTCGCCAGTTTTAAGATAGCTCTTAAGCTCCACTTGAGCTTTGGGATCAATTTCTATCCTATACTTCCCCATACATCTTTAGGGTCTACAACAATGTTTTTGGCAGAACTATTTTCTTTCATTCTTTTTTGTATTTCAGCAACAAACTCAGGCCTATAACCCTCTTTTGTTTTCTTTTTAGCAGTATCGTCTTCTATAATTTCTACAAAAGGCAATGTTTTTAGCATTTCTAATACCGCTTTAGCTTGCTTGCTATTTTCTTTTATTCTAAAAGTTACCATAGCTTTTTTATTTTTAATACAAATATAACTCATTTTAGGTAAATAAAGGTTTCCTAATACCTAAATCTTATGTCTTGAGTCTTGCATCTTTTATCTACCCCCATATAGCGGTTGCAATTGGTCTCTTTTGCCTTCTTCAAGGCTTTGCAGCCAGTTTTGGTAGTTTTTTTGAGGCATAGGGCGGTAGCCCAAGTTTAACAAATGGAGATAGTTTTGCTCCATGGCTTGTTTGTTTTCAGCACTGGCATTTGGGCTGTAACGTTCTTTACTCAGGCGTGCCTTGAGTATGTGAGCAAAAACATAGTTGGGGTAATGTTGTAAGCATTTATCCACACACTGTTGCGTAAAGGTAAAGTGGCGGTAACCAAACAGGCGTACGCTTGCTCTTGCCAAATCTTGCATGCACATAGCCACACTTTGTTGCATACTGAGGGTGTCCATGTATAGGCGGTTCACCATGGCTTCGGTACTTATGTAACCCGTGTTAGCAATTTCCACATCTGTAGGAAACTCGCCCATGGTAAGTTCTGTATTGTAAAAACCTTGTTTTTTGTTTCGGTTTTTGATGTAGAAGTGCATGGGTGCGGTACTAATCCATGCCTTGGCTTGTAGCTCGGTAGCTAGTATTTTATATAAATAACTCATAGACTTGCAATTGCCTACTTTTTGGCTGAGCAATCGGCTCACAAAGGTGTGCGGATATAGTTCTTTGCCTTTGGGGTCGTCAAAGTCGTAGCCGTATTTGCGGGTCAAATACAATGTACTGTCTTTCAGCACCAGTTTAGCACTGGTAAGTACTTTATAAATAGCGGCGTTCTTTTTAACATCGCTGCTATCGGGCAAAGAATATTCTATTAAATGGGTGTTGCTCAAGGCGGTACATTTGTTTTTAAGTTCGTCAATAGCTTTGCAAAATAAACCATAATCTAAGCCGCCCATATAATAGGAGTTTTCGGTCAAAAAAACAGCTCGTTTAAAATCTAGTTTTTGTGTTTACCTTGTAACATAGCATTTAGTTCTGTATACGCTTGTTCAAAAACTGCTAGCGAGTCAAATACCTTTGGTTCATCTAAGATTATTTTAGTTGTGGTTCTTGTATAGGTTTTGTTTCTTGCGATACAGCTATATTGTTGCTTTGAATTTTGGGTTTGGAGGTATTTTTTGTAGCCGTGTTGGTACTTGGCTTTTTGCAAGCTAAAATACTGAGAAAGAAAAGAGTATAAATGATAGAGTTGATGGTGTGAGACATGGATTAAAAATAAGCAAACAGCTAAATTTATTGTTCAATTTTTCACAACGAAGTTGTCCACTTGTTTTACGATATTTTCTTGTTTTTTGAAGTGCTGATATTCTTTAGCCAAGCTACCTGAGCTTTGGCTTGTTTTAAGGTTACGGGTAATTGCTTGGATAATTGTTCCGTGCTTAACTTCGAGCGTTCCTGAAATGACAGATTGTAATTCATATTTCATTTGATTTAAATATGTATATACAAATATACGAGTTATTTAAAATTTTGTATAGCGTTAAGTTCTCTGAAATTATATTACAAAAACCTCAAAGCCATGTGCATTGTAAACATAAAAACAGTTTCAAATACCCACGAGAATCCATTTACTAAATTTACCAAATAGAATATTAAACAAAATGGTAATTATATCCACTTAAAACACTTCATCAGTATTTTACTTTTACACCATGGTAATATTCTTGTTCGGTATAATCTTTACGCAAAGGATAACCTTCCCAATTTGCGGGCAATAGTATTCTTCTCAGATCAGGATGACCTATAAATTTAATCCCCATCAAATCATACGCTTCTCTTTCATGCCAATCTGCTGTTTTCCAAATTGTACACACAGTAGGAATTTCTGGTTTTGATTTATCCACATTCACTCTCACATGCAGAGCATGGGCAAACGGAATAGAAAACAATGTATATACTACTTCAAAAGCATTTTTATCCACACCCAAATCTACTGCTGTAATACAAGAGAGCAAATCAAAATATATCAAAGAATGTTGCTTTAGAAGTTTACATACCTCTATCAATTTTTCTGGTACTACATATACATAAGGTTGGGTTGCTGCTAAGTTCACATCTTGCAAACAATCCTCTCCTAGTTCAGCTTTAATTAAGTTTATGATATCTTCTACTTTCATAACTATGTAAAAACAAAAAAAGGACAC
Organism: Cytophagales bacterium; assembly: GCA_046329305.1. GTDB lineage: Bacteria > Bacteroidota > Bacteroidia > Cytophagales > UBA9547 > CAMFLX01. Next base: position 713,685 of record JAXLUW010000004.1, read on the forward strand.
GTAAAGTGTCCTTTTTGATAAATATTTTTATATGTAAGAAAATTAAGCAACAACTGGCTCAACAAATACAAACGAACGTTCGTTTGCACCTTTTTTAAATCTTACAACACCATCAATAGCAGCATGAAGTGTATGGTCTTTACCCATGTACACGTTCAAACCTGGATGATGTTTTGTTCCTCTTTGGCGAACGATAATGTTACCAGCCACCGCCGACTGACCACCAAATATCTTAACACCTAAACGCTTACTATGCGATTCTCTACCGTTTTTCGAGCTACCGGCACCTTTCTTGTGAGCCATCGTTTAAAATTATTTAATGTTTTCTATTAATACTTTAGTATATCTCTGTCTGTGACCGTTTCTTTTCTTGTATCCTTTTCTTCTTTTCTTCTTGAATACTATTACGGTGTCACCCTTAACGTGTTCTAACACTTTTCCAACAACCTTAGCACCTTTTACTGAAGGCTCGCCTACTTTAATGTTACCATCTTCATGGTCAACTAAAAGTACATTTTCGAATTCTACTGTGGTACCTGCTTCCTTCTGTAAAAGATCTGTAAATAAAAATTTATTCTCTTCTACGCGGTATTGTTTACCAGCTATTTCAACTATTGCGTACATAATCTAATGCTTTCCTAAAAAAGGACTGCAAACATAGTGATTTATTCATGACTTTCAAAACATTTCTCAAAAATAATTCTTGTGGAAAACTTTTCTTTAGACTAGAACTTTGAAAAAAATATTCAATACTTACTTTAAAAAATTACACCTTAACAACTATATATCAATACTTTAAAACATTATTAAAAAATATTTATCCACGGCATTAACCTATTATTTCCTTATTGTTATTTTTTGTTTTGTTCCCATTAATTGCAGACCTTTGGAGAAGAGGAAACGCAAAATTTAGTAGCAAAATTGAATTAATTCTCTGCCGTGAAATGTTATATGATTGACTACTAAGTGTGTTTCAAAAAGTGTAGTAGAATAAAATGTAGATATAGTACAAACACACAGTTCCTCTAGGGTGTAAAGTCAGAAAAGACAAAAAAAAGATAAGTATAAAGGCTGAGAATATGAGCAAACAAGAACCGATTTTGGTTGAAAACAAAGATCGTTTTGTACTATTCCCTATTCAGTATAATGATATTTGGGAAATGTATAAGAAGGCAGAGGCAAGTTTTTGGACTGCCGAAGAGATAGATCTTTCGGCCGATCTTAAAGATTGGGAAAAGTTAAACGACGGAGAAAGACATTTCATATCACACGTGTTGGCATTTTTTGCTGCTAGTGACGGTATCGTAAACGAAAACTTAGCTGTAAACTTCTTAAGAGAAGTTCAGTATCCGGAGGCTAAATGTTTTTATGGTTTCCAAATTATGATGGAAAACATACATTCAGAAACATATTCTTTGTTAATAGACACATACATTAAAGACAGTGTAGAGAAACATAGACTTTTACACGCTATTGACACGGTTCCGTGTGTGAGCAAAAAAGCAGAGTGGGCTATTAAATACATTGGGCAGGGAGATTTTGCAGAAAGATTGATAGCTTTTGCTGCAGTAGAAGGTATCTTTTTCTCGGGTAGTTTTTGTTCTATATTTTGGTTAAAGAAAAGAGGACTAATGCCTGGTTTGAGTTTCTCAAACGAACTCATTTCTAGAGACGAAGGCTTACATTGCGACTTTGCTTGTTTAGTATATACCAAATATTTAGAGAACAAACTAGATCCGCAAAAAGTATACGATATTATTACAGAAGCGGTAAAAATAGAACAAGAGTTTGTAACAGACGCTCTACCTGTAGATTTGATAGGTATGAACTCTAAATTAATGAACCAATACATAGAGTTTGTTGCAGATAGATTATTGGTAGCGTTAGATTTAAACAAAATATACAATGCAACCAATCCTTTCGATTTCATGGAGATGATTTCGTTACAAGGAAAAACAAATTTCTTTGAAAAAAGAGTTGCCGAATACCAAAAAGCTGGTGTCATGAGCGACAAAGATTCACAAAAGTTCAGCTTGAACGAAGACTTTTGATAGAATAAGGTGTAGATATAAATAGTGTAGAATAGATATATAGAAAAAGATGTTAGTTATTAAAAGAGACGGAAGAAGAGAGTCTGTAAAGTTTGAAAAAATCACTGCAAGAATTGATAAATTAAGCTATGGACTTGATATGAACTTCGTGAATGTACCAGAAGTAGCCATGAAGGTTATCAATGGGATTTACGACGGTGTAACTACGGTGGAGCTAGATAACCTTGCAGCAGAAACTGCGGCATCGTTAACCACAAAACACCCTGATTACGCCTTGCTTGCGGCAAGAATTGCAATTTCAAATTTACACAAGACTACGAGTAAGTCGTTCTTTAACACCATGAAGAGGCTCTATACCTACATAGACCCTAAAACAGGTGAAAACGCATCATTAATTTCAAAAGAAGTTTTTGAAGTAATTAAGAAAAACGCTGAATTACTAGATTCTTCTATAATCTATGATAGAGATTTCAACTACGACTATTTTGGTTTTAAGACTTTAGAGAGATCATACTTATTAAAAGTAGATGGTAAAGTTGTAGAGAGACCTCAACATATGCTTATGCGTGTAGCTATAGGTATACACATGAGTGACGTACAAGCTGCAATAGAAACTTATAATTTACTTTCTGAGAAATGGTTTACTCATGCAACGCCCACTTTATTTAATGCTGGTACTCCTAAACCGCAAATGTCTTCATGTTTCTTGTTAACAATGCAAGATGACAGTATAGACGGTATCTACGATACATTAAAGCAATGTGCGAAAATTTCGCAATCTGCTGGCGGTATAGGTCTCAGCATACACAACGTAAGAGCCACTGGATCTTACATCAAAGGAACAAATGGTACATCTAACGGTATCATTCCTATGCTTAAGGTTTTTAATGACACTGCAAGATATGTGGACCAAGGAGGAGGAAAACGTAAAGGTGCATTTGCTGTTTACATAGAGCCTTGGCATGCAGATATTTTTGAGTTCTTAGATCTTAAGAAAAATCATGGTAAAGAAGAATTACGTGCCAGAGATTTATTTTATGCTTTGTGGATTTCAGATTTATTCATGAAAAGAGTAGAAGGTAATGACGTTTGGTCGTTATTCTGCCCTAACGAGGCACCAGGTCTTGCAGATTGCCATGGTGAAGAATTTGAAAAACTTTACGAAAAATACGAGAAAGAAGGTAGATATCGTAAGCAAGTAAAAGCTCAAGATCTTTGGTTTGAAATACTAGAATCTCAAATAGAAACAGGAACTCCGTACATGTTGTACAAAGATCATTGTAACAACAAGTCGAACCAGAAAAATCTAGGTACCATTAAGTCTTCTAATTTATGTACAGAAATATTAGAATACACTTCTAAAGACGAAGTTGCTGTTTGTAACTTGGCTTCTATATCTTTACCTAAATTTATAATAGACGGAAAATTTGATCATCAGAAACTGTACGAAGTTACTAAAGTAATTACGCGTAATTTAAATAAAATTATAGACGTAAACTTTTATCCTGTACAAGAGGCTGAATATTCAAACAAACGCCACAGACCTATAGGTTTGGGAGTTCAAGGTTTAGCAGATGCTCTTATTCAATTAAGAATGCCGTTTGAATCTGATGAAGCAAAAGGTCTTAATGAAGATATTTTTGAAACGATCTATTTTGCAGCAATGACCTCGTCAATGGAACTAGCTAAAGAACAAGGAGCTTACGATACGTTCAAAGGTTCGCCTGTTTCTAAAGGTATCTTCCAATTTGACATGTGGGGAATAACTCCAAAATCGAACCGTTGGGACTGGGAAAACTTAAAACGTGAAGTTAAGAAAAACGGTGTACGTAACTCTCTTTTGGTTGCTCCTATGCCTACTGCTTCTACGTCTCAAATATTAGGAAACAATGAATCATTTGAACCATATACCTCAAATATCTACACTCGTAGAGTATTATCAGGTGAGTTTGTGGTGGTAAATAAACATTTATTAAAAGACTTAGTAAAACTAAATCTTTGGAATGACAGCATGAAAAATAAACTGATCGCAGCTAATGGATCCGTTCAAAACATTGCTGAAATACCTCAGCACATCAAAGATTTGTACAAAACCGTTTGGGAAATTAAGCAAAAAACGTTGATAGACATGGCAGCCGACAGAGGTGCGTATATATGTCAAAGTCAGAGTTTCAACGTTCACATGCAAGATCCAAATTTCGGTAAAATGTCTTCCATGCACTTCTACGCTTGGAAAAAAGGTCTTAAGACTGGTATGTACTACTTAAGAACTAAAGCGGCTGCTGATGCTATCAAATTTACGGTAGAAAAGCAAGCAGAAGTAGCACTAGAACCAATAGTAGCAACCAAAGATCAGAAAATTTCTGATATGGTATGCTCGCTTGACAACCCTGAGGCTTGTGAAGCATGCGGTAGTTAACATTCAATTTCTACATACACTCTAATGCTTGACACGTCCCGCCCACTAGGCGGGACTTGTTTTTTTATAAATTCTCAGCTAAAATCACATTTAAAAATTTATATATAATTTGAATAATTAAATAATTCTAACTAATATCGCACTGCATAATTTAAATAAAAATTTTGCTTATTTACCAGAAAGACTATGTTTCTTTTACTGTAATATCCAATGAAATTTTAATTATATTAATATGTTCAAAAACTCAATATCTAAAGTAGTATTTCTTTTAACTTTTTTATTTTCATATCCTATAACTTTTGCTCAAGAAGCGGTTAAGGATACCACAAAGCTTAGCTACAATGTTTATCAAAATGAGGTCGGCATCGACATTAAGTCAATTTTGAGAGCGGTACCAGATATTTCAATAATTTGGAAAAGGAAAATCAAACAATCTCAAAACTGCCTTAAAAATTACCGTTTTCAGTTATATTTAAATGGATATATCCCTACTAAAAATAAAGTAACACAAAACGACACCACAAACGGAAAATTCGATTATGAAAGTGAGAAATTTTTTTATATTCAACCAATGATTGGTATTGAAAAGATTAAATCATACGGCAAATTTAAGTTATTTTATGGTATTGATATAGGTGCATTTTATTCATATAGAAACTCTGGATATATGTATTATTACCAAAAAAACTCTAATGTCGCTAACTTATACAACAACTATTATTATATTTATAATTATACCCAAAATCCAAATTTGTTTTCACCAAATACTAATTACAATACAAACGGCATTTGGAATAAATATGGTGCAACAATAGCTCCATTTTTTGGAGTAAAATATTTCTTTACAGACAGATTTAGTGCAAGTATAGAAACATCATTTTACTTGTCATATTTTAATATGAAAATTAAACTATTACCATACTATAGCAACAATAATAGTACAGCTAAAAATATTGCAACAAAAATAGAAAATGAAGGACTCGATTTTAATTTGAAATATTTAAGGTTTATTACATTTAACTATCACTTTTAAGTTAATATAATTTAATGACCTTAGTTTTTATTTTCTAAGGTCATTAAATTATGTTAATTTATATTCATCCACCAAGCAATCAGCTGGGTCATTTTACCAAAACCTGTTTTCTTTAGTATATTTCTTTTATGGGCTATAACAGTATTGGTACTTAAAAACAATTTTTCACTTATATCTACAAGTGTTAAACCTTTGCTTAATAAATCTATAATTTCTATTTCTCGTTCAGTCAAATGAAACTTGTTAAAAATCTGTTCCAATTCCTCCATTTGTGATTTCACTTGTGGGCATATATACGTGTAGCCAGATTTTATCTTTGAAATACATTCTTCAAAATGTTCTGCTTTTATGTGTAAAGACAAAATATTATCAAAACCGTCGTTTTGTAATTGTCTTATTTCTTTAATGTGCGTGTCTTCGTCTAAAAGAACTATTCTAGGTTTGGAAAAATGTATAAGATGAGAATTGGTGTTTAAAAAACTTTTACCAATAATTACTAGGTCTATGTTAGATGAAATATCATAAGGAAGTTCAGTTAATGTTTGTAAGTGAACATCTCTTTGTATGATATGACTAAGAGCAATTTGAATAAGTGTTTTATTTACAGAAATTATGTGCACTTCCTATATTGGTTTGGAATGCAAATGTAAATAAAAATTATTATTTATAACTAGTCTAAATAAAATTACCTTAAAAAGGGTATAAAAAAAGGGAGACTTGCTCCCTTGTATATTACCATATTTTTCTGTTTACATCAAAGTTTTCTAGATAATCTGCTACTTTTCTCACAAACATACCACCCAGTGCACCGTCTACTACTCTGTGGTCATACGAATGAGACAGATACATCATTGAGCGTATGCCTATGGCATCGCCGTTAGGAGTTTCTATAACAGCTGGTTTCTTCAGAGCCGTTCCAAAAGCCATAATGGCGAGTTGAGGCTGAACAATAATTGGCGTTCCCATTACATTTCCAAACTGTCCCACATTAGACATAGTGTAGGTACCATCGCTTAAATCATCGGCAGTAAGTTTGTTTTCACGAGCTTTGCGTGCTAATTCGTTTACTTTCTTGGTAATACCAATAATATTGAGCTGATCTACATTTTTAATTACTGGCACAATAAGGTTTCCGCTTGGTAATGCCACCGCCATACCAATATTGATATATTTTTTAACTACCAAATTATCGCCTTCTATAGAAGAATTTATTAATGGAAAATCTTTGATAGCACGAGCAATAGCTTCTATAAACAAAGGAGTAAGCGTAAGGGTATCGTTTTCTCTGTTTTTAAACTCATGCTTCATTTTGTTTTTCCAATGAATAAGATTGGTGACATCAGCCTCTACAAAAGAAGTAACATGAGCAGAGATACGTTTAGAGTCAAGCATTCTTTCTGCAATAATCTTACGCATTCTGTCCATTTGAATAATCTCAGTACCACCAGAAACTGATGAAGCAGGTTTCAGTTGTACAAGAGGTTTTTCAGGTTCTGCATCTGGCAAAGAAACTGTAGAAGACTTTATTTCATTTTTTTCGACTTTATCTGACACAGGCAACACTCGCTCAGAAGATGGTAAAGGAACAGTTTCTGAATGTACTGCCATAACTACTGTTTCAGATGCTTTTGGTCTATTCTGCACATAATGCAGAATATCATTTTTGGTAACACGGCCTTCTTGACCTGTACCAGGAATGGTCTCTAGTTCTTTAAGTGAAATTTTTTCTTCTTTAGCAATACTCAATACCAAAGGCGAATAAAATCTACCGTATTCTGAAACGGGAGTATTTGTGTTTTGCAATGCTGGAATATGCGGTACTTCTACAGGTTGTGGCAATGGTTCTATAGAAATAGTTGGTACTGGTGTAACAATGAGTTTCTCCACTACGGGTTTTTCGGTTGGTGTTTCAGCATCCGCAGAAGATGCTATAATTGCAATAGGGTTACCTATTTGCACCACATCACCTTCTTTCACAAGTAGTTCTTTAATATAGCCCGTAAAAGTAGACGGAATTTCTGTGTCTACTTTATCGGTAGCCACTTCAAGAACCGACTCATCTTGTTTCACAAAATCACCAATGTTTTTTAACCATTTGATGATTGTCCCTTCCATTACACTTTCGCCCATTTGGGGCATTACCATTTCGTAAACAGCCATTGCTTGTATATTACCGTTTCAAAGTTATGTAAAAATAGATAAATTAAAAATGAATAAAAACTGTAGTATAGCTGATATATACACACTAATCTACCATGATGTTACTCATAAAGGTACTTTTGAGCCCTAACCAAATTAAAAAACAGACTAAAGCCCAGTACAAATATATTTCATAGAAATCTGTTATGATTTTTTTCATTTCTACATGTGTCTCACTTTTTTCTAATTTATTTATTTGAGTAAATATTTCTTGAAGCGTGTTTAAATCTTGTGCTCTGTAATGTTTGCCCAGCCCTATTCTCGCTATTTCTTTCATAGTACTTTCATCAAACTGGTTGTCTACAGCTATGGTTTCTCCAGATTCAAGTTTATAGTTTACTGTTCCTGATTTCCCCACGGCTATGGTATAAATCTTAATACCAAACGAATTTGCCAAATGAGCCGCCGAAATAGGATCTAACTGCCCAGCATTACTTTCTCCATCGCTCAACAGAATCAACACTTTAGATTTTGAATTTTCATCCCTCATTCTGTTGATTGCCGAAGCTATGGCAGAACCCAAGGCAGTACCATCTTTATGAATGATACCGTATTTAATAGTTGCAATAGTTTCTTGTAGCACATCATGATCGGTAGTTAAAGGACTTAAACTAAAAGACTGACCAGAAAACACAACGATACCCATACGGTCATATTTTCTTGCTTTCACAAAATGACTGGCTACTTTTTTGGCAGCTTCTAAGCGGTTAGGTTCAAAATCTAAGCCTAACATAGATTCAGAAACGTCCATTGCTAAAATAATGTCAATCCCGTCTGATTTTTTATGGATGGTTTGTGTGGTAGTTTGTGGTCTTGCAAGTGCAACCAAAACCAGCTCAATAAACAATATTAGAAATAATGTAGGGATGTATCTTAAGTATACGGTAATATCAAATTCTCTGAAAGATTTGGGTAAAATTATATTGAGTTTAGGTCTGAATTTAAGAAATACACCCCAGCTAAGAATCAGTAAAACGGGAATTACAGGCATTAAATATAAAAAAAACACATGCTCCCATTCATACGAATTTATGGTCGTAGGATTAAAGTATTTCAGATCGAACCAAGACCAGTCTATTTTTTTCAATTGTGTTTATTTTGATATTCTATAATTGATTTTTGTAATATTACCTGAAGGTTTTCTATGAGATCATCTTCAAATATATTGGAATACAAGGCTTTATCTACTTGTTTAAAAGCCTCATACAACTGCTGATCTTTGTAGATTTGATTAATCTCTGTAGAAGTATAAGTTGAAATAGGCTTTGAGCTTAACTCACTCATCATGAGTTTCCAAGTAGCAATAAACTGTGTTAATATTTGAGTATCGTGTTGTTCATGTAGTTTGTGAATTAACTGCAACTGACTTTTGTGGTATTTATTAAATCTATTTTTAAAATTAAGTTTATTCCACAAAAACAGTACTCGAGAAAACATATATTTTTTTAATATCCAAAATACTGTAGCCCCTAACACAATACCCAAAAGCCACAGTTGATAATTAAAAGTTTTTTTGAGTGGTACTAATTTATTTTGTGCAACAAATGCTGTTATATTTTTAGGTTTTTGTAGAAATAGAGTATCTACTTTAGAATACATAATCAATGAATCTGTTTCTGTGTACATCTTCACAGGTATGGAAAGTAATTGAAAACTATCTGGCTCTAAACAAACTAAAGTATAACTTACGCTATCTTTTTGTAAGGTATTAGATTGCAGTTGAGTAGGCAACAGATAAATTTTTTTGAGGACAAATTTACCAATTTGAGAAGTTGAGTCGGGTAAAACTATTTGGTATTCTTTGGGGCTCACAACTTCTACACCAAATTCAAATGATTTACCTAAAAGTATAGATTTTTTATTGAGTTTAGTTTTTACAAAAACCAATGAAGAATCTATTTTTTGAGCAATGACAGCACTACAAAAAAAATATAAAACAAGTAAAACCCAATATTTCAAGAAAGAATACATCATCTATTTTTAAACAATTCTATAAGTTTGAGGATATAATCTTCATGACAAAAAATATTTAAATAATCTGCGTTTGTTTTTTTACAAAGAGCCATCAGATTTTTGTTATTGTTTTTGAAAGTTGCGGTTACACTTTCTCTAAATTTTTTTGAACTAGAATTTACCCAAATGGTTTTTTGAAGTTCATTATCGTAGATAGGAATAATCCCCAATCTTGGGATAATAGATTCTCTTCTTTCAGAAACGTGAATAACGATAAGGTCATGCTTAATGGCCAGCGTAGTTAAGTTAGCTTCATAGTTATCGTCAATAAAATCAGAGATTAGAATCACTAAACTTTTCTTTTTAAGAACGTTGTTAAGCTCCCTGAGGCCTTCGTTCAGGTCTGTTTTGTAAGATTTGGGCTGTAGCCTATAAATACTAGAAATGATATTATAAGCGGCATGCATACCTTTTTGAGGTTTGACATATTTTTCTTTGGAATCGGAAAAACACAAGAGACCAACTTGAGAATTTTCTCTTGCAGACACCAAAGCCATCAGTGCGGCTATTTCTCTTGAAACATCTATTTTTCTTATATCTCTACCTATATTTTGTGAGCCACTCACATCTAACACCACAATCACCTGTTGCTCATGCTCTTCTTTGTACGTGTTTACGTACGTATCATGACCTTTGGCGGTGGCAGTCCAGTTTATGGTTCTGATGTCATCGCCGTATTGGTAAGATCGAATATCGGCGAATTCAATTCCTGAGCCTTTAAATACTGAGCTAAAACTACCCTTCATTTGCGAATTCACTTTTTTGCGAAGACGAATCTCTAGTTTAAACAGTTTTTTAAGAAGCTCTTTCATGTTAAATTGTACAAAAATTGTAGCTTTGCAAATATAGGTAATATATAAAAATTATTATGAAAGAGTTCATTTGTATTGTTTTAATATTTTTAAGTGCTTGTACTAGCCAAAGTGCTCCAGACAATGTAATTCCTAAAGAAACTATGTCTCTGGTGATAGCAGATTTGCATTTGGCAGAATCTAAGGTTCAAAATCTAACCTTTGACAAGGCAGACTCTGCTGCGTATGCTTACAAAACCCTTGAAAATGAAATATTTACTAAATACAAAATTACTAAAGCTCAATACGACACCAGTTACAGTTATTACAGTAAAAATCTGGTAGAGTTTAATGAAATTTACGAAAAAGCTATAGACAGTTTAGATTTAAGACAGTCCAAAAGAGCTCCTTTGTGATTTTTTTTAGAAATTTATTTGCATTCCAAAAAAAATAGTCGATATTTGCAATCCGATTTAAGGCGGGGTAGCTCAGTTGGTTAGAGCACAGGATTCATAACCCTGAGGTCGGCAGTTCGAGCCTGCTCCCCGCTACTAAAAAAGCCACTAACTTTAGTGGCTTTTTTCTTTTAAATCTGGTTTCAATTACTAACAATTTTTATTGATTAGTCATAAAACTTTATCTCGTCCAACAAACAAATAGATTCTGATTATTTAGATGTCTCCCAATAGAATTTCTCAGTCGTTTTGGTTGTTTTTTTTCGCCTTGTGTTTATTTTTTTTAATCTCTTGGCTTACACCTCAAGTTTATTTTGAACAATACGGAATCAAAAAAATTGATTATTTAAAACCTATATTAACAACTCCATCTCAGAAAAAAGAAACCGTATGGTTGACAAACAAAAATGGTGAAAAGGTAAAACAAGAAGTAAGCAGCACAGACACAATTGTTAAGCGAATTAAAAGAGATATTGTTACCCTTGAAGATTATAGTCCTGAAGGTCTCATGCTTAAAGCATTGTGCCACAATTTAAAAAACTGCAAAGATTCATCTGCCACTTGTAGGATTGCCTATTACGGCGACTCTTTTATAGAAGGAGATATTATGACGGGAGCTTTGCGAAATCATCTACAAACCAATTTTGGCGGAAACGGCATGGGTTTTATTCCTATAAATTCAGAAAGTGCCTATTGTAGAAGACTTTTACCTACTTCTTGCGAAAACTGGAATGAATATTCCATTTCAAAACAATCTAGGTCAAGTAATTTAGGCATAGCAGGCTCATGTTTTATGGCCAATTCTACCTCTACAAATTTCACACTTAAGCCCTCTAGAGGCGTAAATGGGCTCTATTTGTTTTACAAAGCACCCAGTAAAACGGCCATTAAACATACCTATAATTTCAAAACAACTCAAACAGACTCATTACCCCTTGCCTATCAAGTAAACAGAATACCTCTAAACAATGGCGGTACGACACCTATTAAAAGATACGAACTCACCGTATTGGACACAAACAAAGCTATTTTTTACGGTATTAGCCATGAAAATGGCAGCGGTGTTTATGTAGACAATTTCTCTATCAGAGGAAATTCTGGCTTAGGCATCAATCAAATCAACAACAAAACTTTTGTAGATTTTCAACGATTTATGAACTACAAACTTATTGTTTTGCAATACGGCATTAATATTTCAGCTCCTGAAACTACTGATTTTTCTCACTACGAATCAGGAATGATAAAGCTTGTTAATAGACTTAAAACTATTTTCCCTAACGCTGCTATTTTACTAATAAGTGTAGGAGACAGATGCCACAAAGTAGATGACGAAATGGTAACTATGCCCTCGATACCACTACTGGTTGAAAGCCAACGAAGAGTAGCTCAAAAAACGGGAACCTTGTTTTGGAACTTATGGGAAGCGATGGGCTGGGAAGGTGGAATGAAAAAACTGGTTGACGCAGGAATGGCCAACAAAGATTACACGCATATTTCTTATGGAGCTGGAAATATTTTAGCAAATGAGCTCTACAAAGCACTTATACATGCGTATAATTCTAATTTAGAATTAGCTAAATGAGATTCAAGAACTTAATATTCTTTATCTATTTGTGTTTTTGTGTATTTATACATAAAGCATTTAGTCAGGAGTCGTTGGTATTACCACCAACACAAGAAGTTCTCATACAAAATGTAAAACATTTATACCCGCTATTTGACAGTTTATATTCCCTTCAAAAATCACAAGCAAAGACGGTAAACATTTTACATATAGGCGACTCACACATACAAGGAAACTATATGACTGATAAGATTCGGAATAATTTTTACTCAGAATTTGGTATTTCTGGGCGTGGATTGTCTTTTCCTTACAAACTTGTTAAAATAGGCTCACCTTCCGAACTAAAAACTACTAGCAACTACAGATTTAATTCTTGGAGATGTATACAACCTAACTACCAATCAAAAGTGGGAATTTTGGGAGTATCATTACTGAATTACTATAAATACACTCAGTTTAAGCTCAATATACCTCAAGAATACGAACCCTTTAACTATAACACAGTCAAAATTATGTACACTCCGATCAACAAAGGTGTGCGAGCTGTTATAAAAGACGGAAGTGCTCATAATTTACCAAAAATATATTCAAAACAAGAAAAAGGATATGTAGTTGAAGTGTTTAAATCGCCTCAAACTCAAAACGAACTTCAAGTGAGCTTTACCAGCCCAAGCAAATATGCTCGCTGCGTGCTTCATGGATTGCATTTGAGCAACACAAGCCAAGGAGGGATTTGTTATAATGTGGCAGGAATCAATAGCTCACAATACAGACATTGGTCTAGTTCAAATTTAGTAACGGAACAGAGCAAGCATCTTCGTCCTCATCTAATTATAATATCATTAGGCACAAACGATGCCAACGACACCAGCCTCAACGACAGTCTATTCATATACTATGTAGACAAACTAGTCAGTAATTTCAAAGTCAATAACCCTAAGGCTAAGTTTCTTTTAATGGCTCCACCAGATTCTTACTACAGAAAACTTTACCCAAACATGCGTGTGGGGCAAATAAGTCAATTGTTATCCAACTATTGCAACCAAAAAAATATAGCTTTTTGGAATTTGCAGACTGCCATGGGCGGTACGGGTTCTATTAAAAACTGGTTTGAACTAAACGTAGCAGCTTCAGACCTTATACATTATTCAAAAACTGGCTATGAAATACATGGCGAGTTGTTTTATCAAGCATTTATTAAACAATACAAAGAATATGTCGCTCATAAATACAGATAAACTTTTTTCTTATTTTATCTATGACCCCAACAAAGCATTTACATTTTTAAGTCCGTTTTTCTTACTGTTATTCACCGCTTTTTTGAGTATTTATGTATTGGTTTACAAAAATCATTATGCCAAAATACTTTATGTAACGGCCTTTTCACTATTTTTTTATTACAAGTCTAGTGGTTTATATTTTAGTTTACTGTTGGCTTCGGCAGTAGTAGATTTTAGTTTGGCACATTGGCTAAACGCCACACAAACAAGCTGGAAACGCAAAAGCATACTCACTCTTAGTGTACTTGTTAATCTAAGTTTGTTAGGATATTTCAAATACACCAACTTTTTCTTGAGCACGATTGCACAACTGAATCAAACGGAATTTGTAGCTCTGAAGATATTTTTACCCGTTGGAGTATCATTTTTCACTTTTCAGTCTATAAGCTACATCATTGATATTTACAGAGACGAGATTAAACCTCTCACCAACTTTTTGGAGTATATATTCTTTATTTCATTTTTTCCACAACTCGTAGCAGGACCTATAGTTAGGGCAAAAGATTTCATTCCGCAAATCAAGCAAACACCGTTTGTAAGTGACGAAAGTTTAAGCAAAGCACTTTTTCTTATCATTTGTGGAGTTGTAAAAAAAGCCATAATCTCAGATTATATCAGTATCAACTTTGTAGACAGGGTATTTGACAACCCCACGCTATACACTGGTTTAGAAAACTTACTCGCTGTGTATGGCTACGCCATACAGATTTATGCTGATTTTTCAGGCTACACAGACATAGCCATAGGAGTAGCTTTACTTATGGGCTTTCGGTTACCAGTAAATTTCAACGCCCCGTATGTTTCATCAAGTATTACGGAGTTTTGGAGAAGATGGCACATATCCTTATCTACATGGCTCAAAGACTATCTGTACATACCTTTGGGAGGCAACAGAAACGGAAAAATTCGCCAATATTTCAATTTATTTACTACCATGCTTTTGGGAGGTCTGTGGCATGGAGCATCCTTCAATTTTATTTTATGGGGCGCTTTACACGGCATAGCACTAGGAATAGACAAATACATCAAAGACACCTTTGCAATAAAATCTAACAAATGGACGAGCCTATTGGGAATTTTATTTACGTTCCACTTTGTGTGTTTCTGTTGGATTTTATTTAGGGCAAAATCCTTTGCGGATGTACAACTTGTGCTTATTCAAATATTCCAACATTTTCATCCAGAAATATTTATACAATTTGTTACAGGATACAAAGTTGTTTTTATGTTGATGATTTCGGCTATGACCATCCATTTTGTTCCATTTACGTGGCATGTAAAAATTGAAAAACTACTTGAGAGTACACCAATTTATCTCAAAAGTTTAGTCTTGGTTCTCATAATTTATATAGTTGCCCAAGTACAGTCTTCCGACTTGCAACCTTTTATATATTTTCAGTTTTAGAGCCAATTACTTATTTTGAGTTATGTAGATGTAAAGTATATTTTTACATAAAAAGTAAATTATTTTATATTCTTTTTCGCTCAAAAATAATTAAGAACCGTAGAATAAATTAAGTACATTTACTTACAAAAATTAAGTATAATTTTCTGATTAATAAGACGTTATAATACTTTTTATTCACTAACTTTGCATAAGTTTCAGGTGACCACACCGTCATATATTAGTGTTTATAATTTATAGAGTACCCCATATGTTTGCCAAGTTGTTTTCGCAGAATATTTCTTCAAAAATTCTGTATATGATTATCTCTGTTCCGCTGTTTTTAGCAGTTGTACTAACAATTTATGCTGCAAGGCAAGTTATCCTAAGCAAAAAAAGAGCAAATGAGTCATTGGCCAAAACCACCTCTACTGAATTGCTAGATAAAATAGATCGTAATTTTTACGAACGCTATGGAGACGTACAAGCTTTTGCCTACAACAGACTCGCAGTAGAGGCTTTGACCTACAATGTTAAAACTCCTGAGCTGCAAGATTTCATGAACACCATGACGCAATACTACGTTTTGTATGATTTGATGCTCTTATGCGACACCAACGGAAACATATTAGCATCGAACACCAAAGACAAATTTGGAAAAGTCATAAACACCTCAATATTGTCAAATATAAATGTAGCTAAAGAACCGTGGTTCAGCCAAATAGTTACTAAAAATATAGATGGTGCGTGGTATTCAGACTTTATGTTTTCTGAATATGTAAAAATATGCCAATCTAACAAAAAACCAAGTTGGGGAATGGGATTTGCCGCTCCTGTAAAAGATATCAATCAAAAAACTATTGGAATATGGTACAATTTCGCCAACTGGGATGAGGTAACAAGAGGTATCAGAAAAAGTGCTGAAAATTCACTTAAAACTGACGGTGCTTTTATAATAATCACCAATAACAAAAACGAAATTATTGACACTCCAGATTCTTCACTTATATATTCGAAAACAATTTTCAACTTACAAACGGAATCAATTCCACTTTTCTCAAAAAACTTAAAGGCCGACAATTTCTCCATTGGAACTAACAAAGCAACAGGAGCTTATACTTATAAAGGGAAAAACTGGAATGCTTACACCTTGATTCCTAAACAAAATATTGAACTAACAATTCTGTTTTCAAAAGAAATCATAGGTCTTGTTATTTTTGATGTTATATGTTTAGCTATTGCAATTTTTCTGAGTATACAATTTTCTAACAAGCTCTCTAAGAGAATCATTACTTTAAAAACTGCTATTGATGATTTATCTAAAGGCGAAACCAAACAAATAGCTCTTGAAGGAAATGATGAGCTTACTGAGATTTCATCATCCATAAATCACTTAAGCAAGGCTTTAACACAAAAAAGTAAATTTGCAGAAAACATAGGAAATAGAACCTTTGATACTACATTTAACATATCAAGCGACAAAGACACACTAGGTATTGCTCTTTTAAACATGAGAGACAGTTTGGCAAGTTTTGCGGAAGCAGAAAAAAAAGAAAATTGGGCAATAGAGGGTTTAGCCTTGTTTGCAGACATCTTGCAAAAAGAACAAAACTCTAATTCTATATTCGATACAATTTTGGCTCAACTGGTGAAGTATACAAACTCAAACCAAGCCGCTCTGTATATGGCAGAAGAAAATGTCGAAAACAATACAGTTTTGGTACTTAAAGCTTGTTACGCTTACAATAGAAAGAAATTTATAAATGACACCATAGAAATAGGAGATGGACTTGTTGGCCAATGTTTTCTTGAAAAAGAAGAAATCTATTTAACAGACGTTCCTAAAGATTATATGAATATTTCTTCAGGATTGGGCGAAGCAAAACCAAGATGTGTATGTATTATTCCTATCAAAACCAATGATAAAGTTCTGGGTGTGTTAGAAATTGCATCTTTTCAGATTTTTGAAGATTATCAAACTAAATTCCTTCTTAAACTTTCAGAAAATTTAGCTACTACGTTCTCTGTTTTAAAAGCTAATGCAAACACACAGAAGCTACTCAGCGAATCGCAATCTTATCTAGAAATGGTGCAAGCTCAAGAAGAAGAATTGAGACAATACATGGAAGAACTACATTCTACTCAAGAAGAAATCAACAGAAAACAGCAACTTTCTGAGAAAAAATCAGATTTCTTAAATACTTTGTTAGAAAAACTTCCTTTTGCGGTGTTTGTAAAAGACGAACAAAGTAGATATAGCCACGCCAACAAAGCACAGTCAGAATTAATAGGCTTACCTATAAATGATTTCTTAAATAAAAAAGATGATGATTTTATTTTAGATAGAGAAGAATTGCATCAAATACAGGAGTCTGATAATGAAATTTTAAAAAACCAAAAATCAGTAATTCTTGATGCTCAAAAAATCACATTAAAAAACAAAGAAACTAAAATTTTACAAACTCATAAAATTCCATTTTTGAATCCTATTACCAATGAGTACAATATTCTTGGAGTATCAGTAGAATTAGATAAGAGCAACAAATCAATATAAAATTGTAAAACCTATACGTTTATGCGTTTCGGTGTTTTCTGCAACGTAAAATCCTGGTGGCAATTTTTGTGTATTTTGAGCATCGCCATGCCAAGTGTAAGGTCCTGAAAAATGGTTAACCGTTTGTCCACGTTTGTTAAAAACATTCCATAGACCTGCATCTTCAAAATAGTAAGCGTTGTTTTCTGTACCATCTGGATACAACAAAACCTCTAAGCAAGGAGTTTGCTCAAGAACTAGTTTAGCCGGAAGTTCTTTGATACACGCATAAGCATCTTTTACTTGAACGGTATAAGTGGTCTCGCTTAAATTAGAAATCGTACTTTCTACAGTAGCAGTATATTTTTTCCCACTTGCAGCTATCAATGTATAACTATAAGCTTTTTTGGGAACAGATATGTCACTTATGCTCACAGTACCCATTTTGTTACACAAAATAGATGTAGTATTGATTTTTATATTTTGGGTATCTAAACAAGAAGTAATTTTAACAACAAAAGTATCCGTTTTAAATTGTATGTTTTTAAACATTTCATGCCCAATAATACAATAATATTTTCCTGAATCTAACAAGCTTGTATTTCTGATTTGCAGAGAATCGTTAGAAACAGTTTTATACCAAACTCCATTTTTATACCATTGATAATACACTCCAGATACGCCTCTATCAATTCCCGTACTTAAAACAAGTTCTTGATTTTCAATTATATTTTTAGGCACAGCCACTTTTTTTATCCTTTGAGGATTAAACTTAAATATAGTATCATAGCCACTTTTATTTTGAAATATTTGAATTTGTTTAAAAGAGAGTGCATCGTTGTTATACATTCTTACTTTTTGCACCTTCGGGCATTGAGAAAAATCCTCATTTAGAGCCGAAAGCAGGTTATCATTTATAAAAAACGTTCTTAAAGAATCTTTTTGAGCAAATACAGGTAATGATTTAATCTGATTATAGCTTACATCCAAATAAATAAGATTAGTCATGTTTGTTAAATTTGGCAATGCTGTAATTTTATTTTTCCAAGCATATATGTAAGTTAAATATGGTAGATTCTCAATTCCATCAAGTTGTGTAATTTCGTTATACGCCACCTGAAGGAATCCTAAATTTTGTAAATATTTCAACCTAGGAATTGAATCTAAACTATTATGATGAGCCGACAAAAAATTGAGTTTTAAGTTTTTGGATAAATCTGGCAAAACTTGAAGTTTGTTGTTATCTAAAGACAAATGTACCAAATTAATTAAAGGTGATAAGTCTGAAATACTTTGCAATTGATTATCATTTACCTCTAGATTTTCCAGAGATTTTAAACCAGACATATACGGCAACCATGTAAGTTGATTGTTGTTTAAATACAAACTTGTAAGTCCCGTAAAAAATTGAATACCATCTACATTACTTATTTTCGAATTTTCACATCTAAAAGTTCCTTTCACTAAAGCAGCGTTAGCGAGTATGAGCTCGTTGTTAGAATTTAAAGTTTGAGGATAATTTTTCTTTAAAAAACTAACAAAAGCAGTATCCGACAACACATATGTTTGCCCGTATGTGAAGTTAACAAGTGTAAGCAGTATAAAGATCAGCCTTGTCATTAATGCAAAATAGTTATATGGTTCTGAGCAACAGATTGGTCACTAAAGATTAATTTATATACATACACTCCTGCTCCCATTTCACCGCTAGACAGTCTACCATCCCACGAATGCTCCTGATTGGCTTCGATTTCGGATTTGTAAACCAATTTCCCATTTTTACTGTAAATATATAATTCTTTGGATTGTTTTGTAACAGGCACATCCCATTTTTCGCCTATTTCTACATTCATGACATACTCTTGAGCACAAAAGTTGCCTTTAATAATTATATTCTGAATCACGGTTTCGCAACCAATTTGGTCGTGAATTTTCAAACTATAAACGCCCTCTTCTAAATTTTCTAAACTTGGAAGAGGGTTTTGAACTTGATCATAAACAGTAAATTGATAAGGTTCTAGACCACCTTTGGTTGAAGAAACCACTACAGAACCTTTACTTTCTCCAGCACATGTGGGCTTGGTAGAAATTTTAGAATCAATATGCACATCATTGCATGAAACTTTTTTAGGTTTCAAACTCTGCTTTTCTGGTAAAATTTCTACAGTCTGTACTGTTGAAATCAATTTCTGAGAAGTTTCAGGAATATTCTGACCCACATTTTGAGTTATAGATTCAGTGTTTTTATTCTTATTTTCAATCTGAGTTTCTACAGTATTATTTATTTGAGAATTTTCTTTCTTAACTACTACAGATAAATCCTTGGAAGGATTTGTAGTTTCTTTTTGAGATGGTAAAATTTTTACATTTTCTGTTTTAGAACTCACTATTTCGATACTAGAAGATTTAGTTTTATTTATATCAAATAGAACATATCCCGCAACAGAAGCCACTAACAATATCCCAACAAAAACAGTCCACGATTTCAAATTTGACCCACCAGAACTTTCTTTTTTAATCAGATCACTTATTTGCAAAAGTTTATGATTCAAAATTACTTCTTGAGTCTGAATATGTAATTGTGCTAGTTGCTTTAGTTCATCGTCATTAACCAGCATTGACTCTAGCTCATTTTTCTCAGAGTCAAGAAGTTGGTTTTTACTATTACGATCGAGCAAATCAAATATTTCGTTATCAGATTTCATGTCTAAGCATTTTTAAGAGTATAGGTTTTTCACTTATCAATTTCATCAATTTCTGTTTGCATCGCATGTGTCGCATCCGCACTGCTTCCACAGAATTAAAGCCCATTTTTAACATAATATCTTCCATGAGTAATTCAGTATAAATTGTGTAATGTAAAATCTCCGCACATGTTGAGCCTAACATTGCAAACACCTCTTTTACCAATTTACTTTCTTCACCCTGTGTCTGAATAGGTTCTTGCTCTGTTGGAACATCAGGCAGCTCGTCTTGCAAAACTAGTTTAACATCTTTTTTGCATTTGTTCACCCATCTAAAAACACTTACTTTGTATATAAAACCATAAGGTTTGTATTTTTCATCGTAAGTATTGTTCAAAACTTTTTCAAAAAAAAGCATGAGTGCATCGTGAAAAATATCTTTGGCATCATCTAAAGTTCCTGTATTTTTCAGAACATACGAACGAATCACCGGAAAAAGATGTGCATATAAATGTTTCACCACGGCTTGCTCTTTGCCTTGCCTAATCAAGTTTACTACATTAGCTTCATTTATTTGGCTCACAGTATTATATACATTTATAAATTGTTCACGTAACAAATACTAAAAAAATAGTTTAAGGTTTTTATTTTTTTTGCGTAATTGGCAACCCAATCAAACTACTAGAGTAAACTCTTGCATGTCTGTGGCTCGTTGTGTTTTAGGTATATGTACATTTTTGCTCTTTTCTATTGGAGCATCACAAGGCTATTTATATCCTAATTTTTTCACCAATTACAGAGAAACTATGCATCTGGTAAGCCCAGCTTTTTTGCCTAACAATACCAATTTTGATGTTTTTTCTAACTACAGAAGCCTTAGCGGTGATTTTAAAAATATTTCTGGCTATACATTTTCTGCTGCTAAACTCTGGCAAAGTAAAAACAAACTAAAACATCAGCTCAGGTTACAATTTGTTAATGAAAAAGAAGGTAGCTACATTACTTATCCTAAAATTTATGCAGGCTATGCAGTAGAAATACCTATCACAGACGACATCCAGATTTCAGCAGGAACCTATCTTGGATTTGCTGGAATATATTATGCAGCACCCACTGTTACAGAAGCATCTGGCATGTTACCAGATGGAGCTGTGGGTATTGGAACTCAACTCAGAAACATAAAAATACTCTTAAGCTCTAATCAAATTTTTAACAATTCACTAAACAAAGAAAGCATTAAGCTGGGTAGGTATTACCAAGGTTTATTAAACTGGGATATCCCAATAAACCATAAATGGATTTGGGCTTTAAACACTTTAGCGAGAGAATTACCATATGCCACTAATGAATATTATGCTGGTACTGCTATTTCCTTTAATAAGATATTCGAAATAGGTAGTAATTATAAATTCAATGGCGGATTATCTTTTTATTCTTCGGTAGACTGCACCCTACAAGAAGAAAAATTAAAAATCTATTTCAACTACAATTCGTCAGCATTTAAACTAAATCCAACTTGGCTCAACGGCATCGAACTAGGTCTGCGATACCGAATCTTGAATGCTGCATCAAAGTAGTTTGGATGAAACCTTTATTTTATTTCTTCCTAACTCTACCAAATTTTCTCCTTCCATTTTTTTCAACAAACGAGAAATCACTTCTCTAGAAGTTGAAAGTTCATTGGCTAATTCTTGATGCGTTATGGCAAGTGTTTGCGACTTCATAATTTTAGTTTTCTGCTGAAGCAAATTCACAATTCGTTCGTCTATTTTGGCAAAAGCTATGGTATCAATGGTCTGAAACAACTCTTCTATCCTATTTTCTAGCGTCTGAAACACAAACCATCTCCATGCTTTATTATTTTCGTACCACTCATACGCAAGAGTGGCCGGCACCGCCACAATGGTGGTATCTTCTTCTGCCACAGCTTTTACCTTGCTTTGTTTTGCCGTAAGGCAAGACGACAAACTTACCGCACAAGCTTGACCACTACCCACGTAATACATGAAAATTTCGTTCCCGTCTTCATTCACTCTAAAAACTTTTAACGTTCCCGAAACCACCAATGGGATGGTTTTAATAAAAGTTTCATTTTGAACTATAACATCATCAGCTTTGAAATAAAACAATTTGCCGTGTTTTTCTATTTCATCTAATAACGCTAAATCATGTATTCCTACAAAACGATTCATAAACAATATATTGACAAGGTTTATAATAGGTGCAAATTGACAAAAATTAAGAAATAATTAATATTTTTGTATCATAAATTTTTAGTCTGATGAGAATTACCCCAATTGAAATTCGCCAACGCCAATTTGAAAAAAAATTTAGAGGCTTTGATATAGATGAAGTTTCTGCATTCCTGAACACTTTATCTAACGAATGGGAAAGACTCGTAGACGAAAACAAAGAACTGAAAAAGAGATTTGAAGCAGCAGAACGTGAAGTATCTAAAATGAGAGAAGTAGAATCTTCGCTTTTCAGAACTTTAAAAACTGCCGAAGAAACTGGTAACAACATAGTAGACCAAGCAAATAAAAAAGCAGAACTACTTGTAAAAGAAGCTCAATCTATTCTTACAAACTCTGAAAAAGAAGCTCAAGAAAAGGCTCAAAAACTAAAAGAAGACGCTACTCTTAATGCCAGAAATATTATTGACTCTGCCAAAGAAGAACTTGCTGCCGCCGAAAAAGAACTAAGAGAAATAGAAACAAAAAAGCTTTCTATAATAGACGATCTTAAAAAAATGGCAGAAGATATTCATCAGAAAATTGACAAATATACGAGACCAACAAAAATTGATCTTTATTATAAATTAGAGCCAGAAGAAGAAACAGAAAGTACTAAGAGAGAAGTTACAGAACCTACCGTTTCGGCTGTAGAAACTTTTACAGAAAACGAAATTTTAACCATAAAAACGGAAGAATCAGAATTTATTTCTAACGAACAAACGTTTCAATCTTCCCCTGCAAACGAGCAAACTTCACCAGAACCAGAATTTAAGATAGACCCCAACAAAGGTTCATTTTTTGATCAGATTTAATAACTGATGGATAAGATTCGTTTGAAAAATATGGAATTTTTTGCTCATCATGGTTTTTATGATGAAGAGCAAAAAATTGGTAATAAATATTCTGTCACAGTAACGTTATATTTAGACCTCAAAACGCCCGGAGAAACAGACCGTTTGGCAGACACGGTAAGCTATGAACATGTTTACAATAAGGTAAAAAGTATAATGGCCAAACCACACAGACTTTTAGAAACCATAGGAAACTCCATAGCTCTTGAAATCTTAGATCAATTTGTTTCTATAAAAAAATGTAAAGTTTTAGTGAGCAAATTCAACCCTCCTATAGGTGGTATTTGCGAAAAATCTGAAATAGAAATTTCTAGAAAAAGAAAATAAAAAACAACTTAATTTGATTATACAAAGAGACCATTTTGAAATAAATGGTAGATGTGTCATAGAAAAACTTGTAGTAGGCTCTACTATTACATTACCTGTTCATTTACCACAAGAAGCCTGCTTCTTACATTTCAAATCCACAAACGCAACTATTAACGGATCTACTGTTCGAGCGAATAACTCACAGAACAATTTTAATGTATTTGTAAACTGTGGAAATTACTTAACCAAACTATCTCCACTAAACACTCAAAGCACCTCCGAAATCATAGTCATTCATCTCTATAAAGATCTTATTCAAGAAATTTATCAAAACGACTTTTTGATCCTTAATACATTTGATAACTACAACCAAACATACCTTTTTAACAACGAAGAAATCATATCTAATTACATAGAAAGTCTTGAGTTATATTTTAAAACGCCCTCACTTTTTAACAAAGAATTGATTGTCTTAAAAATTAAAGAACTGATAGTTTTACTAATAAATTGTGGATATGCCCAAAATCTAGAAGAGGTTTTTACAAAAATGTTTTCTAAAAAAGTGCATACACTCACAGATGTAGTTACTACACATTTGTATTCTAACATTAACATAGAACAGTTAGCATGGCTTGCAGGCATGAGTTTGTCTACGTTCAAGCGTGAGTTTCAAAAAACATTTAACGACTCTCCAAGCAATTATCTTAAAAAGAAACGCATTAGTGAAGCACTAAAACTACTTACATACACAGACTTATCTGTAAGCGAAATTTGTTTTAAAGTAGGTTTTGAAGACTTATCAAATTTTGGTAAAATTTTTAAAAAACTAACGAATCTCTCACCTGCACAGTGCAAAAACACCCCAAAAGAAATTTTGAACCAAATATACCAATCTTTGAACTAAACAGACCATTTAAAGCTATGCCGCATAACTACTTTTGTAAAAAAAGTTATGCTAAAAAAATACACATGCTTACTTCATTTTTTGATTTCGTTATTCGTTTCAAAAAATACTTTTGCTCAGCAACTAAAAAAAGGCGACCTCGCTCCTACTATAGTTACTCAAGATTGCAAAGGCAATAACATCAATCTTAACGAATGGAAAGGGCAGAAAATATGGGTATCTTTTCTAAGATATGCAGGATGTCCTGTTTGTAATTTCAGAGTACACGAACTCCTAAAAAACTACGATCAAATTGTAAAAAGTGGTTATAAATTGATTGCTATTTTTGAATCAGAACAAGTTGTACTTAACAAATACGCTTCAGACTATAACATTCCCTTTACTCTTATTGGCAATCCTGACTTGAATATTTACAACGACTACAAAGTTGAGAAATCAAACGGAGCTATTGTAAAATCAACATTTTCCTCAAATACTTTTCATGCAATGAAATCTGGCAAAAAAGAATTTACAGAAAAAATAAAACGAGACGGCAGCTTAAATAGAATTCCCGCAGATTTTTTAATAGATGAAAACGGAATTATAGAAACTGCTTTTTATGGCAAAACAATTTCTTCGCATTTACCTTTATCAAACATAATCAAATAAAAAAATGAAAAACACTAACGCATTCAACTACATCCTAGGCGTGTCAATGTTCATGTTTGGAGTTCTCAAATTTGTAGATCCTTTCAAAACTTGGTATTACACTCAAATAAGCGAAAGTAATATGAGTATGAATTTCTATTATTTAGGAATATTTTCAGAAATTTTAACAGGAGTCGTTTTTCTAATTGTTACATTATTCAAAAATAATTTTCCTCAAAAAATGATTCAATATGTAACTCTACTCGCATCTACTTTGGTTGTGTGCATAATGATAGTTGCCATTTATGTACATCTACAGCCTCATGTACCAGCAGAAGTATTACCCTTAAAAATCAAACCTCCCGTTATTCCAATTATGTTTATATGCGTTGCAATGAGCAACATATACATTATCAGAAGAACCGAGAGGTCTGCTGAGTAAATTTTATTTAAAATTCACAACTCAATTTCACACCCCAGAATCTAGGTTCTTGGGTGTATTTTATTTTTGTAGGATTCAGAGCTGTCAAACCAGAATCGTAGAAATATCTTCTAGCGTGATTTGTATAAAACAAATTATTCACAAAAACAGAAATTTGAGTATTTTTAGAAATTTTATAAGACACCGAAACATTCACACGCAAATCTGTTTTATAAATTTTGTTATTATTTACAGAATTCACAAAGTCTCTTACTTGCTGCCCCACTTTAGAAGTAACCGTATCAAATGCATTTTTATAGGCCGTCAAACCGTCTGACATTCCATTAAAGCCCCACAACACTCGCATATCTGCATGTAGAGTAAGTTTTTTATCAAGCAACATGTAGTTTACAAACACTTTAGAAATATTATTTGAATAATTACTCAAATTAGAGCCCGTATTAGAAATATACACAGTATCTGTTATGGTTTTATTTGCTGCATCTTTTCTGTCTGTATTATAGATTATCGCCTGTCTGTAATCTGAATAGCTGATACCACTACCTACCTGATTAGAGGCTAATTTCCAATCAAGAAGTTTCACAAAAGAGTGATTTAAACCAAAAGCGAAATTTTTATCTTTATAAGTTACAGACACCTCAGCACCAGCAGTTTTGGCTTTACCGATATTAACTACTGACCTATCAGAACTAGACCATCCCAAAACATCAGTTACATTATAGAAAACATTGGCATCTGTTATCAATTTAGAACTAAATACATACGTGTATAAACCTTCTATTGCTCGAAGTTTTTCTGGACTAGACAAGCCACCACTGAGTTTTTTCAACAACATTTGTGCAGCAGTATTCATCCTTGTTGATTGCAAAGCAACCAATCTAAATGTATGTTTGTTGAAATCAAAAATCATAGCAGCTCTTGGAGAAAACAACCAATTAGAATATGTATCCTTGTCTGTTCTAGCCGAGGCCAATATGCTTATTTTATCAGTAAAATCATATTTGGTTTCTCCATATACTGACAATGTATTTGTATTCCATCCTTTACCTACATATATTCCGTCTTTACTTAAAATCTGGTTTCCAGTAGCAGAAGTTACCCCTTTATTAGCAATTGCAGCCACTGTAGAGTCACTCACAATTTGTCTTTGATCACCTAGTCTTATGTCTGAAGCAGAACCAAACCAAGGAGCCCCCCATTTAGTATTACTGAAATCAAAACCTAAAGCTCCTTGTAATTTATTATTTGAACTGGTGTAATTTAAGATTGCCTTTGTGGTTATTTGTCTTTCAGAAAACTGAAAATATACATGTCTCAAACTTGAAAGATCAGAAATACTATTAATATCTCTCAATTTTAAGCTATCTACACTTGCATTATTCAACACCGATGACGTTTGATAACGAACATTGTAGCTATTTTCATTATCATAAATAATACTCGTATTAAGATCAAACTTATCACTAATGATAAATTTCTTTTCTGCAACCGCCAACAACTCTTGATGTTTATTAAAAATACTTGGAGTAATAGCACCATTATACACAGCTTTATTACTGCTATTGAATCCTGATAGAGCTTGATACCTATCAAACGAATTACCATAAGATCCTGTCTGATTGTATCTTGTAAAAAACTTATATCCTTTTCCGAAATCAAAATCAGCCATAAGTTTCAATTGAGGCACATTTCTAGAATCTCTCATATACGGATTCAAGTATAGCGGCTTAGAAAACTGATTAGGCAATCCGTAATCTACAGGAGTTTTAGCGTTAAAAGTTTCAGGATTTGCAATACCATCTGTACTTTGAATACTACCATAAAGTAAAGATTGTATATTACTTTTACTAGTTCCTTTGGCATACATGTTTAAGCCTCTAGATTGGTAATTAGACTTATAATTAACAGAAGCACCCACTACATTTTCACCTCCTGCTCTTTTGGTGGTTATACTGATAACACCCGCAATTGCACCTGGGCCATAAGTTACAGAACCAGGACCGCGAACAACTTCAATTTTTTCAATATCATCTAAATCCCAATTTGATATTTCAGCAACCACCCCACGATGACCTCTTTCGTACAACACAACACCATTTACCAGTAGAAGAAACTTTAAATTTCTATCAGAAATCACCCCTCTCATTCCTCCTTTCATTCCTTCAGATGGATGATCCAGCCAGAAAAAACCTGGTACATAAGTCTCCAACAAGTCCATCATGTTACGGCTTGCACTCAAAGCTATATCTTCTTTACTTATAACAGTAACAGCTACAGGCTTTGAAAACTGCTTCATATTCACCAAAGAACCTGTTTTAATTTCTACTGATAACAGTTCTTCCAATGACATATCCAAAACATTATTAGCAGACGAATCTACAAGATTAGGCGTAATTGAATCGGACTGAGCATAAGAATTCAAATTTAAAAAAAGTCCTAGTAGTAATAATTTGTAAATTTTTTTTACCATTTTAAATAAATTTATACGATTTCAGTGATTAGTATTTAAATTGTAAATAAAAAAAATAATTTATTTATTTACAATTTGTAGAGACTAATTAGACTTATTCGAAACAATTCTTTTCTTTAAATTTCAAAAGTTCACTTCATTTTTCTAAAGCACAAAGGCACTAATTCAAAATTATTTTCGTTTAATAAATTATTTAGCTAATTTGTACCTTTTAAGAGTCATTTCCATAATAATAACATGTCAGAACAAGTGATAAAAGCAGGAGAATTACTTTCAAAAATTAACACTCCAGCAGATTTACGTAAAGTAGATAAAGGGCAATTATTACAAGTATGTTCAGAATTACGTCAATTTATTGTTGATACAGTTTCTGTTCATGGCGGACATTTTGCAGCCAGTTTGGGAGTAGTAGAACTCACAGTAGCTTTGCATTATGTCTTCAATACCCCTGTAGATCAACTTGTTTGGGATGTAGGACATCAAGCATATGGCCACAAAATTCTAACTGGCAGAAGAGACGTTTTTCATACCAATAGAGTCTTTAAAGGCCTTTCAGGATTCCCTAAAAGAGATGAAAGCGAATACGACACTTTTGGAGTAGGACATTCCTCTACTTCTATTTCGGCAGCTTTAGGTATGGCAATGGCGTCACATTATCTAAAAGATGAAGACAAACAACATATTGCAGTAATTGGAGACGGCTCCATGACTGCTGGCATGGCATTTGAAGCCCTCAACCATGCAGGTGTTGCAGATTCCAATGTTCTCATTATTTTGAACGACAACTGCATGGCTATAGACCCTAACGTGGGGGCACTTAAAGACTATTTAGTAGATATTACTACCTCAAAAACATACAACAGATTACGAAATAAAACCTGGAAAATGCTCGTAAAGCTAGAGCAAATGGGTATAAACGTAAAAGATTTTGCGGTTCAACTAGAAAATGGCGTCAAAGGAACTGTTCTCAAACAAAGTAATTTATTTGAGAGCTTAAACATCCGATATTTTGGCCCAGTTGATGGACACGACATCAACCATTTGGTTCATGTTTTAGAAGATTTAAAGAAAATTAAAGGTCCTAAACTTTTACATTGTGTTACTGTTAAGGGCAAAGGTTACGCTCCTGCCGAGAAAGACCAAGTAAAATGGCACGCTCCTGGTAAATTTGATAAAATCACAGGCGAAATCACCAAAACTGTGATTGAAAAACCTCAAGCTCCCAAATATCAAGATGTTTTTGGGCACACACTTTTAGAATTAGCAGAAAAGAATCCAAAAATTTGGGGAATAACACCTGCAATGCCTTCTGGTTCTTCATTAAATATTATGATGAAAGCAATGCCAGACAGAGCCATAGATGTAGGAATAGCAGAACAACATGCCGTAACTTTGTCGGCGGGTCTAGCCACACAAGGTCTTAAACCTTTCTGCAATATTTATTCATCTTTCATGCAACGTGCCTACGACCAAGTGGTACACGATGTAGCTCTTCAAAATCTACCCGTAGTATTTTGCTTAGACAGAGCTGGTATTGCCGGAGCCGATGGACCAACGCATCACGGAGCATTTGACATAGCGTTTTTCAGATGTATTCCGAATATGGTTGTTGCTGCTCCTATGAACGAAGCCGAATTAAGAAACATGATGTATGCGGCATCAGAATATAATGGCCCTTATTCAATCAGATACCCAAGAGGACAAGGAACAACACCTAACTGGCGTACTCCTCTAGAAAAAATAGAAGTAGGCAAGGGCAGATGTGTATCTCATGGTTCTGACATCGCAATATTATCGTTGGGCACAGTGGGTAATTTTGCACAAGAAGCTATTTCTTCATTAACCCAAAAAGGATTAACCGCACCAGCACATTACGATATGAGATATGCAAAACCTCTTGATGTTGAATTATTACATGATATTTTCAAACATTTCAAAAAAATCATCACTGTAGAAGACGGATGCTTACAAGGTGGTTTTGGCTCTGCAATAATAGAATTTATGACAGATAATGGCTATCAATCAACTGTGAAGCGCTTAGGCATGCCAGACGAATTTGTGGAACATGGTGAGCAAGACGAACTGTACGCTCTTTGCCATTATGATACAAACGCCATCATTAACCAAGTATATCAATTTACCCCAACAAAAGTTAAAGCATAATTTCAAAAACAATGAATGAACAAAACGAGTATAAAAACTCATCTTTCAATATAAAACTTCCACTTTTTATGAGTTTAGCATTAGCCATAGGTATACTTATGGGTGCTAAATTTTTCAACACAGGCACAACTAGCAACGACACCAACGTGGCTACGGCAAAATTCAGGGAAATATTAAATCTGGTAGACAAAGAATATGTAGACACTGTGAATACCGACGATTTATCTGATGTGGCCATAGAAAAAATGTTAGAACATCTAGACCCTCATACCGTTTATATTAAGCCTAAAGATTTAACAATGGCTCAAGCTCAGCTTGAAGGAGAATTTGAAGGTATTGGGATAGAATTTCAAATCATAAAAGACACACTCTATGTGGTTACACCTATCAGTGGTGGTCCATCAGAAGCAGTGGGATTAAGAAGTGGCGATAAGATTATTAAAATAAACGATACCACATCTACTGGAAGTATTCTGAACACACAATATGTTTTTAGTAAGCTACGAGGCAAAAAAGGCACTAAAGTAAAATTAGGTATCAAAAGAGCTAATGTTGCAAAAGTATTGGATTTTACTGTTACAAGAGATAAAATACCTACTTTCTCTGTGGATGTTTCATATATGATTGACAACACCACTGGCTATATTAAAATAAGTCGTTTTGCTCAAAATACGTACATTGAGTTTAGAAACGCACTTATGAAATTGAAACAAAATGGTGCTAAACGTCTCATGATAGATTTAAGAGACAACCCAGGAGGTTACCTAGACAGAGCCAAATATATTGTAGATGAATTACTTAGTGATGGTAAAAAGATTGTATATACTGACGGTAAAGAATCTCAATATGACTATACTTACAATGCAGACATGCCAGGTATGTTTGAACAAGGCGCTTTGGTAGTCTTAATAAACGAAGGTAGTGCATCTGCTTCTGAGATTGTTTCTGGTGCTATTCAGGATAACGACAGAGGGATTATAGTAGGCAGACGCTCATTTGGTAAAGGCCTGGTACAAAGACCTATACCTCTAGAAACAGGTGGAGAGTTAAGGGTTACCATTTCTAGATATTATACGCCAAGTGGCAGAAGTATACAAAAACCTTACACTTCTGCTGAAGATTATGAACTAGACATAGTAAACAGATACAAACATGGAGAATTTTTTAATAAAGATAGTATCAAGTTTGATCAGAAAAAGATTTACAAAACACTAAAAGGACGTACCGTTTATGGTGGTGGCGGAATCATGCCTGATGAATTTGTAGCTAGAGACACTACAGATGCTACACATTACCTTTCTGATCTTTACAACAAAGGTGTTATTAGAGAATATGCTTTAAACTATTCTACCAACAACAAATCAACTCTTGAAAATTTAGGATTTACCAACTTCAAAACAAGTTTTGAAGTTTCTAAGAAAATGATGGATGACTTCTTAAAATTAGCTGAAAAATCAGGAGTTAAATTTGACAAAAAACAATTTGATAGATCTGAAAAAACGATTAAAAATAACTTAAAAGCATTTATTGCGAGAGGTATCTGGAAAAACGAAGGATTTTACCCTATTTTTAATGAGTCAGACGAAATCTACACTAGAGGTTTAATGATGTTTGAGAAAGCAAAAGAAATAGAAGAAGGTCCTGTTAAAAAATAAGAAAGAGGTAATCATTCAAACCTTTATGAAAAACCAGAGAACAAATTCTCTGGTTTTTTTTATAAACTTACAGCATAGGGTTTGAATTTTTGAATCAATTAAGGTCTTTTTAAATTTAGATAACACTAATATTATACTTCCCAAATCAGCATTCAAATATGATTTTAAGCACAAATAAAGATCCTGAAATAATATAGTTTTATATTTGTAAAGTTTTTAAGGATAAAAACCTTACGTTATGATAAAGAAAATAGATTTACGCTTACCAGCTCACATTGCATTTGATGATTTTGCTCTCAAATCATATCTAGAATCAGAAGGACATCTCCCTCAAAATGCAGAATATATAAAGGAACGCAGGAGTATTGATGCTCGTGGCAGAAAAGTACTCGTAAATTTATCTGTTTCTATTTTCGAAAACGAACCTATACCAGAGCGTATTCAGTATAAAAACCAATTTCCAAATGTTTCTCAACAAAAAACAATATTAATAGTTGGAGCGGGGCCCGCAGGTTTATTTGCAGCATTACGTTGTATAGAACTAGGTTTCAAACCAATTGTATTTGAAAGAGGTAAAGATGTTAAAGCTAGAAGAAGAGATTTAGCAGCCATAAATAAAGACCAAATAGTCAACTCAGAAAGCAATTATTGTTTTGGCGAAGGCGGTGCAGGCACTTATTCCGATGGCAAACTCTATACTAGATCTAGCAAAAGAGGCGACGTACGCAGAATACTTGAAATATTAGTTGCACATGGTGCAAAAGATGAAATTCTAGTTGATGCTCATCCGCATATTGGAACCAACAAACTT
Organism: Cytophagales bacterium; assembly: GCA_046329305.1. Lineage (GTDB taxonomy): Bacteria > Bacteroidota > Bacteroidia > Cytophagales > UBA9547 > CAMFLX01. Next base: position 746,557 of record JAXLUW010000004.1, read on the forward strand.
CCAAAACTGATAGAAAATATCCGTGAAAATATACGTTTTCATGGAGGCGAAGTACATTTTGACGCAAAAGTTACAGACATTATTGTTCACAACAATATCTGCAAAGGTGTAGTGGTTTCTGAAAAAGAATATGTAGGCGAAGGAGTAATTTTAGCTACGGGTCATTCTGCAAGGGATATTTTTGAATTATTACATTCTAAAAACATTTATATAGAAAGCAAACCTTTTGCTTTAGGTGTAAGAGTAGAACATCAGCAATCTCTAATAGATTCTATACAGTATCATTGTGAACATAGAGGAGACTATTTACCTGCGTCGAGCTATGCTTTAGTAACCCAAACCATGTTTAAAGGAGTACAAAGAGGTGTTTTTTCATTTTGTATGTGTCCTGGTGGCTTCATTGTTCCTTCTGCCACACAACAAGGCGAAGTTGTGGTAAACGGTATGTCGCCTTCTAAAAGAGACTCTCAGTTTTCAAATTCGGGCATTGTAGTTTCTATAGAAAATGAAGACATCAAAAAATATGCTCAACACGGTGCATTAGCTGCACTTAGATTCCAACAAGACATAGAAAGACAAGCTTGTATAGTTGCAGGCAATACACAACATGCACCCGCCCAAAGGTTGCAAGACTTTGTACAAGGGAAAGTAAGTTCTAGCTTACTAGAAACCTCATATCAACCAGGAACAACTTCCGTGTTAATGGATGAGGTTTTACCAGATTTTGTAAGTAAAAGGCTCAAAGATGCCTTTGTAGACTTTGGTAACAAAATGAAGGGCTATTTCACAAACGAAGCTCAAATATTAGGCGTAGAAAGCAGAACCTCTTCGCCCGTTAGAATACCTCGTAACAATGAAACATTTGAACATGTACAAGTAAAAAAACTGTATCCTTGTGGAGAAGGGGCCGGTTACGCTGGTGGAATAGTTTCCGCAGCTATGGATGGCGAAAACTGTGCTTCTAAACTTATAGAGTCTATTTTAAAAAAATAGGCTTCATACTCTACTGACATTCAGGATATTCATAATATTATCAGAAATTATTTGCAAAAAATAGGCTATAATTTTTGCACAAACAAAAAAATATAGTAGATTTGCAATCCCAAAACAATCCTCCTTAGCTCAGCCGGTTAGAGCACATGACTGTTAATCATGGGGTCCTTGGTTCGAGCCCAAGAGGGGGAGCAAAAGCAACACTAGCCAGTGTTGCTTTTTTGTTTTATAACAATTCGTATTCCAACCAACCCAATCATTTTCCCATTAGTTATCCAAAAATCGTAAATATAAACTCTATTTTTTTTAGTGTTATATTTTAACAAAAAGATTTAAGACACAAGAACCAAGACCTAATCTTCTACAAAAAGCTATTTAGATATAATTTTGCCCTATTTCTGATTCAGTTTAAAATAAGAATACCCTTAACAATCAAAAAGATTGTCTATATAAAACTCTAGTTTAAATGAGATATGGGGTAAATAATAAAAATGAAGTGATTCTTATTTAAAGAGGCAATATTTTAAGAAAATAGTCTTTGTTTATTTAACAATTCTAATTCCCTTGTCTTCAATTACTATTTTTCTAGCTTTAAACAAATCACCTACAGCCTTTTTGTAGTTCTTTTTACTTAAGCCATAAATTTCATATATTTCTTCCGCAGGGCTTTTATCAGTACTTGCAATAAATCCACCCATTTCTTCGAGCTTTTCAAAAACCAAGTCACTGTTTTCTTTTAGCTTGATATGCCCAGGTCTATGCAAATACAAATCTATTTTGGAATCCTCTCTTACTTTTTTTATAAATGCTTTTGTTTCCTCACCTGGATAGAGCCTTGAAAAAACTTCGTTTTCATATAAGGTTCCTACATAGCTATGGTTAATGATAGCTTTGTAACCTAAATCTGTTTTACTCCAAATTATAATATCTACCTCCTCGCCAAATTCATACGGAGGAAAATCTTTTAAGGTAAATTTTTCAAGTTTGGCAGAAGCATATAACCTATTAGTTTTGGTATCAAGGTCTATGTACACCAAATAACCATTCCCTTCTTTCATTTTCATAATTTGTTCGCTGTAAGGAACGAACAAATCTTTAATAAGCCCCCAATCTAGGTAGGCTCCATATTGAGAAACTTGGGCTACTCTTAAGTAAGCAAACATACCCACTTCCGCAAAAGGCTCTTCAGTGGTTGCTACCAATCTATCTTCAGTGTCTGGATATACAAAAACTTTAATTTCATCTCCAATGTTACAATTGCTAGGCACATACTTTTTAGGCATTAGTATTTCACCTCCATTAGGATTTTCAAGAAAAACTCCAAAATCTACTTGGCGGTTAACTTTTAATGTATTGTATGAACCTATTTTTAACATTTTATGAATTTATAGTTTTGAGTCTTATGCTTACAGCTTCTTTATGAGCTTGTAGTTGTTCAGCTGTTGCCATTTTTTCTACTACATGTCCTATATTCAGAAGTCCTTCTTTAGTAATTTTTTGGAATGTTACTTTTTTAACATAACTATCAAGTGACACCCCACTGTATGCTTTAGCGTAACCATTGGTTGGCAAGGTATGGTTAGTCCCCGATGCGTAATCCCCTGCACTTTCGGGAGTTAAATGCCCAATAAATACAGAGCCCGCATTCGTTACTTTCTCCGCAATTTCATCTGCATTATCTACCGACAAAATCAAGTGTTCCGCAGCATATTCGTTGATAATCTCTAGAGCCTGATTTTCATCATTCACTAGTATTATTTTACTATTTTTTAAAGTATTATTGACAAATTGTTTGCGTTCTAGCAATTCTGTTTGTTTTTGTACTTCTTCAATTACTTTGTTCGCCGTATTTTCATTATAACAAACCAGCACCACTTGGCTATCATTGCCGTGTTCTGCTTGAGACAACAAATCTGATGCTACAAATGCAGGATTAGAAGTATCGTCAGCCAAGACCATAACTTCTGAAGGCCCAGCAGGCATATCTATGGCTGTTCCGTATTTAGTTACCAATTGTTTTGCTGCTGTAACATATTGGTTTCCAGGGCCAAAAATTTTATATACTTGCGGAACTGATTCTGAGCCAAAAGCCATAGCGGCAATCGCTTGTGCTCCTCCTAATTTGTAAATTTTATGTATACCCACTAGTTTGGCGGTATACAGTATCACTGGATTTATTTTGCCGTCTTTGCCAGCAGGCGAACACATGATTATTTCAGAACAACCAGCTATGTTTGCAGGTATACCCAACATGAGTACAGTTGAAAACAACGGAGCTGTACCTCCAGGAATGTATAAGCCAACTTTTTGAATAGCAATAGACTTTCTCCAACAAGTGACGCCTTCTAAAGTTTCTATAGGTTCCGAAACTTGATATTGTGCTTCATGAAATTTAAATATATTTCCGTATGCAACATTGATAGCACTTTTAAGATCATCGCTTACTAGTTTTTCTGCTTCCTCTATTTCAGAGTTAGACACTAAAATATTTGATAGTTCTACACCGTCAAATTTAGAAGTGTATTCTAATAATGCTTGATCTCCTCGTTCTTTTACATCAAGCAAAATAGGCAATACTCTAGCTTCTATCTCTGTAGTATCCAAAGTAGGACGAGATAGCAAGGTTTTGTAAGTATTACTTTCTGGAAATTTTATTACTTGCATGAATAATCTGTTTGGCTTGTTTTACCAAAATATATTTATCGAGTATTTTTACTCTATATATTAATATTTCTTTTTGTTTACCTTCTGCCAAAATCATATACTAGAAACTAGGTTATGATTTTTTCTATAGGCAATACCAATATACCTTCGGCTCCGGCTTCTTTTAACTTCTCTATTACTTCCCAGAAATCGTCTTCATTCACTACCGAATGCAACGAACTCCAACCAGCCTCAGCTAGTGGCATTATAGTTGGGCTTTTAACACCTGGCAAAATAGATATAATCAAATCTCTAGAACTATCTGGAAAATTGAGCATAATGTACTTTTTAGACTTAGCTCTTTGAACAGCTTTTATTCTGAACAATAGTTGATTAATGATTTCTTGTTTAGAAGGAATCATATTTTTGTTCGCTATCATTACAGCTTGAGACTGCATTACCACTTCTGTTTCTTTGAGCCCATTACTGATTAGCGTACTACCAGAGCTTACCAAATCACAGATAGCTTCTGCTAAACCAATATTAGGGGCAATTTCTACAGACCCGCTAATCTCGTGTATATGAGCATGAACTTTTTTCTCTTTTAAATAACTCCCTAAAATATGCGGATACGAAGTAGCTATATTAAGCCCTTCTAAACTTTTAATATCTTTGTAATCAAATGTTTTAGGAACCGCTATAGAAAGACGACATTTTGAAAAACCCAGTTTTTCTATCACAACAGATTCAGTATTTTTTTCAAGTAAAACGTTTTCACCCACAATACCTATGTCTGCCACACCGTCGCTAACATAGCCAGGTATGTCGTCATCTCTTAAAAATAAAAACTCAATAGGAAAATTAAATGCCTTAGATGTGAGCTTATTATCACTTTTGTTGTAGTTAATACCACACTCTTTTATTAAATTCAGAGAGTCTTCACTAAGTCTTCCTGATTTTTGAATTGCAAGTCGTAAAATTTCTGACATTCTTAAAATGAAAATGTTCACAAAATTACAACAATTTTAAAAAAGATTAAGTTATTCTTCGTTTATCTTACTGATGCTATCGAACTTTTTTTTTGTTCAATTTTATTTTCGAACATTTTCTTCTTGAGATAAGATTCAAGCAGGTGCTGTAATGGTGCCAAAACTAATGCTAAAAGCGTATTTATAATCAATTTAGATATTGGAATACCACCTGTATATTTGTCTATGAAAGGATCTAGCACAACCAATAAAAATTCTAATGTCAATATTATTGTCACAAAAACAATGGCTCTAATGTAATTTGAGGAAATGTTGATTTTAGAAACAAAGAAAATTACGGTTATGAGGAACGGAATAAACATTCCAATAAGTAAATTGTGTGTCGATACTTGTTCGTCTAGTTTTTCTTTTAGCTTTTGTTCTTTTAGCTTTTCTTGTTCCAGTTTTTTATTAAACTCCATGGAAGCTTGTAATTTACTCAAAGCTTTAATTTTAGATTCATTGGTCAATTCTTCATCTAAAACTTCCGCTTTGCTTTTGTATTCATAAGCCATTTTAAAGTTTTGTTTTTGGGCATATGAGTCAGAAATCACGTTATTCAACAGCACTTCAACCTCTTTATTACCAACACTTTGAGCAATTTCTAAGCCTTTAAATCCCTTTTGAAGTGCCTTTTCATAATTTTTAAGTTTCAAATAGGTTTCAGCTTGTTTTAAAAGAGTCATAGACAAATCAAAGTTGTCTTCGTGGTATGCTTCTATTTCCTCAGCTTTTTTAAAATATTCTAAAGCTTTTTCCGGGTTTTCATTATTAGCTTCTGCAATCCCTAACTCTAGATACACAAAAGCCTTTTGATTATCAGAATCGTTTAAAAGCGTCAAAGCCTTTTCAAAAGAAATTATGGCAAAGTGAAATTTATTAAGTTTTTTGTGTGTTAAGCCCAAATCTGTGTAACAAGTTGCTTGTCCTTTGAGATCATTAATTTTATAGTAAATTTTATTGGCATGTTTGTATAAATGTATGGCTTCGCTAAATTTCTTTTGGGCTTTCATTACATTTCCAAGGCTGGCATAATTCGACGCCATAAGTGTATTGTCGGCCAAATCTTTAGCTATAGCAAGCTGTTTTTTATAAACATCTTCTGCTTGGTCAAACATTTCGTGTTTTAAAAACACTCTACCAACTATATTTTTACTTTTATCAAGACCAATGTAGTCGTTTCTTTTTTCAAATATTTTAGCAGCTCTGTCAGAATATTCAATGGCTTTTTCGTCATTATTTACTAAGAAATAATATTCTGCCATATTGTTGTACGCTCTAGCTTCTCCGCTCTTAAAACCCATAGACTGTGCAAAAAACGCAGCTTTGGCAGACAGCTTGTGGCTGTAGTCTAAATTTGTGTTGTGATATCTTTCTGCAAGTTCATTAAAATGAGTAGGAATACTCGTGTCGCCGTTTTGTTTAGTATTGGCAACACTAAATATGGGTTTTTCGCTGTTTCTGTTGAATATCAGGCATATAACTACCGAAACCGTCGCCAACATCAACCCTACCCGTATATAACTGAAAATATATAAATTGCTCCTTTGCAAAACAAAATTGATTAATGACTACTTTTACGAACAATCATTAGTTAGTGTTTTATGTTTTTAATTAAAACATTACATATTATATAAAATTTTTTTTTATGAAAATAGCTGTAATTGGAGGAGGTGCATCTGGATTTTTCGCTGCCATAAATATAAAAATACATAACCTTAACTATGAAGTAATTATTTATGAAAAAACACAAAAAATACTTTCAAAAGTAGCCATAAGTGGTGGAGGAAGATGCAATGTAACCAACAGTTGTGATACTGTAAAATTTTCAAAATCTTACCCAAGAGGCGAAAAGTTTTTTAAAAATTTATACTTAAAATTTAATAATTCAGATATTATTACATGGTTTAAAAACCATAACGTAACTTTAAAAACAGAAGACGACGGACGCATATTCCCTACTAGTAATTCATCACAAACTATTATAGATTGTTTTTTAAAATTAAGTTCGGAATTAGACATCAAAATCTTAAAAGGAATCTCCATTGAAGAAATCGTTCCACTTGCTAATGGATTTGAACTTTGCAATTCTACACAAACTTACAAAGCAGACAAAGTAATACTTTGCATTGGTGGTGGAAACAACAGAAACCATTATCAATTGATTCACAAACTAGGGCATAACATTATTGAACCTTTGCCTTCATTATTTACATTTAATATCATTGACAAAGATATCTGTAATCTTATGGGCATAAGTGTACAAAATGCTCTTATAAAAATACAAAAAACTAAACTAGAAAACACGGGAGACATTCTTATTACACATTGGGGTTTTAGCGGCCCTGGCGTTATAAAACTATCGGCTTTTGCAGCACAAGTTTTACATGAAAAAAAATACGAATACGAAATAAAAATCAACTGGATAAACATTGTAAATGAAGAAGAAGTACGAAAAATATTTCAAGAATTCAGAACTGCAAACAATAATAAATTCGTTCACAATTCACCGTTATTCAAACTTCCAAATCGCTTGTGGGTGTATTTTTGCACAAAATCTGAAATATCAGAAAAATGCAAATGGTCAGAACTGAGCAACAAATCTCTAAACAAGCTCATAGACAGCCTCACCAACTCAATTTATCCATGCAAAGGCAAAACTACTTTTAAAGAAGAATTTGTTACTTGTGGCGGTATTGACTTGGCAGAAATTGACTCATCGAACATGGAAAGCAAAAAACACAAAGGTTTGTTTTTTGCAGGAGAAGTTATAAACATAGACGGAGTCACAGGTGGATTTAACTTTCAAAATGCTTGGACTACCGCCTATACGGTTGCTACAAACATTTCTAAACAAGCATAATTTAGCCTTAAATTGTCTTTTCTACTAAAATAATAGAATTTAAATCATTGATTTTTGTAATTTTGAAAGATAATGAACTTTGTGCACGCCACATAGGGTTATTCTGAAAAGTATTTATATGAATTTCGAAGAAATAAAAAACAAACTTGAGAGCTACAAAGCAGAAGGAAAGACTATGTTTACTACGTCTTCTTTTCAGTCTCATAGTATAGTTTTGCTACATATATTAAGCCAAATAGACAAGTCTATACCTGTTTATTTCATCAATACGGGATTCCACTTCCCTGAAACACTCAAATACAGAGACCAAATCACAGATTTGTTTGGATTAAACACCATAGACGTTCATCCTGAAACTCCTAAAGCAATGCAAAAAGATGCGGACGGAAAGTTTCTATTCACAAGCAATCCGGACTATTGTTGTTATCTCAACAAAGTAATGCCACTTGAACCCATCTTAGCAGAGTACGATATCTGGATAAACGGAGTTAGAGCCGATCAAAGTTCTGTAAGAAAGGCTTTTTCTGTTGAACAAAATGGTAAATATGGCGTGGTAAGATTCCACCCTATGTTAGATTGGGACAAAAGAATGATTGCCACGTATTTGCGTGAGCATCAAATACCGAGCCATCCACTAGAAGAAAAAGGGTATTTTTCCATAGGCTGCGAACCATGCACTCGCAAGTTTGACTTTGAATGGAGTATGCGTGAAGGTCGTTGGTTTGGCATGAATAAAACAGAATGCGGACTGAACACAGAATTGGTTTCATCGAAATAAGTAAAGTATAATAAATAAAGAATTTTTAAATGAAGGTTTTTATTACTGGCGGAGTTGGTTATATTGGTTCTGCCGTTTCTAAATATTTAATAGACAACTCTATAGCTACAGAGGTTACCTTATACGACAACCTGAATAGTCCAACTCATGGCATGCTATTAAACCACAAATACGTAAACACCAAAATAGTAAAAGGAGATATTTTAGATAGTCGTTCCCTAAAAAAAGCCATGACAGGGCACGATGCAGTAATTCATTTAGCTGAAATTTCAGACAACAAAAATGGTCACGCACAAGAACAAGTGAACCATTGGGGCACTGCCGAGGTTTGTTACGCCATAGAAGCTCTAGGTATAAAAAACTTTTTGTATTTAAGTACCACCAAAGTATACCCATACACTGCCTCTGATGAGATTATAAACACAACAGACAACACCGCCCCTACTTCAGCATATGCCAGCTCTAAAAAAAGAGGCGAAGAACATGTAGAAAGATTTATAAACAAAGCCGGATTTAACGCACATATCTTAAGAGTAGCATCTGTATATGGTTATGCTCCAAGTGTAAGTTTTGAATCATTTTTAAACAAACAAATCTTTAACGCTCAGTTTGTAGGGAGATTAGAACTTTTTGGTACGGGTTTCCAATACAGAAGCTTTGTGCATATAGACAATGTTGTTTCTGTAATTGCAGCAATGGTTTCGCAAAAAATAGCTTCGGGAATATATAATTTAGCAGATAAAACTCTATCTGTAATAGACAGTATTGATGCTCTCAAAGACAATTACCCAGACATGGAATTTATTTTTGCGAGTCATCATTTAACTTTACCACATATACGTGTAAATACAAGCGAGCAATTGACTCCTTTTGTTAGTAACTCAAAAGAATTGAGTGAGCAAATAGCCGATTTTAAAAATAAATTTAGTTTTTAGAACCCTACGCCTCACCTTAAAAGTGAGGTTTTTTTTATGAAAAAAAACAAATTAAAGTTTATCAATTTTAGAGAATTTCTCGAAAGCCAACAAGCGGGCGGAGTAATTCTTATTTTATGCACTATAGCTTCTTTACTCTTAGCTAATTCTCCATTAGCTGCAGAATACGGTAAATTTTGGGAGATAGAATTAGGTTTTGAAATCGGCAGTTTACATTTAAAACACCATCTATTACATTGGATTAACGACGGCCTCATGGCTGTATTTTTTCTTTTTGTGGGATTAGAAATTAAACGAGAACTCCTAGAAGGAGAATTATCAGATATAAAAGCTGCATTGTTACCTGTTTTAGTAGCATTAGGAGGCATGCTTGTTCCTTCTTTATTTTATATTTTATTTAATCTAGGTGCGACAGGCAACCTTAAAGGTTTTGGAATACCCATGGCTACAGATATAGCTTTTGCTTTGGGGGCATTGTCTTTATTGGGCGACAAAATTCCGAACAATTTAAAAGTTTTTTTAATGGCACTAGCCGTAATTGACGACCTCGGTGCCATTGTAGTTATTGCAGTAGGTTATGGTAGCAATTTCAGCGTATCTTATATATTAGCATCAATAGTTGTTTTAGTAATTTTAATTATTTGCAACAGATTCAAAGTAAAATCTATACTTGTATATCTTTCGCTTGGTTTAGTACTTTGGTTTTGTATGTTACATTCAGGTATCCACGCAACCATTGCGGGAGTTTTATTAGCATTATGTATTCCTTTTGACGTGCTATACTCTGAAAAATACACATTACCTGCATGGCTTGTGCATCATTTACACAATCCTATAAATTATGTAATCATGCCTATTTTTGCTATTGCCAATACTGCCATTACATTAAGTACGCAATCAATTGGAGAACTCAATATTTGGGTAAGTTTAGGAATATTTGTTGGTTTATTTCTAGGTAAAGTATTTGGTATTCTTGGCACAACATACTTTGCCGTCCAAACTGGAATAAGTAAATTACCAGAAAATGTAACTTGGCATCACGTAATTGGTATGGGATTTTTAGGAGGCATTGGCTTTACCATGTCCATTTTTGTAACTACTTTGGCCTTTTCTGACCATGTTCTAATAGAAAACAGCAAACTTGTAATTATTTTAAGTTCCACTTTGAGTGGAATTGTAGGTTATTTGTATTTGAAATACATTTCTAAAAGTTTGAACTAGAACACAAACGAATCTTCAGTAATTTAAATCTGAATTTTAACTTTCTAAAATTCAGATTTTTTTATGTAGTATTTACAATCTTAATCCAACATCCAAACCTTATAAATTCACATGTTAGCTTTATGAACAACAAATCTGTTCTAAATAAACTTGAAGATGTTATACACGAGATTCAAGACGTAATTTATTACAATAGAAGCAATTAAAAATAATTTGGTCTAATTTTTAATTCGTTTAATATAAACAGAAAGACAATTCCCCAAAAACGACAAATTCAAAAAATACAAAAAAAAGCGACGATGAAATTTCATCGTCGCTTGAGTACCCAAAGTCGGGATCGAACCGACACTCCTCTCGGAACACGAGTTTGAGTCGTGCGCGTCTACCAGTTCCGCCATCTGGGCTTGTTTGGGATTGCAAAGGTAGAAATATTTTTTTCTTTTCAAAAAAATATTTGAAAAAATATTAATCTAAGGACTAATCGTTTTTTTAATGAAATACAATTTCATGGGCAAATCTATCAAACCATTTTTATCAACTAACACCATTTGAGTAGCATTAAGTAATTCTATCTTATAAAATTCTTGAACACTGTTTTCGGTTATTATCAAATTAGGAGCAACAAATTTATATGAAGTTAAAATCTCTTGATGTTTCTTAATATCAGTAATTACCAAAACATTTTTCTCATTAAAAGCATAATATCTACCTATTTTATTTTTTATCACGCCCAATACTAAATTTGAAATCAATACACTATCTGAGTTTCCTTTCAGCTTATTTTCCACTTTAGGATTTAGTTTTAATGTATGAGCATCAATTTCATATTGATCTAGTTTAATTTTTTCTAATTCCCAATTTCCTTTAAGACTACTAATTTGAATTTGTGGAAAAACATCTCCCACAATTACACCAAAAGCAATTAAAAATATAAATTTTGTCATATTTATTATCAGTATAATTCAATACTAATATACAACAAAATCTCATAACTAAAAATTTCTAAACTAATTAAAATAATTTAGTATTTTAGCGTTTTGAAATTATCCGTTAACAATAAATTTTTAAAAACTAGATAATGAGTACAGCTACTACATTTAAGCCGGGTGTTGCTACAGGTGACGAGGTTCAAGAAATTTTCAAACATGCAAAAAAACACAACTACGCCCTTCCGGCAGTGAACGTTGTGAGTACAAGTTCTGTAAATACAGTTATTGAAACTGCAAAAGAACTAAACGCTCCGGCAATCATTCAGTTTTCAAATGGTGGTGCACAGTTTTATGCTGGTAAAACTCTTAATAACGAAGGCCAAAGAGCTACAATAGCTGGTGGTATTTCTGGTGCTATGCACGTTCACCAAGTTGCTGAACTTTATGGTGCTACTGTAATATTACATACTGACCACGCTGCTAAGAAATTATTACCTTGGATTGACGGTCTATTAAAAGGTTCTGAAGATTTCTACAAAGTTCATGGCAAGCCACTTTTCAGTTCTCACATGATTGACCTTTCTGAAGAACCACTTACAGAAAACATAGAAACTTGTAAGAGATATTTAGAGAGAATGAGCAAAATGGGCATGACTCTTGAAATAGAACTTGGTGTAACAGGTGGTGAAGAAGACGGTGTTGACAATTCAGGTGTTCATCAAGATGAACTTTACACAAAACCAGAAGATGTTGCTTACGCTTATGAAGAACTAATGAAAGTAAGTGATAAATTCACAATTGCTGCTGCATTTGGTAACGTTCATGGTGTTTACAAACCAGGTAACGTAAAATTAGAACCAAAAATCTTGAAAAAATCTCAAGAATATGTAAAGGCTAAATATGGTCTTGCTGGTGACAAGCCTCTTGATTTTGTATTCCATGGTGGTTCTGGTTCTACAGTTGAAGAAATCAGAGAAGCTATTGGTTACGGTGTTATCAAAATGAACATTGATACTGATTTACAGTGGGCATATTGGGAAGGTATCCTTAACTTCTACAAAAAGAACGAAGCTTATTTACAAGGACAACTTGGTAACCCAGAAGGTCCAGAAGCTCCAAACAAAAAATACTACGACCCTCGTGTTTGGGTACGTAAAGCGGAAGAAGCTTTCAAAGCTAGATTAATCAAAGCTTGTGAAGATCTTAACAATACAAACACTCTTTCTCTATAATTAGAAATTGAGATTTTTAAAATAAAAAAGGAGCCTCTGGCTCCTTTTTTATTACCACTTATCCTCAAAATGCGTTCAAATGCTCTATAAAATATATTTAAAATTGTTATTTATCTAAATTGCATAAAATTTACAATTTTATTTATTACAAACTATAAATGCTGAAAAAATCTAACGATATCATCAGTGAAATAATTTCTGCTATGCAAAAAGCTAGAGATTACAAAAAAAACATCAAACGCTCATCTGTAAAGAATAATACTATAACTGCAAGTTCACTAAAACACAAAAAACATTTCTATTTTATAAAATTATAGTTTAATAAGTTTGTAACTAAAATAACCCTTATTTTTTACTTTATATTTTATCAGTAAAAGACTAATTTGAGAATCATCCAATTTGAGTTCATTAAAGTTAGACGTACTCCTATAATTAACTTTTTTACCCATTATATCATACAAATCCAAATCTTCAATCTCAGAGTTATTAAAATCAACAAGAATTTCAGTTTTTTGAGAATTCCAATAAAAAGTAGGCAAAGAACTTTCCAATAAATTATCTACAACATCAACAGTACTTTGTGTTAAGTCTATTAAACTCACGTTTGAGATTTTAACATTACCTGCATCATAACCTAAATCAAAAAAGAATCTTGCAAGAGAATCTGTAACTGATGATGTAAATGTTTTTGAAAATGTTTGAGAACCTATTTTAGTCGTTTCGAAAATGGTATTATAGGTACTATAATCGCCACTACTTTTGCCAAGTCCTGCCATAAATCTCATTGACGCGTCGGTATTTATATCAAATGAAAATTTATAGGTATGACCCGAAATTATTGAAACAGGAAGTTGCTGAAAATTTACATTCCAAGGAGAAGAACTACTAGGTGTTTGAACAGTAATATTACCAGTTTGCGACATACTTGCAAGTGCTGGAGCATTAGAGCCAAAAGACCAAAATCTATTTCCTAATACAAAATCGCCATTCTTAATCAACTCACCGTTAGCTCTAAAGACAGCATTAAGAGCTATATCTCTATTCATTACTAAAGAAATTTCTGTATTTCTAGAATAAAAATCTGAATACCAACCTTCAAAAGTATATCCGCTATCAGGAATAGCTTGTAAATCAACCACTGAATTATTTGAATATGTTGAAGAATCTGGCATAACAACAACTTTGCCTCCCGTATTAGATGCACTTATGAGTTCAAATGGCCCTGTATTGGTTTGTATTTGATAAACTTTTACATAATCAATCAAAAACTGCATAGGAAATTTAGTATCATCTATACCTTTACTTCCTCCCCAACTACCACCTATTGCCAGATTAAGTAGAATATGAAATTTTTGATCAAATGGCCATTTTTTATAATCAGAACCTTCTTTTTTAAATACAAAAGTTTTTGTACCATCCATAAATGTACGTAAACTGTCAGGGTACCATTCAAGTGTATACACATGAAAATCATCGGCTAAATTATTCGTTATATTTGACCCAGATTTTTGTGTTCCAATCGTATGATTGTAAGCTTCTGTATGTATGGTATAATGTGTTGTGGTAGGCTCGTATCCTACATTTTCCATCAGATCAATTTCTCCACTTTTGGGCCATGAACCATACAAATCTTCTGTTGGTAAAAACCAAATTGCTGGCCAAGAACCGTTATATGTAGGAAACTTTGCTCTTACTTCAAACTTACCATATTTCCAATCTCCTTTATTCTTAGAAACTATTCTCCCTGAAGTATAATTACACCCAGCCAAGTTCTCTTTATGAGCTTCTATGATTAGATTCCCATTTTCAACACGAGTATTTTTTAACCTTTTAGAAGAATAATACTGAGCTTCGTTATTGTACAAAGAACAGCCTACATCATAAGACCATTTATTTTCATCTGGCAAGCCGCTGTAATTAAACTCATCAGACCAAACAGGAATCCATGTTTGAGAGAAAGTTGCATAACTAATAAATGCAACTACAAAATGTAAGATAGATTTCATTAAATTATTATTTCACAAAGTATAAGTTATAAATTATCCATAAAAAAAACAAGCACAACCCAGTGAGTTGTGCTTGTTTAAAACAATTTAACCTAATACCATGAAAAAATGCTTGTTAGCACTTCAGTACAAATATTTGTAATAAATAACACATTCAAAACATCATTTATTAAATAATTCTAAAATATCTTTAGAAGTTACCAAGATAGCTAACGACAATAAAAGTGCCATTCCAACTCTCTGAGCCACTTCTACTATTTTATCAGAGGGTTTTCTATTGGTTACAAGTTCGTATAATAAAAATATAACATGACCGCCATCAAGTGCTGGAATTGGCAATAAATTCATAAAAGCCAACATCAATGACAACATGGCTACACGCTCCCAAAAAACTTTCCAAACCCACTGAGTAGGAAAACTTTGAGCTATTTTAACAGGCCCTCCAACTGCTTTGGATGGACTTAACTGACCTGTGAAAATTTTACCAAACCCTTTGATATTAGCCACCAAAAAATCAATAGCTTCTTTAGGGCCTTTAACGATACTTTGCCCAAAACTAAAGGTCTCAGTTTCTTTTTTAAAATCCACTTTGGGACCAATACCAATTTTCCCTTCACTATTTACCAATACAGATACCTTTAATGCTTGTTGGTTTCTGATAACACCAAGTTCAATTTTTTTATTTTCTTTATTTTTAAGAGCACTTTGAAAATCTTGAAAATAAGGTGTTTGGCTTTGCTCCACAGATATAACTTTATCACCTTTCATTAATCCAGCAGATGCTGCACCAGATTTGGGCAATACCGTATCTATCACAAGTGGTATAGCAGGAGCAATAAAATCACCATTTTCATCTATTAATTTATCTAAGAAATCAGAAGGTATAGAAATCTTAATTTGTTTTCCGTCTCTTAATACAGTGTAGTAAGCATTATCACTCAACAAAACATCGGGAGAAACTATTTCATCGGCACTTTTAAGTTCTTTCCCATTTATGTTAATGATTTTATCACCAGTTTTGAAGCCAATTTTTTCAGCAATTTTATAAGCATAAATACCTTCTTTGTTTAACTCTTGAAGTGGTACATACGATTTCCCATAAATCCATAATAAAAAAATAAAAACTATTATTCCTACAACAAAATTTACGACAATGCCACCCAACATTACCACCAATCTTTGCCAAGCAGGTTTAGATCTAAACTCCCAACTTTCTGGTTCTTTATTCAAGTTTTGAGTATCTAAACTCTCGTCTACCATTCCAGAAATTTTAACAAAACCACCAAGAGGAATACTTCCTATGCCGTATTCTATACCATTTCTAAAAAAGGAAAATAATTTAGGAGGAAACCCAATGTAAAACTTTTCTACTTTCATACCAAACCACAAGGCTGGTAACATGTGCCCTAATTCATGCACAGCCACTAAAAACGATAGAGCCAATATGAATTGGGAAATCATTACTAAAATCTCCATATCTTAATTTATAACGTAAGTTTTACTTTGAACATATTCTTCTGCATATTTTCTAGCAAGGGAATTAGTTTGAATATAAACATCCAAATCTGCATTTTTATCAAAATCCATTTTAGTCATGGTTTGCTCCACAAGTGATGCTATTTCTAAAAAGCTTATTTTATCTGACAAAAATGCTGCTACAGCTACTTCGTTTGCAGCATTTAACACACAAGGCATATTACCTCCCATTTTCATAGCTTCATAAGCCAAACTTAAGCACCTAAAAGATGTCATATCTGGTTTTTCAAAAGTTAAGTTTGGATATTGTAAAAAATCAAATCTCGGAAAATCATTAGGTATTCTATCGGGATATGACAGAGCATATTGTATAGGAAGTTTCATATCTGGCAGCCCCATCTGAGCTTTCATAGATCCATCTGAAAATTGCACGATCGAATGTATAATGGATTGCGGATGAACAATTACTTCAATTTGCTCAGGTTTCAAATCAAATATCCATTTCGCCTCTATCACTTCCAGACCTTTGTTCATTAATGATGCTGAATCAATTGTGATTTTGGCTCCCATAGACCAATTTGGATGTTTAAGAGCTTGTTCTTTACGCACAGATTTTAAAAAATCTACATCCTTTCCTCTAAAAGGCCCACCAGAAGCAGTTAAAATAATTTTCTCTATTGGATTTTTATATTCACCTACAAGACATTGAAATATAGCAGAATGTTCAGAATCTACTGGTAAAATAGACACTTTATGCGAAGAAAGTAAATCTTGTATTAATGCACCAGCAACCACCAATGTCTCTTTGTTTGCAAGAGCTATATTTTTTCCTGCTTTGATTGCATTTATGGTAGGCAACATCCCAGAATATCCTACTAATGCCGTTAGTACTACATGAACAGACTCCATAGTAACTACGTCTGCTAAAGCTTTATCTCCCGTGTAAACTTTTATAGGATAAGAATCTAAAGCGTTTTTTACTTTTTGATAATGAACTTCGTTTTGAATTACAACTACATTTGGCTTAAATTCAATGGCTTGAGCAATAAGCAAATCGGCACTGTTTTGTGCAGAAAGAACTTCAATTTCAAACTTATCTGAATGAGCTCTAACTACATCTAAAGTTTGTGTACCTATAGAACCTGTAGAACCTAAAATTGCGATGTGCTTCTTTTGCATTATAAAATTGAAATTGTTTTAAGTGAAAAAACTCACAAACAAATATAAAAATGTAGCACCTAAAATCCTATTTACATTAAAAAGTGTTGGTGTAATTCATAAAAAAACTAATTGAAGACATTTAAATTCAACTTATATTTTAAACAAAACCGCATTAGAAATATGACAAAATTATTATTAATTACCTTTAATGCACCAAATTGGGTCTTGAATCTCTTATCAAAAATCTTGAAGTCTATTTAACATATTTATAGTTTGAAACCATCAATAAGATTTATTCAAATAAAAGTACTCATATATTTTAAACACATTTGAAAAGGTAATTCACCAATACCTAATTTGAGTTAAAAAACTATTTCTTTAATTTTGTAAAAAAAAGAATTGAAATATTTTTTAGATATTGCATACAAAGGCACACATTACAATGGTTGGCAAAAACAACCTAACGCTAATACGGTTCAGTCAGAAATTGAAAATGCATTAAAAATTGTTTTCAAAAATGAGCTTACTACATTTGGGAGTGGGCGTACAGACACAGGAGTTCATGCAAAACAACAATATGTAATGTTTGAAACCCCTCAAGTTATAGAGAAAAAGAAAATCTTAAACTTGAATGGAGTTTTACCAAAAGATATAGTAGTAAAAAACATTTATAAAGTAGCCGATAATGCTTCAGTAAGATTTGATGCACTTTCTAGATCCTACGAATATTTTATTCATCAAGAAGTTAATCCATTTAACAGAGAAACTTCTTACTATTTCCCCAAAAAATTAGACGTTCGGCTTATGAATGAAGCTGCACAACTCTTACTAAAATACAAAGACTTCGAATGTTTTAGTAAAGTACACACAGAAGTAAATACTTTTCTTTGCACAATAACTGTTGCTAAATTTGAATACAAAGATGAATATCTCGTTTTTAATATTACAGCTAATAGATTTTTAAGAGGAATGGTAAGGGCAATTGTAGGAACTTTACTAGATGTTGGCACTTACAGAACCAGCTTAACAGAATTTGAAAACATCATTCTAAGTAAAGACCGAAAAAAAGCCGGAAGAGCCGCACCTCCAGAAGGACTTTTTCTTTCTAAAGTTATTTTCCCAGAAAATTATCTTGAAAACATATAAAAAAAAGGGCTTAAAGCCCTTTTTTTATTTAGTTATCTTGTAAATATTGGTTTTACCGTTTTCAGTAATTTTTACTAGATATATACCACTAGAATATTGTTCAAATTCTTTAAGTGCTACAGTAGGTTTAGAAGAATTAAACTCTTTCAGCAACACACCAGTAGAGTTACAAATCTGATATGTTTTGGTAGAACTATACTTAGAATATACTGACGGATATTCTCCATCTTTAAGAATTGAAGGATAAACTTCTAACCCAACAATTTTTTGGTCATCCAAATTAGTAACCACCTCAGAAGAACCTAATCTCATTAATGCAAGTCTTTGAGTAGTTGTATTAGGACTTAAACTCAAAGTAGCGCCTTCAGTAGCAGTTACATATTCGCCAGTCAAATGATCTTTAAGAACTAGAGACAAATCTTTGTTTATATCACCAGACACTGTAACTACCTCAACTTTATAAGAAGTGTTTTTCACTGAACTTTCCACAAATAATGGAACATAAAATTCAGATGAATCTTTTACACCCAAAATTGAATATGAGTCAATTGAAGAAACCTGAGGTTTTGCATACAAGTTTATTTTTGGATTTGATAATTTCAGAGCACTTCTTTCTGCCGTTTTATCAACATCTGTTCTTACAACTACAAAATCAATATTACCTAAAGAATCTGTAATCTTAAGTCTTACATAACTTGGATTTGCATTTCTAAAGTTAGCAAAAGTCTTGGTACCGTTCACCACTTTAGCATTTTCAGTAACACTCAAAGTTGGATTAGCAGCAGTTGCTTTTACAAAGAAACCTTGACCAGACGTTATATAAGATGGATTAGATCTAAAGTCAGAACCTACCAATCCATTATAAGAATAATAACCATTAATATAAGGATCCCAAGTGTAGAATGCACCGTCCAAGCCAGAAGAAGTCCAAGCTGTAGACTCCCAATCTATAGTTGCAGGATATGGATTACCTACCAAATTCCAACCTGTTAGATTGTTCTGAATAGCAAATGATTTACTACCTGTAAATGGAGTACCATTATAGTTGATTGTCACCGGAGCATTTAAAGTATAGGTGTTAGTATTTCTATTATAAAAACCACCAATGTATAAACTATAACCTCTTCCAGGAGCTAAAACATCATTTTTAGAAGTTGAAGCTATCCAACCTTTTGCTAAAGTTACACTTCTATCTTCAATATAATATTTGAATGAAGAAGTACTCACATTAGGCACATCAAAACCACCACTTGCAGGACCAGCCACAAATACATTGCTATTCATGATATCATTGATAGATACATTATACACAGGAGTAGAGATATATCTTGTATTTCTATAACCACCTGCATTATAGCGTTCAACCGTGAAATTTGAAGTATTTTGTAAAGTAGCCACTACTACACCTAATGATGCCGTAGAATCTATATGTAAAGAAGAACTTGTAGCATATACATAAGATTTTAATCTAATATTATGATTATTGAAATTAATAGTACCAGCTTTAGGATCTAGCAAACCACCTGCTTTTATTTCAATATCTTTTGTAATATTCAAAGTTGAAGAATTAGATTTTTCAAGATTGTAAAAGATATCTTTACTGGTACTGCCACCTAATGTTTGAGAACCACTTGATTTCACAAAAGATACTTTAGAATTTACTTTTGGTGTAAAATCTCCATTATTAGTCCAATCACCATTTACGTTCAATGAACCAGTACCAGAAATAGTCAAATTACTACCTACATTCATAGTAATATTGTTTACGTTTCCAACAACACCAGACAAAATTGGACTATTAGTCACGTTTGCAATTATCGCATCATCCGAAATAGTAGGAACTGCATTTCTACACCAGTTACCAGCTTTATTCCAGTCAGTATCAATTTTACCAGACCACTCAGAACTACCTTGTACTTTAAAATTAGCAGCATTAGATGGTACACCTGATGGCGTACAAGTACCAAAAACCATTAATCTATATTGATAGTTATTCAAGGAAATTGGAGCACTTGTAATCGTTAAACCTGTAGTTAACACCCCTGAATACAAAGCTGTATTATTCAAATTTGAAAAACTAGCAGCAGGATTCACTTGCCATCTGTATGTTAAACCAGCTCCTGTAGCTGCAGCTGTAAAGTTCGCATTTGTACCCGAACACACAATATTGTCAACTGGATTTGTTGTAACAACTGGTTTAGACAATACCGTTAATGTAGCTGCAGAAGAAGTTGTAGGACAACTTGCATCATATACGATACATCTATACGAAATATTATTTAAAGTTGTAGTAACAGGATCAATTATTAAAGTAGCCGTATTAACTCCTGAATAAACCCCTGAGTTTGTTAAATTTGAATATGCACCTGAACCAAATTTATATTGCCATACATATGAAAGAGTAGTTCCCGTAGCTGCAACAGACAAACTTGTAGAAGTTCCTTCACATTTTGAAGAAGAGAAACTTGGCTGAGTAGTAATCGTTGGAGCTTGGGTTAAATTAAGCACTACCTCACTACTGTAAACGTTCAGCGGAGCACAACTACCTATTACAATTACTCTATATTTATAACCGTTATATGAAATATCAGGAGCATTAATTGTTAATGATGCAGTTGTATTACCTGAATAGTTTACAATATCTGTAATATTCTGATAGCCAGTACCATCATCTTCTTGCCATTGATATTGTAAATTGTAACCTGTAGCAACAACAGTAAATGTAGCACTAGACCCTAAACACATAGTTGCATTTGTAGGTTGTGAGGTTATTACAGTCGGAGTCCCTACTGTTATAGTTGCAGGGAAGCTATAATTCAAAGAACAATTACCACTTTGTACATATCTTCTGTAATTGTTACCAGACGTCATTACTGGAGGTTGAAAATCTTTACCTGTTTCACCAGTAATATTACTATAAGCACCACCATTAGATTCTTGCCACTGATAGGTATAAGTACCATCTCCTCCCACTGGTGTAGAACCAATTAGGGCTAAAGGCTGATCTCCAGTACATATTGTCTGAGAAGTGTTAACACCATTATTAGTTACTGCATCATACACAGAAAGAGTTGCAACATTTGAAGTAACAGAAGAAGAAGCACAAGTACCTCCGATAATACATCTAAACTGAGCACCATTATAGCTTAATGGTGGATTTGAAATTGCCAATATACGTGTATTGTAATTATAAATATATGCATTTACAGGAATATCTATAAATGCGTTTCCAGTAGCTGCACCCAAATTATATTGCCATTTATAAGTATAATTTGCAGTACCAATGCTTGGAGTAGATGAAACAGTAACTGACATGGTCGCACTAGTTCCCGTTGAAGTACATGAACTAGTATTTGCCGGTTGTGTCGTAATTGAAATAGTAGAACTAGTAATTAATGCAGCACTACCCGAATAAGATGTACTACCACCACAACCAGACAACACTACTCTATATCTAAAGTTAGTAGCTAAAGAACCTACGTTAATTCCAAGTGTTGAAGTAGTAACACCCGAATACGTAGCATCATTTGTAATATTTGCATAGGTACTTCCACCAACAGTTGTTGACTTTTGCCATTGATAACTGAATACATTATTCGCAACAATGTTCATATTTGTAGACCCACTACATGTAACATTCGGATCTACTGGCTGTGTAGTAATAGAAATTGCTGGAGTAGGAGTTATAGTTACAGAAGAAGAGTTGTTTGAACAAACTCCGACTGTAGCTTTACGCATATATATTTTTGCTGAAGAAATTGCCAACGTTGTATAATTCTGGGCTGTTGCACCAGATATTGCAGTAAATGTACCCGAAACATCTTGATACCACTGATACGTAGCACCAGAAATCAAAGCCCCAGAAATTGTGTTTGTATTACCTGTACATACAGAACCACTATTTGCTGCAGTTATAGTATTACCAGTGAATGGAGTCACAACTGTTAAAGTACCTGAATTAGAAGTTGAAGTTCCACAAGACGAAGTCACCAAACATCTATATCTGTAATTATTAAATGTAGAAGGAGCAGCTACTATTCTTAGAGTATTTGTAGTAATTCCTGAATAATTTGCTGAAGCAACTACATTTGACCAAGTTGACCCATTATCTGTAGAAACTTGCCACTGATATGTAAGAGAACCTGATGCTCTAACTACAAAAACAGTATCTGAACTTTGGCAAACACTCACTGCCGTAACAGGTTGAGTGGACAAAGTTGGCCCACCAATACTTACTGTAGTAGTTGAAGTATAAACAGTTGAACCACACGTTCCATTTAATCTACATCTATATTGTAAAGTATTTACACCCGCTGTAATATTGTTAATAGTTAAATCTTTAGTAGTTACACCAGAGAAACCACTATTATTAATCAAATTAATCCAAGATGACGAACTAGTTTGATAATATTGCCATTGATAAGTCACTGCAACACCTGTACCTAATGTAGAAATTACAACATTACTACCAGTACAAGCCGTATAGGAAGCCGGTAAATCTAAAGAAACACTAGTTACCGCACCTACTGAAACATACTGTGTATTTGAATACGCAACACCTGTACACGAAACCACTCCTCTTCTATAGTAGGCATTTGAACTAACTGCTGAAATGGTATAACTAGAAGACGTAGCCCCTGTAATATCTGTGTATGTAACATTATCAACTGAAGATTGCCATTGATATGCATACGTCCCATCACCACCTGTTGGAGTTGTTGCTGATGATAATAAAACATTTGTACCTGAACAATATGCTCCTGCACCTGTGATTGTACCAGCACTGACTCCAGGATACACCGTAATGGTTAAAATATTAGAATATGTAATTAAATCACATGCGTTAGTAGCTTTTCTTCTATACTGAGTAGTTACTGTAGGTGAAGTTGGTGCTAATGTATTTAAAGTAGCTCCTGAAATATCACTCCAAGTATTTCCATCTGTAGAAGATTGCCACTGATAACTGATATAACAAGCACTTGAAGCAGCCGTTACCTCAGTAAACGCAGCCACAGAAGCACCTGAACAGATTGA
This sequence comes from Cytophagales bacterium, assembly GCA_046329305.1. Classification (GTDB taxonomy): domain Bacteria; phylum Bacteroidota; class Bacteroidia; order Cytophagales; family UBA9547; genus CAMFLX01. Next base: position 770,002 of record JAXLUW010000004.1, read on the forward strand.
TTGTGTTCCAGCCACAGTACCAGCTGTTAAACTTGGAGATACAGTAACAGGATTAATTGAGACATTCAAACTTCCGGGACCTGCACCATTAGCGTATCTAACTTCCAACTGTGTTGTTGATTTTAAAATACCTGTCCAAACATTTGGGTGGGCATCACAACAACTTGTATGCGAAAATACAGTATTTCCATCCACTACCAACATCACACCATCATCATGATAAGGTATATCAATTTGAAAAGTATCTTGTGTAAAATTTGTTCTTTTAAAGCTAACTGTATAATGATGTGGATCTGCTTGGCATCCTAAATAACCACTCGCAGTGTGAGGAGAATTACTAGTTGAATATCTGTTAGATGTATTAAACGACAACAATGGTTCTGTAAAATATCCCACATAAACAGAAGGAGAAGCTAAATTATAAATATTGTAAGTATATGCGTTCCAAGTTCCATTACCAAAAACCGTTGGAGTACCTTGAGGAGTTTGATTTGGAGTAACAGTTACAACGTTTGAATAAACGGGTCCATTAGAACAGATATCAGTTGCTTTTCTTCTGTAATAAGTGGTTGCAGATAATGGGAATGTACTGCTGTAATTTTTATTATTTGAACTTGGAATATCGTTCCAAGTAGAATTATTTGATGAATATTGCCAAGTATATACAGGGTAACAAGCTCCACTCGCATCAACTGTCGATGTAAATTCAGGAAGATCATTTGTACAATATGCCGAATAAGTAGATACAATAGTACCCGCCACTAAAGCAGTTGGTTTTGTAGTACCCAAATAATTAAATTTCACATAAGCACCACCTGGACCATAATCATTCTGATACCAAACTTCTATAGTACTTGAACCATCAAGATAACCAGTCCAAACGTTAGTTTTTGCGACATTGTTATACCAAGTTGGATCAGAAAACACCAAAGTACCATTTACATATAGTCTTGTTTCATCATCATAATAAGGAAGATCTATTTGATAATATCCCGCAGTAGGAACGCCAGTTCTTTTAATTTTCACACCCACGTTTGTAGATACATTTTGACAACCTTGATAACTCTGCCCTTGATTTGCTAAAGGTACAGACGCAACTGAAGGTGCACATGTATTACAATAATAACTTCTTGTGTCAAAGTCTAAGGTATTAGCAACACTAAAATACCCTATATATCTAGACCAATCTGGATCATCATAAACATAAGCATTCCAAGAACCATTTGGCGATACAGTAGGATCTCCTGGAGGTGTATTATTAAATGTAACTTTTGCTATGTTTGAATAACCCGTAGTTCCACATACATCTATCACAACCCTTCTATACCATGTTTCTGCATAAATTGTTTGTGTAGGAGTATAGTTTATTCCTACTGACGATGCAATAGTATTCCACGTATTCCCTAAATCAGAAGAATATTGCCAATAATATTTTGTTGCATCTGTATAACACCCACCTGAAGATAGAGTTAAATTAGCAAATGGTGAAGGTATATCACCTCTACATACAATTTTATCCCCATCAATAGTACCTCCATCTAAAGCAGTTGGTACAGTAGGCACTACACTGATGCTTGTATAATTCGCACCTGTAAACGCTCTTAATCTCCAATCAATTTGAGAAGTAGATTTTAATGGACCAACCCAAACTACTGTTGGTGTAGAAACCACCGTAGTTGTACTGTAAACCTGATTACCATCAATTAATAATTTGCCTTCGTTATCATGAGTTACACTTATTTGGTAAATGTTTGTTGGAAAACCTTTACGTTTAGCAGAAGTAGAATAGTTGGTTACAGGAACTGTACAACCTAAATACCCTGTTGCAAAAAATGGACTTTGAGTTGTTGTAAAGTAATCCGTTGAATTATATGACAAAGAATTTACCGAAAAATAACCTACATAATTTGAAAAGTTATTGTCTTTGTAAGAATAAATATTCCATTTGTTTGTTGGATATGTAGCCGGATTACCTGGAATAGTATTGTTTATAGAAATCTTCACAGTATTAGAATATGCCACATTACCACACTGATCCGTTGCTGCTCTTCTATACCAAGTATCTAATGTAAATGTTGGTGAAGAAGGAACTGTGTACGAAGCAGATGTAGCACCTGCTACTGTAACCCAGTTTGTACTATCATAAGATAATTCCCACTGATATGGAGAATAAATAGTTGTAGTACCATAAGTAGGAAAAATAGAACAACCACTTGTTGCCGCAGTAACACTATTTAGAGGAATTAATGGATAATCACCACCACATATAGTTTGACTACCGTTAATTGTACCAGCAGTAACACCAGTAGGTGCTGTATTTAATAGAGTCATAGCAAAAGTTGCAAAGTTTCCACTTGCACCTTCTACCCATTCTATATCTATCAAATCAGTTGAACTTATGTAACCCGTCCATACATTAGTTTCTGCACCATTAAAATTTTGATTGTTTTGAAATATTAAGGTTCCATTTTTATAAATTCTTTCGTAATCATCATGACCATTCAAATCTATTTGATAATAACCTGAAGGTATATTTGTTCTTCTAAACCTAACCGAAAAATTATCTACGGGAACATTACAACCTCTAAAAGTTGGGATACTTGAAACAGAACCACTTGTATTACCAATCATATCTGCGGTTCTTGTGTCAAAGTTTAATGCAGAATATGTAAAGTATCCTTTATAGCTAGTAAAAGTTTGAGTAGCATAACTATAAGCAATCCATTGACCATTTCCATACACAGTTTCATTTCCAGGCGCTGAACTATTTACTCTTACACTAACAATATTAGAATAATCTACTCTTAAACAATTATCAGTCACTTTTCTTCTGTAATACTTTGTTTGAGTCGGACTTGCAGGTAAGGTATAAGTAGCGTTTGTTTCACCTGAAATATCAGTAAAAGATAAACTATCTGTAGAAACTTGCCACTGATATGAAAAACTAGAACAACCCGTAGTTGCGGCTACTGTACTTGAAATACTTGTAAAAACATAAGCATCACCCGTACATATAGATTGATTACCTGAAATTGTACCAGGAACTATAGCAGGTGCTGCAACCAAATTAAAAGTAGTCCAGTTTCCGCCTGCTTTTTCAACCATTCTCAATTCAACCAAATCTGAACTAGTTAAGTAACCTGTCCAATATTTGTTTTGTGCCGCAGCTGTATAAGGACTTGATGCCACTTTTACTCCATTTATATAAACATTTAAACTATCGTCATGACCATTTAAATTAATTTGATAATACCCATCGGCAAACTGAGTTCTTTTAAATGATAAAATAAAATTATTAGTAGGCATTTTAAACCCTTGATAACCTGTTAAATTATGTACTAAAGTATTATCATCAGTCAATGAAGGAGTCCAAGTTCTAGTGTCAAAATTTATTGAACTAAAATTAAACGAACCCATATAAGTATTATCACTAATTACTGTTTGACTGTTATAGGCATATACGTTCCATTGATTCACGCCATATACTGTTTGAGTAGCCATTTTAGCTACACTTTTCTCAGCAATTTGAAGTTGACCACTCGTAGTGTTTGCGAGACCATTCAAAACGATATTTGTTGTATTAGCGGCACTTAAAGTAGGATACGACCAAGTAGCTCCATCATATAAACCACCTAAAAAAGATGTAGTACTTGCAGAGGGATCTATATCTGATGTTGCAAAAGTATAAGTTACGTTTAAATTTGATGTTGTAAAAGTATTTGTATACGTTACATAATCATTTACACTTTTTGTATCATTCAATAGCGAAGTTGAAATATTAGGATGATCGCCTGAGTTTACTTGTACACTTGCAGTACCCGCAACTGTAGCTGCAGTATATGACATCACAAAAGGAGTATAGTAGTTTGCGTTACCGACATCAAAAGTTAACCCTGTAGAACTCAAAGCAGCAGTACGTCTTTGAGTACCCACAATCCAGCCTTGTGTTTGGCTTGCACCATTAACAGTACTAGGAGTTTGAATATAATAACCAGGTGAAGCAACAATCAAACCACCTTTGACAGTAGTACCCATGTTATCTACATATAAACCATTACCAGATATTGTTATTAAATTACAATTAAAAGTGTAAGTAAATCTTGAAGCATCTGTTGTCTCCCCGAATCTAATTAAATCAAATGTTAGATTACAAGCAGAATTTATTGTTTGATTTGCTCCTTGAAAACGTGCTCTACCAAATAATATTTGTGCTGCATTTGAATTATTATTATCAATACCACCAGTAAAACGTAATTTATCCGCAGTTGAAATTACTGCTGAGGTATTCCATGTACCGGTACTAGAAATAGTTACTTTTCCTGTAAAAAAATCAGCACCAGAATCACTATTATCTACAAAACTACCATTTACAGTTGTTGTGCCCGTCACTGTAAAATTTGAACCTGAAACAGTTAAAATAGTACTATTTCCAATATTTAAATTTCCAGATATTGTGGCAGAACCTGAATTAGCTACCGAAACTGTACCACTAGTAGTATAATTTGAATTGTAAGTACCTGAACCCGAGAGTGTAATTGTATTTGTACCAGAATAAACTATGTTAGAACCAGCTGATGCTGTAATGTTACCCGATAAGGCCATGGCAGCATTTGCAGTAATTGTTTGACTCACAGTCATAGTAACAGCTCCCGCCATAGCGAATGTAGTACCTGAATGTGTAACACCAGTAGCTGATGATAATGTTACTGCCCCAGTACCAGTTTTGTTAAATACACCAGAGTTATTAATACCAGCAGCAAAAACATAAGCTGAGTTATTTGCAGTAGACAACGTACCCGTAGAATTTATGGTAACTAAACCGTTAAATGTATTAGTACCATTACTGTTACCATCTGATAATGTACCTGAAACAGTTGTTGTACCTGAAACAGTTACATTGTTTGCATTTAAATCAAAAGTAGCAGTCGCAGATACCGATAAATTCCCTGCAACATTTAATGTGTAAGATGTTCCATTACCATTGAGGGTACCATTTGTCCCACCACCAACTGTTAAATTGGCTATTGAAAATGCTGGAGATACGTTTAGTGTAATTGTGTGACTATTTTGAACAGTTACATTTACATTTGCTCCAGAAACAAGCTGACCAGGATATGAAGAAGCAGCCACCCACGCAGCACCATTATAAGTTTGCCAACTGGCAGCTGCATTCCAGTTTCCTGTAGCAACGTTAGATCGAAAATCCCCGACTGATTGACCAAAGGCAACTCCACAGAGACCAATAAGGACGATTAGTTTAGTAAGTATATTTTTCATAAATTCTTTTTTACCATACATGTCACGTATAGATTACGCAAATTACGTATTTTTGTTATAATAATTCCAAAAATCAAATAGAATAATTTATTTTAAATTCTATTGAATTAGGTTTTAAATAAAAACTAGAATATTTATTGTGTTGATAGGCTACTCCAAATCGTAAGTATTTATCCGTATGAAGATTAATCTTGAATTCTATCGCAGAGACAATTGCAAATTGATTTGTTGTGCCCACTGCCATATTCAATGATTCTTTATATTCAAATTCTGATATTACAGAGGCTAAATAAGGCACATCTTTATAAATTTTGATTTGGCATGAGGGTTTCCAATTCCACGAATAATTCATAGTTTTACGTGTACATACAGAACCTACAAAATATCTATTGGCATAGAAATTATTTTTTGAAATATCTAAAAACTGAAGACTTGAAAAATAAATTTTTGTAGACCTATTTTTAATAACAGCACCTATATTAAGATTTGGTAAAAAAGTAGCCATAGTGTATGTTGGAGAATTCATATTGATACTGTGGAACCCACCTGCAATACCAACTCCTGCATTCCAATTTTTAAATAGTTGTTTTTCTATACAATAATTCAAATTGAGTTCATTGTAACCAATATAAGGTCCTTCTTGTTCATTTAAAATATTGAATTTAAAACCTTGTACTGATTTTTTCTGAGCCAATTTATATCCAACAGCTACTTGGGTAAGAGCAATATCTCGCAGTTCACCAGCTGCCATTTTTCTTTGTATGCCTATATCCCATGTTGTACTATCTTGGAAATAACATGGTTGAGAGTTCCCCGTATTAGAATTAAATTGTATAAAAGAATCAGAATAATGGCCTTTATAATTTTGTGCATTTGCACAAAAACAAAAATAAATAGCACTAATCAATATGAAAATCTTTTTTCCCAATCTAAATATTTACACAAATTAAAACTTTTTTTATTTTATACATTACCTTTTAAAATTTTAATTTATATAGTATCAAAATGGAATCATCTAGAGAAAGTTTGGAAATATTAAGTTTGTTTGAAAATGGTAACAGCCAAAAAGCATCAAAGTTATTATATAAGAAACTGTTTCCTTTAGTTAAAAGAAATATACTAAACAAAGGTGGTTCTAACGACGATGCGTTTGATGTATTTCAAGATGCAATGCTCAACGCATACAAAATGATTAAAAATAAAGAATACGATTCCAAATATAATTTATTTGGCTTTATTTATAATCTTAGCATAAACAGATGGTTAAACAAACTCAAAAGAGACGAAACCATTCTGTATACCAACGAATTAAAAGAGGAACTAGATGTTATTTCGCAAGAAAAAATTGAACTGAATTATAAAACTCCCGATACTCGAGAGCAAGATCTTATTAAAACAGTTTTTCAAACTATAGGAAATAAATGTAAAGAATTATTAACCTACACAATTTTTAAAGATTTGACCATGGAAGATATTATGGAACGTATGGAAATGAATAGTGTTGCAGCTGTTAAAATGCAACATAAAAGATGCAAAGAAAAACTTGTGCAATACATACACAGCAACCCACAATTAATTGAAATACTTAGAAACAACATATCATGAACTATTCTGATAACATAGTAAAGTATATCAAAAAACAGCTTTCAGCGGCTGAAATAAAATCCTTTGAAAATGAAATAAATATCAATGCGTCATTAAAAGCTGAATATGAAAATGAAAAATTATTGCATTCATTATTTTCAATTAATGACGACCTAGAATTTATTGATAATCTTAAAGAAATTCATCAAAATGATAAAACTAAAAATAATATCATCAAATTTTCACTGATAGGGTTTGCGGTGGCCTTGTGTTCGTATGTTGTATATAATAATTATTCAAATCCAGAAGATAATTCAACTGAAAAACCTAAAACAATTATAAATCAACATTTTAATTCTAATATTCCTAGTCCAACAACAAGCACTACTTTCACCCAAAATGAGTCAAAAAAAATAATCAAAGAAAATACACAAAAATCTGTTACTTTTTCAAAGTTAGATTGTATATACAAAGACACAAGTTTCACACATTACAGTTTAACACAGTTCGCTTACTTACCGGATTCATCTTTAAAAAAAGATAATCCTGAATATGAAAAACGTGCTACCCAGCACCTAAATGCAGTTCAAACTTGCCAAGATGTTAACATTTTGGCAAGTTTTATTGTTACAAACACTTGCGAAGATTCTCATAATGGTAATTTAATTTTACAAAAAATTTCAAACGGAACTGGGCCTTATACAACAACTGTATTTGATGAAAATTCTCATCAAATACTTAATTCTAATTTATCTTCAGGAAAATATTTTTTTATAATTACCGATGCTCATAATTGCAGTTCTGAAAAAATTAATTTCGAGATAAATACTATATTATGTCCGAAGAATTATTTCTTAGATTTGAGCATAGGCGAAAAATGGACGGCTCCTGTTTTTACTGAAAAAACAAAAATACTTATTGTTGATAAATCAGGAAACAAGTATTTTAGCAAATCTGTGGATGCTGGAGAGCTATTTGAATGGAATGGGCAATCAGTAACAGGCAATACAGTTGCAGGATATTATCTTTTATTGTTTGAAAACGAACAAGGAAATATTGTAAAAAACACACTAACAATTAAAGATTAAAATGAAGTTTAAAACAACTATATATTGTGTTATCATGTTCACTTTACACTTATTTGCAAGTGGTAATGTGAGCATAAAAGACACAAACTTTTTAAATGCATTGAGGGCAAATTATCCTTCGGTAATTGACGGATACGCATCTTTGGATACTAATGATGCTGCAAGACTTACAGAATTAAATCTAAAAGGATATAAAATCACAGATGTTTCCGAACTGATATATTTTAAAAACATAAAATATCTTGACATCGCTAATAACAACATCAGTCAAATACCGAGTTTAAACAAATTAAAATATCTTGTTTCTTTAAAAGCTTATAACAATCAAATAAGCAATTTACCTGAACTTGATTTTCATGAGTATTTAACCGAAATAGACGTGGTAGACAACAAGTTAATATCTTTACCAGTACTCAATAATTTAAAAAATCTTAAAAGCATTTTATGTAAAAACAACCAACTGACTACATTCCCTAATATTGATTCTTTAACTCAAATAGAATCTATTGACTTGTCATACAATTTATTAAGTTCATTACCCAATTTTTCTAACAACCAAAAACTAAAGAACCTATTTATAAACAATAACCAACTAAATAATTTAAACAATTTACCAATTATCAATTCTCTTAGCTACGTTAATTTAAGTTTTAACTTTTTGGATTTTTGCGAATTAAACAAACTTTTGGTTTACAGTAATTATGCAAGCATTTTTATATATTCTAACCAAATAACATCTTCAAAATCAGTAAAAATAGACACTTTAGAAAACGAAACTCTTGTATTATCTGCAACTAAATCCAACTGCGACAACACTTACATAGAATGGTATAAAAACGGAACATACTATTCTACAACAAAAGACAATTTGCTTACCCTAAAAAACATACATCAACCAGATTCTGGCACATATACGGGCTATATCAAAAACACAAACTTCACATATTTACAATTTGTGTGTGATACTTTTTGGGTTAAAATTAAACCGTGTATTGATACCAACAAACTGGTAATTAGTGCAACAAATATTCCTTGTGACAAAGAGGGAAATATAACCGTTCAAAAGCCAAATTCGTATATTACAGAATTAGTAGACAGCAAAAACGGTGTTTTACAGAGCAATCAAACGGGTGTGTTTCAACTAAAAGAGGCAGGTATGTACCAAATCAAAATCAGAAACAAATTATCGTGTACATTCATCACTAAACCTATAACAGTTTACAAATCAGAGTGTAATCACCATTACATCACCCCAAATAATGACAACGAAAATGATTATTTTTATTTTAATGAAGCCGTGAAGATATTCGACAAAAACGGTTCTAAACTTTTCGAATCTCAAGATGCTGTATATTGGTATGGTATCAGTTCTACTAACGAAACCCTTTCACAAGGTTTGTATTTTGCAGAAACCAAATCTGGCAAACTTATTAAAATTAGTATTGTGTATTAATTTAGATACACAGCCAACGCCATTGGATTCCTTTTTCTGTATGAAACTCAATACCAGGCAAAGGTAATTTTATAACAGAATTAATCTCTTTCAAAAACAGAGGAGTATTTTTCAAAATTCTTATTTTATTAAATTCTATATCAAACGACAAAAAAAAACGTTGTGCTCTTGTAATATGTTCATAATTCTGCATGAGACCATCAGCAGAAACCCAACTATTATCATGGCCACCAAGAAGTCCTTCAGCACCTACCCCAATACTTATTTTTAAAAAATTCAAATATGAATATTTACTAGAAAAAATGGGGAAATTAAACCAATAAACCTGTCCGTTATAATCTTTTATAATTCTTGCAAGAAGTGAATCTCCTAGCAATTGTGGCCTCATTTCTGCGTAAGTAGTGAAACCAGTAAAAAACTTAAACGAAACGGCAATTTGTTTCAGAAAATACATTTGAGCTGCAAACAACGAAACACCTAAAGCATTGGCAATCATATCAAAAACGGAAGCACCGTATTGAGCCGAAATACCATCAAAAATTTCGTAACTAGAGACAAGCACCCATGAAAGAATAACTGAAGAAATTAAATTTTTATCAGATGGAACACCTGTCCACCTAAATACTTGATAAACGATTCTGCAAACTGTGAAACTTGAAAATGCATGACCTAGTTTATCTATAAAATTCCATTCTAAACTATCGTCAAACCAAGTAAATTGAACGTTGAGCTGATAACTATACCAAATCTTAAATAATACTATACTAATGATGCCGTAACCCAGCACTAACAAACTCAAAAGAATATAAAATCTCTTTTGATTAAATTCATTTGCAGGTTTTAGAAATTCTAAAATTAACAGATAGATTTTAGAATCCGTCATACGTTTATACAGCTTCAGAATCTAGATCAACCTCTTTCAATCTATCTAATTTTTCATAAATAGAGTTTGCACTTTTGTATTCTGGTAAAATAGTTTTCATTTTAGAAATGATTCTATAATTATCTTGACAATCGAACAATAATATCAGTTCTAGAATCTCTTTAGAGATTTCTTCAAATGAATATTCTTGAACTTTCGCTTTCATAATTTTAGGATGATGCGTAGGCAATGTGTTTTCTGAATTATTCAACAACTCTTCGTACAATTTCTCTCCTGGTCTTAATCCGGTAAAAATCAACTGAATATCTTTTCCAAGAGACAAGCCAGACAACTTCACCATTTTCTTGGCTAAATCAACAATTTTAACAGATTTGCCCATATCGAAAATAAATATTTCACCACCGTTGCCCATAACACCAGCCTCCAAAACTAGCTGAACGGCTTCAGGAATCGTCATAAAATATCTGGTAATTTCAGGATGTGTAACCGTGATTGGCCCGCCTTCTGCAATTTGTTTTTTAAATCGTGGAATCACGCTTCCATTAGAACCTAAAACATTACCAAATCTGGTAGTAACAAATTTAGTAGACTTATTACCTGCATAATTCCCTAAGGATTGCGTATAAATTTCGGCTATTCGTTTAGAAGCTCCCATTACGTTGGTTGGGTTCACCGCTTTGTCTGTAGAAATCATCACAAATTTTTCTGTTCCATATTCCACAGCCAAATCTGCTAAGTTTTTACTTCCCTTTACGTTACATAAAATACCTTCGGTTGGGTTTTCCTCTATCATAGGAACATGCTTATAGGCCGCCGCATGAAACACTATGTTGGGTTTATATTTTTCAAAAACTTTTCTAAGCCTATCTACATTTCTAATATCGCCTAATACAATTTCGTACTTAACTTTTACCACTGCTTCTGCCAACTCCAAATTGAGATCATGCAAAGCGGTTTCATTTTGATCTAGCAACAGCAAAAGAGAAGGGTTAAACTCTGAGATTTGGCGAGCAATTTCACTACCGATAGACCCCGCCGCTCCTGTAACCAATATTACTTTATTAGAAAGATAATCATCTACTTCTTTGTTGTCTAATTTGATCACATCACGACCTAAAATATCATCAATTTTCACTTCTTTAATTTGATTGATATTCAATTCTCCGTTTATCCATTTTTGTACAGGAGGCACGGCTCTTACTTTTGCCCCCATTTCAAGACAAATATCTACTATCTCTTGTTTTCTTTCTTTAGAAATAAAAGGCACAGCAATGATTACCTCTTCTACATGATGTAGCTTTATTAAATTCTTCAGATTTTTAGATGTTTCATGAATAGTAACCCCTTCAATCATTTTTTTACTTTTGGAAATATTATCATCCACAAAAGCCACCACAATATGAGTAGCACCAGAATATTGGGTCAAAGTTCTTTTAGTAATTACACCCGCTTCACCAGCTCCAAAAATAATCACATGCCTTTTCTTAGCATTTTTTTGACGGTATTCATAATAAACTGTTTTAGATATCAACCTAAAAGCAGCCATAAACGATATGGAAAGTAAAAAGTCTACTATTAGAACAGAATAATGGAATAAGCTTTTTTGATAAAAATAATAGTAAAGTAAGTTAACAAATATCAATATAAAGGTTGTGATACCTATAGAATTTATAATTTTTCTAGCATCTTCTGTACTTGTAAATCTAATAATACCTGAATAGGGTTTATAAATATTAAAAGTGACAATTTTAAGACTTAGAGTAGCACCTAATGTTAGAATTAACTGTGAATATTCAACTTTGGGTAAATTAAAATCGAATATCAATAAAAATGCAGCTAGTGTAGCCACAAAACATAAGAACAAGTCTAAAAATAAGACCTGAATACGGGTAATAGGAGAATGGAATATTTTATATAAATAAGTCATATAGTTATTTTGGTATAGAGTCTGCCCGAGAAAAATTCTAAGGCAGACAAATGTTTATGCTAAATACTCGCTACTTCTGCTTGAGCACTTATTTTTTTCACAAGACCTTGTAAAACTTTTCCTGGTCCTGATTCTACATACATGCTTGCACCGTCAGCAGTCATGTTTTGTACAGTTTGTGTCCATTTAACAGGAGCTGTAAGCTGAGCAATTAAATTTTCTTTTATAGATGCAGGATCAGTGTTTGGCTGAGCATTTACGTTCTGATACACCGCACAGATTGGTGCTTTAATTTCTGTTGCATGTATTGCGTTTGCAAGTTCTTGTCTTGCTGGCTCCATAAGCGGTGAATGGAATGCTCCACTTACTGGTAACAAAAGTGCTCTTTTAGCACCTGCAGCTTTCAGTTTTTCACATGCTTGTTCTACTCCTTTAGTACTACCAGATATCACCAACTGCCCAGGACAATTGTAATTAGCTGCTACTACCACATCATTGTTATTAACTTCTTTGCAAATATTTTCTACAACATCATCTGCAAGACCTAAAACCGCAGCCATAGTTCCTGACTGTTGCTCACAAGCCTCTTGCATAGCAAGTGCTCTTTTAGAAACCAATTTTAATCCATCTTCAAAAGACATTGCTTTTGCAGCCACTAAAGCAGAAAACTCTCCCAAACTGTGACCCGCAACCATATCAGGAGCAAAATCTTTGTTGGTTAATGCCAAAGCTACTGAATGTATAAATATAGCAGGTTGAGTAACTTTAGTTTGTTTCAATTCTTCATCTGTGCCAGAAAACATGATTTCTGAAATATTGAATCCTAAAATCTCATTAGCTTTGTCAAATAAGGCTTTTGCCTCTGAATTATTCTCGTACAAATCTTTTCCCATTCCTACGAACTGAGAACCTTGACCAGGAAAAACGTATGCTTTCTTCATTAATGTTTATTAATTTCCAAGTGCAAAAATATGAAAAGCATTGGAATAGCGTGTAACTTTACTTACAAAATCGACTATATCAATATAGATACGTGTAAATCTTTGAATACCGAATATAGTTACATAAACGCTACAATGCAAAACACATTCCAATATTCAATTCAACTTATTTGAAATTTACTATTTTAAATAAGATTATTATAAATTAATACCAAATTATAGTTTATTGCAATAAACTTATATCCAAAATATTAATATCTACACATTTTCGATCTTCAGCTATAATGCCCTAAAACTAATTTTAATATAAAATACGTCTAATAAACTATTGTTCACAAGACGTATTTTATTCAAATCAAATATTCAGGTTTAATATTTCAACATCTTAAAGTTTTTACCTTCAACCTGTAAAATATAAACTCCTTCAGGGTAATTTGTAAGATCTAAATAGTGCATTTTTGAACTTACAACTCCCTTTTTCACCACTTCTCCTATTCCATTGATTACTACAAATGGCTTATTGACAAACTCCATTTCCATTATAACAATTCCTGTACTTGGAATCGGGTAAAGTTTATTAGAACCAGTAGAGATATCTTCTAGGTCTGTAAGTATGCACGCATCTCCTATTCCATCACTGTTAGAATCTGCTTGAGTTGGATTAGATATTTTTATACAATTATCTCCTCCTACATCAGAATAGCCTACGGGTTTTACACACGAAACAATGCTTGAATCCGAATTCCCGAAACCATCACCATCAGAATCTAAATACCAAACTGTACCTATATTTACGGTTAAGTTAAGAGTTACCACACTGTCGCAACCGTTTTTAGCAGCAAGAGTAGTTGTATATTTACCGGCTGATTTATAAACCGAACTTCCTATTCTCACAGAATCTCCTTTACATATTGTTCTAGTTATACTTGCAGTAATTGCTATTGGCTGTATGATTGTGAATGATTTGGTAATTGAACATGCGTTTGCATCGGTAATCGTACATGTGTACGAACCTGCCGTCAAACCTGAAACACTTGACGCAGTACTTCCATTTGACCATGCATAAGAATATGGTGATGTACCGCCTGATGCCACCACAGATGCTGAACCAGTTGTTCCACCGTTACAGCTTACATTAGTTTGTGAAGTACTTGCAGTAATCGCTGATGGCTGTATGATAGTGAATGATTTGGTAATTGAACATGCATTTGCATCGGTAATGGTACAAGTATATGCACCTGCCGTCAAACCTGTTAT
>JAXLUW010000005.1:0-149359 GCA_046329305.1 Cytophagales bacterium
GTTGTTTAGTGGTGGAAAATTGCTAGACGGTGCAAGGGGTATTATTGATGAAGTGGTAACTTCTAAAGAGGAAAAAGCGGAACTGTCTATTAAGCTAGAACAAATGCTCAAACAACATGAGCAGGAAATTATCAAAGCGGAAAATGAAGACCGCATTTCTGCGAGGAACAGAGAAGTGGAAGTGGTAAAGTCCGGTTCAAAAAATATTACACAAAATCTGTTAGCTTACATCGGTGTCACTGCATTCTTTGGAATTACAGGATATATTCTTTCTAAAGGCTTGGGGAATATAAATACAGAAGAAAGCTTTATTATCGGTAACCTGACAGGTATGGCCGGAGCTATTGCCAAGGACATTTTTGGCTACTATTTTGGAAGCTCCAAAGGCGAACGAGAGGTTCAACGATGGAGAAATGATATAAAACATTGATTTTTAGTATATTTTAGTGATTTAGTAAAGCCTTGACGGAATCCGTCAAGGCTTTTTTGTGTCCAGTTTAAACATATTATGATAAGTAGCGTATGTTTTATAAAAATTTAATAGCATCTTTGTGCATAAATTTACCACATGGAAGATACCTCAAAACTGGACGAGTTCATCGGGATTCGTTCACTTCTTAGAGTAACAGAGCTGCATGAGAAGCTCACTAAGCCTATCTTTTTATTAAAAGATGTAGGCGTTCAATACCGTACTGTTCTGCATTGGGATCAGCAGGGTTTACTGGAACACAGTCGTGAAGAAAGTGAATGGAGACGTTATGATTACATCCAATATGTTTGGATTAAAATCATCAATGACCTGAGAACATTTGGCGTTCCGATTCCCATCATTGAAAAAGCCAAGACAGAGATTTTAACCAGAATCAATTTGAAGTGGCTGTTTGAATTGTTCAGTCTCAATAAAGAATACCTAGATAAGCTAACCAATGATGAGGCTAAATCAGAACTTCTTTCTTTTCTTGAATCCAAAAGCTATGAAAGCATAGACGATAATTTGTCTGTTTCATTTTTGGAATTGATGATTGTGGAAACGCTTACCACTAAAGTGCCTGTATCTCTGAATATTTTTTCGGATGGATTTATTCTACCACTATTTGAAAGTAAACTGGATGTATTTGAATCGGGTGATGTTCGGAAGCTGACGTATGAGACACACGTTAAAATTTCCATCTCTAATATCCTGAACAATTTCCTTTCAGATACTAAGGATTCATTTCTTATTCCACAACTCCAGATACTTGCCGATAACGAAAGAAGGTTACTTGAAATCATACATTCTGGTGAATACGAGACGGTAACTATTAATTTCAAAAACAAGAAAATGAAAACGGTAGAACTGATTAAAGAGCAGAATGTAAAACGAAAAATTGTAGATATTCTCCAAGACAGTAACTATCAAGACATCGTTATTAAAAGCCACAAGGGCGTAGTAACCAGGATTCAGAATACGGTGAAGCTGGTTTTATAGAATAATAAAATACCCTACAACAAAAGGGACTTGGCAAATAAGCATAACCACTGAACAATCAGACCTATGCTTTAACCATACAAGCCATGCCAAGGGCTAAAAAGTTAAACAAAGAAGATTTAACACCGGAAAAATTAAGACAGTTTGAAGGATTTGAACAAGTAACAGATGAAGAGGCACAAATGATTTGTGATTTTACTATTCAATATTGTTCAATCATTCACGAAGGACACGAGTTTAATAAAAAAGTACAGAGCCATGAGAAACGTAGCAAAGGGTTTTGAAAAGTTTGCCAAGGTAAATAGCAATATTACGAAGTCACTAGGATTCAATTGTGTTATCTACACCAGGGTATCAACCAAAGAGCAGGCTGATAACAATCTTAGTTTGCAGACACAACGAAAATCTTGTGAAACGTATGCTCAAAAGCAAGGCTATAATGTGCTGTCTTATTTTGGAGGTACTTACGAAAGTGCAAAAAGCGATGAACGTAAGGAATTCAAACGGATGCTTGACTTTGTTAAAAAAAGTAAAGAGAAGGTTTCTCATATTATCGTGTACAGTGTAGACCGCTTTTCTCGTTCAGGAGCCAATGCCATTTACATTGCTTCTGAATTAAAGAAACAGGGTATTACTGTTTTTGCAGTAACTCAACCTACCGATACCACCACTGCCAGTGGTAGCCTCCAACAAAACATACATTTCATCTTCAGTGAGTACGATAACCAGATGCGAAGAGAAAAATGTATTGCAGGAACGAGAGAAAAACTATTGATGGGTCATTGGTCAACCAAAGCCCCTTTGGGTTATGACAATGTAAAAATCAACGGAGAGAAAAAGATTGTCATCAACGAGAAAGGAAAACTCATTAAGAAAGCCTTTGAATGGAAAGCGTATGAAGGCTTGACCAATATGCAAATCAGAGACAGATTAGCCGATATGGGACTTCCTTTGCACAAGCAAATGATAACCAAAATCTTTGAAAATCCTTTTTACTGTGGACTTATAACCCATAATATGCTTGACGGTGCAATCATAGAAGGCAAACACGAAAAGCTAGTATCTAAGGAACTGTTTTTGAAAGTAAGTCAGTTGCAGGATATGAACTCACAAGGTTGGAAAGTCTTTGAAGAAAACGAGCAATTGCCATTGAAGAAATTTTTGTTGTGCGACAAATGTGGCAAACCAATGAGGGGATACATCGTCAAGGAAAAGAATATTCATTACTACAAATGCGGAACTAATGGATGTTGTGTGAATGAAAATGCTAAACGTCTGAACGAACAATTTCAGAACATGCTGAACGAATTTACTTTTGAGGAAAAGTATTTACCAGTATTCCGCTACCAGTTAGAGGCTACCTTTCAGAAGTTTAATGAAGATAAGTCTGGAGCAATTGAAACCTTAGAGAAGGAGCTTTGCGACATTGATAAAAAGATTGAGCGACTGGAAGAACGATTCATTAGCGAAGAAATAAATCGTGAGCTCTACGAGAAATACATCGCTAAATACAAGGAAGAAAGGAAGGAATTTGAAGCCAAGCTTAACGATCTTGAATTTAAGTCGTCGAACCTCAACAAAGAGATAGATACAGCTTTGAAAATTGCAATAAATTTAACGGATTCATGGAAGAATTATAACTATAGTACAAAACAAGCACTTCAAAAAATTGTCTATCCAGAGGGAATATACTATGACAAGAAAAATGGGCAGTGTCGAACCCAAAGAGTGAATGAAGTTATGAAGTTAATCGCTTCATTTTCAGTCAATATAAAGGCAAAAAAAGAAGGGACGACTAACACGAATGTTAATCAGTCCCTTTTTGTAGCGGGAACAGGACTCGAACCTGTGATCTTTGGGTTATGAGCCCAACGAGATGCCAACTTCTCCATCCCGCGCTGTTATTGGACTGCAAAGGTAGTGTTAATTGTTGAATCTGCAATACTTTTTCGAAAATTGTTTTCCAAATTTGTGTTCTTAAAAATTTAAATTATATTTAAAGAAATAAAATAATATTTCACATGAATAAAACTACTATTGGTGCATTTTTAATGTTAGCAAATGCAGCTCTAATCTCTGCTCAAAATGTTGCAGGTGCCGATTCTCTATTTTTTACTTCTAAATCTGGTAAAGATTCTTTAGTGACTATTCCATATTATTCGGGCAAAATTAGTTTGGCAAACAATGTGGCTGAGGTAGACGTGCCACAAGGGTATAAATTTTACAAAACCAAAGAAGCAAAACAAATCTTAGAAACCATCTGGGGTAACCCAGAGGGGAACACAGATGGTTTGCTCATGCCGCTGGATATTACTCCTGTAACTGAAAATGCTTGGGGTATAGAATACAGCTACGACGGTTCTGGTTATGTAAAAGATGAAGACGCTAAAGATATCAACTACGATGAGCTTTTGGAAGATATGAAAAAAGATACCAAAGACGGCAACGCAGAGCGTTTGAAAGCAGGCTATACGGCCATAGAGTTAGTTGGATGGGCAGTAAAACCTTTTTATGATGAAACAAACAAAAAGCTTCATTGGGCAAAAGAAATTAAATTTGGTACAGATTCTATAAATACACTGAACTATAACATTAGAATTTTGGGAAGAAAGGGTGTAATGGTCATGAATGTGATTGCCAATATGCAACAATTGAAAATGGTAAATGCAGAAATGCCTAAACTTCTTAAATCTACCAACTTTACAGCAGGGAATACTTACAAAGAATTTGATTCAAGTATAGATGAAGTGGCAGCTTATACTGTAGGCGGCTTGATTGCGGGTAAAGTGCTTGCAAAAGCAGGATTGTTCGCATTTTTTGGTAAGTTTATCAAATTAATTATTGTGGCTGTAGGAGCCGGTGCAATGGCCGTTTGGAAATGGATTACTGGTGCTAAAAAGAAGAAAGAAGAAAAAGAATCTGCAATTACTTTAGATAAAACAGAATAATTTTGTTGTACTATAAAATCCAAAAAGCCCCTAAGTTTAAAAGAATTTAGGGGCTTTTTTATGGAATTTAAAATGCTTAAATCAAAAAATACTAGATAAGGTGTTTTTATTAATGCAATTTCAATAGTTTTATGTAACCAAATTAGAAATAGGATAAAAATATTTAACCAAATTAAATTTAGAATCTCATGTCTAACATCTTCAAGACTATATAAATATTAGCCTTGGTATCCCGCATCTATAGCTAATTGGTTTTCAGGAGCGGCCGCAGCTTTTACCGCCAATTGATCACATCTTTCATTGTAGCTATGTCCTGCGTGTCCTTTTATCCATTTAAATGTTATGTTTTTGTCTTTAGAAGCTCTAAAGTATCGCATCCAAAGGTCTGGGTTTTTAACACCTTTAAAATTTTTCATAATCCAGCCTCTCAACCAGCCTTTGTTTATGGCATCCACCACATATTTAGAGTCAGAAACAATTGTGATGGGTATTTCTGGGTTTTTTATAGACTCCAAGCCAACTATCACAGCCATCAGTTCCATTCTGTTGTTTGTGGTAAGTTTAAATCCGCCACTAATTTCTTTTTCGTGAGGCCCAAAAGTGAGAATAGTACCAAAGCCGCCCTTGCCTGGATTGCCACTACAAGCTCCGTCTGTGTAGATGACAATCATTTTTCAAGAAAATCGTTTATTGAAACTTTTTCTGAATGATCTACTTCTATTTTTTTACTAAAAAAGAATTTCCTAGCCTTGAAAGACCCTTTTATGCGTACCGTTGGGTCACCAAATAGTGCCATGGCTGTTACGGCTAACATTTTAGAATTGTCTACATGCACAGAAAGTGGAATGGTAGAAGTACTTTTTCTTCTTATTCTTGTTTTTTTGTCTAAAATTAGTTTCCCTATTTCTATATTGTTTGCAGTGACTACCACATTTGATTTTACAATTTTAAAACCTAAACTGTTAGGGTTTTTAACTCCAAATTTAAAACCAATCTCAGTATTTTGGGTGTTTAACTTATTTACGGCGGGTTTGTCTATAGAATCGAAACTTAAGGGTTGTATAGAGCAAGAACTTAATACCCACACAAACGTCAAAATTAACGCAAAAGAATATACTTTCATTATTGATGAATTAAACTCAAAGATTATAAAACTTAAGTTGAAAACCAATTCTATAATACTGAATATGTTTAAACAAAGAATTTTACATTTTTTGTAAAAAGTCTAAAATATTAAAAATCATATTAAAACAGTGTTAAAATACTGTTACAATTGATAATTTATTTTTAAAATCCAAAAAATAACCTAACTTTGTACCGCAAATAGTAAATCATATTTGCAATGCCTTTAGACTCTTCTAAATTCACGTTTGAAGCACTAACTTACGACGATGTGCTTTTGGTTCCTTCTTACTCAGAAGTATTACCACGTGATACCAACACGTCATCTTATTTAACAAAAAATATTAAGCTGAATATTCCTATCATTTCTGCTGCTATGGACACCGTGTCTGAGTATGAACTAGCGGTGGCAATGGCTCAAGAAGGAGGTATTGGTATTATACATAAAAATATGAGTATTGAGGCTCAGGCTGAACAAGTACGTAAGGTGAAGCGTTCAGAAAGCGGTATGATCTTAGACCCAATTACCTTGTCTCCAAATGCTACTTTGAAAGATGTAAATCATATCATGAAAAGTAACCGTATTGGGGGTATTCCCATTGTGGATGATGCTGGATCATTACTAGGAATTATTACTAATAGAGATATTCGTTTTCAAAAAGACCAAACGGTATTGGTAGACCAAATTATGACTAAATCAAATTTGGTAACAGCTCCAGAAGGAATAGACTTAGTTAAAGCTGAAGAAATATTAAAAGAAAACAAAATTGAAAAGTTACCTATCATTAACAAAAAAGGTAAACTGGTAGGTCTTGTTACTTATAAAGATATACTTAAAAAGAAAGATCATCCATTAGCTTGTAAAGATGAGTATGGAAGATTGAGAGTAGGTGCCGCAGTGGGTGTTACAGCAGATTTACTTGAAAGAGTGGCTGCTTTAGTAAACGCAGGCGTAGATTTGGTAAGTATAGATACAGCTCATGGTCATTCTAAAGGTGTTATAGACGCTTTGAAAATGGTAAAATCTAAATTTAAAAATTTAGATGTTATGGTGGGGAATATTGCCACTGGTGATGCTGCATTAGCTTTGGCAGAAGCAGGTGCTGATGCTATTAAAGTGGGTGTTGGTCCAGGAAGTATTTGTACTACAAGAATTATTGCAGGTGTAGGTATGCCACAACTGTCTGCTGTATTTGAGGCTGCAAAAGCTGTAAAAGGTAAAAAAGTGCCAATTATTGCTGATGGTGGAATACGTTTTTCTGGAGATTTTGTAAAAGCAATAGCTGCCGGTGCAGACGCCATCATGATTGGTAGTTTGCTAGCTGGTACTGACGAAGCTCCTGGTGATATGATCATTTACGAAGGTCGTAAATTTAAGTCTTACAGAGGAATGGGTTCATTGGAAGCTATGCAGGATGGATCTAAAGATAGATATTTCCAAGATGCTGAAGATGAAATTAAAAAACTTGTTCCTGAGGGTATTGTGGGTAGAGTACCTTACAAAGGTAAAGTTGCAGAGGTATTGTATCAGCTTACAGGAGGCTTAAAGGCTGGTATGGGTTATTGTGGTTCAAAAAATATAGATACTCTTAAAAAAGCTAAGTTTGTGAAAATAACAGCTGCTGGAATGCACGAGAGTCATCCGCATGATATTCAAATAACTAAAGAAGCGCCAAATTATACTCGATAAGTGAGTAACAAAATACCATCATTTCTAAAAAGTACCCAAGCTTACGGTCTACTAGGACTCGTTTCGTGGGTGCTTTTTGTATTTATAGAGTTTGTTAGAAGTTATGTTACTTTAGAACATTACGAGATTACCAAGTTGAATTTGCTAGATAATATTGTGTTTTCTACATTTTGTATCTCCGTATTTGTTTTCTTTAAGTTTGAAATAGAAGGTAAAAATTACAATAACTATACAGAGTTACTATGGAAGTCTTTAGTAACTAGTATAGTGTCATTACTTGTACTTATTTTTACAAAACTCATTTTGTGGGTTTTTGCTGATACCAATTCCCAATATTTATGGCTTGAGAATACCTTATATTTTTTTAATGTATCGCTACTAATAGTGATGCTTTGTAATACGTTTTTTATTTTCAAAAAACTTTCTCTTTATCTTAAAACAAAATATATTGATACATTTTGGAGGTATTTGGGTTGGGCTATATCACTGTCTACATTATGTAACGTTTTTGGTTTTTTGTCTACAGACAAAGTATTTATTATTCTGTTTGTCATATTTACCATTGCTTTTACTTTCGCTTCTTTTCATATCAAATGGGTTGCGTTTTTTAATTATAAACAAAAGATATTCAGCATATTTAACCTATTCTTAATCACAATTATATCTTTAGTGTTTTTAGAATATTTTTATGATAAATCTAAACACGCTATCAACTTAGTGATGGACGTTACCAATAACGTTTTCATTATGTCAATGTTAAGTTTCTCTATTCTTTATCCTGTATTCTCCATTCTTGTGTTGTTGTTTAACTTACCCACAAGTTCTGTATTTGAGAATAAATTAGAGGAGATTAAAAACCTACAGAAAATATCGAAAGATGCTCAGTCAGCCAAAAAAGAAACTGAATTATATGAATCGTTGTTAGTTGGAGCTTTTTCATCTATCAATGCAAATTTCTCTGCTTTATTGATAACCGATTCTTCTGGTTCAATAATTTTTTATGATTCCATTGGTCTCAATCTTACCAAAGAATATGTATTGGAAATCAAGTCATTTTTGCGTAAAAATGGTTTTAAAACTGACGATGGTACTCAATATGTGAGTAGTGTAGCGGAACTACAAAGTGCTGACTTTTTAAAAAAAGAAAAAATACGGTCTTTGTTATGGATTCCACTCACTGCCAGTAATGAAAATATAGGTTATCTTGTGATTGGCTCTAATATCAAAGATGCATTTGAAAATGACGGTATCAGAATCATAGAAACTTATGCGAGCCAATCAAGTCTTTCTATAAGCTACGCTAGGTTGATAGAAGAAAAAGTAAAAAATGAACGATACAAAACCGCTTTAAGTATTGCAGAAAAAGTGCAGAGAAAGCTCTTGCCTACAGAATTGCTCACTCACGAAAATTTTGAAGTGGCAGCATATTACAAAACAGCTGAAGAAGTAGGTGGAGATTATTACGATTTTTATAAAATCTCTGAAACACAATATGCTATACTCATAGCAGATGTATCAGGCAAAGGTACATCTGCGGCATTTTATACAGCTCAGTTAAAAGGTGTATTTATGACCTTGTCTAATTTTGGTTTAGACATAGAAACGGTAGCGATTAAAATGAATGAAGTTTTGAAAGAATGTCTGGACCGTAAGTCTTTTGTGACCGTAACTATATTACACATAGATACTCTACTTCAGAAAATTACACAAGTGAGAGCAGGTCACTGTCCCACTCTTTTTTACAATAATAAGTTGCAAGAAACAAGCTTTATCAATTCAAAAGGGTTGGGCTTAGGTCTTGTGAAAACGGAATTATTTCAGAAAAATTTAGAAAAAATTGAAATTGATTTTTCAGAAGGCGACACATTGATACTGTACACCGATGGATTGTCTGAAGCAAAAAATTCTGAAAATGAAGAATTCGGTTTCGAAAAGTTAAACCAAATATTTAATTCATCCGTAAATGATAACGCTCGTGGTGTTATCAGAACTGTAGTTGCTCATTTGCATCAGTTTGTAGGAAGCGATACTACTCAGGATGACTGTACCATATTAGTTGTTAAGTTCAAGTAAAATAGATATGACAATTCAAACAAAAATAGATTCTAACGATGCCTATCTGATGATTCAAGGAGAAGTAGATGCTTCTTGTTCAATAGAATTAGATAATGAGATAAGTAAAGTACTAAGTGTGGGTGTTAAGAACATACTTATAGACTGTGCCGAACTAACATATATTTCTTCTGCTGGTCTGGGAGTGTTTATGGCTCACTACGAAGATTGCAATGATGCGGGTGTTAAAATGGTAGTTTATAACATGTCTGCTAAAATAAAATCTGTTTTTGGAATGCTTGGTTTAGATCAAATCTTGCCAATAAAAGACACTGAAGAAGAAGCAAAGCATAGTATAAATGCCTAATATATTTGTAATAGAGTGTAAATATTCAAACTTAGCTAAGCTGAGGCACTATATGGAAAATTCTTTAAAAGAAAATTCCATAGACGATACCGTGTCTTTTCAGTTGGTAATGGCTGTGGATGAATTATGTGCCAATATTATAGAACATTCTTGTACTCAAAAACCTGATGATTTTATTCAGATTGAACTTAAAAAACAGAAAAATCAGGTTGTGATTAAGATTATAGATAAAGGGAATTCGTTTGATCCTAAAGAACACTGCCCTTTATCTGTAAAAGATTTGATTAAAAAGAAAGCCAATGGTGGGCTAGGTCTTAGGATAGTTTCTAAATTTATTGATAAAATAGAATACGAAGTAAAGAACAAATTAAATATCTGTACTCTTTATAAAAACATAGTTTTAAAGTAAAGATCAATTTTTTCGCAAGTCATATTCTATTACTTTTTCTTGTAACTCAATATTTTCTTTCTTTTTCACAATCATATAAGTACCCACAAAAATAAGTACAGCCATAATGGTTGTAAATAATATCGGTTTCATCCACGGGCGTAGTTTGGGTTTAGTTATATAAATCACCAAAACCACAAATAGAGTGATTGCTAATATAACTATGGTACTTACTAAATCTTGAGTTTTAGGCCCTCTTGCAGAACCAATCTGAAGTAAAATTTGAAAAAGCATTGTATGAAAAATCCCGCTCAGTGGCGGGATTCTTAATTTAGTTTTTAAGTAAAGTTAATAACGTATAAAGTTTTTCTTTCATTTCTTTTCTGTCTACCAAGAAATCCAGAAATCCATGTTCTAATAGGAATTCAGCACTTTGAAAACCCGCAGGTAAATCTTTACCTATGGTTTCTCTAATTACTCTTGGTCCTGCAAACCCAATAAGAGCACCAGGTTCTGCAATGTTAAAATCACCAAGCATCGCATATGATGCTGTAACACCACCCGTAGTAGGATCTGTTAAAATAGAAATGTAAGGTATTTTTTCTTCGCTTAATAGGGCAAGCTTTGCAGAAGTTTTAGCCATTTGCATAAGAGAAAAACCAGCTTCCATCATTCTAGCTCCACCAGATTTAGAAATCATTATGAATGGTGCTTTTAGTTTTCTAGCTTGATCAATTCCTCTTGCAATTCTTTCACCTACAACGGAACCCATTGAGCCTCCAATAAATTCAAAATCCATACAAGATACCACTACCTGATGACCATTCAGATTGCCGTATGCAGTTCTGCAAGCATCTTTTAAACCAGATTTTTTTTGTGTAGCAACTATTCTGTCGGGATAGTTTTTGGTATCAACAAAGTTTAGTGGGTCTCCAGAAGTGAGATTAGCATCTATTTCAGTAAAAACATTGTCGTCAAAAAGTAATTCAAAATAAGCTTTTGAACCAATTTTTTCATGGTAATTACAAGCCCCACATACATAGTTGTTTTTTTTGTGTTCTCTTACGTGGATAACTTTTTTACAACTAGGACACTGATACCACAGCCCATCGGGAGTTTCCTTCTTAAGTTCAGTAGGAGTAACTATCCCTTTTTCTTTTCTTGTAAACCAAGACATCTTTTATATAGAAGTTTTTATGAATCTCTGTAAAAAACGTTTGAAAACACAATCACTTTTCAAACCAAACAGATTACAAAGTTAGTTATTATTTGATTAAATTAAAATTTTTTGATAGTTCTGTCTTTTTTACTTTTAATTTTAGTTTGAAATTATTTGTTAATTAAAATTTGATTTATAGGTAATATACTGTATTGGTACTTTTTTAGAAATCTTTTTTTTGTGAAAATGAGTGTATTACGTTTTTCAAAATTTTTAAAACTAATTTTTTATCCACACTTATCCACACTTATCCACAAGAGTAGTTGCTTTGGTTTTAATTAATTGATAATCAGATAATTGAAAATATGTAAAAGATTTTTGTGTTGTGGATAATTAAAGTTAAAAAATATCCAGTGCAAAATTTGACATTACATAAGTTGATTTTGGGCGTTTTTTTATTAGAAAAGTACAATTTATTTGGTTTTTGACTACAAAAGTATTCTGCGTTCAATTACGTATAGATATAGTTAATTAAAATTTTTATACACATACCAATTAATCTTAGTAATTTTGCACATAGAAATAAATTTATTGATGAATAGAGAAGTTAGAGTTCGTTTTGCTCCTAGCCCTACGGGTGCTTTGCATATTGGCGGAGTTCGTACTGCATTATATAATTATCTTTTTGCTAAAAAACATGGCGGAAAGATGTTGTTGAGAATAGAAGATACAGACCAAACTCGTTTTGTTGCGGGTGCAGAAGATTATATAAAAGAAACCTTAAATTGGGTTGGTATACAGCTAGATGAGAGCCCATGGAATGGGGGCAACTGTGCTCCATACAGACAAAGTGAGCGTAAGCCCATGTACATGGAATATGCGTTGAGATTGATAGAGGAAGGAAATGCGTATTATGCGTTTGATACTTCTGAAGAGCTTGATGCTATGCGTAAAAGATTGGAAGCTGCTAAAGTTACTGCTCCTTCATATAATTCTATTACTAGAAATACTATGAGAAACAGTCTGACGTTGCCAGAATCTGAAGTGAAAGAATTGTTAGCTTCTGGCGCACCATACGTTATCAGACTCAAAGTGCCTCGTAAAGAAGAAATCAGACTTAACGACATGATTAGGGGATGGGTTATGGTACATTCTTCAACCATAGATGATAAAGTTCTGATGAAGAGTGACGGTATGCCTACTTACCATCTAGCAAATGTGGTTGATGATCACCTAATGGATATCACACATGTGATTAGAGGTGAAGAATGGTTGCCTTCTGCTCCTTTGCATGTATTGTTATATAAGTTTTTAGGTTGGGAAAGTACTATGCCTCAATTTGCACATTTACCTTTGATATTAAAACCAGATGGAAATGGTAAGTTGAGCAAAAGAGATGCAGATATGCACGGTTTTCCTGTATTTCCTCTAAAATGGACAGATGATTCTGGCAAAGAAGTGATGAGTTTTAAAGAAGAAGGGTATTTGCCTGAAGCAATGGTAAACTTCTTAGCATTTTTAGGTTGGAATCCTGGTAACGACCAAGAAATGTTTACTATGGATGAGCTCATCCAAGCTTTTGAAGTAGAAAGAATCGGTAAGTCGGGTACTAAGTTTGATATTGCTAAAACCAAATGGTATAATCAACAATATATCAGAAAGAAAACAGATGAAGAACTTGCTGTTTACCTTAGTAATGAAATGTCTAAAAAAGGCATACAAATAAATGCAGATTTAGCTCCAAAAATTTGTGCTCTCATGAAAGAAAGAGTTACTTTTCCTAAAGATTTTGGGAATGAGGCACTGTACTTCTTTGTAAGACCAGAAAGTTACGATGCACAGGTGATTGCTTCTAAATGGACTTCTGAGAATGCATCTCTTATTTCTGAATTTGCGTCTGTTCTTGCTGGTAAATCAGAATTAAAGGCTGATGAAGCAAAACACGTATTGCATGAGATTTTAGATGCAAAAGGAGTTAAAATAGGTAAAATGATGCAAGCCTTGAGAGTAGCACTTACTGGCCAGCCAGCTGGACCAGACTTGATGCAGATAATAGAGATATTAGGTGCAAAAGAAAGTGCTGAAAGACTAAATGCAGCCGTTGATACGTTAAAAGAAAAGGAAATAGTAGCATAATTATACAGAAAAGTCCTCTTATCAGAGGACTTTATTTCATCATGAAGAATAAAATTTTCAAACTTTTTGGGTTTTCTTTGCTTTTGGTTGTACTAGACCAAGCTATTAAAATGTGGGTACATTTTAATATGGAATTGGGTTATTTTGGACAAATTCGTGTTTTGGGAGATTTTGTTAGTTTGTTTTATACCTTAAACGATGGAGTAGCTTTTGGTGCTCTGGGAGATATGCAAGCAGACCCAAATAGAAAAGATTATTTTAAATCTATACTTACTCTCGTAAGATTGGGTGCAAGTATAGGTATAGGTTATTATCTAGTACAAATTGTGAAAAAACAGGCACAAGAAGGGTATTTGTGGAGTATAGCCGCAATTCTTGGCGGAGCTGTTGGTAATATAATTGATTGTATGTTTTACGGGGTAATTCCTTTTATTAATAATGCTCTGCCCAATAAACCTTATAAGTTTTTGAACGGTCAGGTTATTGATATGTTTTACATACATATTTGTGATATCAACATAGGTACATTTCAAATGACCCTATGGCCTATATTTAATTTTGCAGATTCATGCATATTTTGTGCAGTTATTTGGATTATTATCAAGAATAAAACATACCTAAAAGACAATTTCGAAATTGTAAGCAAAGGATAATCTATGAAACATTTGGGAATAGTGGGTTTAGGGAATTTTAGTAAATTTTTTATTCCACATCTTCGTAATCATTTTGAAAGTATTACTGTTTTTGATACCAAAGAGAGTTTTAGTAACGATGCTGAAAATCTGAATCTTATAGCTGGTTCGTTGGAAGATGTGTTAGCTAAAGAACTTATAATTTTGGCTATTCCTGTACAATATTTAGAAGATTTTCTTATTACTTCTGGTAAATTAATCAATCCAAATGCCGTTGTACTTGACGTTTCATCTGTTAAAATGAAACCAATGGCTCTAATGGAAAAATATTTACCAAATACTTGCGAAATTGTAGGTACGCATCCATTATTTGGTCCGCAGTCTGGTAAAAACGGTATCAAAGGTCTCAATTTTGTGATATGTCCGCATCGTCAGAAAATAGATACTCTTAAGTATTTGTATAAGATATTTGAAAATAAACTAGAACTAAGAGTATTAGAACGCACTGTAGAAGAGCACGATAAGCAAATGGCTTATGTTCAGGGGATTACGCACTTTATTGGGCGGGCATTAAACCGAATGGACATTCCTGATGTAGAACAAAAAACTCCCGCATATCAATATTTATTAGATATCAAAAGGAACTTGGGAGGTGATTCTTGGGACTTGTTTTTAACCATTGAAAATGAAAATCCTTGTGCTAAAGATATTCGAGATGAATTTTTGCATGAACTTATGAAATTAAATAGAGAGCTGGAACAATAATTATTCATGTTCTTTGCAATTATCATTTTTTAGTTTCTTATTCTTAATTTCATTTTTTAGTTTTTTATCTTCCTCAATAAGCTGATTGATTTCTTTTTCTTTAGCTATTGGTAACGAAGGTTTGCCCGCATCTACCCAGCAAGAATACCAAAAACTAGCTACCGCTATGATACTTTTTTTAAGCTGACGTTCCACCATGGCATGCATGCTGAGATCGTAAGCGTCAACAAATGCTTTAGAATAAGTTTTGATATTTTTGTTGTTATACACACTTATTTCATATTTTTTGCTTTCAGTAAAATGTTGAGAAGTAGCTCGCTCCATCTTTAAAACTGAATCTACAAGGCTGTTGGAGTGCAATACAATTTTCCATGTTTCATCTTGCCAGTTTTTAACATAGTTGCCATAAATATTCCAGTAATTGTAGTTTTTGCGTTTCAGATGCACAATTCTCGTTTCCCATAGCCCGTGTATGCCATGTTGGTTGGTTAGTTGTCCGTTGTAGTTTTGAGTGGTATGTAGTGGTACGTGAGCGTCAGCTAGGTAATGCCCAATGTCAGCGGACAATCGTACAATTTTTTCGAAATTCTTTTCTTCAAAAGCCTTGGTTAATGATTTTTTGAGAACAAATAAATTCCAAGGAAGCGTTCCGTGTTCGTTTAACGTGTCTTCTGGGTATTTGTTTAAGGCTTCTGCCCAAGTGGGTTTTGATTGAATAAATTTATGGTCGGTGTAGTAATCAAGATCTATGTAATGTTTATGGGCTTCGTTTTCTAAAATATATCGTCTCATGTCAGGATTTGTGGCTTTCTGAGTTATGATGGATATGTGTAATTTGTAAAACCCAAATAATGGCTTTGGAAGTGCAAAAACTGCCTGATGATTGATTTCTCTATGAGCTTCAAAGCCCCAAGAAAAAGCGGAATAAAAAACAAAAATATGTGCGGTTAAAATTGTTTTAAAAGTCATGTCTCAAATATAACATCTTAAACAAAAAAAGCGGAGTATTCTCCGCTTTTAGTATAGTATTAGGATGATTATATTGTATTATTTTATTTTAGCCAATTTTGCTGTTACTTTTACGGTTGTGATTTTGTAAATACCAAGTCCGATTGGTCTTTTTACAGTAGTTTCATATTGTGGATAAAATACTACGTCATAACCTTGATTTGCTTTCATAAGCTCATAAAGTGCGTAGTTACCTGTTTTGTCAAAAGCCAAATTGCCTATTACAGGTATACTTGCAATGTTGATGGGTAAAGCCATCATCCCGTCTTGATTTACAGTACCAGTTTGTACATTAAAAAGTCTTTTAAAGTCAATGCCCAAAATTTTTGTAGAAGTAGCTTCTGCAGAAAGTTGACCAGAAAAAGTGAAATCATCTTTTTTGAACTCTATTCTTGAGTTTGGTTCACGCATAGCTTTGTTTACTGAAGTACAAGAGCTTACGAATGCTGAAAGTCCGATAATTAATAGTGTTGATTTTAAAAATTTTTTGAACATATGATTTAGTTTTAAATGTTAATAAATCAAAGAGTTTGATTTAATTTCATGCAAGTTGCTAAAAAGTAGCTGAAAATTCAATACGGAAAAGGTCGTATTTTTTATTCAACATAATATTATTCACAATTAAATCTTTATTGATATTTTTGTGATATGGAAATCATACATAAGTATTTCAAAGATCTTGATAGTGAAGTTGTAAATAAACTATCAAAACTAGGTGAGCTGTATTCTGAATGGAACGAAAAAATAAATGTGGTCTCAAGAAAAGACATTGAAAACATTTATGAAAAACATATACTACATTCTTTGGCAATAGCAAAGTTTGTAAAGTTTTCTCCAGGTACAAAGATTTTGGATATTGGTACAGGTGGTGGTTTTCCAGGTATTCCTTTAGCGGTTATGTTTCCGCAAGTAGATTTTCATTTGGTAGACAGTATTGGTAAAAAAATAAAAGTAGTGCAAGGCGTGGCAGATGCTTTGGAATTGCAAAACGTAAGAGCAAGTCACAGTAGAGTAGAGGAAATAGACGAACAGTTTGATTTTATAGTAAGCAGAGCCGTGGCTCCCGCAGATCAGTTACACGGTTGGACTTTTAAGAAATTTAAATCAGAACCTCAAAATACTATTGCAAACGGATATTTGTTTTTGAAAGGTGGTGATTTATCTGAGGAGTTAAAGAAGTTTAAGAACATAGTTACGGAAATAGATTTGAATCAATATTTTGAAGAAGAGTTTTTTGAAACTAAAAAATTGATTTACATTCCTATGAATTTTAGGAAATAATAAATCCTGTTTTTTGATTTACTTTATGTTGTATTACTAATTCCACAGGTTTTTCTTGTATTTTGCTGTCAAGCCAAGAAATGATGTCAAAATACACAAAAGCTCTCTTTTCATAGCGGCTGTTTTCTAGAGGTAACAGCTGCTCTTTTAAGCTCGCAAATTTAAGTTTCAATTCTTCTTTATTGGGGATTTTGGTAAGTGTTCGCAAGAAATTCAGAATAGATTTTTGAAACAAATGTAAATCATCTTTCTTTAGAAGATATCTGTACGTAGATCTCACGTAGTAATTTATCACATCAAAATTTCCAAGTTCGTAGTGGCAAATAAGGTTTAGCATACGTGTAAAACAATGTATGTCTTCACGTAGATTATCATCAGGGATATTTATGATCACATTCGTCCATTTTAGGGCATTACTGTGGTCGCTCGCACCCACATAGAGACAAGCAATTTTATAATAGAAAATGAGCTGAGAGTGTTTGTCTAAAATGGTTAAAAGCTGTAATAATTCATTATCATTTTCGGTCATTTTGAGTTCATCTATTCCTTGTGTGAACTTTCCTAACATGAACAGCTGATTTATGTAATGGGTATAAATATACTTTCTGATCGTAATTTTTAAGTTTTCGTATAATTCATCTTTAAATAAATTTTCCAAATTTTTGAGTTTTTCAAAGGTGCTTACAAACTCTGCATATTTATTTAGTTTGTACTGAGCAGCTAAGAGTGTATTGAGCGATTTTACATAATTGTTTAAGTCTTTTTTTAGAAATGATGGCGATTTTTCTAAAGTATCAACTAGTTTTTTACTGAAAATATACCCACTTTCAAAATCTTGAATATAAAAGTTGAAGCCTATGTGTAATTTATAAAGATGGATTTTTTCTGTGAGTGAAAGGTCAGATTCTTTATAAAATGGTAAGTGAGTATAGAATAATTCTTTTATTTCTAGTAGCTCATCTTCCCCTTTGATATAGCCACTTTTGGTGTAAAGAGAATTGAGTTTAATAGCCAAATTTGAAAAAGAATTAATCTTATTAATCTTGGCGTTTATAAGCTCCACCTCACTTATGATTTGATCTATTTTTTCTACGCTGTTAGAATTGTCAATTGTGGGCATAATGGCACTCTTTTCCATGTTGATAATATCAAGCATAAGTTCTAGCTGATCAAACTCTTGAGCCAGTTTTTTGGCATTTTTGAGGCATTCCAGACCTTGTTCATAATTACGCTTGTTAAAGAGTATATGTGCATAGTCTATCTGCTCCCTTATCCTTATTTCAGGAATCTTGGCAGCATTAAATTGACGAATGGACTGCAATATTTTTTGAAACAAATAAGCTTTTAGGTTGCTTAGTTGTTCTCTTTTGAGGCTAGGATTCTTTTTTAAAATATACTCATCATCAAAAGTTTCTTGAGCGTTTAATTCGTCAAACAAGAGTACAATTTTTTTGTCTTCTGAATTTCCTGAAGACGAAATTTGTAGTTTAAAGTATCTTTTTTCACTTTTTGTGAGAGATTTAATTAGGTCAAATAAATATTTGGAACGTACTCTTGCCATAGTTAAAGTTATTACTTTAATACTTTTGTTTAAGTAAATTTAATAGATTTTTTTGACATAGAAACCGTAAATATTATTTACCTAAAATATTTTTTCAAATGTTGAGCTTTCGTAGTCAATAAACATAAAACGATGAGACATTTTAAAAATTTAACTTTTCAAACAAATAATGTTTGTAGTATATGAATAAAAATATCTTTATATCAAATATTTATCGTAATATTGTACCCGTTTTGAGTAAAATCTATAATGAGCAAAAAGATTGTTAAAATAGGCAACGTAAATGCGGGCGAAAAAGGTCTGTTTCTGATTGCCGGTCCATGTGTGGTGGAAGAAGAAAGCATAATGATGCATACTGCTGAAACCTTGAAGAAAGTTAGTGAGAAGTTAAACATTCCATTAATTTTCAAATCGTCGTTTCAGAAAGATAACCGTAGTTCGGTGGATTTTTTCCAAGGGCCAGGTACTGACGAAGGATTGGCTATTTTAGCTAGAATTAAAAAAGAATTTAATTTGCCGATTGTTTCTGATATTCATTACCCTGATCAAATATCTGCGGCAGCAGATGTCTTAGATATAATACAGATACCAGCATATTTATGTATGCAAACTACTTTGGCCGTAGAAGCAGCCAAAACGGGTAAAGCAATCAATATAAAACACGGTCAATTTTTGGCTCCTGAAAATATGATAAAGCCAGTGCAGAAAATTGAAGCTGCGGGTAATACCAATATTTTAGTTACAGAAAGAGGTTATACTTTTGGATATAACGACTTGATTGTAGACCCAAGAAGTTTCTATGAAATGCGTCAGTTTGGGTATCCGGTTATTTTTGACGTAACACACTCTATAAGAAAGTACGGTATACCAAGTTCAGATCCTAAAGGAGGTGCACGTCAATATTTGCCTACTATTGCTAGAGCAGGTGTTGCGGCAGGAGTAGATGGTGTATTTATAGAAACTCACCCAGAACCAGCAAAAGCACTTTGCGATGCAGCTAGCCAATACAAATTAGCAGACTTTGAAGAGTTTTTGAAACCATTAATTGATATTCACAATTTAGT
The DNA here is from genome assembly GCA_046329305.1 of Cytophagales bacterium. Taxonomy (GTDB): domain Bacteria; phylum Bacteroidota; class Bacteroidia; order Cytophagales; family UBA9547; genus CAMFLX01. The sequence continues at coordinate 19,642 of JAXLUW010000005.1, forward strand.
AAGAGAAATAGAAGAAAATTGATTCTGAATGGTAGATTATAAATTACAAGTTTTTTATGATTTGTAATTTTAAATTTATAATTCAAAATTTATAATTAAATAAAAAATGGAACTATACTTAGATTCGGTAGATTTTAAAGAAGTAGAAGAAGCTATGCAATTGGGTATCATTGCAGGTCTTACAACTACACCCACATTTATGCATCGTCATGGTATCACTGATATAGATGCAGCCATAGTAAAACTTTCTAAAATGGTGCCAGTGTTGCAAATTGAAGCACTTGGTAACACTCCAAACGAAATTCTTGCTGAAGCAGAAAGACAAATAGCTTTAGGTCTTGATCCTCAAAATACAGTTTTTAAAATACCTGTATCAAACATAGGTGTAGCAGCGGCTAAAAAACTTTCTGATAAAGGATATAAAACAAACGTTCATTTGGTTTATACATTAAATCAGGCTTACATGGCTATGGAAGCAGGTGCAACGTATATTTGCCCTCTTGCGGGTCGTATGCAAGATAATGGTATCGACGCTCTTACTCTTTTTGCTCAGATTCTAGATGTGGTTAATAAATACGGATATGATTCTAAAATCATGTTCTCTTCTGTTCGCCATACAGAACACGTGAGAAATGCCTTAGAACTTGGTGTTCATACTTGTACTGCTCCATGGACGGTTATTAAAAAATTAAACGATAACAATTTGACTACTCTAGGGACAAACCAGTTCATTGAGCATACTAAGTTAATGACTGTGCGTGTAAAAGAGGTAACAAACATAAATGCTACTACAGCTACTATAAACGATTCAGTAACAGACGCATTAGTTAAAATGACTTCTAGCGGTCTTGGTGCTGTTTCTGTGGTTGATGCTTCAAATAATTTAGTTGGTGTGTTCACTGACGGTGATTTAAGAAGAAAAATCTCTGAAAATGGTAACGCATTCTTGTCTAGCAAAATGTCTGACATGACTTTTGGTAGCCCTATCACTGTAAATGGTGATGCCTTGTTGTACGATGCTGTTAAAATCTTTAAAGAAAAACAAGTAGATACAATTGTAGTAACTCAAGATAACAAACCTGTTGGAATGATAGACATTCAGGATTTTGTTAAAATGGGATTGGTAGGTTAATTCTATTTTAAATACAAACAAAAATGGCTACTCAAATAGGGTAGCCATTTTTGTTTAAAAGGGAGTAGTATGATTATTCAATGCCTTTAAGCTTTTGCTTAGTAACTTCTACGGCTTTTTTCATTTTTTCAACATCTGATGCGGCTTCTGCTTGGTCAAGTTTGTTTTGTTCTTGAGCTTTTTGTAGGCCAATTAGTTCTTGAGCATTATCTTTTAGTTTTTGTTCAAGTCTAGCTTTTTCGTTTTTGTTATTTTCAACTTTTCTTACAAGGTTTTCGCCTTCTTTTATTTTTTTGTCTTGTTTTTTGGTAGCATCTGTTACTGCTCCTTCTGCTTCTTTAACTTGTTCGTTCACATCGTCTATATACATGGCAACTCCAAAATCATGAAGCATTTTTTTAGCTACAAGCCATTTAGGACTGTTGGAGTTTAAATATTCGGTACCAAGGTCTATTGCCCAAAAAACAGTAACGTAACCATCTTTTCCTGCAAAAACTTTTGAAAGCACTCTTACTGTGCCTGCGGTCATTTCTTTGTATTCTCCTAATGGCTGTGAGTATTCGCCTTTTTTGTCATCAAATTTTCCATGTTCTTTTAAGAATTTTTCCCATCCTTTCTGAACCATCTTTTCGTTAAGTTTCAGGCTGATAGCCATGCCGTTACGCAACGTTTCGCCAATTTTTTCTGAAGCTTCTATGGGTTCTACTTTTTGTGAAAAACCTAAAATTGGGAGCAATGCTACCACATTCAATAATATTCTTTTAATCATTTTATTCAATTATTTTTAATTTCGTATTCAAAATTAAAGCCAAAAATTTTAAATGGCTACTATTTTTCAGTCAAATATAGAATTTCTTAAAGGAGTAGGTCCACAAAGAGCTCAACTTTTACAAAAAGAGTTGAGGATTTTTACGTTTGGAGATCTATTACAATATTATCCATTTAGATACGATGATCGGTCTGTGATTCATAAAATACGTAATCTAAATGAAGACATGAGTTTTGTGCAAGTAAAAGCACAAATTTTACGTGTACAAAAACTAGGGAATAGGCTTGTTGCTCAAGTAACCGATGGAACGGGTTATTTAGATTTGGTATGGTTTCAAGGGGTACATTTTTTAGAAAAAAAATTAAAAGTACATCAAGAGTATTTGATCATAGGGAAGCCTACTCTTTTTGGTCGATCTTTTAATGTCACGCATCCAGAAATAGAACTTTGGGACGATGAAAAACAATTAACTGGTTTTTTGCAGCCTGTATATTCTATAACAGATAAACTAAGAACACATTTTATAGATTCTAAGGTGATTTATGGTCTACAAAAGAATTTAATAGAGATTGTTTTTAATGAAATAGTTGAAAATTTGCCAATAAGTTTATTGTCTAAATACAGATTAACATCTAAACAAAATGCTTTGAAATGGATTCATAATCCATCTTCTCAAGCAGAACTTAGAGAAGCTACAAGAAGGTTGAAATTTGAAGAATTGTTTTATGTTCAATTAAAATTATTGACAGATAATGTAAATTTCAAAAGAAAAAATCAAGGATTTGTTTTTCATAAGCTAACCAAATTACAATTGTTTTACACCAATTATTTGCCATTTCAACTTACGAATGCTCAAAAAAGAGTCATTAAAGAAATTAGAGAAGATGTAAACAAAGGTTACCAAATGAACAGACTCATTCAAGGTGATGTGGGAAGTGGTAAAACCATGGTGGCTTTTATTTCAATGTTGATGGCTTTAGATAACGAAGCTCAGGCTTGTCTGATGGCTCCAACTGAAATACTTGCTGAACAACATTTTCAAGGACTTAAAACTTTTTGTGAACAACTTGGTGTACCCATAGATTTACTTACAGGCTCCACAAAAGCTTCTAAAAGAAAACAGTTATTAGCAGATTTGGCAGAGGGTAATTTGAAAATAATTATTGGTACTCACGCTTTGTTAGAAGATAAAGTTGTTTTCAAAAAGTTAGGTTTATGTGTTATTGATGAGCAACATAGATTCGGAGTTGCTCAACGTGCTAAGCTTTGGAATAAAAACAAAGATATTCATCCGCATGTATTGGTGATGACAGCCACACCAATACCCCGAACTTTGGCAATGACCGTTTACGGTGATTTAGATGTCTCTGTGATTGACGAATTGCCACCCGGCAGAAAACCCATACAAACCTCTGCACGAACAGACGCAGCCAGATTGCAAGTATTGGGTTTTATAAAGGAGCAAATTCAATTGGGACGGCAAGCGTATGTAGTTTATCCACTCATAGAAGAATCTGAGACTACAGACATGAAAGATCTAATGGACGGGTATGAATCTATAACGAGGTATTTTAAAGATGTTGCCGTAAGTATAGTACATGGCAGAATGAAACCTGCTGATAAAGAATATGAAATGCAACGTTTTATAAAAGCAGAAACCAAAATTATGGTGGCTACAACTGTAATAGAAGTAGGTGTAAATGTGCCTAATGCGACAATTATGGTAATAGAAAATTCTGAAAAATTTGGATTGGCTCAGTTACATCAGCTACGTGGTAGAGTAGGGCGAGGTGCAGAAAAGTCTTATTGTATTTTGATGCACAAAGATAAAATATCAAAAGAAAGTAAAATAAGACTACAAACCTTATGTGATACCAACGATGGTTTCAAAATAGCCGATGTAGATTTGCAACTACGTGGACCCGGAGATTTAGCGGGTACCAAACAAAGTGGTGTTTTAGATTTATTAATTGCGAATTTGGCTCAAGATCAAGAGATTATTAAAGAAGCCAGAAAGTCAGCTCAACAAATAATAGAGCAAGATGCAGATTTTTTATTACCTGAAAATTATAACATAAGAAAGTATTTGACCACCCTTAAATCAGGAGCTACTACTTGGTCTAGGATTTCTTAGTTTTTGTACTTATTTAATATTTATTATTATTTATTGAACAAATTGTCCTTTTTATATACTATAATTTGTTTTACAATATATAATATATCAACTTAGTATTTGAATTGTATTTATTTCATTACATGAAAAAGAAAGTTTTCTTACCATTTATTCTCTTAATGCTATTTATGAGAATAACGATGGGGCAAGATTTAATCATCTCATCGTTTACCGCCACAAGTACATCAGTTAGTCCTGGATCGTACTTTTACCCGTCGTACACTGTTTCAAACATTGGTACGGCTGCAGCATCAAGTTGTTATACCGGCTTTTATTTGAGTACAGATACTATTTTGTCTGTATCAGATCAGCAATTAACAACTTCGTCAATTTCTTCATTGTCATCTGGAGCAAGTTATACTTATAGTCCAAGTATTTACTTCTCTAGTTCAATTGCAAATGGTACCTATTATTTATTTGCTTTTGCTGACTACAGTGGTGTTAATATTTCGGAAACTAACAAAGCAAATAATTTCAAAAGACTACAGGTTACAGTTTCATCTCCAACTATTGATTTGAGATTTAATTCTGTTTCTTTAAGCAGTACTACTGCTAGTGCAGGAAGTTCTGTTACCGGTTCATTTGTTTCTGCTAATATTGGAAATACTTCGTCTTCAAGTAATTATGTTGCTTATTACTTGTCAACAGATTCGGTTTACAGTAGTTCAACTGATACTTATTTGGGATATTACTATGTGGGTTCTCAATCTGGAGGTACGACTCTATCGGGTTCAAGTACTCTAACTATCCCTACGGATAAACCAAGTGGTAATTACTATATAATTTTTGTTCAAGATTATTATGCTTACAATACAGAAAGTAATGAAGCCAATAATACAAAAGCAAAAGCTTTAACAGTAACAGGTCTTACTTATTCTGTTGTACCTTCTTCTGGAACAAGTTCAATTACATCTTGTTCTACCAAAGTGTATGATAATGGTGGTCCATCTTCTAATTATGTAAATTATTCTTCAGGGAGTTTAACAATTTATCCATCAGTTACTGGTAACTATGTGGGTTTGACATTTGCTAGTTTAAGTGTAGAAAGTGGATATGATTATGTAAGAATTTATGATGGAACTTCTACATCTGCAACTCTGATAGGTACTTATACTTCATTGCCAGCATCAACAATTTATGCATCAAATTCATTAGGGGCTCTTACAGTTTATTTTTATTCAGATGGGTCTAGTAATTACAGTGGTTTTGAAGCAACAGTTTCTTGTGTTACGTCAGTTCCTAAACCAGATTTAAAAGTAAGTTCTTTTACATTGACAAGTACTTCAGTTACAGGGGGGGGCATATGTATACCCATCAGTAATAGAATCTAATGTAGGAAGCGTAGCTTCTTCATATAACTATGTAGGGTATTATTTGTCTACAGATTCGGTTTATAGTGTTGGAGATACTTATTTAACATCTTCATATGTTTCTTCATTATCAGCAGGCTATACAACTTCATTGTCGCCATCAATATCTTTGCCATCAACTTTAACTACAGGTACATACTATTTAATCGCTGTAGCAGATTACTCTAGTTATGTTTCAGAGTCAAATGAAAATAACAATTCTAAGGCATTAAGAATAAATGTAACTGCTCCATTAATTGATTTAAAAGTAAGTTCATTCACATTAACAAGTACATCGGTAACAGCGGGTACTTATGTATACCCATCAGTAATTGAATCTAATGTTGGTAATTCAGCTTCTTCATATAACTATGTAGGATATTATTTGTCTACAGATTCGGTTTATAGTGTTGGAGATACTTATTTAACATCTTCGTATGTTTCTTCATTATCTGCAGGCTACACAACTTCATTGTCGCCATCAATATCTTTGCCATCAACTTTAACTACAGGTACATACTATTTAATCGCTGTAGCAGATTACTCTAGTTATGTTTCAGAGTCTAATGAAAATAACAACTCTAAGGCATTGAGAATAAATGTAATTGCTCCATTAATTGATTTAACTGTAAGTTCATTTACAGCTACTTCAAATAATGTTACTGCTGCGTCTTATTTTTACCCAACAGTATCCATATATAATACAGGAAATACTTCTGCAAGTACTATATATACCTATTATTATCTTTCAACTGATTCTACTTACAGTGTAGGTGATACGTATTTAACGTACTCGTATTCAAGTTCTTTGTCTGCAGGAAATTCGGTTTCTTATGCTCCAAGTCTTTATATTCCTTCAGGTATTTCAGTAGGAACATATTATATAGTAGCATACGTTGACTATGGTTCTTACAATACAGAAACAAATGAAAATAACAATTTTAAACCATACAGAATAAATGTTATTACTCCAAATGTGGATTTAAAAATTAGTTCATTTACTTCAACTACGAATATAACATCTGCTGGGTATTATTTTTATCCGTCTGTTTCAATGTCGAATTCTGGTACAACTGCGTCTGGTAGTTCATCTATTGGATACTATTTGTCAAGTGATTCAACTTACAATGTTGGAGATACATATCTTACATATTCATCATCATCAAGCTTAGCTGCGGGTTCTTTTACAACTTTTAGCCCTAGTATTTACATTCCATCTACAACTCCAACAGGTAATTATTATATAATTGCAGTTGCAGACTATTCTGGTTCAGTAACTGAAACAAATGAGAATAATAATACTAAGTCTTTAAAAATATCTGTACAGGTTGCAGGATCAGACTTGGTGGTAACTAATTTTAGTGCTACAAGCACAAACGTTGCTTACGGAAATTATTTTTATCCTAGTGTAGTAGTGAAAAACCAAGGTAGTACTTATACTTCTAACTACAGTTATGTAGGATATTATTTATCTACAGATTCTGTTTATAGTATTGGAGATACACAGCTTTCATATTCGTCATCTGTTTATTTATCTGCTGGTTCTTCTACTTCATTAAGTCCATCACTTTATTTGTCTTCATCTATAACACCAGGAACATATTATATAATAGCTGTAGCTGATTATAATAATTATGAGACAGAGATAAATGAAAACAATAATACAAAAAGTTTAAGGATTACTGTAACAGCACCTGTTGTAGATATTGTTCCTACTAGTTTTATTCCACAGAACACTTCTGTTACATCTGGACAGTATTTTTATCCTTATTTAACAGTTGCAAATAATGGTAATACGTCTGCTTCTACATACGTATATTATTATTTGTCTACAGATAGTACGTACAGTATTGGGGATACTCAATTGAATTATTATTCAATTTCTGTTAGTGCAAACTCAACAGTATTGAATACACCTTCATTGTATATACCATCTAGCACAGCTAATGGTACATATTATATCATTGCTGTTTGTGATTATGGTAACTATGTAACTGAAACAAATGAAAACAACAATTCTAAAGCATTAAAAATAAATGTAGTATCTCCTAATATTGATTTAGCAATTAGTTCTTTTGCTTTGTCTAGTTCAAATGTTTCTGCTGGAAATTATATTTATCCAACGGGTAGTGAAATAAATTTAGGATCAACAGGTACTAGTTCTTATAACTATGTAGGTTTTTATTTGTCATCAGATTCAATCATAAGTATTGGAGATACATATCTTACTTATAGTTCAATTTCTTCAATTACTTCAGGTGGTAGTGCGTCATTTGCACCTAGTGTTTATATTTCTTCTACTACACCTACAGGAGCGTACTATTTAATTGCAGTTGCTGATTATTCAGGTACAATTTTTGAAACCAATGAAAATAATAACTCAAAAGCAATCAGAATAAACGTAGTAACTCCATTTGTGGATCTAGTAATTAAAAAATTGTCAATGCCTTCGTCAATTTCTGCTGGAAACTATTATTATCCTAAAACAGTAGAATATAATATAGGTACTTCATACCCAGGAGCATATACATACACAGGCTATTATTTGTCAACTGATACTGTTTTGAATACTTCTGTTGATACTTATTTAGGTAGTGAAAGTGAATATCATTATGCAAATGATTCTGTTACTTCTTCGGTGAGTTTGTATATACCTAGCACTATTACAAATGGGACTTATTATATTATTGCTAAAGCAGATTATTCTGGTTATGCAACTGAAACTAACGAAAATAATAATACTAAATGGGTAAGAGTATCTTGTGTGAATCCTACAACTGATTACTATATAAAGTCATTTACTTTGCCAACTACAAACATACTTTCTGGTGGTACTTATGTGTACCCTACAGTAGTTGAAGGTAATAATGGAAGTGTAACATCAACCTCATCTTATCATTATGTTGGGTTCTATTTGTCATCAGATTCTGTTTATAGTAGCGACGATACTTATTTGAGTTATTCTTATGGAAATTATTCAGATGCTAGTGATTACACAATTTCTCCTTCTCTTTATATTAGTTCTACGGTTTTACCAGGTCAATACTATTTGTTAGCAATTGCTGATTATAATGGCAATGTTGCAGAGACAAATGAAAACAATAACAAAAAGGCTTTAAAAATAAATATTGCAACTTCATTTGTTGATTATATTATTGGCTCAATTTCTGCCCCAACAGGCACATTTACTACAGGTTCTATTTTACAATTATCTAGTGTTGTTAAGAATATAGGAAATACGAGTGCTTCTTATAATACAAACACTGCATTTGTATTGTCTTCAGATTCGGTATATTCTAGCAATGATGTGTACTTAAATAATATAAGTACAACATATTTAGGAGCTGGCGGAACAACTAATGTAAATTCTTCAGTTGCAATACCATCAAGTTTAGCAGCTGGTACATATTACATTCTTTCAGTAGCTGATTACTTTAATGTTTTAACAGAGTCTAACGAGTCTAATAATGCTAAATCATCTAAAGTGAAAATTACTATTGTTACTGATGTAACAGATGTAACTCTTGAAAATAATGTTTCTGTGTATCCAAATCCATCATCAGGAGTTGTTAAAATAAGCAATTCATTAAATTCCACTTTGAATGTTTTTGATATGAATGGTACTTTGGTTCATTCTCAAAATGTATCTCAAGAAAAAATAGATTTATCTAATCTTGATAGTGGTGTTTATATGATTAATTTAAATAGTGATTCTAATTTAATTCATTCTGAAAAATTAGTAATTACTAAATAATCAATAAATTACGGTAAAAAAAAGAGGCTGCTTCGTTCGAAGCAGCCTCTTTTTTTATCATTTAGTTAAAATTTTTTAGTTAAACTCAATTCAAAATATATTTATATTAAACCGAATTAGTAATATGACATTTTTTCAAATACTTTTATTACAATAAATTAGGTCAATAATCTCGTGATTAACATTTTCAAGCCTATATAAAACGTAAAAAGTGAACCATTAGAAACAGTCCACTTTTTTGTGTTAAATATATGTTAGTTATAGTGATTTCTTAAAAGCTTCATTTAGCTTAGGTAATATTTCAAAAGCATCACCCACAATACCATAGTCGGCTGCTTTAAAAAACGGTGCTTCTGGATCTTTGTTAATAACAACAATACACTTTGAAGAATTAACTCCAGCTAAATGTTGAATAGCACCAGAAATACCCACGGCTATGTATAAGTTAGGACTCACTTTAACACCAGTCTGTCCTACGTGTTCGTGGTGAGGTCTCCAATCTAAGTCTGAAACTGGTTTAGAACAGCCCGTTGCAGCGCCTAAAGTCTTAGCTAAATCTTCAATAATTCCCCAGTTTTCTGGTCCTTTTAAGCCTCTACCGCCAGAAACCACAATTTCTGCTTCAGGTAATAGAACTTGACCACTCGTTTTTTGTACTTCTTTTTGTTTTATAACAAAGTCGTTTTGTTTTATCTGTACGTTTATTGTTTCAATCGTAGCCGTTCCATTGGTTTCAAGGATGTTAGCGGCGTTTTTCTTTAAAACCATAACTTTTTTATTGCCACTAGATTCTACATTTGCAAAACCTTTGCCAGTAAAAATAGATCTTTTGAATGTGCCTCCTTTAGGTAATTCGGAGATATTGGTAATGATATCTGCACCTAATTTAATACTTAGTCTTGCAGCTATTGGATCCGCAAATGAGGATTTCGCAAATACTACATTGTCTGCACCACAAGTATCTACAACATCTTTTACAGCAGAGGTATATGCTTGAACATTAGGGTTGGCTAATTCTGTATTTGTAACATGAAATACTTTATTGACACCGAAAGTGCCTAATGATGCTAAGTTTAATCCATTTGTGTTGCCAATGTAAACAGCAAAAACATCATTTGACATTGCTTTTGCAAAAGAAACAGCTTCTAACGATGATTTTTTGATTGCTCCATCCGCAATTTCTATATAAACTAAAACTGACATGATTATTTCGTTTTTTGAGGTTGATGTTAAATTACTTTTGCTTCATTTTTTAATAACGATACCAATTCTTCTACATTTGAAGCATCTATTATTTTGCAACCAGATTTTGCTGGTGGTAATTCAAGCTCTTTATATGATATAGAACTTGAATTATTAACAGGTTCAATTACGCTCAATGGCTTACTTTTTGAACTCATAATGCCCCTCATGTTTGGTATTTTCCATTCTGCAATAGGTTCTTGGCAGCCTGCAACAAATGGCAGGTTCAATTCTAATATTTCTTTACCGCCTTCTATCTCTCGGGCAACCGTTGCAGTTTTGCCATCTAACTTAAGACTCATGATAGGTGTAACCGATGGTAAATCAAGAAGTTCAGCCACCATACTGTGTACTACACCTCCGTTATAGTCAATACTTTCACGACCCATAAGAATTAAATCAAAGTTTTTGTCTTTGGCATAATTGGCTATTTGAGTAGCAACATGTAATGAATCTTTGGGTGTTGTATGTATTCTCACTGCTTCGTCAGCCCCTATAGCTAGTGCTTTTCTTAAGGTAGCTTCCGTTTCGCTTTCGCCTACGTTTAGTACCGTAATATGTGCAGCACCTCCAGAGGCTTCTTTTATATCAACTGCTTTTGAAAGTGCATATTCGTCATAAGGGCCTATAACAAACGTTACTCCTGATGTATTTAATTTTGTGTTATTATCAGTAAAAGTGATTTTAGAGGTAGTATCTGGCACATGGCTGATACAAACAAGTATTTTCATTTTTAAAAAATTTATGAGTATTTAAACTCTAAATTCTTTAAAAAGTTACATTTATTATTTAATAAATATTAAAACTATCTATCTTTTAAGATTAGTAAAATTATACTCAATTTTTAAATGGATTTGAAAAGAAAAATTGTGTATTTTGTTAAGAATTGAATTTTATGAATTCTAAAAAAATAAATACTTGTAAAAAAGAAAAGCCTTTGAGAATCAAAGGCTTTGTGTAGTAGCGGGAACAGGACTCGAACCTGTGATCTTTGGGTTATGAGCCCAACGAGATGCCAACTTCTCCATCCCGCGCTGTAATTGGATTGCAAAGGTATGAGGTTTTTTCAGAATAAAAAACTATTTTTGTAAAAATTTTTATGAATCCACCGAAATCACATAAAGCAGGCTTTGTATCTATAGTAGGTAAACCTAACGTGGGTAAGTCAACTCTTATGAATGCACTCATAGGAGAAAAACTTTCTATTGTTACTGCAAAAGCACAAACTACCAGACATAGAATCATGGGTTTTATTAATGGAGAAGATTTTCAGATTATTTATTCTGATACACCAGGAGTATTAAAACCTCAATATGAATTACATAAATCTATGATGAAGTTTGTAACTACTTCTATAGAAGATGCTGATGTGATTTTGTTGATAAAAGAGGTTGGCGAAACTCCAGAAACAGATGAGTTTATAGAAAATATTAAAAATTCGCAGAAGCCAATATTGCTTATTTTGAATAAGATTGATACATCTAACCAAGAAGAAGTTGAAACAAAATTGAACGCTTGGAAAGAAATAGTTCAAAGTAAAGATGCCATGGCGGTATCAGCTATAGAGAAATTTGGCGTAGAAGGAATTTTGCCTAGAATAATTGAGCTTTTACCAGAACATCCTCCTTATTTTGATAAAGAAGAATTTACAGATAAGCCGGAGAGATTTTTCGCTGCTGAAATTATAAGAGAAAAAATCTTAACTAATTATCAGAAAGAAATTCCGTATAGCACAGAAGTGGTGATTTCCTCTTTTAAAGAGACCGACAATATTATTAAAATAATGGCTGAGATATATGTAGAAAGAGACAGTCAAAAAGGAATAATTATAGGTCATAAAGGTAGTGCTCTTAAAAAAGTAGGCATACAGGCCCGCAAAGAAATGGAAGCATTCTTTATGAAACAGATTCACTTAGAAACTCATGTGAAAGTAGAACCAAATTGGAGAAGTAAAGAGAAAGCATTATTAAAATTTGGGTATAACACAAAAGACTAGGTTGTCTTAAGTTTAAAAAACAAGAAATGAAAAATTTAATTGCAATAGTAGGTCGTCCTAATGTGGGCAAATCTACCTTTTTTAACAGAATAACGGGTATGCGTAATGCGATCATGGATGATCAGCCAGGAGTAACTCGTGATCGTAACTATGGATATTCTGAATGGTGTGGTGTGAATTTTGCATTAGTAGACACAGGAGGATATGTCGTAAATTCTGATGATATTTTTGAAGAACAAATTAGAAATCAGGTTAAACTTGCTCTAGACGAAGCGGCTGTGATATTTTTCATGGTAGATATTACTGAAGGTATCACGGATCTAGATAAGGATTTTGCCAAATATATTAGAAGATCGAAAAAGCCTGTGTTTTTAATTGCCAACAAAGCTGATACGCCTAATAAATCAAATTATGCAGGTGAGTTTTATGGTTTAGGAATGGGTGAAGTATATACGGTTTCTTCTCAAAATGGGTCTGGAACTGGCGAACTTTTAGATGAAGCCATTAAACACATGACCCCAGAGCATGAATATGAAGATCCGTATGAGGGTATACCCAAAGTGTCTATTTTAGGAAGACCCAATGTGGGTAAATCGTCATTTGTGAACTGTCTTTTGGGAGAAGATAGATCCATTGTAACTGATATAGCGGGTACTACTAGAGACTCTATAGATTCACTGTATAATGCTTATGGTAAAAAGTTTGTAATTACTGACACTGCTGGAATTCGTAAGAAAACTAAAGTTAAGGAAGATATAGAGTTTTACTCCGTAATGAGAAGTATTCGTTCTTTAGAATATTCTGATGTGTGCGTAGTAATGCTCGACGCTACCCAAGGTATAGAATCTCAAGATTTAAACATATTAGCACTTGCTCACAAAAACAAAAAGGGAATAGTGTTGGTGGTGAATAAGTGGGATTTATACCAGAAAGACCACAATACGGCAAAGCAATACGAAGATTTTATTAAAAATAAAACCATGCCTATTGACTATTACCCAGTTATATTTACATCGGTGTTGAATAAGCAACGTATTTTTGATGTTTTAGAAAAAGTGGAGCAAGTGTATGAGAGTAAAACACAGAAAATCTCTACTAATAAATTAAACGAAGTAATGTTGCAAATAATTGAGAATTTTCCGCCGCCATCGGTGAAAAGTAAATATATCAAAATAAAATATGTTACTCAATTGCCTACCAAAAGTCCAACGTTTGCATTTTTTTGTAATCTACCGCAATACGTAAAAGATAGTTATCAAAGATTTCTTGAGAATAAGATTAGAGAAAACTTTGGATTTGAAGGCGTACCTATTACGTTAGTTTTTAGAAAAAAGTAAAATAATATTTGCACAATTAGAAATATTAATTAATTTTGCACCACTAAAATCTACAAAATAAAAATTTTAAAAGTTCACTGTTATGAAAAAATTATTCGCTGTTTTAACAATCGCTGGTTTAGTTGCTTTGTCTTCTTGTGGTAAAAAAGAAGAAGCTACTACTACTGACACTACTGCTGTAGCTGCTCCTGCTGATTCTTCAGTTGCTGCTCCTGCTGATTCTTCAGCTGCACCTGCTGATACTACTGCTAAAGCTGATTCAGCTGCAAAAACTCCAGCTGCTCACTAAGATTTTCTGAGTACAGCAAAGAAAAAGCCTTGCATTTGCAAGGCTTTTTTTGTTTTAGAAATTTTACTTATAACTTCTACCGTATTATTGCGTACTCACATCCATAATAGTAATGTGTTATGGATCCTAAAAATAATTTTTTTGAAGTTCTTGGTCTTGCAAAATCTATTCAGGTTAATAACGAAGTCCATAAATACCCACAAGCATTTTCTAAAAGGTTACAACCTATCTTAGATTTTCCTAAATCTAAACCATTTTTAATAAATTTATTAGATGTTGCTTTCCGCACAAATAATTTGGCTGTTTCGGCAGGCTTTGTGAAAAAAATATTTCACTCAAACATTGATAATTGGATTATTTTCAGTGCTGTAGAAAGGCAATTGATTCGTATTTTTCAACTTTTAGGATATAGATTCCCGTCTATTAGTATTCCGCTCATGCAACATAAAATTGCAGAAATTACACAGTCGGTAGTTTTTGTAAAAGGGAGCGAGCATTTCAAGAAATTGGTAAAAGATAGAACTAAACAGAATGTAAAATTAAATATCAATTTGATAGGTGAAGCTTTGTTAGGAGAAATGGAAGCCAATGAAAGATTAGAGAAATATAAACTCTTATTAAATGATCCTGACGTAAACTATGTTTCTGTAAAAATTTCAACTATTTATTCTCAAATAGATTCCTTAGCCTATGATCACACCTTAAATATTCTTGTAGATAGACTGTCCATATTGTATAACCATTTGTTAAAGATTTTTCAGAAAACAGGGGTATGGAAATTTATTAACTTGGATATGGAAGAGTACAGAGACATGTCTCTTACAGTTGATGCTTTCATACAAACATTATCTAAGCATGAATTTTCTTCATTTTGTGCAGGAATTGTACTCCAAGCGTACATCCCAGATTCGTATAAATATTTGCTCGACTTACAGCAGTTTGCACAAGAAAGAGTTAAAAACGGCGGAGCTCCCATTAAAATTAGAATTGTGAAAGGTGCCAATATGGAAATGGAAAAAGTAGAAGCGTCATTGCACGGATGGCCGCTGGTTACTTATTCTCAAAAAATACAAACCGACGCTAATTATAAAAAAATGCTTCAAGCTTTGTTAACTCCTCAGTCTTGTGAAAGTATAAAAGTGGGAGTGGCTTCGCATAATGTTTTTGAACTAGCATATGCTGTTTCTATAGTGAAACAAAGAAATTTGGCGTCTAGTGTAGATTTTGAAATGTTAGAGGGTATGGCTCAAGCTTTGGTTTTTGAGTTGTTAAATTTGCATGTACAAGTTTTGTTATACACTCCACTTGTAGAAGAAGAAAATTTTTTGAATGCAATTGCATATTTAGTACGCAGACTAGATGAAGGTACCGCGTCGGGGAATTTTTTGAAAGAAGGACTTGGTTTGCATCCAGATCATCCGCAGTGGCGATCGTTAGAAAGTACATTTATGGCTTCTGTGGAAATGATACCACAGGTGTCTAACGAACCAAATAGAAAACAAAATAGAAATAACGAAGAATATCAGAAACAAGAGATTGGTTTTGTAAACGTACCTGATACAGACTGGGTACTGGAGCAGAATAGAACATGGATACATGAGATAGTTAAAAATTGGAAAAATACTGATAATGTTTTGGGTAAATCTGTAATTCCTATTTCTATCACAAAACAACAGCTTTTTACTATTTCTCAAAATAATTATCAAGGTAAAATGCCCTGGTTGTATCAGTTGGCAGATGTGCATGACTACAAGTATATTTTAAATTCATACAAAAAATCTTCATGGTACACATTTTCTGTTTACGAAAGAATAAATCTTCTCAGAAATGTGGCCGTCAGTTTACAAAAATACAGAGGAGATCTGATAGGTATTGGCTTGGCCGAAGCCGGTAAATTAGTAAAAGAACTAGATGCGGAAGTTTCTGAAGCAGTAGATTTTGCAAATTATTACGCACATTCTATGACAGAACTTTTGCTTGTAAATCAAACTACTTATGCTCAAGGTGGGATCAATTTGGTACTTTCTCCGTGGAATTTTCCTATAGCTATACCAGCTGGGGGCGTATTGGCGTCTTTAGTTACAGGTAATGTAGTGGTGCTGAAACCGTCTTTAAATACAGCTGCGTGTGCATACGTATTGTGCCAAGCCTTATGGGAGGCTGGTATGCCTAAAGACGCACTTTATTTTATGCCTTGTGAAGAAAATGTATTGGATATGTATTTGTCTAGCGGTAATACGTTTGATGCTGTAATATTAACAGGCAGCACTGATACCGCACAGTTTTTACTTAAAAGGAATCCAGAGCTTAAATTGTTTGCAGAAACTGGCGGCAAAAATGCAACTATTGTTACCGCTCTCGCAGACAGAGAACAAGCTATTAAAAATATTATACATTCTGCATTTAGTAATTCCGGACAAAAATGTTCTGCTACTTCATTGCTGGTGTTAGAAAAAGAAGTTTTTGATGATGAAAATTTTAAAAAAGCTCTAAAAGATGCTGTAGAAAGTAAAAAAGTGGGTTCTCCTTGGGATATGTCAACTCAAATAGGGCCTTTAATACAATTGCCAAATGAACATGTTCTTAAAGTTTTGACTGTAAATGAGGATGAACGATGGTTGATAACCCCGACGTTGAATGAGTATCAGATGTATCCGGGTGTTCTTTGGGGTGTTGATCCGCATGATCTTGCATTTCAACATGAGTTGTTTGCTCCTATTTTGTCAGTAATTTGTGCAAACGATTTAGCACATGCGGTGGATATAGTCAATTCTACCAAATTTGGTTTAACCAGTGGAATAGAAACTTTAGACGCAGATGAAATAGAGTTTTGGAAACAAAATATAATTGCTGGAAATCTTTACATTAACAGATCTACAACAGGTGCTATTGTACAAAGACAACCTTTTGGAGGGCTCAAGATGTCAAGTTTTGGTCAAGGATTGAAAGCCGGTGGGCCTAATTATATCACTCAGTTCTTACGGCCACAGTTGTCTGAGTTGTCTGTAGAAAAAGAACATGAATTGAAATATCTTCAAAAAGTTTCTAAATGTTTTAAGGATGCAGAAAAGTCTGAATTGCAGTTTGCTATTCAAGATTTTGAAATTCAAAATGAACTTCTTTTCTCTAAAGAACAAGAAATGGGCAATGTTAGAGGTCAAAGTAATGTGTTTAAATATCTAAAGCCCTTTAAAATTGTGGTTACAGTGGATGAAGAAACAAGTTTTAAAGAACTATGTCTGATTTATTTGGCAGCTATTACTTTAAAAGTGCCCTTACAAGTTTTGCATGTCAATAAAATTAAATTTTTGGATGAATTAAATTTATTAAATATAGAGGTGTATAGGCTCAGTACTTGGAACGAATTAGTTGGAGAGTTGCATGATAATTTCAAATATAGGATCATGAATAAGTCCATAAATGAGCTTGAACAAATAAAGAAAATTCAAAAACCTAATGTGTATTTTAATTATAAAAGTCCTGTAGCTATAGGGCGTTTTGAATTGTTAAATTATCTTTCAGAGCAAAGTATATCGCATAATTATCATAGATATGGAAATTTAATGGGAAAAGACGTTGATTGATTATAAATTTAATAAAAAATAAGTAGTCAAAATTTGTAAAATAAAATAATGTCTCTATCTTTGCATCCCGATTAAACGGTTATAGTTTTAATCAATGGTGCGGTAGCTCAGTCGGTAGAGCAAAGGACTGAAAATCCTTGTGTCGGGGGTTCGATTCCCTCTCACACCACCAGATGTAACACGGGTTACGTAACGATTAAAATGGTGCGGTAGCTCAGTCGGTAGAGCAAAGGACTGAAAATCCTTGTGTCGGGGGTTCGATTCCCTCTCACACCACATCTTAAAGGGTCAGCAAACAGCTGACCCTTTTTCTTTTATACTTACACATAAGCTTTTGTACTTGAAATAATATTCTTAATTTTGTTTAATTTCAAGATTTAAGTTAAGAACATGTTTCTCAAAAAAGCTCTGCCTCATATTGTAGTTATTGCAATAGTACTTTTAATTACCTATTTTTTTATGAAACCTTCTTTTCAAGGTAAGGTTTTAGAACAACACGATATTGCCCAGTGGAGAGGAGGGGCACAAGAATTAATTGATTACAAAGAGCATCACAATGGGCAACAGTCGCATTGGACCAACTCAATGTTTGGTGGTATGCCTTCTTATTTTGTGAGTTTGGTACATGAAGGTAACAAGTCTGGTTATGTTCTAAGTACTTTTTACGATCATCTCAAACCACCCGTGGTGCAAACAGTGGTGTCTTTACTTTGTTTTTATATTTTGATGGTCAGTCTAGGGTTTAGTCCTTGGGTGGCTATTATAGGAGCTTTCGCGTATGCGTATGCTTCTTTTAATCTAGTGTCACTGATAGCGGGTCACAATGCTAAACTAAACGCTTATGCAACCATACCACTTATGTTTGCGGGGATTACTTATGCGTTTAAAAATAAAAATTATCTATTGGGTGGTGTTCTATTAGCTACGGGTATAGCAACCAATTTGGTGTTTAACCATTTTCAAATTACTTATTATGCATTGGTGGGGAGTTTTATATATGGACTATATTTTGTGATAGAAGGTATTAGAACTAAAGAATTTTCAAGCTTGATAAAGCCTGTTTTAGCTTTAGTTGTTGGAGCAGTCATAGGTTTGGGTACAAATACATCAGCATTATTAACTACACAAGAATATTCAGATTATTCTATTCGTGGTAAGTCTGAATTGCATGATCCTCAAAAAGAAAACTCAAGCGGTATAGACAAAAGTTACGCCTTTGAATATAGCTATGGTTTAGGAGAAACATCTACTTTGTGGATACCAGGTATTTATGGAGGTAGTAGTAACGAGCCAGTTGTAGATAAATCATCAGGTGAAAAAGTGAGATATCCTCTGTATCATGGAGATTTAGGAATTGCGGCGGGTACAATTTATATAGGTACTATTATTGTTGCACTTGCTATTATGGCTTTGTTTATTGTTGAAAATAATATCAAATGGGCTTTTGTTGTTATCACGGTTGTTGGCTTTGTGTTGTCTTGGGGTAAAAATTTAGCGGAAGTTAATTACTTGCTATTTGAATTTGTACCTGGTCTTAATAAGTTTAGATCTGTAATGATGGCTATTATGCTATCTCAATTTTCTATTACAGTTTTAGCACTTATGGGTTTGCATGAGTTAGTAACTAAAGAAGTATGGTCTGATCTTAACAAAAAGCAATTTAAGAATGGGTTGATTGCCATAGCTTCATTGTTTGCAATTACCTATTTGGCTATATTAACTATGAATTATAGTGCAAACTATGATGAAGAAATAATGAAATCTAATGGTCCTCAGGTTATTGAAATGCTTAGAGATCATAGAAAAAGTTTGGCTAACTCAGATTTCTTCAGATCATTAATACTTGTTGCTATAGCGTTTGGGCTGATTTACTTTGCGGTTATTAAAGAGTCGTTTAAGAAAAACATTCTGGTATATCTACTATTTGCATTAGTAGTTTTTGATTTGCTGGGTGTAGATAGAAGATATTTGAACGAAGAAACTTTTGTAGAACCTACAGAAGCTCAAAATTTTGAAAAAACAGCTATAGATGAACAGATTTTGCAAGATAAAACATTGCATTACAGGGTCTATAATCTTCAAAGAAATCCGTTTACAGACGCACAAACATCTTACTTTCATAAGTCGCTTGGTGGGTACAATCCTGCAAAGTTGCGTAGATATCAAGATTTGATAGAAAAGCATTTGCAAGAAAATAATTTTGCAGTAATAAATATGCTGAATGCAAAATATATTATAGTAAATGATGAGCGTATGCCCGTAAGGCTGAATCCGGATGCTTTAGGTAATGCATGGTTTGTGAAAAATGTAAAATATGTGGCCAATCCAGATGAAGAAATTGCGGCATTAAAAGGTTTTGATCCTAAAAATCAAGCTATTATGGATAAGTCAAAGTTTACTACCGCTGCTACAACATATACTGTAGATTCTTCGGCATCTATAAGTTTGAAAGAATACCAGCCCAACAAGCTTGCATACGAAGCGAATAATTCTCAAAACGGTCTTGCTGTTTTTTCTGAGATTTACTATCCTTTTGGCTGGACTGCCAAAATAGATGGCAAAGAAGTGAACGTAAAGAGAGTGAATTATGTTTTGAGAGCGTTAGAGATACCTGCAGGAAAGCATACTATAGAGTTTAGTTTTGAGTCGCCGTCTTATAAAAAGGGTTATAGTGTGAGTTTGATTTGTTCTGTATTAATGCTGATCTCTTTAGTTGCAATTGTCGGATTTGAGTTGTTCAAATCCATTAAAAAATAGTTTAAACATTCATAGAGTCTATCAATAATATGTTGGTAGACTCATAAATTTTAAAGTTATGCATCAAATCATTTCGCCTATCCCTTCATCAGAACCAGAAAAGAAAACATGGAAGTATTTTGCTTTTAATATTTTCTTTTCGCTTATGTATCCTTTTTTGATGTTATTTGCAATAGTTTTTACGAGCATAGTTTCTATCCTCTCATTTAGCTTTTCTATGTTTGTGAAAATATTTAGATTTTTCGCTAGGAAATAATATAATATGTGTGGAATTGCTGGATTTGTAGATTTAGAACTGTCCAATTTTAGTAAAATTAATAACCAGGATGTTTTAAAATCTCTTCAGCACAGAGGGCCAGATACGTCAGGTTGTGTTTCAATAAACAATGTGACATTTTATCATACTAGATTGCAAATTCTAGAGTTGACAGATCTTGGAAGTCAGCCCATGGTTTCCGAATGTGGAAGGTATGTATTAGTGTATAATGGTGAAATTTACAACCACTTAAGTTTAAGAAAATCTATAGATAAACGAGTTTTTAACTCAAACTCAGACACCGAAACATTATTGTATGGTTTGATACAATTCGGGCATCAGTTTATTCAAAAGTTGAATGGAATGTTTGCCTTCGCATTTTACGACAGCTTAGAAAATAAAATTATATTAGGCAGAGATAGATTTGGAATTAAACCCTTATATTATCACAACACTCAAGCTATTTTTTCGTTTTCTTCAGAAATTAAAGTTTTCAAAGATTTTGGTTTAAGTTTTAATTTAGACGCAGATAATTTAGAAGATTATAAAGTATATAAATCATCAATAGAGTCAGCTACACCATTTAAAGGTCTTAAAATGTTGCCTCTTGGGCATTATTTAGAACTAAATATTTCTACAAATTCTATTGATTTACGGCCATACATAGATTTATATTCTAAAAAAACATATATCAAGGATTCTGAAGAAACTATTGTGCAGCATACTCATGATTTGTTAAAAGAATCACTTTCTGGCCAACTTATAGCAGATGTGCCCATTGGATTCTTTTTGTCGGGTGGTTTAGATAGTTCGCTTTTGGCCGCAATGGCAAAAAGGAGTTTTAGGATGGAACATATTGCGTGTTTTACAATGAATCAGCAAACCGCACACTTAGGTTTTGAAGATGATTTTCCGTATGCTCAAATGATTTCTACCAAATATGGTTTTTATTCTCAGTATGTTGACGTTCCCGAAGACATAGATTCTATAAAAGAAATCAACAGAATAGTAGAAGAACCTATTGCTGATTTGTCGGCTCTTAATACTTACTATATAGCTCAAAAAGCTAAAGAAAATGGAGTTAAGGTGTTAATCAGTGGACTAGGTGCTGATGAGGTTTTTGGTGGGTACAGAAGACATGTTGCTATTTATGTTCGTGAAAAACTACATAAATATCCTAATTGGTTCATTAAACTCATTTGTAATTTGCCAATCACTAAGAATTTAAAATCTATACAAAGAATACAGAAATTGATAGAAATTGATAATCCTGAAGACCATAAGTTTTTGGTTAGCTTGTTGTCTAGTAAAAAGTATTCAGAAATCTCTCAATTACAGAAAACTAAAAAGATTTTAAGAGAGTTGGAGCTATTGGAGGGCTCTTCGTTATTAGAGAAGATACTTTTTTTAGATCAAAAATATTATTTGGCCTCTCAAAATTTATTGTACACAGATAAAGCATCTATGCAACATGGTGTTGAAGTAAGAGTACCTTATCTGGATAATGAGTTGATAGATTATTTATCTACAGTACCTGATAGCTTAAAAGTAAATGGGTTTGTAAGTAAATATTTATTAAAAGAGGTTGCCAAAAAATATCTGCCTTCAGTTATAATTGAAAGAAGTAAAACGGGTTTTTCTTTGCCTATTAGTTCTCTGAAAGTAGTAGAAGAATTTAATTGATTTCTTACTTTTTTAAAGGACTAAGTTTTTTGTAGTTTGTATATGTTAAATAACCTAAACCAGCTACAATTAAAAATACAATATTTTGATTTACGGGTATATCTGTATCACAGTTAGGGTCTGCCGCCATACAAGCTTCAAAAGCTGCTTTTGGGTCAGCTTCTCCAAGGAAATCTTCTAAATGACAGTCACAGTTTGGTGGTTGACCATAAAAGGTGTTTGTTATAAGTAATAGTGTTGTAAATATTAAAAACTTAAAATGCTTCATACGTTAGTAGTCCATATACGGACATTTAAATAAAATAGATTCCCTTTTAACCACTTTTTACAAAGTAACAAAATTTTCAAACAACAATCAAACTATTTTTAATTACTTTAATCAATTTTGAGTAACTGGATTTAATTTTATTGTGTTTTAATTTCTAAATGTACGTAAAATTACGTATTCGTTAGTAATCGGTTATTTTATTATTGGATTAAAATCGTTCAATGTGTATATTTATAATATAAAAAATACAATAATTGCTGTTAAATCTTTTTTGTGTGTAAATTAAATATTTTGAATTTTGGTAATAAAATTAATGAATTCTTATATTTACGTTATTTTTTTAAATATGTCATTTTATTCACCTTGGTACTTAATTGGATTAGTTTCTATTCTAGTGCCAATTGTTATACATTTATTTAATTTTAGAAAACCCAAATTAGTATTTTTTTCTAATTTGAGATTTGTCAAAAACGCAACAATTGAAGTAAATAAAAATCAAAAAATTAAGCATTTGCTTATTTTGATAGCTAGGATTTTATTTTTGTTTTTTTTGGTAATGGCTTTTGCTCGTCCTTATTTTGAAACGGATACTTTGCCAACTAATATTATTGGAATTTACTTAGATAATACGCAAAGTATGCAAGTGAATACTGGGGAGTCAGACATGCTTTCAGAGTCAGTAAAAAAACTTCAAGATAATCTGGCTAATGCTCCTTCAAATGCTCGTTTTCTGTTTTTGGATGCAGATTTTAAGCAATCTGATGAAAATATTTTAAGTAGAGAACAGCTCAAAGATCGATTAACAGAAATAGGATTTTCTGATAAATCTAGAACCTTGGAAGATGCTCATAAAAAACTTCTCGTTAATGCACAGAGACTAGGTGTTGAAAAAAATATACAGGTTTACATGATGAGTGATTTGCAAAAATCATCTTTTAAAGAGTTTAATTTTCCTGTAAATATTCGTACTCAAATATTGAGTTCAAATCCTAAAAATATTTCAAATGCTTACATTGATACTGCGTTTTTAGAAAACCCAATTGTTTTAAAAGGAGAACAAATTGTATTGAAAGTTGTTGTGGTTAATTCTGGTGATGAAGAGCTGCTGGATATGCCTGTAAATTTAAATTTGGAAGGTGTACAAATTGGCTCAGCAAAAATATCTCTTGGGGCTCAACAAAAAAAAATAGTTGAATTTAAATTTTTAGCATCTCAAAAATCATATTCTGCATACAAAGTAACTATAGAGGATCATTCTTTGAGTTTTGATAATAGTTATAATCTGGTAATACAGTCAGTGAAACCACTAGAGGTAGTTGTGATAAGTAGCCAGTATACAAATACTTACAATAATATATTCTCAAAAGATGAAACCTATAATCTTAAAACCTATGATTTTAGAAATATAAATTATGGAGAACTCAAAAACGCAGATATGTTGATAATAGATGGTTTGGAAGAAGCAAACTCAACATTGGTCTCCATTGCTAACGAATTAGTAAATGCTCACAAAACTGTTGTTGTAAATCCAGGTCTTGGTTTTGCGAAAATATCTTTGCAGCAAAATCTAACAGAATTAGGTTTTAAAGGTGTAAACGTTCGCAAAGATACAATAGGAGTATCTGCCGAGAAAGTGCAATTACCAGATTTAAAAGATCCTTTTTTTCAAGGAATATATAAATCACAACAGAATAATGTTATTTTGCCAAACATGAAAGTTATATGTGAAGTGTCTGGTAAAGAGGTTTTTAAAACTAATTTCAATAAACAAGCTGTAAGTATTTTAGAAAAAAATGGGGGAAAAATAGTGGTTATAACTTCACCAAATCAATTAACTTTTACAGATTTTTATCAGCATCCTTTTTTCGTAACCTTGTTATTGAAGCTTTCACTGTCAGGAACTAATTTATCTGTCCCTCTTTCGTATACCATGCAGTCTCGAGAAGCAAAATTCACAATGAATACTAAGGCTGTAAATTCAGTAAAATTAAAATCAGATAAAGAGGAATTAAATGTAGAATTGTTGAAGAATGGAGTTGTAGAATTAAATAAATTAACTATTAAACCCAATATTTATAAAATTATAGCACAAGACAGTGTTTGTGGATATTTAGCAATTAATAGTTTTTCTGAAGAAAGTGATTTAAAACGATATAAAGTAGAAGAATTAAAAGATAAATTGAAACAAAATACCAATATTGGAGTAGAAGTATATGATACTCATGGTTTTGAAAACATTTTTCAAAATGGTCAAAATTATGGTTTTCAGATTTGGAAGATTTGTTTGATTTTAGCACTTATTTTTTTATTTGTTGAAATTTTATTAATTCGGTCTAAAAATAAAGTCTGAATAATAACTAGTTAAAGTGCCATGGACAATTTAGAAATTATAAAAAAACTGGGAGATTCTTATGTTCGCATTTACATATATGACTTAAGTCTCAGGAAAACTACTTTTTTAAGCAAGGGTGTTATGTCTATGATGCAATATTCACATGAGCATCATGACAAAGCTTGTGAAGATTTGAATTTGCAGCTAGAACAAATTGATGAAAGAATCAATCATCATTTACTATGTACCAATAAAAACGATGTTTGCGAGTATCAGTTTAAATTAAGAAGACAAGACGGAAAGTATCTGTATGTGTTGCTTCAAGAAAGTATGCTCTGTGAAACGGAAGACGGTAAACCTTTACATCTTATTGGGCAGTTGTATGAAATTACAACAATTATTAATAACAATAGAAAATTAGATGCTGAAAGAAAGCTCCGAGAACTATTAGTTAAACGTGAACAAAAGCTAAAGAAAATGGCCATACTAAAAAGTATGGAAAGCGAAAGATCAAGGATAGCAAGAGAAATACATGATGGTTTAGGGCAGGTTCTTACAGGTCTGAAAATGAGTATACAAGCATTAGGCGAAGATATAGTCTTGAGCGATGACAATTTGTTGCTTTTGAAACGAATAAACTTGCAACAAAAAGATGCAATCATTGAAGCTAGGAGGTTATCTAATAATATTTCTCCTAACGATATGGCTAAGTATGGTTTGCAGTCTATTATATCACATTTTATAGACACTTATGTGCAATCTCAATTTAAAAATGTTAAATTTGAAAGTAACTTGCAGAGTACCAGATACGATGCATATATAGAATTAGAAGTTTTTAGAGTAATTCAAGAATGTGTGAACAACGCCGTAAAACATTCAAAGGCAAAAGAAATAAAAATTAAACTAGAAAAAAGTAGTCAGAATTTAAGTGTTATCGTTCAAGATGATGGTGTAGGTTTTGATTATCATGCTTTTATTTTAAATACTACACCAGAACAAAAGTTAGGACGTAACGGAATTAACAATATTAAAGAGCGCGTATCTTTAATATACGGACAGATTCAATTTAATATGCCTGAAAATGGAGGTACTTTAATTCAAGTGGACATACCTGTACAAGAGAAAAAATTGTAAAACTATGAATACAATTATAATAGCAGATGATCATGAAACAGTAAGAGATGGTCTTAAGTCAATAGTAAATGAAAAAAATGGATATGTTCTCGTTGCCGAAGCCAAAAATGGTTTGGAGGCAGTAGAACTTGCAAGAAAACATAATCCTAAAATTCTTTTAATGGATATTACAATGCCTCAGTGTGACGGTTTAACAGCTTTGTCTGAGGTAATGAAAAATAATAGACAAACAAGAGTTTTGATGTTTTCTATGCATTCAAATCCAGAATATATTAAAGAAGCGTTTCTGAAAGGAGCATGGGGATTTTTGCTAAAAGATGCCGAAAGGTCAGAAATTATTTTGGCATTGCGTAAAGTTGCTGGTGGTGAAAAATATTTTGGCAATTCAGTAGCACAAGTAATCTTAGGCAATATGAATGAAGATAACGTCAAACATAAAGCCATGGATATGCTCACTAAGCGTGAAATTGAAATAATGAAATTTGTAAAGCAGGGGCTTAGTAATCAGGAAATTGCTGATAAACTTCATGTGAGTAAAAGAACCATAGATACACATAAAACAAACATAAAATCTAAACTCAATATTTCTACGAGTTCGTCGTTAGTTGCATATGCTCACGAGATAGATTTGTAATTTTTTTAAGTAATATTTGCAAATCTTAAAAAAAAGTTGGATGTTTGCAATCCAATAATGAAAAGGTCGAATGGCCGAGAGGCTAGGCACCGGTCTGCAAAACCGTCTACAGCGGTTCGAATCCGCTTTCGACCTCTTTCTTTTTATTTACGCTCCCATGAGAACCCCATCCAAAAAAGATATCAGGAGTGAAAAAATCGAAGATTTAGAATCGTTTTTCATTAACAACAGTGAGCAGAAATTTAGAGCTAAACAAGTTTTAGACTGGATTTGGGCAAAGTCAGCAACCTCATTTGACGGAATGACCAATATCTCTGTGAAAACACGAGAATTGTTACAGTCTCATTACGAATTTTATACATTAGAGCTTCATAAAGAGCAAGTAAGTACTGACGGGACTATTAAGTCTGCATTTAGGTTACATGATGGGAATATTGTGGAAGGGGTTTTGATTCCTCACAATGACCGCATGACGGCTTGTGTGTCTTCTCAAGTGGGGTGTTCTCTTACTTGTAAGTTTTGTGCAACGGGTTATATGGATAGGGTGCGGAATTTGGAACCTTATGAAATATACGACCAAGTTGTTGCGGTGCATAATCAGGCACTGAAATATTATGGAAAGCCACTAACTAATATAGTATATATGGGTATGGGCGAGCCACTATTGAACTATCAAAACGTGCAGAAGTCAATAGACAGAATTACTTCTCCAGAAGGTCTTCACATGTCTCCTAAACGCATCACTCTTTCTACTGCTGGAGTAGCGAAAATGATTAAAAAACTAGCAGACGATGGCGTAAAGCATAATTTGGCTCTTTCATTACATGCGGCTGATGACGTGAAGCGTAATCAGATTATGCCCATAAATGAATCTAACACACTTGAAGTACTTAAAGATGCTTTGATGTACTTTAATAACAATACTAAAAACAAAATCACCTTAGAATATATACTTTTTTATAATTTTAATGATTCTGAGGCGGATGCAATGAACTTAATTAAATTTGCAAGAAACCTACCTGTTAAAGTAAATATCATAGAATATAATCCCATAGCTGAGGCGGATTTTTTGAATTCTGATGCAGATTCATTAAAGAAATTTTCTCAAATACTAGAACGTAACCAAATAGTAGTTAACGTGAGACGCAGTAGAGGTAAAGATATAGATGCAGCTTGTGGACAATTAGCAAATAAAGGTTGATTTTTTTGCAAGTACTTGTAAGTTAAGTGTATTATTTTGTACTTTTATCTCTAGATTGAAAGAAATCTCTCATGATCAAATATTTATTTAAACATTCGGTTTTTTGTACAATTTTTATGCTGGTAATGGCAGGTATTATTTCTAAAATACCTCTTCCAGAAATCGAAATACTAGATCCTATAGGGCAAACATTATCAGATTTTGATATTACAGATATTGCCTATTCAAAAATCAAAGGCTATAACTATAACTTAGGTAATAAAAATGGTTTTGTTCTCAATGAAGAACAAGGCGATACCAATGTGGTGCTGGTAAACATTGGTGAGCAACCACGTGGAGTAATTGGTTTGATGATAAATGCAGTAGATAAATGTGGACCGAAAGTTATAGGTATAGATGCTATATTTAAAGATTTAAAGCCCGATACCTTAGGTGACATGATATTGTCAGAATCTATTCGTAATTCTAAAAAAGTAATACTTGCCTGCAAATTTAGAACTGACCAAGAAACAGGAAAGGTTTCTGTGGATCAATCGCATCCCATATTTTCTGATTTCGCACAAACAAATTACGTAAACTTGGTAACGGATGGCTCTGACGATGTGGCCAAGTATAAAACAAGTAGATCTTTTTTTACTTATAAAGATCATGAAAAAAAGCGAAGCCATTTTTTTGCGATAGAATTAGTAAAAAAATACGCTCCCGAAAAAGCTCAAAAGTTTATAGATAGAAACAATGAATTAGAGTTTATAAATTATGTTGGCAACATAGGTAGTTATGGAGATAAAACAGAATTTACTGTTCCTAAGTTTACTTCTATTGAACATACAGCTGTTTTAAATAATGAGTTTGACCCAAGTTTATTTAAAAACAAAATAGTAATATTTGGATTTATGGGTAGAACCATAGGAGAAGAAGATATAGAAGATATTTTTTATTCTCCTTTAAATGAAAAATACATTGGTAAAACCAATCCCGATATGTTTGGGGTAGTAATACATGCCAACATCATAAACATGATCATGACAGAAAATTACATAGATGCAGTTCCGTTTTGGTTAGAATTTTCAATAGCCGTTCTCATATGTTTTGTGGGGGTGTTTATGTTGTACTGGGCATTTTTAAAGTTTCCATTGGCTTATGGTACACTCAGTAAAATGATACAGTTTATGGTTTGGGTTACGGTTTTGTTTAGTATTATAGGAGTTTTTTATAAATATAAAATCAAATACGATACAACAATTACCGTAGTATTGGTAGCTCTAGCCGGAGATTTGGTAGAAATTTATCATGAAATATTCTTGCCTTTGGTACGGAAATTGCTCAAATTCATTGGGATAAGAAAAACAATTGAATCTTTAGATAAAAGTAACTAAATTAGCATTTTAATAAATTTACTATGGCAAAACGCAAACTTCACGTACTTATAGGGCTGTTCATTGGTTTATCCATGTATGGTCAAGATGTTTTTAAAGTAATGGCTTCAAAAGGAAATACTCAAAACAAAGAAGGTAAAAAACTGGTTATGGGTATGAAGCTTTCGCAAAATGATATCATAAAGGTAAATCCTAATGATTATTTAGGACTTATACATTTGGCATCAGGTAAAACATTGGAGCTTAAAACACCAGGTTCATACAGCATCAAAGATTTGAGTGCTAAAGCATCTCATACTTCAGGTTCGTATTCTCAAAAATACGCAGACTATGTATTGAACGCCATGTCGTCTAGCGGTGGGGCTACTAACAATGCTGTCGGTGGGGTTGTGTACAGAGCTACTTATGATGTAACGGTAGATTTCCCAACTTCTGATCACAAAGTTTTATTGACAGAAAAAGTGGTTAATCTGAGCTGGCATAAACACCCTAAAATAACAGTTTATGAAATTGTAGTTCAAAATATGTTTGATGAAGTAGTTGCTAAACATGAAACTAAAGACACTACTTACAAAATTGATCTTACAAAAGTGGATTTGGGTGAAGAAAATCAAGTTAAAATAAAAGTTAAAGCAAAAAATGAAGGTGAAAGAAAATTACCTCAAGATAAAGAAATTAACTTTGTGTTTACAGATTCTAAAGAGCTGAACAAAGAAAAAGAAACAGTACTGTCTGAGTTGAAAGAAGAAACTTCTGTTAACTATTTAGTAAAAGCTAAATTTTATGAATCTAAAGATATGTTTTTAGATGCGGTAAAATGCTACGATAAAGCCATAGCATTAGAACCAAAAGTAGAAGAATTTAAGTTGTTAAAGAAAAATTATTTAACATCAGTAGGGGCTATCAGTGAAGAAGAAAGTAAATAAAAACACTTCTAGCATACAATTTAAAGGCAAGTTTTTAGGAACTTGCCTTTTTTGTTTATGTTATTTTTAAGTTAAAATCATGTTTGGCATACACTTTGTATTTGAAGGTATAAAAAAAATAATTATTTTTGGTTAATAGTTTAAAAACTTTAAAAAACAAATGAAGAAAAACATTTTTAAATTAGCTACGGCTACTATTGCTGCTGCTTTTGGTCTATTTAGTTGTGGAACGAAAGAAGAGGTGAAACCTACTGCTGGTAAGCCATCTGTAAACGTAACTTTTGATGCCGCAAATTATGGTGTACAAAAAGATTTTGCTGTAAGTGCTACGGTTTCTACCACTGGTGATACTGCTTACATCAACATTACTGCTGACGGTACAGCGTCTATGGGTGCTATCTACATGATGTATCAAAAAGACAGCGAAAAAGCAGTTAAATTTACAAAACAACCTAATGGTTCATCAATACCATCAGGTGGTTATATTGGTTCAAAAACTGATGGGACAGAAAAAAACAATTTTAATTATGTAGGGGGTGACTATACTTTTGATGTTCCTAAATCATTGGAAAAATCTTTCAAATTAACTATTCCAGTTCTTTTAAGAAAAGATGCTACTTCAAAATCAGATGTTTTCACAATTTGGATAACTAAAGGGAAAGGTACTGGCCGTTTTGATAACCCAGCTAAAAACTTAGCTTATGGTGTTGCTACAGTTACTTTAAACTACACGAACGAAGCTTTGATCAACTATTATGAAACAACATTAGGTAATTCAGCTAATGATACTGTTTCTTCTTGTTTTGCAACTGCTACTGGAACAAACTACAATAGAGAGAATGCTAATGTGGATGCAGTTGGTACTTCTATAGATTTTATTTACAATAATTATAATAATCCTTCTACTAAGTCTAATCAATGGATTTTTGGTTCATTCTATACTAGTTCAAAAACAGTAGATACTGACTTAAATTCAGGAACTAAAAACTTTTTCGGTGCAGTAGATAAAATAACTAATTTTACTCAAGTTACTGAATCTACTACAGGTAGCTGGACTGCCGCAGTAGGTAATCTGACTCTAGCAGCAGAAGTAGACAAAGTTATTAATTCTACTACAAAAACTAATAAAGTTGTATATCCTTCTAATCCAGAAGGAAAAGTTTTTGCATTTGTTACTGCTTCTGGTAAAAAAGGCTTAGTTAAAGTTGGTGCTTCAAGAGGTGGTATTACTTCGACAGCTACTGACACTGATGGTGAAATTGATCTTGAAGTAAAAGTTCAAAGATAATTTTAAGAATCTCTTAAGTTTTAAAATAGAACACTCTCTGTAATGGAGGGTGTTCTATTTTTTTATAGAACTTACATTTTTTTTGTTTTTCATATATATACAAACCTCTGCATGGTTTGAAGTCGGGATACGTACATATTTATAAATTTCTACTGATATATGTTGTTTTTCTGTGGCATAGCAGAGAACTATCAGCTCAATACATTCCTCCTCATTGTAAAAATATTGCTACCAGAAAATGGGTGAAACTAGATTCTTTGTCTGTGATACCTCAGTCTGTACAAGTCGATGCAGCTTTGCAATATGAATTTGACACACAAACTAATAGTCTCAAAATAATATCTAGTACAGATTCGGTGAGGGTATGTTATCAAACTCTTAGTTTCTCGTTGCAGCAACCCTATTTTATTTACGATGCTAATGTTTACAAACAGAATTATCAGTTTTCTACCAAAAACTATATGAGGGGCATGAGGCCATACACGCCTAATGTTTATGGCAAAGAAGAGCTGTTTCCGTTGAGCAGTTTTGAAAAAAGTGGAAATTTTACGCGGGGTATCAGTGTGGGAAATACACAAGGATCTACGATCAATTCTTCTTTAAACTTACAACTCAGTGGCTTTGTAAGTGAAAACCTCAAACTTACGGGTGTAGTATCTGATCAAAATATTCCTGCTCAAACAGAGGGTTATACTCAAAATGTACAATCTTTTGATAAAATTTATCTACAACTAGAGCAAGAGAAACGATTTACGGCTACGGTAGGAGATTTTATTATGAAAAACTCAACATCTGGTTATTATTTAAAATATCTTAAGAACGTTCAAGGTCTGCAAGGTGTGTCACATTATTCCACAGGTGCTCGTGATACGGCTCATACCACTGTGGGGCTTTCGTTTTCAAAGGGTAAGTTTGCCTCCGTGCAGTTGCTAGGCACAAGTATAGCAAGTGCTACAGATGCTACTTTGCAAGAAGGGGTATTGGGACCGTATAGGCTTACAGGGCCTAATAATGAACGCTTTTTGCAAATTATTTCCAATTCAGAAAAAGTATATTTAGATGGAGAATTACTCACCAGAGGTTTTACTAATGATTACACCATAGACTACAATTCTGGTGAAATTAAATTTATGCAAAATGTAATCATTACTCAGTACAGTAGAGTTAGAGTAGATTTTGAATATGTAGACAGGATTTATGCAAGGAGCAATTACCAGCTCAGTCATGAACATGAAATAGGGAAATTGAAAATGTATGCCAACTATTACGAAGAAAAAGATAATTCTCGTAGTCCGATTACGATTTCGTTAACGGATGCCGATAAATTTGCTCTTAGAGCTATTGGCGATAGTTTAGACAAAGCGTATATAGATGGTGGTGATAGTGTAGGGTATGCCGCAGGTAGTATTTTGTATGAAAAATTGGCTGATACGGTAGTGAATACTATAACTTATAAAAATATATACCGATACAGTACAAGTATTAGCAAAGCTCAATATGCTGTTAGTTTTGTGTATGTGGGTAACGGAAATGGAGATTATATCATTAGTCCTAGCTTAACAAACGGCCGAGTTTATGAATGGGTAGCCCCTGTCAACTCTCTTAAACAAGGAGATTACTCACCTCTGAGGATCATTAGTACGCCTAAACAAAAACGCATGATGGTGGCTGGAGTAGCTTATAAATTAAGTGCAAATGATAAAATATACGCAGAAGTGGCTCAAAGTAAACAAGATTTGAACTTGTACTCACCGCTTAACGACACCGACAACCAAGGTAGAGCCTATAAAATAGGTTATGAAAACAACGGAAGATATATAGATACTACTAAAAACTGGCAGTATTTGTTGGGTATAGATTATGAAAAGTTAGATTCTTCGTTTGTACCCGTGGATAGATTTAGAAGTACTGATTTTGATAGGGATTGGGGTACGACGTCGTTAAATACAACTAATAATTTGAACTATATATATTTGCCCAAAGCAAATGACCAAATTATTACGGGTTTTGTGGGACTGAAAAATAAAAGCTCCTTGTTAAAATATACTCATGCTCTGAGACAAAAACAAAACATTGCCAATGCTACGCAACAGAAAATTGAATTAGAAAAAAAATACAAAGTCTGGTTTTTGAAAAGTACTTATTTTAATATGAAGAATAATTTGCAAAACCAGAAAATTATCTGGAATAAATATTTTGCCGAATCAGGATTTAGGTTTAAAAAATTTACTCAAGGCTATGTTTGTCAAAAAGAAGATAATCAAACACTGCAAACTACAAAAGACAGTGTGATAAGTACAAGCCAGAACTTTGAACTTATTAGGATGTACGCAAACGCTCTCTTAGATTCTGCCCAAACACAAACCATGCAACTGAGTACAGAAAAAAGATCGGATTACAAACCAACCGCAGGAATACTTAAAAAGTATACACTTTCTAGGACACAGCAAATAAGTTATGCAAGTATTTTGAGAAAGAATCACCAAATAAAGTTGACAGTAACGTACAGAACTGTTCAGTATTTGTGGGATACACTTGGTAAACAAGATCAAACTTTGCAGTCAAGAGCGGACTGGAACAGTTTGTTTTTTAAAAAAACCATTAAGTCTGATTTGGTTTTTACTACTTCTACGGGCAGAGAACTAAAGAAAGAATACATTTATATTGCTGTTCCTGTGGGGCAGGGAACATACACCTGGCGAGATGATAACGCAGATGGTGTGCAGCAATTAAACGAGTTTTACGAAGCTATAAATTTTGATGAAAAAAATTATATTAGAACGTATGTGCCAACAAGTGAATACATTCCATTGTATACATCAGGATATATTTATAGAGCTACTTTGCAATATCCGCTATCATGGAAAAACGCAAATTGGTATAAGAAACAGTTATATAAACTTACGGCAAATGTTGCCTATACTTTTGATAAAAGTTATCTTAAAAATACTTTTTGGGATAGATTAAATCCGTTTTTAACATCTATAAATGATACCAACTTGCTCAAATTAAATGCGAACCTGAGGACAACCGTTTTCTGGAATAGGCAAAATCTAAAGTTTGGTATGGACTATACATTTTATCATCAGACGGTCAAACAATTATTGACAAACGGTTTTGAAACGAGAGATTTGCGAGGGCATCAGTTTGTATTGCGAAAATCACTGAGCTCAAAACTTAGTATTCGCACACAATTAGAAACATCTACTAAACAAAATTCTTCAGATTTTTTAGAGAATAAAAATTATTTAGTGCAAGCAGAACAGATAAAGCCAGAACTCTCATGGCAACAAAATCAAAAACTAAGAATTTCTATAAACGCAACCTTGATATTAAAAAAGAATACTCAAAGTGTGGAGAAGTCTCAAAATAAAGGATTAGGGATGGAATTGAGATGGGCAAAAACTAGCCAAAGAACCTTACAAACTGCATTTAAATATAATTATTTGCAATACAATGCCGCGGCTAATACACCGCTTGCATACGACATGCTAGAAGCACTTGCAGTGGGAGAAAATTATTATTTCAGTATTACTCTCATTCAAAAACTAATAAATGGATTGCAAATAAATATAAACTACGAAGCCAGAAAGTCTCCCAAAACCAATATTATTCATTTGGGTAAAATACAAGCTACTGCATTATTTTAAAAACTTTTTTCTAATTTTGGCGTATTAAAGCCCAACCTATATTACCTTATTTTTAGAATAAATTTACATGCAAGCAAAGGAATTAGATTGGAAATATAGACTATCGGAACACAGTAGAAAAATACACGAGCTCATGATTTTTGCGGCTTTGGTAATTTTTCCTTTGTTTACTTTTTTTGACAGAGAGTTGCTGCCCGATCAAAAATTTTGGCCCATAACTACCGCTAGGTTGTTGATTACCTGTGTGATGGCTATTTGGTTGATTATTCAAAAAATTTACAAAACCAACGAATTTTATCTTACATTTTGTTCTTTTTTATCATTAGCTCTGTTTTGTGTGTGGGATACACTATATTCGGCTCCTTATGCCGTGAGTGAACACAATATCTCCAATTGTACAGTGTTCTTAGCGGCCTCTATATTTTTGGCATGGGACTGGATCTACTCGTTCATAGTATCTGTGATTACCTTTGTAATCTACATTTTGATGGCAAATTATTTAGATGTTTCGCTTAAGCATGCTTTTATAAATGGGGGAAATGCTTTCTTAACAGTTATAGTCATACATCCTTTTTTTGTAAATTTTAGATATGAATCATTAAAAAGAGAATTTAGCTTTAAATCTATTCTAGAAGAAACAAATTCGGATCTTGAAAAATCTAAAACAGAAACCGAACAAATAAACTTTGAACTGTCTTTGGCTAAAGAAGATTTAGATCACGTGAATGCAGAGTTGTTGAGAACTAATGAATATTTAGACGAACAAGTAAAACAAAGAACGCTACATTTGGAACAAACCATGGAGGAACTGGATAGGTTTTTATACAGTTCTTTTCATGATCTCAAAGCTCCGATAAGTTCTCTTAAAGGTTTAGTAGGGTTGTTAAAAGAAATGCCTAATGAACCCGTAGGTTTAGATTATTACAATTATTTGAACGATACTATAGATAAAATAGAGCAATATACATCCAAACTAAACATTGCTAGTTTTTTGATCAATAGAATTCCAGTTTTGGAAGATATTAATCTTAACTCATTTGTAGATTTTTTTATTGAAAACAACAAACACAATCAAGTAGATTTTAACTTGAATATTTCTACACCCTTTATTTTAAGAACTGACCAGAGACTTTTGCATATCATATTCCTAAATATTCTGGAAAATAGCTTTAAATATTTACACCAAGACAGAGTGGGGCAAATATTGATTTCTGCTTATAAAATGGAAGATAAAGCTGTTTTAACAATAGAAGACAATGGAGAGGGTATCAGACAAGAACATCTGGAGCACGTTTTTGATATGTTTTTCAGAGGAAGTTCACGTTCTAAAGGTAACGGATTGGGTTTGTACATTGTAAAAAAAGCAGTGGATAAACTCAAGGGGAAAATCTCAATAGAAAGTGAAGAAGGCGTTTATACTAAGTTTATACTAGAATTTCCAAGTAAAGAAATCAATACCCTTTCTTAAGAAATAAATTTACAGTTAGTTACTGATTCTAAACTATATTTTTGTTAAAAAAAGTTATCTTGCAAACTGATAACTAGTGTTTTTACTAAAATGTATTCCATATTTAGGCATTTATTTGTTCTGTTAGTTGTTGTTTGTTCCAATTTCCTGAACGCTCAATCAAAGTTGATATATATTGCAGATCCGCTATGTTCTTGGTGTTATGGATTTCAGCCCGAGCTAGATAAAGTATTGGAACACTATAAAGGTAAACTATCAGTAGAGTTTTTGGTAGGAGGCTTAGGTTTAGAAAATAAAAAAGGACTCAATAGAGAATTTAAAGACGGCCTACTAGCACACTGGAAAGAAGTACATGCAGAAAGTAAACAACCTTTTGATTCTAAAATTTTAAATACTAGAGGTTTGATTTATAATTCTTTACCACTTTGTTTGGCCGTGCAAGCAACTAAATCTATAGATTCTACTGCCGCTTTGGCTATGCACAAAAAACTACAACAATATTTTTTTGCACAGAATAAAAACGTAACTCAGTTTGCTGAAATTCAGAAACTTGCTGGTGATATGAGCTTGGATACTGCTCAGTTTAGAACTGTTTATTATTTGCCAGAGACAAAAACAAGCTTAGAATCTGAATTTAAGCGTGTAGAAAAAAATGGTATTGATTCATTTCCGGTACTAATTTTAGTAACTCAAAAAGAAACTGTAATTTTGAGCGAAGGATACACCTCTCATAAAAACATAATTAAAAAAATAAATAAGTTGCTTAAATAAATGAAGTTCTGGAATATAAATAAATTTTTAACAATAGGATTACTTTTGGTATTAGCGGTAGTAGCTTATGTTTCTAATCTAGCAAATACCTCTTCTAAATCACTAGACATAGCCCCTGAATATTTCGCCACTTTGGATAGTGCCGGTATTAACAAAATACAACTTAGTGTAGCAAGTGGTAAAACAGTTACATTACAGAAAAACGGATCCGAATGGATGGTGAACAATGCTTACAAAGCTAGTAAAATGAATATAAATAGAATCTTATTCATACTTGCTAATGTACGTGTAAAAAGAGAATTTTCAGGCCCTACAGAGAAAGAAACTATAGCAAAGCTTACATCTGAGGGTACTAAAGTTCAAGTATTTGTAAACAACAAGCTTGACAAAGAATTTATTATGGATAATGGAGATATTACGTCCTCTTCATGCTTCTACAGTTCAGTTACTAAAAAAGCATATTTTGTAGAATTACCCGCATACACAGATGTATTCAGTAGATTTGTGAGTGCAGATATCAACATGTGGAGAAGTAGATTGATTTGTGAAAATCAGTTGAAGCAAATAGACCGCGTAATCACTACATGGGATGGCAAAAAAGTGCAGATTAAATATGAAAATGATTTTTTCAAAGTAGAAAATGTGAATCATCTAGATTCGATGATTCTAGGTCGATACCTTATTCAATATAGAAATTTAGAATGTGATAAGTTTTTAGAAGATAGTTCTAAGAGCTTATGTACAAGAGATTTCTCTAAGGTATTTGGTAGTGTACAGATTCAAGATATAGACAGTACGAAGAACACAAATTTATATTTTTTTAACATACCCAATGAACAGAAATATTTTCTAGGCTACAGTACTATGCTTAAAGAATGTTTCTGGATTAGCAAAAACAAAGCTGTGGATTTACTTATAGAGTCTGAAAAATTATTCGAAAAAAGAAAAGAAGACTAAGATGGATTTAAACTTACAAGGTAAAAGAGCCATTGTGTGTGGTGGTTCGCAAGGGATAGGGCTAGCTATAGCCAAACAATTTGCCGCCCAAGGAGCTAATGTTACTATTATTTCTAGAGATACAAAACATTTAAATGACGCACTATCTCAATTAGATATATCTCAGGCTCAGCAACATCATACACTGATGATGGATTTTGGCTCACCAGAGGAGGTGCGTGCAGTAATCAAAAATTACGCTAAGAATAATCCAGATGTACAAATTCTTGTAAATAACAGTGGAGGGCCTAGATCTGGAAAAATTTTGGATATAGGTACTGACGAGTTTAAAGAAGCTTTTTTGCAGCATTTGGTAAGTGATCATCTTATGGCCAAAACTCTAGTACCGCTTATGCAAAAGAATGGCTACGGGAGAATCATAAATATATTGTCAATTTCTGTGAAGGAACCTATAAAGAATTTGGGGGTTTCAAATGCCGTGAGGGCTGCTGTGGCCAATTGGGCAAAAACACTCGCAGAAGAAGTAGCAATAGATGGTATTACTGTGAATAACATATTACCCGGCCCTACAGAAACCAAAAGAATTGAGAATTTGATAGAAGATTTTGCGAGAAGACGAAGAGTGGATTATGATACTGTAAAGAAAGAGATGGAAGATGAAATTCCTCTGAAAAGATTTGCGAAAGCAGAAGAAATAGCCAACGTGGTTGGGTTTATAGCTTCGCCGGCGGCATCGTATATCAACGGTATCAATTTGCCCGTAGATGGAGGTAAGCTTGCAAGTTTATAAAATAAAAAAGGCAGCCCTCAGCTGCCTTTTTTATACTAGGCTTTTCTAACAAATTCAGATTTAAGACCCATAGCCCCAAATCCATCTATTTTACAGTCTATATTGTGGTCACCTTCTGTGAGACGTATATTTTTTACTTTAGTTCCAGCTTTTACTGGTTTTGAAGAACCTTTTACAGGCAAATCTTTGATAACCACCACAGAGTCGCCATCTACCAAAATATTGCCGTTACTGTCTTTTACTACCAAACCAGATTCTGATTCTACCACTTCTTCAACGTTTTCGGAAGCACTCCATTCGTGACCACATTCTGGGCAAGCAAGTAACTGACCAGACTCATACGTATATTCAGATTTGCAAAGAGGACAAGGGGGAAATTCTGCCATATTATTTTTTTTCGCAATTTACGAAATACTTATTTAGGAATTGTTTTAAATAGCACAACTACTAAAAGACTCAATCTAGATTTTGAGAAATATATATAGTAGATGTGAGTAGCTACAAGAAAGCCTATGAATTCTGCATAAGTTTTCTTGTAGATTTATCACGCATAACTATTATTTTATTTTTAGTTGAAGCCCTTGGCTGTGTCCGTTAAATTCTGGGGCATACATGCATTGCATACATGCATATCCAGCGGCATATTCGCCTTTACGGCTCGCTTTTATGCTGTATTCAAACACGTGTGTTCCTTTGTCTAGGTACGACATAAAGAATAAACTTGCTGCATCTTTCATACTTTGGTAATACCATAGTCCATCTTGTTGAGCATAACCAGACACTTGTGTTACAGGCTCTGCACCAGCGGGGCGGTGGTCTTTGAGCATAACGTAGTTATATGCTCTGTCTGTTTTTACTACCAATCGCACTCTTACTTCATCTCCCACTTCTAGTGTTTGTGAGTCTGTTATTTTTTGTAACTGATCTCCAGAAGCAGTATGTACTAGTTTGTAGTATTCTTTAGTAACAGCTATACCTGCTTGGTTGGGTTTTACTTTGTCTATATTTTCAAAGTATTGCCAAGTTACTGCTCCCCATGCTATAGATTTGCCGGTCTTAGATATGGTTACCTTGTCCATGTCTTTTGTAATAGCTTCTGGTTGCAGGTCAGTCTTTACGTAGCCGGTACCAGCTTCTGCTTTTACTTGAGGTGACTGAGTAGATACTTCAAAACTACGGCCAAGTTTTACAGTTACGTTATCGTCTAAACTGAGCAATTCTGATGACGATTTTAGTAAAGTGTAAACCGCATCTGTTGTGGCGGTGCTATTGCCCCAATGCATGGTTTGTTTTTGTTTTAACAACCAAATTTTTAACTCATCGGCAGTTTTGCTGTCTTTGTAAATGTCTT
Source organism: Cytophagales bacterium (assembly GCA_046329305.1). Lineage (GTDB taxonomy): Bacteria > Bacteroidota > Bacteroidia > Cytophagales > UBA9547 > CAMFLX01. The sequence continues at coordinate 60,109 of JAXLUW010000005.1, forward strand.
GAAACAATTCTATTACCATACATTGTGTTTCAATAGGTCTGGCGTACCAGTGGTTTTGGTAGCTCTCTTTAAAGTAGATACCAAATTCTTCACTTTTTATAAAATGTTCTTTAATAGAAGCACTGAGCTCATCTGCTTTTTTAGCAAACTTATCGTTATGTAACACAATAGCTGCACACGCTTTGAGGTAATTACTGTAAGCATCAAAAGCATATTTATGTACTTGTTCCATGAAAAACTCATAATGCTGAGGTTTTTGAGGAAGCGTAAATGCTGAAGAAAGCATTTGTCTCGCATAGAAATAATATACATGCTGAGCGTTCAGATAATATTCTTTTGATTTGCCTTGTTTCCAGATTTGGTAATCTTTTTCAAGTTCTGAATCTAGATAACTTTGAGCTTTCGTGAGCATATCTTGAATCTGAAAGGCATCGGCAGACAAGGCTTTTATGTGTAATAGTCTCGCCAACTGATGCACGATTTGTAAAGTGATGTATCTGTCTGGATAGCGTTCGTCTTTGTCGAACCACGTCCAAGCACCGTTTGCTAACTGATTTTGTTTGAGTTTATCTATGTTTAATGCTAAATTACTGGTTATAAGAGATTCGTCAAACAACAAGCCGATTTGTCTCTTTTGGGTAGTTTCTGCTTTACCTTCTGTAACCCAAGGCGTTTCTTGCAACATTAGGTATTTAAGGTCTTGGTTTTTCTCTAGGTTTGACATTAAAGCCTCTGGCTGTATGTTTTTCCAAGTTTCAAAAACAGTTTTTATGCGAGCATCTGATTGCACAATATGTCTGGCAAGGGCATTTGCATAAAATTTAGTAATCATGCTCAGGTTAGACTCATAAGCATCTTGCATAAGATATGGCAAAGCTTGTACGGCATACCAAGCTGGTTGCGTTGTAAACTCTACCGTCATTTTATGATTGCGAAGAGTATTGCTTTCTTGAGCTTTTTTGAAATGTTCAAATTCAAAAGTCTTGGTTTGCCCACCTCGTACATAAAGCGGCAACGAAGCTATGGTTAGTTCTTTTGGCGACAGCACAGGAAGCATGGCTTCTTCACCATCAGAATACGTGTCTGTTTCCGCAGTGGCAGTCCAGATAACAGCTTGTATACCTTCTGGTACTTTTATGTTCCAACTAACTTCTGTGTTTGCTCCTTTGTCTACCGAGAAAGCTTTGTTAATACTTAAATTATGAAATTCTGCATTGATTTCTTTTAGAGTAAGAGCATCTTTCAAAATCAATTTGGCTACACCGCTCAGTTGTTTTTCTGAAGTATTACTTATTTTGAAACTAAGAGTCATTAGGTCATTTTCTCTCATGAATCTTGGCATGTTTGAAGTAAGCATTAACTCTTTTTTGGTTACAACTTGGCTTGCAAACTGTGTGCTGATCATTTCTTTGTTATGAGCAAGCATGTACACGTTCCATTTAGTTAGAGCCTCTGGCGATGTAAATGAAAGTGTGATACTGCCAGAAGAATCGGTGTGTAACTGAGGGAAGAAAAATGCCGTTTCTTGTAAGTTTTTACGTATCTGTACGGGTTTTTTGTCTTCTTTTTCTGCTGAGGCTTCTCCCACAATTGCGTCTGCCATAGCTTTATTTTCTTTCATTACAGCACTAGGCGGAGCCATGGTCACCATATCCATTTCTTTGTCATCTTCCATAGAAAGGTCTGCTCTTTTCATAAGTTCGCCTTTCATCATAGGGCTTGCCATACTTCTGTATTTATAGTATCCGTTGTGTCCAAATCTAAATCCAAACCAATTGATACTTGGCAATGTCCACTGTACATATTCAGACTGTGGTTCTCTTTTGTCCGAGAAAAAAGTATGATATTGTAAGTCGTTTGACGCATAAAAACTCCAAGCTTTGGCGAAATGGAAATCTTCGTTTGCAGTGAGTCTGTACAAATGCTCAAAAGTATAAGGCACAATAGCGTCTAGTGAAGCATCATACATCAATGCGAGCAGTTCCGAGTTTTTATCGGTATTGTTTGCCGAGATATGTACACTATATTGTTCTTTTATTCCTGGCAAAAGTGTACTTCTGAAATTTGATACTTTAATCTGTAAACTTTTTGGTTTTTCTGTTTGAGGTACACGCACCATTATCTGATTTTCGGCGGTATAAATTCTATTTTGGTGTACCATAGTAAGCCTTATCAGCAGTGACCCGTTTTCTTCTACTGAAGGTACTTTGAAATCAAGGAACGAAAGCTCATTTTTGAGCACAATTTGTTCTTTTGTTACTAATCCATTTTTATCGAAAACTTCTTTCAGTATATGTGCTTTAGGCAAAGAAGTGCCAATTTTTAGCGTAAGTTTTTGGCCAGGTGTTGCGTTTTTGGTGTTGATGTCAAAATACAACATTTCTGGTTTTGTGAATATTTTAGCCTCAAAATCTGAAACTTCTGCCCAATATTCAGATTTTATAGATTTTCCTGTAGGGTCTTGAGTAGTAGCTGTAAATTTATATAAACCTTGAACAAATTCTTCTTTGCTTGCTTTTTTTAGATTTATCTTAGAAGAGTCTTCAAAAGTTTGGTCAAGCATTACTTTTTCTAGCTCATACATATCTCTCTGTTTAGGTGCAGTGTATGGGTCAAACGCAAAAAGAGATTTATAAGCCTCAGAAGTTATACTTGGCTTAGAAGATACCGCCCAGAGTTGTGTTCTATACAATTCTTGAGGGTATTTAAATTTCTCAATTTTTAACTGAACTTTTCCCTTTTGTGGTATTTTGTTTACATTGGTAAGGCTAAAACTGAGTGTAGGTTCTGAGTCTTTTTCCCAATTGTAAACACCCAATATTTCTAGTTCGTAATGATTGAAGCCTACAGATACCACAGTTTCCGTACTTTGAGATTCTCCGTTGAGATCCGTAACGGTACAATTTATCTTATAGTCAAACACGGGCTGAAACGTTTGTTCTATGCTTGCGTCTGGAATAGCTTTAAAACTTATGTCGAAATTTCCTGTTGGCTTGGTTACTGTATTGCCAACGGCTATGATTTGCTCAGTACCAGATGGTTGAGGGAAACAACGGAACCAATAGTTGTAATACCAAACGGGATATCTGGTAATTCTTTTTACAGTAAACGAAACTTTGGCATTGCTGATGGCACTAGTGTTGTATGCTGTAGCAATACCGGTAACAGTAACATCTTCGTTTACTAAAAACGATTTTTGAGGTTTGGGTAGTTCTACAAAAAATTTGGGTCTCACATATTCTTCTACTTGAATATTTTTGCTGTTATAAGAGTCTGCAATTGTGAAACCGCCGTTCATCAATCCTAAAGGAATCGTGAAATTTCCAGCATAAGATCCAAACTCGTTGGTAGTTACAGTTTGTTTAGAAATTTCCTGTTCGTTGGCGTCTAGCAATCGAATTTCTAAGTTGCGTTTAGCATACGCAATACTCGTTTTGGAATTGGATTCTAAATATTGTACAATCCCTTTAAAGAATATAGTTTGACCAGGTCTGTAAAGAGCTCTGTCTGTATATATTTGAGAATTGTACTGCTCTTGTGGAGGTGTATAGTTGTTTTTATCATATACATTCGTGTTTAGGTAGAAATTGTCTTTATAGTCAGAGTTTTCTATATACGAATGTAAAATGTTTTTGTCGGTAGATTCAAACTGAACCACTATGTCGTTGGATGCGGTTTTGTTGCTTGCTTCTAGTACCCATTCGCCTTGAGCATTAGCGGTTATGCTTTGCAAATGTGTAAATTGAGTGGTGTAGTACGAATAGTTTTTTTGAGGTGTTTCTTTGAAAGAATATACATGTACTACTCCAGAAGAAATTTTTTCGCCCGTGGAGCGGTTAAATGCCTTGAAAATTTGTTTGTTCGCTTGGTTGTTTTCTGCGTAATGATGGGTCAAAAATACCGATGAAGCTTGAATTATGGCTCCGGAAACCAAACTCTTATCGCTGTCAAAATCAGGACTAGAACAGTATACCATGTAATACATACCTGATTCTAGCTTAGGAAGAATTAGCTCTGTGGTTTCGTAACCATAATCAGGATTTGAGATAAATTTATAATTTTGAGTTCTGTAAATAGTTTTTTGCTTAAAATACTCTACAAATAATTTCTCAAAGTTGGGATAGTATCCGTTTTTTTCTCTGAACGTATTGTTTTTGTTATGTATTTCAGCAAAATCTGTTTTGTAAATTCGTACATATAGTTGGTTTGTATTTCTGTATTTTAGCTGTACTTTGTTGTCTACGAGAGAAGTAAGTGTTTTTTCAGAAAGTACTTCTACAGATACTTTTTTTATGTTAGAAATCACATTTTTACAAGATTCTGTTTCGTTTACAGGACTTGGGCTTTTAAAAGTTGCACCTTTGGTGGCTTCTTCTATAGCTTTTACATATTGTCCTTGGTTTTCGTAAATTTGAGCTATACTGAGACATATTTTGGCATAAGTAGGTGTTTTTGAGTATTGAGACTGAAGCTTTAGTAAATTCTGTAATCTTACTTCATTTACATTTATAAGTTGACCACTATTTAATACAAAATTTTGTTTGTCAAATGCAAGTTCTGCTTTAGCATACTCATTGTTTGTCTGAGTATAAATACCAGCAAGTGACTCATATATTTTAAGAGCCCAATATTCATGTGAGGTAAGGTCTGTAGTCGAGCCTACTTTGTTATCAAGGTTTATATATTCTGGTTTGTCCAGTCTGAAGTCATCAATAGGTTTTGGTAAAGGGTTAGATGTTTTAAAGAAAACTTCTAAAGCTTCATAAGCCAGTACTTCGTAAAGAGTGCTACGCAAGTTGGGGGTATGTACACCTTTATATATGAAATTGTCAAACTGAGTTACTTTATAGTTTAGTAATGCATCTTTTTCAGCAATTGAAGCCAGAAAAAGAGTACGTGCTTCGTCTTCAATTTTTTTTAGCGACCAAGTTTCTATATCCACTGACGTGTCAGATTCTAGAGCTGTTCTGTCATCGAACTTGTAACTGTTTTCATTATAAAACGCCCAATAATTACGAGCCAGAAAGCATTGTAATACATTCTTGAGCGGACTTTTAGCTTTTGCAATTTCTGTTTTGGTTTCAGAAATTATTTGGGTTCTAGAGTTTTCTTCTCTGGTGGCTTTAAACTTAAACTTATATATTAAAGCATGAATACTCTCGTCTGTGTTGTTTTGGCTTTGAGCTAGTTTATATATTTTATCCAGTTCGGCAATTGCAGATTCGGGCTTGCCTTTTTGTTCATATTCGTTTACTTTTTTCCAGAGATCCTTCATAGTTTCTTGAGCGTTTAAGGTAACACATGTTACCATTAGAATAAATTTTAAAATTCGCTTCATGAGTTTATTTGGGTAAAAAATGCATTTAGTAAAAGTATAAATATTATGCCAAATGTTCTAAGAATTTAAGAGGCTTTTGTGATTATTAATAAATAGTAATATATACCTAGATAAAAATACTTATTAATAGTAAAAATCAATTTTATACTTATTTCTTTTTTGTTGTATGAGTTAAATTACTTATCTTTATTTCAAGTTAAGCTGTGATATATGGAAGCAATTGTTGTCGTAGAAATGAGAGCAAAGTTGCTTGAATTGAATGTAAATGAACACGTTGAAATACGTAAAGCCACTGAAAAGTTTAAACTAAATATTAATTTTTTGGGAATGGTTTCTAATGTAGACTTGTGTCCCTGTGCTTTGTGTGCAAGAATACCCATGTTTCTAGACGAGATTTTGATATTTGTATCTCAAATTACAAATTTGACATAATTTTAAAAATTTAAGAAAATGTTTTGGAGAAAAGAAGCGGGAGAAGTGGTGGACCTCAAAACCGCCAATGAAAAACTTAAATCGGAAATAGAAGCAGCTATAACTATTATACAAAATATTTCTAATGCTGATTTTAAGATTGATGATTATACAAGTACTGAATTACAAACTAGTAACTTGGTGTCATGTATTTTAGATTTCAAAGCCAAATACACTGAACTTACTATACTTGAACAACAAGAGAATTGGATCAATACGGGGCTGGCTTCGTTTGTAGAAACTTTTCGTTTCGAAGGGAAGTCAGAGGAGCAACTTTACGATAAAATAATATCAAGTATTGTAAAATACGTAGGAGCCAACCAAGGCGGATTGTTTTTGGCTAAAGATCAAAGTGAGTTAGTTTTGAAGTCATGTTATGCCTATGATAGAAATAAATTTGCTGAGAATGTAATTAAATTTGGGGAAGGAATTTTAGGGCAGTGTTACTTGGAGGCTGAAACCACAATGATTACTGAGTTACCCAATAATTACACATCAATTACATCTGGCTTGGGAGCAGCAACACCATCCGTTTTGCTATTGATACCTATTAAACTTGATAGACATGTACTTGGAGTGCTGGAATTAGCATCTTTTTCAGTATTTGAACCCCATAAAATTAGGTTTTTAGAAAAACTAACCGAAAACCTTGCTTCTGCTGTGCAACAGAGTCAAAATAGTAGTCGGATGCAGAAATTGCTTGATGAAGCTCAATTTTCACATGAGCAAATGCAGATGCAAGAAGAAGAAATGCGTCAAAACTTGGAAGAACTAGCTGCAACGCAAGAAGAAGTAGAACGAAGAGAAAAAGAAACTAATCAAGCTTTTACTGAATTAAAAGAAGAATATCAGGCTCAACTAGAACAGGTTAAAACACGAGAAGAAGAACTCAAAGCTCACAAAGATCAACTGGTAAAAGCGTTACAAATTGACAATATTTTGATAGACGTGGCGGGGCGTAATCGTATGCTTTCGCAAAAAATATGTTTTCTAGCAGAAATGATTGCGTCAGGTAAAACACAGTTTTGTGATGAACTAAGCAATACTATAAACTTACATTGTAATTCTTTGAGTAGTATAATAAACGGCGGAAGACCACCCGCAATTTCGCAAGAAATTGAATTTGAAAAAGCACCAGAGTTTTTGTCAGAAGCAATAGCAAATGTGGAAAAATTATGGATTCCGTTTAAAGAAAGAGCACTTGTTTTTACTACAGAAGAATATAAAAATAAAAATTTTAAAGAAGCCTTAGAGTTTATTGAAATAAACGGATTGAAACTTTTACAAGTTAATAATGAATTGGTTGTGAAATGTATTGCCTATAATCAATCCAAACTTGTAGATAGCGGAATATTAGAATATTAATATTTTCTTATTAGAACACCAAAGCTCTCTTTTGAGGGCTTTTGTGTTTTATTAGATTTTATATATTTGGTTGTTTAGAGATTCTATATTTCTGTTGGTGGAATTAGTTGTTACATAATTTTAAAGTATATTTCGAATATTTAGTTTGGGATTTATGAAATATATAATAATAAGTATTTTGCTATTTTTTAGCTGTTGTAAATACAAAAATACTTTTTCCCAAAAAAGAAAGATTCATCTAAAGAATGAAAAATTAACTAGTTCTAAAGATGGTGTTGATTTAAATGATATTTGTAATTTTGATTCAATACTTAATAGTTCCCTGACTCCAATTTTAGCTAAAGAATTATTTAAAAAGAATGCTAAGAATAATGAGAAAGCTCTAGAGTTTTTTAAGAAGCTGAAAAATTCTGAAAAAGTTGAGAAGATTTTTTATTTTAAGGTACTGACTAACTTATATGGAATTGCCGATGGTTCTACAGTAGAGGGATTGGGTGGATATGGTGAATTATATGTAGAAAAAAATACTCTAGATTTTTTAAATATTTTTACAGAATGTAATTGTTGCTCAGATGTTGAATTAAAAATTTGGGCAAAAATAGTATTAATAGAATTACAGTTAAAATTTGAAAATGAAAATGATCCTGATATTGTTAAAAATTTTATCAATAAATTAAACGATAAATGTATAGACTGTAATAATACTCAGAAAAATACATTATTAAAATTTAATATTATGATTCATGAAGAGTGGAATAATTATTTATCAAATAAATAATCATAATGTGCTTTGAACTTATTTTGGTGATGCAGAATTTATAATTTTTTTTTGCTCCAGAGTAGAATTGGGTAACTTGCTGTAAATCCTAAATAACTGCCTCTACTTATGATGTCTGTACTGTAAAAATAGGTGTCGTTGACTATAAAATCATATCTTGCAGTCGTCATAATACTTAAACCTTTATTGTACCATATATTAAAAGCTAATCTTTCCTTTTCAAATTTGTAAAATTGAAAAGTGATACCTAGTTGAAATGCAGCTCCAAATTTATTACTGGTTTTATAATTAAATCTGCCTTCCATTTTACTTTCAGTATAAATTGTGTATTGCACAACAGTATCACTTTCTCTTTTCTTTGATTCACCGATATTTATGGCTAAACCTATCATAGGTTTTATTCGCATGCTTATTAAATACAGTGTTTCTGTGTCTTCAGATGGTAGTGATTTTAAACTTTTTTTTCTTTTAATTGGTAAAATGTTAATATTTTTATGTGAAGTATGAAAATAATTTAAGCTAAATGAATGCTGATTGATTCCTCTGGCTGTATATCTTTCGTATTTATTATTGTTAGAAGTTGTAAATGTGTATTGATGAGGAATTGAATAAACGGCCATCGAAGATGAAGAATATTTATACCCGATTTCTAAATCAAGCTTTTTTGTTGAGTAAACCATACCCAGACAAATCAAAGCTGATACCTCTGGAGACTTAAACTTGTATGCTTTGAATATGGAATTATCACTCCCATTATTTTTTAATTGGGAAACTGACTGAAAAACACCAAACTGGGGTCTTAAAAATAATTTCTGAGCGTAAATATTAGCCATTAAACAAGTAATGGCTAACATTGTAAAAAGTTTTACTTTCAAAATTAATACCTATGATTTATTGTGTAGTTTCTTGCACTTTTAAATGGTGCAGCAAGGAATGTACAGCTAAAGTACAATTTATGTAAAGCAGTTGATGCACTCTCGTAAGGTCTAAAATTATGTTCGCTTGTTGCACCGCTTGGTTTACTTTCACCATATTGTCTTGAAATTTCACTTTTACACTTTGGTTTGTATTGGTACTGATAGCTTATACCTGAAACACCATCTATATTTGCCCATAAACCAAGGCTGTTTTTGTAATCGAGCTTTATTTTAGACTGTAATGAAAAATATATACCTGCTTTTTGGTAAACAACTTTATTGTCCATTCTTAATGACAAATTGTTGAAACCAGGAAATTCTTCCATTCCTTTGTCCTCTAAACTTGGTGCACCACTTTCACTAAAACAAAGTAAATCTGTTCTGCCGTTTTGTACTTTTTTTAATTCACTAAGAACTTCTTGGTCTGTGCTAAAAACAAGAATTTTTTTGTTACTTACGTTTTCAGCTAAAAGATCATTGTAGCTATCAATGTGCTTTTTGTTCAAAACATACACTTTTTCCTTTACCAAGTTGATTCTGATTATGTTATTTCCAATTTCAACCACACCGTCTGGGTTCAAAATATTTTTGATAAAATCTGGATAGTTGTCTAGTTCTGCCTCAGAAAAAGCAGCTGTACCCGAAACTCTGTAGTTTTTCCTTGCAGTAGCATCGTTGCCAAATTCATTTAGTGAAGTAAATTCACTGCTTTTATCTAATGATTCAACGGCTTTTCTTGCGTCTTTATTGCTAGAATCAAGCAAAGTGGTGTAAAAATCTTCGTTAAAAACAATTCTTCCGTTTTCAACTCTTGCATTTGTACTTGATACTAGGGGACTAACATCATTTTGTTTTTCGGCATCTTTGCAACCAATAAGCAACACTCCCGATGCTAGGGCAAATCTAATTAATGTTTTTTTCATTTTGTATGAATATTTATACAAATGTAAAATTTTAATCTAAAACATCTAAATAAATAACCATTAAATAAATGAAATCAAAATAAATGACATTTAATATAAGGTTTGTTAAGTAGTGGTTTGTTTTTTCATTTGTACATGAGCAGGCCATTAAAGACAGAGAAAATAGATAAAAAAAATAATCCTGAAATTCAGAAACTTGCTTCAAGAATTAGGAATATTCGCAAGAAATTGGGCTATTCTAATGCTGATTTTTTTGCTTATGATAACGAACTGGTAAGGTCACAATATGGTAGGTATGAAACGGGGGAAGATATGAGATTTACAAGCTTAATGAAAATAATTAAAGCTTTTAAAATGACTCCAGCTGAATTTTTTAGTGAAGGATTTGATGATTTTTAATTTTACTATGTTTAATGTGATACTTTAGATGTTCAATATTAAAAACATCTAAATAATTGAAAACGAAGTTTTGAAATCTTTAAGCAAAATGAAGTTTTGAAAGGACACAAAACCTTAGAATTAGACGAAGATACATAACGCATGAGTGAACCTAATTTGTGGATTTCTTTATTTGTTTTAGTATTAATATTGTTTGTTAAATATATAAAGTACTAAAATGTTCTTTAAAAATTAATTTGGTTATTGAAAAGTTTAAAATATCAAAACACAAAACTATTTTTAGAAACTTTTAAAAAAGTGAACCACAAAATAAATATCTAAAAAGTAGTTTAAGCGTATACCTTTGCACAAAATTCATTTTTTATGCACGGGCATTCATATTCTTCAGAAAACATTCAAACTGCTATTTTTTCTTCATCAGAAAACGCATCCAAGGCGGTCGCACAAGAAATCGCTCAGTTGATTCGTCAAAAACAACAAGCCAAACAAAATTGTGTGTTGGGTTTGGCAACGGGGTCAACACCAAAAAGTGTATATGCTGAACTTATTCGTATGCACAAAGAAGAGGGCCTAAGTTTTAAAAATGTAATCACTTTTAACTTAGATGAATATAATCCCATAACTCCAGACGCACTCCAGAGTTATGTGCGATTTATGCACGAATATTTGTTTAATCACATCGATATTCCTAAAACGCATATTCACATTCCTGACGGAACCCTTGGTAAGGAGCAAGTGTCTAATTTTTGTCAAGAATACGAAGCTCAAATAGAAACTCTAGGGGGCTTAGATTTGCAAATTTTGGGTATAGGCCGCACGGGGCATATCGGGTTCAACGAGCCAGGTTCTCGTATTGATTCATCAACCCGCTTAATAACCTTAGATCATGTAACTCGTGTAGATGCTGCCAGTGATTTTTTTGGAGAAGAACATGTGCCACGAACGGCCATAACTATGGGTGTGGGTACTATTTTAAAAGCAAAGAAAATAATATTAATGGCTTGGGGCGAAGGCAAAGCCAATATTATTAAAAAAACGGTTGAAGGCCCTGTAACAACGCAAATTCCGGCAACGTATTTACAAAATCATAAAAACGTAACTGTGTTTTTAGACGATGCCTCGTCGGCTGAGTTGACTAGAATAAAAACACCGTGGTTGTTGGGTTCGGTTAATTGGACGGAGACGTATAGAAAACGTGCCGTGATATGGTTGTGTGAAACAGTAGGTAAACCTATTTTGAAACTTACTGACAGAGACTTTAACGAAAATGGATTGTCTGAACTGGTTGCAGAACACGGCCCTGCGTATGATATTAATATTAAAGTATTTAATCTTTTACAAAAAACCATTACAGGTTGGCCAGGAGGCAAACCCAATGCTGACGATACCAACAGGCCTGAACGAGCAGCTCCGTTTCCTAAAAAAGTATTGATTTTTAGTCCGCATCCCGACGATGACATTATATCTATGGGCGGTACGTTTATCCGCTTGGTAGATCAAGGGCATGATGTACACGTTGCCTACCAAACATCGGGTAACATAGCCGTATATGACGACGACGTGATTCGTTTTGCCGATTTTGCAAGCGATTTTAACGCATTTACGCAAAATGCTGACATGGCTAATACTTATAAAAATATTGTTGCTGCCATAAAAGCTAAAAAGCCTGGAGAGATTGATACGCCAGAAGTTATGAAAATTAAAGGGCTGATTCGCCGTGGTGAAGCCAAAGCAACTTGCCGATATGTGGGCATACCAGATGCTAACGCACACTTTTTGGATATGCCTTTTTATGAAACTGGTTTGGTTAAGAAAAATCCCATAGGCAAGGCAGATGTAGATATTGTGAAAAATATTTTACAAGACCTACAACCGCATCAGGTTTTTGCAGCGGGTGATTTGTCGGACCCGCACGGCACGCACCGAGTATGTTTGAAGGCTATTTTTTTAGCATTACAAGAATTAAAAAACGAACCATGGATGCAACATTGTAATGTATGGTTATATAGAGGTGCATGGCAAGAATGGGATATTGATCAAATTGAAATGGCTGTTCCAATTAGCCCAGAAGAATTGTTGCGTAAACGTAGAGGGATTTTTAAACATCAATCTCAAAAAGATGCACCCATGTTTCCTGGTGCTGACCCACGAGAATTTTGGCAAAGAGCAGAAGACCGTAATCGTTTTACAGCTAAGCGTTATAACGACCTCGGCATGGCCGAATACGAAGCCGTGGAAGCTTTTGTGAAATGGAAAGGGGAGATGATTTGAATATTAATTTAATACTTGCTTAAATTAAATTATTGGAATTATAAAAGAACCTTCTCCGGAATTTTTACAGATTAGTTATAAATTTTGGAGAGGTTTTACATAAGAATCCAATTCTATTTTTTACTCAAATTAGAACTACAAACCGTATATTTGCACTTCAAGAATAAATAGAAAATTTTATGTATACAGTTTACGGTATAAAAAATTGCAACACTGTTAAAAAAGCCTTAGATTTTCTTAATCAAAATCAAATAGAGTACACGTTTCACGATTATAAAAAATCGGGAATTGAGTTGTCAAAGATTGAAGAATGGCTTACGCAATATCCTTGGGAAGACTTGGTTAATAAAAAAGGTACCACTTGGAAGCAAATTCCCGAATCAGAACGCCCTGTGAACCAACAAGAAGCCATTGACTTAATGTTATCAAAAACTTCAGTCATCAAAAGACCCATTGTTGAAAGCAACCAAATTAAAGCTTTAGGCTTTAATGAAGATGAATATCTAAAATTAAAATAATGCCTAAGCTATTTTTGAATCTATTTTTTTGAAGATTAAAGTATTGAAATACGGCACAGAGTTGGTAAATCTAATCATTTGAGAAGGAACTTTTGTGCCATAAACGTCAGAATACCAAACTTCTTTTGTTACAGCTTTTAAAGGGTTTCCTTTAGCGTCAAAACAAACAATCTCAAAACCTAAATCTGTAAAGTTGTCACTTATGTGCCAATTTTGATGATATTCGTGATTTAAGAATTTTTGCGGAATCTGTAATTCATCAATTATTTCCCATTTAGCCTGTTCTGTAAATTGTTTCACTTGTCTTTTGTGTACAATTTCTCCAAGATGTTTATACACAAAAGCTTCTGCCGTTATTTCTAAATAGGTTTTATGGTCATGAGTTTGAACATTTTTAGCTTGAGACCAATAGTTCCAAATAAATCTACTGCCTTTTTGCATTTGGTCAAAGTCGTCTATTTGGACTGTATTGTGTGAAGCTGTCCCAGTAAAATATTTAACAAGTTCTTTGTCCGTATTGTATTTAAAAGAGCCGTTATCTCTTAAAATATTATGTCCATTATACCAAATATCTAGATGATTTTGGTCGGCTTGTTGGGGTCTATCCTTATGGTTTCCACATCTAAGAGTTGCGAAATAATTTTGATTTCTCAGCACATAAAACCCACCAATTGGTGCTTTATAAATGCTATCAGAATGTGGTGGTTCCCACTCTTTGGTTTGTAGTTTTCCTCCCGTATACCACCAAGCATCTTCCTGATTTACTTCACATTCGTATAAATTTTGTGATTTTAGAACTACTTGTAAGGCATTTAGTTGTGGTTTGTAATTTCTAAATTCTTTGTTGTTTAGTTTAAAAAACAAAGCTCCGTCGTTAGCTCCATAATTGGGTAACTTGCCTGTAACTAAGTCCTGATGATGTGTTAAAAAGCTGGCTGTTTTTTGAGCTCTATCTAGCACCATAGGACTATGTTTGATTCCATTTAGTTTGCTAATTTGCAATGCCCAAGTGAGTAGCTGTACTACTACTCTATGGTAGTTCATAGAAAACTGCAAATAAGAACCATCACGGTATATTTGATACGAAATTTCTTGTTCAAAATATCTAAAACCAAGTTTACTAATAGCCGTGGCATTTGGTAAACTTGGAAAAAGAATTCCTACAAGGTACAAACACAAGGTTTCGGTTATTGCATGGTTATTTCTTACGGTGTATCTTGAAAAATTTATATTCTTATATACATGTTGCCATTGCCAATTGATGCTATTAAGTATTTTTATAAACAACTCATTGCTGAGGTTTTTTGAGTTTTGATAGTAATACAAAGCAAAAATCCAGTTGAGTATTCTTAATGATATTTCTTGGGAACAAACATAATTAGGACCTTTATTTAATTTGTTTTTATCTATCCAATCATTGATAAGTGCAAATACCCACTCAGAAGAATCTTTTTTTAAATGCTGGTCATGTCTTATGATGGTATATAAAAAAGAGAATCTAGAAATTTCCCAAACATATTTTATGTCTCCAGAAACCTCACTTAGGTCGGGAATTTGGGTCCAGTGCGTATTAGGATTATAAGAAAATAAACTATCTGGATTATGAAACCAATTAAATGGTGATTCTACGGACATCCACTGATTACTAAAAAACAACATTTGTCCATTTTTAAGCTGGTTGTATTCGTTTTTAAGTATTTCAGCCTCTTCAGGTGCGAGTGTCCAATAGGGTAAAGCTTCTCTGTTTTTGAAAAAGAACGGCTTAGCATGCAACTTCCAGTCTTCTAAGCTTATCCATTTTTTTTCTTTATAAGTACTAGGATATATGAGTAGAGCTATTTTGGATTTCTTTAAAAAAATATGGTACATCCTATACAGAATGTACCTCAATCCCATATTTTGGGCTAAATTTATATATCTCGAAACTTTAGAATTCTTTCCTAACATCGCTGTTGTCTCTGTTTAAGATATGTTCATTTTCTAAACTATCAGCCACTCCAGTCTTATAAATAGAGCAGTTGGTCTCTATCGTTTTTTGTGCTGGATGTTTAAATCTGGCAGGAGTAATGTTCGTAGCTTTGTCAGAATACGTTTTTTCCATAAATCTGCCTACTATTGGCAAGGCAAGTTTAGCACCTTGGCCATAAGTAAATGTTGTAAAGTGTATGCAGCGGTCTTCACCACCTACCCACACACCTGTAACTAAATTTTGAGTTACCCCCATAAACCAACCGTCAGAATAGTTTGAGGTCGTTCCTGTTTTGCCACCCACATCATTACCTGTGAATAAGCCTGGATATCTGTGTAAGCCCAAAGCGGTACCACCTTTTTCTTGAGTTCCACCTTGTAACATGTAGCACATTAAATACGCTGTTTCACTATTCAATACTTCTTTTTTCTTTGGAATATGTTCGTATAGCACTTTGCCGTGTTTATCTTCTATACGTAACAAATACTGAGGTTCATTATACACACCTTGATTCGGGAAAGTGGAATACGCCCCAACAAGTTCATATACTGATACATCACTAGCACCTAAACACAATGAAGGTACAGGGTCTAATTTACTTTTGATTCCTAATCTTTGGCAGTAATCAACTACTCTGTTCGGGCTCACTCTGTCCATTACGTTGGCTGTGATAGAATTGATAGATCTAGCCATTGCTTGGCGTAATGTATACGTTTTGCCAGTATATTCACCTTCTGAGTTTTGTGGAGTCCAAGTGTTGCCGTCTTCCAATTGGAAAGTGTATGGAATGTCTTGTAGCTCTACACAAGGAGAGTATCCGTTGTCTATGGCTGCTAGGTAAACAAAAGGCTTGAAGGTAGAACCGGGTTGTCTGTAACTTTGTTTCACATGGTCTTGTTTGAAAAACTTATGATTGATTCCGCCCACCCAAGCTACTATATGTCCTGTTTCAGGGTGTACTGCCAACATACCTACATTTAAAAATTTCTTATAATGTCTCAGAGAATCTATTGTACTAAAAAGTGTGTCTTTCTCTCCTTTCCAAGTAAATATTTTCATTTTCTTTTTTAGATTCAGGTAATACTTTATGGAATCTTGATTACCAGAAAATGTTTTATTTAGATATTGGTAACTTTCTGTTCTTTTAATGGCATTTTCTATAAAATTTGGTATTTCTCTGCCAGATTCATCAATCCACGGATTACGACCTTTCCAAAATCTATCAAATTCTCCTTGAATGTATTTCATGTGTTCTTCCATGGCTTGTTCGGCATACGCTTGAGCTTTGGAATTGATGGTCGTATATATTTTTAACCCATCAGAGTAAATATCAATGTTGCGTTCTTTAGCCCATTTGGCAAGATCGTTGTGCAAAACTGTTCTGAAATATGTAGCAATACCCGTATTTTGGTTTTCTACTTCGTAGTCTAGTTCTAGCGGAAGTTTTGATAACGAATCTCTTTGTTCCTCACTCAGGTATTCATATTTATACATTTGCTCTAAAACCGTGTTTCTTCTGTTTAATGAGTTTTTCGGATTCAATCTTGGGCTGTAATACGTAGGTGCTTTTAAAACTCCCACTAAAACTGCGGCTTGTTCTTGTTTCAGTTTGTCTGGTGTGGTATTAAAAAATACTTTAGAGGCCGATTTGATACCAAAAGCACTACTTCCAAAATCTACAGTGTTTAGATACATCGTAATGATCTCACTTTTGGTATAAGCTCTTTCTAGTCTGATGGCAGTAATCCATTCTTTAGTTTTGATGATGAGTTGCTTAATACCAGGAATGTAATAGAGGGGGCCTTCAAATTCAGAGAAATCTCTCATTTTAAATAAGTTTTTGGCCAACTGCTGAGACAAAGTACTACCACCGCCACCGCTACCACCTGCAAATAAACCCATAAACACACGAGCCATAGCTCGGCCATCTATACCCGAATGTTCCTCATAGCGAGCATCTTCGGTCGCTACTAAGGCATTGATCATGTTGGGTGAGATTTCATCGTATTCTACGGGCGATCTGTTACTTCTGAAATATTTTCCTATTTGTACTCCGTCTGATGAATATAACTCTGATGCCAACTCACTTTTAGGATTTTGTAGTGTTTCAAAATCGGGCATTTTGCCAAATAAATACAAAAAATTGTATTGCACCGCCGCCACATGTATACAAAACATGAGCAAACCTGCCACAAATCCTATCCAGATGTATTTTATTGTTTTCATTTTTTTATTTTTTAGGTGCTGAAATAGGTTCAGTTGTCTGTTCTGGTGGCAATCCTAGCTCCAGTAGCTGTTCAGGACTTAAACCTTGCACACTATGTTCAATTTTAGTTTCTTTTTGTTCTTCTTTTAATTTAAGAGGATCGTTTTCTGGAGTTTCTATTACAGGTGCGGGTTCTTCTTTTTTCGCATCTAGATTGTCCATCTTATTCTCGGTGTTCTTTACCTTTTCAGCGTTTTCCAATCGCTCTTTCCATTGCCTTTCAATTTCTTCTTTTATTTGAATTCTTTCCACTGCTTGAGTAAGTAATTCATTTGCTTTTTGAGAAACTTTTTTGTCGTCAGATGAAGCCAATACGGTTTCCAAACTCTTTTTGTAGGTGTAAACATCTTTGGTTCTGGCACAAATGAGGGCTCTAATCAGCATGATTTTAGCTTTAAAAGCTGTCACAGGTACGGCTGCAAGAGCATTTACAGCAAGTGTGTCTGCTAGTTTGTACTGAGTAGCTTCATATAAACTATATATTTTTTTGTACTCAGCTTCTTGTTGTTTAAAAGCCATATTTTCTTTTTCTCGCCAGTTGGGGTCTATAAACGATTTGGCGTATTCATTTTCTGGATGGGTTTTTAAAAGTAAATCTTTGTAGTATTCAGATTTGGTTTCGTCTACACCCTTATACAACACATACAAAAGATAGAGTACGTTTCCTTCTTGTGCATGATTTGGATATCTGGTGTTCAACGCAAGGTATTGATCTGCGGCATTATCTTTTTCTTCAAGCTTGAAATGATAAATTTTGCCCAACATGAGCATTGCGTGTTGAATTTTCTGGTTAGACGCCTCCAGTTTTTCAGGAGAATTAGGAATGTTTTTCAACATTTCTTTTTTGTCTAGTCGTTCTCCCACAAAACCATCTTTGTCAGCTTTTGGGTTCTGAGTTTCTTTGTTACTGTTGTTGTTTGCTTTTTCATCAGTAGGTGTTTCTTGTTCTACTTTCTCTTTGGTACTGCGTCTCCAGTGGTCTTCTAGAGGGCGTTGTCCCCATGTTTTAGCAAACTGTTCTTTACCAGATTGTATAGACGCTTGGCTGTAAAAATACCACTTGGCGTTTTGGTCTGTGGGCATGGCCAGCGGGCTGTTGAGTTCTTTGTTGATAGCTTCTTTAGCCGCCTTTTCTTTAGCTGCCTTCATTTCTGCCAGATATTCAGTTTTTTGTCTTTGATAATCAGCTTCTATGAGTTTGTCTATTTTTTGAGATAAAACTGCGGTGTCTAGCTTGGCAAGTTTTTGTAAACTGTCTTCAAGAATAATGGTGTTATAATATTTTGCAAATTCATCTAAAATGTTTTTGCGTTTAGAAATCTTGAGGTAGTCTTTATGAGTTTTGGGCAAGGTAAGCAAGGCACTGTCATAATACAACTTAGCCTGATTGTAGTTTTTGAAAGTTTCGTAATTGAGTTCGCCTAGTTTTAGGTATGTATATCCTTTTTGTATGGGATTTTGAATTTCTGTTTTTAACGATTTTTTCAAATTACTTACAGCATTGGTAGTTTGATTGTGTTTAAGGTCAAACAGTGCCAATTCATAGTATGTTTTATCTTGATATTCCTTGTTTTTAGGGTCTTTGAGAAGTTTTTTAAAGTATTTGTAAATCTTCTTTGTTTGTTTTTCGTCGTTTACAGTGGCTACTTCTGCGGCATATAATTTGGCATAAAGCCCCATTTCGTAAGTAGGATTGTTTTTTACTACTTTATTAAAGTTTATGAATGCAGAAGAATCTCTGTTGTACATTTTGTAAGTTTGAGCTGCAATAAAATACAACCTTGCTTTCTTGTCTCTTTTGTAGACCCATCTAGAAGTGAGCGGAATAGCCTTTTGTACATATTTGTTCACTTGAGCATATTCACCCACGGTGCCGTGAAAATAAGTTTTGGAAAGATAATATTCACGAGCATTTTTTTTGTTCATTTTATCTGGATCCAGTTTGTTGAGTACCTCAGCTGCCGCAAAATAATCTGCTTTGCGAGTGTACGTATTTGCGAGCCAAATAAGAGCGGTGTGTTTGTCGTTTTCGTTTTTAGATTTGGTGTTGATGAGTTTAAATGTCTCAGCAGCGTTTTTGAAGTCGTTGAGATACATTCTGTTTTTTCCAATGATGTTAAAAGCATTGTCTGCCCAGCGGCTTTCACCGTTCCAGCTATCTCTTGCCCAGTAGGTACCGCCATGCCAATCTATCCCAATCGAAGCTTTCTTGATAGACTCGTCAGATTTAGTTTTAATGGATTTGGCCATATTACTGTCACAATCAGGGTGTACTTTCAGTACCGAGTTGTAATCGTCTTTGTGCTGTTTCCATAAATCTGCCTCAATTTCGTTTAGTTTTTCGTTGGCAAGAAAATATTTATTATAATGTAGAGTAGTGTCATGGTAATGTTTTCTTACGGTAGCACAAGCTACGAGTACTAAAGCCGCCATTGACCAGATTATATATCCTATAAGTTTTGATTTCATACTATGAAAAACAAATGTACTACATTTGAATTTAAATTTAAATATAGGAACTAACTGATTTATTGTAAAATTAGTGTATGGTTTTAAAAGAATTTTTAAATTCTGTATTTGATACCCTTCTAATAATTAGATAGCTTAGTATTTTCCGAAACTTGAAGTATATACATATATGGTCTCCAGTGTTTTTTAGTTTTACAATATATTTGGTAGTTTTAGGTTATACTCATGAAGAATTATGAGTAGTTTCTTTGATGTTGTCAGTAACTACTTCCGTTGACCATGTTTATATTCTCACAAATGAGCTAAATCATTGGCAAATTCTGTTTTTTATGGCATATTGGTGAAAGATTGTGATGGGAAGGTATGGAGCTAACGTCAGTGAGGACACTGACGAAGGCGGGAGGATTACCAAAGTGTCTTGTCATGAAATAGGTTTACACAAAACAAGTGTAAAATGGGACATACAATTTATCAAGTAGAGTATCGCAAGTATACTTTAGAATTCAAGCATCAAGTGTGTAAGGAACACATTGAGCAAGGATTATCACTTTCAGAGATTGTTCGCAAATATGAACTGAGCAGTCATTCTCTTATTCATGATTGGTTACGCCGGTTGGGCTATGTTGCCCCAACCTATCGGCAATTCAGCAGAAGGTTGTATATTAGTGAGGTAAAAGACACTGTTATGGCTAAGCAGACACCCGTAAAACTACAAGAAAACACATCCGAGGTAGATCGTTTAAAAAGAGAGTTGGAAGATGCCAAAATCCAGCTTGAAGGCTATAAACGGATGATAGAGATTGCAGAAGATGAGCTTAAAATACCCATCCGAAAAAAGTACGACACCAAATAATCCAAGAAATCAAATGCAAATACAAGCGTATTGGGCTATCTCGTATTTGTAGATTGTTTGGTGTAAGCCGTCAAGCCCATTATCAACATGGTTGGCAACAAGACTGTAAAAGTACGGAAGAACAGCTCATCATATCGGAAGTAATACAAATTCGTCAGCACCACAAGTCTATGGGAACAAGAAAGTTGTATGAAAAATTACAAGAGTTTCTTTGGGAACACCAAATAAAGATAGGCAGAGACGCCCTCTTTGACATGTTGGCCTCCCACCAATTGCTTGTACGTAGACGTAGGCGTAGAATAAGTACCACCATGAGCTATCACCGATTCCACAAGTGGCCAAACCTAATCAAGGGCTTTATTCCCCAAGCACCCAACGAGCTTTATGTGAGCGACATAACATACTTGAAAACAGCCTCTGGTTTTGTGTATATTAGCCTGGTCACAGATGCCTATTCGCATAAAATCGTTGGTTACCATGTTGCTGAAAGCCTAGAAACATCTGCATCCATCCAAGCTTTAGGCATGGCTCTCTCAGGCCTCGACGGCGGGCCAGAGAGCCATGCCAAGCTGATACATCACTCCGATAGAGGCATCCAGTACTGCTCGACAGAATACGTAAAGATATTACAAAAACACGGTATTGATATCAGTATGACTGAAAGTGGAGACCCTAAAGACAATGCAATAGCCGAGAGGGTAAATGGGATACTTAAGCAAGAATATCTTTGCCATCATAAAGTGGAAAATCTGGAACAGGCCAAACAAGCACTTAAAACTGCGGTAGAACTTTACAATAGCGACAGGCCACATATGAGCATTGATTATAAAACACCTAATCAGGTTCATCAAACCAAACAGCAAACAGAAAGACATTGGAAAAATTATTATCCAAAACAGCTAGCTGTAAATCAAATTTAGGATTATTTTTGAGCTGTAAACTTATAGTAGTATTATCAAATAACCTGTAAACTTATTTTAGGACGATACACCCCGGTAGTCCCCGTATGTAATAATCGACCTTGTTTGAGCGTTAGCGGTAACGAGGTCGGTTGTGTAAGGCGTTTGTAACTCCCCTTTGTCTATTAACTGGTTTGAAATTTTTTTTAGGGATGCCAAAATTTTGTTTTTTGATGTCAATCTATCATTTCTTGACGTGAATCTGCGGAATCTTGACGTGCATAATTCGTTCCATGACGTGAAGCTGTGGAGTATTCACATGAATAATTCATTCCGTGGCGTTTATGTTCATAAAATTCATATGATAATATTATATTTATGAAATTTATCAATTAATGTACGATCAAATTTTAAATCAACTTTCTAGGTTTATTACTCTTGACAAAGAAGAACAAGAGTATTTTATAAATATGTTGGTTGTAAAACAATTCAAGAAAAAAGAGTTGATTTTACAGCAAGGACAAGTCTGTAACTATACCTATTTTATCAATAAGGGCTGTTTGAGGTATTATTATTTAGTGGAGGGTAAGGAAAATACGGCTCAATTTTTTTTTGAAAATGGCTGGTATACCGATTTTGAAAGTTTTTTGTCAGGAAAACCAAGTCATCAAAACATTGAAACTTTAGAAAAGACGGAGCTGCTGATGCTTTCGTCGAAGCATATTCAACAACTCTATATGGATGTTCCTAAATTTGAAAGATTTGGAAGGCAAATGGCCGAACATGCATTTTTAGGGATTAGAGGCAGAACCGAGATGCTTGAAAATCTATCCGCAGAAGAACGTTACTTAAAGTTACTCAAGGAAAGACCTAAAGTGGTAGAACGCATACCTCAACATTATATTGCATCCTATTTAGGGGTGCAGCCTGAATCATTAAGTAGGATAAGAAATAGAATTTCAAACCAGCGAATTTCTTAACCCAGATCAACGATTTAAAGGCCTCTTCATGCTCAATTTTGTACTATAATTTAAATTTGTACAAAATGAAAAAAAACATTTTAAGTTTCATAGGTGGTCTTTTGTTTGTGAGCCATTTGGTTGGTGCTCAAACAGATACTGTGCATTATAAGAAATGGGGGGTAGAAGCAGAATTGGTACAGTCATTTATCCCTACGGTTCAAATAAGTAGGATACAAGTTACAAGGGCTCTTTCTGGAAATGACAGCAAGCTCAAGTCTGATTTAATTATTGGGGCATATTTTAGACCTAATGTAAACCATGATGTAGTGGAGAAGATCAACGAATATATGCTTGCCATTGGGTATCGTCAGTTTTTGTGGAAAGGTTTACATGTGGAAGGGAAGTCCAATATGGGTTATGCTTGGGGTACAAAAAATTTGATCGATGGAAAGGATTACAATACGCCAACCTGGTTTTGGGAGGCTAACGTAGGCTATAAGTTTTATTTAAAAAAGGGAAATAAGGTGTCTCTGTATTTGAATCCACAATTTGGGGCATTGGGTAAGGTTGTGGCAGATATTGGGCCAAGAGGTGGCAAACCAGATAATTTTATACACGGTAATTTTTTTGTAGGTCTTAATTTTTAATCATTGAATTTTATGAGAATCATAGTTTTGAATGCCATTTTGGTATTAAGTGTCTTGAAGTGCTTGGCTCAGTCAGTTGAAAAAAAGGATTTTTTGTATAGCCATAGAATCTCGGTAGTATTTGGATTAATCCAGCCCATGGTTTTAAAAGGGGGGAATGTGGAGGTTAATTATACCACCAAAAGAATGATTTTTGACTATTCACATGGCTTTAGTTTGGATCCACCTTCTGCTGGGGCATACAAGGATGAAAATGTGGTTTTGCATTTGCCCTATTCTACAGGTTTTGGAATTGGTTATCGTTTAAACTCTTTCCTAGATATCCGAATTGAACCCAAGCTACACAGTTGGGAGGTGTATTATAAGGATGAAGTTCAGTCAAAGTCCAATAAACTCAAGGATTACAAAACATTTACGTTGGGTGCTGGGTTGTATTATAGGTATTTCCCATTTAGAAATAGCAAACTTAAAGGACTGCAAGGGATTACTACGGCAGCAAGTTTAAGATATTGGCCAAAAATTGGAACGACCTTAAGTAAAGACAGATTTATCTATGATAATAAGTTTTTTGGTAAAACTATTACCCAAAAGGCTGCAAATATCGGTATGGCAAATACACCCTTCATTATTAATGTTTCTGTGGGATATACCTTTGGCGGTAAATAATGGAATGAGTGTTATAAATGTAAAAATCACTTTTGTGTTGAATACAAAAGGGATTTTTTGGGGAAATATTTCTGTTACATTGTAATCTACTTAAAACTCCGTTGTAATTCACGTTTAATATCTTTTTCTTTAATATCGTTTCGTTTGTCGTATAACTTTTTACCTTTTGCTACGGCAATTCCCCGCAGTCGCTCGGCTCCAGCCGAGTGACGACTATAGATAGGCATCTTGCCGAGTAAAGACATAAGTGGTAATTTGGCAATTATAATTTTAAATTTAATGTCATAATTACGAAAAACGTATGGGTTGCCCACGTTTGTGTTCTCACAAATGAGCAACAAATCATTGGCAAAATAAGTTTTTTATGGCATACTGGTGAAAGATAGTTAGGACACTGACGGCGGAGATTGCCCTAGTAATCAATTGAATCTAAAAAGGTAATTTTTATTTTTATGAAAAAAACATTTTGTTTGAATTTTTTCCAACTTATTATAGCAATTTGTGTTGTAATTTTATGTTCGATTATATATTCTAAAATTAAAATTAATCCAACTACTATTAAAAATCAACATAATTTTGATTTCAATATTGTTGAACTTCTTAAATATTTAATTTTTCTTTTAATTATTCTTTTTAAAACACCAATTGTAATTGTTGTTAAACCATTAGATAATAAAATAATTTTTTATTATTACTACAAAATTGTTGTTTTTAAAAATCTAAGTAGAGATGAGATTTTTATTAAAACAGAAAATATTGATAAGAAAAAGTCTGATAATCTTTATATTAGAAATAAACTATACAAATACTTAATTTTTTGGAATGAGAGTAAAATTAAAGAAATTGTAAATTATTTTTGTTTAAATTGTGGCGATTCCCCCACTAGTGCAAGGATATAAATGAAGTTCTGGTTCAAGCATCTCGCTTGTACCTATAATTTTATAGCGTCCGCTATATTTTAGCAATGTTGTTATTTAGTGTTTCCGCCGTCGTTAGTAACTACTTACGTTGACCATATGTGTATTCTCACAAATGTGCTAAAAATCATTGGCAAATTTGGTTTTTTATCGCATATTGGTAAAAGATTGTGATGGGAAGGTATGCAGATAACGTCAGTGTCCTCACCAATGCTATTTAAATAAGGTTCAACTTGTTGTATTACAGCTGTTTATTTATTAAATTGCATTATCATTACATAGTTCAGATACAATAACAAATATGGTTAAATCTTCAAAGGGACACAACAGTGTTGGCCTTAAAAAAAATCTTTGATTTTATTCATAACAAACAGAATATCAGTACATATACTCATTCTGCTTCTGATTTCACAAGATTAAACAAACTTACATTTCCTGCCGTTGTCTTAAAAATCTTGCATTCCTTTAGCGATTCTGTTGAGTTCAACTTGGCTACATTTTTACCCAAACTGAACTTAAGGCCCGTTACTGCTGGTGCATTCTCCATTGCCAGATGTAAAATCAAAATTGACTTTTTCAAAGATTTGGACAAGGTACTTCAAGATACCATTGAAACCATACAGCCGAAACGTTGGAAAGGCTATCGCTTGATTGCTGGGGATGGTACAACCATTAGTGTACCGGTATCAAAACAAACCATATCTTATTTTGCAGTCTTTGCGCAAAGCAAGGAGGGAAGCAAAACCGTGATGGCAAATGCCTGCATGCTCTACGATGTGCTTGCAAACTTTGTGTTGAAATCGGCCATTTCAACCACAAAGGAAAACGAATACGTCCAGATGAAACACATGCTGGCAGACTTTACATCAAAGGACAGCATTTTGCTTTTGGACAGGGCCTTTGGGTATTTCTATATATACAAGTTACTGCTTAGCAATGGGTTAAATTTTTGTATCAGGCAAAAGGTAGATGTTGCCCAGAATTTTTCAAAGTCGATACTCTCCACCAATTCCAGTGATTTTAATGCCGAATGGATACCTTCGGAAGCAGAAATGGCATCCTGTAAGAAACATGGTTTGACTAGTGAGCCTATCAAAGTCAGAATTACAAAGGTCTTGTTGCCATCAGGAGAAATTGAAATACTCGTCAGCAATCTCTTTGATTTTGAGTTGATAAAAACGGAAGACATGAAAACCCTTTATCATTACAGGTGGAGCATAGAGGAAGCTTTTAAGCAGTTGAAGCCAAAAATGAAATTGGAACAGTTTGGCTCACGTAAACCCGAAGGAATCTTTCAGGAATTTTACGCACATCTGATCATGCTAAACCTCACAACCTTGATTGCTTTGGAAGCGGAACCAAAAATTCATGGCAAGGCAAATACAAGAAAATGGCCATACAAATACAACAGGGTCAATGCCTATAAATTCATAAAAACAGCATTTGTAGATTTGTTTTACAATACAGACCTACAGAGCATTATGGATGATCTGATAGAAAAAATCTCAAGTTCAATAATCTCAATTCGACCCAACCGAAATTTCAGCCGAAAACACAAGTTCAAGCGAAAGCCACGCCTTAGTCCAATGTACAAATAATTCAAAAAAGGCATCATACATCATATATCGTCCCGATTCAAACGAGGCCACAATAATGCAGGCAGGGTTTTCCATTGCCTTAGAAAACTTAAAATTAAATCATAAAGAATTTGAAAAAAAAATATTGCTAAAATAATGATTTAAAATAGTATTATTCCTTTATTTTTGAATTTGTTATTCCTTATTTAAATAGCATTGGTGAGGACACTGACGACGGCGGAGAAAAAGATTAATTCATTTAAATATAAAAAACTTAGCGAAAGTGATCAAAAAAAGTTAAGTGGGCTAAAAAGTCAAAAAGATAAAAATAATACATTAATTAATGATTTAACGAAAGATAATGTGAATGCGGATAAGATAAATAAAACGCTAGATGAATTTCATTTTGGAGGTGGAGACTTTGGAGGCGCAGGTAGTGGTGGAAAATTTAAATAAAACTTTAAACTTAAATTTAATGAAATACAAGTTAAAAAAAAGCTTTTGGAACGTTCTTAATGAACAAAAAGTGATATTTATATTTATTTTTATATTAGGAATGGGGGTAAGCATGTTTAATGATTATAAACTTATCGGAATGTTTTTTTTTATAATTGAAATTTTCTTCATATTGTTTACATTTATTAAATTATATAGAAACTGTAAAGTTACACTTGACTATATTTGCACATATGAATATCATATGATAAAGAATCATAATCTCGAAACAATAAATGGTCCCAGAGCCTATTTCTTAGATTTTAATGAGCAAGAAATAGAAACACTTTTAAATTCTAAAGTCAAAAATGAATTTATAGAATGTTATAATTTGAAAGCTAATTTTTTATATCCATTATTAGTATTTGGGATGGAATATATAATAATAGAAATTGTAGCACGGTAAAATCCCCCCCACTGGTGCAAGGACATAAATAAAGGTCTGGTTCAAGCATCCTCGCTTGGATCATTCTTTTTATAGCATCTCGCTATGTTTTAACCATGTATTTATTTTAGCAGACACTTCTAAATTTATAGTCCAAGCGGAAGCTTGAACTAGTGTTTAGCTTACACCAAAATCATCTACCCAACAAATCCTTATAAATATTCCCTACGATTTAGTAATTTTGTTAAAACAATCCAGATGTCAGAGTTTGTAGAGAAATACATCAATCCGTTTACCGACTACGGTTTCAAAAAACTATTTGGCGAAGAGCCCAACAAAGATTTGTTGCTAGATTTTTTGAACGAATTGCTCCATGAAGAGCAAGGACGCATCGTATCGATTAACTTTCTCAAATCAGAACATCTCGGCACTACCGAGCTAGACCGCAAAGCCATCTTTGACCTCTACTGTGAAAACGAGAAAGGTGAAAAGTTTATAGTCGAACTGCAAAAGTCTAAACAGAATTTTTTCAAAGACCGAACCGTTTATTATTCCACCTTCCCTATAAGAGAACAAGCCCAAAAAGCCGATTGGAACTACGAACTCAAAGCCGTTTACACCATCGCCATACTAGATTTTGTATTTGAAGCAGATCAACACGAACCGCATAAGTTCAGATACGACGTCAAACTCAGCGACATAGAAACCAAAAAAGTTTTTTATGACAAGCTCACGTTTATCTACCTAGAAATGCCCAAATTCAACAAAACGGTAGAAGAACTAGAAACAAGATTTGATAAATGGTTGTTTGTGCTACGCAATCTCAACAAACTAGAAAGAATCCCT
The DNA here is from genome assembly GCA_046329305.1 of Cytophagales bacterium. GTDB lineage: Bacteria > Bacteroidota > Bacteroidia > Cytophagales > UBA9547 > CAMFLX01. Next base: position 88,040 of record JAXLUW010000005.1, read on the forward strand.
GAAAAACTAAAAGAACAAATCTTTGATAAGTTATTTGAAACAGCGGAGATAGCCAAGTTTACACCCGAGCAAATACGATCTTACGAAGACAGTTTAAAATACTACCGCGACCTCAAAAACTCCCTCGACACCGCCAAAGAAGAAGGCTATGAGCAAGGCTATGAACAAGGCAAAGCCAGCTTAAAAGTATTTTTAGAAGAAGAACGCAGACAAAAAGAAGAAGCCAAAGCAAGGGAAATTGAAGCTAAAGCAAGGGAAGAGGAAGAACGCAGACAAAAAGAAGAAGCCAAAGCAAGAGAAGAAGAAGTAAAAGCAACTCTAACTAACACCATTATCAACATGCACAAAATGGGGTTAAGTGAGGAAGAAATAGCTACGCTTACCAACAAATCTTTGCATGAGATAAAAGAGATATTGAAGAAGTAGATGTTTGTTAATCTCTGATTTTGCCCCGATTATATATAAATAAATTTTTATAAACTTGATAAAAAGTATTTAGCTCAAAAGTATACAACTTATAGTTTTAATCACATGCCATCAAGCCAATTTTTGAATTCTTGAGCTTTTTCTCTACTCACAAAAATCTCTTCTGAGTAACTTGGGCTTACTTCCACTTTTATTTTTCCGTTCAAATGAGAATGAATCTTATCTATGGCGTTTATGTTTGTAATCATCTTTCTGTTGAGCTTATGAAAACGATTTGGGTTCAAGAGGTTTTCGAGTTCTTCTATGGTGAAATCTATTGGATATTTTTTAGATTTTTGATACAGCATAACATACTTGTCTTCTGAAACAAAATAATCTACCTCTGTGGTGGGTATAGAAATAAGTTTATCAGCATATTTTACTAAAAATCTCTCTTTGTAGTTTTTTTGAGTTGATAATAAATTATTTAAAACCGCATTTAGGGTGGTTACAGATTGGTTCTGATTCTTATACTTGTTTAGTGCTCTGCTTAACTCTTCTTTGTTTATAGGTTTAAGTAAATAGTCTATACTGTTTACAGAGAATGCTTTAAGTGCGTATTCATCGTATGCAGTAGTGAAAATTATAGGACAGGTTATTGGTATTTGCTCAAAAATCAGAAAACTAGAGCCATCGGCTAAGTGTATGTCTGAAAATATCAAATCGGGCATGGCGTTGTTTTTTAGCCATGAAATGGTATCTTGAATGCTTTCTTGTACTGCCAAAATATGAGCAGAAGCCTCAATCTCTTTGATCATATTTGACAGCTTTTCATAAGCCCAATGTTCGTCTTCTAAAATGAGTATTTTCACGATTCTATTTTTAATAATGGAAGAATAACGGTAAAGTGTGTATTTGTTTTTTCTACTTCAATTTCTTTGTGAGAATAAAGCGAATAACGTTTTTTTATGTTTTCTAGACCAAGACCCGTACTTGGTTCTGTGTTAAGTTTTGCTTGTAAATTGTTTTGAACTTCTATGCAGTCTTCTTTTATGTTCATAACAATATGTAAAGGTTTTTCTTTAGAAATAACATTGTGTTTGATACAGTTTTCTATCAGCATTTGTAAACTTACTGGCGGAAGCATGTTTTTACAGTCTTGAATATCTCTGTTGATTACTATTTGTATGTTTTGTCCATATCGGGTTTTGATGAGAAACAAATATGAATCTACAAACTCTAGTTCGTCTTCTAGCATCACAAGTTCTTTGTCTTTCATTTTCAATAAATATCTGTAAGAGCTAGACAATTGCTGTACGAAATCTACAGCTTTGTCGGCATCTTGCGGAATAATAGCTGAAAGTGTATTGAGCGAATTAAATAAAAAATGTGGATTAATTTGGTTTTTAAGGCTTTCGTATTGGGTAATTAAATGTTCTTTTTTGAGCTGTTCAGAATATTTTATGGTTTTGGCCCAATTATGAAAGAAAAAAATACACTCATAAATAACATATACTATGGTGGTGACAACGTACGTAATTCTTATGTTTTCAAAAAAATTGTACCACAGGGGTTTGTTGAAAATAATTTTACAAATGATGTAACAATCTATAATGTACACTATAAATGTACAAACAATAAAACTAGTTATGGTTAAAACTAGGCGTTTGTATGTTTGATGAAAATGTGGGTATTTGTTTGAAATGATTTCAAATATGTAAACGTCTACCATCCAAACTGAGGTGGTTACAGCCAAGCAAATCAAGAATTTTTCTATGAAAAATTGCCTGTCAGCAAATACTCTAGAATAGTTTGTGAAAACCACAATTAACAAACTCAGAAATGGTATGGCCAGCCATAAAGGTTTTTTTCTAAATTTCATATTTTGTCAATCTAACAAATGAATTTGAAATGTTTTATTAAATGCCAAAATCCATAGAGTTTTACTACGGATTTTGAGCGTTTAAGTGTGATATATAATTTTTAAAACAATATTCTGTATTGTGGTACAGGTAAAAATCCTTGTTGATACTGTGTAATTACACGATCGTTCTTCTTGTCATAGCTTTGTGTAAAGATATTTTGATGATTGGTGAAGTTAGTAATATTTATAGAAAATTCTTGAGTAAACTTACCGTTTTTAGAGCCTTTTCTATAAGTTAATTTGATGTCTGGTCTAAAGTACACATCTCTCTGCTTGCTGAATGGGTCAGAATAATCCAAAACAGTTCTTTGCTGTTGTTTACTCGCAACCAAATCAATAGGATTGTATCTTTTACCACCAGAAACAGTAGCTTTTAGGTCAATCATAAACGATTGTTTTTCGTTTATTTTGAATTCTTTACCTATAAGAGCATTTGCTACAAAATTGCCATTGAATGCTGTGTTGTGCAAAATTCCGTCGCTGCCTTTGTATTTAGATTCAAAAAGGGAAGTCGTTAGAAGTGAGTAGAATCCTTTGTTTAAAAACCTTTCTAGAGTAAATTCTATACCATAATTATATCCTGTTCCCGTGTTTTTTAAACTATCTCTATCATCTACACCAAAATCTGCTCCAGAATTTAATACAGAATAATAGCTTGCTCTTTGTTCCACTGGCACTTTGTCTAAATATTGATAGTAGGTTTCTGTTTTTAATCTCCAGTTGTTGGCAAATTGATTGTCATATCCCAAAACCACATGATAAGCACGTGTGAAACCTAAGTTTCGATTGGTTTGAATATAAGAGCCATCAGCCATTTGAGTTTGTCCCGCATAAAATACAAGCGGTTGTATTTGGTTATGAATTCCCGTAGCTAAAGAAATGGACTGTTTGGTCTTAATTTGGTATTTTAAACCTATTCTAGGTTCTACAGACTTAGAAGAACTCAAATTGAAATATTGCCCGTGTAATCCTGTATTGAGAGCTAATTTGTCTGTAAATCTATATTTCCATTGCACAAAAACTTCTGATAAAAAAGAGTTGTCTTTTAAATCTCGTTCTGTTTTCCAAGTATTGTTGAGTAAATGAAATGTTTTTGCGTTAGTGTTTAACCCATATCTAGTTACATAAACACCCGTATGTAACGTACTTTTGGCAGAAAATTTCTGGTTGTATTGGGCTGTAAATACGGTTCTGTTTTCGGTTGATTTGAACAAGAAGTTATCGTATTTTTCTTGATAATTTCTGTTAAGAGAATCAGACTTGAAATAGTTGGTACTTAAAGTTTGTACAAGACCAATTTTATAAAAAGAATTTTGGTTGATGAAATGAGTGTAGTTCACACCAGCCATTCCCGTATTTGCTCTAAAAGTTTGGTCAAAGCCACCATTGCCAAACAGAAGTTTTTCTTTATTAGAAGTATCTTGTTTGCTGTCGAATAGTTCTATGTAGCTCAAGCCGCCCAATCCCCAAAACTGAAGTTTGCCTTTGGCACTTGTGGGTAAATTTATTTTAAATGACAAATCTTGGTATTGGGGTATGGCAGCACCTGTACCAAAATTTACCCCAAGAGCATGAAAAACTCCTAAAGTTGAATATCTGTAATTTACAATGTAAGAAGCTCTTGATTTTTTAGAAAATGGACCTTCAGCACCTAGTTCGAAACCATTGAAACCAATTTGACCCAAAAATTCTCTTTTAGTATGATTTCCAGCTCTCATGTTTAGGTCAAACACGCCAGATGTGGCGTTTCCATATTCTGCAGGAAAAGCCGAAGTCATAAAATCTGAGTTGGCCAATAAGTTGTAGTTCAACATACTCACAGGGCCTCCTGTAGTACCTGATACCGAAAAGTGATTAGGGTTGGGCACAGGCATACCCTCAAGTCTCCAGAGGAGTCCTAATGGAGAATTACCTCTGATGATGATGTCGTTACGGCTGTCGTTGGCACCACTCACACCCGCAAAATTTGCAGCCATACGAGAAGGGTCGTTAAGCGAGCCCGCATATCTACCCGTTTCTTCCACCGTAAATTGACGCACGCTGTTGGTACTCATCTCATTTAAAGCTCCTGTTTTGTCAGTTCCAGAAATCACCACATCTTGCAAGTGAACTACATCTTCTTCTAGTTCTATACTTACAATACTTTCTTTTCCTTGCTGTACCAGTATGTTTGACGCCATTCCTGATGCATAGCCTGAGTAAATAAAAACTACCGACTGTCTGCCAAGAGGTACACTGTCTAATCTAAACTCACCATATTCGTCAGTTTCGGTGGCTAACTTTAAGCTCGTATCTGCCAGCGTTACTAACACACTTTGTAAAGGAGATTTAGATTGTTTGTCGGTTACGGTACCTCTTATGGTTTGTTTCTGCTGAGCAAGGGCTTCGCCTATAAACAGAAGTATAAAACCTAAAAGTAAATTTGAGTTTTTCATAACTAATAAAATTATATTTCAAAATTAGCGGAGAACTTGGCTGTAATTTATATAAATATACTCAAGTGTAGAAAATACTCGCTGAAATGTAGAAGTAAATGTGTGAATAATAACATATCTATTTTTTATATATAAATCATCAACCCATAGATCTTAAGCAAAATGATATTGTATTTTTAGTTTTTGAAAGTCTTTAAATCTAAATTAAGCAATAATAAATTCTTTGATTTTTCTCTTATGAAAACCTTCTTCGTATGGATAGGATCAAAGGCTGAGATATGAAATAACAGGTAATGCTTATTTTGGGTTAAACTGTTGTTTTAATACAATTTTTAAAAAATATTTTCCTATTTCGTTACTAAATGAAAAATGAGGTGTTTAGGCTTTTAGAAAATAAATGATTCGCTAGACATGAAATCAAATTTACTCAAAGTTTTATTCTTTTTAGCTCATGTAGCTATATTAGCTCAAAGTCCAGTCGTAAAAATTGACTTGAACATGAGTGGTAGAACGGAAGCTGAAACCAACGACCCAAACTATGTGGCTTGGATTCCAGACAATGCAACATCCACATCAAAAACGGAGAGCGGTGTCACTTTCAAATTTTCAAAAGCAGGTAGCAACGGAACTGCTTTGAGACCCAATTGGTACAAAGCAGGGGTTGCAGCACCAAACTATGCTCGTTTGATTTGTGACGGTATGTATGTGGATGGTGGTAATTCTGGAGCTCAGATTGATTTGACAATTTCGGGTTTATCTGCAGGTACTCACTCTTTTATGGCGTTTCACAATGCATTAGATGATCCAGCTACTTACGATTTTGCTCCCATAGATGTATATGTAAACAATTCGAAGGTGGTTTCAAATGTGGTTATGTCTGAAAGGGCTATCACTACCGATGCAGTTCAGTCATCTTATGTAACTTTTACTGTAAGTGCAGGACAAAGCGTAACCATTTCATACAGAGCCCAAACTTCAGGTTCGCAAAGTATGAAAAATGTGTATATCAATGGTTTTGAATTAAATACCCCCAATGTAAAAAGCCAAGCAAAGAATCCATCCCCAGCTGATGGAGATTTGCACTTCAATGCCGACAATGGTTCAGCTAATTTGACTTGGGTTGCGGGTGCTAGTGCTACCGCTCACAGAGTTTATTTTGGTAAAGACGAAGCAAGCGTAACCAACGCAACAACATCATCTGCAACTTACAAAGGACAACAAACTGCTACAAGCTACGCAGTTTCAGGATTATATGCATTAGATACATATTATTGGAGAATTGACGAGGTTACTGCGGCTGGTGTTGTAACCAAAGGCAACACTTGGATGTTTAGAAAAAGACAATTGGCTTTCCCAGGTGCTGAAGGATATGGTCGTTTTGCCATTGGTGGACGTGGTGGAAAAGTTATTCATGTTACCAATTTGAATGACACAGGTGCAGGCTCATTACGCGATGCGGTGGAAAACTACGATGGTCCAAGAACAATTGTATTCGACGTTTCGGGTGTGATTGCCTTAGAGTCAAGAATTATTTGCAGTGACCAATTTATTACTATAGCTGGACAAACCGCTCCGGGCAAAGGGATTTGTATTCGTAAAGCTCCATTTGGTTGCACAGGAAATGATTTAATCGGTCGTCACTTAAAAGTACGTTTAGGTGGAGGTGCTACCTACGATGGTATGGGATTAACTGGAGCAAATCACAGTATATTAGACCACTGCTCAATCAGTTGGACAATCGATGAGTCGTTCAGTTCAAGAGGTGGAAAAAATATCACGCTACAAAGAACACTTATTTCGGAAGCTTTGAATGCAGCTGGTCACCAAAATTATCCAGCAGGAACAGAACATGGCTATGCTGGTACAATTGGTGGCGATGTAGGTAGTTTCCATCATAACTTACTTGCCCACAATTATGGTCGTAACTGGAGTATGGGCGGTGGCTTAGACGGAAATGGCTATTTGGCAGGTAGATTAGACATTACAAATAACGTTGTTTACAACTGGGGTGGTCGTACTACCGATGGTGGTGCTATGGAAGTGAATTTTGTAGGCAACTATTACAAACCAGGTGCTGGAAGTAAAAAATTTGTTGCTTTAACTATTGACCACGAAGGTATTGGTTTAGGTACTCAAAGAGCTTATTTCTCAGGCAATGTGATGCCAGGTTATTTTGATGAATCTAATCAATCGGCTGGTCGCACTGAGACATATTCAAACGGTGATTATAAAAAATACGAAGGCTTTGTGTCATCTCCTTTCTTCCCTTCTTATGTGACGGTGCAAAGTGCAACTGATGCTTACAAAAGCGTGTTGTCTGATGTAGGTCAAACACAACCAGTTTTTGACGATCACGACATTAGAATTGTAGATGAAACATTGAACGGTACTTACAAATACAAAGGAAGTGTTACCGGAAAACCTGGTTTCCCTGATAACGAAAGCGATGTAGGTGGATATGAAAATTACCCAGCCTTGACAAGAGCTAGCAATTGGGATTCAGATAAAGACGGTTTGCCAGACTTTTGGGAAACAGCCACTGGTTCAAGTAATAGCACTGCTTCTGGCAACTTTGCAGATGCAAATGCCGATCCTGATAAAAACGGCTATACAGAATTGGAAGAATATCTAAACTGGATGGCAGAACCTCATTACTTTGTAACTACTGGTTCGCAAACAATAGATTTAAAAGCAATGTTTGTTGGATACTCAAAAACTACTCCTACTTACTCGTTTTCTTCAGTTGTAAATGGAACTGTGGCAATTTCGGGCAGCACAGCTACTTTCACAGCTAGTAAGTGCGGATTTGCATCTTTCAACTTGACAGTAAAAGATGCAGCAGGAGCAACCATGACTAAAACGATTGGTGTTTTCGTATCAGGCACATGTAGTTCTGTGGCAAACGTAAAACCTACAGTTAGCATCACAGCACCTACAAACAATGCAAAAGTAGCTGCACAATCAAATGTTACACTTACTGCTACTGCAACCGACAGCGATGGAACTATCACTAAAGTAGAATTTTATAATGGTACTACATTATTAGGTACCAGCACAACAAGTCCATACTCATTTACTTGGACCAATGTTGTTGCTGGCACATACACAATCACGGCAGTGGCTACTGACAATAGTGGAGCTACTACCACATCTTCTGCAATAACACTTGTAGCTGTAGTGACAGATTGTAATGGAACACCAAACGGTACAGCAACCCTTGATAATTGTGGCAGATGTGTAGGAGGAACAACTACAAAAACTGCTTGTTCTTCTGCTTCAGAACTAGAGACAGAAGCTTGTAGTTATGACGGTGTAGTTGAAAGTAGTAATGCTGGTTTCAAAGGTACTGGTTACATCAACGTTCCCAATGCTATTGGTTCTCAAATTAGCTTCAATGTAAATGCTACAACTGCTGGAACTTATACTCTAAGTTTTAGATATGCAAGCGGTGGAACAGCAGACCGAAATGCCAAAATTTTGATAAATGGAGTTTCTCAAAATGCAGCATTTGCATTTCCAGCTACTGGTGCCTTTACAGCATATGGCACTGTTGAAGTTTCTCTAGATCTAAATGCGGGTAATAATTCGGTTCAACTAGTAGCTAACACAGCAGATGGTTTGGTTAACCTAGACCAAATCGGGTATGTGAGTTCTGGTGTGAGCAAAGGTAATTGTGTGATTACAAGTTTGGAAAGTGAAGATGCTCAAGAAATAAGTATCTATCCAAATCCAAGTAAATCTCAATTTGAAATCAATTGTAAATCGCCAAAGACAATTCAGTTGACGGATGTTCAAGGGAAACTTTTGCATACCTTTTCAGAGGTTAATAAGATCTCTATAGGTGACAATTTAGGAACAGGGATTTATTTATTAAAAATAGATCATAAAATGTATAAGCTTATAAAAGAATAATTTAGTTAAATTGTACACAACCGAACCTTAATCTTACCAAAAGATTAGGGTTCGGTTTTTTTAGTGATTCAGGTTGTTAAAATTTTATAATTGAAAATTTAAAAACTAGGTTAATGAATATAACAATTAATACATTATCAAGCTTTAAACAGCAAATTTTATTTTGTTTTTGTTTGTGTAATATGTTGTTTCCTCAGCCATTTACCACAAAATCTGGACTTTTTGACCAAACAAAAACAACAGATTTGGGTTTGACAGCTGCAGTCGGTACCGAAACGGTGACAATTTTTAAAGCTACGGCTACTTCAGACCATTATGCTAACGGAGTAGCAATGGTAGGTTTTAAAGGTAAACTGTATTGTCAATGGCAAAGCTCTGATACCAACGAAGATTCGCCCGATACATGGGTTGCCTATAGCACTAGTACCGATGGTAAAACTTGGACTACTCCCAAATCATTGGCATCGCCATTCAATTCATCGTATTGTACTTCAGGAGGTTGGTGGGTAAATGGCGATACATTAGTAGCATTTGTAAATGTATGGCCAACAAGCCTAAGCCCCAAAGGTGGATTTGCTTACTATACCAAAAGTACAGATGGCATAAGTTGGTCGGCTTTAAAGCAAGTTACCATGTCGGATGGAACAGTTATGAAAGGCGTTTTTGAACAAGACCCACATGCATTACCTAATGGAAGAATTATCAATGCAGCTCATTTTCAACCTGGATTAATAGTTAATCCAATTTATACAGACGACCCTGTGGGCTACAGAGGTTGGAAAAAAGGGAGTTTTACGCCAATGACCTATACAGGCGATGTTACAAGAGAAATAGAGCCAAGTTGGTTTTGGCAAAGAGATGGCTCAGCGGTAATGACTTTTAGAGACCAAACAGGAACTTATCTTAAACTTGCATCAAAAAGTACCAACAACGGACAAACATGGACTACACCTGTACTAACTGATATGCCTGATTCAAGAGCAAAACAAAGTGACGGAAATTTGCCAGATGGTACGGCATATATGGTTCATAATCCTGTAAACAACAAAACAAGATATCCGTTGGCAATAGCGTTAAGTCAAGATGGAGCTTTGTTTGATAGGGCATTTGTGCTTCGAAAAGGAGGAACTGATTTGCAAATTCAACAATACACTGGTACAGCTAAAACATTGGGTTATAGCTATCCTAAATCAATGGTTTGGAATGGTTATTTATATGCAGCTTATTCTACCAACAAAGAAGATGTAGAATATACTAGAATTCCACTTTCAAGTTTGGGGATGACCAATCAATGTGTATTTGGTACTACTGATAAATGCGATCGTTGTACTGGTGCAATGACTGGTTTACAGGCTTGTAGCGCGGTATCAGAAGCAGAAACCGAAGCTTGTAGTTATGATGGTGCTATTGAATCGTCAAATGCTGGTTTTAAAGGAACAGGCTACATCAATGTACCAAATGCTGTAGGTTCAAAAATTAGTTTTAATGTGAACGCAACATCAGCAGGTTCATACATTTTAAGTTTCAGATATGCAAGCGGAGGCACAGCAGATAGACCAGCATCTATAAGTATTAATGGAGTTACACAAACTTCACTTTTGAAATTTCCTGCAACTTCATCGTTTACCATTTACAAAACAGTTGACTTTGTTTTACCATTAATCGAAGGTCAAAATACTATATCTTTAGTTGCAACCACTACTGATGGTTTAGCCAATATTGACCAAATTGGTTTTGTGAGTGCAGGTGTGAGTAAAGGAAGTTGTGTGATAACTGGTATCGAAAGCATATCGGAATTGGCTGATGTGTTAATTTTTCCCAATCCTTATTTTGAATCTTTCACTATCCAACATAATGGCGATTTTAACTACCAAATTTTCAGCATGGATGGAAAACTTATAGAATCAAACAAAGGAAACGATGAAGAGACTGTTGGTGAAGTATTGCCTATAGGTAGTTACGTGCTTAAAATTCAAAATGAAAATACCCAAAAAGTCATCAAGATTTACAAATCGAAATAATCTTTTTATTTATCAAAAAGCCTAAATCGAATCTGATTTGGGCTTTTGTATTTCATTCTAAAAAGTTTTAAGAATGCCATAGTTTTGGTCTTTTTTACATTCAATCCTAATTACTTAGTAGTATAAATCTTTGATTTTCTCTTCATAAATACCTTTCTCTTTGGACAGGTGCAAAGGGAAAGGTGGTATAATAAGATGTTGCTTAATTTGGGTTTATAAAAAAACAGCCATCAATACAATTGATGACCGTCTTAATTTTTAATTCATTTGGATGGAAGATTTCGATTATACTCGAAATTACTTTTTATGTATTTTTAAAGATTTTATTCCTGCGTTGTCTTGTATAGTTAATAGATAAATGCCTTTATTGAGGTTTTGTCCTACTGTAATGTAGCCAGTGCTTTCGCCTTCTTCCATCAAATTGCCCGCCAGGTTGTACACTTTGTAAGTAAATGGCTTGTCTAGGTTTAGCGTGAAATCATTTTCAAATGGATTTGGAGCTGCCAAAAGGGAGTTCTGTAGATCTTCTGCATCTAGGTCTGTAACTACGGTACTTGAAAATTGAACATAGTTCAGATTAAACCAACTCGCATCTAATACAATTTTCATAGTGTGTTTACCAGCGGTAAGGTTGATGTTTTTCACAGTTACTGTTTGCCAGCTTTGCCAGCCTCCCGTGTTTGGAACGGTCATGGAGCCACTTATGTTTGTTCCATCCATTTCCACATGCAAACTACCGCCTGTTCCAATAGATGCCACCCTTGCCGAAAGATTGTAGCTCGCTGTAGCGGCCACATTCACAGTATATTCTAGCCATTCCCCGTCAACGGTGTATGCTAAATTATATCCGCCATCTGTATCTGTACAAGTTTCTACGTCCACATCTTCGTCAGTTCTGAAATTTGTTCCAGTTTCGTTTCCTTCTTTTGTATCGTAATAAGCAAAACCATTACCTCCTATATCATAATTTTCGGCTTGAATTATACCCGGAATAGGCCAAGCAGTTCCTCCATACGGTGCTTGAGGAGGATTAACTTTTATATTGATTGTATCAGCAGCCGTTTTACCGTTGTTATCAGTTAAAACTGCTCTTATCATGTGTTTTCCAGCAGTGGCTGTAGTCCAGCTGTAACTATATGGCGATGAGTTGTCGGTACTTAATAGCGTAGTTCCATCATAAAACTTCACATTTGTGATTGCCGAAGTTGAAGCCGCAGTGGCTGTAAGTGTGATGGTTGTACCAGTTACAAATGCAGCATTGTTTGCAGGAGAAGTTAAAGTAATAGTTGGTTCTGTTACCAAGTCAGCTACAAAAGTTGTTACACTTTGTGCATCGAGCGATGCCGAAAAACTACCATTAGAAACAGCTACACTGCCACCACTTGCTAAACTTTTACTTGACGAAGTAGTATATTTTACCATGTTTGCTACAGTTCCATTTTGTAAAGTAAAGTTTTGAGTTACACTAGATTTGTTTTGATTTAATGCTACCACAATACATTTGTCAGTACCTTTAAATGCACACACAAATACACCAGTTTGCGGATTGTAGTTTACAGTAACACGTTTGTATCCTGGGCGAATGTATTTTGAAAATTGACCCATGATGTATCCTTTCTTTTTGATAGAGCCATCAGAATTGATGATGTTACAATCATTCAATCTCAAATACCACCAAATGTAGGCGTTCATATTGTCGTTCATGCAATCCATAATTTCTTTTGCCATGGTCATACAAGTGCTAATATCATCAGCATTGTAATAGTGTTCAGTCATCCATACTTTTTTGCCTTTGTCTATCGCGTTTGTGTAAGTAGAAGAAGAAGCATCATATAAATGTATTCCAACATGGCTAAGATTGGCTGCCGATTTAGAATTATTTAGAGACACGTCAGTATATGCTTTGTCGTAATGCCAAGACTCAGCAGCCATGATGTTACCTCCAATTGTAGAAGCATTGTTGGCTAAAAATGTTTGCATTTGAGCCGCACTCCATACACATGAAGAGTATTTTACTTTTATATCTGGTTCGTTTTGTATAGAAATTACCGAAATAGGAGCTCCATTGTTGGCCATGTAAGTACGATAACTTTTCAAATAATTGGCATAAGCACCATAAGAAGAAGTTTTGAGTTCTCCATCTACTACAGAGTTGTTTGTTTTCATAGAAGCGGGAGGTGTCCAAGGAGTAGCCAAAATTATAGCACCACGTTCTATGGCATATTTAGCGTTTGATAATTCGTCGCCCCAATAAGTTTCGCCACCGGGACTTATCTCTACTCTTAGGATTGATAATCCCAATTGGTTGTTGTTACTGTTTCCAAAACCAGCATCTGCCTCTTTGGTAGTTATTTTTCCATGAAAGGCTGTACTAGCTCCAAAACCATCAATGGTTTGTTTTGTGCTAGTTAAGTTTACTGTTGCAGTCTGAGCCTGTAGTACAACTATTGAACTAGCCCAGATTATTGGCAAAGATAATTTTCTAAAAAATTCCAGCTTTTTTGTAAAAATTGATTTAACATGGTTGATCTCTAAAGTACCCTTATTTCTGTTGATATGGGTAATATCATTTGATTTTTGTAAAAATGTATTTATCATTCGTTTACTAAATTTATGATTAACGATATACTTTTCTTAATACCCATGAAATTTCTATTTAGTAACGTTTTAAGAAAAAATTATACAAATTCTATGTATTTGTTAAAATTGATGGGTTTTATTTGATTGCTTGTATGTAAAGTTTTTTAAATAAATTTATCATACAACAGAGTCCAAATACCATTATTGGATCAATAGAATAAGTTGAATTTTTAGATTTATAAAAATAATAGAATTTTTTTTATAAAAAATTATCCCATTTCGTTACTTCTTTGTTTTTAGCGGTGTATCTGAACAAAATAAATTGTTTAAAACCAATTTCTGCACATGAAATCGAAACATTTACTCGTTTTTTTCACTTTGTTATCCTTCTTGCAAGTTTTTGCCCAGCGCAAGCTTGAATACTTGGATCGCGGCCTTGTGGCCGTGAAGGTTTCCAACGGAGTCTTTCTTAGTTGGCGTATTTTAGGGACAGAACCTAAAACAATCTCTTTTAATGTCTACCGCAATGGGACAAAGATAAACAGCACTCCCATCACAGGAGCTACCAACATGACCGATGCGTCAGGTACGCTTACTTCTACCTACACAGTAAAACCCATCATCAACAATGTGGAAGGAGCAGCAGATGCACCAAGCAAAGTTTGGGCTCGTCAGGTGAAAGCATTTCCTGTGTCAGCACCTCCTGTGAACTCACTTCCAGATGGTTCTACTTATACCTACGAAATTGCAGATGGTAGCACTGGCGATTTAGACGGAGATGGCAAACTAGATATTGTATTTATATGGAACCCAACAAACATGAGAGATAACTCACTTCGTGGATATACAGGAAATGTTTGGATGGACGGATACACCTTGGAAGGAAAAAGACTTTTCAGATTGGATTTAGGTAAAAACATTCGTGCGGGATGCCACTACTCACAATTTGTGGTGGCCGATTTTGATGTGGACGGCAAAGCTGAAATCATGGTAAAAACAGCACCGGGCACAAAAGATGCGACAGGCAATTACCTTTCAAAAGGGCCAGCCGCTAGTGACGATGATTCGAAAGATTATAGAACAACTTCTGGTAAATCAACAGGATATATTCTTTCGGGTCCAGAATATTTGACTGTTTTCAGAGGCTATGACGGAAAAGAATTGGCAACTGAAAATTATATTCCCGTTCGAGGAACAGTATCTGGTTGGGGCGATAGCTATGGTAACCGTGTGGACAGATTTTTGGCAACTGCAGCTTGGCTCGACGGTGTAAAACCGAGCGGTGTTTTCCAAAGAGGATATTATACCCGTATGGCGATCACGGCTTGGGACTGGAACGGATCTGCCCTGACCATGAAATGGGCGTATGATGCAAAAACAAGTGGCGTTGAAGGATATGGACAAGGAAACCACAACTTAGCTGTTGGTGATGTGGATGGAGATGGTAAGGATGAGATCATACAAGGGGCATGTGCCATAGACCATGATGGAAAATTCATGTACCGCACAGGTTTAGGACATGGCGATGCTATGCACATGGGCGATTTTGACCCAGACAGAGCCGGTTTGGAAGTATATGAGGTGCACGAAGAAACAAGTGCAAAATATGGGTACGAGTTGCACGATGCCAAAACAGGTAAAATCTACTGGGGATACAATACTGGTTTTGACAATGGTAGAGGAATTTGTGCCGATGTTGATTCTACAAAAAAAGGATTTGAATCGTGGTCGTTTGGAAGCGGAGTAATGCAAGACGTAAATGGAAATAATTTAACTGCAAGCCGAGGCATGATTAATTTCCGTGTGTATTGGGATGGTGACATATTAGACGAAGCATTGGAATATGAACGAATTGAAAAACTCGTAAATGGCAAATGGAATAAGATATTTTATTTGAGTGACTATGGTGTTCGAGCCAACAACGGGAATAAATATACTCCTTGCGTTTCTGCCGATTTGTTGGGTGACTGGCGAGAAGAAATTGTCATGGGAAGTACAAAAATGGATTCTATCAAGATTTTTACTACCATTATTCCGACTAAGCACAAGCTATACACCTTGATGCACGACCCTACCTATCGTTGTGCTATTTCATTTCAAAACACAGCCTACAACCAACCACCGCATTTAGGGTTTTATATTGGAAACGGTACCACGAATGCACCTACGCCTAACATTTCTCTAGTTGGAGCGAAAGATTGCAACGGTGAAAATGGAGGAAAAGCTTACATTGACGGATGTGGTACATGTGTAGGTGGTTCAACTGGCAAAACGGCTTGCGTGAAAGATTGCAACGGAGATGTAAGCGGAACTGCAACGTTGGATTCATGTGGAGTTTGTGTGGGTGGTAAAACTGGACTAACTGCTTGTACTGGTTCTCTACAAGCAGAAGATTTTTGTTCGGCAACAGGAGTGGAGGAATCTTCAAATTTAGGTTTCGAAGGAGATGGGTATTTGAATTCTACCAATTCAGTTGGCTCTGGAGCTAGTTGGTATTTGGTTTCAGATGTAGTACAAACAGCTAAAATTGGTATTCGCTATGCCAATGGCGGTACAGCTGCAAGAGGGTATGATATACTTGTGAATGATGCCAAACAAACTTCTGCCACAGGAGCTGTTACTGGTGCTTGGGCTACTTGGAAAGTAGAATATGTAAGCCTTACTTTGAAGAAAGGGGTAAACAAATTACAAATTTCATCATTAACAGCTGAAGGTGCTGCCAATATCGATGCCTTTGTGTTTAATACAAATACAATCAAAGCAAGCACATGTTTTACAGACTGTAATGGAGTAGTTGGCGGAACAGCCTATCTGGATGCTTGCAACATTTGCGTAGGAGGCACAACAGGCAAAACGCCTTGCGTGAAAGATTGTAACGGTGACATCAATGGAGCCGCCTATTTGGATACTTGTGGTGTATGCGTAGGTGGAAAAAGTCCTTATAAAACTTGTGTAGGCTCAATGCAAGCAGAAGAGGCTTGTAAAGTGGATGGAACACTATTGGAAAGCAAAAATGCTGGATATCAGGGAGCAGGATATGTAAATACCAACAACCTTGCAGGAGCAAGTATATCATGGAAAATAAACAGCAATATTGATCAATCAGCAACTATTGTTTTCAGATATTCTAATGGAGGTACGGCTTCGAGAGACGGTATTGTATCAGTAAATGGTTCATTTGTTGATTCACTTTCTTTCCCGAATACCGACAATTGGACAACTTGGACGACAGTTCCAGTATTAGTAAACTTAAAACAAGGTAGCAACGAAGTAATTCTTTCAGCATCTGGAGTAGATGGATTGGCGAATATAGATGCTCTTTACTTGTCATCTGATTTAGGTCAAGGAAGTTGTTTGGTTACGAGTTTAGATGAACAATCCGATGTTAATAACCTATTGGTTTTTCCAAATCCATTCAAAGACGAACTAAATATTTATTCAAAAGATGGTTTTGAATTTGAAATTTGGGATGCTCAAGGTCAAATAATTCAAAATGGCTTAGGTGAAGCAGGACAATATAAAATTCAAACTGATTTGTCAACTGGTATTTACTTGTTAAAAGTGCAAATAGGTGATCAGGTAATAATGAAAAAAATTGTTCGTGATTAATATTTATAAATATAAAATAAAACAAAGTATTTCTAGGCTTGTTATTTGTTGTATGGCAAGCCTAGGAGTACTAATTCATATGTCCTTTATTCAACATAGTTTAAAGTTATCAACTACTAAGTTATTTGTTGAAAATCAAGGACTCAAATTTCAAACACGAATCTTCGCCGACGACCTTACTGCTGCCATCGAAGAAATTGTAAAAAAAACGTGCCGCTTAGACAAAGAGTCTTTTTCCGAAGAAGAAATCAATTTGATGAAAAAGTATTTTACTAAAAATTTTGTAATCAAATTAAATGGGGTTCAAACTGTTGTGAATATAGTTGCAATAAGAACAGATTTCTCAACACCGGATACTCCTGTGGTTGTGTTCGAAGGGCAAATTGGGAAATCTTTATTAAGTAAAAATTCACACAAAATACTGATTAAGAATACACTAATTTTTGAGGTTGCTCCTGAACAAAAAAACATCGTAAACATGCAAGGGTATGCACCTTTATTGTTTGAAAACGAGGAAGATATGGGGTTTAAAGCAATTACATTTTAATCTCAATTTTGTAATTGAAATTATATGAAAACATCAAAAATAGTTTTTTGGGTTTTTAGTTTTTTAGTTTTTCAGATATTGAAAGCCCAAGAAAATTGTGATAAAATGCTATTGTGGCATCATGGTGAAGGCACCTATTATGGTGGTGTAGCAGGCTCAGAGGGTGGCAATTGCAGCTTACCACTTGCAGCAGATGACACCTTGCACGTGGCCATGAATCATGTTGATTACGACTAGAGTAATTTGTGTGGAGCTTGTATTCGGATTTTGGGTTCAAGAGGTGAAGTGATAGCTAAGGTAGCTGATAGATGTCCTGAATGTAAACCAGGTGATATTGATATGACGCCCCAAACTTTTAATGTTATTGCAAACAAAACAGAGGGAAGAAATAAAATTTCTTGGCAAGTAGTACCTTGTCCATTTCAAGATAACATAAAAATAAAATACAAAATAGGAGCTTCTGCTTATTGGAATGCTATTCAAATTAGAAATAGTAAATATCCTGTAAAAAAACTTGAATATCTGAATCACTCAGGTATATACGTAAATATTCCTCGTCAAATGTATAACTATTTTTTAGCAGAACGAGGTTTTGATGCTGACAAAACCAAAACAGGACCATATACATTTAGACTTACTTCCATCAACAACCAAGTTTTGATTTTGAAAAATATACCTTTTAATGCAACAGAGGAAGTAGCAACTAATTCGCAATTTCAGCTAATACAATGTAAAGATTGTAACAATGAGTTAGGAGGTAGTGCTAAAGTTGATAATTGTGGAGTTTGCTCGGGTGGTAATACTGGTATTGCTTACAATAGCACTTGTACAAAAGATTGCCGTGGTTATTGGAATGGAATAGCTTATACGGATGAATGTGGTAATTGCGTGGATCAACTCACGCTGTATACTCCATGTGGAAAAGATTGTAATGGGCTTCTTGGAGGTAGGGCTTATCGTGACTTATGTGGAGATTGTGTTGGAGGTACTACAGGAAAAACAGCTTGCCAGACTGGTGAATGTGTAGGTGAATGGGGTGGTAATGGTTATTTCGGATTGTTCTGCAAAAATAATGTTTTAGGTATGAATAGTACACTTGATTCAATTGATGAATTTGTAATAATGCCAAATCCAAGTAATGCATCATTTAAGGTTCAATCTAATAAAAATACGAATATGATAGTTTCAACTATCTATGGTGAATTATTAGAAACACATCAAGTAAATGGAGAATTTTCTTTTGGAGAGAACTTGATTTCAGGTGTTTATCTTATAAAAATTGATTCTAAAACAATTAAAATAGTCAAATCTGCTCAATAATTTTAAAAATGAAAAATAGACTATACAATATAATGAAATATGCTATTGCAGCATGTTTGATAAACTTATGGAGCAATGACATATTTGCTCAAACATTAGATGCAGATGTACCAACGGGCTTTTCGATTGTCAACGCCAGCAGCTTGGTTACAACCACTGGTGGTGGCGATGGTAAAGTAGTAACTGCCAAAACCTACAGCGAAATGACCACTTATTGTGGCAGTGCAGACCCTCTCATAATTTTAGTGGAAGGCACAATTACGGGAACAAATCCTTTTACTGTAAAATCAAACAAAACAATCATTGGTAAAGCTGGAGCTAAACTAAGTGGATGTGGTTTTTCTTTGAGTGGTGTTTCAAATATTATTATCAGAAACTTAATAATTACTGGTTCTGGAGATGGTGTTGCAGCTCGAAATACACATCATCTTTGGGTAGATCATTGTGATATTTTTGACAATGGCGATGGCTTGTTAGACATCACACAGCAATCGAGTTATTGCACAGTAACATGGTGTAAATTTTATTATGTAAACCAAACCGAACACAGATTGGCATGCCTAATTGGTTCAGGAGGAGGAGACCATCCGGAAGATTGGGGATATTTGAAAGTAACCTATCACCACAATTGGTTTGCAGATAAAGTAGATCAGCGTATGCCTCGATTAATGTACGGTCAAGCCCATGTATATAATGATTATTATACTGCATCTGGAAATGGATATTGTTTTGGAGTAGGTTCTTATGGTGCAGCATTGCTTGAAAACAATTATTTTAAAAATGTGGCAAATCCTCATCAACTAATGTATGACATTTATTGCTGGATGACCGTGCGAGGTAATGTTTATGACAATACAACAGGAGCAAAACACAGTGGCAAATTAGGTTCGAGAGATGTAGGTGTTGCCGGTTGGGCTTTTCCTGTTACAGAGTTTAGCACTGCCCCTTATTTATATTCTTTGGACAAAGGTTCAGACGTTCCTAACCTTGTAAGCAAAGGAGCAAGTGTTAAGGCTGATTTTGCTCAAATAGGGTTGGTGCCATCTCCAGGGCAAGGTGCAATAAATATTAAAAATCCTGTTTTGAAATGGACAAAAGGTACTATTGGTCGTGATGCAACAAGTTATAAAGTCTATTTAGGTACAAGTACAAATCCAGCATTGGTAAGTACTGTTACTACTCAAAGCTATACTCCAATAAATTTAATTGCAGGTACTGTTTATTATTGGAAAGTAGATATGGTGACTCCTTCAGGGACAATTGCTGGCAAACTTTGGCAATTTAAAACTGATGGAACTGCTCCTGCTAATACAGCACCAACTGTAAGTATAACTGCTCCAGCCAACAATGCAAATTATACAGAACCAGCTTCTATAAATATAACTGCCAATGCATCTGATGCTAATGGAACAGTAAGTAGTGTTGATTTTTACAATGGTACAACATTATTAGGAAGCGATGCTTCTGCTCCATATAGTTACACTTGGTCAAATGTTGCGGCTGGTACTTATACCATTACCGCAAAAGCTACCGATAATTTAGGTGCTGTTACCACCTCATCGGCTATTACGGTGGTAGTAAAAGCTATCCCGACAGATTGTAATGGAACACCAAACGGTACAGCAACCCTTGATAATTGTGGCAGATGTGTAGGAGGAACAACTACAAAAACTGCTTGTGTTGGTTCAAGCGAAATTGAAACCGATGCTTGTATCTATGATGGAGTATTGGAAACCAAAAATGCAGGTTTTAAAGGTACAGCTTACATTAATATCAACAATGCCATCGGCTCGCAACTGAGTTTTAATGTGAATGCAGCTTCAGCGGGTGCTTATACTTTAAGTTTTAGATATGCCGCAGGTGGAACAGTAGATCGTCCTGCAGCTATCTCGGTAAATGGAACATCGTTGCCGAGCAATTTGAGTTTTCCTGCCACAGGAGCATTTACAACTTATAAGACAGTAGAAATGGCGTTCACGCTAAGAGCTGGTAGCAACAGCATCATTTTAGCTTCCACTACGGCCGATGGTTTGGCCAACATAGACCAAGTAGGTTATGTGAGCTCGGGTGTGAACAAGGGCGGTTGTGTAGTGACGGGAGTAGAAGACATTACTAACGACCAGTTGATTTCCATTTATCCAAATCCGAGTAAAACTAATTTTCATCTAAAAGCAAGTCAAAGTTCAAACGTTTTGGTGCTTGATGTGGATGGTAAAGTTCTTGAAAAAGCTGAAAATGTTACAGATTTTGAATTTGGAAAAGATTTAAAACCAGGTATTTATTTGTTAAAAGTTGAAAATAGGATTTACAAAATAGTGAAAGAGTAATACTGAAAGTTTTAAAAAATAAACAAAAATGAAATTAGTTAAAAAATTAATTCTAGCAGGATTGACCTTGTGCAATGCCAGTTTCGCACAACAATTGGCTTTCCCAGGTGCTGAAGGATATGGTCGTTTTGCCATTGGTGGACGTGGTGGAAAAGTTATTCATGTGACCAATTTGAATGATACAGGTGCGGGCTCATTACGCGATGCGGTGGAAAACTACGATGGTCCAAGAACAATTGTATTCGACGTTTCGGGTGTGATTGCCTTAGAATCAAGAATTATTTGTAGCGACCAATTTATTACCATAGCGGGACAAACCGCTCCAGGCAAAGGGATTTGTATTCGTAAAGCTCCATTTGGTTGCACAGGAAATGATTTAATCGGTCGTCACTTAAAAGTACGTTTAGGTGGAGGTGCAACCTACGATGGTATGGGCTTAACTGGAGCAAATCACAGTATATTAGACCACTGCTCAATCAGTTGGACAATCGATGAGTCGTTCAGTTCAAGAGGTGGGAAAAATATCACGCTACAAAGAACGCTTATTTCGGAAGCTTTGAATGCGGCTGGTCACCAAAATTATCCAGCAGGAACAGAACATGGCTATGCGGGTACAATTGGTGGCGATGTAGGTAGTTTCCATCATAACTTACTTGCCCACAATTATGGTCGTAACTGGAGTATGGGTGGTGGCTTAGATGGAAATGGCTATTTGGCAGGTAGATTAGATATTACAAATAACGTTGTTTACAACTGGGGTGGTCGTACTACCGATGGTGGTGCTATGGAAGTGAATTTTGTAGGCAACTATTACAAACCAGGTGCTGGAAGTAAAAAATTTGTTACTTTAACTATTGACCACGAAGGTATTGGTTTAGGTACGCAAAGAGCTTATTTCTCAGGCAATGTGATGCCAGGTTATTTTGATGAATCTAATCAATCGGCTGGTCGCACTGAGACATATTCAAACGGTGATTATAAAAAATACGAAGGCTTTGTGTCATCTCCTTTCTTCCCTTCTTATGTTACAGTGCAAAGTGCAACTGATGCTTACAAAAGCGTGTTGTCTGATGTAGGTCAAACACAACCAGTTTTTGACGATCACGACATCAGAATTGTAGATGAAACACTGAACGGTACTTACAAATACAAAGGAAGCGTTACTGGAAAACCTGGTTTCCCAGATAACGAAAGCGATGTAGGTGGATATGAAAATTACCCAGCCTTGACAAGAGCTAGCAATTGGGATTCAGACAAAGACGGTTTGCCAGACTTTTGGGAAACAGCTACTGGTTCTAGCAACAGTTCAGCTTCTGGCAACTTTGCAGACGCAAATGCCGATCCTGATAAAAACGGCTATACAGAATTGGAAGAATATCTAAACTGGATGGCAGAACCTCATTACTTTGTAACTACTGGTTCGCAAACAATAGATTTAAAAGCAATGTTTGTTGGATACTCAAAAACTACTCCTACTTACTCGTTTTCTTCAGTTGTAAATGGAACTGTGGCAATTTCGGGCAGCACAGCTACTTTCACAGCTAGTAAATGCGGGTTTGCTTCATTCAACTTAACTGTAAAAGATGCAGCTGGAGCCACCATGACTAAAACTATTGGTGTTTTCGTATCAGGCACATGTAGTTCTGTGGCAAACGTAAAACCTACTGTTAGCATCACAGCACCTGCAAACAATGCAACAGTAGCTGCACAATCAAATGTTACACTTACTGCTACTGCAACCGACAGCGATGGAACTATCACTAAAGTAGAATTTTATAATGGTACTACATTATTAGGTACCAGCACAACAAGTCCATACTCATTTACTTGGACCAATGTTGTTGCTGGCACATACACAATCACGGCAGTGGCTACCGATAACAGCGGAGCTACAACAACTTCAACCGCAATTTCAATTGTTGCTGTTGTGGCAGATTGTAATGGAACACCAAACGGTACAGCAACTCTAGATAATTGTGGTCGTTGCGTAGGAGGAACAACTACAAAAACGGCATGTTCTTCTGCTTCAGAACTAGAAACTGATGCTTGTAGTTATGACGGTGCTATTGAATCGTCAAATGCTGGTTTTAAAGGTACAGGCTATATTAATGTTCCAAATGCTATTGGTTCAAAAATAAGTTTTAATGTAAATGCTACAATTGCTGGCACATACACCCTTAGTTTCAGATATGCTAGTGGTGGTACGGCAGATAGAAATGCCAAAGTAATAGTAAATGGCACTTCACAAAACGCTGCTTTTGCATTTCCTGCAACAGGAGCTTTTACAACCTATGGAACTGTAGAAATTTCTTTAGCATTAAATGCAGGTTCAAACACTGTTCAGCTAGTGGCCAACACAGCCGATGGTTTAGTAAATATTGACCAAGTTGGTTATGTGAGTTCGGGTGTGAGCAAAGGTAATTGTGTGATTACAAGTTTGGAAAGTGAAGATGCTCAAGAAATAAGTATCTATCCAAATCCGAGTAAATCTCAATTTGAAATCAATTGTAAATCGCCAAAGACAATTCAGTTGACGGATGTTCAAGGGAA
Organism: Cytophagales bacterium; assembly: GCA_046329305.1. GTDB lineage: Bacteria > Bacteroidota > Bacteroidia > Cytophagales > UBA9547 > CAMFLX01. The sequence continues at coordinate 111,670 of JAXLUW010000005.1, forward strand.
ACTTTTACATACCTTTTCAGAGGTTAATAAGATCTCTATAGGTGACAATTTAGGAGCTGGGATTTATTTTCTAAAAGTAGATAACATAATGTATAAGCTTATTAAAGAATAATTGACCAAATTTTATTCAACAAACAAAGTTCTAATTCAGCTTTGTTTGTTGAATTTTGTTAACCTAATCAATCATAACTTTCTATTTTTTTAAAGACTAACTCTATCCATTGGGCTGCTTTGGTACGAATTTTTATCAAATTGTCTGTTTGAGCTGTTTCTAAAATTTCTGAATAAATTGTTTTTCCAATCAGATAAGTTGCTGAGGGTAAATTGGTCTCAAGCACATATATTTCGTAACTGCATTTTGATACAAACTTCATTTTTGATTTAATAAAATATTTGCCATTATTGATAGTTTCTGTAACGGTGTCATTTTTAAACATTATGGTGTAGCCTTCTGTAATTTTTCCGTCTTGTTCTTCATTTACAAATTTTGCGTTTTTGATAAAATTACAATCGGTGATGGAGTCTTTATGGATGAGCCAATGAATAACTTCTTGAGATTTTATTTTAAAAGTAGTTATCACCACAATAAATAGGATTATATTTTTCATTTTTTTAAAAAGTTTTTTGGAACATTTGTAAACTACTTCGTCTTATCTATAAATCATAATTTTTGACAATAAAAGAATTAGAAATATTAAGTGCATATAAGCAAAACCAACATTTTGGTCAGCGATTGTTGTATATTTCTTATGCCCCAATTCTCAAAGGTATCTGTTACAGATATATCAAAGATCGTGATCATGCACAAGATGTGTTACAAGATTCTTTTATTAAAATATTTAAAAGCATTCACAATTTTGATCAGAAAGGTTCACTAGAGGGATGGCTCAAAAGAGTGGTGGTAAACACGGCATTGGATGCTCTCAAGTCTACTAAAATTAAAAATGAAATTGAACTTTCTGAGGCTTATGAGCCAGAAGCCGACAGTATTTCTGAAGAAGATATGGTTTCCAAAATAATGGAGGCTGGGTTTTCTAAAGAGGTTCTTTTGAGTGTTTTAAATGAACTAACTGGAATGTATGGAACGGTTTTTAATTTGTTTTACATAGATGGTATCTCTCACAAAGAAATAGCAGAGATGTTGCAAATAACCGAAGGTAACTCTAGAAAATTAGCTTTTAGAGCCAAAGAACAAGTAAAAGAGGCTTTGATTAAAAAATTTAACCCATAATTAATTTACCCAATTATGAAAGAAGATAGTAAAATAGGACAGTTTTTTCAAGAGCAATTTGCAGATTACAAAGAAGAAATTTCTTTGTTTGAACTTGAAAAAATGACTCAAAAAATGTCATTGAATAATTTTACCAAGTTCAGCTTGACTACTTTTAATGTTTACTATGCAGCAGCCATATTTTCTGGGTTTATGATTAGTCTTTGTCTTGGGTTGCATTACATCACGACTTTTCAAAAACAACAGAGACTTTTAGAACAATATCAGAAAGAATTCATCCTTTTGAAAAAGCCAACAGAAAAAGAAAATATAACCTATACCTATGAACCAAAAAGAGAATTGCCTGATTCATCCAAACAACACTTAAACAATTTGTATGTAATGCCCAAGGGTAAGAATTCTTTGAGAAATTCAAAGAATTCTGAACTTGAGGGTCTGGAGTTGCTCACAAATGAATCCAAACAAAATGAGAAAACCAATATGGATAACGAGAATCCTACAAAGCAACTTGAACAAGAGGCTTTGCCTTTGCAAACAATGCCCATAACTGATACTACAACTCACATGCAGAATATTCAAAAACCCAAAGTTGTAATCTATAAAAGAGATACTATTTATGAATTTGACACTTTGAAAGTAAAGAAAAAGCGTAAAAAACAATAAATTTGAACTTCAAAAGTTCGCAGATGTACCAGATATTTTTTTATATTCATTTGTACGTTTTTATCTTACACTCAAGAGTCTGATACGGTGTATATTCATGAGGCACCGCTGGTGGTTCGTAAACAAGTTGTGATACAAAAAGAACGAAAACAACTACTTAATTTAGAAGATTGGTTTCTGAAATTTGGGGTAGGGTTTTCTTCTTTTTCAAATTTTCAAGAGGTAGATAGTATTTCTGTAAAATCACATCCATTTTTTCTGCCCACGATTGCCATGGGAAAAAAAATGGGTAAAAATTGGAATCTTCAATTGGGGATTAATTACCTCTCAACGAAATCAAGAGCTAGTTACAATCAGAAAAACATTCACAATGTTGACGTTCCCAAAGTTCGGTACGATACACTTGGTTCTTATGTAATTATTTTACCCACAGGAAGCAAAACGGTTTATACTTTAGATACTATAAATTATGTAGAAAAAGAACAAATCGTAAGAGATTCGTCTGTGAATCAGTCTGTACTGCTAAATTATGTGGGTTTTCCTCTGCAAATAGGGTATCAATTAAATTACCCAAAAATGTATGTAGAGCCATTTGTAATTTTCACCTATTATTTGGGTTTAAAATCAACTTTTCTTACTAACGAAAACAGAAGAATACATTCTGCTCAGTTTTTTTCTGCGGCATTGGGTACACAATTAGGTTACAGAGTTAGTACGCATTTAGGAGTAGAACTGGCGGCTATGTATCAGTTTCATAGTTTTCGTAAAAGCCATCAGATGCTTATGAGTCAAAAAACCATACAAGTATGTGTGAAATATTTTTTCTAAATCACTGGAACAAGTACTAAATTGTCAGTCTTAGTAGTGTATTTAAACAAATCATTAATTTAAAATCACACAAAATGAAAAAGCTAATTTACATTTTAACACTCTGGCTATCAGCTACACTGAGTGCACAGGTAACGGGTAATGCTCAACTACTAGGACAAAGCAACCATTCGGGCATTAAAGTACTGTTTACTGCTGTTTCACCCACCGCTAAAACGGATTCAACGTATACTAATGCTGCAGGAGATTATTCAAAAACATTGTCAGGGGGAACATATTCTGTAAAATTCAAAAAAGTTGGCTACTATGATTCTACCTACAAACAAAATGTGTTTGTAAATGGAGCTTCAAAGTTAGATACTATAAGTTTAATTTCGACGAAGTATGTGTTTGTTGGTGGAACTGCAAGTGGAATTTGGGATAGCAGCCATATTTATGTAATAAGAAATAATTTTGTGGGAGAGAATTTGACTATTAATGAGGGGTGTAAAATATTTATTAATTATTCAAATATTTCATATCCTAGTTATTTGCAATTTTCAGGAACTATAAATTTTTCAGGATCATTTAAAAATCCTATTCGAATATTTTCTGATAAAACTGATACTCAAATTAAATTTTTTAATATTTCAGAGATTAAACATATTGAAACAGACATAATGATATTATTAAGTTGCGAGTCAATTCCAGATTTAAAATTGAAATTATTAAATTCGAATTTGAAAAATTGTAAAATATTGTGTGGTGTAGGTAATATATATTTATTAAATAATCACATTGATAATTTAGAAATTGAACCAAGATATAGCTTTTCTCATCCTGATAATACAATTAGTATTAATTGCAATAAAATAGGAAATATAAAACTCAATCAAATTTATGATATAAAGCTTAATACTATTGAATTCAATAATAATTTTATATTTGACTCAATACCAAGTTCATTAATTATAGCATCATATTTTAGCAAGACGGGTAATAGTGGGGTTAGTAAATTACCTAATACTAATTTTTCAAATAATTTTTTTCAAAGTAAAAATTTAAATCTTTATGTTGGAAGTAAACATAAATTATTATTTGTAAATAATACGTTTTTATGTGATTACACAAACATTAAAATTGGTGATCTAGATAGTGGGGTAGTACACAATAATATATTTAACAATTTAAATATTAATTCAATATATAAAAATCCAATTATCACAAAAAATCAAATATTAACTGTTTCTGATACAAGTAATATTCCAGGCTTAGGTATTCCAATTTTAAAAAACTCTCAAGGTTCTAACATAGACACGTATTTGAATGTGATTGAAGATCCTCAATTTTCAAAAGCTCCCTTATTGTCGCCGTCATCACCTATGATTGGTGCAGGCCTTAATGGCTCCAATATTGGTTTTGATCCTGCTGGTACGTGTTTGGAATCATATTTTGACAACTGGCCAGGCACTCATGATGCAGACACGCTGAGTATTTCAGGAAAGGTTTCTGTGGCGGGAGTTTCACAAATACAAGCTACTGTGGCAGCAAGAAACACTACTAGTAACCATACCTTTTCTACAAACACAGATGCGTCTGGTAACTTTGTGCTAGATTCTTTACCTTTGGGCAACTACATCATCACAACTACACCTCTGGGAGATTTGGCTAATAATTATGACGTAACATATTACCCTAAACAGGCTCATGTAGAAAATGCTGACACAGTTACTGTTCAAAATAAAATAGTAGATATGAAGATTTATTTGGTAAACAAAGCTCTAGGGGTATTTGATGAGCAATTGCAAACAGGTATTTATCCTAATCCTTTCAAAGATCAACTAACCGTGGCTAATCCAAACAAAGTTTTATTTACCATTTCTGATGTTTCTGGTAGAGTGTTGCATCAGAGTACTCAAGACCATGAAACCATTGATACTCAAAACTGGAATCAGGGACTATATTTTGTTAAAATAAACTCTAAAGTGATAAAGTTTATAAAAGAATAAACTTGTAAAAACTTTAGATTCTATAATAATTTTCAACTGTTTTTTAAAATTTTACCAACGTATTTATCCAAAGCATTTTCTCATCAGAAAATGCTTTTTTTGTATATTTACATATGAACGAAAAAGTAGACTTGTATTTAGAAGAAGGTTGTGGAAGATGCAAATTACACAACACCCCTGACTGTAAAGTACATACGTGGGCAAGGGAGCTTCGCCTTTTAAGAGAGTTGGTGCTGTCTACAGGGTTATTTGAAGATTTGAAATGGAGTATGCCATGCTACACCTACAACGGTAAAAACGTGGTCATGATTGCGGCCTTTAAGGAATATTGTTGTTTGAGTTTTTTCAAAGGATTTTTGCTTGCAGATGATCAAAAAATATTAACAACTTCGGGAGAAAATAGTCAAACTTTTAAAATATTAAAAATTACAAGTTTGGAGGAAATTCTTAAACTTAAAGACCAAATACGTTCTTATGTTTTTGAGGCTATAGAAATTGAAAAATCAGGTCTTAAAATAGAGAAAAAACCTCAAGAATTGGTTTTGCCTGAAGAATTAAAAGAGAAACTGGAGTCTGATGAAACTCTTAAAATAGCATTTGAAAAATTAACACCCGGGCGACAACGTAGTCATGTGTTGTTTATATCACAAGCCAAACAAACTAAAACACGAGAAAGTAGAGTAGAAAAATGTATACCCTTAATATTGAGTGGTAAAGGTCAAAACGATTAAGTTTTGACCTTTTTTATTGATTCTATTTTTAATTGTTATCTCCTCGTTTTTAAAATATTTTAGAGAACAATTTCTATTGGATTTGGTATTTAATTTAACAGTTATTAAGGCTGTTTTTTTCTTTACTATCAATACTTTATGCTTAAATAATTTCTTATTACTTATAAGTATTTTAAATTATTAACTAATAAGTTTACATAGAAACGAATACGTTTATTTACGTATTTTTCTGATTATTAATTCGTAATTTTTAAGAATATTTTTTTACGTTTTTGGTTTTAAGTTATTGTAAATCAATATAATATGATTTATTTTTTTGGTGTATAGAAATTCTAAAATTCTAAATTTTATTAACATTTCTCAACACTACGGGCGTATAAGTAGACATAATCTAACAAATAAAAAACATGAAAACTTTAGCACTAAACATCTCAAACATAACCAAATATATCATGATAGCAAATAGAACCATCAACAGAATCTCTAGAAGTGTAGGGAAATTCTTAAGCCTAGCAATGTTGCTCTTTTCGCAAAAAGGACACGCACAACGTACCGTAAAAGAACTCATCAGATTTAGTTTGAACGGCCCAGCAGGGGTAGACTACACGGTACTTTATTTTGATACCGTAGCTTCTGCAAATTTTGACTCTAAAAGTGATGCCTACAAACTTTATGGGAATAGTTTAAATATCTTCACACAAGACAACAACGGTGTCAGATATTCCATAAACGGCCAAAGTGCTTATGCTGAAACAGCTCAAATTACATTAGGTTTCAAAATAAGTAAACCAGGTACTTACAATATTCAGGTAATTACTCATGACAATGCTGAGAAGTTTATGAACACTCAGATTGTGAATCTCAAAACTGGTGAAACATTTTCTACGGCTTTGGGTGCAAGTGTATCGTTTGTGGTGGATAGCTCAATGATTAATAAAAATATAGTTGATATGTTTGCTGTAAAAGCAGAGGGTATCAAATATGCAAACGTCCTCACAAGCAATACCGTAACACAAGTTGCAGATTACAGCATAGCCAATGTGCTGGGTAGTATATTCCCAAATCCTGCACATGCAAACAACGCCATGATACAGCTCAACGATGACGCCGAAGTACTTATACTCGATATGGAAGGCAGAGTAGAGCTAGATGAACAATACAAAGCAGAGCCTTTCCCTCAAATGATAAATGGCCTTGAAAGACTAAAAAATGGAGTATATGAGGTGATATTAAAGGGTCAAGGTGGTAAGAAAACATTTGAAAAGCTTGTCATAGAATAGATTATTATATTAGTAAACAAAAAGCCACTCTTTGCAAGAGTGGCTTTTTTGTTATATATCTCCTCAATAGTATTATTTTAAATACACATTAGATTAATTCAACTAACATACCTTTTTCTCTTCAAAATTTTGAGAAATGAATAGAGGAAATATCAAAGGTTGTTCTTAAAGTTCATATAAGGCCACAGGGCAGAGCTTTTGAGTTTCTCTGTTAATATTTAAATTATGTTTATTGTTTTTAGAAAGTGTTTATTCTTTAAATACTCATAAATTATGTTTTTTAAAAAAATACTCATTCGCAAAACACGTATTATTATCTAAGTAAAAATACGTACACATATACGTTATTCGGCTAAAATATTGAGATAGGTATTTATTCTAGTTTTATTTTTAAACAATTGATATACAGTGTTATGTGTTTGAGTAATTCTAGTAATTTTTAAAAAGTGACAAAAATCATTTTTTTCTAAAAATTTTTAAAGCCGTTAAAGCATACATAATTCATTACAAAACATTAAAATTATAAAGGACATGAAAACACTATCAAACATCAATCATTTTTCTCATCTTATCTTAAGATCTATGAACAGAACTGTTAAAAATTTCACGAAATTATCAGGTTTAGCTCTGATGTTACTTTCGCAAAGAGGACACGCACAACGTACTGTAAAAGAACTCATCAGATTTAGTTTGAACGGCCCAGCAGGTGTAGACTACACCGTACTTTATTTTGATACTGTAGCTACTGCAAATTTTGACTCTAAAAGTGATGCGTACAAACTTTATGGGAATAGTTTAAATATCTTCACACAAGACAATAAAGGGGTGAGATATTCTATAAACGCTCAAAGTGCTTATGTTGAAACAGCTCAAATTGCAATGGGATTCAAAATTAGCAAACCGGGTACTTACACCATAAAAGTTATTACACGAGATAACGAAGAAAAATTTATGAACACTCAGATTGTGAATCTCAAAACAGGTGAAACATTTTCTACGGCATTGGGTGCAAGTGTGTCGTTTGTGGTGGATAGCTCAATGATTAATAAAAATATAGTAGATATGTTTGCTGTAAAAGCAGAGGGTGTCAAATATGCAAACGTCCTCACAAGCAATACCGTAACACAAGTTGCTGATTACAGCATAGCCAATGTACTGGGTAGTATATTTCCAAATCCTGCACATGCAAACAACGCCATGATACAGCTCAACGATGACGCCGAAGTACTTATACTCGATATGGAAGGCAGAGTAGAACTAGATGAACAATACAAAGCAGAGCCTTTTCCTCAAATTATTGATGGTTTAGAAAGACTTCAAAATGGAGTATATCAAGTAATATTAAAAGGTCAAGGTGGTAAGAAAACGTTTGAAAAACTTGTCATAGAATAGATTATTATATTTGTAAACCAAAAAGCCACTCTTGCAAAGAGTGGCTTTTTGGTTTGTAATTTTAACGAAAGTTCGCGTAAATTTTGCCTACGATTTGTTGCGTATTTTTATCATTTTATAAACCTAATTTTTATTAAGTATTCTTTGTTTTTTTGTTGATAGTATATTTGTAAGTATCTGATAAATAGTATATTGTATGAATTTATATTTTTCGTACAGTACTTCAAGTTAAATGAATATTATAACTCAAAAAACAAAAAAATCGTTAAATATTGTGTAAGTATACTATTACCATGAAACAAATTATAGATCAAAAATCATTAAAAATTTTCTCAATTAAACCCCTTTCTATTATGAAATTCAAAGTTACTCAAATCATGAATTTGCAAAATTTTACTAAAGTGCTTTCACTTTTATTTTTGTTTGCCTTTCAAACAAGTAATGCTCAGCGTACTGTTAAAGAGTTAATACGTTACACACTTACAGGTCCTGCTGGTATAGACTACACCGTTATTTATTTTGATACAGTATGTACAAATCTATTTGATTCCAAAGGCGATGCTTACAAGCTACCTGGTAATAGTCTGAATGTATATTCTGTAGATAATGCTGGTATTAAATATTCAATCAATGGTAACAGTGCTTATACCAACTCTATGAGTATTCCTATTGCATTTAAAGTTTCAAAACCAGGGACGTACACCCTTACAGTGGTTACACATGAAAATCCAGAAAGATATATGTCTACTTCTCTTGTAAATATAAGTACAGGAAGTACATATTCTACAAATCTTAATCAAACAGCAGATTTTGTTGTAGATAATTCTATGGTAAATGTTACCATCTCTAATATGTTTAGAATTGATGCTCACGCTACTCGCTATGGTATAGGTACTTCGTTCGCAAGAATAGAAAATCAGGATGATAACTCAATGTCATCTAAATCTGTTGGTGTTTTTCCTAACCCAACTACTGCCAACGCTATAAATATACAAACAGTAGAAAACACAACATTTTCCATCAATACATTAGATGGGCAAATGGTTTATCAAAATACATTTAATGCAGGTACCAATCAAAAACTAGATTTATCAAACATACTTAAAACTGGCTCTTATCTGGTTGTGTTCAGAGATGAAAAAAATAAAATAACAAGAGAGCACATTTTAATAGAATAAATACAATGTCCGTTAATTTAATTAGATAAAAAAAGTCGGCTCATTGAGCCGACTTTTTTTTGCATGAAATTTTACTAGTTTGTTTTTGCAAGGTCTTGTAATTTGGTAAGTTATGTTAGAAGCGTATGTAGATAATTATTTAGCTTCTCTCATTGTGAGTACATATTGCAAGATTAATCTCTCGTCCTCTTGGCTCAGTACTTGTTTTTTGTTCTTTTTATTTACTAAAGCTACCATTTCTGGCACTTCATGTTTCCATTCTCCTTCAGAGTGATCCGTTGGTTTGTAGAGCCTATGGCAAGATCCGCAATTAGATTCATATAGGTTTTTGCCATTTACAAGTTCAGTTAAGCTGCTATTTCCAAACTTTGCTTTAGCTCTTTCTGCGTCGGCTTCTGTTGGGTTCAGATTCAACTGGCTGGTGGCACAAGCCCCCAAAATGGTTAATCCTAACAAAGAAATTATTGGCTTCATTATTAATGTTTTTTAGTTAGACGATTCATTTACTTTAATCCTTCGCAATTTCCGTAAAAAAATTAACTATTTTATATGTTCAAGTAATTACGTATTTTATATAAGTATAAATACGTATTCGTACTAAGAAGTTTACTGATTATGTACTGATTTTTAGAATACGTGTATAATTTAAAACATCATAACGTGTTGTATATGAGTAGTATATGATTTTTAATTAATATATTTATATGTTATTATATATCTTTTAAAATATCTCAAATGCGATAAACCCGTATAAGTATACATAAGGCTTAAGAAATACTAAGTAAAAACAATTGAAAAGAATTACATGATTAATACCAAGAAAAAGGCTTTGTTAGAATTTAGTACCATGTTTTTTAAAAAAACGATATGAAAAGAAATTAGGCTAACGACAAGTCAGCCTAATACCATGACAAACTTAAAAATAAGCTACACGGGAGCTTAATACCATGATATAAATATTGTTTTAATATACGAATAGTAAAAGTGTTAGTTATAGATTGATTGCAAAAAAAGTCGTCTCTTTGGGGTGGCTTTTTTTATTTGTGTCGGTTTCTTCAACATTGTAAATTATGATATATTTGAATAACCAAATGAAACACTCGCTAATCAATAAATCTGCTGCTCTAGAAGACTTAAAAGCTGAACTTTTGTTGCTCCAAAACGAATATTCACAAAAAGCTAAACAATTGAGCCAATTTGAAAACTTTTTAAGAGAAAAACTTAATAGCCAACTGGTAACAATCAGAGAGTTGGAAGCTGTTTATAAAGCAGAGAAAAGGGCAAAAAAAGATAAAAGAATTCAACAAAAACTTAAAAATAAAAAATCGGGAACTACTTCTAGTTTTTCAGTGGCGGTGCAAGCTACTGCCCAAAGTACAGCCAAAGAGGAGATTCCTACTGATATTAAAAAACTTTACAGAGAAGCTCTACAAAATATACATCCCGACAAGTTTGCTCACAATACTGATCACGCACAAATAGCAAACGAAATCACCACAGAACTCATTCAAGTCTATCAAAACAATGATTTTGATCGGCTTAAAGATTTGCATGAGCTCATTATTTATGGGAATATTCTCGAACTTTCAAACCAAAATACTTCTGTTGAAAGCCCCAAAAAAGACACTTTGGAGTCTGTACAAAAAGAAATAGAAACACTACAGCAACATATTCTGGTACTTCAAAATTCACAATTATACCTGCTGATGATAGAAAATGAAGATGTGCAAAAGCTACTAGAAACACTGAAAACACAGTTTGAAGAACGTATACAAGTGCTTCTCAAAAGAACCAGAAAAAGTAGAAAGTAAGTGGTATGGTTGTACCCTTGAACTTATTGAGAATTGATTTTCGCAATTCAGTTTTTACTTGAAGCCAAGAGATTCAATTTGTTTCGCCTTTTTAAGTTTGGTTAATTGTTTTCGTTTAGACATTTTTCAATTTGTTCTTTGAACCATTTGGTTTTAACAAGCAACTTCTTATCAGGTATTACTGATGCAAATTTGGATTTGTCGAACTGACTTTTCATGTCAAAATACTTGTAGTATCTGTCAAATTCATCACTTTTGAAATCATCGACAATATTATTTGTATCTTTATCTCTTAATTTTTCGCCTTCGCCTTTAAATTCTTCATAAGTTTGACGAGAAGAGATAAGAGTTGGCAGAATATAATCAATTTTTGATTTTTTCTGTTTTAGAATTTCCTCCACAAATGACTCTTTGTTGAAATTTTTGATTTTTAGTTCTTCTATATTATCTGGATGGTATAAATAGTTTTCAAAGTCATAATATTTTAGAATTCGATGATTTGGATATTCTTTTTGTATTTTCCCGATTTCTGTGTCTGATAAAAAATCTCTATCTCTCAATGAAAAATATCTTTTGTCTCTTTTTATATGCAAAAATGTATCTCTAGAATCTTTTACACCTACAAATATGGTGTCATTGAGACCAATTAAATTATAAAAAGCATCATTTTGATTTTCACAAACAATTAACTTTTTGCCACTAAGTATATTAAAAAGGATTTCTTTCGGTACTGCAATATCATATATTTCCAAGTTTTCTTTCGACTGTGGCAAAATAACTTGTGGTTCATCAAAATTTAAATCATCAAAATCCAAAATTACAGCCTTCTCACTTTGTTTGGCATATTCAATAAATCCGAGAGAATGCGAGGCTGTCCAAAACTGACAATTTACTGGTATCCAATTTTCGGTTATTTCTTTTAATAAATTATATTGAATTTTGGTATTAAGATGCAAATCAATTTCGTCAAAGAAATACACAGTATCTTTAAAAACATCTTTTCTGGCTAATAAATTAAAAAGAATATTTATTACTTCTTTTTCGCCCGCACTTAAAAAGTCGTAATGTATAGTTGAAATTCCTTTTTTGAAATTCAATTGGGTTACATTTCCATCTAAAGGAGGTATAATTTCTATTAATTGAATTGTATTTGTCTCGCTATTGAAAATGTTACTTAATGCCTTATTTATTGGGTCAATAAAATTTTTCGTTATTTCATCAGAATTGTTCCTGTGTTGAAAAACTTCTCTTAAAATTATTTCACAAATCCGTTCTATATCGTTTTCAAATCGATGGTCTCTATCGATATAATATTTTGGACGATCGAAGTCGAAACCTTTGTACTTTCCTTCTTGTTGAGTTATTCCTAATTGAGTTCTAATTAGTCTAGGCACTTGCCTAAAACTTGTTCGTCCATAAAAAGGTGTATGACTGCCTAAATTACGATTCGATGTAGTATCATTTAAAGTATAATCACCTTTAAAGCTTCTAATTAAAACATTGATACTATAATTATTGTCTTTTTTATAATATCCTAAATCAATTCTTAAACTGTTTGAATTGGCAACTTCAAACGCGTCAAATATGGAAGTTTTTCCAGAACCATTTGAACCAATTAGTAAAACCAAGTTTGCTGACTCGGGAATATTTTCTATTCTAAGGTCAGTAAACCTTTTAAAGTTTTTTAATTCTATTGATTTTATTTTCATATTCTTCTCTTTAAACTTCTACACCTTCCCCTTACTTCTCCCATACTCCAATATCGCATCGATGAACTCATAAGGTTTGTAACCGTTTATGGCACATTGGTGAAAGATGCAGGTTGCGGGCGTCATGCCGGGTAGTGAGTTGATTTCTATCACTATGGTTTCGGCACGGTCGTTATCGAAAACTCGCACAAAGGCGTCGATACGGCAATAGCCTTCTACGTTTATAATTCTAGCTGTTTTTTCCAACTCCGCACGCACTTGTGCAGATACTTTAGCCTGACTTTCTTTGTTTAAGCTGTATCGTGCTGGGGTAATGTTTTGTCCTTCGCCCGCTAAAAATTTCTCTTCTAAAGAAAGTACTTCGCCTGACGCCAAGGTTTCTGAGGGTTCAAACACTTCATAAGTACGTACACCGTTTACGGTTTTGGTGAGCATACCACCCGTCACTTCTAAGAAATGTTTCGCGTCGTTTTTAGAAATCAAATCTTCTATCAAGAAATACGCCTTTTGCGGAAATTCTTCTTTGTATTTTAAGCCCAACACTTCCGATTCTTTGGTCAAAAACTCAGGTGTGGCACGGAACATCATGTTTGCAAAAGCAATCAGTTGTTCGGTCGTTTTTATCTTTTTCACCGCAGAGCTACAGCCGTCGTCCGAAGGCTTGGCAATAATTGGATATTTAAATTCTTTTTCTATTTCAGCCACCAAAGCTGCTGGGTTTTTCTCCCATTCTTCTTGAGTTACTAGTTTGTGGTTGGCAACCAACACGCCATTTTCCCTCAAAATTTTGTTGGTCAAGTATTTGTTAATGGTTGTTGCAGAACTTTCTACGCCAGAACCGTTGTACGGAATACCACGTTTGTCCAATTCTTTTTGTAGCTGACCGTCTTCTCCTGGTCTGCCGTGCAAGGCAATAAACACCGCATCTACACGCTTAGCCAAAGTGTCGTAATCAAGTTTTACAGGTTCAAACAGAGCATTTTTAGCAAAACGATTGGTAATAGTTTTAGCCTCTTCAATAATCTGTTTGATGATTGGGTGCTTTTCGTAACTTGAAGCTTCTACCTTTTCTTTAATGTCGTCGGCATTGTCTTTCAACATTACGTTGATAGGCATTTCGTACAAATGATGGTCGTTGTCGCCGCCCGTTAAAAACACAGGAATAGGTTCGTATTTGGTGCTTGAAGCCAGTTTTTCAAAAATATTACGGCCGCTTTCTACCGAAATGTGTCTTTCGCTAGAGTAGCCACCCATAATTACCGCCACTTTGCGTTTATCGGTTTTTTGAGCGTTTACAGAATTTAGCTTTTCGTCAAACTGAGCTAAAAGATTTTTTATTTGGAAGGAATTTTTACCAGACTTAATTCTTGCCAACAACGAGGTACGTATTAAATAAGTCAAAAATTGACTCGGATTTAAACCAATTTCTGCCGCTTGGTGAAAGAAAAACGACGACGGCATCATGCCTGAAGTTGTATTTGGATCGTTCAAAAACACTTCTCCGTTATCCGTAATAAAACCGTCAATACGAGCGTACACGTCAAAACGTAAGGCTTTATATAGTTTTTCACATTCTTTGCGTATGTTTTCTATTTGTGCATCGGGCAAGTTGATGGGCGTTACCTTACGACTCATACCTGGTAGGTATTTAGAGCGGTAATCAAATAAGTCAGTTCCTTTTACAATCTCGGTTGGAGGTAGGGCTATGGCTTTTCCGTTTTCATCTTCCACCACAATACATGAAAATTCTTTACCACGAATCATTTGCTCCAGAAGCAATTCTTCTTCGGTGTCAATACTTTCTATCAAAACAAAGTTTGAAGAATCAGTTTTGAAAGTTTCATTTAAAAAGTTCAAAACATCCGCTGGGTGAAAATACACCTTGTTGCCAATTTTTACAGGCAAGCCTATACCTACACGTATGTCGGCCATATCACGTACCAGCACATATTTTTGTTCATCGGTGTACGATGACCATTCAGATTTTTCAATTTTTAGGATAAAGAAGCTCTTGTAAGCTGCTTTTATAAATTCTTCTACAGAATCATTTTTTAAAATAGTTACCCCCAAAGATGAACCTTGATTGGGAGATTTTACCACAAACGGAAAGCCTAATTCTTTTTTAAGATGTTCGAAAATGGCTGTTTGATTGCCTTCAAAAAATTCTTTTTTACTAATTACCGCATTTTTAGGTCTATTAAAACCTGCCACACGCATCAGATCTTGCTGGGCAGTTTTGTTGATGCCTATTGCCGATGGCAAAATACCCGAGCCTGTGTATGGCAAACCGTACCATTCTAAAATTCCTTGAATGTTACCGTCTTCTCCATAAGGGCCGTGCAAAGCCAAAAAGGCTATGTCGAAAATGTTTTTAAAATCAGAAGGTTGTATGCGTTTACCAACCGAATTGCACAGTTCATTAATTTTATCATCAGAAAGTTGTCCCAAACTTTCCACATAAATTTGAAACGGAGGATTGGTTTCTGGCAAAAATGCTACTGGTGGGTAAAAATCTCTGATAGTGCCTTTGTAAATGTACGACCAGTCTAGCTGAATAAAATTGCCCACACTATCTACAAAAATAGGTACGGCTTCAAACAAGTTTTTATTCAGATTGTCATACACCGTTCTGCCACCAGCAAAAGATATTTCTCTCTCTCTAGAAAGACCACCAAAGAAAATTCCTATACGCATTTTTAATTATATGTTATTGGTTATTATGTTATTAGGATTTCCTAAACATTAAACCCTTTTTTTAATATCAATGAATATTGTACATCGTACTTTATACTTTGTACACAAAGAACAAATATACAACTTCTGCTAATTATTTTTAGAATCCCTAGTGAGTCCTTTGTTATTATTTTATGAAAATAAATCCTTATGAAATTAATTTATATTGAAATTTCAATCTTTAGTTAAGTTGTTGAATTGTTATTGTTGGCTTATATTAACAGAATATTTATACTTTAATGTTCTATTTTTAAGCCTTTAACTTTAAAAAGGTCTTCATTTACATATATTGGTTTATTGCAGCAAAGAGCTATCGTTATAGCATCTGAAGGACGTGCATCTATTATTTTAGTTTCGTTAATTCCTTTTGTAACAAGTTTTGCAGAAAAAATACCCTCTTCAATTTTGTCAATCAAAACTTCTGTAATCTGAATATGGTGTGTATTCATTATATGATGAATTAAATCATGAGTCATTGGTCTCGAAGGTATTACTTTGTTTAGTCTGATGGCAATAGACGTAGCTTCGGACTCTCCTGTTACTAATGGAATATATCTTTTGTTAGGTGCATCTACAAGAAATACCATGTAAAGGTTAGGTACTTGTATTTGAGTAGAACTGAAAAGGTTTGTAAGTTTTTGTTTAAAAGTAAGTTTTCTCAATTTGGGCTTAAGTTCTACATGTATTTGTATTTTGTTCATGGTATACTATTGTTTGTTTATGCTTACCTAGATATTTGAAATTCTCTTAAAAATTGTTCATTTAAAACAAATAACCCACATTAAACCCAATTCTGAGTGGAATGTAAAAGCCTTCTGTTATTTTTGTTTTAAAGTGATAGGTATTGGTTTCTTTTGGGTCATAGTTGTAAGAGAGGTTTTTATAACCTATGCCCAAACCTAAGTAAAAGTCAAATGTAAATGCAGGTTTGTCAAAAGTCTTAATGAATCTGTCTCCAAATTGTGCACTTACTTCTACACTTTGTGCTTTTCTGCTGTATTCTTTAAATTGATTCGTAAGGGAGTCGTTAGACAAAAGCGATTGATTCAAATTTGAATATCTTAGATCATAAGCAATATACCACATCCCTTTTTTAGGTTTTGGGTTTTTGTAATATTTGTCTTTAAATGTAATCGAATATCCTTTAAAATACTCTTTGTTTAGTTCTGGTTTGTCTATGTTTGAAAAAAACGGAGTTCTAAATATGTTATATTGTATTTCAAGACCTCTCTTTTTTTCAATATAATATTCTATATAAATTGGCAATTGATTTACGATAAGGGCCGTAGGGTTTGCACCAATGATAAACGACTTGTAAATATTGTAAGTATACTTTTTAGGTTTAGTACCTGTTTTAGGAGTTTTGTTGGTTGGTGTAAAGCTAAGAGTGTCTTTTTTAGGTACATTTGTGGTATCTGTCGGTTCGTCTTCTTTTAGCTGAATATGTTTGTATAAGCCTTTTAGAACTCCTTGTTCGTCATATAAAGACCAAGTGCCCACTTTGACTCCATCTTCAACTTTTCCTTCCATTTTTTTGGTACCGTCGCTGTAGTAGCCTATATATTCTCCCGAGCCGTTGTCATATTCTGCTTCGCCTTCTTTTTCACCCGATTCGTAAAAATATTCCCAGTGCCCCGTACTAAATCCATTTTTAATCTTTCCTTTGGCTTTAAGTTTTCCATTGGGATAAAACTCTTTATAGTCGCCATCTCCTTGAGCAAAATCAGATTCACCTTTTAGGTTACCCGTGTCGTAGTAATAAGACCATTTTCCGTTTTTGTTACCGTTGTCTTGGCTACCTTGTGCACTAAGTTTTCCGTTTTTGTGGTAGTATGCCCATAATCCATTGGGTTTTCCTTTTTCGTAGCTGCCAGATTCGGCTATAGTTCCATCTTCATAATAGCTTTTGTAAGCACCATTTTTTAAGCCATTGCGTTCGTTATAGGCACTTTTGAGAGCTCCATTTTCATAATATTGAGTCCAGGTGCTATCAGACATGCCATTTTTTATAAATCCTTGAGCTTTGAGAGCTCCCGAAGAATAATATTCTTTATAGATTCCGTTGCCTTGTTTTAGTTGTGCAGATCCTTTTTTTTCTCCTAATTCATTGAAATAAATCCAGTTACCGTCTTGTTTGCCTGCACTATAACCACCGGTAGACTTTAAGTTGCCGTTTTCATGATAGTTTTTCCACTCACCATTTTTTTTTCCATTCAGCATTTCTCCTTCCATGCTTATTTGGCCATTCTCAAAATAATAAATCCACTTTCCATTCTGAGAATTTTGGGCATATTGGCCAATTGCTTTTACACTACCTTGCTCGTAGTAGTAGATCCATTGCCCTGTGGGTTGGTCTTTTTTATATTTACCCTCAGCTTTTTTAGAGCCTGAAATATAATAAGATACAAAAGAGGAATCTTGGCTAGATGTTTTATCATTGTAAAAAAATACTTCTTTCAGTACTTTTTTTTCTTTATCGTAATAGTTTGAAATTTTTCTAAGCTGTTGTGCGTATGTTGCACAACAAAACAGTAAAAACAGTGCTATTACTTTTATGTTCATGAGCTTATTTTAAGCAGAAAGTACATATTCTCTACCCCAATTTTCTATTTCTTCACTAGACCATAGTTCGGGGAAGAACATAGTTTTTTGGAATCTTGGTGGTAAGTATTTTTGCCAGTTTGTCCCCCCCGTTGATGGAGCATTTTTAAGATGTTTTACAGCTGCTTTTAAATGTGCCAATGCAAATTGTACATTAAAACCATAATCAAACTTACGCATTTCTTCGTTCAGTTCTAAAGACGGAAGTCCAGATGCAGAAAGTTGCGAATATCTTTTCCAGATGTTGTTGTGCTCGTAAGCGTGTGCTGTAGCTAATATTTCTTGTGAATATTTTTCTTCGAATTGGCGAATTGTCAATGAAGGCATTCCTGTTGCTTTTTCTGTCGCACCTTTTTTCCAATATATGTTTTGGAGAGCATCTGTAACAGAAAGGTTAAAAGCCACATTGTCTTTAAGGTCAGGATCTATCAAATTTAAAATATCAGTAGCTCCAAGTTCAATTTTTCTGTATTGTACCGACTGAAAACCGCTTGAGGGGAAAAGTGCCGAACGAAACTGCATAAACTCCGTATTGCTCATTTCGTTGGTTACTATATCAAATGAATTATTTACAATTTGTAAGTATCTATTGATTCTACTAAGTTTTTTTATAAAAAACTCTTCAGTAAGGTTTTGTTCAGTTGCAATATTTTTAATTTCATCCAAAATCATATTAAAATACAATTCTGTACTTTGATGAAAAACTATAAATATTTTTTCGTCGGGATAATTCGTTTGAGTAGATTGTAACGTTAATAGAGTTTCTAGTTTGATATATTCCCAGTAGCTCAAATACTTAGATCTGTAAAGTCCGTCCAAATAAACTGTTATATCTTGCTGGTCGTCAGCGTATTTTTGTTTTAAGAGCTCTATTTTTTCGGTAAGCTTTTGGTCTGCCTCTTCCTTGTTATACATCCCCGATTATTCTTTGTAAAACTATATAGTAAAATAAGTCGTAAATATCTGTAAATATTGATTAAAATACTAACAAATAAGACGAGTACTTATTGTTGATAGAAATCATTTTTGTTAAAACAATTTTTTTTATGGATACGTTCGAGAGCCCTGATTTTTACCAAATAGACGATCTGCTGAGTGAGCAGCAACTGCTTATACGTTCGGCGGTAAGAGATTTTGTAAAAAAAGAAATAAGTCCTGTAATCAATGATTATTGCCAACGAGCCGAATTTCCCACTTATTTGGTTGAAAAATTTGGAGAGCTTGGAGTTCTTGGTCCTTTTGTGTCAGAAAAATATGGAGGAGGCGGCCTTGATTACATTTCTTATGGGCTCATGATGCAAGAAATTGAACGTGGCGACAGCGGCATGAGAAGTACAGTGTCTGTGCAAGGAAGTCTCGTCATGTTTCCTATTTATAAATTTGGGTCTGAGGCTCAAAAACTTAAGTATTTGCCAAAGTTGACATCTGGCAAAATGCTCGGTTGTTTTGGACTAACAGAGCCCAATCATGGTTCTAATCCTGGCGGTATGGAAAGCCGTATTGTGGATAAAGGTGATTATTATGAGCTTACAGGTGCTAAAATGTGGATTTCTAATTCTCCTTTGGCAGATGTGGCTGTAGTTTGGGCAAAAAATGAAGAAGGACGCATCAAAGGTATGATTTTGGAAAAAGGAATGAAGGGCTTTTCTGCTCCAGAAATACATAATAAATGGTCATTGAGGGCGTCGGTTACGGGCGAGTTGGTGTTTGATCAGGTGCAGGTGCCTAAAGAAAATTTACTTCCTCTAGCCGATGGATTGAGCGGTCCATTGGCTTGTTTAGACAGTGCCAGATTTGGGATAGCTTGGGGAGCCGTTGGGGCGGCCATGGATTGTTATGAAACAGCCAGAAAATACGTGTTGGAGCGTCAGCAGTTTGGCAAACCACTAGCGGCGTTTCAGTTAATACAAAAAAAACTAGCTGAAATGCTTACAGAAATTACCAAAGCTCAGCTAGTGTGTTGGAGATTGGGTAAGTTAAAAGATGAAGGAAAAGCTACCACTGCTCAAATTTCTATGGCTAAACGAAATAATGTAGCCATGGCTTTAGAAGTTGCAAGAGAAGCGAGACAAATGTTAGGAGGAATGGGTATTACAGGCGATTTTTCAATAATGAGACACATGATGAATCTGGAAAGTGTGGTAACTTATGAAGGTACACATGATATTCATTTGTTGATTCTGGGGAATGAAATTACAGGAATTCAGGCTTTTAAATGATTAATACGGGCTACTCTAACATTAGAGATAGCCTTATCTTTCTAAAACTATATTTGGAATATTATATAAAACCGAATTAGAAATATGACGAAAATATTTTTAAATACCTTTAATTCAGTAAATTAGGTCTTGAATATCGTGTCTAACATCTTCAAGTCTATAATAAATATTTGAAAACCTTCTAGCTTAAATACAATTAATTATACAAAAAAGATAAAACATATTTCATATTCTAGTATTTTTGTAAAAAAATGTAGAAATGATGAGAGTTTTACTTCTAGGGCTTTCGATAGTGTGGCTGGGTATTTTAGCACAATCTCCTGTAGATAAGTACGGAAAATTAAAATTAGTAGGATTACAATTAAGTTCAGAATGTGGCAATCCTGTACAGTTACGAGGAATCAGCACGCATGGTCCTCAGTGGTTTAATAATTGTTACAATTCCAACTCAATTGCTTCGGTAGCTAAAGATTGGAAAGCAGATGTTTTCAGACTTGCCTTGTATGTTGAAGAGGGAGGATATGTCAACAATCCGAGTTACTGGAAAAGCTGGATAGATAGCCAAGTGGATGAGGTTGGTAAAAACGGCATGTACTGCATCATAGATTGGCACGTGTTAGCAGATGGCGACCCTAATAAAAACATAGATGCAGCAAAAGATTTCTGGGACTATATGTCTAAAAAACATGGGAAGAAAAAACACGTAATTTATGAAATTTGTAATGAACCCAACGAAAGATACCTATACGGAAACAGTGCAAACGAAACAACTGTTAACTGGGCAAAAATCAAAACGTATGCAGAAACCATAATACCTATAATAAGAGCAAATGACCCTGAAACGGTAATTGTTGTGGGTACGCCTTATTGGAGTAACAGACCTTGGAGAGTGGTGGGGAATCCTATTACGGGTACTAATGCGTACAATACTATGTATACCTATCATTTTTATGCAGGCACTGCACAACATATTCTGAATGCGGATACAGTGAAGTCTATTTTAAATAAAATTCCAATTTTTGCTACTGAATGGGGCTTAAGTGAAGAAAGTGGCGACGGAACTATTGATACTGTGGCTGCTCAAAATCTTGCCAATATGATGAGCGGGAATAACCCCGCAGGAATAAAAGTGAGTTGGTGCGTATGGAGCTTTGCAGATAAAAGCGAAAGTTCGGCTTTACTTACATCGTATAGCTGTACCAATGGTACTTGGACAAGCCGTACCGCTGCCGGGAAAAAAGTATATAACTTAATTAATCAAACGGGAAATACAAGTGCAAACTGTTTTCCAGAACCATCTGTAACACGCCAACCGGAAGATGTGGTAGTGAAAGCCGGTGCAACAGGTGTAATGACCGTGGCTGCAGCAGGTGAAAATATTACTATTCAATGGCAGAAAAGTACTGATAACGGCACAACTTGGACTAACATCTCCGCTACAGGTAGTACTCTCACAATTACTAATGCTTCTACTGCTGCACATGAAGGACTCTACAGAGTGAAAGTAAGTAATGCTGTTGGATATTTATACAGTAAAAGTGCAAGATTTCATGTGTTGATTGCGGGAGCTTATAATGGGTATCCGTTTGTAATTCCAGGTAAAGTGGAAGCAGAACAATACGATGAAGGAGGTAATAATATATCTTATTATGATAAATCTACTGGTAATAACGGAGCTATTTATAGGTCTGATGATGTGGATATTTCTACAACTACCGACAGCCTTGGGGGGTACTCAGTTGGTTGGTGGGAAACCGGAGAATGGACGGAATATTCTATCAATATTTTAGCTACTGCATCTTACGATTTTACTTTCAGAACTGGTTCTGCTAACACGGGTACTAAATTTAAAGTACAGATAGATGGCGTGGATGTAATAGCTTCTGTTACAGTTCCTAATTTAAATAGTTGGAGTGCTTTTGCTACAGTAACTGTAAAAGGAATCAATTTAACAAAAGGACAAAGAAAGTTGAGAATTGTAGCTTTGTCTGATGGTTTTAATTTAAATTATTTCGAAGCAAAAGGTCCAAAAATAGACTGTAACAATACCTTAAACGGGACTGCATTCGTAGATTCATGTGGGTTTTGTAGCGGTGGAACAACGGGTAGAACGGCTGTTTTGTCCAAAAATCAATGTTATATAGTTACGGATATTCAAGAATCTACTTCTATAGATCAGATAGAAGTTACCCCAAATCCAACAAAAGATATTTTGCAAATTTCGGGAATTAATTCTGGAACGGAATATCAGATATTCAATACTTTTGGAGAAAATATAATGAAAGGTAATTACACAGGATCTGTTCTGTTGCCTCAAGGCTTGCCAAATGGGGTATATATTTTGAAATTGGAAAATAATGAAAAACCATTCATAGTTAAATTTGTAAAAAACTAATCATAAGTTTTGAAATCAAAAGCCCATAAAACTAGTTTTTATGGGCTTTTTTGTTTTTTAAAATTCTCATATTTTAACTTTGAATATTTTTTTAAGAATTCATGAATTCTATATTTAATTGTATTGTTTTAAATATAATTTGGCACTAATTTTGAAAAACATATTTCATTATATCATAGCGTATCATATGAGCTTTAAGAAATTTTTATTAATCATTGCAACTTTGTCATCTTTCTTGGTGTGGTCTCAAGAAGAAGCCTATAAGCTTAAATTTAAAGTTGGAGGTGTGAAAGATACCGTTTGTTTTCTCGCAAATTATTACGGCGATAAACAATATCTTACAGACACCGCTGTGTGTGACAGCAAAGGTAATTTTACATTCACTGGGAAAAAGAAACTTCCTGGCGGAGTGTACCTTGTAGTTGTTACTAAAAAGAGGTATTTTGAAATTTTAATACCTAACGACAAAGAACAGTTTTTTAGTTGTGAAACAGATACTGCAAACTTTGTTTCTAATATGAAAGTTTCTGGCTCGCCAGAAAATGAGCAGTTTTATCTGTATCAAAACTACTTAAGCACCAAATCTAAACAAGTGGAAGATATAAGAGCTACTTTGAAAAAGTCGCCAAAAGACTCCGTTGCTCTTACTCAAAAGCTAGAAAACTTAGATAAAGAGGTTCAGAAGTTCAGAACAGACTTCATGGATAAGAATAAAAACTTTTTTGTATACAAACTTTTTAGAGCAGCAGAAGATATAGAAATTCCGGCGAATCCTAATCCTAAAGACTCCACTTTTGCTTACAGATATTACAAAGCACATTATTTTGATAAAATTGATTTAGCGGATGATCGCATGGTACGCACCCCCATGTATCATGGCAAACTAGATCGTTATATAAAGAAAATGGTGGTTCAGATTCCGGATTCCATTATTCCTGAAATTGACAAAATCATTACTAAAACAAAGGCAAGCCAAGAAATGTTTAAGTATCATGTATGGTATTTGAATTATACTTATGAAACATCCAATCTCATGGGTATGGACGCCATTTTTGTACACATGGCAAAAAAATATTACCTAGACTCTACCAAAGTAACATGGATAGATAGTAATTTAAGAAAGAAGTTTAGAGAAAAAGCTGAAATTTTAGAACCTTTGCTTATAGGTAAGATTGCACCAAATGCTTATTTGGCAGATTCACTTGGTACCTACATTCCTTTGCATAAAGTTAAAGCAAAAGCAATAGTGATGGTATTTTGGGATCCTAATTGTGGACATTGTCAAAAAGATATTCCAAAACTACACGAGATAGCAACTAATGGAAAGTGGAGTCAAAATGGTGTGGCGGTGTATTCTGTAAGTATAGAAAGAACAGACAAAGACTGGAAAAAATTTATTAATGAGAAAAAAATACATTCTTTTATAAATGTATGGGATAAATACACTCATACAGATTTTAGAAAAATGTGGGATATATACAGTACTCCTGTAATCTATTTGCTCGATGAAAAATATGAGATTAAAGCTAAGAGAATAGGAGTGGATCAAGTAGAAGATTTTCTTAAAAATGGGATGAAAGTTTTAAAATAAACAAAAAGCCGTTTGAGTAAATCAGACGGCTTTTTGTTTAACAATATCTTTACATTAAAGATAAACTCAAGAAACATAGGAATACTACCTTTGTAAGGTTCTCAGATGAAAGGTAACAAAATGTCAGAGACGATTTATTTAAGTTAACTATTTTTTTCAGCTTCTTAAATTATTTTTTAAACTTTTTGAAAAACTTGTTGCGGCTGTGGGGCATACCTCACAGCCGCAAGCGATTTAGGCCCTACAGAACTTAAATTATATAAAAACAAAGGTTTATGAGTAAAAATACATAAACTTAAGGCAAAACTCTTTGTGTAGATAGTGCAATTCACTAATTTTGCCCTTATTTGTTTTTATGAAATTATACAGTACAAAACATCAGTCTGAAGACGTTACATTTGAAAAAGCTATATTTAAGGGATTACCAAACGATAACGGGTTATACATGCCCTATGTAATACCTGCGTTACCGGCCTCTTTTTTTGAAAATATAGATAAACTTACACTTCCTCAAATTGCATTTGAAGTGTCTAAGTCTTTGTTGTCTGATGAAATCCCCGAAGCAGATTTAAAAGCAATAGTAGAAGAAGCTATCAATTTTGACGCTCCTGTTTATGAATTAAATGATAATATTGGAGTATTAGAATTATTTCATGGTCCTTCTTTAGCATTTAAAGATTTTGGAGCTAGATTTATGAGCAGAGTAATGGGGTATTTCCTAAGAAAGTCTTCTCAAAAATTAAATATATTGGTGGCTACATCTGGTGATACTGGAGGTGCCGTAGCAATGGGATTCTTAAAAACTCCTAATATCAACGTAACTATTTTATATCCGAGTGGAGCTGTAAGTGAATATCAAGAAATGCAACTTACGTCTTTGGGTAATAACATAAGAGCGTTTGAGGTAAAAGGTACTTTTGATGATTGTCAGGCATTGGTAAAACAAGCTTTTTTGGATCAAGAACTTTCTGAAAAATTGAATTTGTCGTCAGCTAATTCCATAAACATTTCAAGACTTATTCCTCAAATGTTTTATTATTTCAATGCGTATGCTCAGATTAAAAGACGAGGAATACATAAAAAACTAGCTTTTTGTGTGCCTAGCGGTAATTTTGGAAATATAGGTGCTGGCCTGATTGCTAAAAGAATGGGTCTGCCTATAGATATGTTTATAGCAGCAACAAATAGAAATGATATTTTTCCTAAATATATAGCTACAGGTAAATTTGAACCTAAACCGTCTATTAAAACATTGTCAAATGCAATGGATGTAGGTAATCCAAGTAACTTCCAAAGAATAATGGATTTATACCAAAATAATTTGGAAGAACTGAAAAAGCATGTGGCATCATGTGCATTTGATGACGTAGTTACTGAGAAAACAATTGTAGAAGTGTATGAAAAATACGGTTACATGATGTGTCCTCATACTGCGGTGGCGTATTTAGGTCTTACTCAGTTTTTAGAAGAGCATAAAGCTGAAGATTACTATGGAGTGTTGCTTTCAACAGCTCACCCTGCAAAATTTGTAAATGAACTGAAACCTGAAATAGCTAAGAATGTAGAAATACCTAAAGCTTTGTCTGATTTATTAAGTGGTAAGAAAGAAGCGGAACTTATAAATCCAGATTACGAAACTTTCAAAAGTGCATTATTAAGATAAAATAAAAAAGGTGGTTTAAAAGCCACCTTTTTTTATAATATACCAATCTTAGTAAGTAAATCTAAATCGAAATTTTGAATACACCAAGCAGTAAACTGCTTCATTTCATTTGCAGACATCCATTTGATAAGTTTGAAATACTCTTTCTGGAAAAGGTCCGGATTCGTACTCACGGCCTTTAAAACTGTTTGTGCCAATAGAATCATAAATTTTATAAATTTGAAATTGAATTAAAATGAGTTTGTCTTGATTGTTATAACTATAAGTTTCAAGATTTTGTTTCATTTTAAGTATTAGACGTGTAAATATATTTTAATCTTCGGTTAAAGATTTATTTTTCTACTAATTGTTTGATGTCAAATGGTAACTTTATAATATCAGCAATTTCTTCGCCCGCCTCTTTTATGTCTAATGAGTCAAAATCATACAGCCATAAAATAGTTACATCTAACCCATAAGAATCATGAATTTGCTCTATCTCAAACAGTAAATTAAAAACCATTTTAAAAGATGAAGTATTGAAATAATCCACATCAATTTCAACAGACAGTTTGCTAATATCTTTGTTTGGTAATTGTTTTACCCATTGAATAAACGGAGAGTAAAATTCATAGGGATCTTCTGGATACGACCTTCCGCGTAAGATAAATCTTCCGTCAGAATCATCCATTAAAACATAAGGTTTATCCTCCTGTTTTTCTATTATAACTACTCCCATACAGTTTAACGATCTAAATGAATTTCAATTAATCGCCCTAGGTCTTTTACAGATATTTTGGTTTTGAGTTACAGATTAACTCAAATTTTATTTATAAAATCAATTATTGATATTAAATAAGTACAATGCAATTATAACCAATAAATGGAAACAAAAAAAATGATTTTAAGCATAAAAGTTAAATAAATTATAAAACTAGTACTCTAATTAATTTAGAGCACTAGCTATTTTTTTTATTAAATTCTGGTTAGTAACTTTTTCTAATTTGGTAGGGGTTTCTATATTTTTTCTGATGTAATAATAGCTATTATTGTATTTTAAATAAATTTCTTGAGTACCCAGATGCACTATTTCGTATTGTTTGTTAAAGTTGCCTAATAAGAACAATTTGGAGTCTACAAACTTATACATCAGTTCGTTTTCAGAACCTTTTTCTACTACTACATCTATTTTGTTGATACCTTTTAAAGATTCAGCAGAATTATTGGAAGTGTTCTCATCAGAAATGTCAAATTCTTGAGGAGTGCTTTCGTCTAAATCTGAAGATTTACTTTTGATAGTAGTTTGTGTTTTGGGTTGCAAATCTGCCAATGTAGTAGTTTTTCTTTTTTCTACTTCTGTACTACTTTTTGTGGTCTCAGTTTTATTTGAAATTGTATTATTGGCAATTGGTGCTTCAGTTGGTTTTTCAGTTTCAGAAGTGTTGTTTTGAATTATAGGCACCGAGTTGTTGTGGTTTCTTTGATTAATCCAAAACAGAGTAACTCCGCTAGCTAATAATACCAAAGCTGCTGCTGTAATGATTTTATTTCTAAAATTATTAGGATTTAGTTTAATGCCAGACATTTGAGCCTTTAAGTCTTGCGAGCCAATTTGTTTAAAAAGGTCTCTGTAAAGTTTTTCTGAATTAAACTCTTCTGATAAGTTAGGGTTAGCTTGTAAAGATTGTTCAAATTGCATCTTTTCTGCATCAGAAAGTCTGCCATTAAAATAATCTTGTATTATATCTCTTTCATTCTTCATACTCAATCAAGTATATCTCCAGTTTTAAATCTTTTCTTTAGTAGTTTGTCTAATTCTTGTTTACATTTATATTTTTTAGACTTTGCCGTATCTGCATTGGATAAGCCCATAAGCTCTGCAATATCAGTCATTGAGCGGTCTTCAAAATAATAATACATCAATATTTCCTTGCATCCACTTCCCAGATGCTCCAGTGCTTCTTGCACTATTTTAATGTGTTCGTCTCTGTCTTTAAACTCTTCTTGAGGTTTATCTTCTATTTCAGAACTATATTTGTTTTTGCGTTTTAGTTCTTTTTGCCATAAATTATGGCTAATTCCATACAAATAAGTACTTATTTTAGCCGATAACACAAGCTCTCCGCTGGTTACTTTTTGCCAGAAAACCACTATAACGTCTTGAAACAAATCTTCAGCTTCAATCTCGTCGCCAGAGTTTTTTAAAACGTAGTTTGTAACCATTTTATAATACTTCTTATACAAAAAGTCTACCATTTTGCGGTCGCCTTTTTGTATTCGTTGAATTATATCTTCATCGCTTATATCTTTGGTAAACAGTCCCACGTTTAATTCTTTATACTTAAATGTAATAAAAGGTAACTTATTATCTTAATCTTTTTTAACTTTTTCTAAAAATAACATATTCATAGGGTTAGCGTCTAAGCCATGAATATTGTTATGGGTCAGCCTTAAGAGTTCATCATAATACAATACCAATATAGGTGCTTCTTCCATAAGAATTTGATCCATTTCCATATAGAGGTCTTCTCTGCGGTCAGAATCTTGTTCTACTAATGCTTGCTCATATAAATTGTCATATTTACTATTGCTAAATCTACTTTTGTTAGGGCCTGCTGGTGCCTTGCTAGTACTTAGAAATACAGACGTGTAATTTTCTATATCCATGTAATCTCCCACCCAAGAGGCTCTGAAAAACGGCAGCTGACCTTTATTTGCCAAATCTCTATGTGTAGATGCTTGGTTAATTTCAATGGTAAGATTGATACCAATTTTAGACCAAGTTTTTTGTAAATATTCAGAAATTTGTTTGTATGGAGCAGTGGTATACAATGTTAAATTTAGCTTTTTGTTTTTATATCCAGCTTCTCCAAGTAGTTCTATGGCTTTGCTAGGATTGTAGTTATAACCTTTTATTTTATGCTTGAATAATAATGGGTAAGGTACAAAACCCGAAATGCCTGGTACACCCAAACCATTTCTCATGTAATCTATCATTTCTTCTCTATTGACAGAATAGTTTAAGGCCTGTCTAACTTTTTTGTTTAGTAAAGGATGATTTTTGTCGGTATATGTAGAAGTGTCTAGCTGAAATCCTAGATATTCAGTGTTGAGGTAAAGTAGTCTGTGAATTTTAAACTTAGAAGAAAATTCTTTTTTAACGTTTCCTTTGTGGTCTAATATCATATCTCTTGAGTTTTCATTTATACCAGATAAAAAATCAAGTTTTTTCTGTTCAAAATTAATAAAAGCCATATTCTCGTCGCCTATAAACGAAATATTGATGGCGTCTAGATACGGTAGTTTTTTACCTTCTTCATCTACTTTCCAGTAGTTTTTATTTTTTAACATAATCAATAAACTTGACTCGTCCCATGTTTTAAAATAAAAAGGACCTGTGCCTACAGGATGATTTCTGAAATCTTTACCATATTTTTTTACTGCTTCTTTAGGTACCACAAAAGCGTAGGGCATAGTGAGTAGCTTTATAAACGGAGGAAACGGTGCGTTTAATTTGATTTGCAAAGTGTTGTCATCAAGAGCAGTAAAGGCATCTGAAGCCACTCCGCCAAGTTTATTCATTTTTACTTTGCCATAAAATATCCATTTACCTGTGCTTGCGGTGGTGTCTGAACAAATTCTTTTAAAAGAATACACAAAATCATGTGCATTAATTTCTCGGCCTTCGCCATTGTCAAAAACTTCGTTATCATGAAAATATACCTTCTTTTTAAGTTTAAAAGTATAAACGAGGCCGTCTTTAGAAACATTGTAAGATTCTGATAATGATGGAACAATGTTGAAGTTTTTATCAAGTTCTACCAATCCGTTATAGAGCTGATTCACCGCCCAGATATTGGGTGGGGTATTGGCATAGGCAGGATCCAAAGATGAAATTCCAGATGTTTCGTTATATCTGAAAACTTTTAAATCTTTTTTTGATTCTTCTGATTTACAAGAAATAAAGAGCACAAAAAGAAGTGTAACTAACAGTTTTGTAAGTTTACTCATGAATAATTTTTTTATTTTATAGATAGTATAAGCTATCTTTGCAGAGCAATTTTAAAAAAATTTCAGGATAACTCAAATTTTTTATTAATTTGGGTTACAATCACAAAGTCTATGTCAAAAATAATAGCCATTGCTAACCAAAAAGGGGGTGTCGGTAAAACTACTTCTGCTATCAACTTAGCAGCGAGTTTGGCGGCACTAGATTATAAAACATTGCTGGTAGATGCTGATTCTCAGTCTAACGCAACGTCTGGTATAGGAGTAGATCCTGTATCGGCGGGTAGAGGTTTGTATAATTGTATGGTTAACGGAGAAAAAGTTTCTGAATT
The DNA here is from genome assembly GCA_046329305.1 of Cytophagales bacterium. Taxonomy (GTDB): domain Bacteria; phylum Bacteroidota; class Bacteroidia; order Cytophagales; family UBA9547; genus CAMFLX01. The sequence goes on from JAXLUW010000005.1 coordinate 142,002, forward strand.
GGTCATCAAAACAGACATAGAAAACTTATACTTGTTACCGTCAAATATAGACCTAGTAGGTGCTGAACTAGAACTACAAGGAATGGAAGAAAGAGAGCTCAAAATGAAAACAGCTCTAGAAGAAGTACGTAACGACTACGACTTTATCTTGATAGATTGTTCTCCTTCTTTAGGGGTGATTACTACCAATGCACTCACAGCGGCAGATTCTGTAATCATACCTATTCAATGTGAATATTTTGCCCTTGAAGGTTTAGGTAAGTTACTGAACACTATCAAGATTATTCAGATGCGTTTGAATACAGCCTTACAAGTTGAAGGTATGCTTTTAACTATGTATGACCTACGTATAAGGCTAGCAAATCAGGTAGTGGATGAGGTACGTTCGCATTTTCCAAAGATGGTTTTTGAAACTATCATACCTAGAAATGTGAAATTGAGCGAATCTCCAAGTTTTGGTATGCCGGCATTGTCTTACGATGCTGAAAGTAAAGGGGCCGTGAGTTACCTTAATTTGGCCAAAGAAATAATATTAAAAAATGGACTTTCAGTTCCGAAATTAAGTTAAGATATGTCTAAGTTTATGAATAAAAAACCTGCATTGGGCAAGGGATTGAGTGCATTGTTAAGCGATGCAGACAAAGTTACGGACTCTCCGGCAGAAAGTGCAGCAGTTAATTTCTCAAACCTAGATATCACTCAAATTGAGGCAAACATAAGCCAACCTAGAACTGATTTTGATCAGCATGCTTTGGATGAACTGGCAGCTTCTATAAAAGTTCAGGGTATTATTCAGCCTATAACTGTCAGAAGATTAAGTGCAAACAGTTATCAGATTATTTCTGGTGAAAGACGTTTCAGAGCTTCCAAAATGGCTGGCTTAGAGCAAATTCCAGCATACATTCGTGAAGCTAATGATCAAGAAATGCTCGAAATGGCATTGATTGAAAATATACAAAGACAGGATTTAAACGCAGTGGAGGTAGCTATCAGTTATCAAAGGCTTATTTCTGAGTGTGATCTTAAACAAGAACAGCTAGGTGAGCGTGTAGGTAAAGATAGAACCACTGTAAATAATTACTTACGTTTGTTAAAATTGCCTCCAGATATTTTGTCTGGTCTCAGAACTAACAAGTTAAGTATGGGGCATGCCAAAACACTTATCAATGTAGACAATACTGAGACACAGTTGTTTTTGTATCATAAAATCGTTAGAGAAGAGCTGTCGGTACGTAAAGCAGAAGAACTTGTAAGAGAATTACATAAAGATAAAAAATCTAACGTAAAGACTTCGGCTGTTAAAAATTACGAAATTGATATGTTACAGCAAAAGCTTTCTAGTCATTTTGGTACTAAAATATTAGTAAAAGCCGACGAAAAAAATAAAGGTGAGATTAAGATTCCTTTTTTGTCTACAGAAGACTTGAACAGAATTCTCGAGTTATTAAATATGTGATGAATTACGTTAGACTAGTTTTTCTTTCTTTCTTTTACTTTTTGTTTGCAGTATCGTTTTCACAAAATGATACCACAAAGGCTATAAATTCTCTTAAAAAAGAAACTATAGTTAAGAAAAAAACAGGATTAAGTAAGCCACAAAAAGCAGCAATTTTTTCTGCTATATTACCAGGACTTGGTCAAGGATACAATAAAAGTTATTGGAAAATACCCTTAGTATATGGAGCTATTGGAGGGTTTGCATACGCAACTTATTTTTATCAGAAAGAATACAAAAAAGTTGATTATGTGTATACAAGAATCACAAGTCCTAAAAAGTTGGTAGGTACTCATACGTACGATGGTATTAAAAACGATACTGCCGCTGCTTATGCAGAATTTAGCCAATATTCAACTAGTCAATTATCATTGATAAGAACTACCTTTCATGACAGACGCGATAGATTTTTGATTTTGACTATCGCTATGTATTTTGCAAACATCATAGAAGCTCACGTAGACGCTCACTTGAAAGATTTTAACGTAAGTGAAGATGTGGCTTTAAGAATAAGACCAGATTTTGTACCCACTCCACACGGTATCAATTCTTCACTGTCATTTAATTTTTATTTTAAAAACAAGAACATCAAATATGAAAATAGCTCTAGTAGGTTATGGTAAAATGGGTAAGACCATAGAAAGAATAGCACTTTCTAAAGGGCACAGTATTAGTTTTGTGATAGACAAAGATAATACCAATGATTTGGTAAAAATAAACCCAGAAAATACAGATGTAGCTATAGAATTTACTAACCCAGAAGTAGCTTATACGAACATTACCACTTTGTTAAAAAATGGGGTGGCTGTAGTTAGTGGCTCTACAGGCTGGTTAGATAAAAAAACCGAAGTAGAGAATTTAACTAACTCTACAGGAGCAGCATTTTTTTATGCATCTAATTTTAGTTTAGGCGTGAATATCTTTTTTCATTTGAATAAAGTTCTTGCAAAGATTATGAATAATTTTTCTTCTGAATATAATTTATGGACGGAGGAAATACATCATACAGAAAAGAAAGATGCACCTAGCGGTACGGCCATCACTCTTGCAGAAGGAATTATGGAAAATTTTACCCAAAAAAATAAATGGGTAAACGAAATGAGTAATCAAACTGCGGAGCTTTCTATAGTATCTAAAAGAGAAGGTTTAGTGCCTGGGACACATATTATAAACTATGACTCAGCTATTGACAGTATTCAGATTTCGCATACTGCACATAGTAGAGAAGGTTTTGCTTCTGGTGCCGTAATTGCCGCAGAATGGCTCAAAGGCAAAAAAGGTAATTACAGCATGGACGATATGCTTAAATTTTAATTTTTGAAAAATATCTTTAAATAAATCTAACAATGAGTAGGGCTTGTAATAATAATTCTCTACTCATTGTTGTTTTAAGAATAGAGTACTAAATACTGTTTATATGTTATACGAATATCTTTTATTGTTTTTCTGTACCATTCCGCTGACGATGTTAGCGTCGCCAGGTCTTGCATTATTATTTGAAAAAGCTGGAGTTGATAAAAATAAAGCTTTTATTCCTGTAGTTAATCAGATTACATTTTTAAAAATTACAGGAAAAAATCCGCTTAATGTTATTTTGGAGTTTGTGCCTGTTATTAATATTATTTCATTTGCTCTTGATCTTATAGATTTTGTGCATTGTTATGGGAAAAGAACATTTTTACAACAAATGGCTACTGTGTTTGGCTTCCCTATTTACTTTTTGCAATTAGGAAAAGATAAAGATGTAAAATATTTAGGCACACTTAAAGAAGTGGAAGCTACTTTACCACCTACCAAATGGTACAGTTCTTTGATTTTTGCAATAGTAGCTGCCACACTTGTACGTTGGGCATTTATTGAAGCCTATAAAATTCCTACTTCTTCCATGGAAGGTAGTATGCTCGTGAATGATTTTTTGTTTGTTAGTAAGATTCACTACGGCCCACGTACCCCACAAACGCCTTTACAAGTACCACTTACGCATCAGCAAGTACCATTTTTAAATATAAAGTCTTATTCTGACCTTATCACATTGCCAAGTTATAGGCTGCCGGGTCTTACTGAAATTAAGCGAGGTAAACCCATGGTGTTTAATTACCCAAGTGATAACGTGTCTAAAATTACAGACATGAAGACCTTTTATGTAAAAAGATGTGTGGGTATTGCAGGAGATACTATCAGTTTTGTAGATGGTCAGTTATATGTAAACGGTGACAAAATAGAGGATAACGACAAAATTCAGTATAAGTATAAGTTTCAGGTGAACTCAAATATCATCAGAGATGAAATCATTACTAGAGACGGAAACAATAACGAAATCAGAGTATTTAGGCTTTTGTCAGATGTTTTAGACCAATGGAAAATTGTAAATAATGAAGATATAAATCCTGTTGCTGAAAATGGTCAATACAAACAAGGTTGGTTTATAGCAGCACTGAACAAAGAAAATGCAGAAATAGTTAAAAATTCTCCACTAATAGTAAAAGGAACATTTCAAAGAATAGTGAATCCGAAAAATACGCCGCAGCTTTCTGAGTTTAGAGGGTATTTTCCAGAAAAACATGAAGAAATGTATCACGATGTGTTTCCATATTTTGAGCCAGGTATAATAGCAAATCAACAACGTTTATTTACTTGGAATATAGACAACTTCGGGCCATTGTGGTTGCCAGCAAAAGGTAAAGCTATTGAACTTACGCCTGAAAACGTATTAAAATACGCCAACACTATTGCAAAGTTTGAAGGTTACAAAGACGGAGCAGTTACAGTAAATAACCTCAAACTGTACATTGACGGCAAAGAACAAAAAAATTACACATTTAAAAATAATTACTATTGGCTGTGTGGTGATAACCGACACAATTCTTTAGATTCAAGATATTGGGGTTTTGTGCCAGAAGATCATATTGTTGGGAAACCTTTTCTTACATTTTTCTCTTATAATAAATATGCTACCTCCCCTCTGAACAAAATCAGATGGGATCGAATTTTTAGATTTGTTGAATAAAATTTTTTAGGTATGATTAAAGAAAAAATTAACGCTATGTTCCCAGAAGACAAAGATGTGCCTGCGGAATTCAGACAAGCGTATGAGATACATCAAAAGGAGCTGTTGATAGATGGTCAAATGATTCCTTGGGATGGCGCTAGCCAGAAAGTATATTCTCCTATTTATACGTATACTGGAGGCCAACTAGAAGCTAAACTGTTAGGGTCGTTTCCTGTTGCTGGTGAAAAAGAAGCTATGGATGCACTAGATGCAGCCGTAAAAGCATTTAACAACGGCCGTGGAGAATGGCCAACAATGAGCATAGGTGAGCGTATCAACTGCATGGAAAATTTTACCAACATGATGATTCAGAAAAAATCTGAAGTGGTAAAATTGTTAATGTGGGAGATTGGTAAAACTTATGGTGATTCTGTTAAAGAATTTGACAGAACTGTTGAATATATCTTCAATACTATTGACGAGCTCAAAAAGATGGATCGTGATGCCTCACGATTTGTGATTGATAGTGGAATTATTGGGCAAATACGTAGAGCACCACTAGGAGTAGTCCTTTGTATGGGACCATTTAACTATCCGTTAAACGAAACCTATACACTTTTGATACCTGCATTGCTTATGGGCAATACGGTATTGTTTAAACCACCAAAACATGGTACTTTGTTACACTGTCCTTTGTATGAATGTTTCTTAAAAGCATTTCCTAAAGGTGTGTTTAATACGGTGTATGGTAAAGGAAGTACTGTAGTGCCTTCTTTGATGCAATCTGGTAAAGTTAATGTACTTACTCTAATAGGTAGTTCTAAAGTTGCCGATCAGCTAAAAAAACAACACCCTAAAGTAAACAGACTGAGAGCAATTTTGGGTCTTGATGCTAAAAATGCGGCAATTGTTACAGACAGTGCTGATGTGGAGTTGGCTGTAAAAGAAAGTATATTGGGAAGTTTGTCTTTTAACGGACAAAGATGTACAGCCATCAAAATCATTTTTGTTCATAGAAGCAAAGCGGATCTTTTTGTAAAAAGATTTTCAGAAGAAGTAAATAAGCTTAAATATGGAATGCCTTGGGAAAAAGATGTAATGCTTACACCTTTACCAGAACCAGGTAAGCCAGAATATTTGCAAAAATGTATAGATGATGCCATAGTTAACGGAGCAGCTGTTTGCAATGAAGGTGGTGGAAACAATTTTAAAAGTTTCTTCTTCCCTGCAGTTTTGTATCCTGTAAATGAAAACATGATTTGTTACAGAGAAGAACAGTTTGGACCTATAGTTCCAATAGTTCCATTTGACGATATTGAAGAACCGATCAATTATCTGATTACTTCTGATCACGGACAACAAGTGAGTATTTTTGGTCAGGATACGGCAATGCTCGCCGATTTGATTGACCCACTTGTAAACCAAGTTTGTAGGGTAAATATCAATTGTCAGTGTCAACGTGGACCAGATACGTTTCCTTTTACAGGGCGTAAAGATTCTGCCGAAGGTACTTTGTCTGTAAACGATGCCATAAGAGCATTTTCTATAAGAACCATGGTGGCGGCGAAACAAACAGATGCTAACAAGAAAATTATTAATCACATTGTAGATAGTGGCGAAAGCAAATTTTTGTCTACTAGATTTATTTTCTAATAAAATGTAATTATTTTAATTTTATTTTGTACATTGTAGGTAAATATTGAATTATGATTAAAAAAATAACCATTGTTTCGGCCATAGCTGCAGGTTTAATGTTTTCATTGAGTATGAAAAATACTCAGACCGCTGAGGCTGTATATGTTGCAGATGAAGTTACAGAAACTACTGAAACTAATGCTGCGGATGTATATATTTTGGATGCCAAAAAGTGTAAACTAGACTGGGCAGGTAAAGGTGCAAGTAAACAACATGTGGGTACAGTAGACGTTAAGTCTGGTAATTTGCAGGTAGATACCAAACAGATTAAATCTGGATTTTTTTACATTGATATGAAAACTATCAAAAATACTGATGTAAAAGATGAAGGTTTTAATAAACAATTGGTAGATCACCTTAAGAGTGATGATTTTTTTAATTCGAACAAATTTACTCAAGCAACATTTAAAATAACTAAAGCGACAAGATTAGATGTACCTGAAGGGCAAATTAATTATCAAATTGTAGGTGATTTGACTATAAAAGGTGTTACAAAATCTGTTGAATTTCCAGCATTGGTTACATTTGGTAAAAAGAAAATAACTGCAAAAGCTGATTTTTCTATTGATAGAACGCAGTGGGGTGTTAAGTATAACTCTGGTAATTTCTTTAAAGATTTAGGCGATAAACTTATAGATGATAAAATTGATTTTAAGGTTTATCTAGAGGCAAATCAGCAATAACATAATAATTTAAAAGAGGCTTAGGCCTCTTTTTTTTGATAGCTATCATTTTTGACTTAACTTTACATTTGCAAGTGCAAAATTTATATCCTTGAAACTTCTAATTTCAATATTCCTTTCTATTATAGTCTTAATTGCTTGTAAAGCTACCAGATCTGGTAGGCATGCCTCTCATATTAAAAAAGAAGAACTAAACGAAAAAAGTGATTTCGATTTGAAACAAGCAAACGTAATCATTGATCACAGCGAAAAACACAAGGAAAGTAGAAAGAAAAAGTCTAAAAAATACCAGAAAAAAGTAGCAGAAGAACTCAATGAAATGAATAAAAACAAAAAAGATAAAGATAAAAACAAAAAAACCTCGGGTAGTTTTGAGTTTTATTAATAGTTAATGTGTTAATAGTTAATGGTTAATAGTTAATGGTTAATAGTTAATGGTTAATAGTTAATGGTTAATAGTTAATGGTTAATAGTTAATGGTTAATAGTTAATAGTT
>JAXLUW010000006.1:0-117616 GCA_046329305.1 Cytophagales bacterium
TTCAATTACGCCACTCGTTCTGTTTTTATGGCGTCTATTTCTGCATTAGCTGAGCTTGTAGACTTGTCTAACATTATGAAACTGTCCGCAATTATCTCTGTTACGTACCTTTTTGTTCCATCTTTATCTTCGTAGCTGCGTGTTTTTATTTTACCTTCCATATATATATGGCTTCCTTTGTGCAAATATTTACCTACTTTCTCTGCCATATTCCTCCATGCCACTATATTGTGCCAATCGGTTATCGTTTGCGTGTTTCCGTTTTGGTCTTTGTAGCTTTCGTTGGTGGCTAGTGTAAACTTAGCTAGAGCTATATCTCCCTCTAATGTACTAATTTCGGGATCTTTGCCCAAGTTGCCTATTAGTGTTACTTTGTTAAGTCCTTTCATGATACCACAATTCTAAGTTTTATTTCTTAAAAATCCAAATGATCGAGTGGGCTTTTTATACCACTCATAGCCTTGCTGGTCATGTGTGTATATATTTCCGTTGTTTTACTACTACTGTGGCCTAGAAGTATTTGTATGTAGCGTAAATCGGTGCCGTTTTCCATAAGGTGTGTAGCAAAACTGTGCCTGAGTGTATGTACTGTTACTGTCTTTTTTATTTGAGCTTTATATGCTGCTTCTTTTACTACGTTTTGGAAACTTCGCTCAGCATATTGTCCGCCATTGATACCTTCAAAAAGATATTCAACTGGCTTAAATTCCAAAAAATACGTACGCAATAAGGGGAGCAATTTTTCTGATAACAGTGTATACCGATCTTTTTTACCTTTGCCTCCTCGCACAGCTACTTGCATTCGTTTGCTGTCTATGTCCTTAATTTTCAAGTTTATAATTTCACTTAGTCGCAATCCTGCGGAGTAACAAAGCATGGTCATGGTTTTGTGCTTTAGGTTGCTTATACTCCCAATTAGCTTTTGCACTTCTTCTACCGAAAGTACCGTGGGGAGCTTGTCTTCTTTTTGGGGGCGTTCTAGCTGATAAAACTTGCGACTACCACCTAGAACCTTCTCATAATAAAACTTTATGGCATTAATACTTTGGTTTTGATAGCTCGCTGATATTCCCCGTTCTTGTACCAAATAACGCATATAGGCAATTATTTCGGCTTCGGTAATTTCATCAACTTTGCGTGTATTGTAAAAATTGATAAACTCTTCAAACAGTCCTTTGTAGGCCTCAATGGTTTTTTCTGAATACCGCACAGCCTTTAGTTTTTCAATCATTTTGTCAGGGCAGTGTCTATAGTTTTCAATTTCAAACACTTGTGGACGAGGCTTTACTAGATATTTTTTTCGTTCATCAAGCCATAACAAGCTATAAGCATTTATTTTAGCAAATGCCTCTAGACTTTGTTTCTGTTTGTTGTCTATGCTGCACGTCCACCATTTGTTTTGCACATCGTATTTACTTTGTGGAAATTTCTTTAACAAATCTGTAAGTAATGGGTTGTACCAACATAGTATTCGGTAACGACCGTTTTGGTACTGTACCAGTTTAATAGTTGTTTTATCAATTTTTTCTTCTTTTGGTTTTGTTTTTTGAGTATCGGGGTTCAGATAGTTCTTATCGGCAGTTTCTGTATATGGCGATATATTCGGAAACAATTCTTTAAGTTGCTCAAATGCCTCACGGCTGGCCTCAATATGCCAACATTTTTCAGATACACTCCACTTGGCAGAGGCAATGCTTCTAATTTGGGTAATTAATGTTTTATTATATTCAAATCTGACAAATATTCTTCTCCGTCCTTTATAAATCTTAGAATAATATTTCATGTAAAAAACTAATTATGGCGTCTATACCTCCAAAAATAAGAAATAACTGCCATAAAATAAAAAATATACCAAATAAAATATGGTTTTTTAAAAAAAAAATTAATATTTCATTTAAATAAATATTATTACCATAAATTGTTTGTAATCAGACATTTTAACCCAATTCGCAAAAATAGCTAATTATACCAACTCTCCCTTACACTTCACCAAACAGAGTGGGATATGTTTAATGAAAAATCAAAGATTTGAACAATTGCGTAATTTGGGTTTATAGTATTTATGGGTTTATTTTCTTTTGTTTTTAGCACCAATTCATTCCTTACTCACAAGTTTTGCATGCAATTTTTGGAGACGAAGCGGGGAGATTTGTATGTGGTGAAGTATATAAATGAGCTGATTTGTATAATTTTAGAATACAGTTGATAGGTTATTTTGCAAGTGTGGTAGTAAAAGCCGTATCTTTGCATATTATTTTCTTTACAAAACAACATGCTAGATAAACTAGAACAAATAAAGTTAAGATTTGACGAAGTTAGTGAGCTTATAGTGCAACCTGATGCGGCTTCTGATATGAAACGCTACAAGGCTCTGAATAAAGAATACAAAGATTTAAACAAGATTGTAGATGCGTACTTGGCATACAAGAATGTTTTGAGCAATATAGAGTCTGCTAAAAATGTGCTTCAGACAGAAAAGGATGAGGAATTTAGAGAAATGGCGAAGCTTGAACTAGATGCACTAGGTCCGCAACAAGAGGAGATGGAGGCGGTTCTTAAAGAAATGATGATTCCGAAAGATCCTAACGATAGCCGAAACTGTATTTTGGAAGTGCGTGGTGGTACTGGTGGCGATGAGGCGGCTATTTTTGCGGGTGATTTGTACAGAATGTATCAGCGTTTTGCAGAGAAACAAGGCTGGCGTTTTGAGCTTCTAGATTACACAGAAGGCTCTTCTGGTGGCTACAAAGAGATCACCATAAACGTTTCTGGTGAAGATGTGTATGGCAAGCTTAAGTTTGAGTCTGGAGTGCATAGGGTACAGCGTGTGCCTGCAACAGAAACTCAAGGGCGTATACATACTTCGGCGGCTACAGTGGCGGTGTTGCCAGAGATGGACGAAGTGGATGTGGAAATAAACATGAACGATATTCGTAAAGATACGTTTTGTTCTTCTGGAGCTGGTGGGCAGTCTGTAAACACTACGTATTCGGCTGTGCGTCTTACGCACTTGCCTTCGGGTTTGGTGGTGCAGTGCCAAGATGAGCGTTCGCAGATCAAAAACTTTGATAAAGCACTAAAGGTGCTAAGAGCGAGACTATATGAAATTGAACTTCAGAAACATAACGACGAGATAAGTGGTCAACGTAAGTCTATGGTGGGTTCGGGTGACAGATCTGATAAGATTCGTACATACAACTATCCGCAAGGGCGAGTTACTGATCACCGAATAGGGTATACGGTTTATAATTTGCCTGTGGTGATGGAAGGTGAAATAGGAGATTTTATAGAGCAACTTCGTATAGCTGAAAATGCTGAACGTATGAAAGAAGGTGCTACGGTTTAGTTGATATTTTTAGTTAATAAAACAAAAAGAGCGACTCCTAAAGTCGCTCTTTTTGTTTTAGGGATGATTAAAGAATGTCAATAGTTTTTATGGTTTTGACATCTTCTTTTAGTTTTTTGTTGAGATGTAATTCTAAGATTCCATTTTCAAATTTTGCTGCAATTGCGTCCAAGTTTACGTTTTGTGGGATTTTGTATTGTTTTTCAAAATTACTTTTTTTGAATTCCCTCACGTGATATTTGTCATTGCTCTCTGTTTCGGTGCTTGTTTCTGCACTTACTTTCAAATATTGATTTTCTATTCCTATTTTAATTTCTTCTTTTTTGAATCCTGGGAGTTGTAACTCAAGTACATAAGCGGTTTCTGTTTCTTTGATATTGGTCGCTACTTTTTTATTTAAATACCCCCAAGCTCCTTCTTCAGATTTTTTGAAGAACTCGTCAAATACTGAATTTAATACAGGAAATCCGTTGTCTAATTTTACTAGTGTTGCCATATCGTTTTTGTGTTTAATGTGTTTAAATTTTATAAACTCATTTGTACAATTCATATACCAATACACAAAACGAGACATTATGGCTTGTTTTTGGTTTTTTAATATTCAAAATAAGACAAAATGACATTTTTTAATGTTTCCAAACGCCAAATTTGCCCTTTCTGTAGTCGTCGTAAGCTTCTAGTATCTCTTGTTCTGTATTCATTACAAATGGACCTTGAGCAACAAATGGCTCTGAAATAGGTTTACAATGTCCGTATAAAACAATACAGTCCGTTGAAGTTTCTATGTTTATTTGCTCGTTGTCGTAGGCAAATTCTAAAAGATCTAGCATTTTTACTCCATGAGTATTCACGGTAAGTGTACCTCGTACTACGTAGAAAAATATAGAGTTCTCTTTTGGTGCGTTGAAAGTTATACTTTTTTGAGCGTTTAGGTATAAAACAGATAAAAACACACCAGTTACAGACTGAAATGCTCCTTGAGAATCATTGAAATTTCCAGAAATGAGTTGTAGCGTTCCTGCATTGTGGTCTAGAGTTATTTTGGGGATTTCGTGTTCTTGTAGACCTTTATAAAAAGGTTCTATCATTTTGTATTTTGCGGGTAAGTTGAGCCACAATTGTAAGATTTCTAATTGACCTCCATTTTTCATAAATTCAGGAGATGAAACCTCTGCGTGTATGAGGCCTTTGCCGGCAGTCATCCATTGTATGCCACCAGCGTTAATCACACTCACGGCGCCGGTAGAATCTTTGTGCATAATATCGCCGTCTATTACAAAAGTTACCGTTTCCATACCTCTGTGAGGATGCGGGCCAAACGGAAGTCCTTGATTGTTTTGGGGATATACTTGTGGGCCGTGATGGTTGAGAAAAATAAACGGATCTATTTGTTGTAGTTGAAATGTTGGTAAGGGTGAATGAGTTTCTAGATCTGCTATAGGGGAGTATCTAGCAGTATGTTTCTTTTTTAACGTTCTCATAAGGAGTATTTTTATTATAATACTACAAAAAAAGAACAAAATAGGTTTGTCTAATTTCTTAAAAAACGAAAAATGAATAAATCACTTTAAGATTTTTATAAAATAATAAATAAATACAAATACATTACACTCTAAGCTTTAAAAATATTATAGTATAATTCATAATTTTGTGAGTTATTAGTACAAAAAATTAGGCTAGTTTGTGCTAACTAATATACAACACGTATAGTCTTTAATATTTTTATTGCTAAAACATCTTTTTAAGACGTCTATATTTTAAAATTTTATCAAATATATGTGTAATATATTACATATAAAAATTTTTTTTTAAATAAAGATTATTGAGATTAAAACGTAGAGAATTGGTACAATTTCTTAATTTTGCGAAGTTGTGTAATTTTCTTTATCAATATTTATCTATATGAAGTCTACATCATTAAAGTCTTGGAATAAACTCTCTGAACATTTTGGTTCAATTGAAAATTTACAAATGAGAGATTTGTTTGCCAACGACGCTGAAAGATTTAATAAATTCCATATTAAGTTTAACGATATTTTAGTTGATTATTCTAAAAACAGAATCACTGAAGAAAGCATGAACTTGCTTTTCGACTTGGCAAAAGAAGCAAAAGTGGAAGAGTGGAGAACAAAGCTATTTGCTGGTGAAAAAATAAATAATACGGAAGGCCGTGCTGTATTGCATGTAGCTTTAAGAAACAGAAGCAATGCTCCAATAGTTGTAGATGGCGAAGATGTGATGCCTGGAGTAAATGCGGTTTTGGAGAAAATGAAAGGCTTTTGCGACAAAGTGCAGTCGGGCAACTGGAAGGGTTATACAGGAAAGTCAATCACAGATGTGGTAAACATTGGTATTGGTGGTTCTGACCTTGGCCCTGTAATGGTTACTGAAGCTCTGAAACCTTATGCAACTTCTGGAATCAGTGTACATTTTGTTTCAAACGTAGACGGTACGCACATAGCGGAGACGTTGAAAAAAGTAAATCCAGAAACTACCTTATTCATTATTGCTTCTAAAACATTTACTACACAAGAAACCCTTGCAAATGCTAATTCTGCAAAATCTTGGTTCTTACAAACAGCAAAAGACAACGCTGCCGTAGCTAAACACTTTGTGGCATTGAGTACCAACGCTAAAGAGGTAGCGGCATTTGGTATAGATACCAACAATATGTTTGAGTTTTGGGATTGGGTAGGTGGTCGTTACTCGTTGTGGTCGGCAATTGGCTTGTCTATAGCCGTTTACATTGGTTTCGATAATTTTATTGAATTACTTACGGGAGCTCACGAAATGGACAACCATTTCAAAAACACTCCTTTAGAAAATAACATACCTGTAATTTTAGCATTATTAGGCATTTGGTATAACAATTTCTTTGATGCAGATTCTCACGCTATTTTACCTTACGACCAATACATGCACCGTTTTGCGGCGTATTTCCAACAAGGAGACATGGAAAGTAACGGTAAAGGTGTTACTAGAACTGGCGAAAAAGTAGATTATTCTACAGGACCAATCATTTGGGGTGAACCAGGAACTAACGGTCAACATGCTTTTTATCAGTTGATTCACCAAGGAACTAAATTAATCCCTTGCGATTTTTTAGCACCTGTTCAAAGTCATAATCCTATTGGTGATCATCATCCAAAACTGATGGCAAACTTCTTTGCTCAAACAGAGGCATTGATGAAAGGTAAAACTGTGGCTGAAGCTAAAGCCGAACTTGAAAAAGCAGGATTAACGGGTGAAAAACTTACCGAAATGGCTAATCATAAAGAGTTTACAGGCAACAGACCTACCAACTCTATTATGTTTAAAAAACTTACTCCAAAAGTGTTGGGTTCTTTGGTTGCTATGTACGAACACAAAATATTTGTTCAAGGTATGATTTGGGACATCAACCCGTATGACCAATGGGGTGTGGAGCTTGGTAAACAATTAGCTAATAAAATTTTACCAGAACTTGAAAGTGCAGGTAACATCAGCAGCCACGACAGCTCAACAAATGCGTTGATTAATTTTTACAAAGAGCATAAGTAAAACGTTAGTGGAAATGCTTAAAAACAAAACGTCAAACAATTTAATCAACAAAAGTAAAATGAAAAACAAACGAATGCGAACGTGGGGAGCAATTGTAGCCTTGGGACTGGCAACATTCTCCTGTAACAAGAAAAACGATGTTTCGCCAGATGTGGGCAACAACGATGGAGGACAGAGCATCTCAAACAGTGAAATGACACAGCTCATCAAAAAGTTGGACAATCCATACTCTGTTGCCAATATGCAAAAAGCTTATGAGAATCTACAAAAATCAAATGCTAGAATTTCAACCGAAGGAATAGATGTAACCACCACTCACAAGTACATCATGTTCAAGCCAAAAACCAATCAAGAGTTGGAAATCTTAAAAGATGATACTACCTTGGTGTTATACTCATACCCTATGGACTACGAAATAAGCCAAGGCAGTTATTACCACGACCCAAGCATACCCGACAGCTTGCCTACATATCAGTATTGCTCTGTGCCTGTGGACAAGAAACTGCCACAAGGGGTAGAATATGAGGTGCTTGAAAACCTTTACATACCCGATGAAAACAGAGACGGTGCAGGCACAACATTACGCAAAGCCTCAGACGAATCGGTAACTGCACTGGTAGACGAAGCATTGAGGATTACTGGCAACCTAGAACCAGCACCATCCAATGCAAGAGTAACTGCCAGTAGCTGGAGGCCAGCAGGCAGGGTAAGAGTTTGGGACGATGTAACCAACAAATGGCGAGGTGTAGAAGGCGTAATCGTGAAAGCGAGACGTTGGTTTACCACTCACCAAGGAATGGTAGATGGCAACGGCAACTATTCTTGCGATGGAACTTTCAAGAGAGATGCCAACTACAGCCTAGACTGGGAGCGATACGACTTCGCCTTACGTGAAGGCTGGTTGGACGGTGCAAACATCAATGGCCCAAAAAAAGAAGGGAATTGGGATAATGATTTTCAGGGTACGGGAGACAAGAATGCCTTTCATGCTAAGGTGTTTATGGCTGCATATCGATATTACTACCAAGATATAAAAGGACTGAGAAGACCACCGCAAAATGGATTTTGGAAAACACAACTACGCATCAGATGTCATAATGAATCAGACCCAGACGCAAATGGTTTTCATTCTCCAGTGAGAAGATTTCTAGGTTTGGGTAGTGCAATTCATATTTATAATCAGCAAATTAGTTATGGAGCTTCTATGAGAGATGTTTACGCTACAACTATTCATGAATTGGCTCATGCCTCACATTGGAACATGAGTTCGGGTGGTGATTATAGTAATTCTGAAGACATTGTAGCAGAGTCATGGGCAAGAGGAGTTCAATGGGAACTTACTCGTATAGTTTGGACTAATTATCAGGGCGGGCCAAGAATAGTACCCAATTACACACAAGTTGTTGTAGATATGATTGATGGTGCAAATGATTTTAATAACGGTGAAGAAAATTTAACTAATGATAATGTTGCTGGCTACACTATTAGAGAAATTGAAGACGCTCTTTTAGGTCAGAGAACTTGGAATGGTTGGAGAGATAACATTAAAAACAAATATAACAATGGTACAGAAAATAACATGGATGCTTTGTTTCAGTATTGGAACACTTTCACTAATTAGTTGTGGTAAAAAAACAGTAGAACCTCCTATTAGGACAGGAACTTATGTTTATATAAATAAGTCTGGTCAAGATATTGTAATTGAAGCATACAGAGATAATGTAGGTACAGTTAGAAAAGTAAAAAACAACGACTCTACATTTTATATCGCTAGCGGAGAACTTCCCTTCCCAAATTTTGACTTGTCTGCGGATTTTAATCAATATGTAATTGTCAAATTTGATGATGGCAACTGTACAGAGTATAAATTCTTGGGAACAAGTGATAGTGAGCAAGCGATGGCTGGTGGTGTTTATAATCATAAAGAGTATGATAATTATTCGCAAGATTTAGTTAATCAAAAGTCATACACTTTACGATACACCATAGATTCGACAGATTACAAAAAGGCAGTACCGTGTAAATAAAGAAAGCACATTCCACTAACATTGTATTGCCTAAATGTGGGCGGAAGCCGGTTGTTCGGCTTTCGTTCCCATTTTATAGTTTTGTGGTAAGTTGTAGTTTCTGCCATTATAAGCCCCCACTTCGCCAAGCCCTAATCCGTTAACGTTGTACATGTTACGACAAAAAACACCCGCCAAGTTATTAAATTTGGTGGGTGTTTTTTGTTTTAAAAGAAGTATTATATAGACTTGAAGATGTTAGATTAGAGATTCAAGACAATAAAGATATTTATAAATAATAGACCTCTAACTTAATTTTATTTTTTAATGCCTCACCCTTATTTCCTCTCCATTAGAGAGGGATAAATGCGAATTGCGTGAGAGATCTAATTTTGTCATATTTCTAATTTGGTTTAATATAAGATGTTCTTCATATAAATATGAATTATTTCTTTGTGAAAATTAGGTATAGTGGTAACTTGCATGATTAATTAATAATAATTTTAATGACATTAATAAAATCAATATCTGGCATTAGAGGTACAATAGGAGGTTCTCCAAACGATGCTTTAACACCATTAGATGTAGTGAAATTTGCTGCTGCATTTGGCAATTGGGTTAAGTCAAAACAATTACCAAATAATTCAGTTGTAATAGGCAGAGATGCTAGACCGTCAGGAGCTACTATATCAGCTATTGTGAGTGCTACTTTACAAAATGTTGGTATTGATGTTATAGATTTAGGATTGGCGACTACTCCCACTGTAGAAATGGCGGTGGTGTGGGAACAAGCTGCTGCAGGTATTATTATCACGGCTAGTCATAATCCTATACAGTGGAACGCCCTAAAGCTTCTAAATGAAAGAGGAGAATTTATTTCAGCAGAAGAAGGTGTGAAACTTGTACAAATGGTAGATAATGAGGAATTTACTTTTTCTGAAGTTTCTAAAATCGGTAAATATTCACTTAATACTACTTATTTAGAAAAACATATCCAAGCTATACTTGCGCTACCATTGGTAGACACAGAGGCTATTCAAAAAAGAAATTTTAAAATAGTTGTAGATGCTGTAAATAGTATAGGTGGTGTAGCAGTTCCTGAGTTGTTGAAAGCACTAGGTGTGCAAGTAGTTGAAAAACTTTATTGCGAACCTACTGGCTTTTTCCCTCACAATCCGGAGCCCTTACCAGAACATTTAAGCCATATTTCTAAGACGGTAAACACACTCAACTATGATTTAGGCATTGTAGTAGACCCTGATGTGGACAGACTGGCTTTTGTTTGTGAAGATGGTGCTATGTTTGGGGAGGAATATACGCTAGTAGCTGTTGCGGACTATGTATTAAAAAACAAGTTAGGCAATACTGTTTCAAATCTTTCATCAACTAGAGCATTAAGAGATGTTACTGAAAAACTGGGTGCTTCGTATGCTTCGGCCGCTGTAGGTGAAGTAAATGTGGTTACCAAAATGAAAGAAACCAATGCTGTAATTGGTGGTGAAGGTAATGGCGGTATTATATATCCTGAACTTCATTATGGTAGAGACGCTTTAGTAGGAATAGCTTTGTTTTTAAGTCATTTAGCTAAATTTGGCAAATCTATTTCAGCTTTGAAATTATCGTATCCTACGTATCATATTTCTAAAAATAAAATAGATTTAACACCAGACATTAATATAGATTTTTTACTAGAAGAAGTAAAAATCAAGTATCAAAAACAACCAATCAACACTATAGATGGGGTTAAAATAGAATTTGATAAGGAATGGGTGCATTTGAGAAGATCAAATACTGAACCCATCATTCGTATTTACGCTGAGAGCGAGTCCGAAACTACAGCCAATGCATTAGCTACTAAAATTATAATGGATATTAAAGAAATAATTGCCGAGAAGGTAATGTAATTTAAGGTTATGAAAATAGATATTCTTAAATCAAAAATACACAGAGCTAAAATTACTCAAGCCGAACTTAATTATGTAGGGAGCATAACGATAGATCAAGATTTATTGGATGCTGCCAACATGATAGAAGGTGAAAAAGTACAAGTGTTAAATGTAAATAACGGTGAAAGACTGGAGACTTATATTATTTCTGGGCCACGCGGCACTGGTAATATTTGTATGAATGGTCCTGCTGCTAGAAAAATGCAAGTAGGGGATATGATTATAGTGATTTCATATTGCCAAGTAGATTTTGAAGAAGCAAAAGGTTTTAAGCCATGGTTAGTGTTTCCTACAGAAGGAAACAAACTTCCATAAAAGTTTTAGATAAAGTCATAAAAAAACCTCCAATTTCTTGGAGGTTTTTTTATTTATGCCAACTTACGCTTTATTTCTTTTTCTTCGAAGGCTTCAATGATGTCACCCATATTGATATCGTTGAAGTTTTTGATACTCAAACCACATTCGTAGCCAAACTTAACTTCAGAAACGTCGTCTTTGAAACGTTTCAGAGCAAGTATTTCTCCTGTATGTACCACAATACCGTCTCTGATGATACGAACTCTATTGTTACGTTTTACATTTCCTTCAAGTACGTAACATCCTGCAATGGTACCTACTTTAGAAATCTTAAACACATCTCTTACTTCTATAGAACCTACCACAACTTCTTCTACCTTAGGAGCTAACATGCCTTCCATAGCATCTTTAACTTCGTTGATAGCATCGTAGATGATAGAGTACAATCTCACTTCGATTTGTTCTGCTTCTGCAAGTTTTTTAGCACTAGCAGACGGTCTCACTTGGAAACCAACTATGATGGCATCAGATGCCGAAGCTAACAATACATCGGTCTCAGAAATTTGTCCAACACCTTTATGTAAGATATTTACACCAATTTCATCTGTAGACAATTTCAATAATGAATCAGATAATGCTTCAATTGAACCATCCACGTCACCTTTAACAATGATATTCAGTTCTTTGAAATTACCGATTGCTAATCTTCTACCAATCTCATCAAGTGTGATATGTTTTTTAGTTCTTACGCTTTGTTCACGCATTAACTGCTCTCTTCTGTTAGCCACTTCACGAGCCTCTCTATCACTGTCCATAACGTTTACCTTATCACCAGCAGTAGGTGCTCCTCCTAAACCTAGTACCTGTACCGGTCTTGAAGGCTCTGCTTCAGTAAGTTTTTTACCTTTATGGTCGGTCATAGCTTTTACTTTACCAAAGTGGTTACCCGCTAAGATAATGTCACCTACACGTAAAGTACCTGATTGTACCAATATAGTAGTTACATAACCTCTACCTTTGTCTAGAGATGCTTCTATAACAGCACCAACAGCTTTCTTATTAGGATTAGCTTTAAGATCTAATAATTCAGATTCTAATAATACTTTTTCAAGTAATTCATTGATACCGATACCTTTTTTAGCCGATATTTCTTGACACTGATATTTACCACCCCATTCTTCAACTAGCATATTCATAGCGGCTAATTGTTCACGAATTTTATCAGGGTTTGCTCCTGGCTTATCAATTTTGTTCAGTGCGAAGATAATTGGTACACCCGCAACCTGAGCATGGTTTATTGCTTCTTTAGTTTGAGGCATGATGCTGTCATCAGCCGCAATAACTACAATAACTACGTCAGTTACTTTAGCACCACGAGCACGCATGGCTGTAAACGCCTCGTGACCTGGTGTATCAAGGAATGTAATTCTCTTACCACCTTCTGTTTTTACACTGTATGCCCCAATGTGCTGAGTGATACCACCAGCTTCAGAAGATACAACGTTACTTTCTCTAATATAATCAAGCAAAGAGGTTTTACCGTGATCTACGTGACCCATGATGGTTACAATAGGCGCACGAGTTTCAAGATCTTCTTCTTGGTCTTGTTCTTCTATTATTGCTTCGTCTTCTTCAGCTGACACAAACTGAGTTGCATAGCCAAACTCGTCGGCAATAAGTGTAATTACTTCTGCATCTAATCTTTGGTTGATAGATACGAACATACCCAAACTCATGCAAGTAGCAATAATTTGGTTTACACTTACATTCATTAAAGAGGCCAAATCACTTGTAGAAACGAATTCAGTAACTTTTAGTACTTTAGACGCTTCTTTTTCTTGTTGCATTCTCTCTTCATGAGCATCTGCTCTAGATTGACGCTTCTCTTTTCTATATTTAGATCTGTTTGCAAATCCAGAGTTGTCTTTTTTAGCAACTCCAATTTTAGCAAGCGTATCTTTTAGTTTATCTTGGATTTCTTTTTGGGTAACTTCAGGTTTCTCAAACTTTTTGTTATTGTTGTTATTATTATTGTTGTTGTGATTCCTGTTGTTATGATTTCTGTTATTGTTATGCCCACCATTGTTATTATGATGATGGTTTCTATTACCAGAATTATTATTGTTTCCGCCAGAGTTATTATTGTTGTTTCCGCCAGAGTTATTGTTTTGGACAGATTCAGGTTTTTTAGTAAACTCTACTCTCTTTCTTTTTTTCTTGTCAGAGTTGTCAGAATTATTTCCTTGATTCGTATTTCCTTGGTTATTACCATGGTTGTTTCCAGGATTATTACCATGATGTCCACCTTTCTTGAAGTCTTTTTTGAAGTCTTCTTTTTTCTTAGGTTTATTTTCTGTTGGTATTTCTATTTTACCTAATACTTTAAGACCTCTAAGTTGGTCTGCTTCAGCTCTTACTAACTCTATTTCTGGTTCAGCAGCAGGTGTTGGTTGCTGTGCAGGAGTTTGACTAGTATTAGAAACCGCTTTCTCTGTTGGGTTTGGTGTGTTGTTTGGTTTTTGAGACACAGGTTCAGATTTAACTTCCTGAGGTTTTTCTATGGGTGCAACGGGTGTTTGTGGTTTTATTTCCACTTTCACTTCAACTTGTACCTTTTCAACTGGTTTTTGTTCTTCTGATACTTGAATTTGAGCTACTGGTTTTTCAACTGGTTTTTCAATTTCTTTTTCAGGAGCTTTAGTTGTATTTTCTACAACAGGCTGTATTTCTGGTTTTTTAAAAGTATCTTTTTGTTCAACTTTTGGTTGTATCTCAGGCTTTTTCTTTGCGTCAAGATCTATTTTACCTATTATTTTAGGTCCTGTAAGTTGTACTTTTGTAGTTTCTACTTTTTCATTTTCAGGCGTAGAAACGTTTTTTATAAGTATTTCTTCGTCTTCCTCTTTCTTTTTTGTAGTACCAGCGTGGCTTTCTGCTTTTATAGTGAAGTTCTCATTGTGTTTTTTATTGATAGTTACACTAGAAGCAGCAGTTTTAGTATCTTTATCTGTCTGATATTCTTTTTGAACAAGTTTTAGTTGTTCGGTTGTTATTTTTGTATTTGGGTTTGCTTCAACGTCTTTAAAGCCTTTGTTGACTAAAAAGTCTGCAATGGTTGAAATCCCTACGTTTATTTGTCTGGCTATTTGACCTAATCTTACTGTTTTTTCTTCTGACATCAAAAGATATTTTCTGTACTACAAAAATGATTAAATTACTTTGAAAGAATACTTTCTGCTAAATTACTAAATTAATCTTCAAATTCTGACTTTAGTATTGAGAATATTTCATCAATAGTCTCTTCTTCCAATTCTGTTCTTCTTAGCAAGTCTTCTTTTGGAAGAGCTAAGACACTCTTAGCTGTGTCTAGACCAATTTTTTTCAATTCATCTATAATCCAGCTTTCTATTTCATCAGCAAATTCTTCTAGATCCACATCTTCTTCCGAAACTTCATCTAGCTCTCTGTACACGTCTATGTCTAGACCTACTAATTTGCTTGCTAATTTTATGTTTTGACCTCCTTTGCCTATCGCCATTGAAACTTGGTCTGGTTTCAAGTAAACGGCTGCCTTACGGGTGTCTCTGTTTATTTTAATGTTTAATATTTTTGCTGGGCTAAGTGCTCTAGAAATATACAATTCGGTGTTATCTGTAAAATTGATCACATCTATGTTTTCATTTTCTAGTTCACGTACTATACCATGAATACGAGCACCTTTCATACCCACACAAGCACCTACAGGATCCACTCTATCGTCAAAAGTTTCTACAGCTACTTTTGCTCTTTCGCCTGGTTCACGAACTACTTTTTTGATGGCGATTAATCCATCTGCAATCTCAGGTACTTCTTGCTCAAACAATCTCTCTAAGAATACTGGAGATGTTCTTGAAAGTATAATTTTAGGGTTTGAGTTGTGCATTTCTACTCTGTGTACAATTGCTCTCACATTTTCCCCTTTTTTAAATCTATCTTTACTTATTTGTTCTGCTTTAGGCAGTGCAAGTTCGTTACCTTCTGGGTCTATCAGTAATACTTCTTTGTTCATTACCTGATACACTTCTGCAATAATGATATCTCCTACAAGGTCTTTGTAACGTTGGAACAAAAGGTCTTTTTCAAGATCTTTTATTTTTTGCATTAGCGTTTGTCTTGCAGTAAGAACTAGTCTACGTCCAAAATGTTCTAGTTTGATTTCTTGAGAAAGTTCTTCGCCTATTTCGAAATCTTTTTCAATTTTTCTAGCTTCAGATAAAGCAATGTGTTTGTTTTCGTCAAAATCAAAACTGTCTTCGGCAAATTCATCGTCCACGATTTCGCGGAATCGCCAAATTTCTAAATCACCTTTATCTGTGTTGATAATGATGTCGAAATTATCATCAGTGCCGTACTTTTTCTTGATCATAGTTCTGAAAACTTCTTCCAAAACTTTCATCATAGTTGGGCGATCTATGTTTTTAAATTTCGCAAATTCCTGAAAACTTTCAATTAAGACTGAACTTTCCATACAATTAAAGAGTGATTATAACGTTTGCTTTTTTGATTTCTGAATAAATTATTTTTTTGTCAATAGAGTTTTTTACCTTTTTATTAGCAATTTTTTCTATCGTTTCATAGTGTACAGTTATGCCTTCATCATCTACAGCTGTTAATGTAGCTTCTAGTGTTTGATCACCTTCAAGATTTAGTTTTAACTTTCTACCAATGTTTTTCTTGTATTGTCTATTAATTTTAATAGGCTTATCTGCTCCCGGGGAAGTAATTTCTAAAGTGTAATTCCCTTCAGGATATACTTGTTCTCCTAAGTATTTGTTTAATTTTCTAGAAATTTTAGTACATTCTTCTATGGTTACACCCGTATCAGCGTCTATAACCACTGTTATTTTAGGTGTTTTGGAAGAACCACCAATTATTACCTCTATCAGGTAAACACTTTCTTTGGTGAAATCTTCAATTTCTTTTTCTATTTGATTAACTAAAAGCGACATAGCTTATACAAACAAAAAAGGGACTTGAGGCCCCTTTTAAGATTCATTTTTTGCAAATTTACTTATTTTTATTTTAAATTCAAATATTTATTTAATTTTAAGTTTGCATAAGGATACTTATATGTTAATTTACAAATCTATGATGAAAGTTATTAGTAATATCTTGAAGAAAATTGCTTATATATTAATAGGTATAGTAGTATTCTTTATTTTATATCTAGGGTGTATTTATATGGGGAAATGGATTCCTACAGAAGAGGCAGAAATAGCCGAAAATCTAAAAACAGTAGAAATATTTGTAGAAAGTAATGGGGTACATACTGATATAGTTTTACCCACTGATACTTCTTGTTGGGTTGATAAACAAATAGTTCTAAAACAAAATTCACGTAAATCTTTGCCAGCTTACATTGCATATGGTTGGGGCGATAAAGGTTTTTATTTAGATACTCCCACTTGGGCTGATTTAAAATTTTCTACGGCTTTTAAAGCGGTCACAGGTTTGTCATCTGCGGCTATGCACATAACTTTAGTGCATCAAAAGCCTAAAATAGATAGTGAATTTGTTTTTAAAATAATGATAAGTCCAGAACAACTTCATAAACTGAGGAATTATGTTGCAAAAGACTTTGTAAAATCTGATTCTGGGTTTAAGTACATCAACTGTTGTTGGTATTACCAAGATAAAAGAGATGGTTTTTATGATGCCGAAGGAAGTTATAGTTTGTTTAAGACTTGTAATGTTTGGACTAACCAAGGTCTTAAACATGCTGGAATTAAAACCGCTATTTGGGCTCCTTTAAGTTCAGGTGTAACTTATCATTTGAGATAGTATCATTTTATATATTTTGTAGTTTTACCGATAGGTTTCTTCCGTTTACCTATTTTATATAATTTGTATTTGTAGGATTTTATAGTTTTGGTTGTGAATTTAATTAGCTTTTTTAGAGTTAGGTAAATTAAATGTTTGTTAAACTATAATTTTTAATTTTATGGATCAGTTGCTTGCAGATTACATGGTGTTTAAAACTACAATTAAAAATCAATTAGATAAGCTAATGGTAATGTTTGAGTTAAACACAGATGAGGAGATTTTGGATTGGAGTGTGGATTTGCAGGATAAAGACTGTGTATTACGTGTGGCATCAAATTCTAAAACCCCAACGCAAATACAGTATATTATAAAGCAGTTGGGTTACGACTGTGATGAACTATAATTTATGACAGAAACAATTCAGTTTTCATCTTATCAAAAGAAAGTCATCGTGATGTTGGCTTTGCTTCAGTTTACAGTAGTTTTAGATTTTATGATTTTGAATCCTTTAGGAGATATTCTTATCAAATCTATGTCCATGTCTACCAAACAATTTGGCTTAATTGTATCAGCATACGCATTTAGTGCTGGCTTGAGCGGTATTTTGGCCGCTGGCTACGCAGATAAATATGATAGAAAAAATATGCTATTGTTTTTTTATGTCGGATTTGTAGTCGGTACATTGTTGTGTGGGATGGCTAATTCATTTGTTACTCTCATGCTGGCTAGAATAGTTACGGGTTTGTTTGGTGGCGTGATAGCTTCTATTGGAATGGCTATAATCACTGATTTGTTTGAAGCCAAACAACGTGGTAAAGTTATGGGATTTGTTCAAATGTCTTTTGCGGTAAGTCAAGTATTGGGGATTCCTTTAGGAATTTACATTGCAAATTTGTTTGGCTGGAAATTCGCATTTTTTGGTATTGTGATATTTTCAATTCCTTTAGGTTTATATGTTTATAAAAATTTAAATCCAATTTCGGAGCATTTAAAACTTCAAAATACTAAAAATGCGTTTGCTCATTTGATACAAACATTGACAAATGGGAACTATCAGAAAGGTTTTTGGGCCACTGCTTTGTTATCAATTGGAGGCTTTATGCTGATGCCATTTGGTAGTGCATTTTTGGTGAATAATATACATATCTCGCAACAAATGTTGCCTGTAATTTTTTTAGTAACTGGTTTGTTTTCAATGGTTATGATGCCCATTGTAGGTAAAATGAGTGATACTTACGATAGGTTTAAGATATTTGCTATAGGTTCTATTTGGGGGGCTGTTATGGTAGTACTCTATACGCATTTGCCAGTTGTTCCTTTGTGGATAGTGTTGGTTGTGAACGTGGGTCTATTTGTGGGTATAATGAGTAGAATGGTACCTTCAGGGTCTTTAAATTCTATGGTGCCCTTGCCACAAGACAGAGGTGCATACATGAGTATTACTTCTTCTTTACAGCAAATTGCTGGTGGTGTGGGTGCAATGATTGCCGGTTTTATAGTAGTTCAGAAAACCAAAACTAGTCCTATTGAAAATTACGGAATTTTAGGTTTTGTATGTGCAGCATTAATTTTAATTTGTATCTATTTTACATGGAGAGTAAGTAAATTAGTCGTTAAAAAGTAATATAAAAAAAATAAAACAGATAAAAGTCTTGGTGTGGAAACGTCAAGACTTTTGTTTTTTATTTACCAGATATACTCCTAATAATATAAGTAAACCATATATTACTTTAAGTACCGATAATTGATCTTGTTTGAGGAGTATGGCAAATGCTACTGTGAGCAAAGGAATTAAATAAATATAGCTTCCGTTTATTGCTGGACTCACATGCTTGAGAGACCACGTGTTTATGTAATAATTATAGATTGTCCCGAAAATAATAACGAAAGCTAAGCTAAAATATACTTCCTGAGACAAGAGAGCCCAATTTACCTGAAGAAAATGTTTGTAGGTAAATGGGAATACTATCGGAATTGCAAATGTAAATATGTATTTCATTACAGTTACTGGTTGATATTTACGCATGAGTGGTGTTACCAAAATCATGAAAATAGCATAAACTGTTGAGTTGGCAATAATTAATAAATCGCCGATCAGAGTATTGTCAGAGAATTCTAAACCTTTAAGTTGAATAAGTAAAAAAGCTCCTATTGCCGCAATCAAAACACCAACAAATTGCCACCAAAATGATTTTTCTTTTAATATGAAATGCGATAATAAGAATATGACTATGGGGGTCATCAAAGTCATAACGGCTGCGTTTATGGGTTTGGTGTAATGCAATCCGTTATAAAATAGCATTTGATTAGTAGCAATGCCCAGCAAAGAACATAGTGCCAGTTTGAAATAATCTTTAGGTTCTATTTTATCTTTTGAGGGTATAAATAAGCCAAGAATCAAAAAAAAACATGAAGTTCCTACAATTCGCATCAAAATAACAGCCATAGGGTGTATACCACCAGACATGGCTATTTTTGAAATGGAATAATTTAACGCATTACTTATAGCTACGCTGAGTAGCAAAATATGAATTTTAAAATTATTAGAATCGCCCATGTATTAGTCATCAAACGAAAAATTTAACAGAGCGTTTTTTAATTCGTTTAAGGTTTTAAGATTTTGTTGTTTTTGTGCTAGAGCTATTCCTTTTTCGTATGTTTCGGTGGCTAAATCGGGTCTGTTCTCTTCCCAATGTTTGGCTGCTGTGTAATAGGTTGGCAAATATTCTGGAAATTTTTCAAGCAAAATTTCAAAATATTCATCGCACATGGAGTGATTTAACTTTTGATATTCTAAAGCTAAACCATAGTAATTAAATGGGTCGTTGGGGTCGTCTTTAATAAACGATTCTAAAAGAACTATTCTATCCATTGTGCGATTTTCTTTCTAAAACAAAATATACTAAAAGACCTGAGCCAACGGTTGCAAGCATCCAAAGGGTCTCGTTTGGCCAAATAGTAATTATTTTTTGAATCATAAAAATTTCTATTCCTATAAAAACAAGAGGAGTAATAGGATAGCCCCATGTTTTATAGTTGGGCTGAAGGCCTTTATGTTTGAATCTGCTTATAAAAACTCCCAACACTGTAAGTACTGTTAATATACTAAGCGTGAGACCTAAATATAAAATGATGGATTGAAATTTAGAAATCCAGCAGATAGAAATAGCTATAACAGCTTGAATGATTGTGGCTAAGGTTGGGCTGCCGTGGTCGTTAATTTGAGCTAGTTTTTTAATAGATTTAAAATCTTCACCTATAGTTTTGATTACTCTTGGTCCTGCCAATGTATAAGAGTTGATACTTGCAAATAAGGCTACACAAATGATTCCTGCTACTATTTTACCAGTGGTGGGGCCAAATATTTGCATACCTGCCACAAGACCCGTGCAGCCGTCGCAAAGTTTACTAGAAAGTAAGGCTACAGGAGTGGTGTATAAAAACACATAGTTGAGTAAAATGTATAAAATGGTTACAATAATAGAGGCAATTATTAAGGAACGAGGTACCGTTTTTTGAGGATTTACTACATCATTTATTATGTAGGTGATGGCGTTCCAGCCAGAAAAGGCAAATGAAACATACACTAACGACTCCCCAAAACTATTGCTCGTTAGTTGAGCAAAGTCTGCCGCTGATAAACTAAAGGCAAAATCTGGACTTGGAGGTGTAAATATTCCAAACAAGATAATAACAGAAATAAGTGCAACATTGGCAAAAGTAATTACTTTTTGTATTACCGCTCCCATGTGAAAACTAAAGATATTTAGAGCACTAATACCAATAATAAGTGCAGTGGCAATTATTTCTTGTGGGATAGATAAATTAAATATTTTTGAAAAATAGGTAGAAAATACAAGTGCCGCAGCGGCTGTAGGTCCGGCAAATCCAACAGTAGCGGAGATCCAACCAGAAATAAAACCTACCGCAGGATGGTATATTTGAGATAAAAAATTGTATTCGCCACCAGACCTAGGATATCTTGATGCTAACTCACCATAACTCAAAGCTCCACACAGAGCCATGATACCCCCTGAAAGCCAAAGCATAAGAATAGCAAAAACTGATTGTAAGCCTAAAACTTGATAGCCCAAGCTGGTATACACTCCCACGCCTATCATACTTGATACTATAATAGATACCGAAGTACTAAGGTCAATTTTTGTAGAGGTAGTTGTCATGAATAAAAAATATAAAAATGAATTAACAAATTTATAAATATTCGTATAAATAGTATGGACTTTTTAAAATCTAAATTAAAGTTTAAGATATTTCTTATCACAAAGTTGCCTTTGGCTTGGGTTGCGGGCTTGAGAATTGATAAATTTGATATCACAAGCTGTGTGGTGGGTATCAAATATAGTTTTTGGAACACCAATCCGTTTAAGTCTATGTATTTTGCGGCTCAAGCTATGGCGGCAGAAATGTCAACGGGTGCATTGGTGCTGCATACAGTGTACAATTCTAGTTTGTCTATTTCTACTTTAGTGCTAGGGCTTGAAGCCAAATTTCTAAAAAAAGCTGTGGGGGAAATTAGATTTATCTGCGATGAAGGAGAATACATAGAGCAGCAAATTAAAAATGCAATTTCGGAAAATAAAGCTGTAGTTTTTGATACGAATTCTCGAGGATATAATGAAAATAATGAAATAGTTGCAGAATTTAAAATTACCTGGACAGTGAAAAGAAAATAACACATTCTTTCCTAATACTTTAATTGAATTCAGTTAAAATGTATTCTTTCAAATATTAAAAATATATTCCATAAGATAGTACAGGTATAAAACCTAGCTGGTATGTGTACACTACTTTATCTTTATCATAATCAAATTGGTAGCCATAAATATTTTTTCTGTTGGTAAGATTTTGTAGATCTAGTCTGAACTCATGTCTTACTTTTTTTCTTGAATAATTTATTTGTGCACTACAATCTATCCTGAAATAGTTTGGTAGTTTTTGGGTGTATAGATCTATATTCTCAAATACAACATTTTTATGTTTATACGATGAAGTGTCGTCAACTATGAGGCTATTAAAACCGCCATAACTTATGATTTTTGCACCTAATATGGTTTTTTTAAGACCATATTTTTTTGTTTTTACCCATTCATTAGAGAAAATGACGTTCAAATTAAACTTGTTGTCATAAGCGGTATTTCTCCATGTTTTTTGTAAGTCTCTATACAATGACCTGTAAAACGAACCACAAATTTGTATCTGTGCCGATTTGGCTATTTCTTTTGTAATCGTATATTCTATACCGTAATTTTTGCCTTTTCCTTTATTTGAATTTTTGTTTTTTTGACCATAGTCTTGTATTTCGTTTGTTAAATTATTTAATATGCTTCCTCCGTTTACATTTGAAAATACATTCCAGATATATTGATAAAACGTTTCTGTTTTTAGAGTGAATCTTTTAGGTAATTTGAACTCATGGGAGTTGCTTATTTGAAATGATCTAGTCGGTTTTAAAATTTTAGACAAAAAAGTATAAGAGTAATTTGTGGGTAAATCTCTAGATGTAATACCTGTACAAAATGTAATACCGTAGTGCTTACTTACTTGGGATTTGTAAGTCATTCTAGGTTCAAAACTTGGTGTGTTAAACTTAAAATATTTGTTTATCAGGAGTCCTATATCTAAGTCGCTCTTTGTACTGAAACGGTAATGAAGTGTACTAAATGCTTGTAGTTTATTAGTATTTTCATTCTTTAATATTTTGGTGTCAAAAATTATATTGTAGTTAATAATTATTAAATTATGTATATATTTTGAATGATGTAAATTGAAACCTAGATTAGTTCCGAATTTAAACGTCGCTTTTGAACTTAATTTTGACTGATATGTGAATTGGTATTTAATTCGTTGATAAGTGTGCAAAGTATATTCTAAGTTTTTTAATGTTTTGGAATCTGAACTTATTAATTTATGGCTGATGTTTACATTGCTAAACGAAAAGATGTTGTTTATAAAAGAATTTTTGTTGAGGTCTGTTTTGAGTTTTAAAACTGTTATTATGGGAGTATATGCATCTAATAGATTGTTTTTCATATTACCATTTAAACTATTATTTGTGTTCTCTAAACTTCCATAGCCAGCTAATAAACTCCATGTTAATTCAGATTTTTCACCCACATTAAAAAAAATTTTTGCGGTAAGGTCTCTAAACGATGGAATGGGTGTTTGTTTGAAATTCAAATTCATCCCTGTTTTTTGCAACCATTTTATATCCCAAACACGAGCGTTGATCATATATGTACCCGATTTTTTTTTCTTAAAATATCCCTCAGTACTCGCAAAAGCTCCCAAAGGGCTGATTTTGATATGGTTCTCCCTTCTGATGGGATTTCCTTTTCGTAAATAAATATTAAACAATCCGCCTAAGCTATTCGAAAATTGTGCCGGATATGCACCCGTATAAAAGTCGAATTTTTCTATGGAGTTTTCGTTAAAAATACTCAATGAACCACCATTAACACCCGCCAAAACACTTGAATTTGGAATCTCTATATCTTCTAAGTAATAAATTGTATTGGCAGGAGAATTCCCTCTTACCGCTATTTGGTTATTGGCGTCGTTTGTGCTTACCACTGAAGGAAGATTTTGGACTATACGTGCCGGATCACCATAACTTGTAGGTATTTTGGCAAAGTCTTTTGCTTCAAAGGTGTGTGCATTGCCCTTAAATATATCTTCTTTTTTGTTCTCTAATACTACTTTTTCTAGCTCTGTTATTGTGCTTTTAAAGTTGATTCGTAACTCACAAGCTTTTCCTGATTGTACGAGAATAGTGTGTGTTTCTGGTTCGTATCCATCTGCATACAGCTCACAAGAGTACGTTCCCAAAACTATGCTATCTTTTACAGTGAAACCAGAAACTTGAGATAATGAATTAAACTGATACGTTTTTGTGCCTTTAAGTAGTACTTCGTAATATTCTAGTGGCTGCTGACTTTGTGCGTCAACCGCAAGAATACGCAGGGTTCCTGTGTTTTGAGTAAAGGTTTTGAAAATTATACATAAGAAAAATACTATAAAACAAGTTTGTTTTGTAAACAGATGCATTGGTTGGTATTTGTAAGCCGTTCACGTTCAAGAACGAGACATTAAATTATATATTGCAAAATAATATCAAATTTTAATAACTTTAACATATTTAAAATTTATATGAATAAATTATTTTATGTAGGAGTTTTCTTGCCTTTGAGTTTTATAATGGCTCAGAAAAACAAAGTCGATAATAATTTTTTAGGGAAATATGTAGCTCAGAAAACTTCAAGTTTGTATACTAAATTTGAATTTGATAATAACGGTAAGGTTACCATAGGTGATCTTATTTTTGAAGAAGATTTTTTTGTCAAAGACGATTCGTTGTTTATAATTCCCAATAAAGATGTGTTGATTTTTAAAATTTCAAAAAATAAAAAAACGCTAAAAGGGATTTCTAATTGGGTAAAAGACGAGACTTGGGAATTTGAAAATAAAGGCGTTGATAAAAGAAAAAACGATTCTATAGCGAAAAATAAAGCAAATTTAGTTTGCGAATATTATGTTAAAACTAGAAAAAACAAGAACATGTTTGACTTGATACTCGATGCTGATTTTAAAAAAGAATATATAGCCGTGCTCACAGATTTATGCGATAAAGGGTATGCTAGAGCGTGTGGTGAACTGTTAGGTAATAATATGATGGATGAAATGGGGGGCTTATCGGTAGTTATGGGGAAAGGGAAGCCTAACAAACTGGTAGAAAACCCTGAAAATATAAAATTATGCCAAAGAATGATTGAATTGGGAGATACAGATGGGTATGTGCTTTTAGGACAATATTATTTTGCATTGGGCAAAAAAGCAGAAGGTCAAAAGCAAATTGATAAGGCTATAGAATTGGGCAGTAAAAATCCTTTGTTGTTTTTTAATCAAAATCAATTGGAGCAAAAGACAGAACGTATAATATCTACTCCACCCAAAAGATAAATTTATATTAAACCGAATTAGAAATATGACAAATTTATTTTTAATTACCTTTATTACAATAAATTAGGGCTTGAATATCGTGTCTAATATCTTAAAGTCTATATAAAAGGTGCTAACATTTTTACATTAGCACCCTTTATATTTAAAAAATATTAAAAATGAATACCTTAGTTTTTAATGACTTTGTAAACAACAGATTTGTTGTTTTGGCTTACTTTAATAGAGTAAAAACCTTTTGAAAGATTTTGACCTACAAATTTATGATTCTCGGCCTGTCCTTTTTCTACCTCTTGCCCTAAGTTGTTCAATATTTCATATTCAAAAGAACCTTCTTTGCTTATTTCAATTTTTTCTTCAAAAGGATTTGGATATATTTCTACATCAGACAATGTTAGGTTTTCCTTGAAATCTGTAACCAAAGCTGTTTCTTTGACAGAGACCTTATCTAAATATACACATGTGCTGTTGTTACCAACAAAAAATTTAAATAAAGCTCCAGCATCTGTGGTGTCAGCTTTGAAAGTAGCTGTAAAAGTCTGAGCAGTAGTGGTTAGAGACGCAGACTGAGAAGTATACATTTTGTAAGAACCAGAGTTTTGTTGTATTCCATAATTTATGCTTCTGGCTGCATCGGCTTTAGCCATAAAAGAGATGCTGTAATATTTTCCTGTCACTATAGGTGCTGCATATTGCACTTGTACGTGCCAGTCGGCCGTTCCTGGAGAAGTTGGGCATACTTTAAGTGCATTCGTTCCAGATAGTGCCGCAGTAGTTACCACAGACATGGTACCAGAGCCTGTGCTGTTGTTTTGGATTGCCCAGCCAGTAGTTCCATTGTCAAACTCACCATTGCTGATAAGTTCACTTGCAGGATTCCCTACAGTAATGGTAATAGCAGATGAAGTAGTTGAGTTGCTAGAGTTATCAGTTGCTATAGCTGTGATGGTGTATGTACCTTCGGCTACATTTGTCCAAGAATAGCTATATGGGCTAGTGGCATCTTCTCCCAATTTTGTTGTTCCATTATAAAAAGCCACTTTACTTACTGTGCCATCAGCATCTGCTGCAGTTGCTCCAATTGTAACGGTTGCTCCTATAGAAAAGTTAGCATTGTTTGCTGGTGTAGTTATGCTTACCGTTGGTGAGCTGCCATTGGTACATGCTGCAAAAGGTGCAGGTGCTGGGCAACATGCTAAGTTAGTTTGTGAACTAAAATAACTTTTTAACCAAGTAAAAGCGGGGCGATCTGTTCCGTTTGCGTACATAATGCCGGAGTCTGTTCCGCTTGCACCAGTAGTGCCGTTACCGTTTATCCATGTAGTACCTTGTACATACCCCCATAATGTAATACCAGCTACATGTGGATGTTCCCATGCAATGGGTATTAATCTAGAATAAACCGTTTGTTGAGTAGTTTCATTTGGATTAGCCGCTTGGTCAAATTCTGTAATGTGGGCAGGTAGGCCAGTTTCTGTCCATATTTGGTCTAGATACGATTTGAAGTTAGCAGCAGTTAAATTATCTACACCATGACACTGTAAGCCCACGCCATCTATTAAGTTTTTAGACCCGTCGGTAAGGTTTGGTGCATTTTTAATTGCTTTTATCATAGCCAAATATGGCGTTCTGCAATTATTCCAGTTCATTTCTGTATTATACTCGTTTATGAGCAATGTAGCATTAGGAAAATACTTTCTAGCTAACTGAAACGGCCATATTGCCCAGCCGTAAGTATTGTTTTTGTCGTTTGCATTTGCAGGATCTGCTTGATAACCAGCCGTAAGGGCTGCTTTCATATTGCCAGGAAATGCAGTATTAACAGGTTCGTTTAATACATCTATCATTTTTAACCCTCCCATAGGTGTGTAATGCGTGGAACACGCTTTGATGTAGTCTTCAATTGCCGTAGTTAACGTGGCCGTTGAAGCAGAAGAAACCCAACTTGGTGTTTGAGAACCCCATACTAAAGTGTGAAATTTAAATAATCCACTATTGTTTTTTGCCCAATTGTAAGACAAGTCCGAGTTGGTCCAGTTGTATGTGCCTTTGGTGCTTTCTACCGAACCCCACTTAGAGCCATTTTCAGATGTGACCTGATTCCAATATGTAGTGTATGTACTGGGTGTACTGTAAGCAATGATATTGCCTAGATACTTACCTTTGCATTTTCCTATTTGTGCAAAAGTTTGTAATGGGATTGACATAATAGCGAATACCGCTACAACAAATAAAAAAGGGTAATGTTTGTGATTCATTTTATTTTTATTGGACCTTATACAAATACATTTACAATCTTAAAAAGTAAACATTTTTTATTAAAATAATTTAATTTTTTTTCAATAAAGTGGTTTTAGAGTCTTTTATTAGATTTTTAATTAAAATGTTTTATTGTATTAAATTGTTTATTTGTAGGAAAAACATAATTGTGTATATAAAAAAATACTTATTTTTGACTTTTAAAAAAATATGAAAAAAGTTTTTACAAAATTATCATTACTAGTTTGTGCTACTGTAGCACAAGCTCAGAATACTACCGACTGCAAAAAAGAATTGGTATTACAGCCTTATGACGGAGCTGGAAAAGATGCAGAAATTCACAGTAGAAAGGATTTAGTTTCTTCAAATAGGGGAACTGTAAAGGAGTTTGATGCATACGCATGGACATGGAATGCAGATGGTCTAGTGTTGGAAGATCTCTTATTGAGTTTGATTTACGTTTGATTCCTGCAAGTGCAGTTATAGATAGTGCAAAATTGTACTTATTTTCATCTGCTGCATATAGATCGAATACACTTCCAAATGGACATTCGTCTCAATCTCATGCAAACACTTCCTCTTTGTACAGAATACTTGCCCCTTGGGATGAGGCAGCTGTTACCTGGAATAATCAACCTCTCATAGCTACTAATGTTTCTGCTCCATTACCACAAAGTGCCACAATAAATCAAAATTACGTTTTAGATTTACAAGGAGATGTCGCAAATATGGTAGCAAATCCTTCTACAAATTATGGCTGGATGCTGAAGATGAATAATGAAAACTATTATGCAGGTATGTTTTTCTATTCAAGTGATAATACTACTCAAGCAATTGCTCCAAAGTTGGTTGTTAAATATAACACTTGTGTAGCAACAGATGCTTCAGAAGTGAAAATATCTGATGTGGTTAAACTTCAAGGGTTTCCTAACCCAAGTGTAAATGGTAAATTTGAACTTTCTAAAAACGTTGATGGAGTTGTATATGATAGCCAAGGTAATTTAATATCAACTGTTGCAAATTCTAATTTATTAGATTTGAGTGGTCGTATTTCTGGCGTTTATGTTTTAAAAACAAATAATGGTGAAATTCTAAAAGTTGAAATAAAATAAATAGATGACTTTGATTTAGCAAAAAGGCTTTGGGATGCACCCAAAGCCTTTTTTTGTTATTTAATTAATTTCTCTAAATCAGGTAAGTTATAGGCAACATTGTAACTGCCGTCTGGATTTATTTTAACAAAATATTCATAATTGGTATACATGAAATCGTACCAATCTTCAGAGCTTTCTTCTGTTGTTAATACTAAATCTCCTTTAAATTTTGCATTTTCTATGTCCTCTTTAATGTATGAGTCAGTAATCAAGTAAATAAATTTAATTTTCTTGTGTTGTTTTTCTATGTACTTGTAATAGATCTGGTCTTTTTCTGAAGGTGCATATTTTAAAGGTATTACTACTATTTTCTTGCTTGTAGCCAAGGCTTTTAGATTACAAGTTATACCATTTTTGTATTTCAGCACACCCGTAGGAAGTGTTTTTTTAGTAACCTCTGGAGTGTAGAAAGAAGATATAGAGTCTGGCGTTAAATACGCAGTGGTGTCTACAATATCGCTATAGCTACTTTCTGGGTAGTTTACTTTTTGTTTTTCATATGCTCTATCCAAAGTTGTTTTCAATTCTTTCACACAACCATAGTTGGGGTAAGTGTTTTGGAATAACTCAATCTCGTTTAGATAACTTTTATAGAGGGTGTCGTAGTTGTAGTATTCGTTTTTGAAAGCATTTACCAAATCAGACAAAAATCTAAAGCGAATGGTTTTGTTAACCGTTGAGTTTAGTTTTATTTTATTTAGTTTGGTTATGTTTTTTTGATAATCTTCTAAAATATAACTTTCGTAAACTGGTGTAGCTGCAACAGAATCTAAGATGGGTGTGTTACTAGTGTCGGGTAATGGTTCATAATAACCTGTTGAATCATACAAGAAAGCAATATTGTCATAGGCGAAAAAATAATTTTTATCGGTGTATAGATCCGATGTTTTAGCAAACGATTCTATCCATGGAGAAGCTGTCTTTTTCCAATCAAAGGAACGATTATAGTATTTTTCATAAGCTATATAATTAAGTTTGGTTGAGTTTACATAATTATTCCAAGAGTTTTGAATAAAGTCAATTACTGGTTTTTCTTTTGAAGCATTGAGCTCTGAAATCATTGCCTTAACTTTTTGGGATAAACTATCCATTTTGAAATATACTTGTGCTCTTGTGAGCGTAAGAGAGTCTATGTCTG
This sequence comes from Cytophagales bacterium, assembly GCA_046329305.1. Lineage (GTDB taxonomy): Bacteria > Bacteroidota > Bacteroidia > Cytophagales > UBA9547 > CAMFLX01. Next base: position 29,463 of record JAXLUW010000006.1, read on the forward strand.
GGTTTTGAACAGATTTGCTGGTAAATGGGTAGTTGGTCAGCAACATTTGGTTGTACTTATACAAAATCTTATTCACAGAAGAATTTGATCCTTCAAAAAACAAAAAATATTTGTTGTAAGCATAGTTGTCGTAATTCGGACTATTGTTTACAGATTTAAAAATTTCTAAATCAGAACCGGTATTACTGATCCAATAGGGACCAATAATTTTGTTGTCGTTTTTAATGCTGATAAAATAGAGCTGAGGAGTAGTAGATTTAAGACCAAATTTCCAGGTTTCTTCTGTAGGTTTTGAAACTGAAAAAGTAGTGTCATAGTCACATGTAGTTTTTTTTAGTAAAAAAACATCGTCATCAGAATAGCCTCCATGTAAAATTATGGACTGAGAATAAGTTGATAATGAGCATACTAATAAAACTATTAAAATTTTTTTTAAAAAGGGGATAGATTTCATTTGTAAATTTTTAGGTAATTTAAATGAATAATAGTTACCTAACAAGAGAGAATTAAAAATAGAAATTGCTCGTTTGGTAAAAAGCATTTGTTATCAAATATTATAACAGAGTTTCATTTAATTCAAAATTCTGTTTTTTCTCTATCAAACTATCTTAGTGATGTATTCTATACCTAGTTGAGCAGTATTTTAATTTTTATTGAAAATAACTAGTTAACTTACTTTGTGGGAAAAGTGAAATGATTTATTTGAATATTTAAAAAAATAATAACATTAAGGCAACCTTATGTTAGCAATAAGAGACAAAATAAATATAAAAACAAAATCCAAAAATCAAAACATGAAAAGTTTAACCAGATTGTCTGTTTTGCCAGCATTATTTTTGTTTGCAAAGTACAATGTACATGGGCAGAGTTTGAAGATTGACTTTGTAGATAAATCTAATACTCAGATTTTTACAATAGCTAATGTTAAGAATGTAAACTTTGGCACTGCAAAAACGGCTTTAAATGTAAAACAAAGTTCGGGAGTCACGGCTTATAGTTTGTCAAATGTGAGAAAACTAACGTTTGATCTTACTACTGATGTAAATGACGTTACTACTACAAATACAAACGAAGTTTATGTTACAAATACCATTTTTGAACAAAATGTAGAATTAGTTAATGCTACAGCTAAAATAGCACCTGTTGAAATTTTTCATTTAGAAGGAAAATTAATACAAACATTAGAGTTGCCTCAAGGAAATACACTGGTAGATTTTAGCAATCAACCCAAAGGAATGTATTTAATCAAAACTGAAAATTCTACAATTAAAGTATTAAAGAAATGAAGAGATTTATACAATCAGCACTATTTGTGCTAATCATGCAATCAGTCGTAGGTCAGAAAACTATGTTTATACATAAAGGTAAAATTGCCAACGGTGCTCCAGTTTCTACTACAGATAGTATCTATTTTAGTAAAGATTCTAAAACAGCATATTTTCAAATGGGCGATTCTACAAAGTTACTTTTCAGTCATGTAGTTTCTACTATAGATAGTATTACATTCAAAAATAATACAGATACAGTATTTATTACTTACAACGGTACTGAAGTAAGCGTTATCAATCCGTATGCTTACCAAGGTGTTAATGTTACTGTTAGCAATGCTCAAGTTACTGTAAATTCAACTTTTGATACTAGAGATGTTATCTATTGCCTTTCTGGTACATCAACAAATGGCTACTGTAAGTTTTACAGCAATAAAAGATTTAATATTTTACTAAACGGACTCACACTTACAAATACGTATGGTCCTGCAATAAATATTCAAGCAAATAAAAAAGCTACAGTAACTTTAGTTGCAGGTAAAGTAAATACTCTAAAAGATGGTCTTACTTACAATACAGCTCCATTAGATGAAAATAACGAATATGAAGACCAGAAAAGTACATTTTTTTCTGAAGGTCAGTTGATTTTTGAAGGCACAGGTACACTTAATATCAGTAGTTTGTCAACTCATGCTATCGCAAGTGATGAATATGTTGAAATTAATGCTGGAAATATTAACGTTACAAGTGCTATAAAAAATGGTATTCGTACCCAAGAAGGTTTTAGATTAAATGGAGGAGTGGTTACTGTAGCGTCTACAGGAAATAATATAAATGGTAACAATAGTTATATCACCATTACTGGTGGCAGTATTACTACCACAAATACTTCATTGAGTGTAAGTGCATTTAAATGTGACAGCACTTTGAGTATTTCGGGAGGTACCGTAAATATAACTTTGTCGGGTAACAATTCTCATGGGCTTAATTCAGAACAATTGGTAGATATATCAGGAGGCACAGTAATTGTTAAAAACAGTGGCGGTGTAGTACTTTCTGTATTAAAATCAGGTTACGATGTTAGTTATAGTAATGGTATCAAATGCGATTCTGTTGTAAGTATTTCTGGCGGTATAGTATCATTAACCCAAACTGGAGCGGCTGGTAGAGGTATTGTGGCCGATAATCTTATTAAAATTACTGGTGGTACTACTACAATTACAAACAGTGGTAACGGTGCAGTGTACAAAGACTCTACAGGCACATCTGATACATACCATGCAGCAGGTCTTAAGTCTAAAAATGACTTAAATATAGAGGCGGGTTCTGTAACTATAACTAGTAGCGGTTCGGCAGGAACTGGTATTTCTGTGACTGACGCACTCACAATAGGCACTACCACAGGTTCACCAACATTGAATATAACTACTACAGGTGCAAAAATTACTGTTGCCACCAACAATTATGATCAAGCAAAAGCCATCACTTCAAATAATTCGGTGGTTATAAACAATGGAAATGTTACCATATCTTCTGTAGATGACGGTATCAAATCTGAAAAATCGACCACATTTAATGGTGGAAATGTTACGATAACTACTGCAATTGAGGGTGTGGAAGGGCCACTAATCACTGTGAATGGAGGAAATATAGATGTAACAGCTACCAACGATGGATTTAATGGAACTTATGGTACCGTATCTGGTGGTACTGAAAGTAACGATCAAAGTAATATTTACTTCAAAGGTGGGTATGTAATTACTAAGGTAGCATCAGGAGATGCCTTAGACGCTAACGGTAACATAACTGTTTCTGGTGGTACTGTAATTGCCGTTGGACCATCTTCAGGTGTTGAAGAAGCAGCAGATTTTAATGGTAGTTTAAATATTACAGGAGGTACGTTTTTTGCGGCAGGTAGTAATTCAAGTATGAACAAGGCAATGAGTTCTACATCTACTCAAAAGGGAATATTTGCAACTACTTCTTCTTCTGTTGCTGCAAATACAATTTTCAGAATACAAAACTCTAGTGGTGCAGATATGATTACATATATGTGTTCTAAGGCTCAGTATTCGTTTTTGTTTTCGTCTCCTAGTTTGAGTGCGGGTTCATATAGTATTTATACAGGTGGTACTTGCACTGGTACTGTTAAAAATGGTGTATATACTGGTGGAACGTACTCTGGTGGTACAGCAAAGAAAACTTTTACAATTAGCTCAGCAGTTACTACTACTACTTTCTAATTTAATATTTCATATAAAAAAATGAGGCTGAAATCAATTTCAGCCTCATTTTTTTGTTAGTATAAATAACCTAATCTTTTTTATATTTAGTAAAGTATTTTGTTTGATACCTTTCTTTTATTTGTAAACTAGTTATAAAACTCTTTTATTTTTTGTAAAAGTGTTTTATTTTCAGATTCTGTACCCACAGTTATTCTGATGCAATCTTCACATAAAGTTACCTTGGTTCTACTTCTGGTTATTACTTCATGCTCAATAAGATAGTCAAACAGTTTATTGGCGTTTTCAAATTTTACTAAAAGGAAATTGGCATCAGAAGGGTATATCTTTTGTACATATCCCAACTTTGATAATTCTTTTTCTAGCAAGTCTCTCTGTTGTAATATTCTAGATACATAATCTTTTTGTTTATCCAGATTGCCTAAAGCTTCCTGTGCTAGTTGTTGTGTTAGCCCGTTTATATTGTATGGGTACTTCACTTTGTTCATAATGACTATAAGTTCTAAAGAAGTAAACGCCATCCCGATACGTAGGTTCGCAAGTCCCCAAGCTTTTGAAAAAGTTTGTAGAACCACCAAGTTCGGGTATTGGGCTACATATTTCACAAAGCTTTCTTCTTTAGAAAAATCTATGTAAGCTTCATCCACGACCACTATACCGTCAAAGTTTTCTACTATTTTAAGCATTTCTGATGCCGCCAAACTATTACCACTTGGGTTATTAGGCGAGCATAAAAAAATCATTTTAGTGTTGGGTTGCACAGCCGATAATATTTCATCTGTTTGAAGCTGAAAGTCAGCGGTAAGATTCACATTTATAGTTTGTACATTATTTATATCTGCACATACTTGATACATACCATAAGTAGGTGGAGTTTGTAAGAAACTGTCCTGCCCAGGTTCGCACAGAATCCTGAAAAGTAAATCTATGGGTTCATCGCTACCGTTTCCTAAGAAAATATGTTCAGGAGCAATATGTTTGATTTCTGAAAGTTTTGATTTTACAGCCCATTGCATAGGATCAGGGTATCTGCTATAGTTACCGTGATTGGTGGTAGAGCCATAAGAATTTTCGTTCGCATCTAAAAACACCCCTTTGGTACCTTTGTACTCGTCACGAGCAGAAGAATACGGCTTTAAATTAAGCAAATGAGGGCGTACTAATTTCTTTAAATCAAATGACATGCTCTTAAATTTTTTACAAAATTAGACTTTTTCATAAATATTTATAGTAGATTTTGAGCTAGATAGATTACTTTTGAAAAGAAATAATAATTTGATGAAAAGAATCGTACTTTTTGCTTCTGGTAGTGGTAGTAATGTAGAAAATATTGCAAATTATTTTGCGAATCGTACTGATGTGCAAATAGAAGCTGTGTATTGTAACAATCCTGAAGCTTATGTGATTGAAAGATGCAAAAAACTCGGTATTCCTTGCAGAGTATTCACAAGAGAAGAATTTTCAAAGTCTGATGTGGTGGTAAATGAGCTTTTGGCATTACAGACAGATTTGGTGGTTTTGGCGGGTTTTTTATGGCTGATACCCAAAAATTTAGTTGCTACATTTCCTGATAAAATTATAAATATACATCCTGCCTTATTACCTAAATTTGGCGGAAAAGGTATGTACGGGCATCATGTTCACGAAGCCGTAGTGGCAAACAAAGAATCAGAATCAGGAATTACCATACATTTTGTAAATGAACATTACGACGAGGGAAAAGTAATTTTTCAGGCTTCATGTGCCGTTACTGAAAATGATACGGCCGATGATGTTGCAAAAAAAATTCATTTGTTAGAATATGAACATTTTCCTAAAGTAATAGATAAATTACTGTCTGAATGATTTGGGAACTAGAACATATACAAAACTTTTGTAAAAGATTGCCACAAGCTGAAGAGTGTTATCCTTTTGGAGAAGAAACCATGGTGTTTAAAGTGCAAACTAAAATGTTTGCTTTAATATCTTTTGATGGGTCTCGGTTTAGCATCAATCTAAAAAACACACCAGATAAAAATATAGAATTACGAGAACTATATTCGTTTATAATTCCAGGGTTTCACATGAATAAAAAACATTGGAATACAGTTATTCTTAGTACCGAAGCCACTGATGTTCTAGTTAAAAATTTAATAGTTGAGTCTTACAAGTTAGTTGCTCCAAAAGCTTTATCTCAAACTTTGGATGTAAAACTGTAAGACTTTACTGTGTGAACATTCAAAGTATGTAATTGTTCTTTTTTGTAAATCATTACTTGAATTCACTATTTTTTTATGTTTGATGATATGATCTTGTTTGCCAAAAATGAATTCTACTGTTATTCCATATTTGTTTAATATAGAACTCATTTTTTGGGTATCAACTTTAAGATTTCTGTAAATAAGCCAAGTGTTATAAATTTGTTTACGGGTGGCTAATCTGCCCATATTTAACTCTGCAAATCGAATAGTAGAATAGGGGATGAGTTTTAGTGAATGTAATAACTTTGTGAGTGTAAAAAAAATATTGGGCTTTAAAACTAAATATTTAAGAAAATACCTGCCAAGAACAGTGCCTGTAGCAAAAGTATACCAAGGCGATAGAACCCATCCGTCAGCCGCTATCATAGTGAGTTTGGTGCATTTATTAGGAAATAATTCTACCACAGCCAAAGCCATTTTCCCTCCTAATGAGTAAGCAATTAATTCAAAAGTATCAATTTGTTGTTCAAAAAGAAATCTGTTAAACATTTCTTCAATATCAGCATATTCAAGTACATTTTTGGTCTTGGTAAAAAAACTCTCTCCATGATGAAACAAGTCAAAACTATAAATGCAACTATCTTTTAGGGCTACACTCAACGGTTCAAAGATAGATTTATCCAAACCAAAGCCATGAAAGGCTAAAATTATTTGTGCCCCCGTACCGTATTTGCAATAGGCAATTTTTCCAAAAGAGGTTTCTAAATATAAAGTAGTATTCATAAAAAAAGAGAGCTAGGCTCTCTATTAAAACTTATTTTTCCACATCATTGATTCCATAGGAAGAGGTGTTTTTTCGTTGTACTTAGCATTTTGCTTTTTGTTGTACATGTTTTCAATGTCACCTTTGGTTTCAAAATAAATCAATTGACCTATAGGCATACCTGCATATACACGCACAGGTTGGCTTACAGAAATTTCCAAAGTCCAAAAATTGCAAAATCCTACGTCTCCTTTGCCAGCAGTGGCGTGAATGTCTATCCCGAGTCTACCTACACTCGACTTCCCTTCAAGAAACGGAACATGAGCATGAGTTTCGGTGTATTCTTGAGTAGAACCCAAATACAAAGTGTCTGGTTGTAATACAAAGCCTTCTTCAGGAATCTCAAAATGTTCAATTTCATTGTGAGCTTTTGCGTCTAAAACTCTGTTTTTATAGGTAGCCAAATGTTTAGAAAGCTTTACGTCGTAAGAATTTGTACCTAAAGCAGTTCTTTCAAAAGGTTCTATTTTAATAGTTCCTTTTTCTATTTCTTTTAATATTTGAACGTCGGTGAGAATCATTTTTTAGTTTTTGATAGATTATAAAATGCTAGAAAGTACCTTGTGTTGAGCTTTAATAGTAGTTTCTATTTCTTTAGAGGTTATAGCAGTTGACACAAACAAAGCTTCGTATTGAGAAGGAGCTAAATAAATACCCTCACGCAACATACCTTGGAAATATTTGCCAAATAATGCAGTGTCGCTGGTTTTAGCATCTTCAAAATTCTTCACAGTTTTGTTAGTAAAAAACAGTGTAAACATAGAACCTACCTGATTAATGGTATAGTCTAGTCCAAGTTTAGAATGATTGTCTTTAAAGCCATTAACTAGTTCATTTGCAGAATTGTTTATGGTAGTATACACTTCTGGGTGTGTGTTTAGATAGTTTAACATAGCTAAACCTGCCGCCATTGCAAGTGGGTTTCCTGATAAAGTACCCGCCTGATAAACAGGTCCTTGTGGAGATACCATATCCATAATTTCTTTCTTGCCACCGTAAGCTCCCACAGGCAAGCCACCACCAATAATTTTACCAAGGGTGGTCATGTCTGGTGATATTCCATAAAGTTGCTGAGCTCCTCCTGAACTAAGTCTAAAGCCCGTCATAACTTCGTCAAATATCAAAACTATGTTTTTCTCCGTACACAATTTTCTTAGACCAAGTAAAAATCCATTTTCAGGAGCTACTGTGCCCATATTACCTACTACTGGTTCTAAGATAATAGCTGCTATTTCTCCTTCGTTGGCGGCAACCATTTTTTCTACCGCTGCAAGGTTGTTGAAGGGAACAGTAAGTGTGTCGTTTGCTACTCCTTGAGTTACTCCTGGGCTGTCGGGAAAACCCATTGTTACAGCACCACTACCAGCACTTATTAAAAAAGAATCTCCATGGCCATGATAACATCCTTCAAATTTGATGATTTTGCTTTTACCCGTATATCCTCTAGCTACACGCACACAAGCCATAGTGGCTTCTGTGCCAGAGTTTACCATTCTTACTTTTTCTATAGAAGGTACCATTTGAGTAATTAGCTCAGCCATTTCAATTTCTCTTTCGGTAGGAGCACCAAATGACGCAGAATGTTCTAGAGCTTTTGATACGGCTTCAATGATTAACTCATTTGCATGGCCTAGAATCATAGGACCCCATGAATTAATATATTCAATATAGCTGTTGCCATCAATATCTGTAAGATATGCCCCTTTGCCAGATTTCATAAAAACAGGATGGCCACCCACAGCTTTAAAAGCTCTTACGGGAGAATTAACACCACCAGGTATAAATTTTTTTGCTTTTTCAAAAGCGTTATTACTTCTAGAAAATTCCATTTTATTTTGTGTATTCTATCAAAGGCTCTAGTTTGCCGTTAGTAAACTTTACAAACTGAACCACTTGGTTACTATTATTTTTATAAAAATTAAATCCTTGTAAAAGCCCAATTTGGGTTTCTGTTACATTTTGAATATTGCTGTACATGTTTTTGTTGTACTTCGTAAAAGCGTTTCCAAAATATTTGGCTATATCATAGCCTAAATAGGAATATTCTGTTGGGTACAGTTTATATTTGCCATAGTAAGTGTTATTAAACTGTATAATATCTTGATTTTGAAGAGAATAATAGTTTATAACACAAAAATGAACATTATGTCTGGCGTACTTTTGAAGTGTAAGTGTGTTTATATCTAACCAGTCTTTAGGTACAATTACTGGAGCTTTGCAATTGGCAACCTCTAGAGCCGTTAAAATACTTGTTGCTGCGTATGCATTGCTGGTGTACATGACTACTGCACTCACAGAGTCGGCTGTTTCTTTATTTACTAATGTTGCAAAATTTACAGATTTAGTATTTTTAAGAGCTATAATTTTCCCGCCCAAACTTTTAAATTTATTTACAAATGCAAAAGCACTAACTGAATCTTTAATATTGCTAGAGTAGCACACAATTACATTTTTACCCAACTCACTTTTGCAAAATTCAGCAGTTCTGACACCTATGTTTTGATAGGAAGGAGATGTGTATAGGGTATTGCTGGCTTGTTTTATGTTCTGAGAAAATGGATTTATAACTAAGGGCGATTTGTTAGAACTGTGTTGTGCAGCAATTGAACTCAAATTGCTATATACAGGCCCTATGACCATATCTAGATTTTGATATTCTTTAGAATTAATAAGTTCTAAATATTTGGTGGTATCTTTACCTATATCAAAATAATGAAGTTGATACAAAAAGCCATCTGTTTGAACCATTGATTCAAGTCCCTGATTGAGTCCACAATGGAAGTCAAAAAATAAACTATTTTTCGAAAAGTTATCATTCAAGTCTGAGTAAGGCAGGAGAACGCCTATGTTGAAAATTTTATTGTTTGAGTTCTCAGTTTTAGGAGAAACAGTTAATTTTTTTGAAAGGTCTGCAAGTAATTTAGATTCCTTGTCAGTCAAATCGTCTTTTACAGAAAGCTTATACATTAACACTTTTGCTACATCTGTATCATTGCTATTTCTATTATACAGATCTGTAAGTTTGCTCACATCTTTAAAGTTGTTTATAAAATTTAATTTCATGGCTGTCACCGACGAGTGTTTACTTTTGTTGGCAGTGATCAAAGCCTTGTCATATTCTTTTAAGTAAAACAAACATAAAGCCTGCATGTAATATATTTGATCAGGGTTGTAATCTGAATATTTTAACTCAATTTGTTTGAGCATTTGTAGGGCATCGGTAGGGCTGTCGGTTTTTAAAGAAGCATAAGCATATAAATATGAAGCGTCTTTAAAATACGTGTTTTGAGGATTTTCAACAGTTAGTTTTAATAATAGAGGTAGGGCTTCAGTAAATGCTCCAGCATCTACTAGTTGTTTCGCTTTTTTAAATTCTTGGGTAAAAACAGCTGCTTTTTGTGCTTTGCAAGCTCCAAATGCCCATAAAAGTACTGTGAATACAACAGTTTTAAAACTCATAAATGTTTTGTGTGAAGAATAATAAACACACAAAAATAGGAATAAATAAGGATATTAAATATTGAAAAGACTATTAACAAATTCTTTTTTATCAAAGATTTGTAAGTCTTCTATTTTTTCACCCACACCAATGTATCTTACAGGTATTTTAAACTGATCAGATATTCCAATGACCACACCACCTTTGGCAGTGCCGTCTAGTTTAGTGATAGCCAGAGAAGTTACTTCTGTAGCTTTCGTAAATTCTTGTGCTTGAATAAAAGCATTTTGTCCAGTACTGCCATCTAGTACGAGCATTATATCATGAGGGGCTTCAGGTATAAACTTTTGAATGACACGTTTAATTTTTGTGAGTTCATTCATAAGGTTTACTTTGGTATGTAAACGGCCAGCGGTATCTATAATTACTACATCAGCTTTCATTTCAACGGCTGTTTTTACAGCATCAAACGCCACTGCCGATGGGTCCGTGTTCATGCCATGGTCTATCACTGGTACGCCGATACGTTCTCCCCAAAGTTTTAGCTGATCTACCGCCGCCGCTCTGAAGGTATCACCTGCTCCTAAAACTACTTTCTTACCGGCTTTGTGATATTGAGCAGCAAGTTTGCCTATGGTTGTCGTTTTACCTACACCGTTCACACCTACCACCATTATTACAAATGGAGTGTCAAGCTTAGGTATTTCAAAGTTCTCAGACTGAGAAACAATGCTGCTTGCTTGATTTTCTGTGAGTAAAGAAATAATTTCTTCTCTTAAGATCTGGTCAAGTTCTTCAGTATTAACAAACTTGTCTCGAGATACACGCTCTTCTATTCTTTCAATTATTTTTAGAGTAGTATTCACACCCACATCAGATGTAATCAAAATTTCTTCTAGATTATCCAAAACCTCATCATCCACTTTGGACTTACCCACAAGTGCACGATTGATTTTAGAAAATAAGCTTTCTTTGGTCTTTTCAAGACCTTTGTCTAAAGCTTCTTTTTTATCTTTTGAAAAAAAATTGAACAATCCCATGTTGAATAGCCGGATGAGTTTACTTAATTAGTTCAAATTAATAGAACAAATGTGTTAAAAACAAAAAATCCCGCTTCTAATGCGGGATTTTGTACAAGTTAATTTTTTAATTAACCTTTAAGAGCATCTTGTAGTAACTCTGCAGGAACAATTTCTTCTTTAAATGTATAAGCACCACTTTTTTCTGATTTCACAGATTTGATAACTTTTACATATTGCTTGTTAGCACCTTCTTTTTTTAATGTCGCAACAACCTTCTTTGCCATTTCAGTGTAAGTTTAAAAGATTATTTTATTTCTTTATGAACAGTTACTTTTTTCAAGAAAGGATTGAATTTTTTCAATTCTAATCTTTCAGTAGTGTTCTTTCTGTTTTTTGTTGTGATGTATCTAGACATACCTGGCTGTCCTGTAGCCTTATGTTCTGTACATTCTAAGATTACCTGAATTCTGTTACCTTTTTTTGCCATAACAATTTCTTATTTTTTACACTCCCGTGTAAATTCCTTTTGCTTTAGATTCTTTAATTACAGCGTATATACCTTTTTTGCTGATGGTTTTAACAACCTTAGTTGATACCTTTAAAGTTACCCAACGATCTTCTTCAGGAATAAAGAACTTCTTAGTCTGAAGATTTGGGTTAAACTTACGCTTTGTTTTATTGTTCGCGTGAGATACATTGTTACCTACGCTTACTTTTTTACCTGATATTTGACAAACTTTTGACATTTCTACTGAATCTTTCGATTGGGTTGCAAATGTAGATATTTATTTTGGTTTATAAAAATTATTCCAAACAATTTCTTTCTTTTTTGTTATGAATCTAGTGCTGTGCTGTTTTTAACCTTATTTTCTGTGTAAAAATAGTATAACAATAGGGCTAAAAAAGCACTTGAAATTAAAACTACATGCCAAGGCATGCCGTCTGTAGGTTCAATAATTTCTTGAGTTTTAGGGTACGTTTTGGTATAATACATAGCAATAACAGAGAGAGAATTGTTGGCTGTGTGTGCTATGATGGGTACCCATAAGCATCGGCTCCAGAAATAGAGATAACCAAATAAAATAGCTAATGCCATGCGTGGTAAAAAACCATAAAACTGAAAATGCAAAGCACTGAATATGAATGCACAAATCAGAATTGCAAGGTGCGGATTTCTAAACCAAGCTTCTAATTTGTTTTGTAGAGATCCTCTAAAAAATAATTCTTCTCCAATGCCTGTTAGTATACCCATTACAAGTAAAGCCAAAAATAATTCTTTTGTATTGTTGAAATCTACTAAATATTGGGTGAGTTTTTCAGCATTTTGTTCCATAGATTTTATCTGTCCTTCTAGTGCAGAAAGAGTTTCTGGTAAAATCATTTTTTTGTTAATTGCAACTAATATTGAGTTGAGAGGGTTCGATGCCCAAGTAATAAGAATAGAGAGGACTAATAATTTAAAAATAGCAGATGGAATAGTTTGAAAATACACTTGAAAAGATTGTTTTTCAAATATTTTTACCCAAACTATGCACGTGGTAATAAATCCAAAAATTATAGTTCCTACGGCATGATTTATTAACAAAGCAATGCGTCCTTCGGGGAATTCTTCAGGATTTAATAATAAAGTTTTCACATCAGACAAATCATAGCCATACATATAATGAAGTATTTTTGCACAAAATAATTGACCTATAACAGAGAAAAATACAAATAAACAACTTAATCCTATTATGGAAACTAATGGGTGAAAGGGTGCGTATTCAAAAGGGTTTGTTCTTTTCATGCTTTAATTTTTGTATTTTTGTAGGGCAAAAATAGCAATTTATTAAAATGGTTAAAATTGGTACTCTAGAATTAGGTGAATTTCCTTTGTTGTTAGCACCTATGGAAGATATTAGCGATCCTCCTTTTAGAGCAGTATGTAAGAAACACGGGGTAGATATGATGTACACCGAATTTATTTCTTCTGATGCTTTAATAAGAAATGCAGCTAAGAGTATTCAGAAATTAGATATTTATGCACAAGAAAGACCTATAGGTATTCAGATATTTGGAGATAAGGTAGACGCAATGCGTGAGGCTGCTAAAATTGCAGATGCGGCAAATCCTGAATTAGTAGATATTAACTATGGCTGCCCTGTGAAAAAAGTAGCCTGTAAAGGTGCCGGAGCAGGACTCTTACAAGATCTTGTGAAGATGCAAAATATTACTGCCGAAATAGTAAAAGCATGTAACAGACCAGTTACTGTTAAAACAAGATTGGGCTGGGACGATAGCACCAAAAATATTCTAGAAGCTGCACAGCGTTTGCAAGATGTGGGGGTGGCTGCTCTTACTATACATGGTCGCACGCGTGCACAAATGTACAAAGGAGAGGCTGATTGGTCGCTTATTGCAGAAGTGAAAAACAATCCAAATATTACTATGCCTATTTTTGGGAATGGAGATATAGATAGTCCTGAAAAAGCTTTGGAATATAAGAATAAATACGGAGTAGATGGAATCATGGTGGGTCGTGCGGCTATTGGGTATCCGTGGATATTTAATGAAATAAAACATTTTTTCGCTACGGGAGACATTTTGCCTAAACCTACAATGCGTGATAGGGTAGAAGCTGTAAAAGAACATTTAGAATTTGCCGTAAAATGGAAAGGTGAAAAAACGGCCGTTTTTGAAATGCGTAGTCACTATACCAATTATTTCAGAGGAATTGACGGTATCAAAGCGTTCCGACAAAAACTAGTGGAAGCTCCTACACAAATAGAAACTTTACAGATTTTAGATGAAATATTAACAGCAGACTTAACTGTTTAATAATACAAAAATGATTGTTTTCCCTAACGTAAAAATTAATTTAGGTTTATCAATAACCGAAAAAAGACCCGATGGTTATCATAATATAGAGTCGGTGTTTTACCCAGTTCCTTTTTGCGATGTTTTAGAAATTCAAGAGTCTGATGATTTGCAATTTACTTCTTCAGGAATAGAAATTCCAGGAAACAGCTCCGATAATCTTTGTTTAAAAGCTTACAAACTTCTTAAAAAAGACTATCCTGATTTGCCCAGCGTACATATTCATTTGCACAAAGTGGTATTTATTGGGGCTGGTCTTGGTGGTGGTTCTTCTGATGCTGCATTTACCCTTAAGGCTTTAAATGAAAAATTTAATTTGGGTGCAAGTGTAGAGCAGTTACAAGATTATTGTCGCAAACTAGGAAGTGACTGTGCGTTTTTTATAGAAAATACGCCTAAGTATTGTTTCAATAAAGGCGACGAGTTTGAAAACTTTGATTTAGATTTAAGTTCTTATGTGTTTGTAATCATCTATCCTCATATACATATTTCAACTCCAGTTGCTTATGCAGGAGTGAAACCTGGTAAGAAGGAATTGAACTGCAAACAAGTATTAACTTCTGATATAAGTAATTGGAAGGATTTGCTTAAAAATGATTTTGAAGATTCAATTTTTCCTAAATACTCAAAAATAAGTGATATAAAGAATTATTTATATGAAAAAGGGGCCGTTTATGCCTCTATGAGCGGTTCTGGAAGTTCAGTTTTTGGTATTTTTAAAGAAAAACCTATTGATATACATTATCCCGATTCATTTCTTTGGATCTCTGAATAAAAAAACTGAGTTTAATTACTCAGTTTTTTTTGTTTTAAGCCGAATCATGTCTTTTTTTAGTGGTTTTTTATATAAATATATTAATATTGGTTATTAATATTTTAATTTAAATAAGTAATTATACTCTAATAATTACTTAAATGAGTAATAATACTATACTTATATTTATTGATTTGCAGAAAAATACTTATACTTTTGTTTCAGATAATTACTTAAAAGCTATTTAAAACTTAGAAATAAAAAACTAAGTAGTTTTATTAAACTGACAATTAAAAATATAAGTATGTTAAAGAAATTTTTACAAGGTTCTGTTTTGGCATTCTTAATGAGCCAATCAAATGTAGCTCTGGCACAATTTGTACCTGCACAACCAGCCGTTCAGCCAGTAGGTCAGCCATTATGGACAATCAACGGACAAGTTCGTACTCGTTCAGAGGTAAGACAAGGGCTAGGTAATCCTTATGCAAAAGGTGAGTCATGGCCAGCGTATTTCACTTCTCAAAGAACCAATTTGAACATCGGTTACAGATGGGATAAAATGAACTTTAACGTTGATTTGAGAGATGTAAGAGTATGGGGACAAGATGCGTCTTCTATAAGCAATGCAGACGGAAACAAATTGTTTTTACATCAGGCTTGGGCTGACGTGGTTTTAGGAACTAGTGCTGATACAAACTCTAAGCTACAATTCTTTGATAATTTATCGTTGAAAGTGGGTCGTCAAGAAATAGTTTATGACGATGTAAGATTACTTGGAAACCTAGATTGGTTACAACAAGGTAGAAGACATGATGCGGCAATTTTAAAAATCCTTAAAAAAGGGTATGATATACACGCAGGTTTTGCTATGAACCAAAACTCTGATGCTTTTGGTGTAATTGGAAATAATTATACAGCAGGTAACAATAATTCTGTAACAATTTCTGGTAACACAGCTAAGCCTTCGTTAAATGGTACATTTATACCTTCTGCAAACGGAGTTGTGTATACGGGTTATACTGTAGGAAATAGCACTACACTAAACAACTTTCTAACTCCATTTAACGGTAATGCACCAAGTACCAACGCTCAAGTAAATCAATACAAGTTTTTCCAATACCTATATGCAACACGTAAGTTTAATCAAACCAAGTTATCTGTATTGGCATTTAAAGATGATTTTCAACAATGGGATGCGTATTCAAAAACATTACTGATTAACCCTAAATTAAATACTATAAAGGGGGTAAAAGGTCAAGATTCTGTACAAACAATGACCTACGATACTGTTAATGTTAAAGGTCGTAATTATGGATCCACTGGAAATAAATTAAATACAAGAATAACATTAGGTGGTCAATTTAATACACAATTTGGTAATGTTTCAACTCTGAAAGCAGTGATTAATGGGGGTGCTTATTATCAAATGGGTGCTATAAGTGATAAGGCAGGTTCTGGTACAAAACTAAATGCTTCTCATTTCTTCTTGTACACGTTATTCTCTAAAGGTAAATTCTCGTTTGGTCCAGGTTATGAGTACTTGTCTGGTAACTCTACTAACTATACTCAAACATCAGCAGCAGCTGTTAATGGTGGAGCAGAAAGAAATGCTAACAAAAATGAAAGATTTGACCCTCTATACGGTACTCCGCACAGATGGTGGGGTTATATGGACTACTTCTACGTAGGTACTGGTTCTCCTAAAACAGGTTTGCAAGATTTGTATTTCAGATTTAAATATGATCACAGTTCTGCATTCAACATTATCGTAGACGGACACTACTTTGCTTCTGCAGCAGATGTATACTTAAAGAAAACAGGTTCTACTACTTTTGAAAAACAAAGTAAAACTTATGGACAAGAAATTGACATTGTAGCCAACTATCAATTCAACAGATTCTGTAACGTAGAATTAGGTGCTTCTGCTTTCTTCTCAAAAAATACAGTTAATGTTGTAAAAGGTTTTGCTCCAGATTCTAGAGAAACTTTTAACAAATGGGCTTATGTGATGTTAAACATCCGTCCGGATTTCTTATTCCAAAAACCACAGCCTATCTCTAACTAATTTTCTAATTACTTAAAAATTTAAACAAATAAGTCCTTCGTTTTTAGAAGGGCTTACTTTAAAAATATCTTTAAATTAAAAACTATTACTTATATGAAGCGTTTATTTAGAACATTCAACATCAAAAAAGCTCTCACAGGCTTGTTTATGGCAGCTACGGCTCTAACCTCTGTAGCTCAAGAAACAGTAAAATTAGGTTTTATTCCACTTACAGATTGTGCTCCGTTAGTAATTGCAAAAGAAAAAGGTTTTTTTGCTAAATATGGTGTAAACGTAGTTCTTAGTAAAGAAGCATCATGGGCAAACGTAAGAGATAAAATACTCACTGGCGAGATTGACGGTGCTCATTGTTTGTTTGGTATGCCGTTTTCAGTATACACAGGTGTGGGTGGTAATGCTGGACAAACCATGAGAATTGCTATGGTTCTTAACAACAACGGTCAAGGTATTACCATGTCTAAAGAAGTATGTGGTCAAGTTGGTTATAAAGAATTTAATAAAGTTCCTGCGGCTGTAAAATCTCTTCAGCAAAAACAAGGTAAAGTTACTTTTGCAATGACTTTCCCAGGTGGTACTCACGATATCTGGTTGAGATTATGGATGACTCAAGCGGGTCTTTCTCAAAAATCTGCAAATATTATTACAATTCCTCCTCCGCAAATGGTACAAAATATGCGCGTTGGTAACATGGATGCGTATTGTGTAGGTGAGCCATGGAATGCAGTTGCGGCAGCTCAAAACGTAGGTTTCACGCATGTTGCATCTCAAGATTTGTGGAACAATCACCCAGAAAAAGCTTTGGTTGTGAACAAAGATTTTGCAGATGGCAAAAAAGAAACTTTGAAAAAAGTAATGAAAGCAATCTTCGAAGCTTGTAAATACATAGATGATCCTAAAAATATATCTTCTGTTGCTTCAATCATTGCTGATTCTAGATATGTAAACGCTAAAGCTCAGTTGTCTTCACTTGAAGCTAGAATGAAAGGTTCTTCTGATTTGGGTTGTGAACTTGGGGTAATTAAATACAAAGGAAACTACATGAGATTCTACAACAACGGTTACGTAAACATGCCTCGTTTGTCTCACGGTATTTGGTTTATGACTCAGTACGCTAGAGTAGGTTATTTGCCTTCATTACCAGCAGATTACAAAGCAATAGCTGATAAAATTATCATGGAAGAGTTATATGCAGAAGTTGCTAAAGAAATGGGAGTACCTATGCAAGCTGATGACATGAAACCATTCACAATTGCAGCGGATCCTGTATCTTTTGATCCTAACAATCCTGCTGATTACCTTTCTAAGTGTAAAAAATAATCAGTACATACTACAAGATTCAAGATGAAACCTTGTTACTTCTTGAATCTTGTTTTTAAAATCTTCAAGAATAAAATTATCACAAAACATTCTAAAATATAAAATTATGAAATCAAGTATTAAATGGACATTCTTAAAGTTTGCTCCTTATATATACGGGGCTCTAGGTTTACTTTTGCTTTCGTTTATTTGGCAAATAGTTTCATGGAGAACAGCTCCAGAACCAGGAAAAGAAAGTGACTCACAGCAAATTCCTGGTCCCATTGCTACCATAGACACACTAGGTAGTGTATTAAAAGAAGATAGTTTGCTTTATGGTAAAAACATATCATTTGGTCAAACATTTATGATGGAAGTAGGTATGAATGTGGTTTCTAAAGAATCAGCTACCGAAAAATGGATTTTGAATACGTTCGATCCTCAACAAAACTATCAAGACAGTGCTCTTAAAAGCTTAACAGTGAAACTTATAGGTTCTTTGGGTAGGGTTTTGGCTGGTTTTATTTTAGGTTCATTATTGGCTATTCCATTAGGGCTTATCATGGGTTCGTCTAAAATTGGAATGAGTATTTTGAATCCTGTAGTTCAATTGTTAAAACCTGTTTCGCCTTTAGCGTGGTTTCCTTTAGGTATGATTGCCCTTAGTTCTGCAGGTGGTGCTACTGTGTTTATGATTATCATTACTTCATTGTGGCCTACACTTATTAACACGGCGTTTGGGGTGGCTTCTATTCCTGCAGATCACAAAAATGTAGCAAAAGCTTTTGGCTTTTCATTATGGAAGTATGTAACTAAGATATTAATACCATTTACATTACCTCACATCTTTACAGGTTTAAAATTAAGTATCGGTATAGCTTGGATGGTTATTGTGGCTGGTGAAATGTTGTCTGGTGGTAACGGTTTAGGATTTTTTGCTTGGGAAAGTTACAACGGTGGTGATCTAGGTAGATTATTAACAGCTATACTAGTGATTGGGGTAGTTGGTATTATCCTTGATAAATTTTTCACTTATTTACAAGAAAAAGTTTCATACAAAGCATAAAATAATCTTAGTTTGAATACTTAGTAATGCATTGTAAGGCAATATTTTAAATATTTAAACTCCCAAATAATATTCATATGGAAACTACATCAGAATCTATCAAAATGGAAACAACAACTACTGAGGCAATACGCCCAAATAGTATAGAAATAAAAAACGTAACAGTATCTTTTGATACTCCAAAAGGAGTTTATACTGCGGTAAAAGAAATTGATTTAAACATTAAAAAAGGTGAAATCATTGCACTTATTGGTCACTCTGGTTGTGGTAAATCTACACTCATGGGTACTATCAGTGGTATGACATTGCCTACAGGTGGAGAGGTTATTGCTAATGGAAAAGTAGTAAAAGGGCCTGGACCAGACAGAGGTATCGTTTTTCAAAATTATTCATTATTACCGTGGCTTACTGTTTCTAAAAATATTTTTGAAGCTGTAGACAGTGTATATAAAGATTGGTCTAAAGAACAAAAATTGGAACACGTAGAGAAAAACCTTAAAATGGTAAACCTTTACGAACATAAAGATAAGTTGCCAGGGCAATTGTCTGGTGGTATGAAACAAAGAGTGGCTATTGCAAGAGCTTTTGCTATCAACCCATCAATTTTGTTATTAGATGAACCATTTGGTGCTCTTGATGCACTTACCAAGTCTTCTATGCACGTAGAACTTCTTAAGTTGTGGAATCTAGACAATCGTGAAAAGACAATCATTATTGTAACGCACGACATAGATGAAGCTATATTCTTGGCTGATAGGGTAGTGGTATTAAATAACGGACCTGCATCTACCATTAAAGAGATTGTGGACGTTCCTCTTCATAGGCCAAGAAACAAAAAAGAAATAGTACATGATCCATTGTATATGGAGACACATGATAAATTATTAGGATTATTAGTTGATAAATTTTCTATCGATGATATTCATTGATGTATGTTTTGTGATGTTTATGTAACTAAACCCCGTCAACATTTGACGGGGTTTCTTGTTTTTGTACGTATTAATGATTAATTTTCAGGCAGTTAAAGCTCTTTAAAAAAATGAATATGGAAAACAATGAAAATGAAAACAACATAAACGATTCTGTACAGAATAATTTAAACGAAACCCAACAAGATGTTTCAAATGAAACTGGGGGTTTCATAAACAATTTTCAGCAACAAGCCAATAATTTCATCGATAATGTAAAAGAGCAGACCTCTGAATTTGCAAACGATGCAGTTGGTTTTTATGAAAATACGAAGGCAAATGTTCAAGAAAATTACATTAATAATTTCCAAGATCAAGCCAATGGATTTATTGAAAACGTAAAAGAACAGACCTCAGAGTTTGCAAACGATGCAGTAGGCTTTTATGAAAACACAAAAGCAAATGTTCAAGAAACGTTTAGTGAACAGAACATTAACGAATTTAAAGCGGATGTACAAGAAAAAGTAAACGAGTTTAAATCAGAGGCAGCAGAAGCTGTGGAAACGGCAAAACACAAAGTAGAAGAAATTTCTAAAGTGGCTGAAACTAAAGTAGAAGAAGTTAAAGTAAAATCTAAAGGTTTTTGGGCAAAATTGTTCGGAAAATAAACTTAATTTAGTGCTGTCTATTCTTTTAGGCAGCACTATTTATGGTTAAATATTTATATTTATTTGTCTTTATCTTATCGAATTATTTGTATGCTCAGAATATAGATATCTATATTCTGAAATATATCAATCAGCACAGATCTCACAAGTTAGATCCTTTCATGTTAGATGTTTCTGCATCAGTAAATTATGTTTCTATAGGTACAACTACTTGTTTATTTATAAATGCTTTAGTGAAAAAGGATTCTTTGAATTACAAAAGATTCACTAGTCAGTTGGGATCACTTTTCATCTCCACAGTAATTACTACAAGTTTGAAACACCTAGTCCGTAGAGAACGACCATTTGTTACTTACCCTTATTTGGAACATTCAGGGCCGGCGGGTAGTTTTTCGTTTCCTTCAGGGCATACATCCATGGCTTTTGCTACAGCCACTTCATTATCGTTAGAATATAAAAAATGGTATGTATGCGTACCAGCCTATACTTTTGCAAGTGTAATTGCCTACTCAAGATTACATTTAGGGGTGCATTATCCTAGCGATGTTGTTATGGGTGGAATAGTTGGTGTTGGATCAGCGTATGTATCATACAAACTAAACCAATTATTGTATAAAAGACTAAAATCAAAGAAATAGAATATTATTTTTTAGAAATTGGATCTGGTTTTTTACCAAATATACTGATGAGCATGACACCTACAAGAACTAAAACTGTTCCCAATAGTTGGATGTTTGTAATAGTTTCTCCTAAAAAATAATTTGCCAAAAACAAAGTACTAATAGGCCCTATGCTCGCAACAACAGCCGCATTGGCTGAACCTATTTTTTTAATACCTTCTGAAATTAAAAATGAAGGAATTACTGTGCAAAAAATAGCCATACACAGTGCTTGAGCCAAGATGGTAACGGGTAATGATAGTATTGAAATACTACCTCTTATAAAATAGTCAATCAGTACAAAAATACAGGCTAATGACATCACTATAGATGTATATAAAACATTTCCTAATTTTTGTATCATATATTCTGAGCCAACTAAGTAAGAGGCGTAGGTTATAGCCGCCAATATGATAAGAATGCTTCCTTTTAAATGATGTGTTTGTTCGTTCTCAAATCCTAATACGAGAGCAATGCCTGTGTATGCAAATAACAGTGCTATAATTATAATTTTGCTTATCCTTCTTTTATATATAACTAGAGAAATTACAACAACTAAAGTGGGATATATAAATAATATAAGCCTTTCTACACTTGCAGATACATATTCTAGTCCCCAAAAATCAAATACACTTGATAAATAGTATCCAAATAATGCAAGTCCAATAATTGTAAATTGATCTTTACGGTCAAGATGAGATTCGGAAGAATTAGGCTTTTTTAAACGGAAAAATGCAATCAATAAAAAGAATGGTAAAGAGAAACCCATTCTTAAAGCTAAAAGAGTGACATGGTTTAGTTCAGGCACTTCGCTGTACATATATTTTATTAATACAGCCTTTCCTGAAAAGAATAAAGCCCCTAAAAAAACATAAAAAGCACCGATGAAGGTGCTTTTTATGTTTATATTTTCTATGTAATTATTTTTTTGCAGGAGCAGTAGTAGTTTTAGTAGGAGTAGTAACAGCACCTGTGCCTGTAGCAGAAGGCGTAACACCAAGTTTTTTCAATACAAGATTTGTAATGTTATCATCTTTAGGCATTTTTATGATGTTAGAACCACCCATTCCTTCGTCAGAATTAAAAATCCATGTATATGAATTTTCATCAGCAACATCATCAATTGCTTTTTTAATTTTATTAAGAACAGGTTCTAGTAAATCATTTTGTTTCTTTTGTAAATCCATTTCGGCGTTTTTCTGAAACTCCTGAATTTGTGTTTGTAAAGATTGAAGCTCTTGTTCTTTCATACTTCTTACAGATGCTGCCATCATAGCACCACCTGCTTCGTATGCTTTATATTTTTCTTCATATTCTTTCATTTTTGTAGACAATTGAGTTTCAAGCTGTCCTCTGTAAGTTTTAAGGTCAGATTCTACTTGCTTGCTTTCAGGCATTTGATAGAGAACTTCTTCCACATTTACATAACCTAGTTTAAGTGGTTTAGTTTGTGCATTTATTTGTAATGCAGTCATTACTGTTACAGCAAATAATACAATTGGTTTTAATATTACTTTCATGTTTAAAAATTTGAACTATTTATTTGTTAATTAATTGTCTTTATCTCTTTTGTTATCTATTGAGTCTTGTTTGTCTCCTAAGCCCAGGGCTTCTAACACAAAATCTGTATAATCGTGCTTTGGATCAGAATAAATCATCACCACATCAGCAGCTTTGTCAAACATTATTTGAATCTGCTTTGATTTACAAACCTTCTGCACCGCAGCAAATAATTTTTCTCTTACGGGTTTCATTACTTCTTGCCTTTTTTGAAAAAGCATCCCTTCATATCCAAAGTATTTGTTTTGAAGTTCTTTACTTGCTTTTTCTTTTTTAGCAATAGTGTCCAGACGCTCTTTTTTGATATCATCAGTAAGTAATAATTCTGCTATTGCAAAATCTTCTTTTAACTTCTGTACCTCTTTTTGTTTATCCGAAACTTCTAACGTCCATTTTTCGGTTATTTTATCTATATCTTTTTGAGCTTGATCATATTCTTTCATTTTTTTTAATATAGCTTCAGAATCTATGTAGCCAAATTTCTGTGCAAATAGAATCTGAGAAAAGAATAGCAAACCAAGTACCAAAAATTTATTTTTCATGTTATCTCAATTGTTGACCTATTGTAAATATAAATCGATTGTAGTAAGTAGTGTTTTTCCAATTATCACCAGCTCCAGGAACTTGATCAAATGGAACCGCAT
This sequence comes from Cytophagales bacterium, assembly GCA_046329305.1. GTDB lineage: Bacteria > Bacteroidota > Bacteroidia > Cytophagales > UBA9547 > CAMFLX01. Next base: position 52,914 of record JAXLUW010000006.1, read on the forward strand.
AATCTAGACCAATCATACCAAATGCTGGCATGAATATACGTGCACCTACTCCCGCACTTCTGTATAAGTTAAATGGATTGTAATCTTTACTAGTTACAAATGAATTACCCCCTTCAGCAAAACCCAAAACATATACTGTTGCCATAGGATTCAAAGATACAGGATACCTCATTTCTGCAACAAATTTGTTGTAAGCCACAGCAGATGGAGTAGTAGAAGTTGGTCTTAAGAATCCAGAAGCATAACCTCTTAGAGGAATTAGATCATAACCTAATATAAAGCTATTCATACCAGTAAGGCCATTCCCCCCAAGGTTAAATCTCTCAAATACACCTGGACCAATTTTCTTGTTGTATCCACTCAATAATCCAAAGTGAGCACGTGTATTGATTACTAATTTACCTATCAATTTTGTAAAATATGAATAGTCAACCATCAACTTGTTATATTCAACCAATTTCAGACGGTCATGCGTACTCTCGTTTGCAATTTGATTTGCAGATTTAAACAATGAATAAGGTGGTGTTAATGCCAATGAAACAGACATAGTTGAACCTGCTTTTGGATAAGTTACATCATCTAAACTGTTTCTTGACAACGTTGACGTAAAGTTAAAGTTGTTAAAAATTCCATTGTTGATCGCATCTACAGAGTTAGTTTGTTCATTGAAATAAGAACCTATTTGGTAATTGGCTAGGTCATATCTACTATAACTTACTCCGTTAGCCCAAGTCAATCTCCAGTCTAAATCTGTCAATCTTTTTGCAAGACTTACAGATAAATTAAGAACTTTTAATTTGGCGTTTGTAGAAGTACTTGTGTAAGTGTTAGTAGCCCAGAGCCCTCTTCTAGAAGGATCTTGTGACGAACGAGAAATACTTACCGTAAGTGCATTTGGTTTTTTACCACCAAGCCAAGGTTCTGTAAATGACAAAGAATAGTTAGTGTACTGTCTACCAGTAGACTGAAAATTAACACTAAATCGCTGTCCATCACCAGATGGTAATGGATCCCATTTTTTAGTATCATTTATATTTCTTAATGAAAAATTATTAAATACAAGACCTAAAGAACCTACTAAACCATAATATCCACCATAACTACCAGACAATTGAATCTGATCACTAGGTTTTTCTTCTACCGTATAATTTATATCCACAGTCCCTTTTGCCGCATTAGGCACAGGTTGAATGTCTATTTTTTCTGGATTAAAATAACCCATTTGTGAAAGTTCTCTTTGAGTAAGCACTAAATCCGCTCTACTAAATTTAGCCCCAGGTTTAGTTCTTATTTCTCTTAAAATAACATGATCATTAGTTTTGGTATTTCCATAAATATTGATTTTATCTATGGTAACTTGAGAGCCTTCGTAAATTCTCATTTCTATATCCACAGAGTCGTTTTCAATCGTTGTTTCAACAGGATCAACCGTAAAGAATAAATATCCGTCATCAAGATATAACGAACTCACATCAGTACCGTTCGGATTAAATGTAAGTTTACTGTCTAAAACTTCTTTGTTATATACTGTCCCTTTTCTGATATTTAAAATCCTACTCAAAACACTGTCGGAGTATAAGTTGTTTCCTGTCCAGTTTATGTTTCTAAAATAATATTTTTTACCTTCAGAAAGATTAATAGCAATTCCTGCATATTTCTTCTGTTTTTTCTTTGATTTTGAAGGATAATAGAAAATACTATCAGATTTGATTTCTATGTCTCTAAAACCATTTTTTTGGTAAAAAGCTAGAAGTTTTTGTTTGTCTTCTTCGTATAATTTGTTGTTGAATTTATGACTTTGGTAGAACTTGAAAAAGCCTTTTTGTTTAGTTTTTTTAAATTTTGATCTTAGTTTTTGATCGGTGAAAACATCATTACCTGTAAAATCAACAGATTTTATTTTAACTTTTTTATTTTTTTGTACATTAAAAGTTACAATAACACTATTGCTAAAAAGAGAATCTTTTTGTTCACTTACGTTTACTTGTGCGTTTCCAAAACCTTTTTCAAACAAATATTTTTTTATTACAGCTTGTGCGTTTTTTTTGATAGCTTCCGTAACAATTTTACCTTTTATCAATTTCATTTTGCCTTTAACTTCATCTTCCTCAGATTTTCTTAAACCTTTGAAGTTGAAAGAGGAAAGTCTTGGTCTTTCTGCAACTAAGAATTTTAAAGTAATTTCTTTTCCAAATGTTTCTACTATCTCTACTTTAATATCTTCTACAAAACCTTGATCCCAAATTTTATATACAGCATTTTGGATGTTGTCTCCTGGGATTTTTATTTCAGAGCCAATTCTCAAACCAGAAATAGAGATTATAGTACTTGGGTCTAAAAATTTAACTCCTTCTACTTTAATGTCTTTGATGGTGTATACGTCAGGATTGGTGTAACTAAGGTTGTATTTGTTTTCTTGGAAAAATTCTTGTCCCAAAAAAACATGAGATAATACCACACTTATTACTACAAAAAATTTATACATATTTAATTTTTTATTACTTGTTCACTTGTTTTGCCAAATCTTCTTTCTCTCTTTTGATAGTCTATCAATGCTTCATGGAGATGTTTTTTTCTGAAATCAGGCCATAGGGTAGGGGTAATATATAATTCGGCATAAGCTAATTGCCAGATTAAAAAGTTACTGATTCGCATTTCACCACTTGTTCTAATCATCAATTCGGGATCTGGCATCTGAGATGTACACATATAAGTACTTATTACTTCTTCTGAAATGTCTGTTGGTGACAATTTACCACTGGCAACATCTTCAGCAATTTGTTGACAAGCATTTTTAATTTCCCATCTCCCACTGTAGCTCAATGCTAGAGTTAGAGTCATTTTAGTATTAGAACTTGTGTCTTTTATTGCACTATTCAAATTGTCTTGACATTTTTGAGGTAGAGATTTTAAATCACCGATAGCATTCAGGCGAATTCCATTTTTCTGTAAAGTAGGAACCTCATCTTTTATAGCTTTTACCAACAAATCCATTAGTCCTTCTACTTCATCCTTGGGTCTGTTCCAGTTTTCTGTAGAAAAAGCGTATAGTGTAAGAAATTTAACGCCCAATTCAGCACATCCCTCAACAGATTCACGAACTGCCGTTAAAGCATTTGTATGACCAAATATTCTTAATGCACCTTTTTTCTTTGCCCATCTTCCGTTTCCATCCATTATGATAGCCACGTGCTCAGGAATGTTGTTTTTATCTATTTCTTTATTATGATCTGAATCTTGCACTTGTTAAAATCTAAATAATCCGCAATTTGGCTTAATTTTATATAAAATCCAATTTGATTTTACTTTCTGCTATTTTCAGGACAATGAATTGAATAAAAGGTATAACTAAAAGTTACACATGCAGAATAATACCAATCTTTGTCAGTTTGATAACTGGTTTGAGGGGTAGAGTTGTCTAGATTATTTTGTCCGTCTAATCCGTCAATAAATGTTTTTCGAGCTAAAACATCTGCTCCAATATTTAATTTTTTAGTAAGTTTATATTTTAATCCTAAGCCCATTGGGAAACATAATCCTCCTTTTTTGCTATCTTTAGTAGATAATGTAGAGTTGAAAAATCCAAGACCTCCACATATATAAGGAGACCATTTTGACGAGCGTTTGAAAGTCTTACTGTTTTCTCTATAGTTTAAGAAGTTGTATTCATACAACAAAATACCTTCTATTATGGAATTGAAGAACTTTCCATTTCTTTGTTTGTTCATGTATTGGCTACTTACAGCATCTGTACCCCAAAATGTACCTACATTTGCAGCTAATCTAAATGCAGAAACAGGAGTAACATTGTATCTGAAAAATGCACCACCACCAATACTCGAAAATAATGGATTTGGAAATCTATTCATTTCTCCTTTTGATGTGTAGGCACCAGCCATAACTCCAACCTCTGCTTTTTGAGCAAAAGTTGTTAAACACGATAAAAATAAAAAAACAGCAAGTGATTTCATACTTACTGTTTTGAACGCTATTCTTTTCAATTTATTATATTAATTTCTGAATTTTGGACAAACCACTCTAAGTGGAGGAATATAAGTTAGATGTAAACCAGTTACAATATACCAATCTTTATTTTTGTCACCTCTAAGGTCATCGCTTTTCCATTTTACAGAACCATCACTTGTAGTAACATATTCACCACCATAAGAATCAATAGTTTGTAATATTTGTCCATCAGGTAATGCTATCGTATTTCCATTTGGGTCAAGTACAGGAGTTACTGCACCAGTTGCTACTGTAGGGTCTGTGATGTATGCAGATTTAAAAGACATTAATCTTCCTAGTGCAGACATTTTCATAGGATCTCCGTAAGTGCTTGAAACGTCATCTAAATAATCAGTGAATGTATATCTCCAACCTACTTCAAATGCTAAATCCCAGTTTTTTGCTAGTTTATATCTAAAGCCTAATCCAAATGGTATTGCTACACCAATAGGAGAATATGCTTTTCCTTCTGTTTGAAGTGGTCTTAATTTAACCCAATCTCCAGCACCTGTAAAACCATCAGGAATCTGTCCTTTAGGATCGTGTTTGAAAACTGCTAAACCTATAAACCCGTAAGGAACGTATTCGTGTCTTTTTTCATATCTTTCATTGTGACCAATAAAATCAAATATTAAGTCACCTTTAAGTTCCCAAATATTGTTTTTGAAATTTAAATTTCTAACTTTTCTACCAACGTTTTTGCCTTTTTCGTTTGCACTGATATAGTCATCTCCTTTGATACGACCATACGTAAATGTACCTCTCCAAGAAAGAGCTGGTTTTATTCTTCTTACGTAAGTAATACCTAAACTTGGTCTTGTATATCTAATAGACGGAGATATAAAACTTGGTCCTGGATCTAATTCTCCAACATAGTTAAATACGTTTACACAAACGCCATAACTAGAATACTTTTTCTTTTCGCCATATCTTACTTGTCCCTCAGACAATATGGTGCCCATAAATAGCAATATTAGTAAACGAATCTTCATAGGAAAATTATATTAATTCTTGAATTATTCCAAAGTACGCAAATTTAAAAAAAAATCTTTGTTTAAACCAATTTTTTTTTAATTTCTGATGTCTAAACCCCAATTTAATTTACTTCTGAGAGTATTTAAATATTTTACTGAATTTAAATTGACTAATACGGCGTTAAATTTTTCTTTTTTTGCTGTTAATTTAGTTTTGTTACCTACAGCAACTGATCGGGCATCTAGTGCTACCAAAAACTTTTTAGCTCTTATTTCTACATCAAAGCTTAATTCAACATCATCTGAAACTATCATAGGTCTCACATTTAAATTATGAGGACTAACAGGTGTTATAATGAAGCTATTTGATTGAGGCATAAGAACTGGCCCACCACAACTTAAAGAATATCCTGTACTGCCTGTTGGCGTCGATATTAGAAGCCCGTCGGCCCAATAAGAGTTCAAAAATTCATTGTTTAAATACGTATGAACTATAATCATTGATGAGGTATCTCTCTTTAGAATTGCTAGTTCATTTAACCCAAAGTTTAATCCAGAAAAGATGTCTTTGTCAGAATCTATGTGTATTAATGTTCTTTTTTCAAGAGTGTAGTTTCCTGAAAATAATTCATTGAGAGCATGTATGATGTCTTTTGGTGATACAGGTGCTAGATATCCAAGTCTTCCTACATTGATACCTAACATAGGAGTTTGTTTTTCACAAATATGAGTTACGGATTCTAATAAAGTGCCATCTCCTCCAAGACTTAAATGAAAATTTGCACCTGAGGGATAGTCTAATTTGTCAGTGTATTTTTTGTAAGCTCCTTCTGTTAAAATATTTTTTTTTACTAAAAAGTTATAATAATCACTTTGGATTACTAAGCTACATTCGATTTTTGATAGATAAATAAACAAATCTTTTATGTGGCTTGTGTATTCATCCTTAAAGATTCTACCATGTATCGTAAGTAGCATGTTCTATATGTTTAAAAACTTTAATAAGTTATCTAGTCGTTGTTGGTCTATATTGTCAAACTGAGGATTATGGTAAACAGACACTACAGTGTATTGGTACCTCTCAAAAGCTGCTACTACACGAGAAAGTTCATCTGTGTTGAACTTAAGAGTTAAGTAGTTTTTGTTTTTATTATTAAAATCTTCTGTTATTTCTGCACTTAAAATTTTAACACCATTTGACTCTGCAATTCTACATATTTCAGATAATGAATATGTGAGTATGTTGATGTCTAAAACTATTATGGCTCCTTCAGTGGTAAAACATAACCAATCCTTAAAAAGGAGTCTAAGGTTGTCTTGAGTTACAGTGCCAATGTAATTGTTGTTTTCGTCTAATACTGCTAAGATTGTGGTATTGTATTTAATGTAATGATGTACTAGATTGTAAACATGCTCTGTGTTTTTAATGAAATGTTCTTTGTTGTCGATAGGGAAATAACCTATTTCTTTTTCAGAATCTAAAATATTTAAGAGCTGATCTTCTTTAACAAACCCAATAAATTTATTTTCAAACACCACTGGTAAAATGTGATGTTCTGAATTTTGCATGATATCCACAACATCTTCTACCGTCTGAGTAGGAGTTAGTATTTCTATACTTGGGTCAATTAATTCTTCTGTAGTCACTATTTATTTTTTAAAAGAAACTCAGTTACATAACCATTAAATATAGTAGAATGTTCCATCATGGGAGCATGGCCGCATTTATCTATAAATCTTAGTTCTGAATTTGGGATAAGTCTGTTGAATTCATGACCTACCATAGGAGGTGTAATGGTGTCATTTAACCCCCAAACTAATAGTGTTGGCTGCGTAATTTGTTGTATATCTTTCGCCATGTTATGTCTTTGTGCAGACTTGGCAATTTGTACAATATTCATACATTTTGGTATACTACAAGTTATTTCGTATACTTCATCAACCAAATCTTTTGAAGCAGTTTTAGGGTCGTAAAATGTATATTCTACTCTTTGTCTGATAAAATCATAATTTCCTCTTTTAGGATATGAACCACCCATTGAGTTTTCAAACAAACCAGAACTTCCTGTAAGTACAAGATGGGTAACTTTAGCAGGTTTTCTTAATGTATATACAAGTCCAACGTGACCTCCAAGAGAATTACCCAAGATGCACATTTTATCTAAGCCCATCATGTCTACAAATTTTTCAACATAATCAACTAAACCGTCAACGCTGGCTGTTCTGGCTGGCATTTCATAGATGGGTAGCATAGGTATGATTACCCTATGTTGCTTTGAAAAATACTCTATGACGTCATTCCAGTTACTTAAAGCTCCAAATAGACCATGCAATAGCAACAATACATCTCCCTGTCCTTGGTCTATGTATTTAAATCCATTCTTTTGCTCAATCAGTAAACTCATATAAAAATATTATTTTCTTATTTTGAAGATATAATGTGATACTAAACTTTACCACAAAAGTAACACTTTTGGGATAATCTTTACTAATATATTGCAAACAAAGCTTTTTTGTATCAAAATATTAATGTCTAAAATTGGATATTTCATGATGGCGTATAGAAAAGAACCTACACATAGAACCCATTTTAAAATACCTAATAATGCTCCTAAAAGATTATCTAATGTGCCAAGGAATGATTTGTTCAATGTTAACTTCACAATCTTTCCGATGAGTCGGACGAGTAAAAGTACCGCAATAAATACAATTATAAATCCGATGATATGTAAAAAATTGGGTATGTTTTCAAATTGTTTTTGAACCAAAACCGCTCCTTTTTCCCAATATTTTAAACCTATTATTACTCCTAAGATTAACGAGCCTGTATTCACAAGCTCCATTAATAAACCTTTCTGGTAGCCCAGATATGCTCCTAGAATAAGTAATAGAAGTAGTATAATATCAATAATGCTCATTGATATTTACGAAAGTAGTTCTTTTACCTTTACAGAAATTAATTTACCATCAGCCATTCCGGCTAAGTCTTTTGAAGCTACTCCCATAACTTTGCCTAGATCTGCTGCAGATGATGCACCAACTGTCGCAATTATCTCTTTTAGCTTTACAGTTAAATCTTCTTCTGAAAGTTGTTTTGGTAAATATCTTTCGATTACTTCTAGTTCTTTTTGTTCAACAGCTTGTAAATCTGTTCTGCCTTGCTGGCCAAATACTTCAGCTGACTCTCTTCTTTGTTTAGCAGCTTTAGTCAAAAGTTTTAATTCTGCATCGGCTGTTAAATCTTCTTGAGCACCTTTTTCTGTCTCTGCCAAAAGTATTAAAGATTTTATACTTCTTAATGCTTGAAGTACATCTTTCTCTTTTGCAAGCATTGCTTTTTTAATATCTGCTTCTATTTTTAGTTTTAAGCTCATAAAAGTTTTCTTTTGTTTAGAAAATACCCATTTTTGCGAAAATATAAAGCTTATTTTAACTTACCAAATTAAAGTGACAAAGTTAAGTGTAAATATCAATAAAATTGCAACTCTACGCAATGCTAGAGGGGGCAATAATCCGGATGTAGTAAAAACTGCATTGATTTGTGAAGAGTTTGGAGCTCAGGGTATTACTGTGCATCCAAGACCCGACGAAAGACATATTACGTATCAAGATGTTTTAGATTTAAGTAAAGTAGTAACTACTGAATTTAATATTGAGGGTTATCCTGATGCACGTTTTTTAGAATTGGTAAAATTAGTAAAGCCAGCACAGGCTACATTGGTGCCAGACCCGCCTGATGCTATTACTTCAAATACTGGTTGGGATGCAAAGACACATCAAGAATTTTTAAAAGGTGTTGTTTATGAATTAAAGTCTTACGGAGTTCGTGTTTCTATATTTTTAAATCCTGATATTGAAAAAGTTGAATATGCTAAGACTACAGGAACAGATAGGATAGAACTCTATACTGAACCTTATGCGGTTGGTTATACTCAAAATAGGGAAGAAGCTATATTGCCCTATAAAGAAGCCGCAAAGCGTGCTTTTGAACTAGGTTTGGGATTAAATGCTGGTCATGATTTGAGTTTAGAAAATTTAGCATATTTTCATCAACAGATTCCAAATTTAGATGAAGTGTCAATTGGGCACGCACTTATTTGTGATGCACTGATTTATGGTTTAGAAAACACGATTCAATTATATTTGAGACAACTAAAATAGATGTTTGAATATTTTATACATCCAAGTTTACAAAATCCTGCGCACCCAAATTTCAGAAAAGCATTTTGGGCAAGCAGGCTTATGGTTGTACTTTTTATTTTTATTTTTCTATATAGTATTTATTTTATTTGGGATCAGCCACATAATGTTGTAAAGCAATGTTCAAACATAGGAGGAATAGTATTCCTGCTTTTTGTTTTATTACAGCTAAAATATACTGATAAATTAAACTTAATCTTAACTCAAACAGCAATTATAGGCTTACTTCCAACTTTTATTAGTATATATCATACTGGGGGGATTTATTCTGCGGATATTATTTGGTTGTCACTCAATTTGGTATGTGCATATTTGATTGTAAGCATAACTACAGGTCTTATAATGTTGGGAGTAATTTTAGTCTATATTTCATATTTGTATTATCAAGATCATTTTGGATATCAAGTAGATTTTAAAAATTTCGTACTAGCAAACACAAGTAATCATCATATTTTAACTTATGTTTTTATATTTATTTTGTTGTCATCCATCTTGATTGTTTTTGTTAAAACTTTACAAAAGACTAATAAAGAACTTGAGTTGTTGAAAGCTAATCAGATATTGTTACTTGAAAAAAAATTAAAAGAAAAAACAGAGGAGATTAGTAGCTTAAGGGCAGATTTGGCAAAAGATTTTCATGATGAAATGGGAAACAAATTAGCTAGTATCAGTTTGCTGTCTCAGTCTGTACTCTACAAAATAAAAGCAGAACCAGAAATTAATTCTATGCTTGAAACTATTGATTTGAGATCGAAAGAATTGTTTGACGGTACAAAAGATTTTATCTGGTCTATAGACATTAAAAGTGATTATCCTTATGAATTATTTTTGTATTTGAGAGAATTTGGGGAAGTGTTTTTTCATAATTTAGAAATTGATTTTTATGCTGAAACAAATTTTCTTTTAAATGATACTTTTCGAATTGCCAATAATTCTGGAAGACAATTGATATATATAATTAAAGAAATTTTTACAAATGCTGCTAAACATTCATTCTGTACTAAAGTAAGTTTTAGTGTAATGTATGAAGATGATTTTTTGATAATTTCATTATTTGACAATGGGAAAGGTTTTGACCTCGAGCATCATAATTTGAGGAGAGGATTAAATAATATCTAAAAAAGATGTCAAAAAATAAATGCAAACTGGCAATGTGTTTCAGATACTAAAGGAACAAAGCATATATTTAAACTCATAAAAGCATAATTTTCCTACCCGTTTTGTGTAGTATAAACTTATTTCAAATTTAGTACTTTTGTGTGTGCATAAGGTCAAAGACAAAATATTGATTATTGAAGACAACGAGGATGTAAGAAAAGGATTTAATGTTTTAATAAATGCCTCGGAAAACTATGAAGTTTGTGGAGACTTTGCTACTTGTGAAGAAGCTATAAAATTTTTAGATTTATTAAATCCTCAAATAATCCTTATGGATATTGATTTGCCTGGCATGTCTGGTATAGAAGGTACTGTCTATATTAAAAAGAAAAAGCCAACACTTAAAATTTTAATCATAACTGTTTTTGAAAACAGTGAAAAGGTATTTGAAGCACTTTGTGCTGGGGCAAATGGCTATTTAACTAAAAATTCTAATCAAATTAAATTAGTTGAAGCCTTTGATGAAATAATGCACGGTGGAGCACCCATGAGTACCAATATAGCTCGAATGGTTGTGGAATCTTTTAGTAAACAGAAAAAGATTCAGAATCCATTAACCGACAAAGAAAATATGGTTCTTACCAAACTAGTAGAAGGCAAAAGTTATAAATCCGTATCAAAAGAGCTAGACATAAGTATTGATACTGTAAAATTTCACATAAAAAATATCTACTTAAAACTACAAGTGAATTGCAAAGAAGACGCAATAGATAGAGCAAGAGAGAATAAATGGCTCTAATGTGTGTTATCCTACCCTTTTTGTGTAGTACAAGTAATTTATAAGAACAGTATTTTTGTTAATAAAATTTGCTTATAAAGCTAAGTTGTTATAGAATAATTATATGAAGGTAAAGCCTCTCAAGGTTCTTGGGAGGCTTTTTATTGATTATTCTTCTGCGTTTTCTAATAAATTATTATACAAGTCATTAATGTGTTCATCATGAGACAGTTCTTCCAGAGGTTTTAAATTACTGGTACAAGCGTCAAACTCAGCATCTAGGTTGTTTTTGTTTACATTGTGAAAACCACTTAAACCCGTGTACCATGTTTCATCATCTGTTAGTTTGAACTTTAATAAATATACTTTTTTCTTTTGACCTTTATGGGTTATAATTTTTTCTTTTATAATTTGAATAGACGAAGTGTCAATAGTGTAATCGTCTAGGTCTAAATGGCTTACCATGCTAGAAATTGCCAAACTTTTTTGATTCAAATGTTTTTTAGGAAATAAATTTTCTTTGTGAACTTCTTTAAGCTTAGTATATGTAGGAATTCTGTAATAATGGTCGTTAGCCAAAATATTGATTTCCTTAGGGTTAATAGTCTCGTTAGTATTTACTAGTTGGCAAAAAGCATTGTATTTTACCTCTTTGTCGTCATATTTTAAGAATTGTTGAAGCAAACTTAAAGAATGTACAGTGTTTAATGATTTTAATAAAGCGAAAATACTTGAAGGTATATAAGACCAATTGCTTGGAGTAGGAGATTTTAAAAGTAAGATATTGTTTTCTACTTTTTCACTTAATTTGTCAGAATATTTAGAAACATCATTCGCGGAAATAAGAGTGTCTTTTAATGCATTTGCAGTCCAAATAAGTGCTAAGTCGCTGTATACTTTATGGTTGAGTAATGTATAAGCAAATGGAAAAATATCCTTACTGTATGTATCTAATCTATAAACATTAAAATTGTACATATCTACAGTATCAACTTTCGGTTGATAATTAATGAAAAGTTTAGCAAAAAGCTTACTATTTAGGCTATCTTCTGTGTGAAGTAAGCTAGATAGTAAATCAATTTGAGGATCTGGGTTGGCATTATTTTCTTTATAGAAATTTTCTGCAAAAGCATTAAAATCATGATTTGTAGAAAGTAAGTTTTCCCAGATTCGTCTTCTTGTATTTTTATAATGAGCAGAATCTAAAGGGAAATTTTTGGAAACTATTTTTTTTAGTTCTGGGATATCTTTAGAATTAAAAACTATAGAACTTATACTTTCGTAGGCGTTCTCGGCAGTAAGAGAATCTGTTGCGTTTAAGTCTTTTATAAATTGTTTTTTAACTTCAATTTCTGATCTGTTTTTTAGATCAGGTTTGGGTTTAAACTTATTTAAAATCTCCGTAGTATATTTATTTCTTAAAGTCCCTTCGCTTCCAAACAAAGAGATCATATATGCTGAGTGATTGGTGACATATATTCTATTTCTAATGAAAGTTCCAAATTCTGTAGAATCGTAATATTCTTTAATTTTTAAATTGTTTACATTAAAAGTAGTATCAAAAATTACTGTAGTGTCTTTAATTTCTTCATAAATACTGTCTATAATTGATTTTTTGGGGTCAGTAATATAATACTTGTTAAAAGGTACATGAGTTACTACGTATTTTACACTCGATTGAGGCTCAGTAAAAGTGTAAATGTAAGAATCATCATGTTTAGGGAATCTTGAAGAATAAGAATAGTAATATTGGCTAGTATCTTTTTTAAAATTGTTAGGTAAATTAATACTAAAAGAGCTGTCTGGAACCATAAGTGCGGTTTCAAGTTTTTCGTTATAAGGAATAGGTTTGAACGCCTCTAAAAAGTTATCTATCAGTTCCGAGTTAGCGTTGTTGCTAGAGGCCATGTACACATATACTCTATTGTCTCTACAAAATATTTTACCTTTGGTATATTCCTGATTTTGAACTTTTTTATTTTCAAAAGTACAACCCGTATATCCCCAAAGTGTAGCATCTTTATGTGTGTATACGAGTCCTTTTTGATTTTCATTATAGGATTCTATGAGTGCTTGAATAGCCGTTTGAGGTTTTTCTAAGTATGAATCTTTGCAGTATTCATATACATAGATAGCATATGTAATGCCATCTACAGGGAAAGTATTGAGATAATAAGTGTATTTTACACAATTGTCTTCATTATCTATCACGTTAGAACCTTTTTTGTGTTTTTCTGGAATTAAAGTAGAAAAACCTAAACCAGATTCGTTTAAGGTAATCAATGAATTTTGTTTTTTAGGAATATTAGTAAGCTGTACCGACTGTATTATTTTTTCAGCATCAGCACTGTATATGTAATCTTTTTTTCCGGCAAGATCTAGTAACAAGGAGCCTTCTTTTGTGAAAAATATGGCGTATCTTTCATAATGTTTTCCTAAATTAAAGATGGCTTCTAACCTAGCTGGAGAGGCGTTGAGAAAGTACTTTGAACTTATTTTTTTCTTTACAGTTCTCATTTCAATGTTTCTGAGAACATTGTCAAACACCTTCTTTTTTTGGTCATCTGTTTCCGCCGAATTACCCACACCCAAGAACATTGCTCGTGTATGATTCATGTTTGACATGTCTACAGATGAGTACAAGTCAAAATCGTAAACGGCGGCGTTGCTATTTGATTTTTTAAAATAAGTATTAGGCATTAAAAGCTTAAATGGTTGATTTTCTGGTGCTAAATCTGTCCATTGTGCTTCTGGTCTTTTAAGCTCAGGTAATGTATTTTTTTTGTTAAATGTTGCTTTTACTGGCGTTACAGTGTATCCCAATTTTTTCAATAGATTTATCACACCACTATCGCCAGCCAAATGCAAAGCTCCCATGGTAATAAATATAGATTCTTTAGGAATAAGAGAATCTATACAATGTGCCATGTTTAAGTTTCTGTAGACTAAACTTTTTAGTATGAATGAGTTTTCTTCATTTGATTTTTTATGTACGAAATCATATAGAGCATTAATATCACCCTTTAGATATAAATCTTTCAGTTTTTCATAACTCGCTTTTTCAGCGGTAATCAGGTTGGTGTCAGACTTAATTTGATAAACGAGTCTGTCTGCATTTTCTTTTTCAGTAAATTGTTTGTTCCAGTTTATATATTGACCTAAATTTTCTAGACCATGTACTTTTTTATTTTGTTGTTTGAAGTAATAATACAAATACGCATCCAGCATGGTGCTTTTTTGCTTTGATTTAGCATTGTGACCAGTCGAGATTTTCTTTTTTAAAAAGAGTTCGAGTATCCAAGTTTCTTTAGTGTTAATTTCGTTGAGCTGATAGCCTATATTTTTTTCAACTTTTTCATTGAGAAGAGCATAATCTTCAGAGGAAAGGTGTTTTTTGAGATGATTGGCGGTGTCTTGGGTAAATAATAAATCTAACATCTGAGGAAATTCACTTTCAAAATTTAGTTCACCCGCAAATGCATCTACATTTTTTAGAGCAGTAAATGTAGAATCTGATAACTTGAAAACCTCTTCATCTGTAATATGCATAGTACCATACAGATACGAAGGTTTTTTGAGATTTTTTCCTGAAATTTTCCATAATAATTGATGCGTATTAAAGTTAAATGCCGCAGATTGTCCTAAAACAGAAAAGCTCAATAAAACAGAAAGTATAAAGATGTTTTTCATTAATTATTTGATTGTATGTTATTTGGTAGTGTAATTGAAATTTTGGTTCCTTTGTTGATTTCTGATTCTAAATTTATGATGCCTTTAAGTCTTTTCACAGATTGTTTTGTGATAAATAAACCCAATCCTGAGCCTGCGTTTTGATTAATACCCTTAAAAAACATGTCAAATACATTATTTATAATTTCTTGCTCTATTCCAATTCCCGAATCTTGTATAATTATCTGAGCTGAAATGGGAGTAATTGTGATATTAATATCTATATCATTGGTTTCGATTTCAGGATTATAAAATTTTACAGAATTGGAAAGAATGTTCTGGAAAATATAATAAACTCTACTTTTATCTGAAAATAAAAAACTGGTTTCTTCGATGTTTAAATGAAAAATGGCACGGTTAAAACCTTCTTCGTTTTCTAAGTCATTGATGCAAGTATTTACGATTTCTTTTAAACACACCTTTTCAAACTCTACATTACTTCTTATGTTTCTTGAATATTGATTGATTTCTCCTATGAACTGTTCAAGTTTAGAAAGTGTTTTATCTTTCATTTTAAACATTTCATTCAGTGCTTTCAAGTCTGTTTCTTCTTTGGATAAATTATTCAATCCTTTTAGTGTGAGAATAGGGGCTCTTAGGTCATGAGCAGCACTATAGATGAATCTGTCTAGCTCTTGATTAATTTCTAAAATATTTCTAGATAAAATATGATTGTGGAGTCTTAAATTATAAAGTTCAAATGCTTTGTCTAATAAATCTTTGAACTCTTCTTTTTTCCAAGGTTTGGGAACAAATTTATATACTTTAGCTTTATTTATAGAATCTAGAATTGCATCATAATCGCTGTAGCCTGTGAGTATGATTCTTATTACATCAGGATATTCAGACGATATTTTCTCTAAAAATTCTACGCCTGTTTCATTGGGCATACGTTGGTCACTCACTACAATTTGTACATTGTTTTCTTTTAAAACGTTGTAACCTTCCTCGGCTGATTTTGCCAATAATATTTCATAATCTTTTCTAAAAACTGCCCTAAAACTTGTTAAGTTTTTTTCTTCATCATCTACATATAAAAGTGTACTTTTCATTATAATTTTAATTTAAAGGGATTGTTATTGAAACTTTTAGGCCATTTGGTAAAGGAATTAATTCAATTTCTCCTTTATGAAATTCTACGATTCCTCTTGCTATAAACATTCCTAAACCAGTACCTTTGCCGGGTTCTTTCGTTGTGAAAAAAGGATCAAATATTTTTGAAAGATTGTCTTTAGAAATTCCTTTTCCATTATCTTCAAATTCAATTTTACAATAATTTTTATTATTAATAACAATATCTGTAGTACTAATATTTATTTGCCCTCCTTGTTTGTTGTGAAATTTTTCGTTGATAGAATCTATCGCATTGCTAATAATGTTCACAAATAATTGATTTATCTTACTTGAATTAACAAGAACATCTTTTGTACTTTGATAATCTGTATGAATAGTAATTATATTTTTATATTTGCTGTGTAAAATTATAAGAGCCGTTTCTATAGTTTTATTAATAGATGTAGGAGCAAGCTTGTCATTATCGCCCCTTGCGTAGCTTCTTAGTCCCGTAACAATTTTTGTAACTTGCTCTGTTCCTGAAAAAATATTATCAGATAGTATAGGGATTTCTTCTTTAAGCATATCTAATTCAATTTTTTCTTTGAACTGATTTATTTCATCATTTATGCCCTCAAAATTACTTTCACTTAATGATTCATATTTTTCTATTAAAGCAATTAGGTCTGCTACAATCTCTTTAAACGCCAAAAAGCTTGCGTTGATATAACTTACTGGATTATTGATTTCATGTGCTATCCCTGCTACTAAAACGCCCAAAGAAGCCATTTTTTCGCTAGCAATTAATTGTTGTTGGGTTCTTTGTAGTTCTTCTATAGTTTGATGCAGCTCGTTTTGTTTGATTACCAAAAGTTCTTGTTCTTTAGCAAGTTCGTTTTTAGCTTCACGTTCACTAAAAAGTAATTTTTCTACTTGAGCTTGTGTGTTTTCTAAGTATTCGTTTACTGTAGATAGTTCATCTGTGTTTTGCAAAAGCTCTTCATTTTGAGCTCTAATGGCATTTTCTAATTCAATTCGATCATTAATATTTCGAGCAATATTTGCAAAGCATAGGAATTCATTAGTACCTAACTTATCTAATCTTATAATGTGATTAGAAAAGTAATATCTTTTTTCTAAGTTCATAAACTCATTAATTGCAAATTCACCCGTCCAGGAATAATCAACAAAAACTTGAGTTAATACTTTTTGAACTTCTACTAAGTCTTCATCTGATAATAAATTTTTTATGTTTACATCAGTATCTTCAGGAATATTTAAAAGTTCTTTTCCGGCCGGATTAATGTAAGTTAAATTTCCATTTTCGTCGGCAAAAGATATAAAGTCAGAGCTATTTTCTATACAGGATACAAAGTTTCGTTGATCTTGTTCTAGTTTTGATATAAGAGCTAACGATTCTTTATATTTTTCATTTTTCATGGCTAACTCTTGAGTTTGAATTGCCAAAGACAAAGCTGTACAAACAGATTTAACATAGTTTATTTCAGTACTAGACCAGAGTTTATAATTATTTTGTTGTTCAAAACATATAACTCCTCCTAATTTACTATTAACATAGTAGGGTACGTCAAGCATTGATTTAATATGTAAAGGCTCTAGATATACATCCTTAAATTCGCTTGTATGTTCGTTTTCACAAGCAACTGGTGCGTGTAAATATTCTTTAGATTTTATTGCTTCAAAGTATTTTGGAAAATCTTTACTATTTAAAATCATACCAGAACTATGCAAACCAGATTTTAATTCATATAAATCTATACATTTTATAATATTTTCATCTGAATTGAACTCCCAGATGCTCACACGTGATGTTTCACTAAGTTTAGACAAAAGTTCTGTAAATGATTGAAATACACTTAATATGGCTTCAAAATCTTGTAAGTTTAAAAAGTTTATTTCTTTTATTACTAGACTTGTTTTAAGATGTACGGCATTGTTGAAATTATTTAATTTGTCAATAGTTTTGCTGTGAGCTTTAGATTGGAAATGTAAAGCTTCTTTTAGAACTTTATGATCATTTAAATTTTGAAGTTCTTTTAAGATTGAATTTTTAGTTTCTGAATTTGAAAAAGAATATAAAAAATGTTCTGGAGTTTTTTGTTTTCTCAATAGAATTCCAGAATTATGAAAATCATCAAATTTAGCTTTTAGAGTTTCGTAATCCTCATTAAATAGTTCACAAAATTCAGATACGACAAATTCTTCGTATGGTAGAGTGGCTAGAAAGTAAAGCGTTTTGTCATAATTTATAAGTTTCATTTTAAAAGTGTTTGTATCGTAAATTTAATAATAAATCTGACAATGAATATAATTTATAAGTGTTATTGATGATTTTTCAATTAAATGTTAATATACTAAAGTTAGTGTGTCATTATGAATGAAACTAAAAATGAAAATTATAATCTTAGTTCAATGTTTGGATCCCAAAATATTTCCTCAAAATTTACAATTTGATCATTAAGTACTTTAATATTTTCAGCCTCCAATAATTCTTGCATGTGTGTTGGATATTGAAAGTTTGCTTTTCCAGTAAGCATTCCTATTCTATTAACTACCCTATGTGCAGGAATATCCGCAAAGGCATGAGAATGGTTCAAAGCCCAGCCTACCATTCTACTACTTTTAGCACTTCCTAAATATGTAGCGATAGCTCCATAACTTGTAACTCTGCCTTTAGGAATTAGTTTTACTATTTCAAACACAGATTCGAAAAAATTATGATTTTTTGAATTCATTTTTTCATTTTTTAACGAAATTAAGTGATAATGCACCAAATTACACCTAAGTTTCTACCATTTTACACCAAATTACCACCCGCAGTAACTACCTTTGTGTCAGAAATAGTATAGTTCTTATTAGATTGTTTTAGCTGAAAAGACTACAGAATGATTTTATTACCAGCAGTTTTAAAATGAATTTTGTAGTTTTTTTAAAAAACTTTCAAGGGCGAGTTTACACTTTAAAAATTTATCTAAAACGGTGCTAATTTTAAATTTTCACCGTTTTTTCTTTAGACAAAATTTTAAAAACAAAAAATACATGATTAGAAAAATGAATCCAAAACAATTCTTAAAATTAATACTCATTTTCAATTTTATTTATTTATATAATTTATCTTCGGCTCAAAACAATCCAAAATATAACGGTTTAGATTTAATAAAGTATGAAGGAGTTCCTTATTATGTTAATGGTCTAAATATTCCGTGGAATTATTTTGGTGGAGATTTTGGAAACCACGAAGATTGGGGTTCTTTGTATGATTCTAAATGGTTTGAAAATACCTTCAAAGATTGTAAAGAACATGGAGTAAATGTAGTTCGTATTTGGATACATTGTGATGGACGAGCAAATCCTGAGTTTGATGAAAACGGATATGTGACAGGTTTTGACCCTGATTTTTTTCAGGATATGGACGATATGTTTAGGTTGGCTCAGAAATACGAAGTTATGGTAATGCCTTGTCTATGGTCTTTTGATATGTGTAAAGACCAACGTGAAAGTGCTGGACCTTATGCTGGATATCATCAAGATTTGCTTACTGAAGATCAAAAAATGGAAAGTTACTTGCAAAAATGTTTTGTACCTATGGTGAAACGCTATGCAAACCAATGTAATTTGTTTGCTTGGGAAATTTGTAACGAACCCGAATGGGCAATGGACAGATCTGTACTTGCCGCAGATAAATATTGGGAATATAGAACCATGTTTGTGGTGCCTATAGAAGCTATGCAAAAACTAACAGCTAAAATGGCCTCGATTGTACATCAATATTCAAATAAAATGGTAACAACAGGTTCTGGGGCTATCAGATGGAATGCGGTAAAGGCTCCAAGTGCAGTGGTGAATTTTTGGAGCGATGAAGCCCTTAAAAGTGTGAATAACAATGATCCTCTTTCATATCTAGATTTTTATCAAATACATTATTACGACCATTTTAAAGCTAGTGGTGCTGACCCTTATGATACTACCAAAAATATAATTTATTGGAATTTTGATAAACCGGTACTTATAGGAGAAACTCCTGCATCCAAAAGAGATTC
This sequence comes from Cytophagales bacterium, assembly GCA_046329305.1. Taxonomy (GTDB): domain Bacteria; phylum Bacteroidota; class Bacteroidia; order Cytophagales; family UBA9547; genus CAMFLX01. Next base: position 72,812 of record JAXLUW010000006.1, read on the forward strand.
TAAAGAATATAATCCTGCTGATATGCCTGATTTGGCTCTTAAGAATGGATTTGCGGGTAATATGTATTGGTCATACAAAGGAAGTGACGGTGTAGGTGGTTGGGACGATTTTAAAGAAGCTAACAAAAAGTTTTATGAAAATCATCAAACATTGGTAAGACCAACAACATTTCCTTGTATCAAGATTAGTCCTAAAAATTTAAACCTTAAAGTATCAACTACCGAAAAAGGTGTACAACTAGACTGGTTCGTATTTAAAGCGGCTTATGTAGAGAAATTTGAAATAAACAAATTGAAAGAAGATGGTACTTATGAACCTCTTTCTGTAAGAATAGACAAAAAAGATAAAAACTTTTCTGCGTTATTGTCTCAAAATATTTCAGAAAATACGCTATTTGTAATCAAACAAAAAGATGTTTATGGTTACGAAAACGAAACTAAACCATTTGTAATTAAAGGAAACACATTCATTCAAAAAGACTAAAATAAAAAACTAAAAACAATCTTTATTATATGAAAAGAAAATTTACCTCAATCATGTTAGCAATGTTTGGTTTTGCAGCTCATGCACAATTGCTACCTAACGAAGATTCTCCAGTAGGATTTTTGTATGATTTTAACAAAGATAATTACACCTATTACACTTCAGAATATGTACCTTCTGGTGTAGCTGCAGGTTCTATCACTACAGAAGACAATAATTTAAAATATACGGGAACTTCTAATAGTTCTACGTTTCAGTTACAGTTATACAAAACAGTGGCAGGTGGCGTACCTGGTGCAGGTGTTGATATTTCAGCAAACCCAGTTGTTTACTTAAAAATCAAAGGAAAAGTTGATGATGTGTTAGAAATGGCTATCAAAAACAAAAGCTATTACGACGCCAATACTGATGAGACTATTCCAGAAAGATACTTTGGTGGATACACAATTCGTCAGAAAATTACTTGTTCAGATTACTCTTGGTACAAATTTGATTTCACAAAAGTTTTCGCTCAACAAGCACCAGATTACAAAGATGTAACAGGAACTGATACATCTGCTACAAAAAATCACATTTACATGTTTGAGTTTTCGAATAAGGGAAATTTAACGGGTCGTGCTAATTATGAGTTTGTGATTGATTCAGTAATTCTTGGAAAAACTGGTGTAACTCCTACGTTACCTGCTAATTCTTTACCTACTTTGTTTAATGGTGATTTTACAAATGATTGGTTCAGAGGTTCTCAACCTGGTGGAAATACTATTTCTGTATCAGGTGGTGTAATGACTTGTAACATTAGTGCAAGTGCAAAATCAAATCAAGGGATTCAGTATCAGTTAAATGATGGATCTAAAAATCAGCTATATGATATTTCTTCTTACCCTAAAGTTGTAGCAAGTGTAAAGGCTGCTGTTGGTGATACTATTTTGGTAAACTTAATCTCAAAATCTGATTATACTTTATTCGTAAGTGGTTGGGATGCATTAAAAGTATTAAAATCTAATGATTTTGAAACACTTACATTTGACTTTACAGGTTTAGCAGATGCTGCTATGGGTACTAAAGAAGTTTATTTGGTAGAATTCGTTCATAATCCTAAAACTACAGGAGCTGCTACATTTTATATGAATAGTCTAACTTTGGGTAAAGCTACAGAAAAATGTTCTGTGGTAGGGGTGAAAGATGAAAAATTAACTGAAATACAAACAGATGTGTATCCTAATCCTGCAGCTGCGGGTGAAACAATTACCTTAAGTAATAAATTTAATACAGTTGATTTTGTTAATCTTCAAGGGATGACTCTAGCAACAGTTAATACTCAAAATCAAAGTGTTCAAATACCTTCTGAACTTAATGCGGGTATGTACATTATGGTTATGAAAGGTAAAGACGTTAAGTCTTATGCTAAATTCCAAATAAAATAATTTTTTAGTTGATATTACTTAATGTCTCGGAGATGGTTTCTTACTTGTATCCGAGACATTATTGTCTCAAAAATATTAAAATGCAAAGAAAGTATTTGAAAGCGTTTTCTGTGAAGACACTATTTACAGGGATTATAGCTTTTTTTCTAATTCAGGCTCAAGCACAAGATTGTAATCTTATTGCAAATGGAGACTTTTCTGAAGGATTCTGGCAAAAAGGATGGCAGTTTAAATCTCAGTGGCCCGCATTTGCAGATCAAAGTACAGACATGAAAGGTCGTGCTCTGATTCAAGTGGTTAGAAGCGAAAACTATCAAAATGATGCAAAATTTGCCATCAGTACAGACAAAATTACACTTGAGCAAGGGCAAAAATATCAAATAAGATTTGAATTTTCTGCGAACAAAGATTTGCCTTGTATGGTGTACATAAAAAACCCGAATGGAGATATTTTCTTTTCTAGTAAAACAAATGCTACCACAACTACTAACGTTTTTCAAGAAACATTTGAGTTTACAGGGCCTAACGCTGATAATTACGAGTTTGAACTAAAATTGCCAACTGATAAGTTTTATTTTTACTTGGATAATGTTTCTGTGCAAAATACAGAGTGTATTTCAGGCAAGGTTGCTAGAAAAACAACCAATGAAAAACTTTTGAAACCTCAAGTGCTTGCAGAAAACAATTCTTCTCAGGAATCTACTGTTGCTAAACCACTACCAAAAGCAGTTACTAAAAAAGGTTTTTCTAATTTGGAAATCAATGGTTACATAAGATTTGAATCTGTTTTTCGTCATTTGGATGAGAGATATAGGTTTCAAAAAGATAATTCTGGAGTAGATCCTCTTACCAATAACACAATTTTAGTGAATGGGATGAATTGGGATTATCCGTACAACAATGGCCGAGCAACAGGTTACAGAGAACCCCTCATGATGCTCGAAATGAAAGTACAACCCATCTATAATACGTTTTTAAAAACAGATTTTATTATAGATAACCAAATGGTGGGAAATATCATGGATACTTCTAGCCAAACTGCAAGACGTATAGAAATGTACAGATATATCAACGCTGAAGTGGAACATGTTAAAAACTGGGGTACAATCAGATTAAAAGCTGGTGGTGTTCATTTTACGCAATTCTCTCCTCTTACATTTTATTCATATGAATGGCGAGATGATATGTTTGAAAGATATCCTTGGGAGTGGAGAAATAATTCAAACGAAATTTACAATCAATATTACGAAAGTTCTACCGTGGCTAGAGACCCTAGATTTGCGAACACAAGTGTAGGTGGATTTTTTGTTGAAGGAGAAAAACTTCCAAGAAATTTTTCTTTTAAAGCATTGTTCGGGAAAACAGGTAATGCAAACAACGGTTTCTTGACTTTTAATTCAGACAATTATAAGTATGTAAAAGCCTTTAGATTAGCTAAAATTATCAATGGTACTGAAGTTGGATTTAATTTTTATAATCAGTTTGCGTGGCAACAAAACTCTGGTAATGCTAGGAAAAAAACTTCTGGTAAAGACGAAGAAAATATAGTTACAGTAAATACATCTTATGCCAATAAATTATTTTCTTTGGCAGCAGAAGCAGGTTTTTCTAATTTTTCAACTTTTAATCAGTTAGATACCGACTCTTCGGCAGGTATTTACAAAAACACGTATTATAACTTTCCATCTACTCCTTTGATGAGAGTGAAACTTGAAAGTAGTAAGATACTTCCCAACGTACCCATGTATGTGTTGGCGTATTATATAGGCAAAAGTTATTTGAACTTAAACAGTTCTGTTTTAACATCTTCACCTTTTGGCTCTGTCCAACAACAGATGGCTTATGTGAGTGCTTACCCAAATGCCGTTACAGAATTAGGACAGATGACTGCCAACCGCATGTCTGCTGTGTATGCAATAAGTCCTAAATTTGGCAAACTTAAAACTTCTTTAGGTTTAGGCTGGAGCAAACAAGTAAGCGTGGACAGTATGTTACCTTATATATCATTTCAACATAGAGTTGCTTCTATCAACAGATCTCGTTTTTGGTTTTACAGGTCACAAGCTGGCGATTTTTACAATTTGACCAATTATTGGAGACGTAGTTGGGAAGAATTATATATTTCAGATAAATCAGTAATTAAGTCTAAACCGTGTTTTATAACCATAGACTTAAACTTAAAATATAAATTTACTCTTGCCGGTAAAGATTTGATTTTATCTAATTATACGAATTACAACAATGTTTATGCAGGTACAGCTCCTTCAGTTTGGAAAGGGAATAGCTTGTTAAATTATATTTTTAACGACGCCATGTTCTTTTACAAACTAAATAAAACGTTCACATTGGTTGGACAATACTGTATTGAAAGAGCTGTTTCAAATGGAAATCGTGTCATGAAATTTAAAGGCGATAATGTAAAAGAGGGAATCAATCAAATAGGGAAGTCTTATGGTATTGGTTTAGACATCATCACTGGGGCACGTTCTGGATTATATATTCGTCAGAAATGGTATCAGCATACCGACAAGAATTATCAAAACATATTGTTCTCTGACGGTACCGTGAGAAGTGACTCATTCAAAGGCTACGAGACAAGTGCTGAATTTAAAATATTTTTCTAAAAACAATTGACATACAAAATAATGAATAAAATAATCAAAATATCGGCGTTCCTTTTAACAACAGGTATTGCGATGGCTCAAAATCCAAGTATGATATACTACAAAGGATTGGGGCGTTCGTTGATGGACTTAGATAAAATCAACGAAAAAAGTAATTTTATGAAAAACGATACCACTTCAGAAAGAAGAGATTTGAATGGTTTGTTTTTATTTGATTTGGGAGTAAATATAGAACCCAATGAACAATTAAAGGCAACATGTATCATGCGTCTATCTAATCCTTTTGGGGCATTTTACAGTTTTGGATCGTTATTTAGATTTCGACAAGTAAGTATTGAGGGTATTCTTGCTAAAAAATTCTACTATAAAATAGGGGATATGGATCAGAGACTTACCCCTTACACCATGTGGAATAATGCAGATACTTGGTATGAGTATGAAGGTAAAATATTTTCTGATCGCCGCGAAATCATGCAATATGAAAATTTCAACAATGGGAATAACTGGCGTGTTCAAGGTGTTTATCTTAAAACTGGTTGGAATTTTAAGAAATATGTAGATTCTATTAACGTAACTGGTTTTACTGTTAGAACTAATAAATCTAATTATTTAACTGTCCCTGACAGACTTTTGTCTGCGGCCAACATCAGCTTAATAGGTAAAAAGTGGTTAGACGCTGGTGCTAGAGTTATTCAGCATTACGATGTGGCTGGCACATCTAACGACACTGTAAGTAAAAAATACTTAAATACAGTTGCTTCAGCAGATATTGCACTTAAACATTCAACAGAAAATTTTGACACAAGATTAAGTTCAGAATTTGGTTTTTCTAAATACGAGAAAAAAATTAAGGGAGCAAGTAATCAAACTGCCGATAACTTTTTCGATTTAAAATTAAATGTAAAACATAAACGTACGGGTGCGTTTCTACAAGGTATATATCGCCAAGTGGGTACAGAGTTTACAAGTGCTGCAGCTCAAACTCGCCGTGTTAATGATTCGTACTCAACTAGTGGTTTCTTCTCTACAGGGCAAAATGGGGCACTTCAAAGAACCAATTCTTATGATAGTTTAGCTAACAATCAGTCGCTTTATGAAAGATTACAATATACTTCATTGTATAACTATAATATTACTGATGGATTTTCATCGTATTTTATTCCTTACAATATTATAAATCCTTACGGAGACGCTACTCCAAACAGAAGAGGTGTTAAATTTACTGTTGGGCTAGATAGACCAGATTCTTTATTTTCTGGTAAAGTATTTGTGAGTAACCAGAAAGAAATCACACCTATAGGTGTAGATAGTGGAGAAACTAATTTAAGACAATTTGTAGAATATGGATTAGGTTTTAGAGCTCCTTTACACAAATATCTGAAGCTAAAAAATCAAATAATATTAACTGCTGGATACAAAAACAGCCATGTTAAAAGAGAAGGAGATGCTAAAATTGATCTAAAAGCTGATTATATAGATTTGGGTGCTCAAATTGAAGTATTTAAACAAGTAGATTTATTAGTTGGATATAAAGCTTTTGCGGCCAAAGGAACAGAGTTAGTTCAAAATAGAGACAAAGTAAACAAATACGTGCAAGCATCACCGCTTACAGACTACAAAGTATATGATTTCTCTGAAAACAATTTTGCTTTTGGGGCTAAATACAGACTAAGTACTATGAGTTACGTTACTTGTACGTACAGCATGCCTAGTTTCAAAAACAAGTTGTCTGATAAATACAACTATAATTACAACCAAATATTTGTGAACTTTACTATCCATTTCTAAAATGAGAAAAGTTGTTATTCAAATACTTGCTGGGACATTTTTGCTTTTTTCATGTGCAAAAAAGACGAGTCCTGTTGTGCCTTCGGTTTCGTTTGCAAGCGATACATTTAAGCTACTGAAACCTTTTGTGGCAAAAGAAGAACTTTATAATGCTCGTACTCAAAAACAGTATTATGATGTGCCTCTTAACGAAAGTGTAACTTGGCATTTAACATACGAGGGTGTAAATTCTCATGCCAAAAGAGACTTTACTGGTACTAGTAAAAGTTTTTCACTCGAAAACACTTATTGGGACGGACGCACAAATGGTACTACCGATGATTTAAATATCTTCTTGAGAGGAGAGAAAATAGGAGTAGTGTGTAGTATTTTTGGCTTAAATAAAACCTTGAAAGATACATTTACATTAAATATTCCTGTAGATTATGGAGTACGAGTAAACGACTTTCAGTCGGGTGTGTTGCCAACATCTGGTTTTTATAGTTCAGCATTAGAAAAACCAGAAGACACTTTTTCTTACGGTGTAGATAGTGCAGGGGGCTCTCCTCAAGGTGGATTTTATATGTACATAAAAGGTGTAGATAATTCTAGAGATTATTATATAAATAACTTGGGATTTAATGCAGGCCAAAATGGCAACCCTCCAATGTTTTATTTTAAAGACAGAGCTGTTTTTAATTACAAAAATCCTCCTGCGGATAGTATGTATATCAATATGTTTGTAAAAGGAAACGGTGCTTCTGATAAATCTAAACTAGGTATTCAGTTGTCAGAAAGTGATAGTTTGTGGAGTGTTCGTAATCCTGATGGTAGTGTTAACTACTCTCAAGATGAAACTTTTGTAAAAGATATTACTCTTAATTATGATGGTTGGAAACTTATTTCATTTAAATATTCAGAAATGATAGAGCCTAGTTATCTAGTTTCTGACAAAAGATATAAGAACCACGTAACTAAAAAAGAACCAGAAAAAATCAATTCATTTGGTTTTTTAGCTCAAACTACCGACAATCTTGGAAGTAAATTTGAAGCTAAAATAGACTTTATATATTTAACATACGGTAAACCTTTATTGAAATCAAATGAATAATAAGATTTTTAAAATATTATTATCAATCACTGCATTTGGAGTTATTTCATGTTCTCAATGGCAGAATCAAACTTTGTCATCAGACAGGCCCACAAATCACTCTGAATTAGCTAAGTCGATTCCAGCAGAGGAACGTTGGAAAAACGGAGTTATTTGTGATTTTAGTAAACATAGTTCAAGTTGGAAAATCAGTCATCCTGCAAAAATGTCTGGAACGGTAAAAGATTCTGTTTGGTCTGTATTTATGAGTAATGTAGGGCCTGATTATGAGGAAATTACAATGAGCTTTCCGCCAACAGATTTTTCTAATGTAAAATATGTAATGTTGTCTGCAGCAGCAGACGGTTACATTGCTCCAGCTATCAGATTTGACATTACAGATAAAAATGGTTTTTCTACGAATTACAAGCTAACCATGTGTAAAGTAGTACCAAGTGAAGGTTTTTATGATTATAAACTAAATTATAATGGTAAATACACACAATCTTGGCCTACTATGCAAAAAGTAGATTCTAGTAATATCGTTCAAATCAAAATGAATATCAATCCTCCTACATCTACAAGCAAACCCTACTCAGGAAATATTTATTTTAAAAGTTTAAAAATTGTAAAATTCCCAGCTAAATCCAATAAATAAAAGTATTTAAAACATTTCAATAGATGAAAAAAATATCTTTAATATTAGCGTTCGTTTGTTTGTTCGTTTCTTGTAAAGAACAGACTAAAACTACAGACATCCAAAATTCTGATTCAACAAAAGTTGCATTTATCAAAACTAATGGAACTCGTTTCGAGCTTAATGGTAAGCCATACAGATATATAGGAGCCAATTTCTGGGCAGGTATGAATCTGGGTTCATTAGCTAAATCTGGTAACAGAGAACTTCTGTTAAGAGAGCTTGATAGAATGCAAAAATGTGGAATTACTAATTTACGAATTATGGCTCTAACAGAAGGTCCTGACACTGAACCTTTCAGAATAGCTCCTTCTAACAACGATAAAGGTACTTTGAAAGAAGAATATTTGGTCGGTCTTGATTTTTTGCTTTCTGAAATGGGCAAAAGAAACATGTACGCGGTGGTATGTATGAATAATTTTTGGCCTTGGAGTGGAGGAATGATTCAGTATTTACGTTGGAATAATGTAGTGGATACTATTAAATATCCAATGGATTCTAAAAATACTGCACCAGACAAATGGGATGTTTATCAAAAAGAAACAGCAAAATTTTATAGTAGTAAAGAGTCAATGGATATGTATATAAAAGCCATTGATCAAATTATTAAACGTAAAAATTCCATTTCTGGTAAATTATATACTAACGATCCCGCAATTATGTCTTGGGAATTGTGTAACGAACCAAGAGGTGTGAATAATGTTGAAAAATATCTAAAGTGGATAGATGAAACTTCTACACACATTAGAAGTTTGGATTCCAATCACCTCATCACTATTGGTAGTGAAGGTATCACGGGTTCTCCAGAATCAAGTGGTATTGAATTTGAAAAGGCACATAGTTTTAAAAATATTGATTACACTTGTGCTCATATTTGGATTCAAAATTGGGGATGGTATGATCCTAAAAAGCATAAAGAAACATTTCCGTCTGCAAGCAAAAAAGCATTGGATTATTTAAAATATCATGCTGAAATTTCTAAAAGAATCAATAAACCATATGTTCTTGAAGAATTTGGTATCATGAAAGATAATGGAAATTATGATTTTAAAGGTACAAACGTACACAGAGACGAATACTATGCTCTCATGTTTGATAAAGTGTATCAGTATGCAAAATCAGATTCTGCTGCTGGAGCTGCATTTTGGGCTTGGGGTGGCGAAGGCCGTGCAAGAGAAGTTGGTTGCTGGTGGAAAGAAGGCGATGATTTCTTAGGTGACCCTCCTCATGAAGAACAAGGGTGGTATTCTGTTTACGATACAGACACTACTACTCATAAAGTAATCAAGAAATACGCTGATTTATTAAATAGTATCAAATAAAAAAGAGAGGCTTCGCAATTGTGAAGCCTCTTTTTTATTGATTTTCAAATGAAAGACTTATCCCAAAAATAGTGATATCGTCTTTATACGGAGCAGATGTTCTAAAAGTATCAAGTTCATTTATTAAACTTTGAGTTAATACATCAATTTCGGATTCACTATGTTTAATAATGCAGTTTTTAATACGTTCTTCACCATATTCTTCGTTTTCAGTATTATTTGTTTCTGATAATCCGTCTGTGTAAAGAAGAAGTAAACTGTTCTCTATAGATAATTTTTCTGAAACTATAGAAGGAAGTTTGTCAAAAGCACCCAAAAAAGTACTTCCTTTGTCTAAAACCATAACTTCATTGGTGTTTTGATTTAATAAATACGGATGATTATGACCAGAATTTATATATTCTATAGTTTTGTTTTCAATATCTATCAGTGCTATAAAAAAAGTGATGAAATATTCTCCACCAGTGTTTTTTACAATATATTTATTTAATTTTTGAACTATGGTACTTAGATCTTGATCGGTTTCTATCAAAACTCTCAAACTTGCTTGAAAATTTGACATAAAAATTGCGGCAGGTACACCTTTGCCTGATACATCAGCAATGCATGCATAAAATTGTGTTTTTGTTTTGGCTATTAAATCATAATAATCGCCACCTATTTTACTATGAGGTATATATTTTGAACTAAATTTTACATTTTTATAGGTAGGATACCTGCTAGGGATAAGTTGAGATTGTACCTTAGATGCGATTTCTAGTTCTTTGTTTAATGCTTGTTGTTCTAGTTGTTTAACAAACATCTTTTTGTTTTCAAGTGCATATAAAATAATATTACTCAGCGTTTGAATAAAATCGAAGCGCTCATTTCTCACATCTTCACCAAATGCTTCATCGCCATCAACAAAAACATATGCAAAAATTTGATCTTTGTGATACACAGGCATCACTACATCAAAATCTTCAAATAGTAAATCATATTTCCCTCTAGGTTCATGCACCATTTTAGGAATACTCTCTAATATCTCTTTTGTTATTTTTTCAAGATCAAGTTTTACTCCAAATGACGTAGCACAATACCACTGATTGTTTTCTTCTTTTAGGAAAAGAGCTACTTTTTGTATAAGGTGGTTTCCTTTTAAAGTAAATTTAAATATTTTAAATAAATCTTCTTTTGAAACATTTTGACTTATAGCCGTTGTGATTTCAAGTAGAGCGTTGAGTTCTAGTTTTTTTAGATGTTCTCCACTTATAGATTTTTCCATGATTTTATTTTGAATGGTTTGGATCTGTAGCGTCTCTTAGTCCATTTCCTAACAAATTGAAACAAAGTACCAGCACAGATATGGCCAAACTAGGGAACAAAATAAGATGCCACTCATTTTTTAATCCCATAGATTTGTATCCTTCATGTATCATCATGCCCCAGCTAGGCATAGGTGGTTGTACACCAAGTCCTAAGAAACTTAAGCCTGCTTCAACTAAAATTGCAGATGCAAAGTTTGAAGTTGCAATTACTATAAGTGAGCTGTATAAATTGGGTAAAATGTGAACAAAAATAATTCTATAGTCAGTCATACCGAGAGCTTTAGCAGCTTCTACAAATGTTTTTTCTTTGATAGCAAGTATTTGGCCTCTCACTACTCGGGCAACCTCTACCCAAGATGTGAGCCCCACAGCAACAAATGCAACCCAAAGCCCTTTGCCTAGAGCTAAACTAATAGCAATTACCAACATAATACCAGGAACAGACCACACCACAGTGATTAGCCACATAATTATATTGTCTATCATTCCTCCAAAAAAACCGGCTAATGACCCAAGAACTATTCCTAGTAACATAGAAATCAATACTGAGATAAATCCAATACCAAGTGAAATTCTTGCACCAAATAACAGTTTACTTAAAATATCTCTGCCAGACTTATCTGTTCCTAACCAATAACGTCTTTTCTCAATATTGTTTTTCTTAAACAATTTCAACATTTCTTCTACAGTAGTTTTTTGTAGATTTCCTTTTAGATCCAGATATAGAACTTGGTTGCCAGATATTTTATAATTGGTCAACGAGTCTACCAATGTATTAGATGATTTGCCTATGAAAACAGAATACACTAAGGGTAAAATTGGGGAGGTTTCTTTGTAATCTCTACCATCATAAGGTATATAGGTTACATCCGTACCTTTTATTTCGTATGAATTTATTGGAATAATAGTATATTCACTCTCTTCTCCATATAAAATCTTTTCAAAAAAACTTACTTTTTCTGTTTCAATATTTTTTTTGAGTTTGAGAACTTTTACAGAAAAACCAGGTAATTTTTTTTGAATTTGAACAGCACCATCGTTAGCATTTGGGGTGGAATCTGGCATTATGCTATAGCCTAGCAAGGCTATTAGGACTACAAATAATATAACTATTAATCCAAATACAGCCGGATAATTTTTCAGGAATCGTTTTTTGGTGTAATAAAACGGTGTGTATTGATTGTTATCTATGTGTTGGCTCATTTGTTACAAAGAATTATGCCATTTTAATCCCTTTTTGCTCGCAATGTAATGAAAAATTTTAAATTTTTCTTCAAATTCTTCTATTGCTACGGAAATCTCCTCATCATAGTTATGCATAACTTTTACATAATCATTACTAATAAGCTCCCATAAACACTGTTTGAGTATATTTTCTTCAATATTAGTTTCAGTTTTAAGTTTATCAAAAGTTTCTATAAAATAAAGTTCATCTATGATGCTATAATAGTTGTCAGTATTTTCTTCCTTTCCAATCATATTTTTTTAATTTAGACAAAGTTCCAATCGTAAACGCATAAAATGGATACAAATTTAAACTTATTATACATGTAATATAAAAATAGACACTTTTTAGTATACTAGATTTGTGATAATCTTGTTTGTTTTTAATGATATATATAAACATTAATTCAAAAAAAGTTTTTATGACAACTAGTTTTACATTGAATGTTACTATTAAATAAATCATTAAACCTAAATAACTCATCATTACTAGTCCTATAATATTTGCATGAATATTTTTAAAATTACCAGCCTTGCTAGCCCATCTTAATTTTTGATGTATAAATTTGTAAAAATTTGTTTCAGGATCTGACTGTACTTGTAGCAATTTAGATTCCACAAATACAACAGAATTAGCATCTATAGATGAAATTTTTTGCAGTAAAAATACATCATCACCCGTAGCAATATCATATCGTATGCTTTCTTGGTGAGTCAAATAAATTTGTTTTCTAACCGCCATATTGGCTCCATTACACATTACTGCCATCTTATATTTACCAGTTAGATAACTCAGCCCCCAAAGAAGTAACTGTTCCATATACTGAAATGTCCCCAAAAGATTATCTGCTTTCTTATAAATAAAAGGACCTAAAACCATACTTATGTTTGGGTTTGTGAAAGGTTTAGAAAGTAATCGAACCCATTTTTCGGTCATAGTACAATCCGCATCTGTAAAAATCAAAATTTCTCCTGTAGCATTCTGAACCCCAATTTTAAGAGCCTGCTTTTTGCCAATTTTGTCGATATCGTTTTTGAGTAAGACGAATCTCTTATCTGAACTGTTTTCTAATACTTGTGGGCCTTGGTCGTTAGAATGATCATCAACAAAAATAAATTCCATTTCTCCCTGATAATCTTGTTTTTGTAAACATTCTACGAGTTTGGGTAAATTGTTTTTTTCGTTTCGGTAAGCTATAATTACTGAAATCTTACCTTTGTAATCTTCCGTATTAAAAACATCGAAACTGCCCCAATAAATAATAGCTCCAATAAAAAATATAGCACAATAAATAGCTATGAGTAATTTTAATATTTCCATAATTTAGATTTCAAAATTTACTTATTTATGTTATTTATGCAAATTCAATTATGAATTAAACTTTATTTTTGAGGTATCTGTGAAAATGATTTTGTAATAATAAAAAAACAGCTATATTTGCAGGCTCAAAATGTAGGGATACAAAAGATAAATACAAAATAAAATGAAACGTACATATCAGCCATCGTTAAGAAAGAGAAAAAACAAACACGGTTTCAGAGAAAGAATGTCTACTCCAAACGGTAGAAGAGTGTTGAATGCTCGTAGAGCAAAAGGAAGAAAGAGACTAACAGTTTCTGACGAGAAAAAAGGTAAATAATAATATTGTATGAGTCCGGAAGGTCTTGAGAAAAGACCCACTTCTTTCTCTTTTACAAAAAAAGAAAGACTCAGTAGTTTAGTAGAGATCAAAACTTTATTTAACTCAAAATCTTCCGGATTTATTTACCCTTTCAAATTTTTATTTTTGCCTGTAAATGGGCAATCACAACATCAGATTTTAATATCTGTACCTAAAAAATTATTTAAAAGATCTGTAGATAGACATCTCATTACCAGACGCATCCGCGAAGCTTACAGACTTAATAAACACAAACTCCAATCACCAGTTTTTTATAACATTGCATTTATTTATGTAGCAAAAAATATTTGTAGTTTTAAAGAAATTGAAAAAAAACTAAATTTGGTTTTAGAAAACTTGAATAAACAAGAAAATGAATCTAATGCGAAATAAAAAATTTTTCGGTATAATGCTTTCTACAGCATTTGTAATATCTTCATTTAAAGCAGATAGTAATTCTAGATATTTTGAGATATCCAGAAATCTTGAAATATTTAATGCTGTATATAAAGAAGTTAATGAATATTATGTAGATGATATTAATCCAACTACTTTTATGAAAACAGGACTTGATGCCATGTTGAGCTCCTTGGATCCCTATACTGACTACATTTCAGAAGATGATATAGAAGACTACAGAACCATGTCTACTGGTAAATATGGTGGTATTGGGGCGGTAATTGGTAAAAGAAATGATAAAACTACAGTTTTGATGCCTTATGAAGGCTTTCCTGCACAAGTTGCTGGTATCAAAATTGGCGATGAAATAGTATCTATAGACGGTGTGGATGCTTCCAGTAAAAATACTAATGATGTAAGTAAATTACTTAAAGGGCAACAAGGCACTAAAGTGAAAGTTCTTATAAAAAGATATGGCGTTGAAAAGCCTCTTGAGTTTGAACTTACTCGTCAACAAATTAAAATTGCTAATATACCATATTACGGTATGGTAAATAACGAAGTGGGATATGTTCATTTGACAGATTTTACAGAAAACGCTGGAAACGATGTTAAATCTGCGGTAGAAAAACTTAAAGCTCAAGGTATGAAATATTTGATTTTTGACCTTAGAGATAATCCTGGTGGTTTATTAAAAGAAGCAATTGAAATTTCAAATTTGTTTGTACCTAAAGATAAGTTAATTGTAAGTACTAAAGGTAAAGCTCCTGAGTGGAATAAAGAATATCATGGAAGAAATAATCCTATAGATTTGGAAATACCCATAGTTGTGTTGATTTCTGACCATAGTGCTTCTGCTTCTGAGATTGTTAGTGGAACGCTGCAAGATTATGATAGGGCAGTATTGATAGGAGAAAAGTCTTTTGGTAAAGGATTGGTACAAACTACTAGACCACTAGTGCATAACACGCAAGTTAAAATAACATGTGCTAAATATTATATTCCAAGTGGCAGATGTATTCAGGCTATTGATTATTCTCATAAAAAGGCAGACGGAACAGCAGAAAAAATTGCGGATTCATTAAAAAAAGAATTTAAAACAGTAAATACAGCTCGTAAAGTTTATGATGGTGGAGGTATTGAACCAGATATAAAAGTTACTGCAAAAGAAGCACCAGCTATTATAGGTGGACTGGTACATAAAGGTCATATATTTGATTATGCAACTATTTATGCTGCTAAACATGCATCTATAGCACCAGCAAAGTCATTTAAAATTACAGATGAAGAGTATCAAGATTTTGTAAAGTGGTTGAACGATAAGGAATACGACTACAAAAATAAAATTCAGAAAAACTTAGAAGAACTTACTGAGAACGCTAAAAAAGAAAAATATTTTGAAGATATAAAATCTCAATTGGCTCAGCTGAACGACAAGCTAGGTAATAACAAAGCTAATGATTTGCAGAAATTTAAAGACGAAATTTGTGATGCTTTAAAACGTGAAATAGTTTCTAGATATTATTTACAAAAAGGTATCGTTGAAGCATCTTTCAATTCTGATGAAGATGTGCAAGAAGCTATAAAAGTTTTTTCTGACATGAAAAAATATAATAAAATTCTAGGTAAATAATGTCATACATTCTTTGTATAGATAGTTCAACACAAAACTGCTCTGTAGCTCTTTTTGAAAATCAAAAATTATTGGCTTGTAGAGAAGTTTTTGTAGATAAATCCGCATCTTCACTTATCACTACTTTTTGTAATTCTGTGTGTGAAGATGTGGGCTTACAATTAAATAATATAGATGCAATTGCAGTAGGAGTGGGGCCTGGTTCTTACACAGGTTTGCGTATAGCGGTGAGTACTGCCAAAGGTTTAGCATTTGGATTGGACAAACCCTTGATAGCCATATCAAATCTAGAGGCTCTAAGTTCGTCGGTAGCTGAAACAGCTAAGCTGCTAAATGCGTTTATCTGCCCAATGATTGATGCACGAAGAATGGAAGTTTTTACGGCCATTTACGACCAAGATCTTAATTTAATTGCGGATACAGAAGCTCATATTTTGAAGGAAGATAGTTTTGTAGAATATCTGAACCAACAAAAAGTTTTGTTTGTAGGCGATGGTTCATTTAAGTTTTCAAGTGTTTTGAAGCATTCTAATGCAGTGTTTATAAATAATATTAACACAACAGCTCGTTTTTTGGGAGGTATAGCATATGAAAAATTTCTTTCATCTCAATTTGAAGATGTTGCTTATTTAGAACCTTTTTACTTGAAACAATTTGTGAGTACGGCATCAAACTCTTCTAAACTATAATTTGTTTTAGCTTTATGGATAATTCAGAAGAAATCTTAAATAAAGTAGCAACTAGTGGGCTCGTTGTAATTGATTTGGGGGATTGGTACGATCAAAGAAAAAGAATACAAATAGACCTAAAAGATTATCTTTGGCAAGGTATAGCTTTAAAAGAAAAAGATTTCAGAGAACATTTGAAAAATTTAGATTTAAATCAATTTAAAGACACACTAGTTGCTGTTCAATGTTCCGAAGATGCCATAATTCCAATGTGGGCATATATGTTGGTTGTAGCTAAACTCCAGCCAGTTGCGGCTAAAGTGGTATTTGGTACTTTAGAAGACATTGATAATTTTTTGTTTGAAGAATTGTTGAATTCTTTAGATTTGGAAACATATCGAGATAAAAAAGTGGTTATAAAAGGCTGCGGAAAATATCCAATTGGACCTCATGTGTACATGAAATTAACTTCTTTGTTACAACCATTGGTGTCTAGTATTATGTTTGGTGAACCATGCAGTACGGTACCAGTGTATAAAAATCAGGTTAAAAAATAATTTTTTACATTAATTTATAATGGCAAGAATACTTACAGGAATTCAAAGTTCGGGAAGACAACACCTTGGTAATATATTAGGGGCTATTAAGCCAGCTATACAGATGTCGTCAGACCCAAAAAACGAATCATTTTTTTTTATAGCAGATTTGCACACGTTAACTTCGGTAAAAGATGCTTCAAAACTTAAAGAAAATACATATGCTGCTGCAGCTGCGTGGTTAGCTTGTGGGTTTGATACAGATAGAAATACTTTTTACAGACAGTCTGATATCCCTGAAGTTTGTGAACTCATGTGGTATTTGTCGTGTCTCACACCATTTCCAATGCTTGCCAATGCACATTCTTTCAAAGATAAATCTGAAAAGTTGGCAGATGTAAATGCAGGATTGTTTACTTACCCTGTGCTTATGGCCGCAGATATAATTTTATATGATGCAAACATTGTGCCTGTGGGTAAAGATCAAATCCAGCACCTAGAAATGACAAGGGATATGGCAACCAAGTTTAATCTTACTTTTGGAGATACTTTTGTGATTCCAGAAGCTAAAGTTGATGAAAACGTCATGACCATTCCTGGTACTAACGGTCAAAAAATGAGTAAATCTTATAATAATTATATTGATGTTTTTTTGGACGAAAAAGCATTGAAAAAAGTTGTTATGAGTATTCAAACAGATAGTAAGCAACTAGAAGAACCCAAAGATCCGGATACTTGTAATGTTTTTAAAATATATTCATTAGTAGCCAATGAAAACCAAATTACAGATTTAAGAGCTAAATATTTGGCAGGTAATTTTGGCTACGGTCATGCTAAAAATGAATTGTTAGCAGTTCTTATAGAAAATTACAAAAAAGAAAGAGAACTGTTTAATCATTATATGAATAATACTGAAGAAATTGAAGCCAAACTAAAGATTGGAGCAGATAAAGCTCGTAATGTAGCCACTAAAGTGTTATCAAGGGTAAGGTCTAAAATTTTGGCTAAATAGAGAAAGAAAAGTTCCTTTATTTGTGATAGGCTAATTTAGAAAGATTACTCACGAGTCTTTGTTCTGTGTAAAATTTAGTTTTAAGACAAGATTTAATAACGGAGTTTCCTAAAGCAAAATTACTAAGTAATGCGGCGGAAAGTATACATCCGCTGCCATGTTTTGGAGATACTAATTTATGTTTAGGCTTGAAAGTATATTGAACGGTAGAGTTTTTTTCGTACCAAATATCATAACCTTTTAGATTATCATTTCGGTGTCCACCTTTAAGGTATATATTACAATGTTTTCTTAATTTTTCTATATTTTGTTCCGAATTTGTTGAATTATAAATCAAATTCAATTCTTCAAAATTTGGAGTAATTACAAAAAGTTTAGAAACTATTTCTTCAAATCTGTTGAGAGGCCAATTTGCGTGAAATGAGTCTTTGGAAGCACTAGCTTTTAATATTGGATCCCAAATGATTTTTGCATTTGGGAAAAAATCATTTATAACTAGTATAATTTTTTCTAAAAATTCTAAACTTTCAATTAATCCAATTTTGATATATTTTATGGGGTATTTTTTAAGCGGAGTAATTTGATTAACAACAGAATCATAATTAATAAAAGAAACTCCAATAAATTCTGATTCGTTTTGATATGTAACACAAGTAGTTACACCCAAACCATAGACTTTGTGTTGTTCAAATACTTTAATATCAGCTAACACACCAGCACCACCACTTGGATCATGTCCTGCAATGGTTAATACAAAAGGTCTTTGTTTAGTCAATTTGATAAATAGAATTTAAAATCTCTTTGTAGTATTGAGTTGGGCTATTTTGTTTCCAAATAGAACCCATAAAAATAGCACCATCAAATCCCATTTCTTTACAAATGTGAAAATTATCTAAGTTTATCCCTCCGAGAGCATATACGGCTACATTGTAGTTTTTGTGATTATAGAAAGCTCTAAATTCTTCTATTTTCCCTATATAGTTTTCTTTTGAAATACTATCAAAAACAGGACTTAAGCTCACAAAATCATAAAAATTTTCCAAGTTGTCTAGTTCTTCTATAGAATGAATACCCTTGCTCAAGGTATATTTTTTAAATTTTGATGCTTCTATTAAAGTCTTGAGGTTCCAAGGGTGTGATTTCTCTAAAAACTTTTTGGTAAAGTGAATACCTTTAAGTTGGTATTTATCTAGCAAATCATAATGACTATGTATCACAAGTTTATGATGCTGCCTTGGGTCAATATTCATTATCAAATTCTCCAAAACATATTTTGGAGTTTTGGGTTTTCTTAAATGCAGTTGAGACAAGCCACTAGCCAACAAATCATTCAAATAGAATATTTCATCTTTAATAAGTTGTTCTGATGTGTATACTATTGTCTTAAATTGACTCATATAAGTGCATTAATAATATCTATCAAATATAAATATAAGTAATGAAATATTGAATAAATTAATTTTAAAATACCTTTTTTAGAGCAAATGGCAACAAATATTTAAGTTTAAAAGTTTGTTTTAGTATTTAAAATAATTCTAAATTACTGTATATTTCTGATGTTAAAAGAGTTTAAATATATGATAATCAGTCTGAAATGTCCATTGTTAACTTCTTTTATGTGTATATAATATTTTGATTAGGATTAAGGTTTTGAATAATCCCTTTCGGTTGTTAGATTTGCGATGAATTGGGATAATACCCTCGTATTAGTAAAAATTTATTTATGTTTTTAAATAGGGTTAAAATTTTTAGAAAAGTAACAATTGTCGGAGTCCTTCTAATGTTGGCTACGGCTACG
The DNA here is from genome assembly GCA_046329305.1 of Cytophagales bacterium. Lineage (GTDB taxonomy): Bacteria > Bacteroidota > Bacteroidia > Cytophagales > UBA9547 > CAMFLX01. The sequence continues at coordinate 92,458 of JAXLUW010000006.1, forward strand.
TTCAATGCATCCGCTCAAGGGAAAGTTGACGGAGATCCTGCTAAAGGAAAAGAGTTGTTCGAGAACAATTGTGCATCGTGTCACGCGGTTCACAAGGTTATGGTGGGGCCTGCTTTAAAGGGTATCACTGAAAGAAGAAAAATTGATTGGATTATTCAGTGGGTTAAAAACCCTGCTAAAGTGATTGCTTCTGGCGATCCTTATGCAACAAAACTAGCAGCAGATTTTAAATCAGCTGGTATCATGACTGGTTTTGCTGCTCTTGCTGATCAAGATATCAAAAACATCATGGCATACATCCCTACTGTGCCTGAAGAAAAAGCAGCAGCTGGTGGTCCAGTAGCAGCTGGTGGTGCAGTTAAACAAGATAACACCTTTATTAATTGGGTTTTAGCTGGTTTTGTGGTGGTTCTATTAGCTATGTTATTAGCTCTTACTTTAGTAATATCTGTACTAAAGAAGTATATGAACCAAAACATCAACAACATAGCTCAAGAAGATAGATATTTAGTAGAAGAACCATCTACACTTAAGTCACTTACTAAAACTACTGGTTTTAAAATGACTATCATTTTCTTGGTTTTAGCATTAATTGGTAAAACAAGTATAGATTATTTAACTTCGATTGGTATGCAACAAGGTTATGCTCCTGAGCAACCCGTGCCTTTCTCTCACAAATTACATGCTGGTAAATATAAAATTGATTGTAACTATTGCCATACAGGTGTAAGAATTGGTAAACATGCAAACATACCATCTGCAAACATTTGTATGAACTGCCATTCTCAAATCAAAAAAGAATCGGCTAAATTAAAACCAATAAGAGATGCGTACGAAACAGGTAAGCCTGTAGAGTGGGTAAGAGTACATAACTTGCCAGATTTAGCGTATTTCAATCACTCTCAACACGTTAAGGTTGGTGGTTTAGAATGTCAGACATGTCACGGTCCTATTCAAGAGATGGAAGTTGTTCAACAATACTCTCCATTAACTATGGGCTGGTGTATAAACTGTCACAGAGAAACAGTAGTTAAAGCTGAAGGAAACAAGTATTATGATAATTTGTTGAAATTACATAACAAAGATCCTAAAGCAGATCCTATGAAAGTAAAAGACATAGGTGGTCTTGAGTGTTCTAAATGTCATTATTAATAAATTTTTAATTAAGAAATTCTTTTAAATATATATGTCTGGTTCATCTAAAAAGTACTGGAAAGGTATCGAAGAACTTGAAAATCACCCTGAGTTTGTAAAAAATGCAAACAAGGAATTTCAAGATTATCTACCTGTTTTAAATAAAAATGAAGAAACGGGTGCAACACACAGAAGAGATTTCTTGAAAATCTTAGGTTTTGGTGTGGCTGCAGTTTCTCTTGCGGCTTGTGAAGCTCCTGTTAAAAAGGCAATTCCTTACGCTATTAAGCCCGAAGAGGTTGATCCAGGGGTTGCTAACTGGTATGCTTCTACATTTGTAGACGGTGCTGATTATTGCAGTGTTTTAGTAAAAACACGTGAAGGTAGACCTGTTAAAATTGAAGGAAATAAATTCTCTTCAATAAATAATGGAGGTACAACAATAAAGGCTCAAGCGTCTGTACTTTCTCTATATGATGAATATAGATTAACTAAGCCTCAAAAAGGGGGTAAAGACTCTGATTGGAAAACAGTAGATGCAGAAATTTCAGCATCATTAAATGATATTAATTCAAAAGGTGGTAAAGTAAGATTAGTAACTTCTTCTATTGCATCACCTTCAACTCAAGCTGTTATTGCTCAGTTTTTATCAAAAAATACAAATGCTAAACAAGTTGTTTATGACTCTATTTCATATGCAGGTATTGTGAAAGCAAATTTGTCTTCTTTTGGTAAAGCAGCAGTACCTACTTATGATTTTTCTAAAGCGTCTGTAATTGTAAGTATTGGTGCAGATTTCTTATCAACATGGTTGTTGAGTGCACAATATGCAAAACAATATGCTAAAACAAGAAAGCTGTCAAACACTAAAAAAGAAATGTCTCGTCATTACCAATTTGAGACAAACCTTTCTTTAACTGGTGCTAACGCTGATTTCAGAACTCCAGTTAAGCCTTCACAATTAGGTTTAGTTGCTACATCTCTTTTCAATGCAATTGGTGGATCAGTTTCTGCTCCTGCTTTAGAATTACCTTCTATCAAGAAAGCTGCTACTGATTTATTAAAAGCTAAAAATGAAGGAAAATCTACTTTAGTTGTTTCTGGATCTAATGACCCTAATGTTCAAGTAATTGTAAATGCAATTAATACAGCTTTAGGTAATTATGGTTCTACAGTTGACATTTCTAAAACTAACAATTTAGTTCAAGGTAACGATTCTGATTTTAATTCTTTTGTAGATGAATTAAAAGCAGGTGAATTAGATGCTGTATTGTTTTACAATGTTAATCCAGTTTACACTAGTTCAAGAGCATCTGAAATAAAAGAAGGAATTAAGAAAACTCCTTTAACAATATCTTTTGCTCCAAATGTTGATGAAACATCTAACGAAGTAAAATATATATTACCTGATAATCATTATTTGGAAAGTTGGAATGATTTTGAACCTATTACTGGTAAATTTAGCTTCCAACAACCTACAATTACAAATATTTTTGATACAAGACAATTCCAAGATACACTATTAAAATTGTCAGGAAGTAACGCTTCTTTCTATGATGTAATCAGAAATACTTGGGCTTCTAAGTCTACAGGATCATTTGAAGATTTCTGGAATAGAGCAGTTCATAATGGTGTTTATGAAACATCTATTGAATCAATGTCTTCAATATTCAGTGGTGATGTAAATACGGCTGCTAGTAATATTTCTTCAACTTATAAGGCAAATTCGGGTAAAGTTGAATTGTCTATATATGTAAAAGCAGCAATGGGTGATGGTTCTCAAGCTAATAACCCATGGTTACAAGAAGTTCCAGATCCAATAACTAAAGCTACTTGGGATAATTACATAACTATATCTCCTAAGGATGCAAAAGAAAAAGGAATCACAAACGTACAAGGAAATACTGTTTATGGTACTTTGAAAATTGGAAATAAAACTACTGAAAAGTTACCAATTTTGATTCAACCAGGTCAAGCTATAGGAACTTTTGGTGTTGCATTAGGTTACGGTAGAGTTATCTCTGGAAAAGTTGCAAAAGAGGGTAATAAATCAGATGGTAAAGGAATCGGAGTAAATGCTTTCGAATATACTTCTTTATCAAATAGTACAGTTTGTTATTCTGCTGAAGATGTATCTTTAACTGTTACATCTGAATTGAGACAAATTGCTCATACTCAGATTCATCAAACTATTATGGGTAGAAATATTGTGCAAGACACTACCCTTAAAAAGTACATTGAGAAACCAAATGTACGTGAACATAATGAGACGTACGAAAAAACAATAGTTACTCCAAACGGTAAAGAAAGAGCTGATCAAGTTTCTATGTGGACAGCTGCTGATTGGAAATCAAAATATAACAACCACTTTTGGGGTATGGTTATAGATTTGAATTCTTGTATTGGTTGTAGTTCTTGTGTAGTTAGTTGTAATGCAGAAAATAACGTTCCAGTTGTAGGAAGAGATGAAATATCTAATGCTAGAGATATGCATTGGATGCGTATAGATAGATATTATTCATCTGTAGAAGATTCTAAGCCATTAGAAGATCGTGATAAACGATTAATGGAAAATCCTGAAGATAATCCTCAGGTTGTTTTCCAACCTATGATGTGTCAACATTGTAACAATGCTCCTTGCGAAACTGTTTGTCCTGTTCTAGCCACTACACATAGTACAGAAGGTTTGAACCAGATGACATACAACCGTTGTGTGGGTACAAGATATTGTGCAAACAACTGTCCGTATAAAGTGAGACGTTTCAACTGGTTTGCTTATACTGAAAATGAAATGTTTGATTTCCACATGAATAGTAAACTAGGTAAGATGGTGTTAAATCCAGATGTTACTGTTCGTGCTAGAGGGGTAATGGAAAAATGTTCAATGTGTGTTCAAAGAATTCAAGAAGGTAAACTTAATGCTAAAAAAGAAAGCAGAAGACCTATTGATGGAGAAATTGAAACAGCTTGTTCTCAATCATGTCCAACAGATGCAATTACATTTGGTGATATGAATGATTCTGAAAGCAAAATTTCAAAATTAATTGCTGAAGAAAGTGAAGGTAGATTATATCAAGTACTTGAAGAAATCAACACAAGACCTTCAATATATTATTTGTCAAAAGTTAGAAATATAGATTAATTCGATAATTAAATTTTATGCAAGTAACATCTCACGTAAGAGAACCTCTAGTAACAGGTGGCAAAACATACCACGATGTAACTGAGGATGTTTGTAAACAAGTAGAAGGAGCTCCTTCTAGTTTGTGGAAGTTTTGTTTTGGATTCGCTTTAGTCATATTTGCTATTGGATCATTTTCTCTATATAAAACTTGGACAGTAGGTTTAGGTGTATGGGGTTTAAATAAAACTGTTGGTTGGGCTTGGGATATTACTAACTTCGTTTGGTGGGTTGGTATTGGTCACGCAGGTACTCTTATTTCTGCCGTATTATTATTGTTCCGTCAAAAGTGGAGAACATCAATTAACAGAGCTGCAGAAGCAATGACTATTTTTGCTGTATTTTGTGCGGGTTCTTTTATCTTGATGCACATGGGACGTACTTGGTTAGCTAACTGGGCACTTCCTTTACCAAATACTTATGGATCTTTGTGGGTTAACTTTAACTCTCCATTAGTTTGGGACGTTTTTGCAATTTCTACATATCTTTCTGTATCTGTTGTTTTTTGGTATATTGGTTTAATTCCTGATTTGGCAACTATCCGTGATAGAGCTAAAGAAGGTTCGATTTCAAAGAATATTTATGGATTTTTCTCACTAGGATGGGTAGGTTCATCAAAAGATTGGTCGAGATATGAAACAGTATCATTAGTGTTAGCTGGTTTATCTACACCTCTTGTGTTATCTGTTCACACTATCGTATCTTTTGACTTTGCAACTTCTGTAATACCAGGATGGCATACTACAATTTTCCCTCCTTATTTCGTTGCAGGTGCTATTTTCTCAGGTTTTGCGATGGTATTGACTCTTATGTTAATCACACGTAAAGTATATAAATTAGAAGATTATATTACTATGGCACACATTGAGTCGATGAATAAAATTATAACATTGACTGGTTCTATAGTAGGTGTTGCATATATTACAGAGTTCGTTATTGCATTTTATTCTGGTGTGGATTATGAATCTTATTGTTTTTACAACAGAATGACAGGTCCTTATTGGTGGGCATATTGGTCTATGATGACTTGTAATGTTATTTCTCCTCAGTTATTCTGGTTCAAAAAGGTGAGAACTAATTTAACTTTGACTTTTATATTGTCTATAGTTGTTAATATAGGTATGTGGTTTGAAAGATTTGTAATCATTGTAAGTTCATTACATAGAGATTATTTACCTTCAAGCTGGAGAGATTTTTATCCGACCATTTACGATATAGGTGATTATATTTTCACATTTGGTTTGTTCTTTGTTTGCTTCTTCTTGTTTGCTAAGTTTTTACCTGTTGTTAACATGGCAGAAGTTAAATCTGTACTTAAATCATCATCTGAAAGAAAAAAATAATTTAAAGGATTTAAAATGTCAGCGACTACTGAAAATAAATATTTAATAGGAATTTACGACGATGAAGATGTGTTATTGCATGCTATCGAACATGTAAGACATAGTGGCGTAAAAATTGAAGAAGTATATTCTCCTTTTCCTATACACGGTATGGAAGATACCTTAGGTTTCAAAAGATCAAGAATCTCTCAAGCAGCTTTCTTATTTGGATTGACAGGATTTATTTGTGCTCAATCTATGATATATTATATGTTACATCATGATTGGCCAATGCAAATTGGTGGTAAATCTTTATTACCATATCCTGATTTTATTCCAGTATCTTTTGAAGCTACTGTATTATTCTCAGCTTTTGGTATGGTTGGTACTTTCTTAATAGTTAGTAATCTTTTACCAGGTAAAAAGCCAAGAATTTTTGATTTAAGAGCTACTGATCACAAATTTGTAGTAGCTGTTAATTTAGCAGATAATAACAAAAGTATTGATGAACTTTCTTCTTTGTTAAAAAATGAAGGAGCATCTGAAGTGTACGAGAAAACAGTTTAAAGAGCAAAATGAAAATAGTTAAATATACATTACTTTCTGTGGCTTTTGCGAGCATAGTTTCATGTTCAAAAAAGTCTGATGATCCAGGTGTTGAATATGCTCCTGCTATGTATCATTCTCGTGCATACGAACCTTTAACACAGGTTGTAGATGAGAATAACGATTACTATAATAGTAATCCATATAATGAACATCATATGAACATGCGTGCGTTACCAAAGAATACAATTAAAATTTCTGGTTATAACGCAAATTATTATTTAAATCCAAATAAAGATTTAAATTTATATAAATTATCAAAAGATAGTGTAGGTCAAGCACTAGCAAATAATTTACAGAATCCAATTCCACATTCTGAAGCTGTTGTTGCAGAAGGTAAAGAATTGTATGGAAGATATTGCCAACATTGTCACGGTGAAACTGGACAAGCTGATGGACCAGTAGCTCCTGTTTTTGGTGGTGTACCTAAGTATACTGCTTTAAAAGATAGAACAGCAGGTAGTATTTTCTACACTATTACTAATGGTAGAAACAGAATGGGTGCACATGGTTCTCAAGTAAGTGTTGAGAATAGATGGAAAATTGTTCATTACGTTCAAACTTTACAAAATCAATAAGAATTTTTAGATTAGTATAAAATGGCTCATAAAGAATTACATTTTAACCTAGATGAAAGATTTGTTTTTGATTCAAAAACAAAACAAAAACTTTTCATTGCAATAGGTATTGGTATTTTATTGTTTGTATTAGGACTTGTATTGTCTGGTTCTGGTGAACATGCTCAACATGCTTTAGCTTCTGCTGAACATGGTGCTACTGCTGCAGGACATGAATCACATGGAAGTAGTGTTCTTGTTAAAAGAATTTTTGCTGCCTTGTGGTTTAATAATGTGTTTTTTGTTGGTATTTCTGTTATTGGATTATTTTTTATTGCTTATAATTATGTAGCTTGGGCTGGATGGTCTGCAAGTATTATTAGAATTCCAATGGCGATGCCTTCATTCTTAATTCCAGGTGCAATACTTATGGCTGTAGTTTTTGCTTTAGGTATGCATGATATATTTCACTGGACACATTCTGATTTATTTGATAAATCTTCACCTCATTATGATAAAATAATAGCTGGTAAATCATGGTATTTAAATTTACCATTTTACATAGCTAGAACTCTTTTATTTTTTGGTGCTTGGATTTTAATTTGGAATGTAATTAAAAAGTTTTCTTTAAAACAAGATTTAGATGCTACAAATGCAGTTAAATATCATGATAAAATAATATGGTTTTCCGCATTATTTCTAGTTGTATTTGGTGTTTCTTCATCTATGAGTGCTTGGGACTGGTCTATGTCTATTGACACTCACTGGTTCTCTACTATGTTTGGTTGGTATCATTTAGCTAGTTGGCACGTATCTGGGTTAGCTACTATTTTATTAATTGTTTTATTTTTAAAAGATAGTGGTTATTTACCAATGGTTAATGACAATCACTTACATGATTTAGGTAAATTTATTTTTGCTTTTAGTATTTTCTGGACTTATGTTTGGTTTGGTCAGTTTATATTAATTTTCTATGCAAACATTTCAGAAGAAACTACATATTTCCTAGATAGACTAGTTAGATTTGACAATTTGTATACTCCTTTCTTTATATTAAACTTAATCATAAACTTTTGTTTTCCATTCTTATTATTAATGTCTAGAAATGCAAAAAGACAACCATTGATTTTGAAAATTGCGGCATCTGCAATTGTTTTTGGTCATTGGATTGATTTCTTCTTAATGCAACAACCTGGAATATTAAAAGGAGATGGTGGATTTGGTTTTATAGAAATAGGTGTTGGTGTTGTTTATGCATCATTATTTGCATTAGTTGTATTAAATGCATTGTCTAAAATGCCTTTAATTGCAAAAAATCACCCTATGTTAGAAGAAAGTATTCACCATAATATTTAATTAAAATATAATTTAGTATTCGTATGGATTTTAAAGTTTTTTTAGGAATTACATCAGTTGTGTTGTTATTATCTGTAATCTTTTTGGTTTACAGAATAGCTACATTGAGTTCTGCTATTAACAATAGTGGAGAAATGACAGATGAATCAAGTGCTAATAAAATAAATGCTATTTTATTTCCAATATTCTTTGTCTTATTGTTTGGTTTGTTTTTTTGGTATTCACCAAAAGCAGCTAAATTTTTCTTACCAGAATCTGCATCTGTTCATGGTGTAGAATCTGATAAAATGTTTTGGTTGGTAATTTATATCATTAGTGCAGTAGTTTTAATTACACATTTCTTATTATTTTTATTTCCTTTCTTATATCAATATAAAAAAGGTAGAAAAGTAAATTATTATCCAGAAAACCATATGCTTGAACTTGGTTGGACAATTGCTCCTGCATTAGTATTATCTGGTTTAATTGCTTATGGATGGTCTACTTGGTCTACAATTACTGGACCAACTCCTAAAGATGCTGTTGAATTGGAAATAATGGGTTTCCAATTTGCTTGGAAAGTTAGATATCCTGGTAAAGACGGTAAATTTGGTAAGTATTATTTCAGAAATATTCAAGCTGGTAATGATTTAGGTTTAAATTTAGATGATACAGACAATTTTGATGATTTTATTCCAAATGAAATACACATTCCTGTTGGTCAACCTGTAAAATTTAATATTAGAGCTAGAGACGTAATACATTCAGTTTTCTTACCTCATTTTAGACAAAAAATGGATGCAGTTCCTGGTATGCCAACTTCATTGTGGTTTATACCAAAGTATACTACTGCTCAAATGAGAGAAATAACAAAAAATTCTTCTTTTAATTATGAATTGGCTTGTACTGAAGTTTGTGGTAAAGGTCATTATTCTATGAGATATATCGTTGTAGTAGATTCAAAAGAAGATTATCAAAAATGGTATAATTCTAATAAATCATGGTTAACAGATAATCAGGATATTATTAATAAAATTAGCCCAGATAAAAGAAAATTTATACCAGGTTATTCTGAAAAAATTGAAACATCTACTCAAGTTTCAGAAGTTACATCAACAGTTGAAACTTCTGATACTTCAAAATCATCTACAGAAACAAATACAGAGTTAACTTCTGAAGGTGTTACTAAAGAAGTAGCTGAAAAGTTTGTAGCTTTTTCTAATGGTATTTATTTTGGAGCAGCTACTGCAAAAATTAAAGAAGAAAGTTTTGATGATTTAGATAATTTAGTTTCTTTATTAAAAGCAAATAGTAAAGTTAAAGCAGAAGTTCAAGGACATACTGATAAACTTGGAGTTGAATTTGTTAATAAAAAATTATCTCAGAATAGAGCTGAAGCTGTAGTTAACTATCTTGTTTCTAAAGGTATAGATGCTTCAAGATTAACTCCTAAAGGATTTGGTTCATCTGTACCGGTTGCATCTGGTGATAATGAAGAAAGTAGAGCTAAAAACAGAAGAGTAGTGTTTAAACTATCTGCGAAATAATTTTAAAATATAAGTTAAAAAAAATGGTACATTCTCAACATTCAACGGCTAACGTTCACCATGATGATCATCATGAAGAGCATCATCATGAGTTGAATTTTATTCAGAAATACATTTTTTCTGAAGATCATAAAGTTATTGGTAAACAATTTTTAATTACAGGTTTGATTTGGGCTGTAATTGGTGGTGGTTTATCTATGATTTTCCGTTTACAATTAGGTTTACCTGATGCAAACTTAGAGTGGTTAAGACCCTTATTAGGTGATTGGATTACTGCTGATCATAAACTAAGTCAAGAATTTTATTTGGCTTTAGTTACTATGCATGGTACTATAATGGTATTCTTTGTATTGACTGCTGGTTTAAGTGGTACATTTAGTAACTTTTTAATTCCGTTACAAATTGGTGCAAGAGATATGGCTTCAGGTTTCTTAAACATGTTGTCATATTGGTTGTTTTTTGTTTCTGGAGTTTTAATGTTTATATCTTTATTCTTAGAAACAGGTCCTGCTAGTGGTGGTTGGGTTATTTATCCTCCGTTAAGTGCAGTTCAGGAAGCTATGCCAGGTTCTGGTTTAGGGATGACACTTTGGTTGGTAGCAATGGCTATATTTATTGCTTCTTCTTTATTAGGAAGTATTAATTATATCACAACTATTATCAATTTAAGAACTAAAGGTATGACTTTCGATCGTTTACCTTTAACTATTTGGGCGTTCTTTTTAACAGCTATTATTGGGGTGCTTTCTTTTCCAGTTTTATTATCTGCTGCTTTATTATTAATTTTCGATAGAAGTTTTGGTACAAGTTTTTACTTATCTGATATTTATATAAATGGTCATGCTTTAGATAATGTAGGTGGTAGTCCAATATTGTTTCAACATTTATTTTGGTTCTTAGGACACCCAGAAGTTTATATCGTATTATTACCAGCACTAGGTATTACATCTGAAATTATATCTACTAATTCTAGAAAACCTATTTTTGGTTATAAAGCTATGATTGGTTCTATGATGGGTATAACATTCTTATCTTTCATCGTTTGGGCTCACCACATGTTTGTTACTGGTATGAATCCTTTCTTAGGATCTATCTTTATGTTATTAACGTTGATTATTGCTGTTCCTTCAGCAGTGAAAGCATTTAACTACATAACAACATTATGGCAAGGTAATATCATATTTACTCCTGCTATGTTATTTTCAATTGGTTTAGTATCTGTATTTATTTCTGGTGGTGTTACTGGTATTATTTTAGGAAATGCAGCATTAGATGTTCAGTTACATGATACTTACTTTGTTGTGGCTCACTTCCACTTAGTAATGGGTTCTGCGTCATTCTTTGGTTTTATGGCTGGTGTATATCATTGGTTCCCAAAAATGTTTGGTAGAATGTTAGATCCAAAATTAGGGTACATACATTTCTGGTTAACTTTCTTAGGTGTATATATGGTATTTTTCCCTATGCATTATCAAGGTATTGCTGGTTTCCCTAGAAGATACTATACATATACAGTTTATAATGCATTTAATACTTATCATGATTTGGAAGCATTTATTTCTATTGCTGCATTTATTACATTTGCAGCACAGTTTATATTTGGTTTTAATTTCTTTTACAGTATTTTCAAAGGTAAGCCTGCTAGTGCTAATCCGTGGAGATCAAATACATTAGAATGGACTACTCCTGTAAATCCAGGTCATGGTAACTGGGATGGTGAAATTCCTACTGTATATAGATGGCCTTATGATTATAGTAAGCCAGGTTCTGAAGAAGATTTTATTCCTCAAACTGTTCCGTATTCTATGACTCTTTCTAGCAATACTGAACATGATGCAGTATTTTTGAAAGAAGAACAAAATTCTTAATTATGAATTCAATAAAAGTGTTCCGAGTATTCGGAACACTTACTTTAATTTTTTTATTTCTTCTTATACTAGCTGGTGGTATAGTACGTGCAACTGGTTCTGGTATGGGTTGTCCTGATTGGCCTAAATGTTTTGGTCAATACATTCCTCCAACAAATATTAATCAAGTTTCTTTTTTACCTAATAAATTATATTCTAAAGGAGTTTTTATAATTTATAATAATCGACTGTATTATTCTAAATCTGAGTTTACTTCTTCATCTTCTTTCAACTTAAATGATTGGAAAGTTTTTGAGGAACATAATTATACTATCTTTAATCCTGTTCAAACTTGGATAGAAGCTTTAAATAGATATTTAGGTGTATTTGTAGGCTTTTGGGTTTTAGGTATGTTTATATATTCGTTTATACTTTATAAAAAATTTAAATATTCCGATAATTCTCCAATATTTAAACGTATTTTAATATATTCTTTCATTGCTTTATTATTAGTTATAATTCAAGGAGGTATTGGGAAATATCTTGTTTCTAGTAATTTAAAAGCTAATTTTTTAATTGCTCATATGTTATTTACATATACAGTTATCTATGCAGTTGTATATGTTTTGTTTTATACGGATTTTAATAAATCAATAATTACTTTTGATCATAAATATTCTAAATTTCTTATTATTGCTATAATTTTAACTATTATACAAACTGTTTTAGGTACTCAAGTAACTAAGAATGTAGAATTTCTTTTTAGATCTTTATATCGAAGAGATGATGTTATTGATTTTGTTAATATTTTCTTTTATATACATCGTTCTTTTAGTATTATTTTATTTTTAACTAACTTATATTTATTTATTTATGCATTTAAAAACAAATTAGATGTTTTCTATATAAAATTTTCTTTAATTATAGTTATTGTTCTTTTCCTTGAAATATGTTTTGGGGTATGTTTAAATTATTTTAATTATCCTATGTTTGCTCAACCATTGCACTTGTTGTTTGCGATGATTTTAATTACTATTCAATCTTATACTTTTATTAAAGCGAATTCTTTTAGATTAGTTAATTAGTTTTCTTATAAGGTCTTATTATTAATCTTAATGCTTTTTCATAATTTAAATAATTATAAAGCCAAGTAACAAACACAGATAATCTATTTCTAAATCCGACTAAAGACATGAGGTGTATAAACATCCAAATTAACCAAGCAAAATAGCCTCCAAATTTATAATAAGGCAATTCAACTACTGCTTTGTTTCTACCCACAGTTGCCATTACTCCTTTGTTTTTATAAACGAACTTATTATTTATATTTTTTTCTAAATTTTTAAATATATTAAACAAAAACTCTCCTTGTTGCATAGCTACAGTAGCAAGTTGTGGATTTCCGTTTGGTGTTTTTTCTGTTATTATACAAGCTATATCTCCGATTGCAAATATATTTTCGTAACCTTTTACAGAAAGATTTTCATTGCATATATATCTTCCTGATTTATTTATACATTCAATATTTAATCCATTTATAAATTTTCCTCTAATACCTGCTGCCCAAACTACTGTTTTGCTTGTGTATTGAGTTCCATTATTTAAAATTACGTTTGTTCCATCGTAATCATTTACTCTTGTTTTATTTTCAACTTTAACACCCATTTCTAAAAGATATTTTTTAGCTTTTTCAGATGATATTGGATCCATTGCTGCTAATACCCTTTCGTTTGATTCTATCAAATGTATGTCCATTAAGTTAAAGTCTAATTCTGGATAATCTTTTGGTAGTATATATTTTTTCATCTCAGATAATGCTCCAGCTAATTCTACACCTGTTGGTCCACCACCAATAATAACTATATTTAAATAGGAATCTTTTTCTTTTTCATCTTCAATTAACAATGCTTTCTCCATGTTTTGAAGTAATAAGCTTCTAATATCTAAAGCTTCTGTAAGGTTTTTCATACCAATACAGTTGTTTTCCAGATTTTTATTTCCGAAATAGTTATTTTCTGCTCCTGTCGCTATAACTAAATAATCATACCATATCTTACCTATGTTGGTTTCTAAGGTTTTGTTTTCATTGTTGATTAGCGTTACTTCTGCAAGTCTGATATGTATGTTTTGTTTATTGTTAAATATTTTTCTGATAGGGTAGGCAATTGCACCTGCTTCTAGTCCACCTGTTGCTACTTGATAAAGTAGTGGTTGGAACTGATGATAATTATTTTTATCTAATAGTACAATTTGGTAATCTAATTTAACTAGATTTTTTGCAAGTGTAAGTCCTGCAAATCCAGCACCAATTATAACTATTCTTTTTTTGGATGTTTCAGGTAAGTTAGCTTTCATTTTTTTTATATAAATATAAAAAAAATGCCTCAAGAAGAGGCATTTTTTTATTTCTTTTTCATTTTCTTTTGAGCTTCATTTATTTTTTTATCAGCTTTAATTTTTTCGCTTTTAATTTTTTCAATAGCTTCAGTTTTCGCTTTTAATTTTTCTAGTATTGGAGTGTTTTTTGCAACTAATTCCGCTTTTACTAAATTTCCAGATTCGGTAAGTTCTTCAGGTTTCCAACCTCCCTTACCACTAGCACCTGGGTTAATGATAGAAGCAGTTTCAACTTTGTCTGCTACAGACCAGTTACACCAGCTAATATGATATTTGTCTAAGAAATCCCACCATACTTTACTTTGTTTTGGATTAAAACCACCGTTTCCAGAAGCATGACAAGTTCCAAATTCAGTTACAAATAAACATATACCCATTTTCATTGCCTTTTCTGCTTCATCTCTCAATGATTTACCATGAGATGTTACGTAATAATGTAATGTATATGCTACGTTATTATCTTTTATAGGATTAGCTGCAGCTTCGCTTACCATTTGAGACCATTGACGCGTACCACATACTATCAGATTTTTAGTGTCGTATTTTCTGATTTCTTTAATTACAGCTTCACAATAGGGTTTAATATCATTGTCCCATGTTGATTCTTGAAGAGGTTCATTATATAATTCATAAATTACGTTTGGATATTTATTATATTTTAGAGCCATTTCTGTAAAGAATTTTTTTGCTAATTCTACATTTTTGTCTGCATGGTGAGAATGGTAATCAATAATAACATACATACCGTTAGCTATTGCAGCATCTACTACCGTTTCAATTTTTGCTTTTTCTTCTGCTGGAGACACTTCATAACCGCCTTCTGCAGCATCTACACCCATAGCTGCTCTTACAATAGTACATTTCCAATCGTCTTTCAACCATTTTACGCACTCTGGTGTATAATATTGACCCATCCATTGGCTCCAGAAAAGAGACATACCTCTTAGTTGTACAGTGTCGCCTTTTTCACCAAAAATGTAATTTCCTTTTACTTGTAGATGCCCATATTTTTCTACAATGGTTGATTGTGCCCATACGCTTGCACACATCATTAAAAATGCTAAAAATTTAATTTTCATTTTAATTTATTTGGAGTGTTTAATTTGTTTATTATTTCAAAAATCGAACCATTTTTTATTCAAATACTAATGTTCCTTTTTTATCTATGTTTGTTCTTTTGCTAAATACAAAATCTTCATATCTAGCTTCATCTTTTTTGCCAGTAATGAATTTTGTAGTTCTTCCGTATTCTACACCTTTGTCATCCAAAACTTTCAATCTTATATTTTCTGAAATGGTTTTTTCAAAAATTACATACACAGAAACAATATTGTCAGTAGCGGTGTCAGAGCTTGAAATACTTGTTTTTCCTAATTTTAACCCTTTTTGTTTAAGATTTTCAGATATTGATATAGTATGTTCGAAAGATTTTTCAATACCATTTTGTACACCATCTACAAATTCTGAACCAGTTTCAGCGACCATTTCGCCAGTTTTATGAACTGTTTTTTTAGATGTTTCTTTTGCCCAATCACATGATTGCAAACTCAACAAGAAACTTATTAATGTAAGTATTCTAAATAGTTTCATTATGAAATCGATATTTTACCTCTATTTACAACACCATAAATTTTCCCTTTCAAAGGAATGCCTATAAAAGGAGAATTTTGCGATCTAGATTTTATTTTTTTATCGCCAAATCTAAATTCTTCTGTTGGTGAAAATATAGTGATATTTATTTCTT
This sequence comes from Cytophagales bacterium, assembly GCA_046329305.1. Taxonomy (GTDB): domain Bacteria; phylum Bacteroidota; class Bacteroidia; order Cytophagales; family UBA9547; genus CAMFLX01. Next base: position 108,128 of record JAXLUW010000006.1, read on the forward strand.
TCCCAATTTCAAAAGATGGTTGAGTGATTTGTAATAGTTTTCTAGGATTGAGAGTTAATTTTTCAAGTATTTTTTCTAAGGTTATTTTGTTGTCTGAATACGTATTAAATACAGAAAAAGCAGTTTCTAGTCCTATTATGCCAAAATCTGCTAAATCAAATTCTAATTTTTTACTTTCTATTTCATGAGGACAATGATCTGAAACAATAACATCTATGGTGTCATCTAGTATTCCATTTATTAAGGCTTCTTTATCCGTAATTCCTCTATATGGAGGGTTTATTTTTAAATTAGTATCAAAGCTATTTAGATCTTCATCAATGAATGCTATCTGATGTGCGGCAATGTCACAGGTTACTTTTAATCCTTCTTTTTTAGCTTTGCGAATCATTTCAACTGAACCTTCTGTAGAGATTCTACTAAAATGTATTTTTCCTCCCGTATATTTTAATAATTCTAAATCTCGGGCAATAATCACTTCTTCAGAAATAGAAGGAATTCCTTTAAGTCCTAACAATGTGCTAGCTATTCCTTCATGCATTTGACCATATTTGGTAATATTTTGATCTTCTGCATGTTGAATTAGTATTCCGTCAAAGGTTTGTAAGTATTGAAGAGCTTTTATGAGTAATCCACTGTGCCAAACACTATTTTCTGCGTCTGTAAAAGCTACTGCTCCCGCCTTTTTCATATCTATCATTTCTGTGAGGTCGTTGCCTTTGCCATCTACAGAAACATAGCCCATAGGGTGTACGCTTACAAGTTTGTTGTATTGTCTAGATTTAATATATTCAACTACGTCTTTTCCGTTTACACCAGGATTTGTATTGGGTAAACATGCAACTTCTGTAAAACCTCCTGCCGCAGCTGCTGCAATACCCGTATATACATCTTCTTTATGTTCGAATCCTGGGTCTCTTAAGGAACATCGCATGTCGAACCAACCATCAGAAATTTTAAGATTGGGTGCTTCTATTGTAAAATCGGCTTCTTTGTTTTCGTTTCCTATATATATAAGAATACCATCTTCTATTAAAACATTTACTGTTTTTTTATTATATTCAGATGATTTGCAAAGAATTTCTGCTGATTTTATGAATAATTTCATTTCCTAATTAATTCTATTTCTAATGATTTATAAATTGTACAAAATTACATTTTCGATTTTTTAAATCAAATATACTCTTGAGTTCTATTTACAATTTAGCGTTAAAATATTTTACTAAATGCGAGTCTTCTTACGTTGAAATGCTTTGCATATCTATAGTTTACGTAGAGTCTCATTATTAAAATAAATATTACAATGTATGTAGCCAAATGGAACGGTTGGAAAATAATACTTAATAATAATGCAATTGCTAATAAAACTCCTGATGCTATTGTGTACGCATAAAATCTTCTGTAATTAAGCATAATAGATAAGTACAAAAGATGTGTTGGTAAGGCCCATAGCAAATTGAAATTCCAATGTGTAGTTTGGTGATCTGTAAAAAACCACAAGAATACTATTAACAAGCCCAATAAGCCAGTTGTACCAAAGACAAATAAGTCGTACCATTTCCAATAGATGTCTCTGTAAAATTGCATATGACTTACGTAGCAACCAATTAGTAAAACTATAATTAGTGTAAAATATACAGGGTCTATGAGCGAATCATTAAGTACGGGTTTGGCTGCTTCTAAGATGATTAGATTTGATTTGATCAATGGACTTACGGTTCCGTCAGGAGAAATTAAAGTGGCTTTTGATAAAGATTTTTCTAGTTCAAAAGGGAGAAACATTTTGGTTCTGTAGGTCGCTTTTACGTCTGTTACGCTTCCTAGTGTTAGGTAAAAGCCCCATTTAACCCATGGCATTTCTTTTATGTATGGATTAAGATTTTGTCTCATTGTAGACCCATCATCAGAGGTGGCGTTCCAATGCAATTTATTAGATAATGTTTTGTCAAATATATCTCGGATTCTTGTAGAGCAGTTGTCGTAATAAAAGTCGTACTTATAATATTTATTTTCAGGCTTTAGATTATTTTCTAGATATAACTTAATTTTTTGAAGGTCTTCTTGCGATAGATTTATTTCTTGTTCTTCCACACTTCTACCTTCGGCAACGTATCCGTACATAAAATCTTCGAAGCTTGACGCATCAAGCATATATTTTAGTTTGCCTCTCGTAAATTTTACATAAAACCAGATGTCATCGGTAAATTCAAAAGTACCGTAATTATAAACAATATCTTGATGTGCGGCAGAATCAATGACACGTACAGCAGAATGCCCAAAAGTAGAATACAAATCTGGCCCTTGACCACAAGTTAATATACTGATTCGCAAATTGCCCGCATTAATTTTGCTCAGACATATAAAGAATATGCTTAGGAGTAGAATTGTTTTATTCGTCTTCATCTTCTTCTGTTTCGGTGTTATTGTATTGTTTTTTTGATTTCTTAATTTTTTGTCCTTCAACTATAATCACAATTTCTCCTTTGGGAGGAAATTGAGTGTAATATTCTAGTATTTCTTGAGCTGTACCCGTTTTGGTTTCTTCAAACATTTTTGTGAGTTCTCTAGAAACGGAAATTTGTCTTTCCTTGCCAAAATATTCGCAGAATTGTTCAAGAGTTTTTAATATTCTATGCGGACTTTCATAAAATACTAGGCTAATTTCTGACTGTGATAAATTTTCTAGTTCGGTTTTTCTGCCTTTTTTTTGAGGAAGAAAACCTACGAAAGTGAATTGGTCGCAAGGTAATCCAGATTTTACCAAGGCTGGTACAAAGGCCGTGGCTCCAGGCAAACATTCTATTTTAATATTATTCTGAAGGCAAGCCCTAGAGAGTAAAAATCCTGGGTCTGAAATGCCAGGTGTGCCGGCGTCTGTTACCAATGCTAGTTTTTCGCCTTTTAATAGTCTCTGAATAATTCTTTCTACCGTAGCGTGCTCATTATGTGCATGGTAACTCTGTAGTGGTTTTGTGATTTGATAGTGTTTAAGTAAGTTGCCTGTAGTGCGAGTATCTTCGGCTAATATAACATCTACTTCTTTTAAAATTCTTAAAGATCGAAGCGTAATGTCTTCTAAATTGCCAATAGGAGTGGGCACCAAATATAACGCAGTTTCTGTCATGTCTAAAATACTTCTACAAAAGTACTCATTAAAAATGATTGGGCTTATGTTTTTAAGAATTAATTATGAAGAAAATAAATGTGATTTTGAAAAAATAATCGGCACCTCAGGTGCCGATTAGTAAATTATAAATCTTTGAAAGCGACAAAATCTGAGAAATCGTGTGTTTTAATAGCTTTAATATCTTTTACATTTAAAAATTCAAAATTACGGACATCTAAAAAATCTGCATGGTCTGGATCTGTATTGATGATAATACCACCTAACAAAACTATGGTTTCACAATGGAATTCATTTTTAGCAATTGAAATAAATTTCTTCAACATTTTTTCAATCACTTCATAAGTGTATTCTGTAATAGCTTTTTTAGGGTTTGCATCATTTACAATTTCGTATTTGAAGGGCATTAAGCTTCTTTCGAGCATGGTTTGCTGAAAATCTAGCTCAGACGATAGCGGCACATAAACTTCTTCATGATCCTCCGTAATCAATCTGTCTAGTGCCAGCATAAGAGCCCCACAAGAGTTGGTGTCGTAACTTTGTCCGTATCTACGCATACGACCTATTTCTCCTTGCGAATTAAAACCTACGTGAGGACCGTAAAATATAAAAGCAGTGCCATTGTCTGGTATATGGTGTGCGTAAGCAACCATTCCTGTGATACCTGTATAGGGTAAACCGCCTAAGCCACCCATCACAAATGGTCTGTGTAGTACTTTGCTGAAATCTGCCGAGAAGTTGGCGTCGTCAGAGCAAATAGATGTAGCAAAAAGCGTTTTGTCAAGATCTATTTGGTACTCATCTTTCATTATTTTAAAATACTTTTCAAGAATTTCTTCTCCCGTTACAGCATTAGGAAATGATTGTTTAATGATTTTTTCTAATTCTTCAAATTGCATAATAGTTATATTGATTTATATGTGAATGCTAATATATTGGAAAAGATTTTTTTATGATAGACAATTTTGTTTTAATTTCTATCGAATACAATTTTGCTGTTCTACATTCTACTACAAAAATTTATAAATGTGCAATTGTTAATTAAAACAGATTTTAAGATAAATACTTTGCAAGTCTTGTTTATATTTGTGTTTTGAATACTTGCTATATGAAAAAACACATTCTCTTTTTAGTTACAATACTAATTTGTTTGCAAAATGTATTTGCTCAATATGTAGAAATACCAGATACTTATTTAAACACATTTTTAATACAATCATTTCCTTCTTGTTTTGATGAAAACGAGTTTTTAGACACTACTTGTTCTGATGTTGTCAATTTGAAAAAGCTATCACTACAAAGTGTAGGAATCTCAAATTATGAAGGGATTCAATATTTTAAAAAATTAGAAGAATTAGATATATCAAAAAATTATTTAACTAGAGTAGGATTATTGCCTAAGAGCTTAAAAAGTTTGATTATCTCTAATAACTTATTGGATTCGTGTACATTTGGAGAAAATTTAGAATTTTTAGATTGTTCCTCTAATCTCTTAACAAGTTTTCAACTCACAGGGAACAAGTTAAAACATTTATATTGTGGTAATAATCAATTATCAAACCTACCTGTTTTGCCAGACAGTTTAATTAGCTTAAACTGTATGTCTAATAAAATTGATACATTCCCAAATTCCTTACCTTCAAACTTACAGTTTTTACAAATATCTTATAATTTGATACAAACCTTACCTAATTTACCTAGTGGAGTTAAAGATATTTTAGCAATAGATAATAACAAATTAAGGACTTTACCAAATATTCCAAGTGGCGTTTACGATTTACAATGCAGTAAAAATGAAATTTCTTATTTGCCCAAATTGCATAACAAATTACTTGTACTTAATGCTTCATTTAATAAAATAATGCAAATGGATAGCTTGCCAAATTCATTAATTTCATTAGAATTAGATCATAATAATTTAAAACAACTAAAACCATTGCCAAATAACTTAACAGTATTAACTTGTAATGACAATAACCTAGCTTTTCTATCAAAATTACCTAAATCTCTAAAAAAGTTATATTGTTATAACAATGAAATGTTCACTTTACCAAAACTACCAGACAGCCTTGAAGTTTTACAATTTGACCGTTGTTTTCCTTCGTTGCCATCTAGTTTAAAACGCTTATACATTAACGATACTTCGTTTGTGAAATGTTTACCTAATTATGTTCCAAATTTACAAGTAAAAGAGAGCGAAACTCTTTTGCCTTTAAATTTACCATTATGCAATAATCAAAATAACATTAATAATTGCTACTCAGAAAATTTACCTAATCTTGTTGGTACCGTATTTTACGATAACAATCTAAATGGAATATTTGATTCAACTGAAACGACAGTACCAAAAATTGCAGTTAAAATTGTGGGAAAATCTTTATTTGCTTTAAGTGACATTAATGGCAATTTTAATTTAACTATTGATACTATTGGTTTAACTACAATAGAACTTCAGGGGAACACATACATTTTAACACAAAACCAAAGTACTTATTTTAACACCCCAACTGATATAAAAACATTAAATATACCTGTAGTACTAAAAAATGAATTAAATGATTTTGAAACTCATTTAACAAACTATACATATTTTCGGCCAGGGTTTAATTGCACTTTTCAAGTTTCAATTTCACATACAGGAAAAACGAATGATTCATGTATTGTTTCTTTTGAATTTCCTCAAGGATTTGAATTTTTAGGTGCGTCATTATCAAATTTTGTTGAAACAGACTCTAATATTACATGGAAACTTTCTGATATTAAAGCAAACTCTTTGCAGTTTATTCAAATCTATGGTAAAATCAAATCAAATGTTAATCTAGGTACACAACTGGTATTTACTAGTACTGTAAACAATTTAGGAACAACAGAATTAATCACTGTTAACAATTCTGATTCTTCAAAAGGTGTAGTTACAGGCTCCTTTGACCCTAACGACAAACAAGCAACAAGTAATTTGAAACCTAGTCAATTACAAAACGGAGAGTTTATAGATTATACCATTCGTTTTCAGAACACAGGTACCGATACTGCTTTTACAGTTGTAATAAAAGATACATTATCTCAACTATTAAAGGCAAATACATTAGAAATACTTGCTAGTTCGCATAATTGCAAAACCACTATTACTAACAATATTGTTAATTTCCGCTTCGATAATATTTTATTGCCAGATAGCAACCGAAACGAAGCTGGAAGTCACGGTTTTGTTCGTTTTAAAGTGCAACCAAATTCTTCAGTTAAAGAAGATGATGTCATAGAAAATAAAGCGTACATTTATTTTGATTATAATTTGCCAGTAATAACAAACACGACTTATACTTCTTTTATAGAGAATGTTACAGATTTGTTTGATACATACATATCTAATAATTCAAATATCTATCCCAACCCCGCAAAAGATAAAATTACAGTAGTGGCTAATGGTTCAGAGTTTTTGAGTATATACAATGCAACGGGAAATTTGGTGCATCAACAAACTATACACGGAACACAAGAGATTGATATTAATGACTTAACATCAGGTTTGTATCTATATAATTTAGGTGCTAAACGAGGTAAATTGGTGATTAAATAAGTTGGATTTTTAATAAATAAAAAGGCTTACTATTAATTACTTCGTAAGCCTTTTTATTCCACATCTCTTATTTTATTTATTCTTTAATATAGATTGTAACAACGACACTTGATTTTCTAATACAGCTATGGTTTTGTCTTTACTGCTTATGATTTCCTCAAACAGTTGGCGGTCGTTGATGGAAACGGGGCTATTTATATTATTTGTATTGTAGGTACTGTTTTTGTTATTAAAAAAAGCTTTTTTGTCGAAACACACAATTTCTTCTACGGTAACTTCCAGCACTTTGGCAATTTCTTCTAATCTTGAAAAGGGCATATCAGCATCTTCGTTTTCGAGTTTGCTATAGTTGGCTTGCGACATATTGAGGCGTTCGGCCATGGCATCTTGTTTGTAACCTCTCAGTTCACGAATCTTACGTATGCGTTGTCCTATCTTCATTTAGTACCCAATTTTAGTCCTATCCAAAGTTATAAAATATTCAATATACATTATAAGTTATAACCAAAAATAATTTTAACAGTTAATGAATATGTCTAATATTGTTCTGTTAGGTATAATAGTAAAAATATTTTAAATACAATTAATATGAATTACACAAAAACATTTGAGGATTACACAAATGAATTACCAAGAAAGTTTTTAGAATTACAAAAAAAGCAGAAATACGTAGTAAATGAATTATTTAAAGACGGGAATGGAGCCAAAACTATTTTAAAAACACTAAAATTAACAGAAGACATTAGAGGTCTTTATGTTTTTTGGAAAGGAAATGAGGCAGTTTACGTAGGCATATCAGGTAACGTAATAGAAAGACTCATACAGCACATAAAAAGCAACAATTATCATTCTGCAACATTGCCTATTAAAATACTAAAAACAGAAGAACATGAAAAATACAACTTGTGTCAAAGAGAATGTTTTGATTCTACAATAATAAGTGATGCACAAAACACTTACTTAACAAACATGTCGATATCCTTTATATCTATTGAAGACGATTTAGAACTGTATTTGTTTGAAACTTATTGTGCTATTACTTTCAAATGTAAATACAATGATTTTAAAACTCATTAAATATTAACTCTTTTTAAAGATATAACATGAAAACGACATTTTATACAATCATAATTTTATTTTGCATTTGTTTTACTTTATCTGCACAAGTAGTAGTTAGTACTCTGGCAGGGAGTGGTACAGCTGGTTATTTAAATGACTTTACTCAGTATGCGAAATTTAATTCTCCGTGGGGAGGCGGTTTAGCTGTTGATAAAAACGGGGATATTTATTTTGCCGATCAACTTAATAATGTAATTCGAAAAATATCCAGGGGTGTTGTCACTACATACAAGGGAGATGGATTTGCTGGCACAGGAGATAGTTATACTGGTAATCCGAGATTTAATATGCCATATAGCGTAGCTTTTGACACAGCAGGAAATTTGTTTGTAGCTGACAAAGGTAATAAAGCTATTCGAAAAATTACTCCAGCAGGAATAGTTAGTACTTATTATCAAGGTGGTTTAATTAGTCCAAAATCAATTGCAATAGCTAATAATGGAGATATGTATGTAGGAGACAGTAATAGAATTGTGTTTATTGATGCTTTAAAACAAAAAATACGATTGCCGTTGGTGGGAGATCTTTACAATGTGAACGGTATGGTTGATAGTGTTGGTTTGGCTGCTAAATTTAATAATGTGACAGGATTGAGTTTAGATAAATCAAACAGATTTTTATATGTGGCAGATTTTTTAAACGATCGTGTCAGAAAAGTAGACCTGAGTAGTAAGCGTGTAACCACAGTAGCGGCCTATAGTGTTGGCTATTCTGGGGCATTAGCAGGTCCTTGTGGTATAACTTGCGATGGTAATGGCAATTTATATGTCGTAGAAAGAGCGAGAAATCATATTCGAAAAATTGACGCAAATGATCGTTTACATTGGTTTGCTGGTGATTCTGCTGCTTTTAAAACAGGTGCTATTGATGGAACTGCATTCGCCGCAAGATTTAAAGGACCTGGGGCAATAGCAATTGATGCCTCTGGTAATTTATATATATCAGATAGCTATAATTATAAGATTCGTAAAATAACATTTCCACCTATAACCGTTGGGGTGCAAGATGAATATATCATACATAATTCAAATATCTACCCCAACCCCGCAAAAGATAAAATTACTGTAGTGGCAAATGGTTCAGAGTTGTTGAGTATATACAATGCAATGGGAAATTTGGTGCATCAACAAACAATACACGGAACACAAGAGATTGATATTAATGACTTAACTTCAGGTTTGTATCTATATAATTTAGGTGCTAAACGAGGTAAATTGGTGATTAAATAAGTTGGATTTTTTAAACTGTCTCTGTTGTTTTCTTAGAACATTAGGGGCAGTTTATTCATTTTTAAATCTATATTTTATAATTCACAAAGCTTTTGATTTTTACTTCACTCATTAACTCATTTAAATAATATCCTTTTTAAAGACCTATAAAAATTTCTTTATAACAATAAATCTTTTATTTTTCTCCCGACAGTAATGTACCTTTAACTAAAATCAATTTTTAATCTATTAGTATCAAAATTGAGAGTTTAAGTGAAGATGATTATACAAAGTAATCATACTTTTTTTAAATTTGAACTCAAATTGTTTAAATGAGTAAACTCAAAGCACTTACCGGCCAAACAGCCATTTACGGTGTTAGTAACATTGTTGGCCGATTAATTAATTATATGCTTACACCTCTCTACACTGCCGTTTTTGACGCGGGTAGTTTTGGAGTA
>JAXLUW010000007.1:0-90509 GCA_046329305.1 Cytophagales bacterium
GTTACAGAAATGTACAGTTATGTAGCGTTTTTGAATGTGATTTTTACCCTCGGCTTAGAGACTGGATATTTTAGATTTGCTACTAAACTTGGAGATGAACAAAGAGTTTACAACCAAACACTTTCTATATTATTGGCTTTTTCAATATTCCTTTCAGTATTCTTTTTGTTTTTTTCTAGCAATATTGCTACATCTTTGGGTTATGAACATCATGAAAATTACATCCAATGGCTTGCTCTAACTATAGCTCTAGACACCGTGGTAGCTATTCCGTTTGCTCAATTAAGACTAAAAAATGAAGCCAAGAAATTTGCCACTTTTAAGCTGGTAAATATTGTAATAAACATAGCCATGAATGTGTACTTACTTTATTTTGTGAGTAAATCTGTACAAAATGTATTCTTATCTAATTTAGTTGCCAGCATGGTTACGCTGTTGTTATTACACAAAAGTTTTACATCTTTTAAAATAAGTTATGATCAACCATTTATTAAAGAATTAATCACATATTCGTTTCCTATAATGTTGATGGGCTTGGCTGGGATGATAAACGAGGTTATAGATAGGCTCATGTTGAAATACTGGTTACCAGATACCATGAGTATGGAGGAAAAACTTACACAGCTAGGAATCTATGGAGCTTGTTACAAATTGTCTATATTCATGAGCATTGCCATACAATCTTTCAAATATGGAGCTGATGCTTTTTTCTTTACTGAATCTAATTCAAAAGATGCTCCCAAAACTTATGCTTTGGTAATGCATTGGTTTGTAGTTGTTTGTTTAGTAATAATGGTGGGGGTTTCTTTAAATTTAGATGTTTTAAAATTTATATTAAGACGAGAGCAGTATCATCAAGGGTTAATGATTGTTCCCATATTATTATTGGCTAATTTATTTTTAGGGATATATTATAATTTATCTGTTTGGTTTAAAATGACCGACAAAACCTATTGGGGTGCATTTATGAATTTGATAGGAGCTGTTATAACATTGATCTTAAACATTGTTTTTATTCCCAAATATGGATATTGGGCCTCCGCATGGGCAACTCTTATTTGTTATTTTTCTATGGCCGCTCTAAGTTACTACATTGGGCAAGGTTATTTCAAAGTGCCCTACAATGTATTAAAATTGATGGTTTATATAACTATTTCTTTTATATTTACGTATGTAGTCAACAGACTGATAAATGGAAGTTTTTTAGTAAATTTTGTTTTGAAAAACATATTTTTATTGGGTTTTATTTTTGTATTGTATAAGTTAGAATTATATAAACTTAAATCATTAGTTAAATTAAAAAAATAATTTTTTTGTTATGAGAATTGTAATTCCAATGGCAGGTATGGGCAAAAGAATGCGCCCGCACACACTTACTGTACCTAAACCATTAGTACCAATTGCTGGTAAACCTATTGTTCATAGATTGGTAGAAGACATTGTAAAAGTTTGTGGAGAAAAAGTAGAAGAAGTTGCATTTATAATTGGTGATTTTGGTAAAGAAGTCGAAAAAAGTTTGCTAAAAATTGCAGAACAAGTAGGTGCTAAAGGTTCAATATATTATCAAAAAGAAGCGCTAGGTACTGCTCACGCTATCTATTGTGCAGAGCCATCTCTAAGTGGTAAAACGGTTGTGGCTTTTGCAGATACACTTTTCAAAGCGGACTTTAAATTGGACACGTCTGTAGATACCATTTGGGTACAAAAAGTTGAAGATCCAAAACCTTTTGGTGTGGTTAAAATTGGTGGCGATGGTTCTATAACTGAGTTTGTAGAAAAACCACAAGAATTTGTTTCTGATTTGGCAATTATTGGTATTTATTATTTCAAAGATGGTGAACAACTAAAAAGCGAAATAAAATATTTACTAGATAACGATATCAAAGATAAAGGCGAGTATCAAATTACAAATGCTCTTGAAAATATGAAGAGCAAAGGAGTTAAGTTTAAACCAGGCCAAGTTAGCGAATGGTTAGACTGCGGAAACAAAAATTCTACAGTGGATACTAACAACAAATATTTGGGATATTTAAACGGACAAAAACTAGTTGCTGATACAGCTAAAGTTGTGAATTCAGTAATCATTCAACCGTCATATATTGGTGAAAACGTGGTTATAGAAAATTCAGTAGTTGGCCCTTATGCGTCTATAGGGAATGGTACTAAAGTGTTAAACTCTGTAATTAATACTTCTATAGTACAAGAAAATGCAAGTGTAAAAAACGCAAATGTTGCAAATAGTATGTTGGGGAACTTTGCTAGTTTTGAAGGAACACCTTCAGACTTGAGTGTAGGTGATTACAACGTTATCAAATTATAATTTGGTTTTCTACTTATATAGACATGAAGATATTAGACTCAAGATTAAAGACCTAATTTTTTGCAATCAAGGTGTTTAAAATAATTTTGTTATATATCTTTTCTGTTTAAAATAAATACACAAAAAAAGCTGCCTAAAAGCAGCTTTTTTTATTGGGTAACAGTTATGGTGCCCACTTCAATAGTTTGGTTTGAATAATTTATTTCGTAGAAATAGATACCTATTTCTACAAGTTGTCCATTTTTAGAGGTTCCATTCCAAGAGATTTCATCTGATTGAGATAGAGTATATATTTCTTTGCCAGATTTATCTTTGATACTAAATGTGAGAATTTTTGTATGATCAGTTTTAGGATAAATCCAAGTTTTGTCAAATTCTGGGTTAAAAACAAAGTTCGTGGTTTTTTCACAGTTTATTTCTTCTATAATTGCCTTTTCAGGTAATGATACCACACATTCGTTCACATCTTTTATATAAATAGTATATATTCCAGAATGTAAATTTTCTTGTAAATCGGTACTGATAGGGGACTTTTCAACATAAATCTGACAAGGCTTATGATTACAATTTTGAATTGAGGAAGTAAAAATAATTTTGCCCGTTGCTTTATTAGCACAACTTGCAGCTGTTTCAAAATCTACTGAGTAACTAAGGTTTTTACAAGGGTTTGGAGTATGAAAATTATGATTTTTATTTCCACTAATTTTAACTGAATCTATAGAATTATGTGGTGAAGAATTGTAATCTTCTTTGGTAATTAGTACATGAGTTTTGTTTTGTGGCGTAATAGAAATTGTTTTATTTTCAGTTACTTTAAAACTTGAATTGTAGTTTAGGACTCTTGTTTCTGTTTTTGCACCAACCTTTGTCTTTGCTAATTCGAGTGGTGTTGTTGAACTTGGTGAAGTAATTGATTTTATGGTAACACTGTCTTTTTTCGGAGGTTCTGTATGAGGAGTAACGTTTGAATTATGATAAAAATAATATAAAAGTCCTCCAGTAGTTAACAATGCGGCACTAATGAAATAAACCTTAACCCATTTTTTATGAGAACTGTTAAGATCTTTTTGCATTTGCTCCTTAAGTTTGATGTGTTCCATAGCCATTACAGAATCGTCCACTAATTTAGAAAGGGACATCAATTCTTTTAGCTCGGGATTGGTCTCAAGTTCTTGTGAAAAATCTTCGTACTCCGCCTCTGAGAGCATCTTCTGATGATATTTATCTATTTTTTCTAATATTTCCCAGTCAGCTTTCATTCTTTTAACAAGGCTAAAGTTTTTTTGTCGTTTTGTATCATATCTATCAACTTCTTTTTGCATCTGTAATGAGTACTTTTTGCCACGTTTTCGTCAGCAAACCCCATCAATTGTGCAATCTCTTTCATTGATTTATTTTCATAAATTACTTTTTTAATAATTTCATGACATTTAGTGCCTATTTTAGAAAACAACTCTTTAATTGCTTCTTGTTTTTCTACAGAAATAATATTCAATATGGGAGTTTCTAGCTGAAATACATCCACATTTTGTTCAAGACTAATAATTTTATTTTTCTTTTTGGCTCTATTAATCCATAAGTTCTTAGAAATTATAAACAAAAAACCATATACATCCTTAGAACTATCAAGTTTGTCTTGCTTTACAGTCTGGAAAAGAGTGATAACTGCATCCTGAAAAATATCTTTTGCTTCCTCTTCATCACCATTATTTTGCATGATATATCGAGTAATGGTTGGTAAAGAAACTTTGTATAATTTTTGTAATACAAAATTACTGTTTCCTGTTTTTATTGCATTTATGATTTCCTCACTACTTACGTGCTTAGACATACATTCCTTATACAGCAAAACGCTAAAAAAGTAAACAATGTATTGTAAATTTTTCTAGGGAATAAAATATTTTAAACATAATTCTGCTGAATTAGCATTGGGTATTACAGATTCTTGAGGTTGGAAATAATTAATACTAAAAGCAAAAATGTTTTTGGGACTAATTTCTAGTTTGTCTATGGAGAAATTAAACAACGATCCTTTGTGTAACGAGTAATAATAGGCGATTGAAATATTTTGAGGAAGCGTAAATCCAGTTCCCCAGCAAGTCAATGTTTCTTGTGTGGCAGAAATAGTGTTTTTATTATAAAAATTAATTTTATAGTTTTTTAGAGGTATATGTAAGGCCATATAGGTTGTATAAAATCTAGAAATAGTAAAACTATAACTTATAGGGGTGATGGTGGTGTTGTTAAAATCGTTCACAGAAATACCTGCTTTAAAATTTGAGTGATTTATAGATGCGGCAATCTGGTGCGATACGGCCCATGCAGAACCAGAAGCTCCTGAGCCAGATGCACTAAAAGAATAATTTATAATATGTTCTGAAAAGCCCCCTGAAATATACCATTTGCTATTCAATGGAAGTTGTAAGCTATAGTTTAAAAACAATCTGTTTCTTGAGAAAAAATCGCCTTCTTTGTCGCTATAAATACCTACTCCAAAATTATGATTTAAAGAAGGAGTGCTATCTGTGTTTTTTTTAAACTTGTAATTAATACCTGCATATTGGCTTCGGATTACGGCCAACTTACCAATGTACGTTCTGTAATTTATCTGTGCATCAAGTATTATTCCGTTATTATTAAAACTGTTGTTAAATATATTTATGTGGTCTTTAGGATTTAGAAAAGCACTATAATAGGTGTCCTGAGCACAGGTTATAGTACCCCAAACAATTAATAAATAATATATTATAGAATTGTATTTCATTTAAAGTAGGTACGAAATTAGCAGATAAATACATTTAATTAAAAATAAATGTTTACAAAATCTTGAATTGTTTGTATTTTGATAAATTAGCAAATCATACGTATTCATGATTTCAAAGAATGTTTTTCAAATGAAATAAATAGTAAATTTGTATTTGAATGAGTAAAAAATTGGTTGTATATATTTTTTCTATGGTTATTTCTAGCACTTTTGTGTGGGGACAGCAAGGCCCTGCGGGTGTGGGTAATAACGATGGTGTTTCGGCTCTCAGGTTATGGCTAGATGCTGACCAAGGTCTGTTTGCGGATACTTTAGCTTTACAAAAGTGTACAAACAAGACTAAAGTTAAACTTTGGAAAGACCTCAGTGGCTCTCAAAATCACGTATATGCAACCTCAGATTCTTCTGCTCCATTTTGGTTTTCAAATGCCGATATTGCCAATGCTAATGGAGCTGTGAGGTTTTATAAAAATTTAGATTCTAACAATCTTAGAAACTTTTTGGTCTCTAAAAAATTTGACAAAACTAACGATATCAGTATATATTGTGTTTTTCATCCTACTACTAAAGCAGATGGTAATAATGTAACTCCTGCAAGTGCAACTACATTTTCGCCAGACATGTGGTATTATGGATGTGGTATAGTTGATTGCCCCAACCCTGGGTTTTCTAATGACATAAGCTTATCTATGTGCGACACAAGTATAGTGGCTGGTGTGGGTGATTCTACTAAAAAAGA
The DNA here is from genome assembly GCA_046329305.1 of Cytophagales bacterium. Classification (GTDB taxonomy): domain Bacteria; phylum Bacteroidota; class Bacteroidia; order Cytophagales; family UBA9547; genus CAMFLX01. The sequence goes on from JAXLUW010000007.1 coordinate 5,824, forward strand.
AGATTATTGTATCAAATCTCCACTTAAAATTGCTCAAACTCAATTTGCATCCATAGAAAAAAATGCATGGTCGGGTACACTTGTATTGAGTCGTAATGGATTGCAAAAAAATGCGTATCAGGTGGGTACACAACCCGTAAATGATGCCACAAATTATTTTATTGGAGCCAATTCTAATGTGTATTACAAAGGTTTAAGTCCATTTTTTGATGGGTCTATTTCTCAAGTATTAATTTATAACAAAATACTAAATGCTGCGGAGAAAATAGTTTTAGAAAATTATATTTCAGCTAAATACAATATTCAAATTGATCAAAAAGATATTTTTAAATATGATTTAACAACTTTAGGTGATTTTGATAACGAGCTTGTAGGTGTTGGTAAAGCCACAGACGGTAGCAAACATTTGTCTGCAAAAGGTGAAGGAATCCTTCATCTGTTTGGTAACGAAAACTATGATTTTAACGAATTTGTTTTACTTGCTCACAATAAAGGCAACACAGATTTTTCAGAACTAAATTATTCAAACGGAATTGATAAGTTATTAAATAGACAGTGGATATTTGATGCCACCAAAGATACTTCATTAATAAATTTAGACGTAAATATTTCTGGACTCAACAAATCCTCTGACCAGATAGTATTGGTTTTTGATATGAATAAAAATGGCGATTATTCTGATGAAATTTTAAATAACGGAATTGTTTATCCGTTAAAAAATTCAAATAACATATTGTCATATAGAGATTTGAAAGTTTTTTCTGGCTTAAAATTTACAATAGGAATATTAGAAAATCCCTGCCAAACCCCAAACTGTCAAAGTTTTTTTACACCTAACGGTGATGGAGAGGCAGATACTTATTTTGTAGAAAACAAAGGATCTGTTAAGATTTATAATAAAACTGGTAATTTAGTAAAAAGTATAATGGGTCCAGCGTATTGGGATGGCACAGATAATTCAGGCAATCCATTAGCACCTGGAATATATTTTGTTACTGCCAAAGATAACACAGATAAAACCGTTACATTGATAAAGTAAACACTAATTACAATTTTCTATAATTGTTGTTTGGCTAAAATCGGTTTCTATGGTAACATGGTTAATATTTAAATGTTTCATGTGTAGTTTAATAGAATCTTTAGTTTCTGTAATGAGTTGATTGCTAAGGTCATCTTCTAAAACGAGATGAACAGTCATGGCAGATAAAGTTGTACTCATAGCCCAAATATGAAGATGATGTACTTCTTTTACATTTTTATGTTGTGCAATTAATTTTTTGATTTCTTCAAGATTATGTTGTGAAGGCACTGCATCAATACTTAGGTTCAAGCTCTCTTTTAATATGCCATAAGTTCCCCAAAAAATTACGATTCCTATAACGATACTCAACAAGGGGTCTATCCAATCAAAATGTGTGAAATGTATAATAATTCCACCTACTACAACTCCTAAAGAAACTAATGCGTCTGCAAATAAATGCATGTAGGCTCCTTTGGCGTTTAAGTCGTGGTTTTTGCTTTTAAGAAACAATAATGCAGAAATGGTATTTACGAAAATTCCTATTGTGGCCACTAAGGCAATGGTGTCACCAGATACTACGAGTGGCTTAGAAATTCTAGAAATTGCATTATAAATTATTGCCCCCACTGTGGCTATCAGCAAAAGTGAATTAAGAAGACTAGCGAGAATGGTACTTTTCTGAAATCCATAAGAAAATTTAGAATTAGGTTTAATACTAGAAACTTTAAATGCAACCAATGAAATTATAAGTCCACCTACGTCTGTAAGATTATGACCTGCATCAGAAATTAAAGCTAACGAATTTTGCCAATATCCAGTTGCAATCTCTACCAGAGCAAAAATCAAATTAAGTGCAATACCTATATATAGGGCTTTGCCTGTATCTTTAAGTAAATTACTATTGATGTGTTCATGAGTATGATGTTCCATCTGCATTTTTTATTTCCTTAAGCAATATAATCATAATAGGAGTTTAATACGTCAAATAGTTTTTATATTTGAATTACCTATTCGTTTTATCTTACCAAATCAATATAGTTTTTTGTAAATTGTGGACTTTATTTTTAATATGAAATCTTCAGAATTTATTAAAACACTTGAAAAATTCTTTCCGTCAGAAAGATTCAAAACTAGAAGTATAGATTTGTACGCATACGCTTCTGATGCTGGATTTTATGAGATTTTACCTATTGCTGTATGTTTTCCAAATTCTGAATCTGAAATTCAAGAGATATTAAAACAATGTGTTAATTATGACATCCCCCTTACATTTAGAGCTGGCGGTACTAGTTTGTCTGGGCAAACCGTAGGAGAGGGGCTTATTGTAGATTTGAGTAGAGCTTGGAAAAAAGTAGAATTGCTTGACCAAGAAGATACTTTTTCTGTAAAAGTGCAACCCGGTGTTACGGGAGGTATTGTAAATCAATACTTAAAAACTAAAAATAGAAAAATAGGTCCAGATCCTTCTTCTATAAATTCTGCTATGATGGGCGGTATACTCAGTAACAACGCCAGCGGAATGTGCTGTGGAGTAACCTACAACAGCTATCATACATTACAATCTATAAGGTTTATATTGTTTGATGGAAAAATATACGACACAAGTATTGAAGAGGATTATGAAAGATTTGAAAATGAGCAAATTAAATTATTTTCTACACTTCAATGTCTTCAAAATAAAATTGTAAATAATGATACCTTAACACAAATAATTCGTGAAAAATATAAAATAAAAAATACAGTAGGTTATGGTCTAAATTCATTTTTAGATTATAAACATCCATTAGATATATTTGCTCATTTGTTGATTGGAGCAGAGGGTACTTTGGCTTTTATTTCAGAAGCAGTATTGAAGACTTTAGCAGACAAACCTCTAAAAGCCACAGCTTTGTTGGTTTTTGAAACGATACATCAAGCATGTGATGCAATCATTCCACTCAAAAACTTAGGTGCAGAAGCCCTCGAGCTTATGGATAGAGCTTCGTTAAAATCTGTAGAAAATATGAAAGGGATTCCTAGTTATGTGAAAGATTTGCCCGAAACAGCATCAGCGTTGTTATGTGAATTTCAGGCTTTTAGTACTGCAGAATTGAACGATTATATTGCTAATGCCAAAAATTTTAATTTACAATTGTTACAAAAGCTGGAGTTTACTCAGGATGCAAACGAACAAGCATTGTTATGGAAAATTAGAAAAGGGATGTTTCCAGCGGTTGGGGCTGTAAGAGCTAAAGGAACTACAGTTGTGCTGGAAGATATTGCATTTCCTTTAGAAAATTTAAGTGCGGCTGTATCAGACCTTCAAAAGTTATTTGAAAAATATAATTATTCCAATGCCATCATATTTGGGCACGCTAAAGACGGTAATCTTCATTTTGTAATTACACAAGGTTTTGATACCGATGAGCAAATTCAACGTTACGCTCAGTTTATGGAAGAAGTGGTTGCTTTGGTGGTACATACTTATAAAGGCTCCTTAAAAGCGGAACATGGTACAGGACGAAACATGGCTCCATTTGTGAAAACCGAGTGGGGGGCAGAAGCTTATGAAATTATGTGCGAACTCAAAAATGTAGCAGATCCATTTGGCGTGTTTAACAAAGGTGTTATTATTAACAACGATGAATTAGTGCATTTAAAAAACTTGAAAAAAACACCAGTTGTTGAAGAGGAAGTTGATAAATGTATAGAATGCGGTTTTTGTGAACAGGCTTGTCCGAGTAAATCTTTAACATTAAGCCCAAGAAAACGAATAGTTATCAGAAGAGCACAACAGCGATTAATACAAGCAGGAAAAAGTCAGCTGGCTACAGAGTTAGGTTTGTATTATCATTACGATGGTTTGAAAACTTGTGCCGTGGATGGTATGTGTGCGGTAGATTGCCCCGTAGAAATTAATACAGGTAATCTTGTGAAACAATTAAGAGGTAAAGAAAACTCTTTTTCAGATGTATTGGTGGCTAATTGGGTTGCCAAAAATCTAGTTTTATCAGAAAAAGCTTTAAGGTTAGGCTTTAATGTGTTCAAGAAAACTCGTGCTTTTTCCAAAAGTTTAGGACTTTTTAAAAATATTCCTGACCATAATATTTTACCTGCAAATTTTGAAACAATATCTAGTACAAAGCCACAATTTGTAGTTTTTACCTCTTGTGTGTCTCGTCTCATGACCAATCAGAATATTCACGACACTAGTCACTTAAGTTATATTGCTGAAAAATTAGGTTTTGAATTGAAAATATTACCAATGAACAATGGCTTGTGCTGCGGTCAAGCATTTTCATCAAAAGGATTTGAACAGGCTTCAGAAACTGTGAAGAAAAATACAGTTGAACAGCTTTTGGATATATCAGAAGGGGGTAAGTTGCCCATATTGGTAGACGTGAGTTCTTGTTCTCAAAATTTCTTATCCTATAAATTTTCAGATTTTGAAGATCAAAAAAAATATAACCAACTACAATTTTTAGATAGTGTGGATTTTGTGCATGATTATATTTTGCCCAAATTGGTTCTTCAAGACAAGCTAGAAAGTGTCACTATTCACCCAAACTGTTCTTTGCAAAAAATGAATAAGTTGACCAAATATAAAAAAATCATAGAAACCATTGCTCATCAGGTACATATACCCAAATATGCAACATGTTGTGGTATGGCGGGCGACAGAGGATTTATAGTTCCTGAACTTACAGAATCAGCAGTACAAATGCAGGCTAGTGAAGTAAAAGACTTCAATTCTAAACATCATTGTTCCACATCGGTTACTTGTAATGTAAATTTGAGTATGCAAACGGGGAAAAAATATGAAAGTTTATATGCCCTCATTCATCAATTGGTATAAAATTAATAGATAGAATTAACTAGTACTTGATTTTTAAAAGCTGGTTAAACACGTGTCTAATGGCACTTTTTATAGGTAAGAATTGTTAAAAAACACTAACTTGCAAAAATTTTCATTACATTATGAGTAAAGAAGACGAATTCTTAAATTTTGATATACAAGACGACGACACAGAAACTCTGTACGAACATCATCAAATAACAGTTGATAAAGGACAGAGTCAAATACGTATAGACAAATATTTGATGGAGCGACTTCCAAACACTACCAGAAGCAAAATTCAAGATGCTATCGATAGTGGATTTGTAAAAGTAAACGATAAACTTGTAAGAAATAATTACAAAGTAAAGCCTGAAGATGATATTCGCGTTTTGCTTCCAGAACCAAAACGTATTGAAGAAATTCTTCCAGAAGAAATAGATCTTAATATTGTATATGAAGATAATCATTTACTGGTAGTTAACAAACCCGCAGGTATGGTGGTGCATCCAGCTTATCAAAACTGGACGGGAACTTTAGTAAATGCTTTAGCATACCATTTTAAAAATTTACCTACTCGTGTAAATGGAGAAGGAAAGCCCGGCTTGGTTCACAGAATAGATAAAGATACATCTGGGTTGCTTGTGGTTGCAAAAACAGACGAAGCCATGGTGCATTTGTCTCATCAGTTTGCAAAACATACCATAGAACGAACCTATTTTGCTTTAGTTTGGGGTGTTTTAGAAGAAAAACAAGGCACAATACATACAAAACTGGCACGTAGCGAAAACGACCGACGTGTGATAACGGCCATTCCTCTAGATAGAACTATAGGTAAAGAAGCAATTACTCATTACAAGGCATTGCAAAATTTCAGATACGTAACTTTGGTGCAATGCAATCTGGAAACAGGTAGAACGCATCAAATACGAGCACACATGCGTCATCTGGGGCATCCATTATTTAATGATGCAACCTATGGTGGAGACAAAATTCTCAAAGGTACTCAAACGGGAAAGTTTAAAACTTTTGTAGACAATTGTTTTAAAATCATCCCTAGACAAGCCTTACATGCAAAATCATTAGGATTTGTACACCCTCACACCAAAGAATGGATGCAGTTTAACAGCGAATTACCTTTAGATTTTGTAATGGCTCTTAAGAAATGGGAAAACTACATCAGTTTGACAGAAAAAATGGATAAAGATTTAGAAGATTAAAAGAGAAATTAATCTTTCAAAAAATTTTGTATCAAATGAAATATTTATTTTTCACAATTGCAGTATTGGTTTTGTATGCATGTCGCCAATCAGAAACAGACAAACTTCAGTATCAAAATCCAGAACAAGAGAATGTCAAGCCAACTGATTCTCTAGAACAACACATGATTAACGATAGCACTGCAAGTGTGTAAATACTCGAACTATTAAATTATAGAATAATATTTTGTATAAACAAAAGGCACCACTTACGTGATGCCTTTAAAAAGAGTTTTTAAATACTCAATTACATTTTTCTACCTGGGAAGTAAGCGGCATTGCCTAGTTCTTCTTCGATACGAAGTAATTGGTTGTATTTAGCCATTCTGTCAGAACGAGAGCTAGAACCAGTCTTGATTTGACCACAGTTCAACGCAACCGCTAAGTCAGCAATAGTGTTATCTTCAGTTTCACCAGATCTGTGAGACATGATAGACTTGTAGCTGTTTTTATGTGCAAGATTTACCGCATTGATAGTTTCAGTTAAAGAACCAATTTGGTTTACTTTAACAAGGATAGCGTTAGCTATGTTTTTGTCAATACCTTCTTGTAAACGTTTTACGTTAGTAACGAACAAGTCATCACCTACAAGTTGAGTTTTAGAACCGATAGCTTTAGTTAACGAAGCCCAACCAGCCCAGTCATCTTCAGCCATACCATCTTCAATAGAAATGATTGGGTATTTGTTAACCCACTCAGCCCAATAAGCAACCATTTCTTCTGAAGTTTTCTTCATACCATTTGATTTATGGAAATGGTAAAGACCAGTAGCTTCGTCATAGAATTCAGTAACAGCTGCATCCATAGCAATCATTACTTCATCACCTGGCTTGTAACCAGCTTTTTCGATAGCTTTTAATACTGTTTCGATAGCCTCTTCGTTAGAAGGGATATTTGGAGCAAAACCTCCTTCATCACCTACGTTTGTAGAGTATTTTTTATCTTTTAATACTTTTGCAAGATTATGGAATATTTCAGAACCCATTTTCATAGCGTGAGTGAAAGACTCAGCACCTACAGGCATAATCATGAACTCTTGGAAATCAATTGAGTTGTCAGCATGAGAACCACCGTTGATGATGTTCATCATAGGAACAGGAAGTGTAGTTGCATTAACACCACCTACATAACGGAACAATGACATACCAGCTTCTTCAGCAGCAGCTTTAGCAGCAGCAAGAGATACCGCAAGAATAGCGTTAGCACCTAATTTTGCTTTGTTTGGAGTACCATCAAGATCCAACATGATTTGGTCAATCATTTGTTGCTCAAATACAGAAACACCACAAAGTTCGTTAGCTATCAAATCGTTTACATTAGCACAAGCTTTCAAAACACTTTTACCCATGTAGCTGTTTTTGTCACCATCACGTAGTTCAACTGCTTCGTGTTTACCAGTTGACGCACCCGATGGAACTGCTGCACGACCTAATGTACCGTTTTCTGTAATCACATCTACTTCTACTGTAGGGTTACCTCTTGAGTCAAATATCTGACGGGCAACGATTTCTTCAATGTAAGCCATTTTTAGAAAAATTTATTTATTGTTTAAAAGTTTAAAAACTGAGTTAATGAGTTGTTTTAAGAAACTGTGTCATTCTTTATGAATAACACAAAGTAAATCAAAACAACTAAAAATTATCCTTTGATCATCGTTATGAAGTCATCAAAAAGGTATCTCGAATCATGAGGACCAGGAGATGATTCAGGGTGATATTGTACAGAAAACGCTTTTTTGCCTTTTACTCTAATACCTTCTACGGTATCGTCGTTAAGATTTATATGAGTAAGTTCTACTTTATCTGATGATTTTAGTTCATTCATATCTACCGCAAAACCATGGTTTTGAGAAGTAATTTCACCTTTACCAGTGATCAAATTTTTCACAGGTTGGTTACATCCTCTGTGGCCATTGTGCATTTTATAGGTACTTACACCCATAGCTCTAGATAATATTTGATGTCCCAAACAAATTCCAAAAAGAGGTTTGTCGGCAGCAAGAATTTCTTTTACAGTCTCTGCTGCATAAGGCATTGATGCAGGATCACCAGGGCCGTTAGATATAAAATAACCATTTGGTTTCCAAGATTCCATTTCTGCAAAAGATGTTTTAGCAGGGAATACTTTTAAATAGGCTCCTCTTTCCGCTATGTTTTTTAATATCGAAGTTTTAACTCCCAAGTCTAGTACGGCTACTTTTAATGGAGCATTTTCATTACCAAAAAAATAGGCTTCTTTTGTAGAAACTACCGACGATAACTCTAGCCCACCCATTGGGGGAACTTCAGATAATTTCTTTTTTAGAAACTCTAAATTTCCACTTTCAGACGAAATCACACAGTTTTGTGCACCGTTATTACGTACATGTCTTACGAGCATACGAGTATCTACGCCATATATACCCACAACATTATGCTTTTCGAAATACTCTTGTAATGAACCATGTGCCGTTTTTCTTGAAAAAACTTCTGCAAAATCTTTACAAATAAGACCAGCAAATTTTGGAGCGGCAGATTCTTGTTCTGAATCTTCAACACCATAATTACCTATGTGCGAAACTGTGTTGATGATAACTTGACCTGTATATGAAGGGTCTGTGTAAATTTCTTGATACCCCGTCATACCTGTGTTGAAACAAATTTCTCCACCAGTTGTGCCAATCACACCACATGCCTCACCTTCTAGATAAGTGCCATCTTCTAATAACAAATACGCTTTTTTTGGATTGCTGTAACTCATTTGTATATGTATAAATCGTGCAAAGATATGAAAATAGGATTTAAAAATGCAATAAATTGTAACAATCATTACACATAATTAATATTCATTACTATTGTATGTATTTGATTTTGTTTAGTATAACTTAGGTTGATTGTTTATTTTATTTTTTGGACATTAGAAATGATAATGATTACATAATATACCTTTTCATTTATTTCTCTTTTCAAATACTAACTTTGTAAAAGTTCATAAACACGTGTAAAATTATGTTACGATCATTTTTGTCAAAGAAAAGATATTTCTTGGGCTTGTTGGTAACTGTGGCGGGGATAGGTGTTTGGATTGCTTTTCTTACGATTAAAACAACATACAAGGCTTCCGAGAATTATCAAATATCTCAAAACTCCACAATTATAGCTAGTCATATTCAAGAGGCTTTATTATCGGCAAATGCTTTTATGATGAATGCTTATACAGATAAAAATTTTTATGTAAATGGTTTCAATGATAACACAATTGCATTTGATAATCATTTAGCATTAGCAAATGAAAGTTACTTGAAATTAAAATCCTTGACGGGAGCAGACAGTACATTGCTTCTGTTTTCAAATCTTAAAAAATTTAATTCTTTATTCGGAGAACTTAAACAAGCCTATAAACTAAAAGGTTTTAAAGATATAGGTTATGAAGGTCAGATGAGAAGTGCCATTCATTCATTAGAATCTTCTGAGAATTTTACTTTCAAAGAGCAAATGCTTACTTTGAGAAGACACGAAAAAGATTTTTTATTAAGAAAAGATGTAGAGTATATTAAGAAGTTTACGAAAGATTTTGATTTGTTAGTTTCTAAAATTGAATTAAGTAGTGTAAATGAAGCTGAAAAGTCTCAGATGCTGGCAGATTTAAAAACTTATAAAGAGTATTTTGAGAAAATAATTGACATAGAAAAACAAATTGGATTAAATCAAAATGATGGATTACGTAATCAATTGTCTCAAACTAGTTACAATTTAACTTCAAGTTTAACTAAAATTCAAAACAATGTTGACGGTAAAACAAATCTGGAATTTGGATTTTTAAAGTATACTATTTGGTTGGCAAGTGCGGTGTTGTTAGTTTTTTTGGTATTGATTGCGGTTCTTTACTATATTTTCAGTGAAGCCATTAAAAAGCCAATAGAAAAACTTAAAAACGTAGCAGAAGAAATTGCATATGGTAAATTGAGTGTGAATATTGAATATTTAAAAAAATACACGATTCTAGCAGAACTCACTGCAAGTATTCAGAAAATAATAGAAGCCTACAAAAATACAATAGTTGTGATTTCTAATATTTCTAAAAATGAAACTAAAAATGTAGTTGAGATTTTACATAAAGACGACGAAGTAGGCTTGGCCTTAAAAGCTGTAAACGATGAGTTTATATTGATGAGAGAAAAAGAAGCTCAAGCTATGTGGTTAAATGAAGGTCTGGCCAAATATGCAGATATATCTCGTCAGTATAACACTCTAGAGGAATTTGGAGAGCACACGTTGTTGTTCTTGATAAAGTATTTAAGTCTCAATCAAGGTGCATTTTATGTTGTAAATGATAATCTTGAGATTGAAATAAAGCGAGTATCTACCTATGCGTATGATAGGAAAAAATATGTTTCACAAATACTAAAACCAAGAGAAGGCTTAGTAGGGCAGGCGTTTTTAGAACAAGAAAGTATTTATCTCACAGACATTCCTAATGGATACATGAAGATTACTTCTGGCTTAGGAGAGGCTACCGCATCAAGTGTTTATATATTAGTTTGTAAATCACAAGAAAAAGTGAACTCATTATTAGAATTTGCGAGTTTTCAGACTTTATTACCTCAACAAATTGATTTTTTAGAAAAAATAGGTGAAGCTATAGGTGCATCTGTGTATTTTATTAAAACAAATGAGCACACTCAGAAGTTATTAAATGATTTTAAAGAACAAAAAGAACATTTAAGAAATTACGAAGATTCAGTATTGTGATTTTTAATTTTTTAATTTTTGATGTCATTTTTATGTTGTTTTCTTGTTAAGTTTCTGTTAAATTGAATGATATGGTTAATTTAAGATGTTAAATGTTAATTTTAACTCTTAAATTTGATTTTTAATTGAAATTTTAATTTTATGTTTGGATTAGATCCGGTGTTATCTATTTTGCTGCTAGTGTGTATAATTGCAGTTTGTGTGTTTGAGTTTGTAAATGGATTTCATGATACTGCCAATGCAGTTGCCACTGTAATTTACACTAAATCTTTGAAACCAACTTACGCTATTTTACTTTCAGGTTCATTAAACTTTTTAGGGGTATTATTTGGGGGCGTTTCTGTAGCTATGGGTATAGTGAAACTAATGCCATTAGATGCCATCATCGATCAAACGGTTTACCAAACTGTAGCAATGATTATGGCCATGATTGTTACAGCAATATTATGGAATTTAGGTACTTGGTATTTTGGTATTCCTTGTTCTTCTTCTCATACATTATTAGCTTCTATATTAGGTGTATGTCTTACCTTTAGTTTGTTGCCAGAATCTCACGGAGCAGGAATGGACTGGAGCAAAGCAAGTGAAATTGGCTTTTCACTTTTGTTTTCGCCTTTAGTTGGTTTTATTCTTACATTGTTTATAATGTTTATTTTCAAAGTTCTTGTGCAAGATAAAACCATCTTCAAAGAGCCTTCAGATAAAAAAGAGACTCCAACTTGGATAAAAAGTATATTGATTGCTACCTGTTCAGGAGTGAGTTTTGCACATGGATCTAATGACGGACAAAAGGGGGTAGGATTATTAATGTTAGTTCTGATTGCTATAATACCAGCTCAGTTTGCTTTGAACGGAAGTCTTGATATTTCTCAAATGAAAAATCAGATGGAAACAGTACAAACAAATATGAAGAGTATGGATTCTGTTTTATTTAGAAAAGATGATAAAGAAATATTTTCGAAAGCTAAAAATTCTGTACTTGCAATTAATCAAATCTTTCATGTTTCTGATTCTTTAAAAAGTACGATTTCAGCAAATGAAAAAGTAAAGATTAGAAAAGAGTTAGCTGTTTTTGTTAAGAATATAGACATCCTAGAAGAGAAAGGTTACGATAAAGACTTTGATCAAGTACTTACTATGAGTGTACAAAAAACAGACTACAAAGGATTTAAAAGTAATGTAAAAGAAATTAAAAAATATATTGAATATGTTCCTAATTGGGTATTAGTTTTAATATCTGTTTGTTTGGGGCTTGGTACTATGATAGGCTGGAAGAGAATTGTAGTAACTATAGGAGAAAAAATTGGTAAAGATCATTTAACGTATGCACAAGGAGCATCTGCTGAGTTGGCGGCAGCATCTACCATAGCGTTTAGTACTTTTGCTATGAAACTCCCTGTTTCTACTACACAAATTTTATCATCAGGTATAGCTGGTGCTATGGTTGGTAGTAAAGGTGTTGGGAATCTGAGACTAGGAACACTAAAAAGTATAGCCTTGGCTTGGATATTAACATTTCCTGTTTGTGTAACTATGTCAGGCTTGTTATATTATGTATTCAGAATTTTTGCATAAGATTGTAATAAGTAAATTGTAAACCGTTAATAAAAACTGTAATTATTATTTTGTCATTATTTTTGAAATAAATTTTTAAAATAAAAAAAAAATAGTATTTTTGCAGTCCAAAATTTTGATAAAGATATAAAGTTAAAGCGATGGCTAATCATAAATCTGCTGAAAAAAGAATAAGAGCAAACGAAAGAAAAAGAGTGGCTAACAGATATCAGTTAGTAACTGCTCGTAACTTGGTTAAAAAGTTAAGAAAAACTACAAACAAGTCAGAAGCTGAATCACTATTCAAAGTGGTATCATCTTCTTTAGATAAACTTGCTAAAAAGACAATCATTCACAAAAACAATGCTGCTAACAAAAAATCTAAGTTAGCTAAATTAGTAGCTAAACTAGCTGCATAATTTGTTTTAGAGAAAACATACTGGAGGCCGTCAAGCAATTGACGGCCTTTTTGTGTTTAAGGTGCTTTGTGTCAGAATATTGTAAAAAAAATATATTTTACAGTAATTTTTAGGTTTAATATTTGATAAACCAAATCTAAAATAGTAGTTTAGCAAAGTTTTTTTAGAATCTTAAAAATTATTTACTCATAAATAGTATACAATGAATATACACGAATATCAGGCCAAAGAAATACTTAAAAAGTATGGTGTGAAAATCGGGGAAGGCATTATGGCCGAAACTCCTGAGGCTGCTGCGGAAGCTGCAAAAAAACTAGTTGAAACTACAGGTACTGATTTGTGGGCTGTAAAAGCTCAGATTCATGCAGGTGGTAGAGGTAAAGGTAAAATCAAAGGCACAGAGTACCGTGGTGTAATGATTGCCAAAACTGTAGACGAAGTAAAAGAAAAAGCATCTCAGATTCTTGGAGGTACTTTAGTTACTATCCAAACAGGTCCAGAAGGAAAACAAGTAAATAAAGTTTTGGTTGCCGCAAATGTTTATCAAAAAGGTGCTAGCGAACCAAAAGAATATTATGTTTCTATATTACTAGACAGAACTAAAAAATGTAACGTAATCATTGCTAGTACTGAAGGTGGTATGGATATAGAAGAAGTAGCAGAAAATCATCCTGAAAAAATAATTAAAGAATGGATTGATCCTATTACTGGTTTTCAGGGGTATCAAGCTCGTAAACTAGCGTTTGGTCTTGGTTTTTCTGGAACTGCTTTTAAAGAGTTTGTTACGTTCATCACTAGATTATACAAAGCATACGTTGCTTCTGATGCGTCATTGATTGAAATCAACCCAATGTTGAAGACTTCTGATGATCAAATATTAGCTGTAGATGCTAAAATTTCTATCGATGATAACGCATTTTATCGTCAGGCAGAAATAGCAGCTTACAGAGATATTACCGAAGAAGATCCTTTGGAAGTAGAAGCTGGAGAGAACAACCTTAACTACGTAAAACTTGACGGAAACGTAGGTTGTATGGTGAATGGTGCTGGTTTGGCTATGGCTACTATGGATGTTATCAAACTTTCTGGTGGTGAGCCAGCTAACTTCCTTGACGTAGGTGGAGGTGCTAACGCTAAAACTGTGGAAGCGGGTTTTAGAATTATCTTAAAAGATCCTAACGTTAAAGCTATCTTGATTAATATCTTTGGTGGTATTGTACGTTGCGACAGAGTGGCTAATGGTGTGGTTGAGGCTTACAAAGCTATTGGTGATATTAAAGTGCCAATCATAGTTCGTTTACAAGGAACTAACGCTGAAGAAGGTGCTAAAATCATCAATGAATCAGGACTTAAAGTTCGTTCGGCGGTAGCTCTTAAAGATGCAGCAAACTTGGTTAAAGATGCCGTAGAAGGTAAATTATAATAGTATATTACTTTATAAAACGAAAGGGTTAATGGTTTCATTAGCCCTTTTTTTATGTCTAAGTTATAAACGAACTCAAATGAGTAATTTATATTTTAGTATCTTTGTGTTCTTTTATAAGGTTTTATGGAGTTTTTGCCCGAAAATATAGATAATTATTCTACAGCGCACACACAAGAAGAATCTGAATTGCTTGCGAAAATCAACAGAGAAACATTTGCTCAAGTAATGAAACCTCGCATGCTTTCTGGTCATATGCAAGGAAGAATCTTGTCTATGTTTTCTCACATGATTCAGCCTACCAATATTCTAGAAATTGGTACTTATACGGGTTATTCCGCATTATGTCTTGCTGAGGGTTTACAAGCTGATGGTAAATTAATTACTATTGATATTAATGAAGAATTGCAGGCTCGCGTAGATAAGTATTTCAAATCATCAGCTTTTGCAAACAATATTGATTATCGCATAGGGAATGCGGTTGAGATAATTCCAACACTAGATATGACTTTTGATTTTGTGTTTATAGATGCCGATAAACTAAATTATGGTGTATATTATGATTTAGTATTTGATAAAGTAAGCGTGGGTGGATATATTATTTTTGACAATGTTTTATGGAGCGGGAAAGTGGCCGAAGAAATTAAGTCAAACGACAAAGATACCTTGTTTCTTGATGCACTTAACAAAAGAATCCATAATGATAAAAGGGTTCAAAATGTGTTGATGCCTGTGAGAGATGGTCTTATGATAGCTAGAAAATTATAAAATGAAGTTTAGAGTAGTATTAATTATATTTTTTCAGTGTTTATTCTTCGATATTTTCACTCAAGATGTGCCTAGTCACATGAAGTTTGCAGATATTGAGCTTCATATAAAAGACGACGCCGCCTCAATCATAAAAGAACGAATGAAAAAACTTACGGCAAGTGCTAAGTTTTTTGAAGGCTTAAAAAATAAATATTTATTGCACGCTCCCATTATTCAAAGGGTATTTAAGGAGCAACAAGTTCCCTTGGAATTTGTGTTTTTACCCATTATGGAAAGTAGCTTAAACCCTATGGCGGTTTCTAGTTCTAATGCAGTAGGGTATTGGCAGTTTAAGAAAGAAAGTGGTGCAGAATTGGGTCTGCGTATAGATGACAATATAGATGAACGAAAGAATATAGTTTCTTCGAGTATTGCGGCATGTAAGTATTTAAAAAGAAGTAATGCTTTGTTAGATAACTGGGTGCTGTCTTGTCAGTCATACAATGTGGGCTTGGGAGGAACCAAACGCTCCGTTGATAATTCTCTTTTTGGAACTAAACAAATGACCATTTCAAGTGCTACGCACGAGTATGTGGTTAAGTATTTGGCATATATACTGTTATTTCAAAATTTACAAATTGAAACTACACCCTCTATAAATTTACTGGAGTTTGCCGATGGCAAGAATATGACTTTAGATGAAATAGCTTCTAAAGCAGAATTAAATGTAGAGGATTTGAAGCCTCATAATCAATGGTTAAAAACTTCAAAAGTTCCTGATGATAAAATTTATCCAGTATTAATACCTGTAAGTGCAGACAAGACGGCTTATGTGGTAGATAAATTAAATATTAAATCATTTACTACGAAAGTAGACCCTGTAACTGCGGCAAACACTACCAAAGATGATACAGAAACTAAGCCCACTAAAAAGAAATGGTGGCAAGTATTTGGGGGTAATGCGAAAGACGAGGATCAGTTAAATGGTACTGATGTTCCCGTGTTTATGACCATCAATGGTTTGTCAGCTATACAAGCAAAGCCAGGTGATAATTTACACAAGTTGGCCAATCAAGGTAAAGTGAGATACAAGAAGTTTCTCAAATTTAATGAGATGCGTAGTTTTGATGATTTGGTTCCGGGTAAGTTTTATTATTTGCAAGATAAAAAAAACGAAGCGTCGGTGTTGTTTCATGTGGTGCAGCCTAATGAATCGTTGTGGGATATTTCTCAAAAATATGGAGTTACATCTAAATCTATACAAGATAAAAACCGTATGCATGATGGTGAAGCTTTGGTTATGGGAAGAAAACTGTATTTGAAAAATAACAGACCGTCGTCTGAACCTGTAATCATAGAGAAAATAAATTTACCAGCTGTTAAAAAAGATACGGTTGTTAAAACTAAAACCATTATTGTAAAAGATACAGTAGTAAGAGTAGATACGGTAGTTAAAAAAATACTTGTAAAAGAAACTATTAAATCAGATTCTGTTAAAACCAATAGTACTTTGAATCTTCCAGAAATTTCAGATTCTGTATGGGTGTTTCATGAGGTTTTACAAGGACAAACATTATATGCTATTCATAAAAAATATAATACGCCCATAGATTCTATTTTGATTTGGAACCAATTGCAATCCAATGCATTAAAGTTAGGTGCTCAACTGAAAGTACAAAAGAAAAATCCTCAAACAAATACTAATAAAGCATCTCAGGTAGTGAATGCAACTGAAGACTCTCAGACGGAATTAACACCCAAACCAAAGGAAACTGTAGAACAAAAATTTCAGGAACATTTGGTTCTGCAAGGAGAGACCCTTTACGGTATTGCCAGAAAATATGGTGTAACTGTAACAGAAATTTTACAAATTAACAACATGGAAAGCAGTCAGTTAAAGACGGGAATGACTCTCAAAGTTCCTAAGAAATAGTATTTGAACTCATGGAAAATGTATGTAAAAGTAGTTTTGTGTCTAAAGGATTTGAAGTTATAAATTCAATTTATTCAAATTCTGAAATAGAGGAAATGATTAGAATTATTGAAAATTCTGATACTTCTAATGATACTTTTAGGAAATCAACAGATGTTTTTGCAATCAGGCAATTTGTAAGAGAAATACCTGAAATAAATAGTTTACTTTTTAATACCAAGTTTCTAGATTTGCTCGAAGAAGTAGTGGGTAAAGATTATTTTCTTGTTAAAAGTATATATTTTGATAAACCAGTAACTTCAAATTGGTATGTAGCATATCATCAAGATTTGACAATTTCTGTAAAAAATAAGACAGAAGTAGATGGTTTTGTGTCTTGGACCACCAAACATAATCAATTTGCGGTGCAGCCGCCAATAGAATTTCTTGAAAACATCACAACTTTTAGAATACACTTAGATGATACTGAGCTAGAAAATGGTGCATTAAAAGTGATTGATTGTTCTCACTTAAAAGGTATATATAGACCAGAAGATATAGATTGGGGTAAGGAGAAAGAGACTGTTTGTAAAGTACAAAAAGGCGGTGTAATGCTCATGAAGCCACTTACATTACATAGTTCTGGGCGTACTACCAATCAAAAAAGACGCAGAGTGATTCATTTGGAATTTTCAAATATGGAGTTGCCTCATGAACTAGAATGGTCAGAAAAGTATGAAGTGTTTAAAACCATAAAGGAGCTTTGATTTTGAAAGCTCCTTTGTGGTTCTTATCAATCTATATTTTTATAAATTTTTAATTCTTCTTTTCGGAGTTCATCACTCGTTTTTCTGGTGCCATTATGGCTCCATCCTGGAGGGCCAAATACATAATTCCAGCGGTCTTTCCATGTTAAATTACTTTGAAAGAAGTCATGATAGATGGCTTTCCATTCGTGAAAAACCAGATTTACGGGGTTGTCAAGGTTGATGTCAGACGTGAGTCCGTATTTGATAGCTTGGTATTGCTCAGTGCTTAGTTCTTTTTGAAATGTCCCAAATAGTTTGTCCCAAATTATTAAAAACATACCCATATTCTTGTCTAAATAGAGCGAATTAGAGGCATGGTGTACTCTATGATGCGAAGGCGTTACGAGAATATATTCAAGTATCCCCATTTTATTTATTTTTTGCGTATGAACAAGGATTCCCCAAATCTGTGTCATTGCATACATCAGTACAATGTCTGGGATTTTAAAACCTAACAATGGTAACGGAGCAAAAAATATAAAGCGGTAGATTGGTTCAAAAACTGTTGAACGGAAACCAACGGTAAGGTTATATTTGGACGAAGAATGATGTGTAGCATGGCAAGCCCAAAATAATCTGCAAACATGGTCTGTTCGGTGTAGCCAATAGTACAAGAAATCTTCCGCAATTAACAACAATATCCAGTACATCCACGGATTCTGAATCTCCACAATTTTGAATTGATAAAGGAATGTGAGAATGGGTAGGTATACCAGTCTGAATCCTAAATCTACCAGCATATTGGCAATCATCAATCCGAGATTTTGTGCGGTGTCTTTAACCGTATATGTATTGAGTTTTTGAAAATGACTTAAAATAATTTCCGCAACTATAATGACCGTATAGTAGGGTACCGAAAATTGTATGAATTGTTCTTCTGTTATAAACTGCATATTTTATTGTTTTTTATAAAAAACTAGCCATTTCTGCTTGAATTTTTTGAGCTTCTTTGGCTGCTACAAGGGCAAAATTTTCTGTATTGTCTGCATATATAATACCACGAGAAGAGTTTACAAGCAAGCCACAGTCTTTATTCATGCCATATTTGGCCACATCTGCGAGGCTTCCGCCTTGTGCTCCCACTCCTGGAACTAAAAAGAAATGGTCGGGACAAATTTTTCTAATTTCTGCAAGTTTATCTGCTTGTGTAGCACCTACTACATACATTAAATTTTCAGGTGTTCCCCAAGTGCTTACCGTTTTCAAAACTTCTTCAAATAGGAAATCTCCTTTCGTGAGTTTTTGCAATTCAAAATCTACACTGCCAGGGTTTGAGGTAAGTGCCAAAACAATTCCCCATTTGTTTTCATATTTTAAAAAAGGTTCAACAGAATCTTTTCCCATATATGGGGCTATGGTGATGGAGTCGAAACTAAGCGATTTAAAGAAGGCCTTTGCGTACATATCTGCCGTATTTCCTATGTCGCCTCTTTTGGCGTCGGCAATAGAAAAGCAGTTTTTGGGTAAATATTCAACAGTTTTTTGTAAAGACTCCCATCCTTTGGTGCCTTCAGCTTCATAAAAAGCAATATTGGGTTTGTATGCAACTGCAAACTTTTCGGTAGCGTCTATTATTCTTTTATTAAACTCAAAAATTGGGTCTTTTTCTTTTAATAAAAACATAGGGATTTTGGTGAGGTCGGTGTCTAAACCTACACATAGAAACGATTTTTTGGAATATATTTCAGCTACAAGTTCTTTTCTGTTCATAGTGCAAAATTAAAAAAGAATTTAGAATAGAAACTTTTTATTTGTATATAAATGTGGAAGAGGGGAAGTTAATAGTTATTTAGTTAATAGTTATTTAGTTAATAGTTAATAGTTAATAGTTAATAGTTAATAGTTAATAGTTAATAGTTAATAGTTAATAGTTAATAGTTAATAGTTAATAGTTAATAGTTGTTTTAATTTTTTTTCTAATTTTGGGTTAAAATTTTATAAAATGAAAAATATATTTTTAAAACTAACATTGGCTCTAGTGGCTGTATTTTCTTTGGGTTCTTTAAGCTCTTGTGTGAAGAAAGAAGTAGTACCTGCGGGTAAAGATACCGTGTATGTCAACAGCACATCTACGCTCACCAAAGACTCTCTTCAAAAACTTTTAGCCGAACTAGAAAGTTCTGGAGGAAAAAAACTGTATACCAATACCTTTAATTTTACTGTTTCAGGTAAGCGATCTGATAGTGTAGCATACAGCTATACAGATACATATACTAGTGATGTATATGAAAATGATTATTTGAATTTATCAAGCGGTGGAGATGGTTACTATTTTTATGTCTATACTAAAAATAATAATTCAATGTATTTGCAATTTCGTAATTTAGATTTTAGTAATGCAGATTTAAGTGAGGCAAGTGTTTATTCGTATGGATTTAATAAACTTCAATTTGTAAATGATAGTACTGTTCATGGATTAGGTTTTGAACAATATGGTAGTAATTCAGGATATATTGTTCCTAAATTAACTAATTTGTCATATAACAAAACCACAAGGATATTTTCTGGTAATATTTTTATCCCAAAACAATATGAAAATAACTATGAAAAAACAGGAAGCACTGCTCAGGTAACAGGTACTTTCTCATTTTACATACCTAAGAAAAAAGAAATTTCAAGAAAAGAGAATTATTAAGAAGATTTTTTCTGTGTAATGGAGCCCTTTGTAGAGTTTTTACAAAGGGCTTTTTTGTGTGTATATGCGTATTTTGTGTAAATTTGAAATTGTCAGTAAAACCAATTAATGAAAAAAAGAGTAATTCTGCCCGTAATCAACGACCTCACCATAGATCAACGTATGCATAAAATATGTACTACTTTGCACGAACTTGGTTTTGAGGTGTTGCTGGTAGGGGCAAAAAGGAAAACATCTGTTCCATTGTTGCCTAGAATTTATGAAACAGACAGGTTTTCACTGATATTTGAAAAAGGAAAGATTTTTTATTTAGAGTTTAATATTAGATTGTTCTTTTATTTACTTTTTCATAAAGCAGATATAATCACCGCCAACGATTTAGATACCCTGCTTCCAAGTTATTTGGTTAGTAAAATAAAAGGTGCTGAACTTATTTACGACTCACACGAGTATTTTACAGAAATGCCCGAGCTCGATGGTAGACCAGCTACTAAGAAAATATGGCTTACACTTGAGAAATGGTTATTTGTAAAGCCTCAAAAAATAATGACTGTGAACAACAGCATAGCGAAAATTTATTCTGACTTGTATAAAAAAGATATTCATGTTGTTAGAAACGTTCCTTTTAGAGTAGATAATGTTCCAGCATTAACTAAGCAAAACATAGTTATATATCAGGGGAATATAAATAAAAGCCGTGGAATTGAGATAATG
The DNA here is from genome assembly GCA_046329305.1 of Cytophagales bacterium. Taxonomy (GTDB): domain Bacteria; phylum Bacteroidota; class Bacteroidia; order Cytophagales; family UBA9547; genus CAMFLX01. Next base: position 26,864 of record JAXLUW010000007.1, read on the forward strand.
CTCGAAGCTCTAACTATGCTTGATAATGTCATTTTTTGGTGTGTAGGCCCAGGAGACTTGCTGTCAGAAATGCAAGAGTTGTCTATAAAACTTAATGTTGCTCAAAAAGTAAAGTTTTGGGGAGCGGTACCGTTTCATAATCTTAGAGAATTAACACTTCAAGCAAAAATTGGAATAAGTATAGAGCAACCCATAGGATTGAATTCTAAACTTTGTTTGCCTAATAAATTGATGGACTATATTCAAAGTCGTGTGCCAGTAATTGTCAGTAACTTGCCTGAAATGGCTCAATTGGTAAAGCAATACGAAACAGGTGTTGTTCTTGCAGATTATAATGCTAGAGTTTTAGCAGATACCATTAAAAGTATGATTGATTCACCTGAATTGCTTGAAAAATATAGCAAAAATTGTGAATTTGCATCAAAAGAGCTATGTTGGGAACATGAGAAAAAAGTTCTGACAAAGATTTATAGTTGATAATTTGTTAAAATATTCTTCTGAATGATAAGGTTATTTCTTCTCTAATTGAATTTAGTAAATCATTTCTTTTTATGATATTTTCTGAATTAAAAATTAAACTTGAAATTTGATTAACAGTTTTAATTATTTCAGACTCTGTATTTGCCACAAATACTGTATTTGAAGTAAAGTTATCAGATGAAATAACATTATTATTTGCAACACAAAATCTTCCGCTTGATAATACATTAAATAATTTCAGTTTACTGCCGTCGTTCATGAAACTATATAAAAGATTTACTTGTGCATTTTGAATTAATTCCAATAAAACTTCATTTGAGGGATTTGCAATACATTTTATACTATTCTCATCACATATTTTTAATAAATTCTTACTAGGGTTTTTGCCAGATATTATCAATGGGAGTGACAAACTTGACGCAATGTTTTTTATGATATATTCTGCAGATTTAATATTGTCAATCACTTCTAAATTTCCATGAAATAATACGTATTTACCTGTTCCTGATTTTAAATCAACTTTTAAATTAAAAAGTGCTGGTAGAATTTCAACATCCAATAACGGATATTTTTTTTGATAATATAACTGTTCTGTTTGGTTAATGACTACAATTTTGTTTGCATATTTTACATTTTTATCATAAAATTTCAATTTGATTGATTCAATATAAAAATATAGTTTTTTCCATAATTTCGTTTCAAGTATTCTTAAATTGTTGTAATACTTGTACTCAATATTGTGTAATCTTAAATATTTTATTCTGTCTTTAAGTGAATCTGCTTTTAAATAATAGCTACAATGAATTCCTTCAAATAAAATAGGGGCATTTATTTCTGTAAGGTTTTTTAATAGAGATGCATTTTTTCTAGACAAAACTATATGTGGTAGTAAGCTAAAATTTGACCAAATCAGATTTCTTTTGTAATAAAACACTTTGTCACATAATTCATTAAGAATTTGAGGTTTTTTTTCACTTTTATATTGAAAGCAATGTAGATAAACTTTGTAGCCTAAATTTTTAAATTGTTCAATTTTGAAATATACATCTTGTACTCCTCCATAATTAGCTGGATATGGTACATCAAATGAGACTATATGAATGGATTTGTTTGTAGGCATGTTGAAACCAAATTATTAATTTTGTAAATTAAGCCAAATATTAAAGTTTTGGGTACTAAATTTTAAGTTTTAAAATAATATTTCTTTATGTTAATAGGCATCGTTTTTTTTCGACTTTTAACTTTCTGTGTGCTTTTATTTACTGTAGAGCTTTATAAGTATTGTTTAAAAACTGTATCAAATTCAGTTTTTAAATTGAAATGAAATTTGTAATATAAACAATCAAAATTTGATTGTTAACCCCAAATAACTTATCAGAAAAAAAATAAAGTTTAGTTTAATTAAAACTCTAAAACTTCGAACTCTCTGCCTAATTGTCAATTAAAATTAAGATATTAATTAATCAAAAATAAAGATAGAATAAAATTTTCATACTGTTAATTTGCAATAACTAGTTTAAATAAAAATGCCCCAAAATATATTGTTTGGGGCATTTTTGTGTTTACTTTTAAATCTGTCATGTTTAAAATAATTAAACATGACAGATTTATATCAGAAAAATTATGCGTTTTCTACAAGTTTTTTGAACTCGTCAGAACTTACAGTTTTTTCAGATTTAGAAACTTCACCATATACTTGGTCAAGTACTTTGTCGTTAAGTGCTTGGTCGTATAGGTTCAAGAAGTTACGTCCATTGTTTTCTTTTAAGTAATTGTCTGCCCATGAATCAATGTATTTTTCCATTTCTTCGTTCATAGGCATGTTACCAAACTGAGAGCTGATCATGGCTTTAGCTTTAGCTTTTACTTCCACAGCTTCTACTTTGATTTGTTTTTCAGTAGCAATTTTGTCAACAATATACATCCACTTCATTTCTTTTTCGTAGTTGTTGAAGTCGTTTTCTACGGCATCTTGAGTAGTCTTGCCTTCTGTTGCATATTCAATCCAACGCTTCAAGAAGTCTTTAGACAAGCTAAAGTTTGTGCTACTCAATACTTTGTTTTTAAGGCTGAACTTGTTGAAATATTCAGATTCTCTTTTGTAGTTGTCGCCTACTACTTCTTTAAGTTTGTTTTTAAATTCTTCTTCAGTTGTAACGGCGTCTTTACCAAATACTCTGTCAAAAAACTCTTGGTCAAGATCAGCGTTTTCTGAACGACTTATTTTTTCTACTTTGAACTCACATACACCAGTTACATCTGCAGCTTCTTCTTTTGTAATTCCCAAAACATAAGCTATAGAATCGTTGTTGTCGCCAAATACTTTTCTTAAGTCAAATTTAACCACGCTGTCAGCAGACAAGCCAATGAACTGTGCCAGTTGGTCTGCTACTACTTTATTAAGAGGTAAAGAAGAATAAACATCGCTCTCTTCGCCTTCTTTTTTTGCTCTACCAAAAAGGAAATCTTCAGCATCTACAGATTTTTCAGGATTTACCATTTTGCCATATTGCTTACGAAGACTATCTATAGTTTCTGTTAATGAAGAGTCATTTAGCTCTATGGTGTAAACTTCATGAGAACTAGGAATAGAAGGAGCGAACTCAGGAACTAAACCAAGATCATATACAAATTCAAATTCTTTTTGAGTGTCGAAATCAATTGCTTTTTGTTCAGTTTCGCTAGGAAGTGGACGACCAACGATAGAAAGTTTGTTTTCTTTCAAATAATCAGTAACAGATGCGTCAGCTATTTTGAAAACTTCATCAGCCAAAATACTTTTACCATATAGTTTACTTACCAAAGCTACGGGTGCTTTTCCTTGACGGAAACCTTTGATAGCTACAGTTTTTGAATATTCTTTAAGTTTGCTGTCAACTTTTGGCTTGTAGTCTGCCTCTGTAAGCACAACTCTCAAGCTACCTAACGTAGCATCTTTTTTATCTAACGTAACGTTCATTTTATTGATTTTTCGAGATTATAAAAACGGGTTGCAAAGTTACGTATATTATCTTTAATTTAAAAAGTTTATTTATATTTCTAGTTTTCAATTGTTTGGAATATTGGTTTTTTATTTAAAACTTAGCAAATCAACTTGATAAGGCAACTTTATTAAATTTTCAGATAAAAAATATTCTAATTTCGATGGTTATTGTTTTGGAAAATATACTTGGTTCTTGGTTTAATACTCAACTTTGGTTGTTTTCTAATTTGTTTAAAAATAATCAACATGAAATATCTGAGGAACAGTTAGTCTTATTGTCTCAAAAAAAATCAAAATATTTTTCTAAAATATACGATTTGTATCATCATAAAATTTTCAATTATATATATAGAAGATTGAAAGATATGGATGTTACAGCTGACATTACTTCTGAAACTTTTGTGAAAGCGTTTTCTCATATTCATAAATACAAAAAACAAGAGGTGGGGTTTTCTAGTTGGTTATACAAAATAGCGAGTAACGAAATCAATCAATACTTTAGAGAGCATCAAACACACACAAGACATGTTGCACTGTATTCAAATTCTCTAGAACAGTTTGTGGAAATGGACGAATCTTTTGATGTGAATATTAAAATGTCATTGCTCCAGAATGCTATTAAAAAACTTAGTATGGACGAAATACAGTTACTTGAATGGCGGTTTTATGAAAACTTAAGTTATAAAGAAATAGGATTCTTATGTGAAATATCAGAAGATAATGCAAAAGTGAGGACGTACAGATTAATTGATAAATTAAAAAGAATTATAGCATTATGACTAACTTGAATGTAGATATTGATCCAGAAGAATTACCAAAGAATGTTACCCAAAAGTATAAGAATTATGCTGCAATAGACAAAAAAGTACATCGCTTTTATACTTTATCAGGATTAAAAAGATTGTATCAAAACAATAAATTAATTTTTATTATTTTGTTTTTAGCATGGTTATTAACATTTATTTGGTTTATTGCAGATTAACACAAGCTCAATTAATTTGTAAATATAATTGAGCTTATGTTGCCAATAATCTTATTATTTGTTTAGATTTTTAAAAAGAGCTAACAATTCTTCTTCTGTTGTAGGCTTTATGGTATTAAAATCAATACGTTTTACATTGGTTTGAGTGTCAATAGTTTTAATAATTTCTTTGCCAGTAGGAGAAGTGTATTTAGCTATCAAAATTACCTTCTGATTTTCTGGAATATTAGTAAGATTAATACTGCCATTTTCATAATAATTATAAGTCATGTAAGATTTCATAGATTTATAAATTACTCCAATTTCAGCATTTTGTACATTTTCTGCTAACAAGCATTCTATGTTAGTTTTGTCAAAGTTTACAAATCTGTCACAGTTTATAAGCCCTAATCGGTACGTGTTAAATACCTGATATTCGCTGTTTGAAAATATTTTTGGAGCAAGATTTTCTACCATTTTATTCTCTTTTATCATGCGTTTTACATGGCTTAATAATGTATCATTTTTGGGGTAATTATAACTATATTTAGTTTTAATACTTGTTATTTTCTTTTCTTTTAGCTCCATGTTTATAGTTGCATGATATTCTATGTTTTTTAAATTATAAGTTGCAGGTGATAGTTTTTTCAAGTTTTTAATAGATTTTGCTATTGCACGGTGCAAGCATTCATCATTAGAATAATAGCCGACAATACTTTTCTTTTTAATATAACCGTTTGCATCAACTTTCAACCGAATCGTTGCTTTATCATAGTTTATATCTCGTTTTAGTTTTTTTAAATTGATGACATATTGATTTTCTATCGTTTTGGTTAATGTGTCTTGGAAGCTGAACAGGTTAGATCCATAAAAACAATTAACTAATGTGTTGTTGACATAGTATGAAGTGTCAAATGTTACTTCAAAGCCTTTCAAGTATTTTATTTTTCTCAGGTTGAAGAATTTTTTTACAATAACAGTGTCAAAATTATAATTCTTAAAGTCGTTTTTTCTTTTATTGACAGTGGATAATTTATACATACCTACTGTAGAATTTCTTGTAAAAGGATAATATGCATACTTTATTTGGGTGATAGTGTCATTCGGATTAATACTTTGAGGTTTCCAGTTGATAGTGTTGTCTACCGTATCCGCATCAAATAGCTGAAAACCAGCTGAGGAATCTGTTCTAGGGAACATCAATTGTAATGCTTTTTCATTTTTTAATTCTATTTCTTTATTTTTTTCAAATGCTTTTATATTAATCATTCCCAAACTTGCCAATTGATTTCCATTACTTATCGTTGTCATTTTGTTTGCAATAAGATCTGCATAAGACACAAAATCTTGTACTTTGATGGTAATATTTTTTGATGCGGTTTCAAATGAATTTGCAGGAATATTTACTTTAATTCCTGATTCAAGCACAATAGAAGTGTCTTTAGTGGTGTTGATATTATAATTTTGAGCGATTTTGTTTGATTTGTATAGATTAAAAGTTGCCTCAATTTTACAAAATCTGTTTTTATGGATATTTTTATGAGCAGAGCTCTCACCCAATATTTGCAATTTTACAGGTGCCGTTGGGTATTTTTTCTTTATTAATTTAAATATAGAATAAGCTCTTTTTTGACAAAGCATTTTATTCTTTACTTCATCGCCTATTGTGTCTGTTGAAGTTGTTAAAACAATTTTCTCAACTCCAAGCGGATAGCTTGAGAAAAAACTTTCAATTTCTGAAATCTGAACTTCAGATAACAACACATCATTGGTGTTGAAATAAATTGTAGTTGCTTTTTGAATTTGTGCTTTTGCAACTCCCACAATAGCACATAAAATAAAGATAAGCTTTTTCATTTTTTATTGTTTAAGTTTATAATGCATAGACAATAAAAAAGGAACAGATTTTTTTGTAATTTTTTAAAATAAAAAACAAAAGCCTCATAGATGCTACTCCATGAGGCTTTTATAAGATATAATTTTATTTTTTAATTCCCGAATGGAACAGATTTTTTGTTTTCATTCATAATTGTATTCTGATTCATACTTTCAACCACTACAGCTTTTAAAGCTACTTTAACAGGGTCTTTAGTGATGTCATTAGACTTTATAGTCAATACGTCCGTAACGTCATTACTTCCTGCAGGTGTGTAAGTAACCTTCAGATCTGCCGATTGATTAGGCTTAACTTCTGTTTTAGATAATTCCGCAGAGATGCAATTACATATAGAAGTAAATTCAGATATTTTCAAGTTTGATTTACCTGTATTTGTGATTTTAAAAGTTTTAACAACTTTTTGACCTCTTTCTACTTTTCCAAATACATGGCTAGTTTTGTCTATAACAAGTACAGGAGAGGCAGAAAGTTGTTCTTTAGTATAAGCTGGTTTTTCTTCAGGTTTTACAACCAAACCTTTAATGTACAATACTTTAGAAGGTTCTGTAGGGTTGTTGTAAGTAACAGTTATGTTTTTACTAAATTGTCCTACACGACCTTGAGTGTTGTAAATTGCTTTTACAAATCCTTTGCCCCCTGGTTTTATGGTGTCTTTTGACCATTCTGGTACGGTACATCCACAAGACGCTTGTGCGTGATTTATAATAAGTGGTTGGTCGCCTACATTCGTAAACTCAAAAGAGTAAATAGCCTGAGGGCCTTCGTAAACTTCGCCAAAATCGTATGATTCTGCCGCAAACTTAAATTTTGGTTGAGCCACAGCTAATGTAGCTATTGCAGAAAATATTAAAACAACTAACTTTTTCATTATTTTTTAGCACCTGTTTTTTTACCGTTGTTAGATTTTGCAGCTCCGTTGCCTTTAGTAGTTTTATGTGCTGAAGTACCTTTTTTAGCAGGAGTTGTATTTTTAGTGGCAGGAGTTGTTTTTGCCTCTTCTTTTTTAACTTCTTCTTTTACAGGTGCTACAACCGCAGCTGAGTCTACTTGAGCTGGTTTAGCAATCACTTCACCCACAAAGAATATTACTTTGTTCGGTTCTATAGCATCTGAGTAAATTGTTAACGATTTGTTAAACATACCTACTCTGTTCTGTGTGTTGTAAATAGCTTTGATAAATCCTTTTCCACCTGGTGCAACAGGGTCTTTTGACCAATCAGGGATTGTACATCCACATGAAGGAGATACACTAGAAACTGTCAATGGCTTGTCTCCTATGTTGGTATATTCAAAAATATATTCTACTTGTGGTCCTTCAGGAATTTTACCAAAATCATGTTTTTCTTCCACAAATTTAAAATTTCCTTGTGCATAGCTCGCCACTGAAGCTACTAGAGAAGTTAATGCAAATACGAGTCTTTTCATATTTTTATATGTTTTTTAGAATATAAGATTTATTTTTTCAAATACTGTACCAAAAGTAAAAAACTTATATTAATGAACAAAATAAGATTTTTATTTAAATTAACAATTCAAACTGCTTTTTAACAAATATGGTTCTTTAAATCAGTTATTTCTTTAATAATGGCTATCATTTTTTGAAAATGCATGATTTGAGAAAACATGAGTTTTTGATGTACATGATGGTCAAGCCATATTTTCAAAGGCTCAATTTTACCTATTTTAAAATCCCAAATATTTTGAGGTACATTTTCAAAATATTGAAGTGGATTGGGGTCGTTTTCGTCAATTTCAGAATAATTAATATATAACCTGTTCGGAATAGCCTGACTATTTACATAAACATATTTATCTACTAAATTATTGCCTTGTTCCGGAAAGGTAGAAATATAAGAAAAGACTTTTTTGTGTTCCCAATTCATAAGTTCCCTAATGTGTGTACCTTTTTTAACACATATTTCAAAATTTTCTTTGTCAGTTGGTAAGATAATTTCATTAGAAGCAAGGTTAGTGTAGAAAAGGTTAAAAACAATGTAATCGAACAGCTCTAGAGCAGAAACATATTCATTATTTGAAAGGTCTTGGTGATATTTTTTGTGAATAATCTCTGATATACTTTTTATGAAGTGTGTATTTAAATTTGCTTTTTTATCTAGAAAAGGATGATTCGCTCCTTTTTTAAATGAACTTGTTTGTGTACTTGAAAGTTCTAATTGGTCACTTTTGGGAGGATATAGAAATAAGGGGAAAAAAATTTCTTTCGAGTTTTTAGTACTTATGTTGTTTTGAAAAACAAATTGAGAGAATATCCAAAAATGAATACAATTGTTAGAAGTATTTTTATCGGTACACAAAAGAAGTCCCAAGTTGCTATCTGTAAAGTTATTTAAATGATACCTTGTGTCTTGAGTAAGTTTTAATTGTTCTGAACCGTATTTGTGTACTTCAAAAGGATTTTTGTAAATTTTGTAGCTTTCGGTTGGTTTGTTTTTGCTTGTTTTTGAGGTGTTTGTAATAGAATTAGTGAAAGATATACCTTTGGTTTTTACCAGAAACACATCTTCTATTTTAAATTTATTCGTATTGTTATTCGGAACAAATTTCATTTATTGTTATTACTAAAACGCTTGCAAAATTATTAAATCCAAAATTATTAACTCGAATATTCCACCAAAAATATCGTTTAGGATACATAAATATTCCATTTTTTGTTTCAAGTTTTTTTAAAACATGAACACATAAGAAATCTTTTTTCATTATTTTTGACAAATTTATTTAGTCGCATACATGTCATTGCATCAAACATTATCTGTTGCTGAAATTCTGTCAGATTATAAAATAGCTGTTCTTAGTAGAGAATCTTCCCTTATGGGCCGAAGAGAAGTTTTTATGGGTAAAGCTAAATTTGGCATTTTTGGCGATGGCAAAGAAGTAGCCCAGTTAGCTATGGCAAGAGCCTTTAAACCTGGAGATTGGAGATCTGGTTATTACAGAGATCAAACTTTTATGTTTGCTACGGGCGAACTTACTGTTGAACGTTTTTTTGCTCAATTATATGCACATGCAGATTTAGAACATGAGCCATTTACGGGTGGGAGATTGATGAACGTGCATTTTGCATCTAGATTTTTAGATAGTGAAGGGAACTGGCTCGATCAGACCAAATTATATAATTCTACAGCGGATGTGTCATGTACAGCTGCTCAAATGCCCCGTTTGGTAGGCTTGGCGTATGCCTCTAAACTATACAGAGAAAATCCCGAACTTAGAGATATGAATAATTTCTCTATCAATGGTAACGAAGTTGCTTTCGGTACTATAGGTGATGCTTCCACATCTGAAGGAATATTTTTTGAAGCAATAAATGCTGCGGGTGTTTTACAAATACCCATGTTGGTTTCTATTTGGGACGATGCCTACGGTATATCTGTACCCAAAAAATACCAAACAACAAAAGAAGATATATCAGTAGTTTTAGAAGGTTTCAGACGTACTGCCACAGAAGACGGATTCGATATTTACAGAATAAAAGGTTGGGATTACGCACAATGCGTAGAAGCTTACCAAAATGCAACAAACATAGCCAGAAATGAGCACGTTCCTGCTATTATACACGTTTTAGAAATAACTCAGCCACAAGGGCATTCTACTTCCGGATCGCACGAAAGATATAAGTCAAAAGACAGATTGGCTTGGGAAAAAGAATATGACTGTAACAAACAAATGAGAGAATGGATTCTCAAAAATAATTTTGCTACAGAAAATGAGTTAGTAAGTATTGAAAAAGAAGTAAAAGAAAGAGTATTACAAGGAAGAAATAAAGCTTGGGCAGAATACCAATCTTGGCTCAAAGAAGACAGAGAAAAAGCTATGTTCTTCTTTGATTTGGCCAAACAACATACGAATTCTAAAGTAGCACTAGAAACGGTACGAACAGAACTGGAAAAAACAGTGTTCCCTACCAGATGTGACGATGTGAAAGCCGTAAGGAAAGCTTTAAGATACATGGCAAATGAAAACCATGTAGCAAAAGAAGGTTTGTTGAAATGGCTCGATAGAGTTCTGGATGAAAGTCATGAAAGATACAGTTCCAGATTATACTGTGAAACTGCAAACTCCGCTCTTAAAGTACCAATTATTGACCCAGAATATGATGATGAATGCCCAATGCTAGATGGTAGGGAGATATTGGGAGCTTGTTTTGATGAGGCCTTACTGAACGACAAAAGAGTTCTTGCTTTTGGAGAAGATGTAGGAAATATTGGCGATGTGAATCAAGCGTTTGCAGGTTTGCAAGAAAAGCATGGCTTGTTGCGTGTTACCGATACGGGTATTAGAGAAACTACGATAGTGGGTCAGGGGATAGGTGCTGCACTTAGAGGCTTGAGACCCATAGCGGAAATACAATATCTAGATTATATTTATTATGCTATTCAAACTTTGGCTGATGACGTTTCTTGTTTACATTATAGAACCAAAGGTGGGCAAATTTGTCCCTTGATTATTAGGACAAGGGGACACAGATTAGAAGGAGTATGGCATAGTGGTTCTCCTATAGCCATGATTATCAATGCAGTGAGAGGTATGTATGTTCTTACTCCCAGAAACATGACACAAGCTGCGGGTATGTATAATACCATGCTTAAGAGCGACGATTCTGCTATTATCATTGAATGTCTTAATGGATATAGACTAAAAGAAAAATTGCCTAAAAATATTGGGACTTTTACCGTGCCTTTGGGTATGCCTGAAGTGATAAGAGAAGGTGCTGATCTCACTATAGTTACTTATGGAACTATGTGCAGGATTGTAATGGATGCTTGTGAGCAATTAGAGGAATTCGGAATTAGTTGTGAAGTGATAGATGTGCAAACAATTCTTCCTTTTGATATTAATCACAGTATAGTTGAATCTTTAAAGAAAACAAATAGAGTGATATTTGCGGATGAAGATACTCCTGGCGGGACCACCGCCTACATGATGCAGCAGGTGTTGGAACTACAAGGTGGCTATAAATATTTAGACTCTAAACCAGTTACCGTAACAGCTAAAGCTCACAGACCAGCGTATGCAAACGACGGCGATTATTTTTCAAAACCAAGTATTGAAGATGTGTTTGAGGCTGCATACAATTTAATGCACGAAGTTAATCCAATTAGTTTTCCAAAATATTTATAAGATACATTTATGAAGCCTACGGCTCAGTATTTATTTGAAGTATTTAAGAATCAGAAAGTTCTAATCATAGGTGATGTAATGATTGACTCTTACATCTGGGGTAAAGTAGATAGAATTTCTCCTGAAGCTCCCGTTCCTATAGTGAGTGTAGATCATACAGAAAAAAGATTGGGAGGAGCAGCAAATGTTGCTTTAAATATTCAAGCATTAGGGGCCGAAGCTTTGCTATGTGCTGTCATAGGAAAAGATTCTGAGAGTGAAAGCTTTATGCAGCTGATGCAATCTAATCAACTAAGCACTCAGTGTATTATTTCAAGTGAATCTCGTATTACCACCATCAAGCATAGAATCATAAGCCAGTCTCAACATATATTAAGAATTGATCAAGAACATTCTCATAATATATTAGATGACGAAACTGAATTACTTTGGAGAAAAATACAACAAATAATTACATCTGAAAAAGTTAATGTAGTCATTTTTGAAGACTATGATAAAGGGGTTATCACTCCTCAATTAATTCAAAATGTAGTAAATTTTTGTAACAATAAAGGAATTCCAACTGTTGTGGATCCTAAAAAACGCAATTTTATGTGTTATGAAAATGTAACCTTGTTTAAGCCTAATTTAAAAGAATTAAAAGAAGGTTTAAAAATTGAGTTTAATGCGAAAGATAAATCGGAAGTTGAAAATGCTACTCAAAAGTTAAGAGAATTATTACATATTGATAGAGTTTTTGTAACACTTTCTGAGTTGGGCGTTATGATGTGTTCAGAGGCTAAGCTTACACACGTAAAAGCTCATAAAAGAGAAATTGCCGATGTTTCGGGAGCTGGGGATACGGTAGTAAGTGTGGCTGCATTGTGTTTAGGAGCCAAGTTTTCTGACGAATTAACAGCTGAATTGTCTAATTTGGCAGGAGGAATTGTTTGTGAAAAAGTAGGAGTTGTACCCATCAACATCAATGAATTGTTAGAAGAAGCGACTCGTACTGAAATTATTTAATTGTTTTTTTTATAAAAAATAGGATTTTAATTAGTTTTTTATCTTCTATTTTGATTAACTTCGAATCAAAATGCAATAATTAGCTATCATACCTTTTTCAAGACATACTCTATTTTTATATACGCTTTTAAGTATATTCGTCAGTTTTAGTTTATTATCTCAGACTAAAACTGATCATAATGTTTTAACACCTACATCGCAAGTGTTTACGAAACCTAAAATGCCTTTTGAACAAAAAGTTACATTTGGTTTTAAGAGTTTTGTCGGCTTCAATTATTTTTCTCAGTCCACAAGTTCTGTTTTCACTAACTCAGTTACAGATTTAAAACCTTTATTAGGATTAGGACTGATTGGTAATTATAAAGTGCATCATAATTTTTCTTTTAGAAACGAACTACTTTTGTCATATAACAGGTATTTAAATAAAAATGTAAATTATTCTACTTCTTTTTGTTTTTTGGGAAATTATCATTTCAAACATCATGCATTTATAACTTTTGGAATGCAACCCTCTGTGGTAGTTTTTGAAAACAACTATATAGATAACCTTGGGAAATCTCAGTCTGGAGTAACTACTGCTTTTGAAATTGCGGGAGTTATAGGGGCGGAATATCCTATAAATGACAATCTGGATCTTGGTATTAGAATTGTAAAAAGTTTCAATAATGTTTTTCAAACAGAATTACCAGATTATCAAGGTTTGGTGCTAAGTTTTTCGTATTATTGGCATAGATACACGAGCTCAGAAAGAAAGCTTATGGATCACAAAAAAAAGAAATTGAAAAATTCAGGTGAATAATTGAAGCACTTTGTTTATTCTATATTATCTGAGACAGATGAAGAGAAAGTAATGGAGTTCATTCTTTCGCAACCATTTCATTCTTGGTTTCATGTTCCCGCTTGGCAAAAATCTTTAAAAAATTCTTTCAATTATCACCTGTTTTATAACAATGAACAAACAGAGTTACTGAGTGTTTGTACAGTGCAAATAGATTACGGAATTAGGGCTAGAACAGAATTTGGTCCAATTTGTAAGTGTGAACAAGATAACGAACTTGTACTGGAATTTTTAAAGTCATACTACAAAAAGCATAATTATTGGTATTTTTCACTTTTACCATCCATATATTTCTCAGAAACTAAGAATTCTAAAAGAGAAATAGGTTCTTGGTCTACTATTTTAATAGATTTGACTCATGCATACAAGCAAGACTATTCTCGTCAGCTTTTAAGAAAACTTAAAGCTGCTTCAAAAATTAATTTACAAATTAATGAACTTGAACTGAACGATCTACCAAATTTTGTGGCTGGTTATACAAAAATGTATCAGAAAAGAGGCTTAGCTATAGATCTTGATTCCTGTAAAAATAGATTAAATGACCGATTTTTATTCTATAAAAAATATAGATTAGGGGCGTTTTATGGTGTTTTTTATGATAATACATTAATAGGCGGAATGATGATAAGCAAACATCAACAATATGCTTTTTATGAATTAGGTTTTACTGATTCTAACTTCAGACATATTCCCGTTTTATATTCTGGATTTGATAAATTATTAGAATTGTTAAAAAATGAAAATTATACAATTTTTGATTACGGTGGCTACGATGAAAATGCACAACCTCAAAGTCAAACCTTTGGAATCAACAGATTTAAACTTCAATTTTCTCAAAATATAATTTCATATCCTTCGAAACAAACCTATATTTTTAAACCATTTTTATTTAAAATTCTTCAGAAGAGTTTAAGCATTTTTAATAAGTCTGTGTAAAAGCCCCCTGTTCTTGCAAACAATGTATTTGTTCTAAATGTATTCCTCTTGTGAGTAGCTCTTTTTTGTTTTTTAAAGTTTTTACTATAAAAAAAGTATGAGCAGGCAACTCTTTGGGTATTTTATGGGTCATTATATAAAACACATCGTTACATGAGTATTTCAAATTTCGGGTTGGAAACAATTTGGGTTTGAATCTTAAAACACAACTTAATCCTAATTTTTGTGTTTGTTGCGAATGGTTTTCTAATGTATTTTTCAGGGAATTTATCTCTATTGTTTGATTTATTTTATTAGAAAGATTTGTAGTATTTGTGATAAATCTTTTCAAAGATCCGTGTGTGTAAATGTCAACTATTTCTGTTTTGGGAAATGAGTACACTATAATTTTAGTGCTATTCTTGAGTGTATAGTCGTTGAATAGAATTTTTGAAAAAAGTATAAGTATTACAATTACAAAAGCCCAAAAATACTTTTTAGATTTTTCTTTAAACCAAATTGTGAAAAATAATATAGAAACAGAAATAATACAAAGATCTAGATAATCTATATATACTTTAGAAATTGAAAAAGGGAATTGAGCGATTGTACAAATGATTTTATTCATTGTATCTATACATATTTCTAGTGATTTAAAACATAAAGTGTTTACAATGGGTATTTTATGAATCAAAATACTTGCAATGCCGACATATAAAGAAATTGTAGATAATGTGATGGCAAATAAATTACTTATCAAAAACAAATTGGGGAATTGATGAAAATAAAACATCGAAAGTGGCAATACCGCTAATTGTGCAGAAAACGTTACTGTAAGCGTGTCGTAAATAAATTGTACAAACTTATTTTTAGTTTCGAATAGTTTTTGAAAAATAGGATGGATATATAAAATTCCCAATACGGCTGTTAACGATAATTGAAAGCCAATATCTAAAATCATGAAAGGGTTAGAGATTAAAATTATAAAAACAGTAACGAATGCTACATTTTTCAAAGCCACTTTTTTGCCTAAAATTTTCCCTATTTGGTATATAGTAAACATTACAGAAGCTCTTAGAACAGAAGCTCCAAGTCCTGTAACAAGTGCAAAAGCCCAAATTATTATAATTGAAAATAGGAGAACCCAAACATTGTTTCTTGCAAATCCAAATAAGTTAATACAGTAACCTATAAGTAAAAAAAACAAACTTACGTGCATACCTGACACCGCTAAAATATGAATGGTTCCCGTTGTGGTATATGCATTTACTAGTTCATTTTCAATATTATTTTTTGTTCCTAAAATCAAACCTTCGGCTATAGCGGCAATTGTTTTATTGGTAATTTTTTCTTGAAAAATTTGGGAAATGTACATTCTGCATTTTTCAGCTATTTGTCTGATATCTAACAAATTAGTACTTTCTGTAATTTGATACTGATTAGGTTTGAGGTATTGTTGGGCATAGGTGTTTTTGGATTTTAGATATAAAGAATAATTAAATTCTTCTGGGTTCTGGTTGGGTTTTGAGCATTGAGGATGTCCTTTTATAGATATATAATTTCCTATTTTTATTTTGCTATCAAGCTCTTTAAAATAAACCGCTACAGTACCACTACATTGTTGATAACTTGAACTCTTACCCGATTTTACAGATTTTGTTTCTATTAAAAATGTGTTTTTAGAGAGCTGTGAACTAATTTTCCCCTTATATATTTCTATGTTAGGGTATTTTAAAATATAATTCTTGCTTGATTTCTCATCTTTTATCCAGCAAATCGTATAGCTAAAGAGGGTAAATATTGATAATAAAAGAAATGAATAAAAGTTTTTAGTTTGTTTGAAAAAATTCAAAATAATGAACCCTAATACTAATGTGATACTGTAATAAGTAAATAATTCTATAGGTTTTATTTGGAACAAATAAACTAATATTCCTAGCGTGAAACTCACACTTATCTTTAAAAAGGGGTATTTGTTAAGTGCATTAAAAATGGTATCAAACATTTGTACGTATGTTACTGGGTACAAACAAATTTCAAAGTGTACGTTTTATAATTTGAAACTAATTTCACCAAATACATTTCGTTTATTTGAACAATATTTTTTAGAGAAACAGACTGAGAAGTAATGTTTTTTAAAGATTGAGTTTGTAATAATTTTCCGTTTAAATCATAAATCATATACTCAAAATCATGCGAGCCAATATAGTTCGTTTTAAAATTGAGTGAATTATTTTCTTGATTATAAAATAATTCTAATTGGTCATTTATATTATTTTGAAAATTTATATTGTCTATATAAACCTCTAAAGGAGAGGTTTCTGAATAGTTGAGTACTCTTATTCTAAACTTAACATACTTAGGAGCTATGCTAGAAATATCAACACTGTTGCTAGTCCAGCTATCAGATTGAATTTCTTTATTACTAAGATTGATTTGGTTAATAGTAAAAGTTTTAACTTGTCTCCAATTATCGGCACATTCATAAGAATATTCTAAACTAAAAACGACACTAGAGAGTGACGATGAGGCACTTTGAAGTGCTATGTCAAAGGTTAAATAATTGTATTTGAGTGAGGAAAAGTCTATTTTGTTGGTTGTAAGTAAAATATTATTTTCTTTAGATAATTCATTTTTTAAACAAAAATTGCTCATATCATAAGCTCCTTTATTTGTTTTGACCCAAGCTTTTTCTGTTACATTTAAATAATTAGCTATGGTGTCAATTTCAAAAGTCTCACTACTTTCATTAAAAACTCTGTTAGGACTTACTTGGCAAAAATTATTTTTAAAAATATTATTTCTTCTGCTATTCAAATTAAATACATTTCTCATTCTTGATATTTGATCCAATGTAAACATACTCATACATTCATCAACAGAATAATCTAAGAAATTTTCTCTCATTGTGAGATGGGTGCCATCGCAAGAATTTTTTCGTTCACATTGGCTAGTTGCATCTTGTTGAGGAGGGGTGTCGTCACAATAATCATTTCCACAACCAAAAGAATCATCATTAAAAATATGTAAAAGACCAAGCCAATGACCAACTTCGTGCGTTGTGGTTCTTCCTTTGTTGTAATATTTGCTTAAATGGCTTCCGGTTGTTCCAAATGCTTTATAATTAATTAAAACTCCATCGTAAATAGAATTTTGAAAGTCTTGATATACGTATGAGTCGTTTAAGCCTTCCATAGAGTTTACGTATGGGAATACAGAAATGCCTAAATAACCACCTGTTAGTTCTGCTACCCAAATGTTTAAGTATTTGTCAGAAGGCCAATAACTTAGTTTTTTTATGGTGTTGTAATCATTATCAACATCTACACTTGCTTTGGGAGTGTTTATTCTTACAATTCCATTAGTTGGGTTGCAGTTTGGGTCTGTACTAGCCAAACAAAATTCAATTTTAGCATCACCAGCAATATTTCTATATTCATCTAGTGAGTTGCTGATATCACTATTTTGTTTTCTGTAATCTAAATTTAAAGCACTTATTTGGCTGAGTATTGCTTCGTCTGTTATATTACTACCAGAACCTATTTCTTTGTTGTTGTGAAAAACATGAACCACAACTGGGATTTTTATAATAGTATTTGCTTCTATTGGTACTAACGAATCGTTAGAAACTTTGCTTTGTTTCTGAAGCAGAAGAAGTTTATTTACTGTTTTTACAAAATTGGTATCTTTGTAAAATTTATTTTTACCAGCTTTTATTCCACATCTTTCTTGGCTATACAAAATAGACGAAAATAATAAACTTATGAATACTAAAGTATAGTAAATGAATGTTCGATGAAGCATTTTAATTAAGTTTTTATAAAAAACCAAACCTATAAGCCGGGTTCTGTCTAGTCTTATCATTTATCTAGCACTGCAAGCAGCGTCAAGCAACCTACCCATTACAGCAAACAGTCGGCGAGCAACCAACCGAAGCAAAGCTTCTACTGTAACCTATTTGGTTTTTCAACACGTAAGGTTTACCATGCCCAATTCGTTACCTCATTGGCGGGGGTCTCTTACACCTCCTTTTCACCCTTACCACAAAGTGGCGGTTTGTTTTCTGTGGCCCTGTCTGTCAGTATAAATACTGCCCACCCTTATCAAGTGGTACGTAGCTCTATGTTGCCCGGACTTTCCTCTCTCTTTTTACAGACAGCGATAAGACGGTTTGGTTTTCAAATTTAATAAATAACTGTAATATATTTTACTTACACATTTTCTTTTTGGAATAATGCCGGTATGGTCATTAGAATTATTTGCATATCAAACCAAAATGTGAAATGTGTAGCATAAAAATTGTCTAACATGATACGTTCATGGTCAGACATACCGCCTTTTTTTCCGCGTTTTTTTACTTGCCATAGGCCTGTCATCCCTGCGGGTGCCAGAAATCTGGTAGAATAAATATCTGTTGTCAGTTTCTCTCCTTCATAAAAAGACAAAGGTCTATTTCCAACAATGGACATATCTCCTTTTAAAACATTTATAAGTTGTGGCAATTCATCTAAACTGGTATTTCTCAGGATTGTACCAAATTTAAATACCCTTGGGTCATTGTGTATTTTAACAAAAGTAGGTTCTTGATTCTTTTGTATTTTGCGTTGTAAATATATTTTTTCACAAATGATTTCATCATTTGCAAATAGGGGAGACTCGCATTCTATTTGCAATGCAGTACATCTTTCACAAATGTTAGAATCTTTAATTTCAGTACTAATGGGTACTGCTGTATTTTTCTTGTATTGGTTTAAATGCAATAGTTCTGAAAGTTTCAAATGTGCATCAGAACGCATACTTCTAAATTTATAAAATTTAAAAATTTTATAATTCGTACCAATTCTGTCAGACTTGAAAAAAACTGGTCCTTTAGAACTTAGTTTAATTCCAATTGCAATAATTGCAAAAATGGGTAATAAGAGTAATAATAACAAAGAAGAAACGATTATGTCAAATAAACGTTTCTCCCATGGCATTTTAAATTTTTTTTCTAAATCAATTAAATATTTGTCGCTCATTTAACCAAGCTATACCTTTTAATAATGTTTTCTATCCTCAACGATAATTCTTCAAAATTAAAAGGTTTTATGAGAATATCATCTACACCAAGCTTTAAAAATTTCACTCTTACAGATGATTGTTCATTACTAGTTAAAATAAATGTAGGAATGTGTTCTGTTTTAGGAACACTTTTTAAGTATTTTACAAAATCTTCTCCACTTACATCTCCCAAATTTAAATCTGAGATGATTAGATCAGGTAAGTCATAAGAGTTTTCTAAATACTGAATGGCATCGTTTACGCTCTTATATGTCACAACATCGTATTTATACTCAAAATACTTTTTAAGTAGTAGTAACATGGATACGGCATCATCTACAATCAACAACTTCTTTTTCATGCAAAAACAACAACTTATTCGTTAACGTATTATTTTAGATTATTATTATTTAAATATAGATTTATTTTTTATTAAACTCATTCATTGTTCGCTCAAGACCTATTGTACAAAAACTTACAATGGCTTCTACTGCTAGATTTATTCTTTCGGGTAATTTTTCATTTTCTTCACTTGAAAATTTACCCAAAACATACTCAACTTGTTTTCCTTTTGGGAAATCGCCACCTACACCAAATCTTAACCGTGTATACACATCGGTTTGCAAAACCTCCTGAATATTCCCTAATCCATTATGTCCGCCATTAGATCCTTTAGGCCTGATTCTGATACTGCCAAATGGAATTGCAATATCATCTGTAATGACAAAAATATTCTCAACAGGAATTTTATGATGTTGCATCCAATAATTTACTGCTTTACCGCTTAAGTTCATATATGTAGTAGGTTTTATTACATATATAGACTTACCTTTTATTTTTAAGGTTGCTTGGTGTGCTAATTTGTCAAGAGCGAATGTGCCATTATGCATTTCAACTAGTTTGTTACATACGTCAAAGCCAATATTATGTCTCGTGTTTTCATATTCTTGACCAATGTTGCCTAAACCAATTATCAAATATTTCATTAGATAAGATCTAATATTAAGAGTTAATGAACTAAATATAATTTAATAAAATGCAAAAATATTTAAGTTACATTACATATCCTATATTATGTGTAAAATGTAATCAATTATTAATTTATTTATTATAAATACAAGAAATAATTAAAATGGTAACGATTTTACGAGTACTTTTTTATCACTACAATTAAAAAGCGGAAAAGTAAACCTATTTAGTGGAGTAAAATAAAAAAAGGGAGAAGATTTGTGTCTTCTCCCTTTGATATGAAATTTGTTTTTAAAATTAAATTTCAGCTAAAATTGAATTAAATGTTACACTTGGTCTCATTGCTTCTGACGCAAGTTTTTCATCAGGGAAGTAATAACCTTTAATATCCATTGCTTTACCTTGAGCAGAAATCAATTCAGCGTTTATTTGTACTTCATTAGCTTCTAGTTTTTCAGCAATAGGAGTGAATTTTGCCTTTAGTTCAGCATCTTGATTTTGATTAGCCAATGCTCTAGACCAATAAAGTGCTAAATAGAAATGAGAACCTCTGTTATCTATTTGTCCTACTTTACGTGCAGGAGATTTATCATTATCAAGGAATTTTTCAGTTGCTTCATCTAGAGCCGCAGCAAGAACTTTTGCTTTAGCGTTTTTATTTACTTCTGAAAAATGTTCCAATGAAACCGCCAATGCCAAGAATTCTCCAAGAGAATCCCAACGTAAATAGTTTTCTTCATTAAACTGTTGTACGTGTTTAGGAGCAGAACCTCCCGCACCTGTTTCAAACATTCCGCCACCATTCATTAATGGAACGATAGAAAGCATTTTTGCACTTGTACCTAATTCTAGTATTGGGAACAAGTCTGTGTTATAATCTCTTAGTACGTTTCCTGTAACTGAAATTGTATCCAAACCATCTTTCATTCTTTGGCAAGATAATAATGTTGCCTCTTCTGGCGACATGATTCTAATGTCTAAACCAGCAGTGTCAAAATTAGGTAAGAATCCTTCTACTTTTTTAATCAACTCAGCATCGTGTGCTCTGTTTTTATCTAACCAGAAAACAGTTGGCACACCCGTTGCCTTAGCTCTATTTACGGCTAGTTTTACCCAGTCAAGTATAGGAGCGTCTTTCGTTTGACACATTCTCCAAATATCTCCAGCTTCTACTTCGTTAGAGAAGATTACTTTTCCGTTTGCATCTGTTACTGTTACAGTACCCGCTTCTGCTATTTCAAATGTTTTGTTATGAGAACCGTATTCTTCAGCAGCTTGTGCCATAAGACCTACGTTGGGTACAGTACCCATAGTTTTAGGGTCAAACGCACCGTTTTCTCTACAGAAATCTATTACTACTTGGTAAACTCCGGCATAAGAACTGTCAGGAATTACAGCTTTTGTATCTTGAGATTTACCCTCTTTGTTCCACATTTGTCCGCTGTTTCTGATCATAGCAGGCATAGAAGCATCAATAATTACATCACTAGGAACGTGTAAATTTGTAATGCCTTTATCGCTGTCAACCATTGCTAATGCAGGACCATTTGCATAACATGCAGCAATCTCTTCCTCTACTTTAGTTTTTACATCAGCAGAAAGATTTGAAAGATTAGCTAAAAGGTTACCAAAACCGTTGTTTACATTTACTCCAGCAGCTTCAAGTTCTTTACCATATTTTTCAAAAACTGATTTGAAGAAAGCTTTTACTCCATATCCAAAAATGATAGGATCACTTACTTTCATCATTGTCGCTTTCATATGGAAAGAGAACAATACACCTTTTGCCTTAGCATCAGCTACTTGCTCTTCAAGGAAACTAACTAAAGCATTTTTACTTAAAAAAGTAGCATCTACTACTTCTTTAGCTTGTATTTTAAGGTTATCTAAAAGGGTAATGGTTGCCCCTGATTTTGTTTTTAATTCAATTTTAAAAGTAGTAGCTTCTGGTGCACAATATGATTTTTCGTTCGATTTGAAATCGTTTTTACCCATAGTACTCACATGTGACTTAGATTCTTTGCTCCAAGCTCCCATAGAGTGTGGGTGTTTTTTAGCATATTGTTTTACAGGTTTAGGTGCTCTTCTGTCTGAGTTACCTTCTCTCAATACAGGGTTTACAGCACTACCTTTTATTTTGTCATATTTTGTTTTTGCTGCTTTTTCTGTATCGTTAGAAGGAGCATCTACATAGTTAGGAACATTGTAACCTCTATCTTGTAATTCTTTGATAGCAGCTTTAAGCTGAGGAATAGAAGCAGAAATGTTTGGAAGTTTAATAACATTAGCTTCAGGTAACAATACATACTTACCCAATTCAGCCAAAGCATCCTCCACTTTTTGTTCCTCTGTTAAATATTCAGGGAAGTTTGCAAGAATACGACCAGCCAAGCTGATATCTTTTGTTTCAAATTCTACTCCACAAGGTTTAGCAAATGCTTGAATAATAGGGAGTAAACTTTTAGTAGCAAGAGCCGGAGCTTCGTCGGTATGCGTATAAATTATTTTTGACATATTGAATAATAAAATTAAAAGTAAGCTTAACTTACAAATTTGTTTTTAAGTCGCCAAATATAAGAATTAGAGATAACAATTTCTAGTAAATGGTATTTTTTTAAAAGGGATAATTATTTATTAAATTTAATTACTAATCAATAGAATGTAAATAAAACAAAAAGGGTAATCGTTTGTGATTACCCTTTTTGTTTTGTAAAAAGTAGGAATTAATTACTTTACCATAACTTTTACAGTTTTTGAATCTGATTTTACAATGTAGAAACCAGCTTCTAAATTTATGTCTGAAAGTTTACCTGTTGCAACTTTAGAACCATTAGCATTGTAAACATTTATAGTCTCATTAGAGAAAGTAGAAGTTAATAGTACGTCATTAACTGCTGTTGCACTTTCAAGTTTGAAATTATCAAATTCAATCTCTGCTGTACCAACTCCTGAATTGCTCAAATAAGTTACACCAAATTCAAAAGCAGAAACAGTAGCTAAATCTTCATCTGTGATTGGTGTAGTTGAAAATGAGTAGTCTGCATTTCTTTTTGTGAAAGAAGCTAATGGAGTTGAAAATACTTTCTCTGCAAGATCAGCACCCGTAAGTTCTATTTCTTTTCCCCAAGCACTACCAGCAGCAGATTTAAATACAACGGTCATTTTTACTGAACCGCCCTTAGTATAAGCAGAAAAATCAACATTTGTAGATTCAACTTTACCTGAATAAGAAATAGTTGGATTACCTGTTGCTCCATAACTACCAGTTCCAACACCGCCTACATACCATGATGAAGTAGCACCTGTTATATAATAAAATTTGTCTGCTGCACCTGATTTCAAAGAATCAGTTATTGTCATTTTGGCTTTATCAAAAGCGTAAGGTCCTCCATTGATAAAATCTGTGCTACTATTGCCAGAGTAAAGTACCAATGTTTGAGCCACAGAAGAGAAAGATAGCAATGCTACCAATGATAGTAATGTTTTTTTCATATAAACTTTTTTAGTGTACATCAAATCTATAAAAGAATACTTCATTATCAAAATTTTATTTTAATTCTAATAGTACAATATTTTCAACATGATAGGTTTGGGGAAACATATCTACGGGTTGAACAGTTTTAATGTGATATTGTTCTTTCATTAGAGCTAAATCTCTTGCTTGTGTGGCTGGATTACAGCTCACATACACTATTCTTTTGGGTGCAATTTCAAGGATTTTTAGAATCACTTTTTCGTCCATCCCGGCACGTGGAGGGTCGGTGATGATTACATCTGGTTTGCCGTTTTGAGCAATAAATTCGTCATTTAATACGTTTTTCATATCACCCGCATAAAATACGGTATTCGATATTCCGTTGATTTCCGAATTTATTTTTGCATCTTCAATGGCTTGCGGTACATATTCCACACCTACTACTTTTTTAGCTTTTTTAGCCACAAAATTAGCTATAGTACCCGCTCCAGTATATAAATCATATACCAAATCGGTTTCTTTAATTTCTGCTAGATTTCTTGTGGCAGTATATAAAATATAGGCTTGCTTGCTATTTGTTTGGTAAAATGTTTTAGGCCCAATTCTAAATTTCAGTTCCTCCATTTCTTCTTCTATATATGGTTTTCCCTTTACACAAATGATGTCTAAATCATGGAATGTCTCATTCATTTTAGGGTTAACAACATAGTTGAGCGAAGTTATTTCTGGAAATTTGCTTGCAAGAAAATCGCAGATGCTTTTTATGTTTTTTTCTTGGTTTTCAAATACTTGTACTATTACCATAAGATCACCAGTAGAGGCGGTTCTTATGATTAAATTTCTGACAAACCCTTTTTTGGTTGCAATATCAAAAAACTCAAAATCGTTTTCTATGCAGAAGTTTCTCAATTCGTTTCTGATTTGATTAGAAGGGTCGGCTTGTAAGAAACATTTGCTTACATCTAGAATCTTATCGAATCTCCCTGGAATATGAAAACCTAAGGCTCTTCTATCAAAATTATCATCCGATTTTATCTGCGAATCAGTAAGCCATTTTTTATTAGAAAATGTAAAATCAAGTTTGTTTCTGTAATAATATTGTTCATTAGAACCAATAATAGGAAGTATTTTTTCAAAAGGTAATTTTCCTATTCTCTCAAATTGGTCTTTTACTTGATTTTCTTTGTATGTTGTTTGTTCCGAATAGGGGATATGTTGCCATTTGCAACCTCCACATATCGTAAAATGTTCGCACGAAGGCTCTATTCTTAAAGCAGATTTCTCTTTATAGTTTATCACTTTGGCTTCTGCCCATGATTTTTTAGAATGAGTGATTTGCACATCCACTATATCACCAGGGGCACAATATTCTAAAAAAATAACTTTTTCTTCGTGTTTGGCTATACATTTACCTTCTGCTGCGTAATTTTCAACTTTTAGGTTTTCTATTACTTGTCCTCGTGAATTTCTAGACATATAATTTTAAAGTTTAGACAAAAAAAAAGCTGAAGGCCATGCCATCAGCTTTCTTTTGAATTTATAATTTTTTAAATAAATTTCTTAAGTATAATTACTAACAAAACTAAACATAATGCTAACAATCCAAAACCTGCATACGCAGAACCTGCAAACATAGGTTGAGTCATTTTACAGCTAGCAAGTGCTGCTAACAATCCTAGTAGAGTAAAAGAAAAAATTCTTGTATTTTTCATAATTTCCAAAAACTATTTTTCCCCAAAAGTAATTAAATACCTTTAATTAAAAAAACTTTATTTCTCTTAAAGTATCTAAAATGGGTATTTAATTACTTTTATTTTAATTTATGAAGTCATTTTTTTAGAATCAGCTATAAATTTCTCAAGACCAATGTCTGTAAGAGGATGTTTTAATAAACCTGTGATTACAGACAACGGACAAGTTACAACATCAGAACCTACTTCGGCACATTTGATTAGATGAATGGTGTGTCTTACTGATGCTGAAAGAATTTCCGTCTCAAAAAAGTAGTTGTCGTAAATGCCTCTAATTTGTTTTATGAGATCCATTCCGTCAAATGACACGTCGTCTAGTCTGCCAATGAAAGGAGAAACGTAAGAAGCTCCAGCTTTTGCTGCTAAAATTGCTTGTCCTGCAGAAAAAACTAATGTACAATTGGTTTTGATACCTTCGCTATGAAAATATTTGATTGCCTTAACACCATCTTTAATCATAGGAACTTTTACCACGATTTTGTCGTCAATTTTAGCAAGTTCTTTACCCTCTTTTATCATACCATCAAAGTCGGTAGATAAAACTTCTGCACTAACATCGCCATCTACAATTTTGCAAATTTCTTTGTAATGATTTAAGATGTTTTCTTGACCTTTGATGCCTTCTTTAGCCATCAATGAAGGGTTGGTAGTAACACCGTCTAATACTCCTAAGTCGTATGCTTCTTTAATTTCGGCAAGGTTTGCCGTATCTATAAAAAATTTCATATCTGTATGTTTTATTTCTTTGGTAATGGACTATGTTTACTCTTTTTAGGGTCGTGAATGATGTCTTTGTGCAATTCTCCTATTTTGGGATTTTGTTTGCGTTTCCACCATGGTCGGCCTCTAAATTCCTTTCCACTGTGTAGGTGAATCATTTTAGTTTCACAGTTTTTTATAGGACAGCGAGGTATAAACATATATTTACAACCCGTAGCCTGTAGCATCAATAATAGTACTATTATACTAATAATACGGCCTCTTATTTTTTTTAGTTGTAACATGCTAACAAAATTATAATTGTTTTTTCAATTTTACTATTATTGTATCAAAAGTTTGGTTGTGGACGAATTAGAGATTGCAATACTTTTAAAAAAGGGTGAAAGTGAAATACAAGATTTTAAGCTTGAGATAACTAGTTCTCAAAAAATAGCTAAAACAATTGTAGCATTTGCCAATACTTTTGGCGGTCGCTTATGGATTGGGGTAAAAGATAGTGGCAAAGTAAATGGCTGTGACACCCTAGAAGAAAGATATATGATAGAGCAGGCAATTGCTGAATACACTAAACCATGCCCACATGTAGAATATGAAGTTCATAATTTTGAAGATAAAGAAATTTTAGAAGTAAAAATCCCGCAAGGGAAAAATAGACCTTACTATGCCAAAGACGAAAATGGTAAATGGATAGCATTCGTAAGATATAAGGATAATACCATACACGCAGGTATAGTAACATTGGAATCGTTCAAAAAAATAAAAAAAGATATTCTGATAAAATACAGTGAAATAGAACGAAATATTTTAGTTTTTATTTCAGAAAATCCATTGTGTAATTTGAATACGCTTGTGAAAGAAGTATCCAAGCCACGTTTTTTAATAATAAAGATATTATCAAATTTAGTGGCTACCAAGATTGTAAAAACAGTTTACAGAAACAACAAAGAATATTTTGATATTGAAGAAATTAATTAATTTTTTCGAATCGAGGCATTTCTGTTTGATGAACTGTTACTTTTTCTAAAAACATTTTTAAAGGTCTAACCCACAAGCCAAAGTCACCATAAAGTGCTTTGTATATGACCATTTCCTCTTCTGTTTCGCTATGTTTTGCAATGTCTAGTACTTCGTAGAGATTGCCTTTGTAGTGTTTGTAGATTCCTTTCATGTTATAAACAATTACATTTAGATTTATCTACATAAACTTTTGTTCTTTTCTTATTTTTAATTTTTATGTAATAGCATCCACCTTTTTCTCCCTGATATAGCTGATGACCTTCCCATGTATTACATTTTTTGTCTTTATCTATTGCAAAAGACAAACTACTAATAAGTAAAAATGTTAGAGTTACATATTTATACAAATTTTTCATATCTAAAATATTTAAGATTTCATATATTCTAAAAGTGCTTTTTTCTCTACAGATGCTGAAATAAATATACTCAACTCATATAAAAATACCATAGGTAAGCCCACAATAGATAAGTTAAATAAATCAGAAGTAGGGGTAATGATAGCTGCCGCAAGTGTAATTACCACATAAGCGTGTTTTCTATATTCTCTCATAAAACCTGGCGATAACAAACCAAGTTTTGATAATAAGAATACTGCAACGGGTAATTGAAATGCTATTCCACAAGCAATAACCATAGTCAGTAATAAACTCACGTAGGTACTCACTGTAGGCATAGCCGATATTTGATTACTTGTTTTGAATGTTGCTAAAAATGTAAGTGAGGATGGTGCAAGTATAAAATATCCAAAAGCAACGCCAATAAAAAACAATAAACTTATGTAAAAAACAATTCCTGATACTTTACTTACTTCGCTTTGGTACAATCCGGGTTTTATAAAACTCCATAATTCCCAAACTATATAGGGTACAGCTGTGCAAATGCCAAAGGTTACCGCAAATGTCATGGCAAGATTAAATTCTCCAGCAAAATCAGTGATCACAAAGTTTATTTTGGGAGGTTCCACACACATGTCTTGTATCTGAAACGTATGTGCAAGTTTGCAAATTAATTTATAAGTTATAAAATCTTTTTGAATAGGGCTGAATACCAACCAATCAAAAAGTTCTTGTCTAAAAACAAAACCTACAATTGTCAGAACTAAAACTGCAATAAAAGATCTAACTAAGTGTTTTCTTAATACATCCACATGGCTTAAGAAATCCATATTTGCACCATTGTTTTCTCCGCCAGAAAAAATTGCCATAAAATCGTGTTTAATTTCGGTACAAATTTATACAATATTATTACTAAATTAAATTTTTGTATTTAGATGTGTAAAGGAACAAATTAAGGCTAGAATAAGTTAGATTTGCAGTAACATTTTTTATGAAGATAGGTATTGTTTGTTATCCGACTTATGGCGGCAGTGGAGTAGTAGCCACAGAACTAGGTAAAGCTATGGCTCAGTTGGGTCATCAAATACATTTTATTACCTACGATCACCCATCACGATTAGATATTTTCAATGAAAATTTATTCTATCATGAGGTGTCTGCACCAAACTATCCATTATTTCAATATTTGCCTTACGAAACGGCACTTTCTAGTGCTATGGTTAATGTAGTAAAAAATGAGAAATTGGATTTGCTGCACGTTCATTATGCTATTCCACATGCTTCGGCGGCCTATATGGCTAAGCAAATTCTCAAATCTCAAGGCTTGAATATTCCTGTAGTAACTACTTTGCACGGTACAGATATTACTCTTGTGGGTAAAGATGCTTCTTACGAGCCCGTTGTTACATTTAGTATAAACGAATCAGATGGGGTAACGGCAGTTTCTGAAAGTTTAAAACAAGAAACGTTACAGTTTTTTAATATTACAAAAGATATTCAAGTTATTCCTAATTTCATTGATTTAAATAGATTCAAAAAACAGAATAAAGAACATTTTAAAAAAGCTATTTGCCCAAGAGGAGAAAAACTGATTGTGCATACCTCAAATTTTAGACCTGTAAAAAGAGTGATGGATGTTTATGATGTTTTTGTAGGAATAAAAGAAAAAATACCTTCTAAATTAATCCTTATTGGCGATGGGCCAGACAGAGGTATGTTGGAAGAAAAATGTAGACATTCAGGACATTGTGAAGATGTGAGATTTATAGGTAAGCTGGATGTAATAGAAGACGTACTTTCCGTATGCGATTTGTTCTTACTTCCATCAGAAAAAGAAAGTTTTGGCTTGTCTGCTCTTGAAGCCATGGCTTGTGAAGTGCCTGTGGTATCTAGTAATGCAGGCGGTATTCCAGAACTAAATGTAAATGGATATTCTGGATATCTATGTGAGGTGGGCGACGTTGCAAGTATGATAGAAAAATCACTTCATGTACTTTCTGATGAAAATTTGCCAATCTTTAAGTCAAATGCACTCAAAAGAGCACAAGAATTTGAAGAGTGGAAAATTGTGAAACAGTATGAAAGTTTCTACGAAGAAATAATTTCTAAGTGTTTATCCCAAATTGAATCTTAATTTGAGTGCTTTGCCTGGTTTAAATTCTTGGTATTCTGATTGTGAATTTTTTAACTTGCGTGCTCTTACTAATGATCTTCTTAATCTGTAAGTAAAGCTAAAACCTTTCGTAAATAAACTCCACATATATATAATTTTTACGTTTGTGTGTATATTTACGAAAATGTTTCGGTAGGGTTTTATCTTATTAAAAAAAATATTGTTTTAAGTTTTTAAATACTATTTTATATGTTTTTAAATAAATATTTATCGGTTTTGTTTGCTATTCTTATTTCGGTGTCTTGCGATAAAGGAAAATTAAACACAAAAGAATATGCAAAAGAGCTTGCTGAGAAAAAAATTAAAAGAGTTACTGCAGGGGAAATTTCTTCAGGAGCTTATAAGCTAGGAACAATTTTAGACGATACGCTGAGTAAAATTTTTATTCATGGTAACTGTAATGTGAATGAACTTGAAGTAGTGAAAACATTTAAAAAAGATTTTGATGCTCAAATAGAAGTATTACAAGCAACGGATACTTTGAATATGGATGCAATTACAAAGAATTTATTTCAGGCGGCAGAATATGGTGTTCTACATGGTGAAAAAAGTGCAAACGAGCCTAATTTACAGTATTTAAAAAATGGATATTGGTTGTATTCTAGACCTCTTAAAAATAATGAATGCAAAAATGGGGCTAATTTTAGGTTGTTATCTATTAAAATGTCTCAAGCAGAAATCATTAAAAAATTAAATTGAAAGCCGCTTTTTTAGATTCATTAAATTTTTTCAAAAAACTCACAGTACAGAAAATTTTTAATTTTTTAGTACTGTTGATTACGTATTACTTATCTAAAATTTCTAAGAAAAATTATTTTAGAGGTTTACCGTTTGCGGTTTCCATAGAACCTACCACTTCATGTAATTTGAGATGTCCGGAATGCCCAAGTGGTTTGCGATCATTTACAAGGCCTACAGGTATGTTAAGCGATGCTAATTTTAAATTATTTATTTCTCAACTGAAACATAAACTTGCATATCTTACCTTTTATTTTCAAGGAGAACCGTATTTGAATCCCTCTTTTCTCAAACAAGTAAAATATGCCCATGAAAATGGAATTTATACCATGACCTCTACCAATGCACATTATTTAGATGAAACTAAAGCAGAAGAAACGGTATTGTCTGGATTGGATAGACTTATTATATCTATAGATGGTACAACTCAAGAAACCTATGAAAGTTACAGAGTAGGGGGAGATTTGGAAAAAGTATTGAAGGGTACACGAAATATAATTGCTGCTAAAAATAAATTTAAATCTTCAAAACCCTATATCATATTTCAGTTTTTGGTTGTTAAACCAAATCAGCATCAAATACCAGAGGTGTTTAAATTGGCTAAAGATTTAGGAGTAGATAAAGTGGTGTTAAAAACTGCACAGATTTATGACTATCAAAACGGTTCTGACCTTATACCAGATATTGAAAAATATGCTAGATATAAAAAAAACCAAGATGGTTCTTTTGAAATTAAAAATAGCTTAAGTCCTAGTTGTTGGAAAATGTGGCATTCGGCTGTCATAACTTGGGACGGCCAAGTAGTCCCTTGTTGTTTTGATAAAGATGCAAGTCATAAGTTAGGGACAATTTCTGCCCAAACAAGTTTTAAAAATATTTGGTATGGTGATACATATCAAAACTTTAGATCTAAAATTCTACATTCTCGTTCTGAAATAGATATTTGTAAAAATTGTACAGAAGGAACTAAAGTTTTCTTTTAGTTTTTGAGTTTATAAACTCATAAATTTTTGAATTTCAGGATCTATAATTATTCCATTTTCTAAAGACAATCCATGTCTCAGACTTTCATCGCTTTCTAAAGCAGCTGTTATCCCTTTCTGAATCATTGATTCAATATACGGTAGCGTTACTGCGGTCAGTCCCATTGTAGATGTTTGTGGCACAGCCCCAGGCATATTAGCAACACAGTAATGAACAATGCCGTCAATTTCATAGATCGGGTCGTTATGAGTTGTAGCTTTACTTGTTTCAAAACACCCTCCTTGGTCTATAGCCACATCTACCAAAACGGTACCTTTCTGTAATAATTTCAAGTCAGATTCTGTTAATAGTTTGGGAGCTTGAGCTCCGGGAATTAAAACCGCACCAATTATTAAATCTGCTAGAGGTAAGTAGTTGATAATAGTGCCTTTGTGTGCGTACAGAACGGTTACATTTGCGGGTAAAATATCGCAAAGTTGACGTATACGTATAGGATTTTGTTCAAAAATGATAACATTAGCTCCTAAGCCAGCAGCCATTTTAGCAGCTTGTGTTCCCACGACTCCACCACCAAAAATGAGTACGGTAGCCGGGGCAATTCCTGGTATTCCTCCTAATAATTTGCCTTTTCCGCCAAATATTTTTTCTAAATATTTAGCTCCTTGTTGTATGGCTAGTCTGCCCGCCACTTCAGACATAGGCGTTAGTAATGGTAAGCTTCCGTCTGGTTTTTTCACAGTTTCGTAAGCTATGCATCTAGCACGGCTCTTTATCATAGCATGCGTAAGAATTTTTGAAGAAGCAAAATGAAAATAAGTAAATACGGTATGCGAATCATTTATTAACTCATATTCATTTTCAAGAGGTTCTTTTACTTTTACTATTAATTCAGCACTTGAAAACACATCAGATGCATTTTCTGAAATAATAGCTCCTGCAGAAATATAGTCGTTGTTTGAGAAGCCAGAGCCTAAACCTGCATCTTTTTGAATATAGATATTAGTTTGAGGAAATTTTGTTAAAATACTCCTAACTCCTTGCGGAGTGATTCCCACTCTGTTTTCGTTGGATTTGATCT
Source organism: Cytophagales bacterium (assembly GCA_046329305.1). Taxonomy (GTDB): domain Bacteria; phylum Bacteroidota; class Bacteroidia; order Cytophagales; family UBA9547; genus CAMFLX01. The sequence continues at coordinate 59,362 of JAXLUW010000007.1, forward strand.
CTTTTGGAACACCTAGTTTCATGTGTTTAAAAAATAGTATATTTGTGATTACTGAAACGAGATATAAAGAAAGAGGTTGCTTTATGAAAGATTATTACAAAATATTAAATGTTAGAAGTTCGGCATCAAGTGCAGAGATCAAACAGTCTTTTAGAAAGTTGGCCATGGTATATCACCCAGACAGATCTATAGAAAATGATTCTCATGAGAGATTTATAGAAATTAATGAAGCGTATGAGATTTTGAGCGATTCTATTTTGAGAACTCAATATGATCAGATGCTAAATAACAGTGCTGGAGATATGTTTGTGGAGCATGAGTATTTTAAAGAAAAATACAATCAGACCCGAAATGTAAACAGAACAGACAGAGTATACAGGGCTACCAGAAAAACAAAAGATGTTATTACTCCTTATGTGTGTAAAACGTATGTGATAGCGGCGTATTTTTCAGTTGCATTTATGGCATTATTACTGTTAGATATCGTATTGCCAAATTTAACTACTAGTGAAAAAGTTGTGGAAGCTAAATTTGGAGCCGACAATATTATGGAATATGTAGTTAAAACCAAATCAAATAATATTATAGTGGAACAAGATGATTTTAATAAATTTAAAGAAGGGGAAACTATAGTGTATGAGTGTTCTTCAATATTTGGTTTTGATAAAAATATTTATAAAAATGTAAATGGAGAAACAGTAACTATTCCTCTTCCTGGTGATTTTTCTAAATTATACACATTTTTTATTGCAGTAAATGCTATTATGGCGTATTTGACTATTAAAAGTAAGTCAGAAACAGAAATCTTACAGTTTGGAACAGCCAATTTTTATTTGACAATCATCATGGCTGTTTGTGTATTTTTTGTGTATTGAAATCGTAATTTTTTAACAATTTCAAAAATTAAGAATTAGGCTCTGCGTTTGTTTCTTTTTGTGCAATCCATTTTAGTATCACATTTGCATTTCGAGTGCCAATGGTGTCAATTAATTCTTTACTAGTAGCATTTTTTATTTTTTTAATAGTTTTAAAATGGCTATAAAGTTTTTGAACGGTTTCTTTACTTATACCTTTGATACTATCAAGTTCTGAAACATTTGCATTTTTACTTCTTTGTTTTCTGTGAAAAGTAATGGCAAAGTTGTGTACTTCGTCACGGATTTGTTGCAGTAATCTTAAAGAAGGCGATTTTTTATCCAGATGTAGTGGAAATTCGTCACCAGGTACATATAATTCTTCCAATCTTTTTGCAATACTTATTATGGCTACTTTTCCGTATATACCCACTTCTCTCAGTGCATCACATGCGGCATTGAGCTGTCCCTTTCCGCCATCTATAACTATTAAATCGGGTAAATCTTGATTTTCTGTTACTACTCTATGGTATCGTCTTGCTACTACCTCGTTCATAGAGCTGAAATCGTCTGGACCAATCACCGATTTAATGTTAAAATGTCGGTAGTCTTTTTTAGAAGGCTTACCATTTTTGAAACATACCATTCCTGCTACAGGATTTGTACCTTGAATGTTTGAGTTGTCAAAACATTCTATATGCTTAGGTAGCGTACGCATATTTAAGTCTTTTTGTAAAAGTTGAAGGGTTTTGTTGGCTTCTTCTTCGTCATCTTTTTCTTTACCTATTCGGTGCCTTTTGTATTCGGTTAAGTTTCTGATAGACAACTCCAATAAGTCTTTTTTCTCGCCTTTGTCAGGTACAGTAAACACGGTGTTCTCTAGTTCCATTTCTAGTGGAACATTTGTGATGATTTCTGGTGCTTCACTTTGAGTTTCAATTCTATTATAATTGATAAAAAATTCTAAAATTTCAGCATCCGTTTCATCTAAAACTTTTCTTACAGATTTAGATTCAGAATGTATGATTCTCCCTTCAATGATTTTGATAAAATTAAGATATACAACTTTTTCTTCAGATAAAATACTATACACTTCAAGATCTTTGAATTTTTCGCTAACTACTTGAGATTTAGATTTGAAAATTTCCAACTTGTCCAAACATTCTTTTAGATGTTGTGCTTTTTCAAACTCCAATTTTTGAGCATATTCTTGCATTTTTTCAAGAAGTTCGTTTTTCGCATCGCCTATTTTTCCTTTAAGAATATTAATAACTTGGCGGATGTCTTCTTGGTAATCGGCTTCAGTTTGTAAATTTTCGCAAGGTCCTTTACAATTATGAATGTGATATTCTAAACATACTTTGTATTTATTTTGAGCAACGTTTGCCTCTGAAAGATTCAGTTTGCAAGAACGAACTGTGTATAGTTTTTGAATTAATTCCAGAAGTTCGTTCATGTGTTTTACTTGAGTATAAGGCCCAAAATATGTTCCCAAATGTTTTATTCTTCTGCGAATGGGAAATACCCTAGGGAATCGCTCTCTAGTAACACAAATGTAAGGATACGACTTGTCGTCTTTCAGGTTGATATTATACTTGGGTTGTAGGTTTTTAATCAGATTGTTTTCGAGCAGTAGGGCATCACGTTCAGTTTTTACCACTATAAACTCTAAACTAGTAATCATACTCACTAGTTTTTGTGTCTTGTAACTAGTCTGATTTTTAGTAAAGTAACTAGAAACTCTTTTTTTTAAGTTTTTAGCCTTGCCTACATAAATAATGGTTTCATTATGGAAATATTTATAAACACCTGGTTTGTCTGGCAGATTACTGATTTGTTCTTTTAGTGTTTGAGAAACTTCCATTTTAGAAAATATAACAGAATGTAAAGATACACAATTGAATATATTCGTGTGTTAGGTGTTCCTTATTTTGAAAGTTTTAGTTCTATTTTAAAAATAAAAACTAATCGGTAAGTATATGCTTAATTATAAAATTATATTAATATTTAAAATTCATCAAAGAGCATTATTAATCTCAATATTTGTCTTTTAAATCACTAATGTATCCCATAAATTCTTTAGTAATTTGATCCATATCGTTTGAAGCTTTAGTAAGATGATTTGCTATTAAAAATAAATCTTCTTCACGGTGGTTTCTTTTTAAATACAAAAGCTGAGCTAGCCCTTGTATGTTGGCAATAGGTGCTCTTAGTTCATGTGAGGTTTTAAAAGCTATTTCTTCATACAATCTTAAGTTTTCTTCTTGTTGTTTTATGAGTTTTATGGTATCGTCTTTTAAAGTTGCCATGACCAAGTAATTGGTTTTTTTATCTTTTTTAAATGGGATTATGGCTATTTCAAACCAATGAGCTCTGTTACTATCAATGTTTGTAAATACCTGACCTCTCCAATTGTTTCCACGTTTGAGTGTTTCTAAAACAAATGGTTTTATGGTACTTAACTTTTCTTTTTCACTAATCTCAAATATTTCAAAAAAATACTTTTTTGAGATTGTACCAAAATTTATGTTGAGTTTTGCTAAAATAGGTTGGTTTGCAAATTCGATTTTAAACTCAGAATTTAAAACCATAGAACAAACATTTTGGTTAATTGCAGAAATATATGTGTTGAGTTCTAGAGTTTTTGAACTAACCAAATGGTTTAAGTCTGTATTTAATTGTTTTGTAAAATGTAGTTCCGATTTAAGAGTATTTTCTTGTTTATATAGATTATGATTTTTTTGTTTGAGAAGTTTTCCATATAAAATAAACATCGCTCTATATATCATAATTTCATAAATAACAACAGATGTAGCTATTAGCAAAATTATTTTGTTGAATAATTGATAATTAAATTGAGGGTTGTCTGGTATAAAAACTGCGTAATAATCGTAAACAAAATAGGTAATCATTGCTAAAATTCCCAGAATAACCCCAACTATAATATCTTTTTTTTTATTTAAAAGTGCAGGTAAAAAACACAATGAAGCAATCATTGCATATTCAATTCCCATACGCCTATAAGCAAAGAGATAATATATTAATGTACAAATGGTTCCCCAGATAAAAACATTTTTTGCATATTTTATTTTTTTAAAATAAAAAAGCATTTGAACCAAAATGTTAATTATAAAAATAATAGAATCTGAAAAGTCAAAACTTGCACCATTAAATCCTATTGCTAGAACTAATAAAATAAAGGAACAAATAATGCAAAAAATAGATATTTTTTTGATGAGTTTAGACATATTGATGCCAACATGCCCAACACCTGAACTTCTACTAAAATTACTTTCAAACATATATATAGTAAGACTGAGCTTATGGATTGATTACGAAAAAAATAATTCATTATTTTTAAATGTAATATTTTAAAAAATTAAGAAATATTTGATTCTCGTAATTTAAATATATACAAATTTTGGATTATTTCCATTAATTGGAACAAAATTTAAATAACTATTCTGATCAGGATTGAGTATCTTTGAGAAATAAAATAACCCAATGAAATTTTCTGATTATCAAATAGACGATAAATTAAAAGATAATTTACAAATCTTAGGATTTAAAAGACCTACAGATATTCAGTATAGAGCCATTTACCCTGTATTAAAAGGCGATGATGTGTTTGCTATAGCACAAACAGGTACAGGAAAAACGGCGGCTTTTGTAATTCCTGTTTTACAACACCTTATAGCTATGCAACATACTAGAGCCAAAGAAGGCGTTAAATGTATAGTCATGGCTCCAACACACGAACTTGCTCAGCAGATTAATCGTGTTTTTGAACAAATAGGGAAGGGGACTGGTATTCAATCTGTAGCTGTTATTGGGGGAGTAGAACAAGATTCTCAAGTAAAAAAACTTAACAACGGTGCAGAAATAGTGGTGGCTACGCCTGGTCGTCTATTCGATTTGTGTCATCAGGGGTATTTGAAACTTGATGCTGTTAAAATTTTAGTGTTGGATGAGGCTGACCATATGTTGGCAATGGGTTTTGGAAAAGATGTGAGTGATTTGATAAGAAAAATACCTGCAAAACGTCAAACACTATTTTTCTCAGCTACTATAAATCCTGAAATTAAAAAGCTTGCATATAACGTAGTTAAAAATGCTATAAGAATAGAAATTTCTCCCAAAGAACGTATTTCTAAAAATATATCACATTCGATTGTTTTTGTAGAAATGGATCATAAGCGCTTTTTTTTAGAACGACTCATTACCCAAAATCCTGATTTTAAGATTATGGTTTTTGTACGTACTCGTGTGCGTGCAGAGCGTGTAGCTGCAGCTATGGAGCGAGTGCAAATCAAAACGTTGACCATGCATGGAGAAAAAGACCATGAACAAAGAAATTTAGCATTAACAGCATTCAGAAATTCAGAATGTAACATTTTAATAGCCACTGATGTGTCTGCGAGAGGAATTGATATTCCTCAAATAGATCTAGTAGTAAATTATGATATGCCAGATGTGCCTGAAAATTATATTCACAGAATAGGGCGTACGGGTAGAGGTACTCATAAAGGTACTGCATACTCATTTTGTAGTTCAGAAGAAAAAGATTTTTTGGCAGAAATTCAAGAATATATTGACACCGAAATAGATGTAATTAATATAGATTATAATTCGTACCAAGATACGCTAGACTTTACTAATGATACAGGTGTGAATAATTGGAAAAAATTAATTCAAGATGCTGAAAAACAAGAGTATAAGCCTAAAAAGAAAAAAAAGAAATAGATTTATTTTAAAGAAGATAATTTAATATTACAACCAGCATTTAGTTGGAATACAATTGGATTGTTTTTTTGTTTTTTAGAATCAGTTGAAGAATTTAAGAATAAAACACTGCTAGGACTTAAGAAAATTTCAATTTTAGGAGAAATATGATATCCTATTTGAATCTCTAGTTTTAGGGAGGTTAAAAACTTAGAATTACTGTAATTTTTGGGGTCTAAATCTTTTTGATAATAATATGCTTTGTCGTTTATCTTTGGTGTAGGGAAATTTTGCGGTGGATTTTTATATCTAATTGGATATTTTCTATTTACAGAATCAGGAAATATGCTTTTGGAATTAATTTGAGTAAGAATAACAAAAGACGCTTGAATTTTTAAGTCTATTTTTTTTGATATTACATTATAACCCAATGTGATAGGTGTTTGTAAATACGTATGTCTATCCCAATAATTAATTACCGTGTCATGGACCAAAACTAAATTTTCAGTTTTTGCGTTTTGCGGAATTTGTAGTGGTTGTAGTGGAGGTTTAGAGTCGTCAAAATACAAGCTTTTTGTATATGATCCCTTATATTTTAGAGAAGAAATCCCAAGTCCTATTCCCCAAAAAAGTTTTCTATTTATTTTATTGTAATAAGAAATCAAGAAACAAGGTTGGATGACCGATTTTTCAATTTCATTTTTTTTCTTGAGAGTACTATCGTCAATTACTTTAAAATTATTTTTGAAAGTATTACCTCCAATTTCAACACTCAAATATGAATTCCACAGCTTGTTTTCTTCAAAATAACTATAATATTTTGGATTGATTTTTCTATATCTCTTTTTTACGTTAATTGTATTTTCGTCAGATAACGTATCAGAGTGTTCAATAATTTTAGTGGATTTTTTATAATTAGATTCAAAAAATATTCCTTTGTATTTGCCAGAAAAATAATAAATTGTGATTGTTTTTTCTTTATGGTCAATTCTTTGGGGTTTTAGAGTATTTGTTTCAGTATTAGATTTGTCTATTGGGATTTCTAGAACTAGAATTGAATCTTTTTTTGTTTCTAAATTTAGAACAGAATCTTTTTTAGGTTCATAACCACGGTTTTCTTGTCGCTTGATTAACAACTGCGATTTGATGGGTATAAAAACAATTTGAGTATCTCTAAATATTGTTTTTAAAAAAACAGATAAATTTATTTTGTTAGAATATACGCTCACAGTGTCTGTAAGCGGTAGTTGATTATTGATGTAGGTAAATTTTATTTTATAATTTTTTGAAATATCGGATAAGACAACTTCAATTGTCTTTTTAGAACATTTGTAAGTTATTGGAGTTTCTAATACGTCAAAATTTTGACAATATGTAGGCAACGCCCAATTTATGATTGATATAATTATAAAAAGTAAAGTTTTTTTCAATACGTAAACTTATTTACACCCTTCTCCCTTAATGATGTAAGTGTTTTGAGAGAAATCGTGCGACAAGTTAAATGAAGTTGACAATACTTGCAATAGTTCGTCTATCGAATATTTAGAAAACTCTCCTGTAAATTTACAATTTTGTAGTTTTTCGTTGTTAAGTAATACTTTAACATTGTAATAATCAGCAATATCAGAAGCAACTACATTTAGAGGTGTATTGTTGAATTTTAGAGTTTCAGTTTTCCAAGATTCAAAATTGGCAGAATTAATTTTATTTTTTTCAATCAATTTACCATCCACTAAACTTATTTTTTCACCTGCATTGATTTCTTTACTGTCGTTCGTAGTCAAATTTTTAATAGAAACTACTCCACTTTTTACCCAAAGTTGATTTGAGTTAGAATTTATTGGGGCATTAATAATGAAACTCGTTCCCTTAACGGTACATTCGGAGAAATTAGTACTCACCATAAATGAGGGTAATTCTGTATTTTTTACAACATTAAAGAAAGCTCTCCCTCTCAGTGTTATAGTTCTTTGGTAAGGATAATTTTCAGGTACCGTCACTACAGAGTTTTTATCTAACACGATCAAAGAGCCATCAGCAAGTTTGACTTCTTTAATAGAGTTTTTGCTTAAATAAATTTTTGCTTTCTTGGGCTCCTGAGCTACTGGATTATTGTTTTGAGAAGTCTCATTTTTAACAATAGTCTCATTTTTAGCTGTTTCAATAGTTGCTATGTTTGGTTTAGTAGTTATTTCCTGATTAAAATTTCTAAATACAAACACACTTGTAATTATTAATATTGCAGCAGCTGCCCACCAATAATATGAATGATTGGTGCTTTCTGTCTTTTGTAAATTCTCTTCTTGTAATTTTTTAGAAATAGCCTCCCAGCTGCTTTCAGCAGGTTCTGATTCTAAATTTTCAAGTTTAGACTTAAACAAGTCATCAATAGGATTATTCTCGTTCGTCATTTTCAATATAATTATATTGTACTAATAATTTCTTTATAGCTTCACGTGCCTTAGATAGTTGAGACTTAGAAGTACCTTCGCTTATTTTTAAGATTTCAGCTATTTCTTTATGGCTGTATCCTTCTATGGCATACATGTTAAAGACTATTTTATATCCATTGGGCAACTGATTTAGTATTTTAAGGAGCTCTGCTTCAGTTACTGTATCTGTAATTTTTGCAAAACCTACTTCTATCTCTGTTGTATTTTCTATATTGACTTGGTTATCACTAAAAAGGTTGCTTTTGTAAGAGTCTATGGCCGTATTAATTACTATTCTCCTTGCCCAGGCATCAAATGGACCCGTATTTGAATAGTTTTTTAAATTTTTAAATATTTTTATAAATGATTCTTGAACAATATCTTCAACTTCAAAAACAGTACGAGCATATCTCATGCACCATCCTTTTACTTTTGGTGCAATACTTTTGTATAAAACCTCTTGAGCTTTTCTGTCTCCAGCTAAACAGCGTTCAATAACACTTTTTTCCAATTGATTAATTATTTATTCTATCAGATATTAAATAATCATTTTTCTTTTTAGAATCGGCATTCATTAGTTCTGCTATGTAGCCTGCTAAAAACATTTGTGTTCCCAAAATAATTGATGTGAGGCCTATGTAAAAAATAGGTTGCTCTGTAACATCTCTGTGAATGGAGTATCCAAGTTTAGAAAAAATGAATTTATGCAATGTCAAATACAAAGTAATAGACGCTCCAAGTAAAAACATTAAAAGCCCCCAAGCTCCAAAAAAATGCATAGGTCTTTTTTTGAATTTGGTAACAAATGTAATGGACAGCAAGTCTAAAAAGCCGTAAAGAAAGCGTTCTAAGCCAAACTTACTCACGCCATATTTTCTAGCTCTGTGTTCAACTACTTTTTCACCTATTTTGCCAAAACCATTCCATTTGGCTATTACCGGAATGTATCGGTGCATTTCACCGTATAGTTCAATAGATTTTACAACCTTTAATTTATAAGCCTTCAAGCCGCAGTTCATGTCGTGTAGTTTGATACCAGACATCCATCTGTTGGTTGCGTTGTATAGTTTAGACGGGATATTTTTAGTAAAGGTATTGTCGTATCTTTTTTTCTTCCAACCACTCACTAAATCAAAGCCGTCTATGGTAATCATTTTATATAATTCAGGAATTTCGTCTGGGCTGTCTTGTAAATCTGCATCCATTGTTACAACTACTTTCCCTTTAGCCAATCCAAAGCCAATATGTAAACCAGCAGCCTTGCCATAGTTACGGTTAAACTGCACAGCTACTATGTCTGAATTGTTTTCAGATAAGCTTTTGATAACATCCCACGAATTGTCAGAACTGCCATCGTCTATCAGTACAATTTCGTATGTATACTGATTGGTTTGCATAACTTTTCGAATCCACGAAATGAGTTCAGGTAAAGATTCTTCTTCATTAAAAAGTGGTATTACTACACTTATATCAAAAATATTGCTCATCTGCAGGAATTACTTTGTTTTTCTTTAACATGATTGCAAAAAATGCACTCCAAACTAGGTTGCGCATCAGAAATGCAAATAAAAATGACATTCCAAATACTAAAGGACCATGCGAATTGATTATCATAATTTGTAAATCAACTTGTTCTTTAGGGAATTCTAGTGTTTTAAATGCTTCTAAAAGCTGATTTTCAACTAGTTTTAATAAATCTCTATTTTGGAATTTAATTAATAAATAATAAAATATAGAAGAAATAAATGCAGTAATGGTATTCATTTTTAAGGCATTTTTAAATCCAATTTTAAAATTCATTTCTTCAAGAGGTTTTCTAAACTCAAATAAAAATAGGCCAGTTGCTGCCCAAATTACATAAATAGAATAATCTTGAAAGATGGTACCATTTGTTTGGTACGCATATGAGCTAGCAAATAGGAGCACACCCACACCTATTGCTGCTATGATTCCGTATTTTAATGTTATGTTATTTTTCAACTTTTCTAAAAGCTAATGACGCAAAAAATACTGATAATATTGTGATAGGAAAAGGTAAGAATTTTAAAAACATTTGATGCCAAACTACATCTATAGGCTTCGATTTTAAAAATGCTTCCAATTTTAATTTTGCTTCTGTATAAAATTCTTCTTTTTTTAGAGCTTCTGCATTTGCGACCAACTCTTTTTGCATATAATTTTTATATTCTTGCAAAAGATCTGGGTTGATCCACTCTAAATAGATATACTGAAAAAGTGCAATAAAATTAACACTTACCCACAATGTCCACAAACCTAGCACTATGCCTTGCCATAAATGTAAATAGCCATTGTTTATATACGTTTTGAAAAAATAAATTGACCCAACAATGGCAACAATTGTTATGACAATGTCTGTAAGATGACCGTTAACAAATGGAATACTACCTGTTAACAAGCTTGTGTAAAAATTTAAAATGGCAGCAATCAATGCTACTGCCCCAAATATCAATCCTGTTTTTAAAATTCTATTTTTTTTGATCATGAACTTCTGCTTCTTCAGCTTCTTCAACTAAATCTTTTTCAACCTTTAAATTATCAATAATAAACAACTGTCTTTCTTGGGTGTTTTCTCCCATGTAGTATTGGAGTAGTTGTTTGATTACCGTGTCTTTTTGTAAAATGATAGGTTCAAGCCTAATATTTTCTCCAATAAATCCTCCGAATTCGTCTGGTGATATCTCTCCTAAACCTTTGAAACGGGTTATTTCTGGCTTGTTACCTAATTTGGTAATTGCTTTATTTTTTTCTTCTTCAGAATAGCAATAGATGGTTTCTTTTTTATTTCTAACTCTGAAAAGTGGTGTTTCTAGAATATACAAATGCCCGTTTCTTACTACATCTGGGAAGAATTGTAAGAAATAAGTCATCATTAGTAAACGTATGTGCATACCGTCTACATCGGCATCTGTTGCAATTACTATTTTGTTATATCTTAAATTTTCTACACCATCTTCAATGTTCAAAGCGTGTTGTAGTAAATTGAATTCTTCGTTTTCGTATACTATTTTTTTGGTTTTCCCGAAACAGTTGAAAGGCTTACCTTTTAAGCTAAATACAGCTTGAGTTTCTACGTTTCTAGCTTTTGTAATACTTCCACTGGCACTATCACCTTCGGTGATAAACAACATAGAGTTAAACTTGTTTTCGTCTTTACCTTCGTTCAGATGAAGCCTACAATCTCTTAGTTTTTTGTTGTGTAAATTGGCTTTTTTGGCTCTCTCATTGGCAAGTTTTTTTATGCCTGCAATGTCTTTTCTTTCTCGTTCAGACTGTTGAATTCTTTTAAGAAGAGCATCAGCTACGTCTGGATGTTTGTGTAGATAATCATCCAGTTCTTTTTTGATAAAATCGTTTACAAAAGTTCTGAGAGAAGGACCATCTGGCCACATACTTTGTGAGCCAAGTTTAGTTTTAGTTTGGCTTTCAAATACAGGGTCTTGTACTCTAATAGCCACCGCTGCTACTATGGACTGTCTGATGTCAGCCACATCAAACTCTTTTTTGTAAAATTCTCTTATGGTTTTTACATAAGCTTCTCTAAATGCCTGTAAATGAGTACCACCATGAGTGGTGTTTTGTCCGTTTACAAAAGAATAATACTCTTCGCCGTATTGGTTGTTATGCGTGATGCTGAGTTCAATATCTTTACCCTTTAAGTGAATAATGGGATATCTATTTTCTTCAGCATTTGTTTTGTTCGTAAGTAAATCAAATAATCCTCTTTCTGAATAGTACTTTTTGTTATTAAAATTTATAACTAACCCAGAGTTTAGATAGGAATAATTCCAAATTAAATCATCTAGATATTCAGGTATGAAGTGATAATTTTTGAAAATAGTATCATCAGGAGTAAATGTAATGAGAGTACCGTTTCTATATGAAGTAGTGTTTTCTGGATGGTCTGTTGTAAGTACACCTTTAGCAAATTCTGCTGCTTTGGTTTTACCATCTCTGTATGACTGTACTTTGAAATAACTCGAAAGGGCGTTTACGGCTTTAGTTCCCACGCCATTCAGCCCCACTGTTTTTTGAAAAGCTCCACTGTCATATTTACCTCCCGTGTTTATTTTGGAAACGCAATCTATAACTTTACCAAGTGGAATACCTCTGCCGTAGTCTCTAACCTCAACTTTTCGGTCGCTTACACTTATTTCTATAGTTTTACCATAGCCCATCATGTGTTCATCGATAGAGTTGTCTACAACTTCTTTAACAAGTATATAAATACCGTCGTCGGCAGCATTCCCATCGCCGAGCTTGCCTATGTACATACCTGGTCTTAAGCGGATATGCTCTTTCCAGTCCAGTGATTTTATACTGTCTTCGTCATAACGTACTTCTCCTATCTCTGCCATATAACTTGACTGTTTGGTTTTACCAATCCCAAAGATATTAATTTTAATATTATAATGCTGTAATATGTTGTTGATATTAAGAATTCACTTACAGAATTGATTCAAATTTTACTCACAATTCATCTAAAGTTGAGAGCTAATTTTGATTATAAATTAATTGAAAGTCAATATGAAAACAAAATTTTTAATTTTAGGAACATTATTTGTAAACGCTGTTATGTTTGCAGAAAAAGATAGTGAGACGATTCCAGAACTAGTTAGATTGGAATTTGCTGATTTGTTTCCAGCAGGAGTTGCTTCCGCAAAATGGACTAAAGATGGATCTGTTTATGCAGCAGAATATGCTGAAAATTTTAAAAACATTAAGGTTTTTTTGAATAAAGACGGTATTGTAGAGGAAATAGATAGAGAGTTGTCTGAAGAGGAAATCCAAAATAGCACCCTATTAGAAAGAATAAATTTTACTCATGATGAAAAAATTGAACACGTAACTTGTGTGGATGATCTTTCAGGTGAAGTTTATTATCTCATAAATTATTTCACAAAAGATGGAGTGTATAAAACTCTAGAGCTTTATACTGAGAACAATCAGGAATATGTTCAAAATCAGGGAGTGGTTTTGTTTTAAAATTCTATAGTTTTTTGCCCAAATTTTGCTTTTCGTATATGTTGCTGCCAAATACTTTTTAAGGTGGCTTTGAAAACAAATTTGAAATCAATTTTTACTCCAGCAAATGTGTTTTTGGTTCTGTAATTATGTATCATTTTCTTAAAATTTTACATAAATGTACCTCAATATATAAAGAGTGCGAATGATAAATTTAATCAAGAATTTTGATTTTAATCATCTAATGGTTGTAGAGATAAATTTAAAGCTAAATTTTCTTCAACATATTCAAAATGTACTCTTGTGAATACATATTTTGTTGAATTGGATAAAGATAACGTATGAGTAATGAGAATCTCATGTTCTAGTTCATGTGAACCTTTGTTGAGATGCGCAAACAGTTCTTTTAATTTAGGTTCAAAGAAAATCCTATAGTATTCGTTGGTTTCTGTAGAAAAAGTAAATGCATCGCCTTCAAGTATTTCTGGTTTGATGCTCATTCTACTAAAATTTTTGAAATTATAATGAAAGCTAAAATGGATGTTGGCACGTTTAGTAAATTCTAACACATGCTTGGGATGCTCAAAATCACCAAATGTAATTTCTGACGACTGCTCAAATCGTTTTTTATGGACTATTTTTATTTCAAAAATATGGTTAGATAAAGTAGCTGTTCCTTTACTAAATTCAGTTTCGTGGCTAGTGAGTTCAATGGTGTCTAGTATAAAATCTGTGAGAGCGTCTGACAATTCAGGTTCTAAGCCAATTTTCTTTTTAGAATTCAAATAATAACACTCAAAATATGAATTTTGAGTGTCCCATTTAACAATAATTGTTGTCTTGGATAATTTATACTTATTGAGAAGTTCTAAAATCAATTATTTAGGTATTTTTAGAATATATTTTTTCTTTCTAGACGCTTCTATATGATTAGCCTTAATCCAATGGTTATTGTACATCAACATGTCAATATCAATATGGTTTTTGAGAGCATATTTTTGCAAATCTTTTATGGGTCTTGTTAGAATCAGAGATTTGAAACTTTCATTGTAAGCATTTGTTGATTTAAATCCATATTTGTTTAAGTTTTTAAACAAAGTTTTATAGGCTACTAATTTGTAAATACAACTCATACTTTCTTTGTAGATGTTGAGTCTGTACACATCATCGTAATTTTGTGCTCTTTTTTGAAAAGTTGCCAATGCCGTATTACCCATGTTGTAGGCCAGTAATGCTTCTGTCCAAGTGCCAAATTCTCTTTTATGGGCTTTTAATAACTTACACACTGCTATTGTAGATTTTTCCAAATCTAACCTCTCGTCGTTTTCATTGGTTACCGTGAGTCCACAACTTTCGGCGGTTTGTTTCATTAGTTGCCAAACTCCCACAGCGTTCATAGTAGAAACTTGTGATTTGTCAAGACCACTTTCTAATACTGCTAAATATTTGAAATCTTCAGGTACACCATATTTGTGTAAAATAGGTACAATCACTTGGAATAATGTTTGTGATTTTCTTACCAAATACTCGTTTTCTGGGGTTTTTCTAACAATAAAATATTCGTATGATTTATAGTTTTGTAAATGCTTCTTATGCATAAAGGGAAACATTTCCCCTGCAATAGAATATTTTGAACTATCAATTTTTGAAATATTTAATCTTGCTTTATTTGTAGCATTAGAGGCAACTACATTAATAGAATTATACTCCGCCACAAAAATCACCGCCACAATACTCGCTATCCAATACAATACCTTCTTCATAAAGAATATTACATCATTCATACTATTTTTCACATCACTGCTCAAATTGTATGTCTGACTTTTTTTAGAATTAATAAATCTCTAATAGTAGTAATTAGTGTTGCAAATATACATACTTAAAACTTTAAATCACAATTAGTCAGAATGTTATACGTTGATAACTTTTTGAAAAAGCCCTTTAAGGTACTTTAAAAGCCTATTTTTATGTGGATAATTTTTTCTGGCACTCAGCTTAAATATTAATTAGATGCTGGTAATTGTTGTAAAAAATAAATTACTTTTGTGAGAATTGTTTTACTAGTTTTGGGTAAAATTTGAGAAAGTGAAGAATTGTTTTAAATTGAAATAAAATTAAAAAATATTACATGGTTTTGCGTAATTTAATAATATTGTTTGTTGGGGTCTTAACGCAGGTGATTGCTCAAGACAGGTCAAAAATAGAATATTCTAGCTTTTTCGATACCTATTACTTTAGAGGTTCTATGACGTATACTCTTGGCGGGGGTGCGACAGGCTATTTTGGAGATATAAAAAAATCAAATCCAAGTTATATTGCAGGTATTGGTGCATACTATAAAGTATGGCCAAGAACATACTTTGGGGCTCAGTTAAATTATTTAAACTTAAAAGGTTCAGATTTAGATTCTGTAAGAAACATCAGTTTCGATACCAAAATCAAAGAGTTTTATGTGTATTGTAGATTTAATATTTTAGATAAAAAGATTTTAAAAAATCAAGATATCTATAGAAAGGCCATGTTTGTAAGACCATACTTGAGTTTAGGAATTGGTACATTAAGATATTCGGCTACATCTTCAACCACCAACCCAGATTGGAGTAAAAAATCAAAGCCAGAAAATGTGCATTATCCTAAATGGGGTTTTGAAATACCAGCGGGTTTAGGACTTTCTTTTTTTGTAAGCCATAGAATCAGCATAAATGCAGAATTTAACTATAGATTTCCATTTACAGATTATTTAGACGACGTTAGTGCTCGTGGTGGTTCAGAAAAAGATAATTTTTATACAGGTGAATTAAAAATTGCATATTCTCCAAACGCTCCCAAACTGAGAAAACGTAAGAAATTTAAAGGTCCTATACCTTCTGGTGGTGGCAATGGCGGTGGAACAAGTTCTGAAAAACCAAAAGAAGAAAAACCAGCAGAAAATATAAATGATAATTCTACACCTACTCCAGGCACAGAAAATTCTAGTCCAACAAATGAACAACCTAAAGAGCCAGAATCTAAACCTATAGAAAATGTAGAACCTACTCCTGCTCCAGAAAAGTAAATTTTGTTATGGGAAATACATTTTTTCATTTCAAACAATTTACTGTTCAGCAAGAGCACGCATTTAAAATAAGTACTGAAGCATGTGTATTTGGGGCTTTGTGTGCTAAGTTTTTTAATGCTAAAAAAGTATTAGATATAGGTACTGGTACAGGTTTGTTAAGTTTGATGTATGCACAAGAGCATCGTAATGCAATAATAAAAGCTGTTGAACTAGATTTGTTAGCTGCTAATGAAGCAAAAGATAATATAAATAATTCAGATTTTAAAGATGCAATAGAAGTGGTATGTGCAGATATAAAATCTGAAAATTTATTTTCTGAAAAATCTTTTGAACTTATGATTTCTAATCCTCCGTTTTTTGGGAAGCATTTGTTAGGAGAAAACAAGTATGTGAATCAGGCTAAACATCAAGTTGCATTATCGTTACAAGATTTTGTAAATGCTTGCGAAAAGTATATCTCGGAAGATGGTTGTATCGCTGTTTTATTGCCTTTAAAAGAACAAGAAGAATTGTCAAAGCTATTTGAAGAAATAGAATTTCGGGTTT
The DNA here is from genome assembly GCA_046329305.1 of Cytophagales bacterium. Lineage (GTDB taxonomy): Bacteria > Bacteroidota > Bacteroidia > Cytophagales > UBA9547 > CAMFLX01. The sequence goes on from JAXLUW010000007.1 coordinate 75,957, forward strand.
TTAAATCTTTTTATCTGTTTCATAGTGAGATTCATAATCCATTAAGATTGATTAATTTTTATAGTAAAAATTCTCAAGAATATACATCTGAAAATATTTATATAAAAGACTTAAATAACAACTACTCAGACTCAATGAAAATTTTGTTAAAAAATTATTACAATATTTTTTAACAAATATGATTTATTTAATAAAAAATTGCATATATTTGGTATTGTTAATTGGGTTGTATGTTTGTAGAAGGGGCAATAGTATCTTTAGTTGAGTTTACCTCATTCCGGAAACATTACAATAAATTTAGAAAAAGTGGTTATGTCAAATGCGGTAACTTACTTTTCTGTGTATTTGTTTGGTATAGGTATTTGTTAGTTTTACTAGCTGGATTTTTAATAAATTCAGGAGTATATGCTCGTTCATTAAGTTATCTTTCTAAAGAAAATAACCCCAACGTAGAATTTAATCAAAAACCAGTTTTAACAGAGCTTTCAATCAATATCTTATTAGATTCTATGGTTTTTACTGAATTTATGATTTGGTAACTATTAATGAATAAGTTTATCTCGCTCTTGAAGTATCGTAAGTCTTGCACCAAAAGTTTGGTCTATATTTTTTTGTGTAAATATTTGTTTAGTATCTCCCGCAGCAATTAATCTTTGGTTGATCATGATTACTTCATCAAAGTATTCCGTTACTTTTGAAAGATCGTGATGAATGATAATAACCGTTTTGTTTTCATTAACCAACTCTTTCATGAGTTGAATAATTTTGTTTTCTGTCAATACATCTACACCTACAAAAGGTTCGTCAAACATTAAAATTTTAGCATCTTCACAAAGAGCTCGCGCTATAAAAACACGTTGTTGTTGCCCACCAGATAAATCTTTTATTTGTCGGTCTGCATACTTGCCCATTCCAACTTTTTCCAGAGCTATCTTGGCACTGTTGTAGTCGGCTTTAGAATAATTTTTAATCTGATTTAAATAGGGGAGTCGCCCCATGAGAACAATATCTAATACAGTTGCAGGAAAAGACCAATCAATCTCTTCTTTTTGAGGGATATACGCTATTTTGTCTTTCAGTAACTTTATATCAATATTATTAACCGTAATATTTCCTCTGTCGGGTTTTATTAAGCCAAGAATTGATTTGAATAGAGTCGATTTTCCTGCTCCATTTGGGCCGATTAGTCCATACAGTTTTCCGTTTTTTAAAGTCAAATTAATATTTGAAAGTACTGTTTTTCTGTCGTATGAAGTAGATACATCATTTACAACTATATTGAAATTATCCCAATTGGTAGGTACAAGTTTATTATTCTTGACATTAAAAAACACCACTCCAAATGCTATTAATAATAAAGCACCAACAGTTACTAATAAGATAGAGGTTTCGTTTTTGTTTTGAGATTCTTCAGAAATTGCAGTTGTTGATGTCAATGCCGAATAAATTGTGTCTATATTATATGTTAGCATTTGTATATAACTTCCCGCAGGGCTGTTTTCATCTCCAATAGAATCTGCATATAAACTGCCGCCTACCACAATTCCGTTGTCTTTCGCCATTTGGGTTAAAAGTTTCGGGTTGATGGTAGATTCTACAAAAACTGCTGGAATTTTACGATCTTTTATAGTCTTTATTAAATGATTCATATCGGCAATTTGCACCTCAGCGTCTGTAGAAGTGCCCATGGCCGATTCTACTGTTATGCCATACCGCTTCCCGAAATATTTAAAAGCATCATGTGTAGTAACCAGTACTCTAGCATGCTCTGGAATTGATTTTATTTTATTTTTAATGTATTTGTCGGTATCGTAAAGTTTTGCAACATATTTTTTTAAGTTTGACTTATAAATTTCTCTGTTGTCAAAATCAATTTCTTCTAGAGCTAATGCAATGTTTGTGGCAAATTTGATACCTAAAATAGGGTCCATCCATGCGTGAGGGTCTGGGCTTCCGTGTAGAGAATTACTTTTGATAGGTTCTATTCCATTTGCAGCTTCAATAACTTTTGTTTGTGGTGCGGCTGCGGTTATAAGTTTGTTAAGCCATCCCTCCAGATGCAAACCGTTTTTAATAATAAGATCAGCCTCTGTTATTTTTTGAGCATCAGCAGGAGTGGGTTCATAAATGTGTGGATCTCCACCTACAGGCATCAAACACTTCGTTTCTATGTAGTTGCCGCCTATGTTTTTACAAATATCATATAAAATTGTAGTGGTGGTAACTACTTTTACTTTTGCTTGTAACTGTATACCTACAATTGTTGCAAAATAAAATATAACTTTATAAATCAATTCTTTTTTTAACATACAAGTTTTCTGCTACAGATTTAGTTAAAAATTCTTTTTTTTGATTTACTTCTATTTCTATAAGTCCATCAAAATTTCTAATACTTAATATTTTGATTACGGCTCCAATTGAAATATTAAGTTCATCTAAGTGCTGCAAAATGCCATTTTCTCCAATTACCTTTACCAATGCAACTTCAGACAAAGGGTTTAAGCTATTGAGAGGCACAGATTCTTGATATTGTAGTTTGCCCCACTTGTCTGGAATTGGCCAGCCGTGTGGGTCAAATTTGGGATGCCCTAGAAAATCATCTAATTTATCTATTAAAATTTCAGATTTAATATGTTCTAGTTGTTCTGCAACTTCATGTACTTGATCCCAAGCAAAATTTAGCTTGTTTACTAGAAATACCTCCCATAACCTATGTTTTCTTATGATTATACAGGCATGATGTATCCCGGTGTCTGTTAAAAGTACTCCTTTATATTTTTCGTAATTGATAAATTTTTTTACGGCTAGTTTTTTTAACATATCACTCACAGAAGCAGCCTGAGTGCCTATTTTTTCAGCAATTTGGTTGGTAAAAACATATTCTCTACCATGGTCTGATAGTTTGAATATGGTTTTTAAGTAGTTTTCTTCTGTCTGTGTTAACATTTGTTAATAGATTCTTACAAATCTAATATTTTTTTTAGGTTAGTCTAATCTTTTTTATTGTAATTTTTAAATGTTATTTTTGATAAATTTTGAGATTATAGAGTCTCAATCTTTGATTTATGAGAATATTTTACCTATTTATTTTTACTATATTTATTTTGCCGGCAAAAGAACATTTATTCTTTAGCCATTTGAGTTTGAATCCTGTTTCAGAAGAAGAAAAAGTATGGGATTTTGCTCAAGATCATAATGGAGTTTTGTGGATTGCTGGAAACAACGGTTTGTATAAATATACAGGTGACAAAGTTTTAAATTATGTAAACTCCCCATTTAATATCAATAGTATTACTTTTAATAAAGTAATCAAGTTGTTTGTGGATTCTGATAATAAACTATGGGTCTCTACTGCTTCTGGGTTAAATATATTTGATTCTAAAAGAAACATTTTTAAAAACTATATCAATAGTCCGAATTCTCTTTTGGGACATTTTAAAAAAACTGTGACAGATATTTATGAAGATACAACACATGGATATTTTTGGATTTTAGATTATAAAAAAGGACTTTATAAATATAATTCTCGTACAAATAAATTGGTCTTTTATGGATTAAATACACCTGAAGAGTGTTTGTATCAAAAATTTATTTTCAAAGAGGGTAAAATATATATAGCAAGTTCTGTTGGAGTATTAGTATTTAACACAAGAACAAATACTTACGAATCTAATTTGAATCATTTTACAAGGCCTGATTATATTTACACATTTAGAGAATTTATATTTATTGCAGGACCAGAAGGATTGATTAAATATAACATTCAAACGGGAATTTATACTAAAATAACACTCAATAAAAATACGCAAAATGTTTCATCTATAACAGAAATGAACAATATGCTTTATGTTGGTTGTGATGGCAATGGTTTGCAAGTTGTAAATCCTGTTACTAACGAAGTTAAAGTATATGATACGGATGATGAGAGTCAATTAAATACCAATAATATTACTTCTGTTTATTGTGATAAAAAAGGAATTCTATGGGTTGGGACCTATATGCATGGAGTTAATTTTTCATCATATTACAATAAGTTTTTTGGAACAGTAACCAATGGCTTAAATAAATATACAGGAACTAATAATGTTATTATTAAATGCGTTACTACAGATAATGATGGAAATACTTGGGTAGGAACAGACCGTGGCGGTGTTTTTAAATACGAATCTTCTGGAGAATTTTGGCCATTAGGCGATCACTCATATTTTGCAAATCTTGCCATTACAGACATGCAATGGTCTGGAGATGAGTTATGTATGACGACTTTTGGAAATGGAATTGTCAAGTATAATAAATCGACAGGTGAGTTTAAAGAGTATAATATTCAAAATAGTAAACTAAAAACAAATAATTTAAAGTCATTATTCAATGATTCTCATGGAAACTGGTGGTTTGGTTCTTTTGAATTTGGAATATATAAATTAAATAATGATGGAGATTTTGAAGTTTTTGAAAGTAAAAAATATGGATATAATGCAAGTTATATTTCAGATATAAAAGAAGATAAAAATTCTAATTTGTGGTTTGCTACTGATGACGGTTTGTTGAAATATAACCCCTATGCGAAGGTTTTTAAAAAATATAAGATAAGTCAATTGTCCAACAATTCAGATGTTGCCAACTTGATAAACGATATTATTTATTTACCACAAGAAAATGAATTGTTACTGGCTTCGCATGCGGGAGGCTTATATAAGTTTAAAATTTCATCGGGCAATTTTACTGATTTACAAATAAATGATTTTGCAAAAGAGGGTGCCATAATCTCTATGTCTCTTGATAAAAATCGAAATTTATGGTTAGCTTCTAAAAATGCTATATGTTATTACGATTTCAAAAATCTCAAAATCATAAATATTTTAAGTGCAAATACGGGTGTATTAGTAAATTCTATTGCTTCTAATTCTGGTGTGTGCAATAGTGCTGGTCAAATATTGTTTGGGAGTGATTTTGGATTAATAAGAATTGAACCTAAGAATTATAAAATAAATTCGATTGCTCCATCTGTTATTATTAATAATTTAAAATCTTTTAGAAGAATAAAAAATTCTCAAGGAAAAGATAGTGTTGAAGTTAGAGTTTTTAATACAGATAAAGAATTGGTTCTGGATTATGACGAAAATGATATACAAATTTCATTTTCTGCCCTTAATTATATCAATCCATTAGGAAATAAATACAAATATAAACTTGTTGGTTTTGATAAAAATTGGAGATATGCCGACAGTAGATTGATTGCCGAATATATCAATGTGCCTTCTGGTAGTTATGTCTTTGAAATAAAAGCAGCAAATAACGATGGTATTTGGAATAGCGAATCTGAAAAACTTCAAATTAGTATAAAATACCCTTGGTGGAGTTCTCCCGTAGCTTTTATTGCATATATACTTACGTTTCTTATGCTTATATATTTAATGATGTGGTATAGAACATTAAGTATAAGAAAAAGAAATAAATGGCTTCAACGTAAAGTAGAAGAGCAAACCAAAGAACTTAGCGATGCAAACTCTAATCTTAAAATATTACTTTATAAAACAACACATGATGTGCGTGGTCCTATAAAATCTTTGGCAACACTTGCAGAGTTAGGGTTAAATGAAGCAGAAGAGCCCAACAGTAAAATGTATTTGGGTCATATTTATACAAGTAGTAAGAGAATAGAAACTATTGTTGAAGATTTGTTAATAGCTTCAAATCCTAACATTGTAAAAGAAACAGTTGAAATTACAGATTTTGAACAGTTGATTAAAGAATCTATAAGTGCATTAAAACATATTAATGGGGCTGATAGAATCAATATTACTTATAAGATTAATAATACTTCTACAAAATTCCTTTCTAGCAAAACAGGACTACAGTCCGTTGTACAAAACTTAATAGAAAATCCTATAAAGTATCAGGATTACAAAAAAATGAATGCTAATCTTTACATTACATTTGACATAAATGACAAAGAAGCTGTATTTACGTTTGAAGACAACGGAGTAGGTGTGCCTGTTAAACAAAAAGATAAAATTTTCGAGATGTTTTACAGAGCACATAACGTGGCTACAGGTAGCGGGCTAGGATTATATATAACTAAGACAATAGTTGATAAGTTAAACGGTAAAATTGAAGTAGAGTCTAAAGAAGGAGAGGGGAGTATATTTAAAGTGTTTATTCCAAATAGAGTTTCTTAGGGACTGTATTTTTATATGCATTAAAATATTGAAAAACAACAATATATGTATATAATTTTATGTTTAGTCCACGTAATAAATACTTTTTGTTGGATTCCTTTTATTCAATCATGAGCACTTAATTTTTAATTTTGTATAAGAGAATAATACAAAATATGGTAAAGTTAAGAGGTGCAGATTATTTGGTGAGGCTATTAGAACTCATAGGATGCAAAGAATTGTTTGCTTACCCAGGTGGAGCGGTTCTTCCAATTTATGATGCGTTAGCTTTTAGTAATGTAGATTATATACTTGTAAGGCATGAACAAGCAGCTTCATTTGCAGCAAATGGTTATGCTAGAGTAAAAGGTACACCTGGTTTTTGCTTAGCAACATCAGGTCCAGGAGCTACTAATTTGGTTACTGGAATTGCAGATGCTTATGCAGATAGTGTGCCTATGATAGCAATTACAGGGCAAGTAAATCTTAATTTGATTGGTACAGATGCTTTTCAGGAAACTGACATTACTGGTATTTGTTTGCCAATAACCAAAAAGTGTTATTTGATTAAAGATTTAAATGACGCCCAGTCAATTTTTAAAAATGCCTATGAAACAGCGGTTAATGGTAGACCTGGCCCTGTTTTAATAGATATTCCAAGAAGTGTACAATTAGAATATATTGAACTTGAGGATAACTGGGAAGAAAATTTTGTTAGACCTCAATATAAAAGACTCTATAATACTACAGAAGCGGAACTTAAAAAAGCTTCTGAGGTGATGGCTCAGTCTAAAAAACCTTTAGTAATTGCGGGTCATGGTGCTTTGCTTTCTGACGCCTACGAAGAGTTAAGAAATTTTATTAAAACAGAACAAATTCCTGCTGTATCTACTATTTTGGGGATGGGTGCATTAAAAAGTGATGACCCTCTTTATTTTTCATGGTTAGGTATGCATGGCATGAAATATGCAAATTTAGCGGTTCAAGAGTCTGATTTAATTATCGCTTTAGGTATTAGATTTGATGACAGAATAACAGGTAGATTGAAAGATTTTGCACCAAATGCTAAAATCATCCATGTAGACATTGACGATTCTGAATGTGATAAAAATGTTAAAACAGAAGTGTTTATACATTCAGACTTGAAGCTTGCTTTGCAAAATATTCCATTGTCTTTAAATGAATCAAATAAAAAAGACAGACAAGAATGGTTTGAGTTTTTAGATAATTTAAGAAGTCAATACCCAATAAAAGAGGCAGATTATGATGTTTTCAACATGATTACTGCTATTGAGGTATTGGAAAAGTTGTCTCCAGAAAATATGATAGTTGCTACAGATGTAGGTCAACATCAAATGTGGGCATCTCAATATTTAAATAAGTTAAAACCTAATCATTTCTTAACTTCAGGAGGTTTGGGCTCAATGGGTTTTGGATTTCCTGCAGCTATGGGTGCACAGTCAGCAGCTCCAGATCAGCCAGTTTGGTGTATAACTGGTGATGGTTCTTTCCAGATGAACTTGCAAGAACTAATAACTTGTGTACAAGAACAATGGCCTGTTAAAATTTTGTTGTTAGATAATAACTATTTAGGAATGGTTCGTCAATGGCAAGAGCAGTTTTACAAAAAAAATTACTCTGGTGTTGATATTCTAAATCCTGACTATGTAAAACTAGCTGAGGCTTATGGTGTTGCGTGTGCTAGAGCTACAAATGTGGAAGAATTGAGAAATGCTATAGAGTTGGCTTACAGCACACCAGGTCCATTCTTGTTACATGCTAAAGTATTAAAAGAAGATAATGTATTGCCTATGGTTCCTCCGGGTGCTAGTTTGAGCGAAACTATATATTATCCAGTAGAATTAGGAAAAAATAATAATTTAAAAGAAAAAAATGCAGAAAAATTATTGGCTCATAAAGTGTAATCATACACCAGAAACTATAGACCGAATTATGATGCAATTTCGTAAAAGAGGTTTAAGTATCAATAGCTTAGAATATAAAAAATTAGATATGCTTTCTGCAACTTGCAAAATAGAATTTGATGAAGTAGAGGAGCAGGCTGAAAAAATTTATAAGAATATGCTAAGGTCTGTTGATATAAATGAAATAGAAAAAATCTAAAAAGCGAACCATGCTACATCAGCATGGTTTGTTTTTTTTTAATCCCACTTTATATGAAAATAACTATATTTTATTCGATTTTAGTAGCTGTATTTTCAGTGTTTTCACAGCCTTGTCACAAAGACACCTTGTTTGCGAATCATGCACACGAAATATTAACTTATTTTTCACAACATCAAATACATTTAGATTCAATAGCTAAAACAAAAAAAATTATAAATTTAAATGGCATGTCTTTTCCTAAAGATTTTAAAGACATAAGTCATAAACAGCGAAAAACTATTTTTTTCCAATATACGCTATCAGCATTGATTCGAACTAATAATGAGATTTTAGCTCATAGAGCAAAAGTTAATGATTTGTATCAAAATAAAAACACATGGCTAAGGATAGATTCTGTATATGTAGATTCCTTAATGTCAAAGTATTATGCTAAAAATTATTCCGATTTGTTACTTCGTATGGATGTGCTCCCTCCATCTCTTGTGATTGCTCAAGCCATAGACGAAAGTGGTTGGGGTACTTCTTTTTTCAGTATGAAAGCAAATTCAATTTTTGGTATGAAAGCTCCTCGAAAAACCAAAATGCCCACCATTAAACATCCAAAATATAATTTTGTAACTTATAAATTTGAATCTTTGGGGCAAGGATTAGATGAATATGTTTTAAACTTAAACAGAAATCCCGTATATAAACAAATGTGGATTTTAAGAGCCAAACAACGAGAAAAAAATCAAATTGTTAAAGGAGAGAAAATAGTGGCAGGTATTTCAAGATATTCTTCACAAGGATATAGATATATAAATATAATTAAAAAACACATGAAATCGTATGATTTACATATTTATGATGAAGTTAGTTTTAAAGAAGGACATCATATTACCATATCTCCGTATTAATTTGGAGATATGGAATTAAGTACTTTGGATAGTTCTTTTGTTAATTCTCTTCTTGAATATTGATTCGAATTAATTTTTAAATTACCTAAATTTTCATTTTGATAACTATTGTATAAATCTAAAATTTGAGCTTTTATTTTTTCTTTGTTGTCAAAATCAGAAATATGTTTGTGACCTACTTTTTCTAAAATTTCAGCAGCATCTCCATCCTCTGGACCTAAAAGTAAAATTGGCCTTTCCGATGCTATATATTCAAATATTTTTCCGGTAATTATTCTTCTAGGATTATCAAGTTTATTTACGATTAGAAGAAGAATTAAAGACGATTTTTGAATTTTTACAATTTCACTATGGTTCAAATAACTATGAATTTGAACATTTTGTTGTAAATCATATTTTTGTGCAGAATCCAATACACTACTGTCGGTAAATCCGTAAAAATTTATTTCTAAATCTTTTTTAAATTCAGAAACTTCTGAGCAAAGTTCATGTAGGGCTTGCCAAAAACTTTCATGATTTTGAGTGTCTCTCAGCGTACCTGTATGATTTAGATTAAACTTAGGTTTTATTTGAGGTGTTTCTACTGATTCAAAATCATTTTCGTCGTATCCATTAGTTATTACCTCTATATCTTTTCTAGAACTTATAGTTCTATATTCTTCTTGCATGGTTTTACCCACAACAATTACTTTGTCGGCAAGCTGAGTAACTTCTTTTTCAAACTTGTAATGTAATTTTCTAACAAATGAAAATAGTTTTAAATCACTAAAATATTCAATGTTAGTCCAAGGGTCTCTAAAATCTGCTATCCAAGGTAATTGGGTTTCTTTTTTAATTTTTAGAGCAATCATATGTGTAGTATGAGGCGGTCCCGTACTTATGATGGCGTCTATATTTTCTTTTTTTATTATTTTTTTTATTTCTGTAACTGAAGGATATATCCAGAACATTTTTGCATCTGGAAAGAAAAAATTACTTCTTATATACAATAAAATTTTAGACAATAACCCACCATTTTGAAATGCTTTGAATCCGTTTGGATTTGGATTTTCTTTCTTGATTTTAAAAAATAAACTATAGGGTTCCCATAGTTTTTTTTTGTATATCTTTAAATCTTGAGGTAAGTCCTTAAGAAGGGTTTCGTCAGTTTTTACCTGATGGTTAGAAATGTCACAAGTGTAAACAATTGGTTCCCAGCCAAAATCTCTAAGATATTTTACAAATTTCAGAGGTCTTTGTACACCTGCGCCCCCTGCTGGGGGCCAATAATAGGTGATTAATAAAACTTTTTTCATTATCTAAACTAGTGCCTCAAGTTCTTTTAATTGACTTGCCACTATATTTATACCTTCTTCAAAACTATGTGGATTATATCCTAAATCTTTTTGAGCTTTATCTATTATGAATCCAGTCTTTGGAGGTCTTTGTGCTGGTTGTTTAAAAGTACTAGAGTCTCCAGGAGTTATTAATGCCTTGTTTAATCCAAAATAGTCTGCTGTTTTATAAGCCATTTCAAGTGGCGACAAGAAATCTTTTCCTGAAATATTATATATTCCTCTAGCGTTGTTTTTCATACTTAACATACAGCCCATTGCCAAATCTTCAGCTAAGGTAGGGGTACGCCATTGGTCATTTACAACAGTAATTTGCTTACCATCTTCTAATGATTTTTTTACCCATAAAATAATATTTGATCTGCTCATGTCATTCACAATACCATAAACGAGTACGGTTCTTAATATTGCCCATTTTATAGTACTCTTCATTATTGTACGCTCTGCGGCTAGTTTACTGTCTCCATAGAAACTAACTGGCTCTGCTAGATCGTCTTCTTTATATGGACCATTTTTTCCATCAAATATAAAGTCTGTAGACAAATGAATAAAATGCACATTATTAACTCTACATGCTTCTACAAGATATTCTACGGAACGAACATTTAGTTGCCAACAATTATCTCTGTCAGTTTCACATTGGTCTACATTGGTCATGGCTGCAGTATGCACAATGTAATCAGGTTTTAATTCCTCTACTACACTTGCCACTTCATCACGATTGCATACATCCATAGACTTATATAGATATCCGTTATAATCAGGAAATCTATTTGTTCCTCTGGCAGTAGCTATTACTACATAGTTAGGGTCTTCACGAAGCAAACTAATCAGCTTTTGACCTAACAAACCGTTTGAGCCGGTGATTAATACCTTCTTCTTCATATCCTTACACACTTATTTTTTAGTTTTCGGATCCATACCATGGTTACGGTACCCGTACATTTTTTCTATTACTTTTGTTTTAACAGGATAGCATCTCACAGTCATTGTTATGTTTTGTAAGGGTCTGTCCATGCCGTCTCTAGGTTGTTCTGCTATCTTGTCAACTACTTCCAAGTTGTCAAAAACCTCGCCAAAAACAGTATAGTTGCCATCTAAAAACGGAGTACCTGTTCTGTTTTGTACAATATAGAATTGAGAACCACTACTTTCTTTTTTAGGGTTTACTTGGTCACTTAGTCTTGCAGCAGCTAGTGCTCCTCTAATATGTTTAAATTGAGGTAAAATCTCTGCTTTTAAGGTGTAATTTGGACCACCTTGTCCATCGTTATACGGATTGTTATCTTTAGAGTTAGGATCACCTCCTTGTATCATAAAATTTGGTATCACTCTATGAAAAGTAGTGCTATCATAAAATCCAGTATTTGCCAAACGTATAAAATTTTCATGATGTATGGGTGTTTCATCAAATAATACTCCTTGTATTTCACCAAAATTTGTTCTTATCACAAAAACATAATCAAATTTTGGATGTTTTTTTATTTTAACTTTATTAGGATCGGTTACTGTTATAGCTTTATGTTTAAACTTTAATCCTTCTTTTTTATATTTCGTAGTATCAATTTTACTTTGAGCATAAATAATGCTGCTAATACTTACTAAAAGTGTTATATATAAGTTTTTCATTTTAAAGATTTTATTTGGTTTAATAATTCGATTCCCCCTTTTGCTTTAACTTTTTCATATAATTCATGTCCAATTTTTTCAGCAGCACTTTTATTCCCTTTTGCTGTTTCTTTTATAATCTTTTTACCATCTAAAGAAATTACTCCTCCTGTTATAGAAATATTTTCATGATCAGTTGTAGCAAGTGCAAAAACAGGTACACTACATCCGCCATTTAACATTCGCAGAAACGTAGTTTCCGCTTTCATCTGATACGTTGCCTCTGTACATTGTGTTGCTTGTATAATTTTATTTCTTATTTCTGGATCCAGATTCTTATGTGCTTCAATAGCTAACGTTCCTTGACCTACCGCTGGTATAAACTGCTCCAAAGAAATTTTTTGCTTTATCAAACTTCCAAACTCCATACGGTGAGCACCAGCATATGCTAAAAGAAGTGCATCACAAGCTCCTTCTTCCATTTTTTTTACTCTAGTTTGTAGGTTTCCCCTCATATCAACAATTTTTATATGTGGGTAAAAATGTTTTAACATAGCCACTCTTCTTGTAGATGATGTTCCTACTGTTATTGGTTGGGTTAAATCTACATCTTTATGAGAAATCAAGGCATCGTTTACTATTTCTCTTGAAGTATATGAAATAATTTCTAATCCTTCCGATAGAGAAGAAGGCATATCTTTAGCACTATGAACAGCTATATGTACTTGATTTTTTACTAAGGCCTCTTCTAATTCCGCAGTAAATAAACCTTTTGAACCTATCTTTGAAAGGGTTTTGTCTAAAATCAGGTCACCTTTGGTAGTAATTATTACAATCTCAGTTTCTAAACCACTTTTTTGTAAGCAGTCTGCAATATATTCTGCTTGCCATAATGCCAGTTTGCTACCTCTTGTGCCAATTCGTACTTTATTGCTCACTTTTTTTATTTTTTATATGTGCTAAAAAAATTTTTCCTCCTTCGTTGGTTATTATGAGTTCATTATTTGTTTTAAATAATATGGCCTCTACTTGCCCACAATGCGGAAATTTTACGCAAAAATAAGGATTATTTAACCTTAATCCATTTTTAAGTTCGAATATATAAATTTTACCATATGCAAGTAAAGCTAATTTTGATTTGTCTGGTGAAATGTCTGCACCAGTAATCATTGATGTTAAAAATAAACTATCTTTTGCTTTGGCAATATAATTACCAGATTTTGCAGGTAATGTGTATAGTTTGACCAGTTTGTTTCCTCTATTTTTACTAAATAAATATAAACTGTCGTTAAATTTTACAAATGCTTCACAATCAAAATTCATTTCATTTTTAGGAGGTGGAAATCTTTTTTGATCTTCATATTTAAATGTAATAAGCCCTTTTTGTGTAAAATTTTCCTTTTCTATTAAATATATTCTTAAATTATTTCTATGGTTAGAGTTGTTTCCAAAATCTCCAACAAATAACATCGTTGAATCTTCGGCCAATTCTTCCCAATCGTGTAATTCAATTTCTAGTTCGTGTTTACTTAAGATTTTACCTTTGATAGTTATTTCGAAGAGCGTCTGATCAGGTCCGTCATTATGAGTAAAATAGTTGCCCGCCTTAGCATGTGCTAATCCTGAACTTTCATTAATTTCAGAATCTAGTTTGGCTTCTTTTTTGAATTTTACATTTTTGTGAGTATTGTGCGTTTTTTGTTCAGAATCATTTTTGTTGCAACTACAAAAAATCGTTTTTAAAGCTAAAAAAATTGTAAATAGTTTAATTTTCAACATGTGTATTATCTTTTTTGTTGAATAAATAAAGGGTTGCAAAAATGCAACCCTTTTCATTTTTAGTTTTCTTCTCTTCTGATTAGATACACGCTACCTCGTTCTTCAAATTCTTTCCCTTCATATCCCTCACTTGTACCTTCGTAGGTAGCTTTGTATGGATACAATCCAGTAGACATAGGTGCTCCTCTATACGTACCATCCCAAGGTTGATTTTTATCTTCGGTGTAATAGATCACTTCACCCCATCTGCTGTATATGGTCATTTTTAAGTTTTTGAAGTTTCTACCATGTATCATAAACTTAGAGTCCACATTTCCACTACCTGGCGTGAAGGCATTGGGTAGATAAAGTTTTGGAGCACAAGTATTTTTCACGAGTATAGTATCTTTGAGGATACAATTAAACGTATTTGTTTTAAGCACCGGATACATCCCTGGCGTTTTCACATTTATGATTTGTGTAGTTTCTGTATTGTCCCACAAGTAACTAACCCCTGCTTCTGCCCCAGCATCAATATCCAAAGTAGCATTGTTGTCGTTACAGAAAGCATACATCTCTTGCGGTACAGGTTTCGGCAATGGATTTACCGTTACCTTACCCGTGTCTACTCCCTCACAAGCATCTATGAGCACATGAAACACATAGTTGCCT
>JAXLUW010000008.1:0-55010 GCA_046329305.1 Cytophagales bacterium
CCTGTTTAGTGGTGGGAAATTACTGGATGGTGCAAGAGGTATCATTGATGAAGTGGTTACTTCCAAAGAAGAAAAGGCGGAACTAGCTATCAAGCTGGAGCAAATGCTCAAACAACATGAGCAAGAAATTATCAAAGCAGAAAATGAAGATCGTATTTCTGCACGTAATCGTGAAGTGGAAGTGGTAAAGTCAGGATCACGCAACATTACACAAAATTTATTGGCCTATATCGGTGTCATTGCTTTCTTTGGAATTACAGGTTACATTCTTTCAAAAGGCTTGGGGAACATGAATACCGAGGAAAGTTTTATTATCGGTAACCTGACGGGGATGGCAGGAGCCATAGCCAAGGATATTTTTGGCTACTATTTCGGTAGTTCCAAAGGTGAACGAGAAGTGCAACGATGGAAAAATGACATAAAACACTGATTTTAAGTAGATTTTAGTGATTTGGTAAAGCCTTGACGGATTCCGTCAGGGCTTTTTTGTGTCCAGCCTAAACATATTATGATAAGTAGCGTATGTTTTATTGAAAATAAATAGCATATTTGTGCATAAATTTACCGCATGGAAGATACCTCAAAACTGGACGAGTTCATCGGGATTCGTTCTCTTCTTAGAGTAACGGAGCTGCATGAGAAGCTCACTAAGCCCATCTTTTTATTGAAGGATGTAGGCGTTCAATATCGTACCGTTCTGCATTGGGATCAGCAGGGCTTACTAGAACATAGCCGTGAAGAAAGTGAATGGAGACGTTATGATTACATCCAGTATGTTTGGATTAAAATCATCAATGACCTGAGAACTTTTGGCGTTCCGATTCCCATCATTGAAAAAGCCAAGTCAGAAGTTTTAACCAAAATCAATTTGAAGTGGCTTTTTGAACTGTTTAGTCTAAACAGAGACCAACTAGATAAGCTACCCAACGATGATTCCAAAATCGACCTACTTGCTTTCCTTGAATCTAAAGGATACGAAAGCATAGATGATAATTTGTCCGTTTCATTTTTGGAATTGATGATTGTAGAAACGCTTACCACTAAAGTACCAGTATCTCTGAATATTTTTGTGGATGGGTTTATTCTTCCACTGTTTGAAAGCAAACTAGACGTATTTGAACCAAGTGATGTTCGGAAGCTGACCTATGAGACACACGTTAAAATATCCATCTCCAATATCCTGAACAATTTCCTTTCAGACACAAAGGATTCCTTTCTCATTCCACAGTTGCAAATTCTTGCAGACAACGAAAGACGATTGCTTGAAATCATTCATTCAGGTGAATACGAAACGGTAACTATCAATTTCAAAAACAAGAAAATAAAATCGGTAGAACTGATTAAGGAGCAGAATGTAAAACGCAAAATTGTGGACATACTACAAGATAGCCAGTATCAGGACATTGTTATCAAAAGCCACAAGGGAGTGGTAACCAGAATTCAGAATACAGTGAAACTGGTATTGTAGAATACAAGAAAACAATAAAGAATAACCCAATACAATTGGGACTTGGCGAATAAGCATAGCTACTGAAAAATCAGAACTATGTTTTAACAAGTACAAGCCATGCCAAGGGCTAAAAAGTTAAACAGAGAAGATTTAACACCAGAAAAATTAAGACAGTTTGAAGGATTTGAACACGTAACAGATGAAGAAGCACAAATGATTTGTGAGTTTACTATCCAATATTGTTCAATCATTCACCAAGGACACGAGTTTAATAAAAAAGTACAGAGCCATGAGAAACGTAGCAAAGGGATTTGAAAAGTTTGCCAAGGTAAATAGCAATATTACAAAGGCATTAGGATTCAATTGTGTGATTTATACAAGGGTATCAACCAAAGAACAGGCGGATAACAATCTTAGTTTGCAGACACAACGAAAAGCTTGTGAAACGTATGCTCAAAAGCAAGGCTATAATGTGCTGTCTTATTTTGGAGGTACTTACGAAAGTGCAAAAAGCGATGAACGTAAGGAGTTCAAACGTATGCTTGACTTTGTTAAAAAGAGCAAGGATAAAGTTTCGCATATTATCGTGTACAGTGTAGACCGTTTTTCCCGATCTGGTGCGAATGCCATTTACATTACTTCCGAATTAAAGAAACAAGGCATTACCGTTTTTGCGGTTACTCAACCCACCGATACCACCACCGCTAGTGGTAGTCTCCAACAAAATATACATTTTATCTTTAGTGAGTACGATAACCAAATGCGAAGAGAAAAATGTATTGCAGGAACAAGAGAAAAACTTTTAATGGGATATTGGTCAACCAAAGCACCTTTAGGTTATGACAATGTAAAAATCAACGGGGAGAAAAAAATTGTCATTAACGAAAAAGGAAAACTCATCAAAAAAGCATTTGAATGGAAAGCCTATGAAGGACTAACCAATATGCAAATCAGAGACAGATTAGCAGACATGGGACTTCCATTGCACAAACAAATGATAACTAAAATTTTTGAGAATCCCTTTTACTGTGGACTTATATCCCATAACATGCTTGATGGTGCAATCATAGAAGGCAAACATGAAAAACTAGTGTCTAAAGAACTGTTTTTGAAAGTAAGTCAGTTGCAGGATATGAACTCACAAGGCTGGAAAGTCTTTGAAGAAAACGAGCAATTGCCATTAAAGAAGTTTTTATTGTGCGAGAAATGTGGCAAACCAATGAGGGGCTACATCGTCAAGAAAAAGAACATCCATTACTATAAGTGTGGAACTAACGGTTGTTGTGTAAATGAAAATGCTAAACGTCTGAACTGTCAATTTCAGGAGATGCTAAACGAATTTACTTTTGAGGAAAAGTATTTATCCGTGTTTCGTTATCAATTGGAAGCTACCTTTCAGAAATTCAATGAAGACAAGTCTGGAGCAATTGAAACTTTAGAGAAAGAACTTTCTGAAATTGATAAAAAGATTGAACGACTAGAAGAACGATTCATCAACGAAGAAATAAATCGTGAGCTTTATGACAAATACATTGCTAAATACAAGGAAGAAAAGAAGGAAATAGAGACCAAGCTCAATGACCTTGATTTTAAAACGTCGAACCTCAATAAAGAGATAGATACAGCTTTGAAAATTGCAATGAATTTAACGGATTCGTGGAGTAAATATAACTATAATACAAAACAGGCACTTCAAAAAATCGTGTATCCAGAAGGAATATACTATGACAAGAAAAATGGGCAATGTCGAACCAAAAGAGTGAATGAAGTAATGAAGTTAATCGCTTCATTTTCAAGTAAAATAAAGGCAAAAAAAGAAGGGACGACTAACTCGAAAGTTAATCAGTCCCTTTGTGTAGCCTCAACAGGAATCGAACCTGTATCAAAAGTTTAGGAAACTTCTATTCTATCCATTGAACTATGAGGCCTACAATTTTACCAACTCATGAGTTTGTCTGTAGAAAGAGTAATATTTATAACTGCCCCTATTTCTAAATCTTGATGTAAAAAAATAAAATATTCTTCTGTTCCTACTAAAAAATAATACTTAAACATTTCTCCATAAAAATACTTTTTGGTTAGAGTTACCTCTACACCTTCTTTTGATTCGGAAATTTGAAGTACAGAAGGTCTTCCATAAAATGTTTGGGTAGTATTTACATGAAATTTTGACAAAATTTCAGGACTAAAACTGATTAATTCACCAGAAATTTCTGCTACGGATTTCGTAGCTGGTGTTTTGTATATATTTACAGGAGCATCATTTTGAATGATACGTCCTCCTTCTAAAACTAAAACCCTAGTAGCAACCGACAATGCATCTGTAGCCGTATGTGTTACCATGACCAAAGTAGTACCTAAAGCATCTGCAATATCAATAATATCATTTTTAAGCAAAGCCGTATTGTTAATATCTTGATTACTAAATGGTTCGTCAAGAAACAAAAACGAAGGTTTAGAAATTAATGCTTTAGCAATACCCGCCCGTTGGAGTTGTCCACCAGATACTTGTGTAGGATATTTGTGAATAAATTCTTCCATTCTGAAAAGCTCTGAGAGCTCATCGGTGATGGTTTTAAGATACGATTTCTTTTCAAACTTTATGGGTAAAACAATATTTTCCCATAAAGTGAGATTTCTATCAAATTTAGTTTGCTGATTTACGAGAGCTATTTCTGGATGTCCTGGAACTAACTTTGTACCAGGACCATCAATTTTTACATTATCCAAAAACAAAGCACCAGCTTCGGTTTCTTCTAAGCCTGCTAAAATACGCAAAAGCGTACTTTTCCCCGCTCCATTAGCCCCCAAAAGTGCTACTCGTTCCCCTTTATTTATTTTTACTGAAACATTAGTTAAAACTTTAAGCTCACCGTATGATTTGTAAGCATTTCTAAGTTGTAATACCATCTCAGTTTTGGTTATTTTTAAAATATTCTACCGCCTTGCGTACACTACCTTGAGTGTCTAACAAATCTTTCGCTTGTTCGTATGTCACCTGAATTTCATCCATTATCATACGAGCTCCTCTATCAATAAGCTTAAGATTAGACAGTTGCATATCAACCATTTTATTTCCTTTTACTCTTCCTAGCTGTATCATAGTGGCAGTGGAGATCATGTTGAGAACAAGTTTCTGAGCAGTACCTGACTTCATACGAGTGCTTCCAGTTACGTATTCTGGCCCTACCACAACTTCTACAGGAAAATCTACCACTTGTGCCAATGCAGAAGAAGGATTACAAACGACACAACCTGTTAAAATTCCGTTTTCTTTAGCTTTTGCTACACCTCCAATTACGTAAGGAGTTCTACCAGAAGCCGCTATACCTATTAATACGTCCTGAGCATTTATTTGAAACTCAGATAAATCTTTCCAAGCCTGTTCGGTATCATCTTCTGCAAATTCTACAGCTTTGCGTATTGCAGTGTCTCCTCCTGCAATAATACCCACTACCATGCCATGCGGTACTCCAAAAGTGGGCGGACACTCCGATGCATCTACTATTCCTAATCTACCACTTGTTCCAGCTCCGATATAAAACAATCTCCCCCCTACTTTCATTTTAGGAACAATAGCCGCTATTAAAGCTTCAATTTGAGGAATGGATTTTTCTACTGCTAAAGGTACCGTTTTATCTTCGTTATTTATTCCTTGTAATAACTCAACAATACTTTTAGATTCAAGATTTGTATGGTTAGAACTAGATTCTGTTACAGAACTACTCATGATTATTTTCCTCCTTTTAAAACTTCTTGTAAAGCATTCAATTCATCCCAACGACCTTCTGCTGCCATTTTTGCTTGTTGAGACCAAGTTTTAGGATCGTGAATTCTATATTTATCACCTGCCTGTTTCAAAATTTCTTTGAGCCTGTCTGTACTAGAATTAGATAAATCAGAAAATGTGTAAATACCCGCTTCGTTTAATATTTGTTGAATTTTCGGCCCTACACCTTCAATTTTCTTTAAATCGTCTTTGTGCAAATTATTGGCTTTGGCATTCATGGCTTGCAAAAGTCCGTTTTTCTCTGCTTGGCAGGTATTTAGTTCAGCTTTTAATGTAGAAATTTCTGATTTTAAAGAAGCTATTTCCGTAACTCTTAAATTCATTTCTCTATTAATAATCTCCAGTGTATCAGAATTGTTAGGTGAAGCTTGCATAGATGCAATCAGTGCTTTTGATTCGGCTAATTCAGATTTTAAAGAATTAAATTCAAAAACATTCACGATATTATTAGCAACCACTGTTTCTTTTTTCAGCGTAATTGGTTCTACTTTAGATTGTACTTTTTCCGCTGTATCAGATGCTGAAGTTTGCTTACTTGTGTTCCAAAAATGTTTGAGTAAAATTCCTAACACAAAAGATACACCGAGCATCACTACAAGTTCTGTAACAATCTGTATTTGAGTGGCATTCATATTTTTATTTCTTACTTATTTCTATTCTATTATTTGTATATCTGGCTACTTCGGTGGTATCGTGAATAATTTTTTCAGTTTCTCCTCTACCTTCAATGTGAATTTTATCTACTGGAATTCCTTTAGAAATTAAAAAATATTTAATATCTCTCACTATTTGCACCGTTAAATCCCAATTGTTTTGACCTGAACCTAGGTCGTTGGTGTGAGCAACTATTTGTAGAACAGAATCTTTTTTGTAAGACAGTAAATAATTGTTGATGTATTTTACGATGTTGGAATCTAAAAGTATTTTAGCGTTTTTATCTTTGTAATGGATTAGCATTTTACCAGAAACCATTTCTAGTTGAGAAGGAAAAACAGGCACTTCCACTTTAGCAGAATCTAAGGTTGCTGTGGAATCAGAAACATTGGTTGCTGAATTTTGTAAGGTATCGGCAGAAATGTTTTGTGCTAAAGTATCCAAAACGGGGGCATCAACCGACTGATTAAATGAAAACGTATCTTTTAGTTTCAACCATGAGCAAAGCCCCAGCCAAACCAAAAATAAAACTAAAAAAGCTATAGATTTAAAATTCATATATTTTTATTGAAATTTCATAAATGTACTTTCACAGCAAAGGTATGGGATTTAGCCGTATGATGAAAATTTAGTACAGATTAAAACTTGTTACGCTCTTATTTATATCTTTCTAAAAGTACATTTATGTGATGCGTCTGATGACCAACAAGCACCAAACCCAAAGCCAATGGAGAAATAGAAACATTGAAACATATACCTTCATTGAGTAACATTTGCTCAGTCATATTTTGAAACATGTATATATTTGAGGTTCTCAAAGCTTTAAACTCTGTAAGTAAATCCTCTATAGAAACTTTATCTAATTTTATTCCTTCAGCAATTATATTTTCGTCATAACCAGGTAACACAGTAGTGTCGCCTCTTGAAATTCGTAAAGCTCTGTATGCCTGAATTCTCTCGTTGTCAATTATATGTTGTATCACTTCTTTTACAGACCATTTTTGAGCTTGATATCTGTATTCTGCCTTTTGAGCTAACCACTCTAAAGAGTCAAAAGAACTAATGCCTTTTTTGAGTAAAAAGATTAATTCTTCATCAGGGCACATATTTATGTATCTATCAAAAAAAGGAGGCATATTTAGAATATCACTTACTTTCATACTATTCTTGATTTAATTCATGTAAGACTTCAATTTCTTCATCTGTAATGTCAGCGTTTTTCTCTTGCTCGTCCTGATCCCTAAACCAAGACCATAATACAGAAAAAAGAAACAAAAAAACTACTATGGCTAACAATAGCTTACCTAGTCTTTTCCAATCGGCCTTTCGAGAATATTTATTTTCTAATTCGTCGTCTAACATGAACTAATTCTGATTTATAAAACGTTTCTGAATCGCTAGTAAACAAATATATGAATAAAATATCAATTTTTTGGTTTAGAAGAGATTTAAGACTTCAAGATAATATTGGCATTTATGAAGCTCTAAAAAACTCAGATACGGTGATACCTGTTTTTATTTTTGATACTGAAATTTTACAACATCTACCACAAACTGATTCACGGGTTAATTTTATTTATAATGCTTTACAAAAACTAGATCAGCACATAGACGCGGAAGTTTCTAAACTTAATGTGTATTATGGCAAACCTCATGAACTTTGGCCACAAATTATTAAAGAACATCAACCTAACAGTGTGTTTTGTAATCATGATTACGAACCCAATGCTATAAGCAGAGATTTAGAAATAGAAAATATATGTTCGAATGCAGGAGTTCAATTTGTAACCTACAAAGACCAATGTATTTTTGAAAAAAATCAAGTTGTAAAAGATGACGGCAAACCATACACCGTTTTCACCCCTTATAGTAAAAAATGGTTGGCAGCCTTACAACAACATCCTATTGAAACTGTTGATTCAGAAAACTATAAACATAAATTTAACAAACCTTCTCAGAACAAGCTGCGTCCAATTACGGACTATGGATTTTCAAAAATCAATTTACCCGAACTAAAAGACACAGTTACTGATACTATACTCAAAAACTACGCCGAAAACAGAGATTTTCCAGCCATATCTGGCACCTCAAGATTGGGAGTTCATTTGCGTTTTGGAACTATAAGTATCAGACAACTAGCTCTTAAAGCTCTACAAGCCAACTCCCCTATTTATCTCAATGAATTAATTTGGAGAGATTTTTACATGATGATTTTGTGGCATTTTCCACAGGTAGTAAAAAAAAGTTTTAAGCCTCAGTATGAACAAATTGCTTGGAGAAATGACCCACAAGAATTTGAGAAATGGTGCAATGGAAATACGGGGTACCCCATAATAGATGCAGGCATGAGAGAACTAAACACAACGGGCTACATGCATAACCGAGTACGAATGATAGTTGCAAGTTTCCTCACCAAACATTTACTCATAGACTGGCGATGGGGTGAGGCTTATTTTGCGCAAAAACTTTTAGATTACGACCTTGCTGCTAACAATGGAGGCTGGCAGTGGGCGGCAGGCTCAGGCTGCGATGCCGCACCGTATTTTAGAGTGTTTAACCCAAGTCTGCAAACTCAAAAATTTGACCCTAAGCTAGAATACATCAGAAAATGGGTACCCGAATGGCAAACTTTCAACTACACCAAACCCATTGTAGATCATGATTTTGCAAGAAAAAGAGCTTTAGAGGTTTATAAAAAAGGATTAAATGAGTAAGTATTTTATGAAGGAAAATTTTTATTAGCTTTAGACAAATCTGATTTGTATTAAACAGACTAAATTTTTAGTGAGATTAGTTAATTTTTGGAGGATATAACTTAAATTTGAGGATTATAGCTTTAAAGTTAGAGCGATAAGCAGATATTAAATGTTATTGGAAATTTAAGAGAAACACACAACATATAAATAAACTGTGAAATTACTGATTGATACAAATATTCTAATCCAATTAGAGGATAACAAAATCATTGAAAAGGAATTCTCTAAATTCTATAATCTTGCAATATCTAATGATTGTAAAATTTTATATCATCCTGAAGCTATTCCCGAAGACATAGAACGTGACAAAAATACAGAACGTAAAAATGTTATTTTATCAAAACTAAAAAAATATCAGAAACTTGAAAATTTTGCAAAACCTACAGAAGAGTTTCTTGAAAACGTAAAGAACCATAAGATTAATGATAAAATAGACAATAAGCAATTATTTCAATTATACAAGGGGTATGTCGATTATTTTGTAACTCAAGATAATGGCATTCGCTCTAAATCCATTAAATTTGAGATTGCTGACAAGGTACTGACTATTAAAAATGCTCTTGAATTATTAGAAAAGCAATTTATTATAGAAATACCGCAGCATCCAATTTTAAGGGAACACAGTATTCGAAATATCGAAAAGTATTTCAATTCAGAGTTCTTTAACAGCTTGCGTGCTGATTATGAGGCTGATAAATTTAATAGCTGGTTAAATAAATGTTTAAAAGAAGATAGGAAGTGCTATTCTCTAATAGTCGATGATAAATTACAGGCACTCATAATTTATAATTTTGAAAAAGTTGAAGACCATAAAATTGAAGGAATATTCAAAGAAGTCTTGAAAATATGCACATTAAAAGTATCATATGACGCATTCGGAATTAAATTAGGAGAATTATTCCTAAATAAAATGTTTGCTTATTGCATAAATCACAAATTAGAATATTTATACTTAACTGTTTATGAAAAACAGGCACAATTAATCACGTTACTTGATAAATTTGGTTTTAAAAAGCAAGAGTTTACTAATTCACAAGGACTTAGTGAAATCAGGATGATAAAGTGTTTGGACAAAACCAAAATTGATAGTTCTGAGAATTTAATGGCTATTCATCCATTTTATTATGACGGAAAATCAATAAATAAATTTGTTATACCAATTCGTCCAGAATATTATGGCAGTTTGTTTAAGGATGGCAAATTACGACCTCCAACCTTATTTGATTCTGCAACTGATAGTGTGAATGAAATCCAAGGTAATACGATTGTGAAAACCTATATTTCAAATACAAGAGTAAAGAATTTCAAACAGGGAGATTTACTTTTCTTTTATTCATCTAAGACTAATAAAGTTATTGAACCAATTGGGATTTTGGAATCAGCTACTAAGGTAAATAACTTTGAAGATTTATGGAATATAGTTAAAAAAAAGACTGTATTTTCGCAACATCAATTAAATAAAATGTTGCAAGAAAAAGGATGGTTACATGTAATAACATTTAGGTTAATTACATATATGGACAAGAAGATTCGATTGCAAAAAATAAATGAAATTGACAGTTTCAGAAATAAATTACAGACTGTCACAAAACTGAATGAGGACGATTATTTGAAATTGAAAAATGAAGGATACTTTGACAAGCGTTATATTATCAATTAAACCAATTTATGCTAAAGCTATTATGTCAGGCGTAAAAAAGGTAGAGTTTAGAAAAAAAATATTTAAAAAACCGGTAGATAAGGTGTTTGTATATTCTTCTTCCCCCGAAAAAAAAATTATCGGTTTTTTTACAATAGGAGAAATAGTTAAAGATTCACCTGAAAGACTATGGGAAAAATTTAACAAAGTTGGTGGAATTAGTAAAAAGGACTTTTTTGAGTATTATAAAAACGTAGAGACAGGGTTTTCAATTGGTGTTGATACTTATGAAGAGTTTGATGAAGGTGTTGACCCAGCTGATTTTTTTGAAAAATTTTGTGCTCCTCAATCATACATTTATTTAGAAGAGAAAATGGCTACTCACTTTTTGTATAAGTATTAGCAAACAATATAACAAATATCAAAGTTTGTACCACTGTCAAATGTGTAGTAATTTTATAAGACTTTGGCCAGCAATCGCTAACTTTACAAATTATCAAATTATATTTAAACACTCTACACTTTAACGGATTTAATCATTTAAATCCAGAAACCTGTTGATTTTTTCTTATTACAAACCCGCACCAAAAAATAATAACCCCAAAAAACGAAGAATAATTAGTCTTAATTAGAGATTTAAGGACTAGAATTGTAAACTAAAAAAATATAAAGTAGACGCTACTTTTTTTAGGTACGAGCGTGATGCTCGTACCAGTTGTATTTTGAGTTCGACTACGCTTATACACTACTAACTGCTGTGAGTTCTTTAACTCTACGCCTGAAGATATAGATATAGTAAACGTCCATTATTGCACAAATAACACACATCGACAATAAAAAAGTGTTTTCAGGCCATTTCAAAAAACACATAATACTAATCAAACCCGTACCTAAACCCTTGGCCCAACCAGAGGTAAATGAGAGCAATTTAATATCTTTAATCCTCATTATCAGCATAATGTAGGTCAAAGAAATCAAAATATTAATTATATATGCTGAATTTGCACCTATACCATTATCATATCCACACTGTATATAAAAATACTGAACTATAAACCACGAAACCAAACCAAATGTTATCAAATGATTAAAATAAGGTCTAAATTCTGGGATGGTCTGTTCTTTACCATACTTATAAGTTGCATAAATAAAATAAACATCAATAACAGCCCAAGCTTTATAACCCAACCCGATGAATTCACCCATATTCTGGGGATGGATGAAGGCCCAAATAAACTCCCAAGTTATATTGGCACAAATCACCCCTGCTGGCATTTCAACAAACTTGTTTTTTCTTATGCCAATTATAATACAAACGTAAGATACTAACCAAAAAAATGTCCCAACAGCAAAAAGACCTAATTGTAGCGGGGTATATTCCGCAGTGTTAAACCATACCATAGTTTTAAATTTAAAATTTGAAGATTCTTTTAATAAAATGAACAATTTTTGCTAGTGTTTCAAAGCCAAAAGGCAATTTACCATCCCACGGTAGACCTTTGTTATATCTCCTCCTATCTTTCCATCTAAATATTGTTAACCAAAAAGGCTCATGCAAATCCCAAACCTTACAATACGGAGCAGAACTTTCGCTTGCGTCTATAATGGCGTTCACAGCTCTACGTGCGGCCTCATTTGCACCTTCCATAGTTGCTAAATCTGTGTTTGTTTTAACAAAGTCAGAAGCTAAAAAGAAATTAGAAATATCTGTATAGGCAAAAGGTCTCAAGCCCCAAGTATTTTTGTCATTTACTAATAGTGGCTCTAAATTTATTGTTGGCACTGCTGGTACTATACTAGGATCAAGATTCCAAGAATGCAAATACTCGTCTTTAAGCAACACTTGTCCATCAATATTTAAACTTTTCTTTATTTGAGCCCAACATTCTTCAACAATCTCTGTAGTAGTACATTGACAAGCAGGTTTGTTAAACAAAATACCAGGTGTAAACCAATCAGAAATATCAATTGACAAAATACCTTTGACATTTCCATCGCCGTAATCAGACCAGTTAAAATTATCCCAAAATTGTCCTTGAGATATGGAAGTAAGCGCCCAAGGTGTATCTATATATATGGTATGACCCTTATTTACATCTATATTTTGTGTTAAATAAAGTTGAAGACCATTCATCCAAGAAACATGCTTCGCCAATTCATTCAAACTATCTAAAGTAGGATCTATTCTCAACATGTCTGGGCTTAACAATTTTGATATCACCTCTACGGGCATACACGAAACAAAATAGTCGCCCTTTATATTTTTTAGATTTCCATCTACCTCAACATTAACAGATGATATAACATCTCCTGTACAATTAAACTGAACTGTTTTATGATTATAAAAATATTTAACACCTTGTTTTGTCAAATAATCCATCCACGGATCAATCCAAACATCGTTGGTTGGACCATTTAAAATCCTATCACTACTAGTGCCTGGCTTTAATATATCAAACATCAATTGGAGCAAAATATCACCACCAGTTTTTGTGCTCACCAACTCTGCCTTAGCAGCCACCAGTGTTCGAGTTAAGCCACGAGCTAAGTATGTTTTATAAGCTTCAGAAAACTGATCAGCCTCAAGAAACTCCCACCAACCTAAACGCTCATACTCATTTTTTCTACGCTCCTTACAACTAGTCATCAATTGCCAAACCCTTTCTGAAAAATATTCTTTTTCCTTCTCAGAAAGACCCAAATCGACACCTTTATCTAAATCAATAAACTTTTTGATTTCTGAAATAGATGTAGGAAACCGAGCAGGACTGTAAAATGACTTTTTGCCAAATCTAGCCACTCTAATTTCTGTAGTCTGTACTAAATTATCAAAAACACTTTTTCCTCCCTTGAAAGGTATTTCTTGCATAGTAGCAGTAACATGCCTATAAAAACGAGGGAAAAAACGAAACCCATGTTCGCCTGGTAAAGGTTTTCTACCGCCTTCAGAAGAATCTGGAACAGGCAAACTACGAGCCTTCCCTCCAGCAATTCCTTTAAGTTCGTATACTTCAACTTCAAAATTTCGTTTGATAAGCTCATGAGCAGCACTTAAACCCGCTACACCGCCACCTAAAATGACAACTTTTTTCTTAGACATAAAAACTGATAAAAGGTAAAAATGAAAACTAATTTTCTTAAAAAATCACATAAAAACCATGGATACATTTCCTTATACGCATTCAAATGTTGTTTAGTTAGATAACAAACTGTATATATTTTTAGAATATATTTAATATACCTATCGTAAAATCATAATGTGTTTTGTGGGTAGTTAAATCCATCCTCTTGTGAAGTGGCAAGTGTGGATAAGTCTATACACTACAAAAGCTATTAACATACTAACATTTGAATATTAATATTATTTATAAATATTTAGAGTATTTTTGAATTTAAATAATTGTTTGTTTCTTATAAAAAACATTGATGGAAAAAGTATTGAACAATCATATTATTATGAAGGATATAGGAAAGAAGATGAATAATTTACTTTGACTAAACAAAATTTAATATTATGACTATTTTTAACATCAATCACCACAAATTATAGATGAGATAATTTGCAGAAAAAATTAACTATAAACAATTTCAAAAGAATTCGTGGTGTATCCCTTGACCAAAATATTCAAATAATAAATAAGACTATCAAACAACTCAGATGGAAATCTACCCGAATAAATTCACTATTAATAATTGTATATCTTATTTGGAGTTTTTTTAATTTATTTTCATAGCGAGAAGTGGTAAATATTTTTGACAATAAAGATATACTAATCAATGTAACAACCTATGGACGTGGAGATCTAAAATCTCCTTTTAATTGGATTGGTAATAGAAAAAAGAAAAACAACTAATTGACAATTTTACACAGTATATTAAAGGTTTGAACCCATAATTTAGTTCATAAATTTTATTCACAATTCTTTACTTCCTTAACATTAAAAATTTCAATTCATTCAGCAAGTATAAAAACTTAAATTTTTTGTTAATAGAAATTAAAATTGAATTATGATTAGTAACTAGTACTTTTTTTAGAAATAAATCCTAAAAAATGTTGTATTATTTTATATTTTAAATAAAATTAAAAATACAAATAACCAGATATTTACTTTTTATGATAAATTGTTATCTATATAAAATTTTTAAATGATAAAATACCAAGATATTCATATTCCAGAACCATGTAATAAAATACACTATGAATCATTACCTTATGATTCAACTAAAAGATATTGTTCTCATTGCGAAAAACCTGTTTATGATTTTAGAAATAAAGATGAAAAATTCTTAAATGAAATATGGAAAAAATACAATGGAAATTTTTGTGGTGCTTTTAGAAATGATCAATTTGAAAAAAAATCTGCACCAAAACCTTTAATACAAACAATTTCAAGCTCAAAAACAAGTATTTTTAAGTTTCTATTCTTCTTTTGGTCATTTGTAAGTAAAGCTCAAGTGGAAAATAATACAATTCCAGTTAACAAAGAATTAAATATTATAGATACCACCTCTAATACTCGCAACAAATTTTTCATGGTTTTAACTGACGATTGTACAAATTGTTTAGATCAATACCATATTGAAGTATACATTAATCATAAATTTTATAATCGGTTTTTAATAAATGATTCTACAAACATTATTTTACCGTCGTCTATAAAAGATACCGACACCATAACAATCAATGAAATCTATGTAAAACTACGAATAGGATGGAAAAATAAAATTACTAAAAGAAAAAAAATAGAATTTAAGTTTGGAGAAAAAAATATTATAAGTATAAAAACTACAAGAAAATTTAGAATCAGATTAATTTACAAAAGAGATTCAATTGGATGCCCCAAATTTAGATTTTAATTTTAATTAAAAATCTCCATATATATTATCAATTTTAAATTTTTTACATAACTTTCAAGAGTTTTTCAACAGAAAATCTTCATGTAAAAACTAAATCACTAAACAATTTGCCTAGATATACGCCTATATTACTTTTGCATTTTCTGATAATTTCAAACTGTTTGGGTCAGAAAAATTACATTAAAAAACAGAAACAAAGTATTTATTCCAATTGGATAGGTTTAGATTATTTGAATTGTTTAAAAACAGATTTACCATGTGAATGTGAAAAATCAAAAGAATTCTTTTTGATTAGTTTAGATACAACCAAAAAGTTCATCTTATTATATGAAGGAAGGGCGAATTATGACTACAACCAATATGACTTAAAGACAATTTCTCCAAATAATTTGGTAGTGTATGAAAATCAATATTATCAAAATATAATTAGAGATTCTATAACAACAATCGGACAAATTAATATTAAAAATGATACTTTGCATTTTACCACCCCATATGGATTGCATACAATATTTGTCTTTTATAATATCGGCTTCAAAAATGATTATTTATACGAGCATATAAAACTCTTAAATTCCGCATTTGAAGCAAGAGGTTATTTGAATTTAAGTAAAACTTTGAATAAAGATAGTTTAAAATGTTGTTGTAATTGGGAACTTGACAGGGGAGTAAATATAGTTTATGGAAATGATTTTGAATGGATTCTTGAAAAAAAAAATAATGAATTATCTATTTACGAATGGAAAAATCGACCAATAAAAAAATCAATAAACTTAAAAATAGAGAAAAAATTAATTAAAAAACTTAAATGGTAGCGTGATTCCACAATACAAAAGACACAAAAAATGATATAAAACTATTCCAAAACATTCTTACATGAGAATTTACCTTGCAACAATACTTTTAATTTTATCTTTTTCTTTTCAAACAAAAAAAGAAACTGATGAAATACCCAATGATCTCAAAAAATCATCAATATTAATTTTGATTAGGAATTTTAACCAATGGAAACATACTATAAATAGGATACCAATAGGTTATGATGAATATGCTCAACATAAAATGTTTGAAGATTATGAACAAACCATAATAAAAGTTGAAAATCTATTTATGAATAAAGGAATTAAGTATTCAAAAAAGTTATATTCAGACACTATTAATACCTTATCAGTTGATTATATTCTGGATTATAAAATAAATTGTACAGGTGGCGAACGAGAAAAAGATTGGTGGATGTGTATGGGAGGATTTTATTTCTTTAGAAATAGTGATAGAAAAATATTTGAACCCTTTGGAACTGACAAACGTGTACTGAAAATATTAAAAAAAGAATTAAATAAAAACAACTAACAAGGATATCAAAAATGAATTACTCCTCTTTATCTCTTACAGAAACGTCCCAAAATTTCCCTATTAATATTCTTATTTAGGAATCAAATCTGTAAACCAAAAGCCCATATGTTCTTCATCGGCGGGCAAAGTGCAAACATCACTGCTGGAGTTGGGTTTTTTATAACTTTTAAATACGGTTTCTCCTATTTCAAATTCTACTGGTTTTGAAAAAATAGGACCATCGAAACAAAAAGTATGAAACTCTCCATTTTCGCCACAAACATCTACATCTGCTGGCAAATCTTTTATAAATTCATGGTCGATTATGCGTCCTGCAAATGACTTATCTAGTTTTTGTGCATCTACACAAACTACTATGGTTTTAAATCCTGCCTCTAAAAACTGTAAAAGCATAGTTTTGGTATCTACTCCCCAAATAGGAAAAACGGCTTCAAAACCTATAGATTTCAACTTTTCTTCTCTGTATGCACGCAAATCTTCTAAGAACAAATCACCAAATGCAGCTTTGGTAATTCCTTTTTCTTTATAAATATTTAGCTGAGTACTCATTAACGTTTCGTATTCTTCCATGGTTGGTTGTTCTGGTAAATACAACTTATGTAAGGTTGTATTCAGATGCTGGGCTTGTATGTCCAGCAACGATTCTCGCACGCCGTGCATAGATATTCTGCCATAATGTTTGTTCACATTACACATCAGATGTGTGAGTTCATAGTCTTTATTTTGCAAGAGTTGATACAGTGCCCAAGTAGAGTCTTTACCACCACTCCAATTCAAAAATATTTTATTTTTATTCA
This sequence comes from Cytophagales bacterium, assembly GCA_046329305.1. Lineage (GTDB taxonomy): Bacteria > Bacteroidota > Bacteroidia > Cytophagales > UBA9547 > CAMFLX01. Next base: position 17,297 of record JAXLUW010000008.1, read on the forward strand.
TTTTAGTATTCTTTTTATAAGGACAATGCTTACAACCATTTCCACAACAAAAACCTCTTTTAAGATGATAGGTTTCTGTAAAAACTATGTAAGGACCTTCGTAATAAAAATCTATATTTTCTGTAAGCATGAAATAGTAAATTAGGCCTTGGTGTACACCACAATACCTACGGTACATAAAACAACTGTAGCCAATTCTACAATACTCAGAGACTCATTCAAGTACAAAAAGCCCAAAACCGCGGCCATAGCAGGTACAAAAGCCACAAATAATGAAGTAGTAACGGCTCCTAATTTCTGAATAGCATTAGTAACCAAAGTACCTGCACCTAAGGTAACTATTACACCTTGATATATTGACTGTAGAGCTATGTTTTCAAAAGGAGTTGTTAAAATATGAGATTCTGAAAAAAACCAAATAGGGAAAAGAAATATCAGATTAATAATTGGCACTTGAGCTATTACGTCTTGAAACGTAAAACCCCAAACTTTTACGGCAGTCATGTAAACAGAATATACACAAGAAGCACAGATTAAACACAAAACTCCGAACATCTGAATAGATGCTGACACTTGAAAACCTGAAAAATATAACATGGAAAAGTTGGCAATTAAAACCAATAATATCCCTATAAAATGTTTAGTTTTAAGTTGATGTTTCAACCATAAAACTGCAAATACAGCCCCAAAAACAGGCAACAATCCATTTATCAATACCCCTGCTCGTGCTGCTTTGGCGGTTTGCATACCGTAAAAACTTAATAACGTATATGGGAAACCTGTACCTAAAGCCACAATCACACTTTGTGTAATATTGACTTTTTTCCAGTCGTATTTCATCCAAAATGGAATAGTAAATAGTGTGGCTGTTCCAAATCTCAATAAACTGATGTCTAAAGGTGTCAATTGAGAGTTTACACCTAAACGAGAAACTATTATCCAATGAGACCAAATTAGCACAACACCCACTGCTCCCCAAACTGCCCATTTCTGTTGTGATAATTCTGTACTTTGTATCATAAATATGTTTTGAATAATAAATACAAATGTAGGATATTATAGTTCAATATACCCATAAAAAAACCAACAGTTAAGAAATCTGTTGGTTTAGAAAATAAAAACTAAATATCTGTTATTTCAATATAGACTTTGGTCTTATGGATGTTTTCTGAATACTATGGGCATCGTCTACAGAAATGAGTCTGCCCCAGTCGCTGTTCCAGCTACCAAACTGACCATCGCTAGTCATGTCAAATGCACCTTTGTTTTTACAATCTCCGTTTTTCACGGCCCCCCAAGACCATGTAAGCCAGCCAATTTCGTTTACTTGAGCCAATTTCATACAATGTAAATATGGAAAAGAAGTACTACAGTCCCAACCATAAGGTTCTGGTCCTTCACCAAACAAAAAAGGTATATTTTGTTTGACCACCTCTGCAATAAAATTATCAAGTCTGGCTTCAGCATTTTTATCAACCCAATAGGTATGCACAGAAAACATTGTATTTTTTAATTTATCTTGACCCAAAATTCTTTGCCAAGTTCTTGAAATCATTTTTTCATCTTTTCCCCAATCTGGAGCATCAATTATCAAAGGCATATTATAACCAGCCTCTCTTAGTTTACTAATTGCATTAGAATACTTAGCTATAAATACAGAATCTGAAACATTGCCATCACCTACTTCATTTGCAATATTTAACAACACCCATTTTTGATGTTTGTTAATCATTTCTTTTACTTCAGGTTTCAGCCAATAGTTAAGTACTATATCAAATTTTGAAAAATCACCTGTAGCATCGTGTATTTCAACCATGGGAATCATATGATTTTTGATACAATTTTGTATCAAAGCATCATATTCTTCTAAACTACCTTCAGTTGTCCAAACTAATCTTACTGTATTAGCACCGGTCTTTGCTATTTCTGGCAATATTTGCTGTCCCGTTTTATCTCCCGACCACACAAACATTTCATTTACACCTCTAAGAACTACTTTTTCATTTGCAGAAGTATACAAAAACCTGCCATTAACAAACATTGTTTCTTTTTGAGGTGTTTTTTGTGCAAAAATTTGTACAAAAATTAAAAGAATTGAAATTCTAAATAATTTACTTTTCAAAAAACTCATCCTATTATCTCTCATTTGTTACTTAATTTAATATAAATTCATCAATTCAATTACTCCAACTTTTAATCCTTTAGACACAGCAGTTAATTTCACAACACCTTTACCAGTTGTAGGTTGTATTAACACTTGAGCTAAACCATTAAACAATTTTCTTTTAACTTGCTGAGCTGGTAGTATAGCTTGTATCAATCCAGGATCTTTGTTAGGCAACTCCCAATCATATTTTTGAGGTAAAGGCAAACCTTGAATAACTATCTGATTTTGTCCTTTTTGTAACCAGTTTGTAGGAATTAAAAATCCATCAACTTTCTGGTCATTTTTAATAGTATTTATTAATAAATGACCGTTAATCCACACCGATTGTGTGGTACAAATATTTTTATGAAAATAACTTATTTTAAGTTTTTCATAATTTTCAGGCAAAATAAAATCTCCAAAGTATGCATAAGCTTTTGCTTGATTTTTAAAATTTCTGCCTTCAAAAGCAGTTTTAAAACTAGCATCTTTCAACTGAAGCGTTTGCACACTAGAAGAATCAATAGATTTTTCTTTTAAATTATTAATAGATAGTGTAAAGATAGAATCTATAAATTTTTCTTTTGCTAATGAAGTAGGATCACCGTTCCCTACTCCAATAATTTTTGCTGGACCTTCTATTGTAAATGATATTTCATTATCAGCTGTAGGAACAAATAAATTATTTTTATCGGCCACTGAAACTTCTATAACAGCCGTTTCTGCAAGATTATTTTTTAAAAATGCTTTATTTTTATGAAGAACTATTTGTGTAGGTTCGCTAGTTGTTGCTATTGTTTTTTGTAGAACTTGTTTTGAATTTTTATATCCTATTGCTTTGAGTGTTCCTGCTTCATATTTCACTGGCCAAGACAAATGGCCATTAGTTTCCATGATTTTTGTACCAAGTGATTTATTATTGAGAAACAACTCCACTTCTTCGCAATTACTGTAAACCCATACGTCTATCAATTTACCTTCTTTTCCTTTCCAATTCCAGTGTGGCAAAATATGTAGTGTAGTCTCTTCGGGTTTCCACCAAGATTTTAAATAATGTACATTATCTTTAGGAAAACCACATAAATCCATCAACCCAAAATAAGACATAACTGAAGGCCAAGAATACGGTGTAGCTTCTCCCCTATAATCAAAACCTGTCCAAAAAAATACACCGGCTAGATTTGGTCTCTGAGCATAAAACTTCCATCCTTCTTGAATTGTAAAAAAACTAGGTCTAGGTTTCTGGTCATAAGCTGCTTTGTAATGCAAGCTATCGTTGCTTTCATAAACTCCTCTAGTTGTAAAAGTAGAACCCTCTTCAGTTCCCATACCAGGCATATGAGGATGGTTTTTATAATGATATTCAATATCTCCATTACCTAAATAGTTATAGCCCATCACTTCTAAATTATGTGCGATTCCTGATTTAAATCCATTACTTACCCCTGCTGTTGTGGCTCTAGTAGAATCTAAACCTTTACAAACACCCTGAAGAGTATTCACTATCCTCTGACCTATTTCATTTCCTTCAATCATCCATTCTTCGTTACCAACAGACCAAGCAATTATTGCAGGATGGTTACGGTCTCTTTTAATCATTAAAGTCAAATCATTCAAACCCTTTTCTGATGTTTGCATAAGTCGGTTTTCATCAATAACCAACATTCCAATTTGATCACAGAAATCAAGTAATTCTTCTGAGGGCGGATGATGAGAACACCTATAGGCATTATTCCCAAAAGCTTTCAGTGATTTTAGACGCCACATTAATAGAGAATCAGTAATTGCAGTTCCAACACCAGCATGATCCTGATGATTATTGGTCCCTTTGAGTTGTACTCTATTACCATTTAACAAAAACCCTTTTTGTGAATCAAATTTTGCAGTTCGTATACCAAATTTGGTTTTGTAACTATCTTTTAATGTATCATTTGCATACACCTCCGTTACCAAAGTATATAAATATGGATTTTCTAAATTCCATAAAATAGGATTATTTACAGGTATATTGGATTCAATATCAATGGATTTGAAAAATCCACAAGCAACATTTTCTGATTTATTTGAAGCAATTATAGTATTATTTTTATCAATAATTTTTTCAACTAAACGCACATTTACCGTTTGGCTTGACAAATTGTTAATTGTGGATTTTACTTTAACAATAGCATAATCTTTTGAAATTTGAGAAGAAACGAAAGTTCCATAATTTGCTACATGAACAGGAGCTGTTTTTTGCAACCAAACATGTCTGTAAATACCAGCACCTTCATAAAACCAACCCTCTTCAGTGGAAGCATCCACTCTTACAGATATTACATTCTCTCCACCATAATTGATCAATTCTGAAATTTGATAAGACACGGGCAAATAACCACTAGCATTATTTCCAAGAAAATGACCATTAAACCAAACTGCGGCATTTCTAAAAACACCGTCAAACTGTAAACTTATTACTTTTCCAAAATCTGAATTGGGTATTTGAATGTTTTTTCTATACCAAGCCACCGAAGATTCAGGGAATTGCTTACCAATAGGTTTAAAACCATGACTATAACTTGCTTTTTCATTAAAAGGTAATTCTACAGCCCAGTCATGAGGCAAGTTTAGTACTCTCCAATATCTGTCATCAAAATTAGAAGCAGCAGCTCCATCTGCAAATCCTGCTTTAGCTAAATAAGTAAAATAAGATTTTCCAAAACCAAAATCTTTGTCAGCGTCATAGGCATGACCAAATGCAAATTTCCAATTTTCATCGAGACAAGTCCTTTCTCTCAAATTTGTATTTTGAGAGAAAGCCTGTACTAAAGTGAAAACTAAAAACAATACGTAACTAACTCTTACAGTTAAGTTCATATTTATATTAAACAATTGAATATTAAGGTTTTAAAACAGAACCAGTTGTAAATATTAAATAATCTACCAAGGCTTTACAATTTTGACCTTGAGGAATAGAGTTCATAGAAATATTTACTGCATTAATTTTAGCAGATTCTTTTATTTTATTCCCTGTACTCCCACCGTCTGTAGCATTTGCAAGTTTGAAAGAAACCAATTTCCAACCTACCCAGTTTATTGACAATTGGGCTGGCTTCCATGAATCTCCATCACTTTCTTTTATTTCAATACTTAGTGCCGCATTGCCACCACTGTATCCATAAACAAACATATTCAAATAAACCGAATCACTTGAAAATGCAGGAATACCAAAGTTGCTCCCTTTAGAATTATGATACGCACCACCCGTGTAATAAGAAGAATTAACATCATTACAGTTAAAGCTAAGCACTTTAGCACCTTCTGGTGCAGGAGAAAATGCTAACAAATCTATGACACTGGTAGCTTTATCTGCTGCATCAAAATAGTTTCCAATGTAACTATCTGTATAGGAAGCCATGGTGGTAGATTCATAATCACATATTAAATACCCAGTATGAGTTTTGGCTGTATTCAAAGTAAAATCTATAGATTGTACCAAAGATGTATCTGGGAAAGACAATGTAGCAATACATGTTTCTGATTTTCTAAAAAAGAATGTGGTATCGCTGGAGCCATCCCAAGTGGCATTTGCCAAATTTACCGTATTATCATAACCTTTGATTCTCTTAACAGCACCAGAAGTTTGACCTTTGATAGTCAAAGTCCATGATTTTATTCTGTTTAATTTTGCTGTAAAATATACATTCTGGGTAAAATCTACGGGTTTAGCATTGATTGCCAAATCTTCTACAATAGAAAAAGGACCTAAAAAATATGAAAACTCTATAGATTTAGTATTATCAGACTCTGGCATATAGAGCGTTGCAGTGCAAGATTCTGACATAAATTTTACGGTGGTATCAGAACTACCGTCCCACGATGTATTTGTCATATCAAGTACTTGAGAAGTATCTGAAATTACTTTATATGCACCAGATTTATTTCCAGTAATTTTCAATTTCCAAGCACTTGACTTCGTAAGTTTGGCTTTAAAAAACACACTTCCACCAGCTGTAAAATCTGCTGGATTAGCCGATATTTGTAAATCTTCAGATGTAGTAACATATAAAGGACCTACAAATTTGTCTTTTTCGACATCTCTTTTACATGAAACCGACAATAATACAATCGAAAATAAGCAATATGCAATTATTTTATTCATATAAATTCAAATTAAGGGTTAAATGGTTTTCCGTAACTCACATTCACATAATCTATCAAAGCATGAGCATATGACCCTGCCGTTTTAGCGTTAAAATTTAGATTAAAGCCTATAATTTTATCTTGATTTATGACTCCATTACCTACATTTTTATTGTTATCTGTAAATTTTTTAAGAGGTAAATTCATTAAACCCCAACCTGTTCCGGTGAAACTAATATCTTTTAAAGTGAATTCATCACCATCAGCATCAGTAAAAGAAACACTCAAAATAGCACTATTGTCATAATAAGAATAAACATATGCATTTACATATAGAGAATCTAAGTTATTTCCTTTAAAAGTGTAATATGTGGTAGATGGATAAAAATAAAAACCACCTATATAAAAACTGTTATTACTATCATACCCTTCCATATTTAAAGTTTGATACCCTTGTGGAGCATAAGAAATATTATCAGTGTTTATATCCGCATTTTTTATATCTGTTCCATCAAAATAGTTCCCATAATATGTTCCATTTGGTCCATTTTTATTTATGGAATAACCTTCAAAATCATTAACGAGTGTTATGTAATCGTACTTATTTTCAGAAACAATATTTATGGTATCAATATATTCGGTAGTAGCTCCTCTAAAAGAAAGTTTAACCTCACATTTTTCATTTTTCTTGAACATATAAATATTGTCACTTTCGCCTGTCCAAGCAGAATTTAGAGAATCGAGATATTCGCCAGTACCAGTTATTACTGTTTCAGCTCCAGACAAAATACCTCTGTATGTAATTTTATATTCTGCTTTTTGAGGAAAATCGCTTTTTAAATATGGATTACTCATAGCCAAATTTGCGTTATTCGTAGGCATTACTGTAAATCCTGAAATGGTAAAATTTTCAGGAACAATGATAACTTCTGGTCCTAATTTACTTTTATCTACATTTCTTTTACAAGCACAAAATGTAAATAAAGCAACCAACAAGATACTTGTGTATTTCATGTGATGTACTTAGAATTTAATAGTTAAATTACCCCAAATTTGTTTCCACTGATACGAGAAGCTATCATCTAAAGCATACATATTGTTGTACTGATTGTAGGTTAAACCAATATAAGAATCTTTAAAAATTTTGTATCTAGCACCTACAGATACAATATTTTGCTTCAAGTCAATTTTATAGTCTGTAAAAGACTGAATTGTGTTGTAAAGATTTCTATTTGCTAACAATTCATTGCCTTTACCTGCTACGTATTTCACTCCAAACATTAATTCTAATTTTTTAAGTGTTTCAATAGTTAATCCTGCATCTATTGAAGTCGTTTTAAAGTTAATAGGAGCAGCTCCATCTCTCTCAGTTTTTTCACTTGCAAAACCTACAGTTAAAGCTAGATTCTTTTTCAGTTTTAACAATTCAGTCAAACCTAATTTAGTACCCGCTTCTAAGGCTGTAAAATTTCTTAATGACTCCGTACCTTCTCCCATAACTTCTGTTAACACTTGAGCTTTCGCGTGTACATTTAATATATTTGAAGAATCTGCTCTATCAATGCCTACAGTAAAACCTTTACGATTTGGAGTTGCCTGTCCATAAGGTGTCACATTTCCATAGATTGGTAAATAACTCATCAATCCCACATAAATAGATTGATTATACATACCTTCGTTTGTTAATCTGTCATATATACCTGCTAATCTATTTAATCCATTACTAAACATTTTCACCTCAGCACCACCGCTATAAGGATACAATCTCAAAGTTTGAGCTGTAGGGCTTGTAAACAATGGACCTACGTTTCTATATTCTCCGTAAACTTTAATCTTACCTGGCTTGTAGGTAGAAGAAATCCCTAAATCATAGAAATAATCGTTAAATTTTTCTTCTTTTTTGGTTGATTTTTCGGTGTATTTGAAAAATGAAGGACCGCCTTCTCCGTATAAAGCATATTGTAGATTACCCACATCTAATTTCAACTTATAATTACCTGTAAGTAAACTGTTAGCATAATTATAGGTGGTATCTACAGCAGTACCTACGTTGTCAAACATTCGCACATAGTTACCTCCTATTTCTAAATATTTACCTTGAACAACATTCAAATTACCCGCCAAAACGTATCTGTCAGGTATGGTAGTTATGTTAGATTTTTTTACTCTTGTTAAAATTGCTTTTGCTTTTACACGCTCAATGTATTTTCTGAAAAGTAAATTTGTTTCAAACTGTCCACCTTGCATACGCCAATTATTTCCAACGTTAAAATTCTCATAAGAAACTATATTTCTTCTCATAGCAAAAGCTTCAGCTTCGTACTCATTAAAAGATTCATTAGAGTTAAAAATCGTATATTTTGTTAAAGACACATCTATGTCTCCAAGTTGATATTTAATAACTTTGGCAAAGTTACCTTCTACTCTAACCTGACGAAATTGTAATATATTCGGCCCTAATTGTTGGCTATAAGAAGCACCTATGTTTGAACGTGAACGTAAAATTGCACTTACTTTTAATTCTTTAAATGGGTTTACGTTCAAGCCTAAATCAAACAAAACATACGCATTAGAACTTCTTCTTTCAGAGACAGTATCTCCTGCAAATGCATTTCCACCTATATGATTATATTGACCATTCATTCTGTATAATCCAGAATAATCCACTACTTTATTAAGTTGTGCTTGAGCAACACTTCCAAATAGTACTAAATTGACAATAATTAATTTAAACTTTTTCACTTTTAATATTTTAAATATCTACTATAATTCTACTTTAATTAAAAAAACACTTTTATTTCAGCCAATGTATTGAAGCCTTTAAACTTATCCTTTTCAAAATTTATGTCTTTATGAGCAAACCATACTTGACGTATGTAAAAACCTGCATTTTTAGAAAACATCCAGTCAAATCCTGCACCCATACAATAACCTCTTTGAGAAACTGTTTTGCCCGATGAAGTGGTATCTATTTGTTTATTACCTTCTACTCTTTCATAACCTAGCTGAGCTGTAAGATTGAATTTGGGATGAATTAAATAATTCATATTTACTTCTTCATAAAGCTGTCTAACAAAGGCTTTGTTTGTAAAAACTGGTACCGGCCACATTTCATTACTTACAGAATTGAAACTGGTATAAGAACCAAGAACCATAAGTTTGCCTAAAACTTTTAATTTTCTTTTTGCTGTAAAATCCCAAACATAGAAGTTTTTCTTTTTACCATGAACGCTAGAATCTGTAACAGTAAATGTTTCGTAAGAGCGTATAAACTGATTAAGAGTTCTTGCATAAGGCCCATAATTATTCTGATAATACCCAAACTGTGATCTCTGATATTTACTAACCTGATGCTGCATTGTAATTACGTCCCATTCGTCAGACAATTCTCTAGAATAATTCCCTGCAAAATTCAATTTTAAATTTTTATTGATTTCTCTGGTGATATCAAACAAAAATCCATTTCTGTTATTAGCCACTTGATCTACTTCTAACATACCCGATCGATACACATTTACTTCGTACAAATAACTAGGCATGATAGCCGTATTGTTTGTACCAGTAGTGTTTATAATAGAACTGTTTTGATTGACTACATCTTTCCCGATAGAATACAATTGAAAAAACGAAGGGAACTTTACAAGGTCTTTCACAAAACCAATTTTCAAACTCAACATTTGATTGACACCAGAATTATATCCTTGGCCAAATGTTTCAGGTCTCCCCCAGCGTCCGAAAGGTGCAGGAGTAGAAAATTCAGAAATACCAATTTCATAATTAACGAACATCTTTTTGAAGGTAAGAATACCGTTGGTAGTCACGAAATATTGTTTTGATTTTAGGTTTTCGGTATAGTTGTTTATGTAACCCGTATTTAACAAGCCATTAATTCCAAATTCATGTTTTTTTATTTTTTTGGATATTCGCCCTCCAAGAGTTTGAGTATATGCTTCTTTAGACAAAGTTCTCAATAAATTATTAGCCGGATAATCATTAATTTCTAAGTAACCACCTGTCTGATTTATTTTTCCCAAAATAAAGTTTGCTCCAAAACCTTTAGGCAAGTTAGTACATTCTAAAACAGCACCTTGTACACCCGCAGAAGTTGACGAATATTTTGGATCTAAAGCTACAGACTGATTATTGTAAAAATAATCTACTTTTTCTGAATTAGATTTGAACCAATCCCATGGTAATTTAAAGAATGGATTAAAATGGTATGTATTTTGACCTGAAGTTAATGGACTCAACACATTTGGAAAACCACTTGCTCCAGCACTACCAATTTTAAATTTACCATATTTAGTATCAATAGAAGCACTGGCCATCAACAATCTAAATATATTGGCAGATCGGCTCAAGCTATCATTAGCACCTGAAAAATCATGATTAAAAGAATAACCTACAGAAATATTTGTTTTAGCATTTGGTTTTATGTTTGTTTCCAAATACAATAATGGGTTTGCATAGTTTTGATTTCGCAAAACATTAGATGGCTGTACCCAACCGTTTAAAACCAAGGCCTTCTGTGGTAATCCAGAGTAAATTTCGCTCATGACTCTGTAATCTGTTGACAGCCTAAACTGACCAGAAAAAGACACCACCACATTTTTAGGTGCTTCTTCTTCCTTTTTAGTAAGATTAAATATCAACTTTAACCTTGAACCTGAATCAGAACTTGGCAATTTCATAAACTGAACTTTACTTTTGCTTTTCAGTTCTTGGTTCTGGTTTACGTTGAGAGTATCTGTTGCCCAAGAATACTCTCCTAGACAAATAAGGGATACTATTAGTATATATTTAAAAGTGAAATTCATTTGATATTTGAATTATTCAATGGTTATTTCTACAACAAAACTTCTTAATTGGCTCAGATCTAATTCTATTCCAGCACTTGTTTTTTGTAAAGTGATGTTTTGATTTATTTTAGAACCATACATAGTGTAAGTAGATACTTTAATTTTAGAGATATCTATGTCTTTTTTAATTACAAGTTTTCCTTTTGCCATTTCTGCTAACAATGGAAAAATACCAGCTTTGCGTAGTTGACCATTTCCTCCAGCTTTCCAATCTTCTCTAAAATTGGGATCCCATTCTTGTCCTTTCATTTCAACGTTAGTAGTTACTACCAAAAAGAAATTTTTAGAGTTTACTAAATCTTTGTTGTCTTTAGAAACAGCAAACACAGAAGCAAAATCATTATCAACATTTACTTTAAAAAATGGTAGATCAATTTTTTTACCTTTAAACTCTGCTACTACTCCTTGTGTTTTAGGTGCTTTTACTGTAAAAATTTTCTGTTTACCATCAATTTTTAACTCATCAGTCTCACTGGCGTAAACTTCATTTTTGGTATCTATGTATTTTGCAAAATCATTTATTTTACCAATTGAATCATTTTCGAAAGAATTTTCGAACTTAGTTACATACGGTAAGAAAAAGTTATTCGGCAAAAATGGATCTTGATTAGGTAAACTAGTAACCAATTCTGGTTTTATAGTATGTCTGAAAACACTTTTTGCTTCTTTTATGTCTCCTCTTAGGAACATAGGAGCACCCACAACCCACTGAGCCATATGGATAGGGTCGTTTGCTACGCCAAAAGGCGTCAAACTAGTAGCACCATTAGGGTCATCAGACATGGTAAATTGAGTAAAATTTTGCCACCCTTGCAGAGAACCATAAGCAGCCATCATTGGCACACCATCACATCTTTGAGGATTCGGATAACAGGCGTTCCATTCTGTAACCATAAATGGTTTACCTTTTACAGCATACATTGCATTTTGTACAATTAAACTAGCGTTGTGTAAATGTAATTGAGAACGTATGTATGTTGGCGATAAAGCACCCAAATCATAATCCCAAGGGTGTGACCAATACGTATTATTAATAATTATATCTCCTTTACTTTTATTTTTAAGCAATGCAGTAAATGAATATGGAAAGTTCGTGTACGCAATTGGATACTTCACACCCACTTTACGTAAATGTGCAGTCATTTCATCAACATACTTAGCTTCTTCATGTAATAAGAACTTCATAGTATTTACAGAATCTGAATTTTTATTTTCAGCTGTAAGTCTTTGAGCACAATAAATATTTAATGGAGGCAATTGCTTTAATACCGATCTTGGCTTACCTGCATAAAAAGGACTTTTTGCAAACTTATCGTCTAGTACTTTTGCATAATAAGGTGTTAATATATCACCTTGCCATTGCCCACCTATCCACGTTTCATTAACAAGTTCAGAGCCAATAAATACAGGGTCATCTTTATAAGCAAAACCAGTGTATTTATTTATATGTGTAAACATTTGTTCATTAAATTCTTTTTGTAATTCTATGAGCTTGTCATCAAACACACCCGCTTGTTTAGCACCGTTTTCAGTTTCAGCACCTTTTGCTACGTCGTTTGGTCTAAACTGACGCTGTACCAACAAATCTAGATACACATAAATACCTTTCTTTTTAAATGCGGCAATTAGATAGTCCAATTTATCCATACTTTCAGGATCTAATTTTCTTGTAGAAGGCACATCTCCCCCACCAAAAAGATTACGTTTTCCCCATGGTGCTTCTAAATGGTGAAAACGCACCAAATTACAACCCATTTTAGCATATCTATTGGCTAGTGAATCTGCTCTTGCTTTTTCTAAAAAACAGAATTCAGCAGTCATATTCACGCCCCAAAAACGAGCTAAAGTTCCATCTTCAAAAACTTCTTTACCATTTTGAACTTTCAAGAAACCATGTTTACCTGCTGGGGCATCTAATAAAGACGACCAATCCGCATAATGTCCTGAATACATGTCTGGCTTAGTATCTAATACATACCATCCTTCTTTAACTGATTTATATAAATCTTCTTTACTTTCAAAAGTTAATTCAACATCATCAGCATAAATAGCCCCAAAAGCATTTGCCAAACCAATATGAACATTTATTTCAGAGGCACCATTGGGTACAGAATATTCTCCAGAAATTTGCTGCCAATCAGAATTTCCGTCACCTTTAAATAGTTTAGATTCTGCATTGGGCACATCGTTTCCAGATTTATCTTTATAAGTAACATATACTCTAGCTCCTTCCCAACCATTTGACATTTTTTCAGCATTCTCAAGCTTTACCCATGCAGCCAATTTAAAATTCTGAGAGCCTTTCGGTATAGCTATAGACTGTCTTCTCATGATCCATTTACGTTCTTTAGTGTCATTTTTTACTACTAACGAACTGTTTCCTGTATGAGAAACGGTTGCTATTTCGCCTGCCCAATCTGGCCAGCCGTCCATCCCATTTTCAAATCCACCATTTATTAATACTGCTCTTTCTGCCACGTATGCATCTTCAGAACCTACTTGTACTGACAAATCATCAAACCAAACTTTACCTGTTGAATTTCCCAATGCCAACAATACTCTAACCATTTGAGCATTAGCAGGAACTTTAAAATTCTTCTTATAGAAAGTCCAAGGAGTAGTACCTGTTAAACCAGCAATGGTGTTGTCGCCAATAGCTTCACCTTTAGCATTTAAAAACTCTATTTTATAAACTGCTTTTTCCCAGTTATTTCTACCACCTACTACTTTTTCTGTTTTTACCCATCCAGAAAATTCTATTATTTTTACTCCTTTTTGAAGTGGTATTTCTTGCTGACAACCAGACCATTTTGCATTATCGTTTTCTATAAACGCACAATTTGCACCTACTTTAGCTTCTGAAAATGGAACCGCTCCCCATTGATTCCAAGAATCAAGTCCTTCTTCAAAATTACCATTAACAATTTCAGTAGGTATGGTACTAAAATCAGGCTCTTTATCATTCAGAATGATGTCGTCAAAATATGCCGTACCTGTACAGTTTCCTAATGCACAAACTACTTCTATAGTTTTGGTTTTAGCTGGTACAGAAAAAGATTTTATAAATGTTTTCCAATCTTTTGTACCAATCATTTCAGCGGCTACACCTTCTTGAATCTCTTCACCTGATGCTCCTTTAAATATAACTTTACAGATAACCTTTTCCCAAGGATTAGCACCTTGTACTACGTTATCTGTTTTAATTTTACAAGAAAGTGTTACTTTGTTTACACCTTTGGGTAAATCTAATGTTTGAGTAGCTCCCATCCATTTGGGAGAATCTTGAGAAATTTTCAGAGCTGCGTTACCTCCATTGTGTTCGTTTGTTGTAATGGAAACATCTGCACTCCAAGGCAACCAATTGGTCATTTCTTCTTCAAAACTTGAATTTTTAAGCCAATTATCGCCCAAATTATTAACAGTACTCACATTAGGTACATAACTAAAAGGATTAGTTTCGTCTTCTACATTTTCAAAAGCTACAAAACTTTGCACCGGTACCACATCTAAGCCTAAAGCATCTATAACAAGTGTACCGTTTGTGTTCGAGACTACTACTTTAACCTTATCTGCAAATTTTGGAACTTTAACATACAAATTATACGACTTCCAATCTGCGTTTTTAGAAAAAGACAAACTACGAGTTTTTCCTAGTACAAGCCCATCAGTACCTATAAAGCTAATATCTACTCTTGAAGTAGAATTTTCTGTCTTAGCAAAACCGTAAAACATTAAAGCTTTCTGGTCTGAAGAAACTGTTAGTGTTTGTGCAATTTGAGAAACCTGATTTGAGGAAGATTTAAGAAGTAAAGAATTTTTCCCTTCATAAGCTGTAGTTGTTAATTCAGCATTTTTAATTTCCCAATTTTGAGTAGCATTTTCAAAATTACCATTTTGGAGCAACGAACCGCCATCATACGTTACTGCCAATACTATACTTGATATTAAAAACATCAAGCTTAAAAAGATAGACCACTTAATTTTCATAAGTTATTTTATAGAGTGTATTATTATAATTGCTCAAATTCATCTTGTTTTGGTACAATGAACTCAAGATTATGACAAAGAAAAAATTGTTCTGATTAAAAAACAAGTAATTGTAAATAAATTTAAAATCGTAACTATTTAATTTTCAACGATTTAAGCGTATTTTTTAGGCACATTAATATAAATTCAATTTGATATAATAAATATTATTTTATTCATAATTAATAAGTTAATTTTAATCACAAACGAATTATTTAGGCACATTAATAACTAGAAAATTAGAAAAATAAATATTTCAAGAAAAAATACTAATTGAATATTTAAATAATTTTATAAAAATTTGTGTAATTCCTATAATGTAGATGAACATCAAAAACCGATATTTAAAAATCATACTTAAAGCAATAACTATTGTTGTCTTAATGATTTTTAACCATTCCATTTCATGTGCTAAAAATATAGATACTGTAATTATAGCATCTGAGAATAAAAACTACAGTGATTATTTACTCCATAAAAATGAAATTGGATTCGTTCAAAACAATACTAATTCGACTCTTCAAAATATAATTAATAGTAATTTTGAACCCATAAACCAATTAAATCAAAAATATACAGGTAATTATTGGGTAAAAATCTCAGTAAAAAATATAAACCCACAAAATAATAATTGGGTATTGTTACAAGGAGACCCACATGTGGGAAATTTAAAAATATATGAATTAAGCCCAGATGGTAAATTAGTTTTAAAGACTCAAGGTGGATTTGAAATTCCATTTGAATTAAGAAAATATTATACCAATAGTATTGCTACAAGTATTCATTTACCCTATAATAAATGCAAAACCTTTTACTTAAATTATAATTCAACAAATCCATTTTCATTTAAAATAGCTTTTCAGAGTGAACAATTTTTCTCAAAATATACCATTTCTGAATATTTCATTTTAGGAATTTACTATGGTATCATTCTAGTAATGGCTTTGTATAATTTGTCTATATTCATGTCTGTAAGAGACAAAGTATATTTATACTATGTACTGTATGCAGTAAGTACTTTAGTATTTAACACCTCAAACGACACCATGGGATTTCAATTTATTTGGCCAAATAATCCAATTATTAACAACTCTATATATGTCATTAGCAATTTATTGTTTGTTGTTTCAATTTATCTGTATTCTAGTAGTTTTTTAAATTTAAATCGTAGTTACAAAAAACAAAATTTATACATTGTTATAGCAATTATTTTTTATGTAATATTTGTTCTGTTAGACCAATTCATATTTCATACAAATTGGTTTTTATTTGTTGTCATAATTCCTTTTAGTATAATTTTTGGTACAGCTATTTATGTTTATAAAAACGGGTATAGTCCTGCAAGATATTTTATAGCTGGATTTTCTGGATTATTTATAGGGCTCATCACCTTTATTTTAATGGAAAAAAGCGTGATAAATTCAAATGTGATTACAGTTTACGCCTTCAATTTGGGTCTTTTGATCGAAGTATTTTTCTTTTCAAGAGCTATAGGTGATAGATTTAGATTTTTAAAAATTGAAAAAGAAAAAACGGATCAATTAATAATAGAAAAATTAAAAGAAAACGAAACTCTTAAAGATAAGCTTAATAAAGAATTAGAAAATGCAGTACAACAAAGAACTTCCGAATTAAATTTGGCCAAAAATGAATTAGAAAAAGCATATCATGAAATAAAACGTATAAACGAACTTCTGCAAGAAGACAACGAAACGTTAAAAGAAGATAATCATCAATTACAATATGATGTGCAAGAACTTGCGAAAGCACGTGTAATGCTGAAAGGAATAAATTTTGAAGAATTCTGTCAAATATACCCAACTGATGAATCTTGTTTAGAGTTTTTAGCAGATTTAAAATGGAAAAATGGATATAAATGTTCTAAATGTGAAAATCAAAAGTTTTCTGAAGGTAAAGCTCCCTTTTCTAGAAGATGTAGTAAATGTAACTATGAAGAATCTGCTTTATTAAACACCATTTTTAGTAGAGTTAAATTCCCATTGACCAAAGCGTTTTATATGTTATTTCTGTACATATCAAGTAAAGAAAAACTTACCTCTACCAACTTATCAAATATCTTAAAATTGAGACAAAAAACGTGCTGGAGCTTTTTGCAAAAAATAAAAGAGCATCTAGATTCTTATAAAACAGATGGGAAAAAACTAGAAAAGTGGACTGAATGTATTTTAGACCCAGAAAAAAAATAGTTATCAAAGTGCCTAAATCAAAAAAAATAATACGAAAAACAAAATAAAAACTTCAAATATCAACTAAAAAAACACGCCTAAAGCGGATTTCCATGTCTTTAATTTTGATTAAAATTATTTTGTAACACCATGAATTCAAAGTAGATTTGAACTTAATACGTAACAAATTTTAATACAAAATGACCCTTCATAGTCTTGTTAAAAACTATTCATCCTTACTTTCAAATTCTACAAGAATTACATCTTACGTAATTGGATGCAGTCTTTTGTTGTTTTCTTGTAAAACAAAATCATCGATTAATTCACTAACTGAAATAAAAGGTAATTGGGAATTTAAACAATCTGACAAGACTAACTGGATGCCTGCAAAAGTTCCTGGCACAGTACATCAAGACCTTTTGACTAACGGTATCATCAAAGATCCATTTGTTGAATTAAACGAAGACAGCATACAGTGGATTGAGCAAAAAGACTGGGAATACAAAACTACTTTTGACGTTTCTAAAGACCAATTTGCACATGAAAATAAAGAATTGATCTTTAAAGGACTGGACACCTATGCCGATGTGTTTTTAAATGATTCGCTGATATTAACTGCGGATAATATGTTTAGATCCTGGGAAGCTAATTGCTCAAAATATCTTAAAGAAGGTAAAAATTCAATTAGAATAATATTTAAATCTCCCGTAAAAATAGGTCAAGAAAAATTAGATAAATTAGGATTTTTAATACCTGTTCAAAACGAACAAGCACCAAAAGGTAAACAAAATTCTGTACTTACCAGAAAAGCTGCTTATCATTTTGGTTGGGATTGGGGGCCACGATTAGTTACTTCAGGAATTTGGCAACCTATTTTATTAAAAACATGGTCAAATGCTTCCATTGCGGACGTTTTTTTAAAACAGAACAAATTAACAAATGAGTTAGCTGAATACACCTCAGAAATATCTGTTCAAGCTACCAAAGACGGTGAAGCTGAAATCAAAATCTCTGTAGATGACAAGTCTGTTGCAAGCCAAAAGGTTTCGTTAAAAAAAGGAACCAATGATTTAAAGCTAAAATTCACTATCAATAATCCAGAATTGTGGTGGTGTGCTGGACTTGGCAAACAAAAATTGTATCAAGTAAAAACTTCTTTAGTTACAAACGGAGCAGAAACTGACTCTAAAACTACCAAACTAGGGGTAAAATCATTAAAAGTAATTCAAAAACCAGATTCTGCTGGTAAATCTTTCTATGTAGAACTTAATGG
The DNA here is from genome assembly GCA_046329305.1 of Cytophagales bacterium. Lineage (GTDB taxonomy): Bacteria > Bacteroidota > Bacteroidia > Cytophagales > UBA9547 > CAMFLX01. The sequence continues at coordinate 35,909 of JAXLUW010000008.1, forward strand.
TGTACCTGTTTTCATGAAAGGTGCAGACTACATACCAGGAGACAATCTGATACCGAGAGTAGATTCTGCAAAATACAACAGAGTAATCAACGAAGCCCTAGATGCTCACATGAACATCTTACGAGTTTGGGGAGGTGCTGTATATGAAATTGATTATTTCTACGACTTATGTGCAGAAAAAGGTATCATACTTTACCACGACTTCATGTTTGCTTGCAGTATGTACCCTGGCGATAAAGATTTTGCGAAAAATGTAGAAATAGAAGCAGAACAACAAGTTAAAAGACTAAGAAACTACCCCAACATCATGCTTTGGGCTGGTAACAATGAAACTCTTAACGGATGGCACGAATGGAATTTCCAACAGAGATTTGGATACAACGACCAACAAAAAGATACTTTGTGGAAATATTACACAACAATATTTTATGAGGTTCTCCCAAAAGTTGTATCAAAATTTGATCCAGAAAAACTGTATTGGTCTTGTTCTCCTCAATCAGAGCATGGTAAACTTCAAAATCCATTCTCGGGAGATCAACATTTCTGGCCTGTTTGGTTTGGGGATCAGCCATTTACGGCTTATGAGCAACATCCAGGCCGATTTATAAGTGAATACGGATTTCAGTCGTATCCTTGTATAAACACCTTAAAGAAAATTACTACAGAAGAGAATTTCCAAATTAAGTCTAAAGTGCTCTATAAAAGACAAAGAAGCCCTATGGAATCTCTTGGTAAAGGTTGTAATGGAAACGATGTAATTGACCGATACATGAAAAGAGAATTTAAAAATCCTAAAGATTTTGAATCTTATGTATACGTAAGCCAGTTGCTTCATGCTCAAGCTATTAAGACAGCTGCCGAGGCGCATCGTAGAAACAGACCATACACAATGGGTTCTATGTACTGGCAAATAAATGACTGTTGGCCTACAATTTCATGGTCTACCATAGATTATTATGGAAACTGGAAAGCAGGACATTATCAAGCCAGAAATTCTTACGAAAATTATTTAATTAGTTTAACTCCAAAAAACAATAACTTAAATGTATTTGTAGTTTCTGATAAACTAGAAAATAAAAAAGCAGATTTAATACTCTCAGTATTAGACTTTAATGGTAAAATAATTCAAAACAAAGTAATCCCAATAGAAATTATTGGAAATACCAGCAAATTAGTACTAGAGCAATCTATCTCTGATATCCTTAAATCTGCATCAAAAAATGAAGTGTATGTTAAAGCTATTTTAAAAACACCACATGAAATTATTGCAGAAAATAATTATTTCTTTGTGGCACACAAAGATTTAAAATTACCTCTACCTACTGTTACTTACAAAATTACTGAAAAAGGAACCCAAGAGTACAGTATAGAACTCAAAACAAATGTCTTTGCGAAAAATGTGTATGTGTATTTTGACGGAATAGATACTAACTTAAGTTCAAACTTTTTTGATTTAGATGCCAATTCTTCCAAAACTGTGAGCTTCAAAATAGACAAAAAAGTTGATTTAAATAGTTTAAATCAAAAAATTAAAATTTTGACTCTAGCTCACACTTATTAGCAAGTATTATTTTTAACTATTTATAAATAAGATGATTAAATCCACTTTAAATTTTACATTATCTATTATTTTGGGAATGAGCTGCTTTGCAGCTCAGGCTCAAAAATTCAACGGTTTAGCAAAAACTCCACCTATGGGCTGGAACAGCTGGAACACATTTGGTACAGACATAAACGAACAACTTGTAAAAGATATTGCAGACGTTTATGTAAACAAAGGTCTTAAAGATGCCGGCTATACATATATTGTAATGGATGACGGTTGGATGGCCAAAGAAAGAGATGCTCAAGGAAATCTAGTGGCTGACCCTAAAAAATTCCCAAATGGAATCAAAGCACTTGCAGATTATGTTCACAGTAAAGGATTGAAACTAGGAATATATAATTGTGCGGGTGAAAAAACTTGTGCGGGCTACCCTGGCAGCAGAGGTCATGAATATCAAGATGCCTTAACATACGCTTCGTGGGGAATAGATTTTTTAAAATATGACTGGTGCAATACACCAAAAATAAACGCAGAGAGTGCATACATTACCATGAGAGATGCATTGTATAGTGCTAAAAGACCCATGATATTCAGTATTTGTGAATGGGGAGAAAATAAACCATGGAACTGGGGTAAAGATATTGGGCATTTATGGAGAATATCTGGAGATATAACCAATTGCTGGGATTGCGAACTTAACCACGGTTCTTGGTCGTCTTGGGGTGTTATGAAAATAGTGGATATGCACGCTAACGAAAGATTACGTCAATATTCTACTAACGACGCTTGGAATGATCTTGATATGATGGAAGTTGGAAACGGGATGACTGTTTATGAAGATAAAAGTCACTTTGCGTTGTGGTGTATGCACAACAGCCCACTCATAATGGGTAATGACTTAAGAAAAGCCAACAAAGAAACTTTAGAAATCTTAACCAATAAAGAAGTGATAGCCGTAAACCAAGATACAGAAGCACTAGAAGGTTTCAGATTTATGAGCGAAGACAATCTGGAAATATGGGCAAAACCAATAGCGAACGATAACTGGGCTGTATTGTTTCTAAACAGAGGCAAAGGTACCAAACAAATTTCTTTTGACTGGAAACTACACGAACGAATAGAAGATGCTATGAAAGGCAAAGAAGCACATTTTATACATCACTCATATAAAATAAGAGATTTGTTTGCTCATCAAGAAGTAGGAACAACCAATGAAATTTTCAAAAAAGAAATTAAAGAACATGATGTAATCATGTTAAAACTGACTAAAATTAATTAAAAAAAAACTTTTATAATGCTCTCATTAGCATGTGGTTATTTTCCACATGCTTATTTTTTTGCAAAAAAGTAGTTTACAAAATTATTTTTTCTGGATTTGTAAACCACTTTATATTAGGCCGAATAAAAAATAAGACAAAATTTTTTTCAAATACCTTTATTGCAACAAATTAGGACTCGAATATCATGTCTAACAACTTCAAGTCTATATATTTTAAAATTTAGATTAGCTCCCCAAAGTCCTTCAAGAATTCAGCATTACTTTTGATCACCCAGATTTTAAAGGCCGTGAATGGAGACTGAGGACCAAGCTCTATACTTATCTTGTGAAATAAAGCATTTTTCCTTTCTGGACTGATGTTGTCAGCCTTATATTCTTTTAGATAGTCAAAAAAAGTATTGAGCTCTTTACAAATTTTACTTCTCAAATTATTACTCTCTATCTTTTTTAAGAATGTCGTCCCTTGGTGAATATCATTTAATAATTTGGAAGTATTGATTACTTTTTCATCATTTGTAAGAGGAATAATCGTAAGTGTTTCTTTTGGAAATGCAAACAACTCAAATTTCAAAAGTTCTACGATTTTATGTAGAGGATCTGTACATTTCAAAAGATTGCCATGCTTCTCCAACTTTGTATTGTTGCAGTGACCACAAGAAAAAAAAAGATTATCCCAATCAAATTTAAGATCCTTATTACCCTTGTGAGGTATAAAAATGTTCTACATTGATCGTCGTGATCTCCTTTTCTTCACACAGATAACACTTATTGTGCGAATCTTCATATAATTTTTGAAGAACTTCTTCTCCTTTATAATTTCCATTAGTTTTTTCTTTTTCTATGGCTAAACATAACGGAGCAGGTTGCGACTTCGTTACGTTGATCATATTTTCCTGATTTTGGAAAGTTCTATTTGTTTGATTTTAAGCTCAAACTCTTCTGAATTTATTTTGGGTAGATGTGTAAAGTAATTCCGTAACTCCTTAAGTTTTAAAAGTTCGTCATCACTCAGGTTTTCCTTTAACCACAAAGTTTCATATTCTGCTACTTGACCTTTAAGGACATCTGAATATTTATCTGCATCAAAATAACTTTCTATAATACCCTCCACTGAATAACCAGACATATCGTGGACAGGTTCTTGCAGTTCCAGATCGTACACAGTCGCATTGCTGATGGAGTTGAGCACAAAAGGTGAATGTGTGGTTACGATAAACTGAATCTTGGGGAATACCTTGGTCAAGAAAGGTAAGATTTGCTTCTGCAGGTCTATGTGTAAATGTGTCTCTACTTCGTCGATGAGTACAATGCCTTGAGTATCATAAAACCTTGGGCTTTTCTTTTCCATTCTCATAATCAATTCTGTGATGATATTCAGAATCGCAGAATAACCATCTGATAGAGTATTGAAATTATATTTCTCCTTACCTTCCTGTACAATATTAAAGTCAAAATTGTCACTATCAAATTCTAAGTATAAGCTAGGGTCTCCAAAGAGTTCTTTGAGATAACCTTCAAATGATTGAAACCATAAATCAATTTCTTCTACAGTTTTCATATTATTTGCATCTCTAGCAAAAGATCTTTGTGCCTTCAAATTAACTAAATATTGGATAAAACTTTGATTAGCTTTTTCTTCAATATTATAGACTTTTTTGATTTCAAGCTTTTGAATACCTTTAGGTAATGTTAACTGTGTGGTACGTTTAGAATTAAAAAATGCGAAAACAAATTCTCCTTTCTTGTAATGTTCATATACAAACTCTAAATTTTTAAAAATTAATTCAATTGAACTAAATTTTTCTATTTGAATTTTGTCATTCTTTATAAAATCTTCCGTAATTTTTATATATCCTTTTAAACCTATTCTTTTTAATCCATCATTTTCTGATTCTAATTTATTTTTTGCATTCTTGAGCGAACTTTCCGAATTCCATATTTCGTTTTTTAAATTCTCAATATTTAATAATTCCTCATTTGGAATCCCCTCAAGATGCTTCTTTATTTCTAATAACAGACTCGTTTTCCCACTTCCATTTTTCCCAGTAATAATTAGGTGTTTTTTTTCATTATCAGAAATTGGAATGTATAAATCATGTAAGTGACGTACTTTGTTCACTTTAATCTCTTTAATAAAAATCTCACTCATCGCTTTATTACAGTTTTGGGCAATTATAATTGATGTTCAAATATAAGAAATATAGTGCAATCAATTTATTTTAGTTTAAAAGTAAGTTCAACTTAAGACATATTCTTCAAAATTATTAGTAAATTTTGAAGCCTCTTGTATTTTAGTGAGTTAAAAAAAATGCAAAAATTAACCATATAAATTTAAAAATAAGATCATAATCAACTGAAATTCATTATGATAAAATAATACTAGTCTACTTTATTTCAAACATTTCAAAAAGTATCACTTAAATATTATATTTTTGCATTTTTAAAAGACTGCTCAAATATGAAGAAGTTCTATTACTTCATTTTAATTATCTCATTCACATTTTTTATTTCCTGTACAGACGAAACAGCATCAGGTATCAACGCCACATTAAAAGACGATTCTGTAAGTACAAACGATTGTAAACCTTATTTGAGTCCTAAAAAATATGCAAAAATCAAAGATTCTATCTTTGCTGATTCTAAATCACAAGCCATACAGCACAGGATTGACTCTATACAACATTTAAAAAAACTAAATGGCTTACTTTATATTCAGCAAAAAGGTATTGTCATAACAAAATTTATTCAAGGAAGTACTTGTATGAATTGCGAAAAATCTGAAATTATTAATGAAAATACGCTCTTTCAGCTGGCTTCTCTATCAAAAACTTTTACAGCTGTAGCAACACTACAACTGATAGAACAAAAGAAATTAAATCTTGATGATTCCGTTGAAAAGTTTTTCCCTGAATTTCCTTACAAAAACATAAAAATCAAGTCGTTACTAAGTCATAGAAGTGGTCTACCGAACTACATGTATGCTTTTGATGACAGTATGCGTAGAAACGTAACTAAACCTGACAATCAAAAAATAATTCAATGGCTTATAAATGTAAAACCAGATCCTTACAACAGACCTAATAAATCTTTCTGTTACAACAACAGCAACTATGCTGTTTTGGCGGCTATCATTGAACAAATAAGTGGTTTGTCTTTTACAGAATATTTAAATCAAAAAATATTCAAACCTTTAGGCATGAATAACACCTACCTAATCAACAACTTACCACAAAACACAAACATCACCAAAGGCTACGAAAGAACCAGACTTATTCCTAAAGATTTTTACGATGACGTATTGGGAGACAAAGGTATTTATTCTTGTCTTAACGACCTTATTATTTGGTACAACGCACTAAACGGAACGTGTTTATTAAAACGTGAAACTTTAGAAATGGCTTTTTTACCACAAAGTTTTGAATATCCTGGCAGAAAAAACTACGGTTTAGGATTCCGATTGTGGCTAGATAAAGATCAAAAAAATGTAAAATATATTTATCATAATGGCTGGTGGAAAGGTTACAACACTTTATTTTGGTTTAGTCCAAAATCTAAAACTTTGATTATTTCTCTCACAAATATTAAAAACAAAAGTATTTATTACATAAAACCATATATTGAAATATTAGAACCAGAAGAGAAAAACAACAAAGATGAAGATTCAGACTCTGATGAATAATATAAAATTTGAACTTTATGAATTGAATATTACTTTTACGTAGTAGTTAAAATTAATCAAAATATGAAATTATTTAAATACAGTTCATTTGTTCTATTTTTAATGATGCACCTTTCTGCAATTTCACAAAAAACAGAAGGCAGATTATCTGTAAGATTAAAAGCAGGTTCTAATGCTGCGTATGTAAACGATCTAGACAACAGAACTTCTGGTGATTATTATCCTGCTGATGGAGCTACAAGTAAAGCTCAAGAAAGTAACTCGTATGCGGGTTTAGGTGTAAATTATGATTTGGGAGATAAAAATTTAAAATTTTCACCAGGTCTATATTTTACAAGTGTTAATCTTTCTCTTTACAATTATGATGGGGGCGGACAAGATAGATATGACTCTAAGTATTACATGACTTACATGGAAATACCACTTGTGTTGAAATATACAGCACCTAAAGAAATCACAAAAAAGTTGAAATGGTATGTAGAAGTAGGTCCTAAAATTGGGTTAAAACTTAAAGAGCAATTATACACCAAAGACAATTACGGAGATTATGCTCACTTTTGGAACATGGCCAAACAAATAAAGTACAACAACGACTCGCGTGCTCAAAATGGGAATAATAAAACTATGGCCTTATTTAATCCATTAGCATTTTCGTTACTGATAAACCCTGGAGTGGAATATGAAATAGCAGATAAAATTTCTTTAGTTTTAGGCTTAAACATAGACATCGGACTTAGTAATACACTCAATCCAAATTTGATTTTCAAAGACAAGTTTGGCAACACTTATAATAATGCCAAACTCACAGATTTGTTAAAAGTAAGAAACAATTTAATAGGAATAGACCTAGGAGTACGCTTTTAAAAAGCGTACTTTTTATTGAATTCCTTTTTCTATAAGTGCAATTAAAATATGAATAACTTTAATGTGCACCTCTTGAATTCTATCTGCAAAACCCTTATAAGGTACTCTTATTTCAACGTCACAAAGTTCTGCTAATTTCCCACCAGCATTACCCGTGAGGCCTACCACTTTAATACCCAATTCTTTTGCTTTTTTGGCAGCTAAAACCACATTTTCAGAATTACCACTTGTAGTAATCGCCAAAAGCACATCACCTTCTTTTCCTAAAGCTTCAAGGTATCTAGAAAAAACCTGTGCATATCCAAAATCATTTGCCACACAAGTCAAATGCCCAGATTCTGAAATAGAAAGTGCTGGAATTGCCCTTCTGTTTTCTCTATATTTACCTGTAAGTTCTTCTGAAAAATGCATGGCGTCGCATGAGGAGCCTCCATTACCACAAGAAATAATCTTGTTTCCATTATTCACAGCAGCAACCATCAAACTTGCAGCATTGTGAATGGCTTCAATATTTTTTTCTTGAGACGTAAAAGATTTCAAAACTTCCAGAGCCACATTCAACTCCCCTTTTACAAAATTTACTATATCTTCTTTCATTATTTACTATTCTGTAAACTTACAAGTTTGTAATACATTCCTTGTTCGCTCATGAGTTCTTCGTGATTCCCTTGTTCTATAATTTCTCCTTCACTGAGCACATAAATAATATCAGCATTTCTTATAGTGCTGAGTCTATGAGCAATAACCACAGATGTTCTGTTGTTCATCAAATGATTCAATGCATCTTGTACCAATCTTTCAGACTCTGTATCAAGTGCCGATGTGGCTTCGTCCAAGATTAAAATGTTTGGGTTTTTGAGCACTGCTCTTGCAATACTCAAACGTTGTTTTTGTCCGCCAGACAATTTATTTCCTCTATCGCCAATATTAGTATCGTAACCTTTTTCAGTTTTTACAATAAATTCATGTGCATTGGCTGCTCTGGCTGAATCTTCTATATCTTTTTGACTTACCGTAGTGTTCCCAAAAGCAATATTATTGGCAATGGTATCATTAAAAAGTACGGCTTCTTGTGCAACAATTCCTATATTTTCTCTTAAACTTTGTTGTTTTATTTTCTTAATGTTGATACCGTCAATTAGTATTTCACCTTCTTCAATATCATAAAATCTAGAAATAAGATCTGCTAAAGTGGATTTTCCACTGCCAGATGGACCCACAAAAGCTATAACTTTTCCTCTAGGTATATTCAAATTGATGTTTTTCAACACGTATCTTTCACCGTATTTAAAACTTAAATTTTTTATTTCTATTTTATCCTCAAAATTAGCTAAAGCTACCGCATCAGGTGCATCTTCAATTTTAACTTCTTTATCCAAAATTTCAAAAACCTTTTCACCAGACACTAATCCTTTCTGAATCACACCAATACAATTCACCAAACTCTTTGCAGGAACAATAATCTGAGAAAACAACCCCAAATATGCAATAAATTCACTCGCTTTGATTTCATTAGAACCACCCAAAACAATATTTCCTCCCAAAAACAGTATCAAGGCTATCATAGAAATCCCAAAAACTTCTGACAAAGAACTAGACAATTCCAAACGCACATCGTGTTGCTTACGTGCATCCGTATTTACAGTGTTCAGTGCATCGTATCTTCCTCGCACAAATAGCTCAGAAGTAAATGATTTAATTACTCTCAATCCTGAAAAAGACTCTTCCAAAATACTCAATTGTTCGCCATTGGTATCATTAATTATTTGGGCTTGCTTTCTTAATCGTTTAGAAATAAGAGAAATTAATGTACCTCCAATTGGCAAAATAACCGCCGCTATTAAGGTCAGTTTCCAAGACATAAATATTAAAAACCCAAAATAAAATATCAAGGTAAATGGATCTCTAATAAATGCTTTTAAGGTATCAACGATCAAGTTCTCTATATTAATCATATCAAAAGAAAACCTAGACAACAAATCACCTTTTCTTTCATTTGAAAAAAAAGCAATTTCCATATTTATGAGCTTTTCGTACAGTTGATTACGTAATTTTTTAATAATATAATATCTGGCAGTGTGTACAATTCGTGCTGCCATAAACTTAAAAATATTAGAAATCAAATTACTTGAAATGATTATAAGACAAACCACAATTAGTGGGCCGGCAGCTCCCAAAAATCCACTTTGTTTTACGTATGAATACAAATACAAAGACAAGGCATTGATGTAATCTTTACTAAATTCAAAATCAGGTAATGAATTGGTTTGTTGTGTAATTACCTTATTAAAAATAATATCTAACATGGGTACTAACATGTAAAAAGTAACCAAGCTAAATAATACAGAAATTAAGGTAAATATAAAGTAAGGGATTGCAAAACGAGCAAAAGGTTTTGCATAAGATATAATTCTTAAATACGTCTTCAATTAATTAAAATTTTGACAAATTTAATCTATTTTAAAATATGAAACCAATAAAATAAATCACAGAAAAAAGGGATACAAAACAGATTCAAAATCTAATTTTCTTTCAAAAAAGTATAATATTCTTAACTTTGTAGATTCATAAATTTTTTTGTATTCAAAAAATATGTCAGTATACGATAAATACCAACCTGTAATAGGCTTGGAAGTTCACGCTCAGTTACTTACAAAAACTAAAGCATTTTCATGGGAAGCATCAGAATATGGAGCTATGCCCAATACAAATATATCGGTAGTAACACTTGCTCACCCAGGAACCCTACCAAAAGCTAATAAAAAAGCGGTTGAATTTTCAATGAAAATGGGATTGGCTTGTGGTTGTGAAATTACGAGATATAACTTTTTTGATAGAAAAAATTATTTCTATCCAGATCTTCCAAAAGGCTACCAAATTACTCAAGATAAAGCACCAATTTGTAAAGGTGGAGAAGTGAGAATCAAACTTAAAGATGGTTCTGACAAAATCATTAAATTAAACAGAATCCACATGGAGGAAGATGCTGGTAAGTCTATGCACTTAGCTGAAGAGGTGGATACATTAGTAGACTTAAACAGAGCGGGTACTCCTCTTATAGAAATAGTTTCGGAACCAGACCTTAGAGATTCTGACGAAGCTTATGCATACTTGACGGAAATCAAAAAACTAGTTGAATACCTAGAAGTATGTGATGGGAACATGGAAGAAGGTTCTCTCAGATGCGACGCAAACGTTTCTGTGATGCTGAAAGGTGCTACTGAATACGGCAAAAAAGTGGAGCTTAAAAACATGAACTCTTTTAGAAACGTTCAGAGAGCCATAGAACATGAAATCAAAAGACAAATAGACATAATAGAAGCGGGTGGAAGTATTTTTTCTGAAACACGTACCTTTGATGCCACTACAGGCGAAAGTAAAGGAATGCGTACCAAAGAAGATATGAACGACTATCGCTACTTTCCAGAACCTGATTTGCAACCTGTAGTTATTTCTGACGAATGGTTAGCCGCTGTGAAAGCTGAAATGCCTGCATTACCATCTGAATTATTTGATAAATTTACAAAGCAATATGGCCTACCAGAGTACGATGCTTTCGTTCTGACAGACGAAAAAGGAATGGCCTTGTATTTTGATGAAATTTGTAACTATACCCAAAACTACAAAGCTGCTAGTAACTGGATGATGGGTGCGGTGAAATCATATTTGAACGAACTCACCATGGATATTTCGCAATTCTCTGTAAAACCAGAACAAATTGCAGAACTAATAGCTTTGGTTGATAGCAATAAAGTGAGTAATTCTGTGGCTAAAGATAAAATTTACCCTGAAATCATAGCAAATCCTTCACAATCAGCTCTATCTGTAGCTGAAAGATTGAACCTTATTCAACAAAGTGACGCAGGTGCATTACAAGGATTTGTAGACCAAGTAGTAAGTAAATTCCCAGAAAAAGCAGCTGAGTATAAGGCTGGTAAAAAGGGATTAATTGGTATGTTTATGGGTGAAGTGATGAAACTTTCTGGTGGCAAAGCAGACCCTAAAGTAACTACCGAATTATTAAAGAAAAAATTAGAAGAATAAATAAACAATGCCCCTTTTTAGGGGCTTTTTATATTAAAATGAAATCATACATTACATTAGTTGCTTTGTCTCTTGTTTTTGTTGCGTGTAAGAAACAAGAAGGAAACGAATTAATCATCAAAGGAGAATTGGCAGATACTTCTAGCGGATATGTAGTCCTTAAGATGGTCAATGACTCCGCTGTTACTAACATAGATTCAGTTAAAATGAGCAATTCTAAGACTTTTGAAATCAAAACAAAAGCTACTGAGAAATCATTTTACTATTTAGATGTATGCAAAAAGCAAATGATATTTTTAGTTGGCGGACCTGGTGAAAATCTTTCGGTAAAAGCTGATGGTAAAAAAGGAAGTACAGACTTTACTGTATCAGGTTCTGTGGATAACGACAACATGAAATTAGCCGTTAATCTTTTAAACAGCTATCAAGTACAAGCAGAAAACTTACAAAAAGAATATTTTACACTTATACAGCAAGGTAAACAAACCGAAGCTCAAGCCTTATTAGAGAAAGCTGACAATACTTATATGCAAACCGTAGAAGATGCTAAGAACTTGATAAGAAAGTTTGGCCCTACCCTACCCGCTATGAGCTTAGCCGCAAATTTCATTTCTCCAAAGGTTGATTTTAATTTTTTAGATTCATTATCTCAAGAAATGAACAAAAATCTACCAAACTCAAAATACACAAAAAACTTTGTAAAATTTGTAGATGCCAACAGAGGTTTAAAAATTGGCGATATGGCACCTGATTTTTCAGTATCTACGCCTAACGACAAATGGGTTAAACTATCAGATTTTAAAGGTAAAATAGTTTTATTAGATTTCTGGGCATCATGGTGCAAGCCTTGTCGCGAAGAAAACCCTAACGTTGTAAAACTATATCAAAAATACAAAGACAAAGGATTTGATATCCTCTCATTTTCTTTGGATGAAAACAAAGCAGATTGGCAACAAGCCATATCTGAAGACAATTTAACGTGGACTCAAGTATCTGAACTAAAAGGTTGGGAGTCTCCACAAGCTCAAGTTTATAAAGTAACCTCTATTCCTGCTACTTATTTAATTGGAAAAGATGGTAAAATAATAGCTATTAACCTCAGAGGCGAAGAACTAGAGCAAGAGTTAGAAAAACAATTTGCTAACTAATTATATTTAAAATGAATATTTCTGTTGTAGTTATTGTAAAAGATGGCAGTGTACATTTACCTAAATTTTTACAACAATTAGAAAATATATTTGAAAACATTATTGTGCTGATTGACGACAGAACTACGGATCAATCAGCACAAATAGCACAAACATATTCCAACACAGAAATTCATTATTTTACTTTTGAAGGTTTCGGTAAAGCTAAAAAATTAGCTTGTTCGTTTGCTAAATACGATTGGATTTTATCTTTAGATGTGGATGAGTTTTTAGATACACAGGCACTCCACTTCATAGCAAATCACAAATTTGAACAACCAAATGCGGTGTATAAAATTTGCAGAAAAAATTATTACAAAGATCAACATATTTCTGGTGCGGGCTGGAAAGACGACAAGCCTATAAGAATTTTCAATAAAACACATACAAACTTTGCTCCCGTTTTAGTACATGAATATATTGTAGAGCATACTGATACTGTTGTTAAATCAGTGGAAGGACATATCAAACATTATCCTTACGACAGTATTTTTCAGTTAATTCAAAAGATGAATTTTTATTCAGATTTATACATCAAACAAAATCTAAACAAAAAATCATCCTCTGTTTTTAAATCTATCTATAAAGGATTATTTGCATTTTTCAGAGATTATATACTTGACAAAGGTTTCATGTTTGGCTACAAAGGACTTGTAATATCATTTACTAACGCCAGTGGCACATTTTATAAATACATAAAACTATACGAAGCACAAAAATTACAAAACAAAGATGGTAACGAGTCCCATAAATAAAAAAATAGGCCTATTAAAACCAGATTCTAAATTTACGATTGTTATACCTACTTGGAATAATTTACCTTATGTACAGACTCTCATAAATAGCATAAACAAAAACTCAAGCTATAACCATGAAATAGTTTTACATATAAACGACGGCACCGACGGAACATTGGAATGGGCTAAAAACCAAGAATACATTTCATTTACGCATTCCAAAGAAAACATTGGTATCTGTAAGGCCATGAATTTGGCTGCGAGCATAAGCAGAACAGAGTATATTCTTTACATCAATGACGACATGTACGTGTGTCCTGAATGGGATTACTTTTTAGTAGAAGAAATAAAGAAAATTGGACATATCTATTTTTTCTTGTCTGCAACCATGATAGAGTACTTTGATACTGGAAACCCAGCAGTACTAGTGGGTAATTATGGTAATAGTTTAGAAAGCTTCAAAGAAGATGAATTATTAACTAATTACAAAAACCATATCAAAACTGATTGGTTTGGAAGCACTTGGCCTCCGAATGTAGTTCATAAAGACATTTGGGATATGGCTGGTGGATACAGTGTAGAGTTTAGTCCAGGAATGTACAGTGACCCTGATTTTTCAAGAAAACTTTGGGAACTAGGAGTTCGCATATTTAAAGGTGTCGGAGAAAGTAAAGTTTATCATTTTGGGTCTAAATCAGTTTCAAGAATAAAGAAAAACAAGGGTAAAAACACCTTTTTAAACAAATGGGGATATACTTCTAGGTACTTTACAAAAAACTATCTGAAAATTGGAGAAAACTATTCAGGAGAACTCAAAGAATACCAATTATCTAATTTTGAAAAATTTGTGAATACCTTAAAAAAATTAAAAACATAAAGTAAGATTTAGACTTACCAAAACAACTTTTTAAAAACAAAATCGTAGAAAAACATTTATGAGAAACAGTATTTTTAATCGTATTGCTAGAATTTTTAAATCTAACGCTAATGACGCTTTGGATCAAATTGAGGATCCTGTAAAAATGATTAAGTTAGCTATTGTTGAAATGGAAGACGCTATTGTGAAATCAACAGAAGCATTAGCTAAAGCCATGGCCAATCATAAAACGTTAGATAAAAAACTAAGTGGTTTTAAGCAAGAATCTGAAGACTGGTACACCAAAGCGACCCTTGCCCTCAAAAGTGGCGATGAAAATTTAGCTAAAAAAGCACTTGAAAAAAAATCAAATTTAGACAAACAGATTACTCAATATTCTACAATGACGGCACAAGCTGGCCAAACTGTGGACCAATTGCGTAATCAGCTAGATAGAATGAAGAGCAAATTTGATGAGGCTAAATCAAAAGAATCTATACTTATAGCTCAAGCCAACTCCTCAAAAGCACAATCAGAAATTGCTAGTCAATTAGGTGGAATTTCAACATCTGGCTTAGGAAATTTTGATAAATACGAAGAAAAAATCTTAGCTATGGCTGCTGAAGCAGAGGCTAAAATGGAGCTATCAGAAGCTACTTCGCGTATAGACAAAGACTTCGAACTTTTAGAAAGTAACTCAAAAGTAGAAAACGACTTAGATGCTATTCGTAAAAAGCTAGAAGAAGACGAAATTCAAAAGAAACTTTTAGAAGAACAAAAAAAGCAAGACCTTCTACAAAGAAAATTCAATGAACAAGCACCCAAAGAACAAGAGATAAAACAGAAACAACTTGACAATAAAAAAGATATTCAACAGATTTTTGATGAATTAAATAAAACAGATAACAAAAACAATATTGACGATAAATTCAAAGATTTTTTTAACAATAAATAACAGACAATGTCGATTAACTTAAAAAAAGGTGGTTCTTTTAATTTAACTAAAGAAGAACCAGGTTTAAAAAAAATAATGTTTGGACTGGGTTGGGAAGTAAAACAAGGAAACAGCTTAGACTTAGATGCATCTGTATTTTTAGTAAATTCTAGCGGTAAGCTTCCAAACGACAACTATTTTGTATTTTACAACAACCTAAAGTCACCAGATGGCTCTATACAACATACAGGAGATAACAGAAGTGGTTTTGGAGATGACGATGATGAAATGATTCTTTGTAACCTAGATTTAGTAGACGCATCTGTTTCTGAAATATTGGTTACAGTTTCTATTCACGAAGCTGAAACAAGAAGACACAATTTTGGGTTATTGGCAGATGCTTACATAAGATTATATGATGTTGAAAACAAAAAAGAAATCTTAAGATATGACCTTGACTCTCAAAACAGCTATGACGCTGGTATGATATTCGGTAAACTACAACGCCAAAACAATGAGTGGAAATTCTACGCTTTAGGAGAAGGTAACGCTATGGGCGGATTAAGAGGTTTTGTTGAAAAATATGCTTAATTTTAAGCACCATATAAAACAAAAAAGAGGCTTTAAGCCTCTTTTTTGTTTTATTACTGAAATCAGAAAACTATGATTTAACAATTTTTTCTTTGATTCTAGCTTTTTTACCTTTAGCCTTACGGATGTAAAACAATCTAGCTCTTCTTACTTTACCTCTTCTTACAACTTCGATAGAGTCGATTGATGGAGACAAAATAGGGAAAATTCTTTCTACACCTACACCGTTAGAAATTTTTCTAACTGTAACTGTTTCACCTACACTGTTGTTGTTTCTTTTTTGAACAACCAATCCTTGAAAATTCTGGATACGCTCTTTGTTTCCTTCTTTAATTTTCACAGATACATTTATAGTATCACCAGGATTGAATGACGGTACAGAGGCTCTTTTCTCAGCATATAACGCGTCGCTAATTTCTTTTACTAACGGATTCATCGTTGAAATATTTTTTTCTACCCTTAAAGGGACTGCAAATATAGAATATTAATATTAATTTTACAAATCATTAATCATTTAATTGAATTGTATCACATGAAAGGTCTTTATTCCATAATTCTATTAATAATTTCAAACGTATTTATGACACTAGCATGGTATGGACATATCCATTGGAAAAA
The DNA here is from genome assembly GCA_046329305.1 of Cytophagales bacterium. GTDB lineage: Bacteria > Bacteroidota > Bacteroidia > Cytophagales > UBA9547 > CAMFLX01. Next base: position 52,244 of record JAXLUW010000008.1, read on the forward strand.
CAAATTGAGTATTTTAGAAAAATCAGGGATTTGGGGTATCGTTTTTTTAAGTTGGGGTATAGCATTGTTTGAATATATTTTCCAAGTACCTGCGAACAAAATTGGGCATCAATCTAATGGAGGACCATTTAATATGTTTCAATTAAAAACCATACAAGAAACTATTTCTATTATAGTTTTTGTATTTTTTTATATCTACATATTCAAAGAAGGTGATTTAAGATGGAATCATCTGTTAGGATTAGGCTTACTTATAAGTGGTGTGTTTTTTATATTTAAGAACTAGGAGTTTACAACAACTCCTAGTTCTAATAAATTACAATAGATTATTTTTTAACAAATCTAATAAGTATTTTCCATATCCACTTTTAACAAGCGGAGCTGCTACTTTTTCTAGTTGAGAAGCATCAATGAAACCCATACGATAGGCCACTTCTTCTATACATCCCACTTTTAATCCTTGTCTTTCTTCTATCACTTGTACAAACTGTCCCGCTTGCATTAATGAAGCGTGTGTTCCGGTGTCTAGCCAAGCCGTACCTCTATTTAATATACGAACCTCAAGCTTACCTTTTTCTAAATACCATTTGTTAATATCCGTAATTTCTAATTCTCCACGAGGGCTTGGTTTTATACTTTTTGCAATATGAACTACTTCGTTATCATAATAATACAAACCAGGAACAGCGTAGTGAGACTTAGGGCTCGTAGGTTTTTCTTCTATTGAAATAGCTTTTAAATCCTTATCAAATTCCACAACACCGTATCTTTCAGGATCGTTTACATGGTATGCAAACACAATACCTCCCTCAGGATTTGCAGCACTTTGTAAGGTTTTAGTTAAACCAGAACCATAAAAAATATTATCACCCAATATTAACGCCACAGAGTCATTACCAATAAACTCCTCTCCTATTATGAACGCCTGAGCTAAGCCGTCTGGGCTTGGTTGTTCGGCATAACTAAATTTACATCCTATTTGAGCACCATCTCCCAATAATTTTTTAAAGTTTGGCAAATCATGGGGTGTAGAAATAATCAAGATTTCGTTTATTCCACTCATCATTAATACTGACAATGGATAGTAAATCATTGGCTTGTCATACACAGGCATCATTTGTTTACTCATTGCCAAAGTAAGCGGATGCAACCTTGTGCCAGAACCACCAGCTAAAATTATACCTTTCATTATATTACTTATTTATTAAAATTTCTTTATTTTCTAAAAACCAATTCCACGTTTTCTCTAAGCCTACTTTAACATTTACGGTAGGCATATATTCTAAAAATTCACACGCATTAGATATATCTGCTAAACTATCTCTTATTTCGCCTTTTCTAGGCTCTGCATGTACCACTTGTACGTCCGAATTAGATATTTCTTTTAAGATTTTAAATAACTCTAAAACTGATGTATTTTCTCCTACCGCTATATTATAAACCTTATTTACAGCTTCTTTAGGTGCAAATATAGCTTTAATATTTGCTTGAACTGCATTTTCTACAAATGTAAAATCTCTAGCCTGCATACCGTCTCCATAAACCACTGGTGAATTTTGAGTCAATATCGCCTTGATAAACTTAGGAATTAAAGCAGCATATTCACCTTCTGGACTTTGGTTAGGGCCAAAAATATTAAAATACCTGAGTCCGATTACCTCCAAACCATACGTTTTATAAAAAACATCGGCATACAATTCATTTGTTTTTTTGGTTACTGCATAGGGTGACAACGGTAAGCCAACAAATTCTTCTTTTTTGGGCAAGGTAGTATCGCTGCCATAAACTGAAGAAGAACTTGCATAAACTATTCTTTTAACATTTGAATTTCTACAAGCATTTAATATATTTATAAAACCAGTAATGTTAACTTCATTGGTAGTTGCAGGATCATTAATACTACGTGGCACCGAGCCCAAAGCCGCCTGATGAAAAACAAAATCAACATTCTGAGTTGCATTTTGGCAATCTAAAACACTACGAATATCACCATTTAAAAAAGTAACATTTTCCAAATGAAGCAAATGAGAAATATTTTTAAGATTTCCAGTTGCTAAATTATCTAAAATTTTAACATGTTTTGCCCCTTGAGTTACCAAGTATTCTACTAGGTTTGAACCTATGAACCCAGCACCACCAGTTACTAAAAAACTAAATTGTGATAAATCAACCTTGTGAAATACGTTTGGTGTCAATATATTTGAATATTAATTTCAGTAAAATTATTAATTTGTATTTAAAGTAAAACAATTTGCTGTCGAAAAAAGCAAAATATGCGTTAAAATCTGTAATTTATCTTGCACAACACAACGATAGATACATTCAAATTTCAGAAATCATCAAAAATGATGGTATGCCACAGAAGTTTGTTGAAGCCATATTATTAGAACTTAAGAAAAAAGGGTTCCTTGAAAGTATGAGAGGAAAACACGGTGGCTACAAACTTTCTAAACAACCTAATGATATATCTGTGGGTGATATTGTCAGATTTATAGATGGTGGCCTTGCCCCTGTTCATTGTGTTAGCAAACTTTTTTATAAAAAATGTAATGAATGTGCTAACGAAGAAACTTGCGAAGTAAGAAAAGCCATGAAAAAAGTTAGAGATGCCATAGTAGACGTTATGGACAAAACTTCACTTGAAGATGCAGTAAATGACAAAACACGTGTAGAACTCTGAGGAAACATAATCTCTACTAAAAAAATAGAGATTATATTTGTCTATTAAAATACTAGAGTATATATTTGCATCACTTTTTAAATAAAT